>NZ_JBQFUU010000001.1:0-1490640 GCF_056539345.1 Ruegeria sp. BB9 | reverse complement strand
AGTTGTCACCAAGCGCCGAAACAAGGCTGCAGCACTAAAATTCCTCAGGAAATTGATGAAACGGCACGGTTGCGCCAAGGAGGTCGTCACAGATCGCTTCGCTTCCTACAAGGCTGCGCTCAGAGAAATAGGCGCGTTCGAAAAACAACAGACGGGCAGGTGGCTCAACAACCGCGCCGAGAATTCACACCTGCCGTTTCGACGACGCGAACGCGCGATGCAGCGTTTCAGGCGCATGCGAAGTCTACAGAAATTCGCCTCCGTCCATTCCTCCGTCTACAATCACTTCAACCAGGAAAGATCGCTAGCCAGTCGAGACACCTTCAAGCTGACCCGCGCCGCCGCTCTACGCGAGTGGCGTCAGCTTTGTTCCGGATAGGTTCGCGGTTTCCGCGGCAAACTGAGACTGGTTCGAATTCGTCTGACAGCACCTTTTGGCTTGTCGTCAGGATCTTCAGCAGAGTTTCAGGTTTACAGCGCCTGGGGGTCGCCTTCGGTGGTTACCTACATCTCGCAGGGGCAATCTATCAACCAGTATACTTTTAGTAACCTCAAAGACGGAAGTTAGGTCTTGTCAGAAGAACTTTGCTTGAGCGGGGCAGGGCGGTTGCATAGCATTTAGGAATGACCAAACCTGCCTCCTTCAAATACTTCAAAACCAGCCCCGAAATCATCCGCCTGGCGGTGATGCTGTACATCCGATTTCCACTCTCGCTTCGGAATGTCGAAGATCTCCTGCATGAACGTGGGATTGATGTAAGCCATGAGACAGTCCGCTATTGGTGGAATAGGTTCGGCCCGATGTTCGCCGCTGAGATCAGACGGTAGCGTGTGCAGCAACTCCGAACCTTTTCAAAACGGAAGTGGCACGTGGACGAGGTCTTTGTGAAAGTGAATGGCAAACGGCATTATCTTTGGCGCGCTGTGGATGACGAAGGCGAGGTGCTGGAAGCAGTTGTAACGAAGCGCCGTAACAAAGCTGCAGCACTGAAATTTCTCAAGAAATTGATGAAGCGGCACGGCTGCGCCGAAGAGATCGTCACAGATCGCTTCGCTTCCTACAAGGCTGCCCTTAGAGATTTGGGTGCTCTCAAAAAACAACAGACGGGCAGGTTGCTAAACAACCGCGTCGAGAATTCGCACCTGCCGTTTCGACGACGTGAACGCGCGATGCAGCGTTTCAGGCGCATGCGAAGTCTACAGAAATTCGCCTCCGTCCATTCCTCCGTGTACAACCACTTCAACCAGGAAAGATCGCTAGCCAGCCGAGACTCCTTCAAGCAGACACGCACCGCCGCTCTTAGCGAGTGGCGTCAACTTTGTTCCGGATAGGTTCGCGGTTTTCGCGGTAAACTGAGACTGGTTCGAATTCGTCTGACAGCACCGCCACTCACTCCCGCCTTTCTCCACTGATTTTTTCGGCACGGGTTTCTGTGTGTATTGCCGTGGGCTGTGCCGCTCTGCCTCGATCAGGGAAGATTCCAAAAAGTACAACTATGGCACGGTTCTGACGCCAGTCTCGGTTCCGTATTTTCGCGGGGTTGCTTTGCGCGGGTTTTCCCTGATTGCTGGGAGTTTACAGTGAATTTCGGCATCTTTGGCGGAAATTCCTGATTGCGCCTTTGTGGTAATGTTATGATATCAATAAGTTACGCCCCAAAACTCCCTAAACTGTGGAACCGGGAAACTTTTTCACGGTAACAGGGAAGCTCTGCGCCGGAGCCGGGTCGACAACCGGATGATCGAACGGCTGTGGCGGTCGCTGAAATACGAATGCGTTTTCCTGAACGCGTTTGAGACCGGCTCAGAGGCACGGGAGGGAAACGGGCGCTGGATCGACTATTGCAACGCTGATCGGCCCCACTCGACCCACGGCATCTTGACCCCGAACGAGGCTTATGTGACCAAACCTGAATCCAAGAAAACGGCAGCCTGAAACGAAACCAAGATACACCTTAATCTAGGCTGCAAAATGGTCAAAAAAGTAGAACCACCTCTGCTTGATTATTGCGGTTTGTGTTCCTCTCGTCTGAGTAATAGACACTTGATGCGGTGTTTTTTGGGAGAGTGGCTGTCCTTCTAAAATCCCGGGTCGCTTACGTTTAGCAAATCAGCACCGAGTTGAACGATTGACATGCATTCGCAGTTGGTATGCTATCCGCAACCATAACGTTAACAGAAATTTGCGACACAGTATCGTGAATTCAATGCGGTTAAACGACTGCAACATGGGAGAAAATAATGAAAAATCCAATACTCGTACTGACGCTGTTGATGACGACGACGTCTTTGGCCAGTGCCGAAACTCTGCGTTGGGCGCGCTCGGGGGATGCGCTGACGCTTGACCCGCATTCGCAGAACGAAGGGCCAACGCATACCGTGCGCCACCAGATGTATGAACCTCTGATCATTCGCGATACGAGCGGTGCATTTGAGCCTGCGCTTGCGACTGATTGGGCCCCCAGCGAGAGCGATCCGAATGTCTGGGTGTTCAACCTGCGTCAGGGCGTGAAATTCCATGACGGCGCCGATTTCACCGCAGAAGACGTGGTGTTCAGCATCAACCGTGCGAAGCAGCCTAACTCGGACATGAAAGAACTGATCAATTCGATTGTCGAGGTACGCGCTGTCGACGACCACACGATCGAGATCGAGACGGACGGTCCGAACCCCATTCTGCCTGCGAACCTCACCGACCTGTTCATCATGGACAAAGGCTGGACCGAGGCGAATAACGCGGTCAACGTTCAGGATTTTGAAGGCGGTGAGATCACCTTTGCGACCGTCAATGTGAATGGAACCGGCCCCTACAAACTGGTCAGCCGCGAACCGGACGTCAAAACGGTGATGGAGCGGAACGAAGATTATTGGGGGCGTGATCAGTTCCCGATGGCGATCAGCGAAATCATCTATACCCCGATCCAGAATGACGCGACCCGCGTTGCGGCGATGCTGTCGGGCGAGGTGAACTTCCTTCAGGATATGCCGGTGCAGGACCTGGACCGGGTGAATGCCGTCGACGGTTTGGTCGTCAAACAAGCGCCGCAAAACCGGGTGATCTTCTTTGGCATGAACCAGGGCGCGGACGACATCGAGGCGGATAACGTCGATGGCAAGAACCCACTTGCCGACGTCCGCGTTCGTCGGGCCATGTCCAAAGCGATCAATCGAGATGCCATCCAACAGGTGGTCATGCGCGGTCAGTCGCAACCCGCCGGGATGATCGCCCCGCCGTTCGTGAACGGCTGGACTGCCGAGATGGACAGTGAAAGCGGCACGGACATTGAAGGTGCAAAGGCGCTTTTGGCCGAAGCGGGTTATCCGGACGGTTTCTCAATCCGGCTGGATTGTCCCAACGACCGGTACATCAATGACGAAGGGATCTGTCAGGCCGCTGTCGGGATGCTGGGTCAGATTGGCATCACTGTGAATCTGGATGCCAAACCGAAAGCACAACATTTCCCGCTGATCACGGACGGAAAGACCGATTTCTACATGCTGGGCTGGGGCGTTCCGACGTATGACTCGGAATACATCTTCAACTTCCTGGTCCATGGCCGTGAAAGCGACATTGGAACATGGAACGGCACCGGGTATGACAATGATGAGTTGGATGCCAAGATCAAGTCGCTGGCCTCGAACACAGATCTCGTCGCGCGAGATCAGGCTATCGCCGAGATCTGGCGCGTGGTGCAGGATGAACAGCTGTATATTCCGATCCACCATCAAGTGTTGAACTGGGGTATGGCTGAAAACCTGGACATCAACGTTGATCCCGAAGATCAGCCTATGGTCAAGCATTTTGGCCTGAACTAAGAAACGTGGCCGGGCCTCGGGATGCGAGGCCCGCCACCAAAGAGTGGGAGCTATCATGAAACGTCTGACCACTGCCGCGCTATTCTGCGCGCTTGCCTTGCCCGTCGCAGGCGAAGAGTTCACGTTTGCCGTTACAACGGACCCGCAAACAATGGATCCTCATGCTGTCAACTCTGCCCCGGTTCTAGGTTTCTTGAACAATGTCTACGAAGGGCTTGTGCGCCGGGGCAAGGACATGACCATTGAACCGGCGCTGGCCACGAGTTGGGAGACCATCGGGGACGGAGCTGGATGGCGGTTCAAACTGCGCGAGGGCGTAACGTTTCATGATGGTTCTGAATTCAATGCGGATGACGTGATCTTCTCGTACCAGCGGGCGTCTGACGAAAATTCGGACACCCGCAGCTGGTTCGCGCCCGTCAGCGAGGTGGTGAAGGTCGACGACTACACCGTCGATGTCATGACCACCGCGCCGAACCCGATTTTCCCGGACAGCATTGCCAACTGGATGATCATGGATAGCGGTTGGGCTGAGGCAAACGACGCAGCACTGCCTTACAAAGAAACGGGCAACTATGCGACCCTGAACGCCAATGGCACCGGTGCTTTCCGAGTTACCGCGCGAGAGCCGGGCCTGCGCACTGTTCTGGAACCGTTTGACGGCTGGTGGGACACAGCAGAACACAACCTGACCCGCGCTGAACTGGTGCCAATCCAAAACCCGGCGACCGCTCTGGCGGCTTTGTTGTCTGGAGATGTGGACTTCATCAACCCGGTCCCAATTCAGGATGTGGCTCGGTTGCAAGGCAATCCGGATGTGAAGGTCATTCAGGGCGTCGAAGCGCGCGTGATCATGTTGGGCTTTGATCAGCAGGAAGGCGCGAGTGAAGCCGGGCAGGGTGGCTCGGACCTGTTCCGAGATGTGCGCGTCCGCGAGGCGGTAGCAAAGGCAGTAAACGTTCCCGCTATCCTGCAAACCATCATGCGTGGCAATGCTGAGGTGGCGAGCCAGTTGGTCAGTCCTGCGATGCGTGGCTATTCGGCTGCGAATGCGGATCCCTATGGCTACGATCCCGAGAGTGCCAAAGCTTTGCTGGCTGAGGCTGGCGCTGAGGGGGCCGAGATCAGCTTTAAGTGCCCCAACAATCGCTACTTGAACGACGAAGCCGTTTGCCAGGCGATCACCGCCATGCTGTCTCAGGCCGGGCTGAACGTGACGCTCGATGCGATGCCGGTTCAGAACTACTGGCCTGAATTGCGGGCCGACAATTTTGATATGTATCTGTTGGGTTGGTCACCCGGTACGTTCGATGCCGAGCATCCCGTGCGTTTCCTCGCTTCGACCCCAAATGAGGAAAAGAAGTTGGGTTCGTGGAATTTTGGCGGCTATTCGAACGCTCGCGTGGATGAATTGCTGCCGCTGATCCAGTCCGAGATTGACGAACCCACACGTCAGGCAATGCTGGACGAGGTGGCAGGTATCCTGCACGACGAGGTGGCCTATGTACCGCTATACGTTCAACCGTTGGTCTGGGGCGCGCGCAGCAATATCGAGCTGACACAACGGCCCGACAACTTCTTCCTTCTGCGCTGGGTAACGGTCAACTAAATGCTGTCATACATTATCAGGCGTGTGGCTCAGTCGGCGCTGGTTCTGTTCGTAGTGGGCCTGGTCGCCTTTTCCATGTTCCGCTTTGTCGGCGATCCGATCGACAATATGCTGGGACAAGAGCGGACCATGGAAGATGTGGAACGTCTGCGGGCGCAGTTGGGGCTCGATCAGCCGTTTCCGGTGCAATATGTGAAGTTTCTGCAGGAAGCGGTACAGGGCAATTTCGGCGTCAGCTTCCGTCAAGGGCGTCCGGTCGCGGAAATCCTGGCCGAACGCGCTCCGGCAACGTTGGAACTGGCGCTGGTCTCAGCCGTGTTTGCCATAGTCTTGGGCATCGCGCTGGGTGTGTTCACCGCAATCCGGCGAGACGGGTTTGCAGCGAATTTCATCATGTCAGCCTCTCTGATCGGGGTGTCCCTGCCGACGTTCCTGATCGGGATCCTGTTGATTTACATCTTCTCGGTCGAACTTGGCTGGCTGCCCAGCTTTGGACGCGGAGAAGTCGTAGACCTGGGTTGGTGGAGCACCGGCTTGCTGACAAGCAGTGGCCTCAAGGCGCTGATCCTGCCCGCGATTACATTGGGTTTATACCAGATGACCCTCATCATGCGGCTGGTGCGCTCCGAAATGCTGGAAGTACTCCGGCAAGACTATATCCGCTTTGCCCGCGCCCGTGGGCTGAGTGACCGGACCATCAATTTCCGCCATGCGCTGAAGAATACTATGGTCCCGGTCATTACCATTATCGGCCTGCAACTGGGCGCCATCATCGCCTTTGCCATCATCACCGAGACAGTGTTTCAGTGGCCGGGCCTGGGCCTTCTGTTCATCAATGCAATCCAATTCGTGGATATCCCTGTCATGGCAGCATACTTGATGATGATCTCGGTCATCTTTGTCACCATCAACCTTGCGGTCGATATCCTTTACGCCTTTATCGACCCGCGCCTGAGGGTCAGCGCATGAGCCGTGTGAAACGCATTCTGGATAGCGACCAGTTCTACGCCTTCCGCCGCTCGCCTGTCGCCATGGTGTCGGCGACGGTGGCATTGATCCTGATCCTAGCCACGATCCTCGCACCACTGATTGCGCCGACAAACCCGTTTGACCCGGCCAGCCTGAACCTTATGAATGGCTTCACCCCGCCGATGGAACCCAATGCCTTTACAGGCGAAACCTTCGTAATGGGCACAGACGATCAGGGGCGCGATGTGTTCTCGACCATCCTCTACGGAATGCGGATCTCGCTATTCGTTGGGGTGGCGGCCGTTCTGTTCGCGATGGTTCTTGGGATCATACTGGGCCTGCTATCGGGGTATTTCGGCGGGTGGACCGAAACCATCATCATGCGCACGGCGGATGTGCAGCTGACTTTCCCATCGATCCTTCTGGCCATGCTGATCTTTGGGATCGCCAAAGGCATTACCCCGGTGGAGTATCGCGACCAGATGGCGATTTGGGTGTTGATTCTGGCCATTGGACTGTCCGATTGGGTGCAGTTTGCTCGGGTAGTTCGGGGCGCAACGCTGGTTGAGAAGAACAAGGATTACGTCGCCGCCGCTCGCATCATCGGGCAAAGCCCGCTGACCATCATGCTGCGCCATATCCTGCCCAATGTGCTGTCACCGGTGCTGGTGATCGCGACTATCTCATTGGCGCTGGCTATCATTGCCGAGGCGACGCTTAGTTTCCTTGGCGTTGGCGCGCCACCGACACAGCCCTCGCTGGGGACGCTGATCCGCATCGGGCAGGGCTTCCTGTTCTCGGGTGAGTGGTGGATTCTGTTCTTCCCGGCATGCACCCTGCTGGCATTGGCGCTGAGTGTAAACCTGCTGGGCGACTGGCTGCGTGACGTTCTGAACCCGAGGCTGAAATGACCGATCCAGTTCTTTCGATCCGCAACCTGACAGTGGAAATCCCCACTCGCCACGGCATCTTTAAGCCGGTCGAGCATGTGACCTACGACCTGCATCCTGGCGAAATCCGAGGCGTCGTCGGCGAAAGCGGTGCTGGCAAGTCCATGACCGGCAATGCCGTGATCGGCCTGCTGGATCCCCCGGCCCACGTCTCCGAAGGTGAGGTCTGGCTGAACGGTCGCCGGATTGACGAACTGGACGCCGAGGACAAACGCCGAATCCGAGGCAAAGAGATCGGCATGATCTTTCAGGACCCGTTAACCTCGCTGAACCCGTTGTTCACCGTGGGTGAGCAATTGGTCGAGACGATCCAGCTGCACCTCGGCCTTTCGGCTTCCGAGGCCAAAAAGCGCGCCATTGCGCTGCTGGATCGAGTGTCCATCCCAGACCCGGCGGACCGTTTCAACCAGTATCCACACCAGTTTTCCGGCGGGATGCGTCAGCGGGTGGTAATCGCGCTTGCACTCTGTACCGAGCCCAGCGTTCTGATCGCGGACGAACCCACAACGGCCTTGGATGTGTCTGTCCAAGCGCAGGTGCTGGATCTGATCAAGGAACTGGCGAAAGAGCGTCAGGTGGGCGTGATCCTCGTCACCCACGATATGGGCGTTATCGCCGACACCACCGACTCGGTGACCGTGATGTATTCCGGTCATGTGGTTGAAAGCGGTACGACTGATCAGATCCTCGGCGCACCGAAACATGAGTATACCAAATCTCTGATTGCCGCCGTGCCGCGGCCGCATACCAAAGTCGAGCGTTTCCCAGTGGTCAATTATGGCGAGCGGGAAAGAACCTTCAAGATCGAAGATCTGGCGGCCCATTGGGACAAGACCGATCTGTCGAAATCCGGCAAACTGCTGGAAATCGAAAACATAACTAAGACGTTCCTGCAAAAAGGCGGGCTGCTGCCATCGCAACGCAAGTACTTCACTGCCGTCGATCAAGTGAGTTTCGACATTCGCGACGGAGAGGTTTTCGGCCTTGTCGGCGAAAGTGGCTCTGGCAAGTCCACAGTCGCCCGGATGATTGGAACACTCTATCCCGTGGACGGTGGGCGGGTGATCTTTGATGGCGAAGACGTCACAGTGATGGAGGCAGAGGCCCTGCAAGCCTACCGCCGCCAGATCCAGATGATCTTTCAAGACCCGTTCTCCAGCCTTAACCCCCGCATGAGGGTCGGGGACCTCGTGGCTGAGCCCATTCATCATCACAAAATCCTGCCCAAGCCCGCTATTGAACCGCGCGTGCGCGAATTGCTTGACTGGGTTGGCCTGGCCAAGGACGCGTGGCGTAAGTATCCACACGAGTTTTCTGGTGGGCAGCGTCAGCGCATTTGTATTGCTCGCGCCCTCGCAACTCAGCCCCGTTTTCTGATCTGCGATGAGCCGACCAGCGCCCTGGACGTATCCATTCAGGCGCAAATCCTGAACATTCTCAAAGACCTGCAAGAACATCTGGGCCTGACTATGCTCTTTATCAGCCATGATCTCCCGGTCGTACGTCAGATGTGTGACCGGGTGGGCGTGATGCGACATGGGAAGCTGCTTGAGGTTCAGGAGACGGACTCGTTGTTCGAAGCACCAGAGCATCCGTATACACGGGAACTCTTGGACTTGATGCCACGGCTGAAGCAATTGGCATAACCCTAACGGTTTGGTTTTGCATCGGTTATTCCAGAAGTAGTTGTTTGAGAGGTGCTCGCGCAAGCAATCAACGGTAGTTTGAACTCAAACACCGACTTGAGTTGGCCCCATCGCAAAGCGTCTGGTACTCGTTATCGACCCAACTTCGGACCCGGACGAAGCTGAATGAAATGCAATCTCGGTCAATGAGGTCTGCGTCGCAAAAAGCGTGATGGTGGCCGCCGAGTGACCCAAAACAAACCCCATTCTCAGGCCTAAGTGACTCATCTGTGTCGAAGTCGCAGCCGACGGCAGTAATGCGGTTTGCGACTTCAGAATTCAGGATATCCCTTGAAAGACAGCTTTCCACGCCTCACCACACATCTCGACACGGCAGTACGCGCGACTTGTTGGGGACTGGGTGTCGGCCATTGGTCTCAAACCGAGCGGCTACGGCACATACTCTCTGTGCCGGAACAAAGCACCCGAGAACTGACATCAGAAACAAGTCGGCGGCTGGATCCCGACCAATACACTGTCCAATAGCACGCATAAGCGCTGAGTTCCGGACCCTGCAGAGCGGAAAATATCCGCTCTGCAGTTCCTGAGAAGAATTTGCGAGTGGCTAGGAAGGGTTTATCGACTCGCCGCCGAACGCAAACGGCACTCCGTCCGGATCACACAGGATGGAGATTTGAGCTTGAACGCTTTCGCTTACATTCAAGGAGGCCGGACGTGCGCCTTTGGTTTCAGCAGCACGGAAGGCGTCAGGGACTGAAGCAACCTTGATACACGGGATCCAAGATGCGTTTGAGGCAGTTGACCAAGTCGCCGCATGCTGGATTGCAACAAGACGGCCCTGAGGCCCAAGGAAAGTGGCGCAACCCTGGTCCCGCACGGGAGACACCTGCCATCCGAAGAGTTCGAAGTAGAACGCTTGCGGAAAGTCATTACCGTTGCCGATATACATTTCAGGGCCGAACTGCTGTCTCGGCACGGGGAAACTGTGCCGAGACAGCGCAATCCCCACTAGAGCACCGAGCGGATCGCGAACGAGTGCGTTGCGCCCGACGCCCGGCACCTCAAATGGCTCCCGAACAACCTTGCCTCCGAGTGTGTCGACGCGCTTGGTCGCCAGGTCCACGTCGGGGACCTCGATGTAAGCGACCCAGCCATTCGCTTGCTCCGGAGGCGTCTCGATTAAACCCGCGCCCGCTTTGTCACCGGAGAGTGCGAGGACGAAATCCTGCTCGCCGCCACCCCATGCAAAATCCGATGCCCGCTCGACTTCATAAGTCCAGTTGGCGACGTGCTGGTAGAATGCCATTGAACTCGCCCTGTCCGGTGTGAAAAGGTCATGCCATACGATTTGACCAGCTTTCGACTGTGTCATCGCCTTACTTCTTGACATCTTTGAGTTTTTTGACACCGCGGACCATCTTCCCGAACGCCTTGTCGCGCGACCTGCGTTCCGCAAGGCTCGCGGAGTTAAACGCGTCTTCGGCCATGAGCTTGCGCCATCTGCGAAGCCGATCGCCGTCAAGAACGCCCTCATCGAGAGCCTTCAGAACAGCGCATTCCGGCTCAGAATCGTGCTGACAGTTCTTGAATCGACACTGCGTGGCCAACTCCTGAATGTCGGCGAAAAGATCGTTGATACCTTCCGCTGCATCGGTGAGCTGCAGTTCCCGCATGCCCGGAGTGTCCAGGACCAGACAGCCATTGGGCATCGCATGAAGCTCGCGCCGCGTTGTTGTATGCCGCCCCTTTGCGTCGTCCTCACGAATGGTCTGGGTTTCAATGGACTGACTCTCGAGCAGCGCATTGGCCAACGTCGATTTCCCGACACCAGATGAGCCGAGAAACGCCACAGTCTTGCCGGGCTTGCACCAGGGAAGCAGTTTTGTCCGGGGCGCGTCTCCGCGGGCGTCAAGGGCGACCACGTCGATCATGTCCGATACCGCGCGGGCCGCTTCGATATAGTTTTGCGGCTCCGTCACGAGGTCGGTCTTTGTCACGACGATGACGGGTGTCATCCGTGCCTCAAAAGCCAGAGCTGCATAGCGTTCCAGCCGGGCCACCTTGAAGTCCTGATTGCAAGACGAGACGATAAAGACCGTATCAATGTTCGCCGCGATCAGTTGTTCCTGCCGGTCGGTTCCGGGCGCGCGCCGCTTAATGAGGCTTGTGCGCTCAAGAACCCGACTGGATCTCGGGCGTGTTGCGTCCAGCATCAGCCAGTCTCCGACAGTTGCATCGGCTCCAGGCGGAATTATCGTATCGATGCCGTCACCGACGACATGCAGCCCATTGCGATGCACTTCAACAACGCGAACGGGAGGTGTCGCCGACAAGTCTTCTACGCTGATCTGTTGGGCGAAATACGTTTGCCATCCCAATGCCTGAAGGGGGCTGAGATTGGCGTGCGATCCGGCGTCGCGTGCGCGAAGCGGAAGGAAATCGGAGTAATCCCTGGTCATAGGGTGTTCACTTTCATGTCTCCGGCCCAGGTCAGATTTGGGCGCTGATGGTAGGAAAGAGTGCTCACATCGAAGAACTCCGTCCGCAACAAAGCGACGGCGGTGCTTCAGATCTTGAATATGCTCCGGGAGGCGCGCTGCCTCCCTTCCTTACCGGGACATAAAATCTCCATTTCAGATGAAGTGCACATAGGATGACTGCGGGCACAACACAACAGTTGACAAGTGATTTGGCGCACTTCTTCAGTTCTCTGTAGCGACCATTCAACACGAAGAAGACTGTGTGAGCTTTACCCCGTATCAGCCACTTACGCCAAAAACAGCTGTTGACCGCACCGAGCCAAAATTCCCCCAATGTCCGCCTTGGGCCGTTATCAGACATACCAACAAGCTGAATATTAGGCAGCTTCGTCTGCAAGGCGTTTGCTGAACTGAACTCACCGAGAGACGGCTCGGAGCCATAATCTGACACTCGCCATCGAGTATGCTAAGCTGGATCGTGTGAGGCACACATACATTCAGAAACCGCATCTTTTGGAGGACGGATGTATGATCATGCGCATTTTTCAGGTGACAACGCGGCCGGGAAAAGAAGAGGAGTTTGGCCGCTTTTTTCGCGACACTGCGATCCCGTTGATGAAAAGCACCCCTGGAATCGTGCACCTTTTTCCGGGTGCGCCGAGAGAGGATGCGCCACGAGAGTTCAGTTTCGTTATGGTTTGGGAGAGCCTGGAGGCACGGAAGTCGTTTGTGGGCGAAGACTATCAAAGCCCGCACATCGATCCAATAGAAGCAGACCTCGTCGAGTCTCGATCCATCAAGCACTATGACTTGGTCGACGGCTAATCGCGAACGGGAGGATCAGGATGTCGAAGGGTAGGGGAAAATCGCTGCCAGAACGCGTCCTTGGTCTGAACGAACCGAAGGCTGAGGACTTGGCGGCCTTGGAACTCCGGTTGCGGGAGGCGCTGGATCGGCAAAAGGCGACCGCCAAAATCCTGGAGGTCGTCAACAGCTCTATCAAAGACCCTCAGCCTGTCTTCAACTCGATTGTTGAAGCGGGTCAAACGCTGTTCCCAAAGTCGACAGTCAGCATTGGATTACAGGACGGCGACAAACTGATTTTGGGAGCAATTTCTGGTCCCGAACCGGGTGGCGTCGAGGCTTGGCGGCGTCGCTTTCCGGCGCCACTTCATCCAGAAACAATCCATGGCCATGTCATTTTGAACGGCGAGGCGATTGATCTGCCGGACGTCGCTGCATCGAAAAACAGGTTTCGTATAGGGGCTGGAAACTTCCTCGCCTCAGGGTTTCAGGCAGTCACCATGGTGCCGATTTCACAAGGAGGACAAACTGTTGGAGCTCTCGCCGTGTTGAGGCATTCAACCGGAAGACTTCAAAAAGAGCAGTTCGATATTCTCACAACATTTGCGGCACAAGCGAACATCGCCTTGGACAACTTGCACTTGCTGAGCCAGATGCGTGAGGCGAATGACACTTTGACACACGTGTCCAAACAGCTTGCCAAATACATGCCACCCCAACTCTACGAGTCAATCATTGCCGGCGACCAACACGCGGCTATCGAAAGCCGCCGCCGTAAGCTCACGATCTTCTTCTCAGACATCGTCGACTTCTCCGAAATCACAGATCATCTCGAAGCCGAGGAGTTGACTACTTTGTTGAATGAGTATCTTTCAGCAATGTCCGAAATCGCCCTGAAGCACGGCGCATATTTCGACAAGTTTGTCGGTGACGCCATGATGCTGTACTTTGGCGAACCCGAAAGCCTCGGGGTAGAAGAAGATGCCGCTGCATGTGTGCGAATGGCAATAGATATGCAACGCAAGCTTGGCCACTTGCAAACGGAATGGCAGCGCAAAGGATTGATCGATCGACCATTTCGCGCTCGCATGGGCATAAACACTGGTTACTGCACTATTGGAAACTTCGGCTCGGAAGACCGGATGGACTACACTGCTATCGGACGCGAAGTGAACCTTGCTGCGAGACTTGAGGCCGAGTGTGATCCAGGAGGTCTCTTACTCGCTGCCGAAACCTATTCTTTGGTAAAAGACTGGCTTCCGGTCGAGGAACGAGAGCCTGTTCGAGTGAAGGGATTTCAGAACCCCATTCGGACGTATGCTGCGACCGCTATTTATGAAAATGCCGACCGCGATAGCCGCATTATTCACGAGGAGGATGAAGGCTTTTCTCTTACAGTTGATCGGGCTCGCATAAGCAAAGGGGCAATTCTCCGACTAAAGTCCCTTGTTTCAGGTCTGGACGACTAGTCAAATTTTCGGTCACGGAAGCTCAGTCCAAAACTTGTAACCTCACCTCTTAAAAATGGCTGCACGACAATCGAAAGGCCAGTTTCCCGCCGCGTTGCGACGCCAGGACTTGCTTCATTGAGAATTCGCGTGTGCAAAGGACCACTTGCACGCGTGCAAGTGGGAACCAAAGGCCATGCCAACCATGCTTCACAAGATGGTGAGTATCAGGCTTGGCAGTCCAGAGAGATGAGTTGCACTAAACGCACCGTGTACTGTGCTAAAAAAGGATGGACTCGTATCACGTACAGAATCGGGGCATTCGTCATGCGCTTTTCTCTTGCCATCGCAACACTCGTTGTCTTGGCCACTCAGTCTTTTGCGCAAGACTCCGTTCTCATCGGGGACGCCCCGCTTCCTGCCGACATTGCAATTGATGTAACGCTAGATTCTCCTTTTCTTGGAATTTGGACGGGGAGATGGGACTCTTGGAGAAGTCATATCCTCGTCGTCGAAAGCCGAGATGAGGATGGGTTGTTCAATGTTGTTTACTCGGTCGGACGTGGCCAGAATGGCCGCGGAAACTGGTTCCGGAGCAAAGCGCGTTTAGATGGGAACACTTTGGTGTTCACCGACAACGATTTCGCGGCGCGTTATTCAATTTCGGGTACGGGGCGACTGCGGGGCATCTATCCATCCGAGGATCGCGTTGCAATACTCGAGCGACAAACCCTCTCAGAGGTCCTCGCGACGGCGAACCGCCAGTGGTTTGAGGTTGGAACGCGAGACTTCCTTACGACGGAACTCCGAGAGGACGGCGCAACAGTCGAGCTTGCTGTGGCTATCTATCGACCTCCTGGTGATGGGCCTTTCCCGTTGGCTCTGGTTCATCACGGCTCAACCGGCTCTGGAACCGATCCGCAGGCCTTTGATAGGTTCTTTTCCAACGACTGGCTTGCGGACGTTCTGAACTCACACGGTTGGATCGCCGCGTTCCCACAGCGCCGCGGTCGGGGCGGGTCCGACGGATTGTATGACGAGGGATTCGCTGAAGATCGGACCGAGGGCTATTCGACGGAGGCCCGGCTATCTTTGGCAGGGGCGGAACGTGCGCTGATGGATGCAAAAGCAGCGCTGCATGCGTTGCAGGAACGACCGGATGTGAGTGATGGATCGGTTCTACTGATTGGTTTCTCGCGCGGGGGCATTGTTGCCCTTATGCAGGCCGGCGACGATCCGGGAAACACCGCTGGTGTGATCAACTTCGTTGGGGGATGGATGGCAGAGGGCTCCGGTGATCCCCAAATCAATCCGACGCTCTTTCGACGTATTGGAACATTCGATGGGCCGGTGCTTTCCATCTATGGGGAAGATGACATGTTCTACAGCATCGAGCATTCCCTATCCAACCTCACCGCAATGGAAGCGATGGGTGCCAATAGTGAGACTCATATCGTGGCCGTTCCTGGCTACAACAAAGGTCATTGGGTATTGTGGTGGCCGATGCTCTGGGAAGAGATCGTCAGCGACTACATCCGGCGTCTTCAGGATCAACGTTGAAACAATGAATTGGATTGCGACCCTGTCAGTTCCGTGTTTTTTTCCAGATGCTTATGCGAATTTCCGTTTCTGTCTGGAAGCAAGCTTTACCGATATGATTGGGATTGCAGCTTCTGTCCGCGGAGAAGTCATACACTGAGTCTTGCCGGAAGACCGCTACGAGCCCAAAGCGGGCGTTCTTGCTACGTAGGATTACCTTCAGTTTAACGCCCAAATAGCTCGATACCTTACGTCACCCTCTTCATTAGGTTTACCAGATGGTTTTACAGGTGAGCCTGAGTTAGCCTTCAATAACTTCTTCGCCATCTTGAGGGTTCAGTTATGATCTCCAAACGCGTATTTTTGTCCAGCCTTGCATCGACCGCTGCGCTGGCGCTGGTGCCGGCGCGAGCCCGAGCTCAAGCTCCAGATGCAACGCTCTTCACGAACGTGCGTGTTTATGACGGGATGTCCGATGAGTTGACCGAACTCACGAGCGTTCTTGTCGAAGGGGAAATGATCAAGGATGTCTCGCCCGCTATTGATGCCGCGCCAGAGGTGCCGCGCATCGATGGAGATGGACGGACCTTGATGCCGGGGCTCCTCGACATGCATGTGCACCTTCAGTGGAACCAGGACCCTGCTGGCTTCCTGACAGCACGTCCAGATTACATTGCTGCATTGGCATTGAGCGAAAGTGAAGCCACCCTGATGCGTGGTTTTACCAGTGTCCGCGATACCGGTGGCGGCATTCTCGGTGTGGCGCGCGCCATAGATGAAGGGCTTCACCCCGGCCCACGTATTCAGGCCTCGAACGCTGCGATTTCAATGACCGCCGGTCATGGCGACCTTCGGCCGCGATCCGTGCGTCCGAGAGCCTTCGGCGGGCCGCCGTTCACAGAAGCGGAGCGACTTGGGATCACACTTTTCGCAGACGGGGTTCCTGAAGTTCTGGCGGCTGCACGCGAGCAGTTCCGGCAGGGTGCGCACTTCATCAAAGTCTTTTCAGGCGGCGCCGTGACTGGCCTCTACGACCCATTGGATATCAACGAGTATTCGCCGGCAGAACTCGAAGCAGCAGTAGAGGAGGCCAAACGTTGGAACACTTACGCGACCTCGCACGCATACATGGACACATCGGTTCGGGCCGCCATTGAGGCAGGTTACCAATGTATTGAACATTGCAACCTCATGACGCCTGAGTCGATGGAGTTGGCCGTGGAAAAAGGGGTCTGGCTTTCAACCCAGGTTGGCTTTTTTGCAGCAGAAATTCCGGCAGGGTTCACACCCGCCCAGGCAGAGCGCCAAAAGATGGCGTTTGATGGTCTCGACGCCATGCTTCGATTAGCGCGAGAGTCCGGAGCTAAAATTGCACTCGGAACAGACTTCGTCGGATCGAGGCAAACGAAAGCAACGCAGTTGGAGGAATTGCAGCTCAGGACGCCATGGTTCAGCAACGCCGAGATTTTGCGGCAGGCAACTGGTCTGAATGGTCAGCTTTGGGACTTGACCGGCCCGCGTAATCCATATCAGGCTGGTCCAGTCGGTGTCATCCAACCCGGAGCCTACGCCGATATTCTGCTCGTGGACGGCGACCCTATTGCCGACCTTACGGTCATGGGCTCTGCGGACAATTTCGATGTGATTATGAAGAATGGCAAAGCGCACAAGAACAATCTGGCCTGAGCCATTTGCCAAGGGTCAAGATAGACACTGGTAATTGCATGCGAATGACCGAAGAGTCCGCAAAGCAGTTGCTCATGGCGAATGCGACAAATGACCGCTACGAGCCCCAAGTGACCGATGCTGCGCGATCGACCGACGGCGGCTGTGCGCAGAAAGCTGACTTTATAAAGTCTCGCGCTCGGCCCATCGAGGATGAATATCAACTGGCAAATTTCTGCCGGGAAACAGGCCGGGCTCTTTTCATAAGCCACAAGATCACCATAAAACTAGTCAACTCCACAAACCGTCAATGTAATTTCTTGAAAAACAGCGACAGCAAAACGAATACGAAACGGCCGCGCTTGCCCGGTGCTGCTCGCGCTGCGTTTGCGATGGGGCTTATTGCTCTTGTTTCTGCCTGCGCTCAGGGCTCAAACGACGCGGATCTCGATCCAGAACGTCAGGCCATGGCGTTGCGCGAGGTCTCTCAAAAACAAGCTCGAGGGCAAAGGGTATGGTGCGTACCCTACGCACGTAACCTCAGCGGTATCGATATTCGCGGAAACGCCAAGGACTGGTGGGGGAAGGCGCGCAATACTTTTGAGCGAGGCAATGAACCGGTTGTTGGTGCGGTCATGTCATTTCGAGCAACCCGAGGGATGCCGCTTGGTCACGTGGCCGTCGTATCCGATGTCGTCACTGACAGAGAAGTCATCGTGAACCACGCCAACTGGCACCGCAACAAGGTATCATTGAAAATGGGCGTCAAGGATGTATCCAAAAACAATGATTGGACATTGGTCCGCGTTGAAAGCCATCCGGGCCGGTATGGCAGCTTCTACCCGGTGAACGGGTTCATTTATCCCAATGTTGGGGAATAACTTAATTCAATTGTGAACCGCACACTGTGCGTATCCGACGGATGGGTCACAAGCGGCTCAGTAGTTCACGCGGGCCAGTGACGGAAAAAGTCCGCAAATCGGATAATTGTGGCGGTAGAGCGAGTGACCGCATCGAGCCCTCCGTGGAAGTGAAGAATTTACGCAGCGAGCGCTCGCAGCAAGATTACCCACCGCATCGCCGAAAATCACCCGCTGTATGATAGAGGAAAATGCGGACGTTCAGGCAGAACGCAGCGAGATTGCGATCCGGTATGACCGGGTCACGGACCAAAACAACCGTTCTCGAATTACTATGCAGCCAGTAAGTCGGATGCAAAATTGCAAAAGCTCGCGGCCGTTCACTCCGCCCTCTAAAATCACTTCAACCAGGAGCGATCTCTTACTAATCGAGACACCTTGAAGCTGACATGCAACGCTACCCTCGGCGAATGGCGCGAGCTTGGTGCAGCAAAAAGGCAGCTATTTGGGGCTGGCCGAGAATGCTTTGAGTTTGTTTGATGACGCTCTCTCGAAGTTTTTGAACACCGAAGCGACGACAGATTTTTTGCCGTCGCTTCGCCATTCCGCGAACTCAGTTCAGGACTTTAGGTAGGTGTCAAACCAATCAATGGTGCGGTCCCAGGCCAAGTTTGCCATTTCCTCGTCATACCGAGGCGTACTGTCGTTATGAAAGCCGTGGTTGGCATTCTCGTAGATGTAGGCCTCGTAAACCTTATTGTTGGATTGCAGCGCAGCTTCGAACTCCGGCCAACCTGCGTTGATGCGTTCATCAAGCTCTCCCATCTGAATCAGTAGCGGTGCCTGAATTCTAGCCACATCCTCGGAGGCCGGTTGGCGGCCGTAGAATGGCACGCCGGCTGCCAATTCGGGGTAGGCCACGGCAATTGCGCTGACCACACCACCGCCATAGCAGAAACCTACAGCGCCAACTTTCCCAGTACAGTCTTCCCGGTTCAACAGGTATTCGAAGCCATTGAAGAAGTCATTCATCAGCTCGACCCGGTCGACTGTCTTCTGCAACTCGCGCCCATCTGCGTCGTTGCCGGGGTATCCGCCAACCGACGTTAGGCCGTCAGGAGCCAGTGCCATAAAGCCTGCTTTCGCCAAGCGTCGCGCCACATCTTCGATGTAGGGATTCAGACCGCGGTTTTCGTGTATCACGAGCACCCCGGGCAGGGGTTCTTCCACACCAGCGGGACGAACAAGGTAGCCTCGGACATCACCCGTTCCGTTCGGAGAGGGGTAGGTTATGTAGTCTGCGTGGATATCGGGATCGTTGAACGACACCTGCTGTGCCAGCGCATAGTTCGGGCTGAGCATGTTCAATAACGCGGCAGCCGTTAAGCCGCCAACCGCGAATTTTCCGGCGCGGTCCAGAAATTGGCGTTTGGTGATCTTTCCGTGCGCATAATAGTCGTACAGATCCAGCAGTTCCTGATCGAAGTCTTTTGCTGTCATGCGAGTCATGGTCAATCTCCTGATGAGGTGGCGATTCAATCCGTGGGATACTATCAGTTCAAAGGGTTATGGTTTGTTCGAAGTTCTAGGCAGGTCGGCTAAGATATTGCCGTAGCGGGTTCCTTCTTCGTGTGCTGATCGCGCAGAACGTTCTTTTGGACTTTTCCCATGGTGTTTCGTGGCAACTCTTGGACGAGTTCGTAGCGACGCGGATGTTTGAAGCGCGACAGCCTTTCCCTGATGATTGATGCAATCTGATCCGTGTCGAGTTCTACGCCTGGCTCAGCAACCAGAGCGGCAATGATCTCTTCCCCGAAGTCGTTGTCAGGGACGCCAAAGACTGCCGACTCCAGTACGCCATCGATGTCGTTTAAAACGTCTTCGATTTCCTTGGGGTAGACGTTGTAACCGCCAGTAATGATGAGGTCTTTTGAACGACCTACAATCGACAGGTAGCCATCCTCGCTGTATTTGCCCAGATCCCCGGTGATAAAGAACCCATTCTCGCGAAGTTCTGCAGCGGTTTTTTCGGGCATCTGCCAATAGCCTTGGAAAACATTAGGGCCGCGTATCTCGATCATTCCAACCGCCCCTCTGGGCAGTTGCTCACCGGTTTCAGGATCAGTGACGATCACCTCGATGCCGGGCAATGCCATGCCAACAGTTCCTGCGCGACGTTCGCCAGTATAAGGGTTCGAGGTGTTCATGTTTGTCTCGGTCATACCGTAGCGCTCCAGGATGCGGTGGCCTGTGCGCGCTTCGAACGCCTGATGGGTTTCGGCCAGCAATGGGGCAGAGCCCGACACGAACAACCGCATGTTCGCCGCCG
Organism: Ruegeria sp. BB9; assembly: GCF_056539345.1. NCBI lineage: Bacteria > Pseudomonadati > Pseudomonadota > Alphaproteobacteria > Rhodobacterales > Roseobacteraceae > Ruegeria > Ruegeria sp. BB9. The sequence continues at coordinate 1,470,525 of NZ_JBQFUU010000001.1, read as the reverse complement.
TCTCTTTGGTGAAACCGTCATCTGCCAGCAATCGAGTGTAGAAAGTTGGGACGCCCATTAGAAGGGTTGAATGCGGTAATTCCTCCAAGATCATTCCAATGTCGAATTTTTCCATCAGCCGAACTTCGGACCCGGCGACTAGTGACGTGTTCATCGCCACAAAAAGCCCGTGCGTGTGAAAGATCGGCAGCGCGTGAACCAAGCGATCGTTGTTTGTGATACCCCACAAATCCGCGAGAGCTTGCGCATTGGACAAAAGGTTCTGGTGGCTCAACATTGCGCCCTTAGAGCGACCCGTGGTTCCCGACGTATAAAGCAAAGCCGCAAGGTCGTCCGGGGCGCGATCAACGGTTTCAAACTCGCGGGGCTGCGCGTCAGCCTGGCGGCTTAAGCTTGATATTTCACCACCAAGGGTAAGCAGCCTTGCGCCATACCGATCCGCCAGTGTTTTGATCTCGGCTGCGTCGTTGTCGTCGCAGACGATCACCGCAGGCTGGGCGTCAGATGCGAAGTAGTCCAATTCTGCCATTGTGTAAGCAGTGTTTAGCGGCAAATAGACAGCACCTGCCTGAACTGAAGCAGCATAGAGTGCAATCGTATCGGCCAACTTTGGGGCCTGCACAACGATGCGGTCGCCAGGAGAAACTCCGTTGTTCTGCAAAACATGCGCGATCTGTGCCGCGCGTTTCAGAAACGAGTCATATGACACTACCTCTCCGTCATCGAGTAGCAGGAACGGAACCTCGTTTCCCGCGTGGTGGGCAAACAAGCTGTCGTAGAGAGTGTTAGTCACGCTGGATTTTCCTCTGGTCTGGCCGCAAGTACTGCGGTTGAAGCCGCGCGCACGGAACGCGAGGTTTCGATTGTGGCGTGCGCCACAAATTCTTCGTGGTTACGTTCAGTCTTTTTCAAGTCGTAAAGGTAATTGACCATTGCGCCGCCGGATTGGGATCGTCCGTTCTGCGACGGATCGGCCCCGGCATGCAGTTCGTGAAGCTCGGCGCCATTGCCCAGGTGAAAGCGGGCCACAGGATCCAGCGGCATCCCATCTTCGCGCTTGGCGAGTAACAGGTATCGGGCGGCCATCGCCCGCACGTCCTGCGGAGGGGCTGTTCCCGCAAGTACGGCTTCGGCAGCATGGCCATGCTCGAGATGCCCTGTTTCGCCAGCTAACCATCGGTTCATACCAGGTATCGGAGACAAGGTCACAAATGTGTCGAGGCCCGGAAGCTCTCGCGAGAGTTCGGTCACAACCTGTTTGATCAGCAGGTTTCCAAAGCTGATACCCGTTAAACCCCTCTGGCAGTTTGAAATTGAGTAGAATGCGGCGATTGTTGCCTGTTCTGGTTCGATCGGTTCTCGAACTTCGGACAAAAGCACATCAATCGCGTTCGGAATCTCAGTCGTCAAAGCCACTTCGACAAAAATCAGCGGCTCATCCGGCATTGAGGGATGAAAAAACGCAAAACAGCGTCGGTCGGGCGGGAATAGCCGGCGCCGCAGGTCGTCCAGATCATGAATCTGATGGACGGCCTCATACGCGACGATCTTGTCCAGAACGCGGGCTGGTGTATCCCAACTGATTTGTTTGAGGACTAGAAAACCCCGGTTGAACCAGCTTCGCAGTAAATGCACGAAATCTACATCTGTGCGCTTGAGTTCGGGGTTGGATTTGAGAAAACGCAACAGGTCAACGCGCATTGCCACAAGCTCTTGCGTCGCGCCGGAAGGTTGATTCAGACGGCGCAGCAATTCTTGCCGTTTGGGTTCGGCCGCCTCGCTAAGCTTTTTATACAGATCTACACTTCTATACTCGGCATAATGACGCGCCGTCTCACACAGTTGATCCGCGTCTAACTCAAGCTGGTCATTCAAATAGGCGAAGAAGTCCAGTTTTTCCGGGTCGTCCAAGGTCTGGTATCGATCCAGTATCGTTGATGCGAGCGCGAAACCTGATACTTCACCTTCCGCAGATAAAAGTGCTTCACATAGCTCCGATACGGATCGCTTGTCATCTATGCCCCGCTTTTTGCCGGGGCGGTCGAACAGCTGATCAAGCACATCGCCCAGAAACCAGTTCCGCTGCATTTCACGACTCCATCTGACTGCTCAGATAGTCACCTGTTCGACGGTAATGATCGATCAAATGCCGGGTTGCGCTTTCTGCATCTCGATCCAGTGCTGCGTCCAAAATTTCCTGATGCTCTGCGTTGATATCGCGCTTTTTGTAACTCGACCCGCCAGCCGCCAGATAACGATAGCGGATGTTCAGATCGTAAAGCTGCGAGCAATACCGCAAGAGTAATGGAAGCCTCGCATTATCCAACAAGGCCATGTGAAACGCCTTGTGTGCGTCTTCAAAGTCGTGTGCCCCTTTTTGGCTCGCCTTCTTCATATGGTGGTGCCGCAAAACAAGCCTGTCTTCCCAGGCTGAGTTTGCATTGGCGATGGACGTGCGCAACGCGGTTTCTTCAAGATTGCATCGCAACATAAGGATTTCCTCGAAGTTGCATTTGCTAACTGGTGCCGCCCTGAAGCCGCGCTGGTCAATTCGTTCCACCAACATATCCGATGTCAAAAGGCTTAGTGCTTCGCGAACCGGGCTTGCGCCGGTGTCCAGCATCCCGCGGAGCTGTTCGATCTTGAGCTTTTGACCGGGCGGCAGCTCGCCAGTCAGGATCATTTCGCGCAGTTTTCGATACGCACCATGAGTGGCGGATGTCTCTTTGCCCTCGGTATCAAGCATGGCATCCATGTCTGGCATTCCCTTCTTCGTGGTGCAGTCTTTTGGGAGCTCTTAGCTGAGCGTGCTCGTTCCAGTCGATAGTCCGATTGAGATGTTCAGCGAGCCCTCGTTTATCAGCCATCGCCGCATTACAAAGCTGCGTGCCCCGCTTTTGTGCATAGGGTCATCTTCTGCCAGCTTTCGGGCGGCTTCGAGACTGTCGGCTCTATAGATGATGAGGCCAATGCCCTGCATATGCTCGCCGGTTTCATCCGACATGGGACCTGCAAAAGCCAGCTGCCCCGAATGTTCAAGCTTCGCCTGATACGCCAGATGATCCGGCAGTGAAGCCTTTACGTCTTCGGGCGCTTTGACTGGCGTGCTCAGCGCGACGTAAAGCTCCAAAGCAAGCGCACCGCGGCTTTTTGCTTCTGATTTGTAGTCTGCCCAAGCAACCATTCGCGGCCTCCAAAAATATCGATATTATTTGACATATGGCAAAATAGTCGGCAAAAATCAAGCAAGCTAACATGGAAGGTGACAATGAAATACCTGGTGGGAGAGACTTCGGAAGGCACAGCGGTTTTTGCCGTGAACGGTGAAAACGCAGTGAATCTAACGGCTTTGGACCCTGCCGTCGGTTCCGACTTGATGGGTTTGATCAGCAAGCCTGGCCTGGCCGACTCGCTGGCTGAAGAAATCACCTCGGCAGATAGTGTGCCGTTATCCTCAGTCACACCGGCGTTGCCCGTGGCGTCACCCGGCACGATCATTTGTATGGGTTTGAACTATACGGATCACATCAAAGAGGGCGGCTACGACATCCCCGAATATCCAACGCTGTTCATGCGCGGTAAGAATTCGATCATGGCGGCAGGCCAGCCTATGGTGCGGCCTGCGTGTTCGGAAAAACTCGACTACGAAGCCGAACTAATGCTGATCGTTGGAAAACGCGGCCGCCATATCTCGGAGCAGGACGCGCTGGATTATGTCTTTGGCTACACTGTATTCAACGATGGTTCGCTGCGGGACTATCAGCGCAAAACCGTTCAGTGGACGCCCGGCAAAAACTTTGATGACACGGGCGCGATCGGTCCTTTCACCGTGACGCCGGATGAGTTGCCGGAAGGGGCATCAGGTCTGAAGATCGAAAGCCGTGTGGGCGATGAAATCCTACAAAGCTCGAATACGGCCAACATGATCTGGGGGGTCCGGCAGGTAATTGCGACGATTTCGGAATATACCACTTTGGAGCCGGGGGATCTGATTGCGCTGGGCACGCCGCCTGGTGTGGGACACGCCAAAAAGCCCAATCCCCGTTGGTTGAAGCCCGGCGAAACCGTAGAGGTCGAGATTGAAGGCATTGGAATTTGCGCCAGCCCAGTCATTGACGAAAAAGACGCCAAGTCCAAGGTGGCCGCAGCATGACCGCACCAACCGGGGCAGAGCTGGAAGCACTTCGCGCCAAGGCGCAGCAAGATCATCGTGATCTGCGCGAGCGCATTCCGCGTTTGTCCGACGATGCAATTGCCTTGATCCTTCGCGAGTCCAGGTCTCACTATGCTTGGACCGACCAGCCAGTTTCTGACGATCTGCTCGAAGAGATTTATGACATCACGATCAACGGCGCGACCAGCATGAATACGCTGCCCGCCCGCTTCGTTTTCGTGAAAAGTGCCGAAGGAAAAGAGCGGCTTGCCAAGTCGTTGAAGCCAAAGAACGTTCCAAAAATGATGGATTCGCCGGTCACGGCGATCATTGCCTATGACATGGACTTCTGGAAGGAATTGCCTTTTCTTTTCCCGCACGAAGACCGACGGCCATTGTTTGAGAACAATCCCGAATATGTAGCCGATACAGCGTTTCGCAATGGAACGCTTCAGGGCGCTTACTTCATGATCGCCGCCCGAGCGGTAGGGTTGGATGTCGGTGCGATGTCAGGCTTTTCGAACAAGATCGTCGACGAGGAGTTCTTTGCAGGAACAACGCTCAAGTCGAACTTTTTGTGCAATCTGGGCTACGCAGATGAAACGGGACTGTTTCACAAGCTGCCTCGCTTCCCATTCGAAAAGGTTTGCTCTTATGCATGAGGAGGTGACCCAGTGGCCATGAAAGTGAAACCTGTCGTCACGTACCGCACGACAGCTCAATGCCCGACGCACGCGCGGACCGAGATTCCCATTCGTGATTTAGATGTTGTCGTAGACGAACCGGTCGAACGGGGCGGAACAAATCTTGGCCCGTCTCCGACCGAAACCGCAATGGCAGCGCTGATCGCCTGTACCAACGTCATCGGGCACAAGAATGCGCACCGTTTGGGAGTTGATCTTGGCACAGTGACGATAGACGCGAAATGCAGGTTGGATCGCCGTGGTGTCCTAATGGAAGAAGAGATCGATGTTCCGTTTCCGGAAATTGAACTCACCGTGAATTGTGAAACGCTCGCCAGTCAGGAGGAGCTGACACGCGTGGGTGAAGAAACGGCCAAATACTGTGCCATCGCAAAGCTGTTCGAAGCGGCAGGCACTGACCTGACCGTCAACTGGGTCAAAACAAGCAGCTAAAAGTCAACAGACCCGACTTTCTGGGAGGAGAGAAATGAAAAACTGGACCAAACGCAGCCTTGTTGCGGCTGCTGTGGCAAGCGTCATGGCGATGCCTGCTAAGGCGGAAGAGACCATTTCGGCTGTTGTGATTGATGGGTACCCAGATCGGGCCCTTTGGGTGAAGGAATTCACCAATTTCTTCATTCCAGAAGTGGACAAGCGGCTGGCTGAGTCCGGTAACTACAAGATGAGCTGGCAAGAGAACTATGGCGGTTCGATCGTCAAGCCGAAGGGTGTTTTGGAAGGTGTCCAGCTCGGCCTTGGAGATATCGGGATCGTCACAACGATCTTCCATTCTTCAAAGCTTCCTAGTCAGGGTATCTCGGGGTCGACGCCCTTCGTTGCATCCGACGCCCGTGCTGTGGCCAAAGCCGTGGATGAAATCGCGCGTGAGTTCCCGGCGATGCAAAATGAGTTTGCCGCGCAGAACCAAGTTTATCTGGCGACGGGCGTTGTGCTCGACACATATCAGATTTTCTGCTCAGAGCCGGTCGAGAAAGTTGCAGATCTTGAAGGACGCAAGATCGCGGGTGCCGGCCTGAACTTGCGCTATCTCGAGGGTATCAAGGACGCGGCGGGCGTACGCGGAGGCCTCACTGATTTCTACAACATGGTTCAAACCGGCCTTGTCGATTGCGTAATGATTTGGCCGGAAGCTTCCAAGACGTTCAAAATCGTCGAAGTGGCCCCTTACATGTTGAAGGCAGACCTTGGTGCGGTAAATACAAAAACAGTCACCGTCAATGCCGACTACTGGGCGAGTCTGCCCGATGAGGTCAAAGAAGTACTACAGGCCGTGGCTATCGACTACCGTGACCACGTGGCAGGTATTGCAATGGATCGAGCCGCTGCGTCGCGAGATGCATTTGTAGAAGCTGGCGGATCGATCATTGAAATCTCGGACGAAGACCGCGCTGCGTGGGCAAATGCGATGCCCAATGTTGCGCAGGAATGGGCTGCAACGCTGAATGAGAACGGCGAGCAGGGCACAGATATGCTGGCCGCTTATCTCGGCAAGCTTCAGGATGCTGGTTTCACTGGTGTGCGGGACTGGACGGCCGAATAATCGTTCGGCGACCCGAGAAAGGGGCCAGACATGCTGAAGACCGCAGTTACCGTCCTGTCGCGGGTCGCCAATTCGCTTGCTATCGCCGCCAACGCATTGGGTACGCTTGTCGTCCTGGCGTTGGTGGTCATTCTGAATGTTGACGTCATTGCGCGGGGCCTTTTTTCGGCCCCACTGCGCGGAACCTACGAGATGGTGCAATTCTCGGTCGTGATGATCGTGTTCCTGCAGCTGGCCGACGTTGTCAGAGTGGATCGATTGACGCGCTCGGACGGGTTTTTGAACCTGCTACACCATCGTCGCCCCGGTCTGACAGCCAACCTGAGGCGCATCATCAACGCCATTTCGGCAATCTTCATGGCCTTGATCGCCTATGTAACCTTTCCAGAATTTCTTCACATGTGGGAAACACAGGACTACTTCGGAGTGCCCGGTCTTTTCACATTGCCTTGGTGGCCGGTCAAACTGGTCATCGCGTGCGGTACTGCGCTTGCCTGCGTGATCTTCCTGCTCAAGGTCGTCACGGCGCAGGACCGCCCGCAACTTGTCCGCACCCCAGAGCATGACGAGGCTGCAGAATGACCCCGATCGAGATTGGCCTGATCTCGGTCATCGCCATCGTCTTTCTGATTTACGCGGGCGTTTACATTCCTATCGCTCTGGGCGTGGTCTCGTTCGTGTCGATCTGGCTGATGCGGGACAACTTCACGCTTGCGCTCAACCTGTTGAAAGTGGCGGTTGGCGATAGTGCGATGGAGTATAGTTTTGCGACCATCCCGCTGTTTACTTTTATGGGGCTGATTGTTTCGAAGGCGGGTTTGGGTCGCGACATTTACGAAGTCATGACCATGCGGTTTCGTAAGGTCAAAGGCGGTATCGGTATGGCAACTGTCGGAGCCAACGCCGTCTTTGCCGCGGTTACCGGTTCGTCAATTGCATCTGCATCCGTTTTTACCAAAGTCTCGGTCCCGCAAATGATGGCGCAGGCTTATAACCCGCGCTTTGCGGTTGGGGTAGTAGCAGGGTCTTCGGTCCTGGGGATGATCATCCCGCCGTCGGCAATGCTGATCATCTATTCCTTCGTCGCCGAACAATCCGTTGGGGACATGTTCCTGGCGGGGGTCATTCCTGGGATTATGCTGGCAATCGCTTATGTCGGCGCAATTTGGGTCATGGGGCGCTTCACCCCAGCTTTCGTCGGTGGTCGTGTTGTTGAAGACACTGAGTGGATGTCTGGGCGCGAGATCGCCTCCAAGACACTGCCGACACTGTTCATTATTACCATCGTTCTTGGTGGTATCTATACGGGTTGGTTGACAGCAGTAGAAGCAGGGGCCGCCGGGGCTTTTGTCGCGCTAATCATAGCGGTTGCCCGCAAGTCGATGTCACCACGCGCATTCTGGGACGCATTGCTGGAAACCGGTCACATCACGGCGGCGATCCTGTTCCTGATCACGGCCGCTTCAATCTACAGCCGCATGCTGGGACTGGCGGGGTTGCCCAATCAGTTGCAGGACTTGCTGGCAGGGAATTCCGCATCTTTCTGGTCGATCATGCTGCTCTATGTTCTGTTGATGCTGTTTCTGGGAACATTGCTCGACACAGCGTCGATCATTCTGATCGTTGTTCCGTTGTTCCTGCCCATGGCTGAAGCGCTGGATATGTCGCTGATCTGGTTCGGCATTATCACCGTGGTTGGAGCCGAAATCGGGCTTTTGACACCACCTTTGGGTATATCCTGCTTCGTTATCAAATCCACGATCAACGATGACCGCATATCACTCAAAGACGTGTTCATGGGCGCACTTCCCTTTGCGTTCGTGATGCTGATCGTTCTGTTCATTCTGATCGAGTTCCCGATCCTCAGCCTTGCCCTGATTTAAGGAGGCCAAGATGCGCTCTGTCACCAAAGACAATATCACTGACGTCTTCATGGGGTACCTGTCCAAAGACACCGATCCACGGATGCGCGAAATCATGGGCTCTCTGGTCAAACACCTGCACGATTTCGCACGGGAAACCAACCTGACGCATGACGAGTGGCGGGCCGGGATTGCGTTTCTGGAAGGCTGCGCCGCGGTGGAAACCGAGGATAGGCATGAATTCGTGCTAGCCTCGGACGTGTTGGGCCTGTCGTCATTGGTTGACATGCTGCATTCCAGCCCTGACGCGACCAGCTCGTCTGTGTTGGGTCCATTTCACGTCTCGGGCGCACCCCCGCTGCCGATCGGTGGCGATATGAAACGTAACTATGGAGGGCCGGTTCTGCTGGCCGAAGGCGTGATCCGGGATACAAGGGGCAATCCGATTGCGGGTGCCGAGCTCGACATCTGGCAAACAGCGCCAAACGGGCTCTACGCCAGTCAGGATGAGGAACAGGATATCTACTCTTTTCATGGCTTGATGACGGTCGGCTCAGATGGCCGTTACGCTTTCACCACAGTCAAACCAGTCGAATACACGGTGCCATCTGATGGGCCAGTCGGAGACATTCTGCGAGCCTGTGGTCGCCATCCCTGGCGACCGTCGCACCTGCATTACATCGTCAAAGCTCCCGGTTATCGCACTTTGGTGACCGAGATATTTCCCGACGATGATCCCTATCTGGATGAAGACACGGTGTTTGGCGTGCGCGACGATCTGGTGATGACATATGTTGAACGCCCGGCTTCTGAATTTCCTGATGGCATGGAGCTTTCTGGTAAGATCAATGAACCTTTCTTGCATGTGAATTTCGACGTGACGCTTGCCAAGGACTGATTGATAGATAGGAGGCTTGAGGTGCTGAAACGTATCTTCATTTTGGGCGCTACCCTGTTTTGCAGTGCCGCCATCGCACAAGAGCGGCCCATCTTCGACGCGCATATTCATTACAGCCACGACGCCGTCGAACTGGTGCCACCAGAACAGGTGGCTAAAATCCTTCGGGATGCGGGCGTGCGGAAAGCGCTAGTTTCCAGCTCAGACGACAATGGCACTCAGCTGTTGTTGGCCGCGGCACCGGACATCGTCGTTCCAGCGTTGCGCCCGTACCGTCGTCGCGGTGAAATCAACACCTGGATGCACGATGAAACTGTAATTGATTATCTGGAAGAAAACCTGGCCAAAAACGACTACGAAGCTATCGGCGAGTTTCACGCTTACGGCGACGATATCAAAACGCCGGTCATCCAGCGTATGATTGCACTGGCCAAAGAGCGGAACCTCATTCTACACCACCACGGTGATCGCGAGGCAGTTGACCTGATCTTCGAGACTTGGCCAGAGGCGCGGGTTTTGTGGGCGCATTCTGGCTTTGATGACCCGGCCAGTGTGTCTGACGCGTTGGACACCTATCCCAGGCTTTGGGCGGACTTGGCTTTTCGGTCGGATATGGTTTCACGCGGCCGTTTAGACCCGGATTGGAAGGCCGCGTTCAAGGCGCATCCCGATCGGTTCATGGTCGGTACGGACACATTTGCGCCGGAACGTTGGTACTATGTTGGCCCGCACGCAGATTTTTCGCGTGAATGGCTGGATCTGCTGCCGGATCGGATCGCAGACAACATCGCCTATGCCAACGCTGAACGTTTGCTGGCATCAGAATGATCCGCTGGGTTATATGGCTCCTTGCTTCACCGGGCGCAGCAATTGCTTGTGACGCTGTGGGGCAACGCATGGGGTCGGAAGCGCCAGATGCGCCTGCGGTTTATTTGGGAGTCAGCGAAATTCCGTTGGCCCAACCGTTTTCCGTTCTGATTTCAGTCTGCAGTGAAGCAACAGCACATGACGTGCGTATTGATGCAATCATGCCTGCCCATCAGCACGGTTTGAACTACGCTCCCGAAGTTTCGGCATTGGGCGATGGAATGTTCCGGGTCGATGATTTGCTGTTTCACATGCCGGGACTCTGGGAGCTGCAGGCTGACGTTCATATCGGAGGGCGATCGCTGTCCTACACATCAGCGATTACGCTCAAATGAAGTTCTGGGCTTTAACCGCGCTAATGGCGCTTCCGGTTGCGGTACACTCAGAAATTCTATTGTCCGAAGAGGAAATACAGCAAACGCGTTCCTTCGGGCCGTGGCCGCCAACATACCAGCCAGACCCCAGCAATCGCGTTTCAGGTGACACAAGAGCTATTTCGCTTGGCGCGGCTTTGTTCAACGATCCGGTGCTGTCGGTAGACGGCGCTTTTTCTTGCGCGAGTTGTCACGACCCCGAACAGGCATTTGCAACATCCGAGGCACGGGCGCTCGGCCGTGTCAGGTTGGATCGGAACACCCCATCCCTGAGAAACCTTGCGGGTCTGCGCTGGTACGGTTGGGGCGGCAAGAGCGATAGTCTCTGGGCAGCAAGTCTGCATCCGATCATCGAGGAACAAGAGATGGCTCATAGCAGCGAAAGTCTAAAGGCGGCAATCTCCGAGAGTTCTTATGTTGCTGATTTTGAGTCCATTTTTGGCAATATCCGAGATCAAGACCCGGATTTGGTGCTGGTCAACACTGCCAAGTCTTTATCAGCCTATTTGGAGACGCTTAGAACCGAGCGGACCCAATTTGACAGTTTCCGCGATGCGCTGGAACGCGGCGATCTGTTGGCGGCTGCGAACTATCCCGAAGCTGCTCAGAGAGGTCTAAAGCTCTTTCTGGGGCGCGGGAAATGTGCCCTTTGCCACAATGGCCCGGCATTTTCCAACAATGAATTTCACGACGCCGGGGTGCCTTACTTCCTAAGCGAAACCGAAGTCGATGAAGGACGGTTCGGCGGGTTGAACTTCCTGTTTTCAAGCGTCTACACACTGGACGGGGAATGGAACGACGATCCCGCCAAGCAAGGTGCATGGGCGGTTCGCAGTGTGCGTAGGCGTCATTCTGATTTTGGGACCTTTCGTACGCCAAGCCTGCGAGGTGTGGCTGAAACTCCGCCCTACATGCACGACGGCAGTCTGATCGACTTGGATGCGGTGGTCCGGCACTACAGCGAGCTTGATACCGAAAGGCTGCATGCCGACGGTGAGGCCATACTTTCGGAACTGAGCTTGTCCGAGCAGGAGATCGCTGATCTCGTTACGTTTTTGGAGACTTTGTCCGACGTTACATGGCGTTGAAATACTCTATTTCAGCCTAAGTGCCGCCCGAGTTATGCGGCACGCCGCATTTGGTTGACCCCATCTCCACGTCAGAGAGTGTGGCCATCAAACCAAGGTCGTTGCTGTCGTCCGAATGATCTATGCCGAATACCTTGTCGGCTACCGTGGTTGGGCCGTTCCCGAGTAAAATTTCGTATTGCTCCAGCGCCTACCCACAAAAACTCTCGTCACGGGTCGCTTCGCATCCTGCAAGGCTGCGCTAAGGGAATTGGGTTGGGCGCTATCAACAAACGGCAAATGGGCAGGTGACTCAACAACCACCTCGAGAATTCCCACCTGCCGTTTCGACGACTCGACCTCGCGTTACAGCGTTTCAAACACATGCGATATCTATAATAATTAGCCGCCTTCAAATCCTCTGAATTTGACCACCTCAACTAGGAAAGATCGCTAACCAGCCCGGGCACCTTCAGGCTGATCCGTGCCGCCGGTCTCAGCGAGTGGTGTCAACTCTGTTCCGGATAGGTTTGTGGTTTCCGCAGTAAACTGAGACTAATTCGAATTCGTCTGACAGCGCCGCTACTCTGCACTTAACTTTTCCGTCACAGGCTTCTGTCGGCATTACCGTGGGTTGTGCCGCATTCCTCAATCGGAGACGGCCCGATTTGCAGATTGAGAGCGCATTCTTGATGCAAGTCTCTGTTCCTTTTTTCGGACCAGGCCAGAGATTATTCGCTTGGAGGAAAAGACTGCATTCGGTTTCCGCTGCCGCTGCGGAATCTGGAGGATCTTGAGCACGAGCGCTGCATCGACGTGACCAATACATCGGTACGGTCCTTGCGGCGGTTTGCGCACAGTTTGCGGCTGAGATGCGCAGGTAACACTTCCAGCTTATGCGCGGATATTCCAATTGGCGATGGCGCTTGGATGAGATGTTTGTGGGGATCAACGGCGACCGGCACTGCCTTTGCGGAGACTGGTTCTCATCCGTCCGACACCACGTTCCGGAAGACTGTTGGTTGTCCGCCCTAGGCCAAATCCAAAGTCACTCCGCAGCGATCGCTTTTTCTTGCTGAGTCTTTTCGCCTTCAACCAACAAAGTGCGGGTCGGAAACGGAATATTGATATCGGCTTCGTCCAGTGCCTCTTTGACTTTGCGCTTCATGTCTGCCTGGTACTGGAAGTAGTCCGAAGACTTGCACCAAACGCGGACAAGAAAATCGACGCTGCTGCTGCCAAGATTGTTCACTTGGATGAACGGTTCTGGGTCTGCCAGCGAACGAGCGTCCGACATGATCGTGTCGCGAATTACACGCTCGGCCTCCGCCAGGTTTACGCCGTATCCAACGCCAAACGTCCACTCGGCCCGACGGGTCTCATAGACGGAATAGTTCTTGATGGTGTTTCCCCACACCTCGGCGTTGGGAACGATAACCTTGACGTTCCCCATATCCGCAATTTCGGTGTAGTTCAGGGTGATATCTTTTACGGTTCCGAGCACGCCGTTCACGTCGACGAAATCGCCGATCTTGAGTGGCCGGAACAGGATGATCATCACGCCGGCTGCAACGTTGGACAATGTGCCTTGCAGCGCAAGTCCAATGGCCAAACCCGCGGCACCGATCAGCGCGATGATCGACGTGGTCTGCACCCCGAACGTGTTCAGAATGAACAGCCCCGTAAACGCCAGAATCGTATAGCGCGCCAGATTGCCGAGAAAGTTGAACAGCGTATCATCCAGGCGTTCCGATTTTTCACCGACGCCCCGGATCTTCCGGCTGACATATCTTGAAATCACAAGCCCAAGAACCAGAAGGATCAGAGCCGCGATCGTGTTCGCGACGAGGCCAAGAAGGGCCTCGAGCGTCAGCAGGTCGCTTAGCGATTTCCCGTCATACAACTCGGTATTCAGAACTTGCGACAGTTCGGCCCAAACGGTGTTCGTCACGGTCTCTGCGGTCTGTGCAATCTCGTTTTCCATGGTGTTCCTCGTGTTTCATCGCCTGAGTTTTCGTGTCTTGCAGCGCGGTCCTGCCGCGTCAGACCTCGATCACTGCGCTAGAGGCAAAGAACATGGCCTGGCTGACGGCCGATTTGACCTGTTCTTCGGTGTAGGGTTTGGAAATCAAAAAGGCCGGTTCGGGGCCTTTGCCCGTCAGAAGGCGCTCGGGGAAGGCGGTGATGAAAATGACGGGGCAATCGCCGTGCTGGGCAATGATGCGGTTCACCGCATCGATCCCGCTGGATTTGTCCGCCAGTTGGATGTCTGACAGGATCAAGTCGAACGGCTCGCGCTCGGCCAGGTCGATGGCGGCGGTCTCGGTGCGAGCGACCCCGGTGACCCGGTGGCCCAGGTCGGTCACCATCGTCTCAAGATCCATCGCGATGATTGCTTCGTCTTCGATGATCAAAATGCGCCCAGAGGTGTGGCGGGCCATTTCCTCGTAGGCGATATCGATCAGCTTCTGAGCCTCGGCGGGTTCTATCTGCATGATCGCGGCGATATCGCTGACCGAGAACTCTTCGACCGTGCGCAGCAGCAAGGCCTCGCGCGTGTTCGGCGTCAGGCGTGCCAACTGGGCGTGAGCGCGCGATTGAATGTCAGAACTGCCGCCATCGGCGTCAACGGGCATTCCCGACGTTGACCAGATACCGTGAAAAACACGAAACAACGCGACCCGCGGCGTGAGATCGGCATCGAACTGCGCGGGATCTGCAAGGATCGCTTCAAGCGATGCTGCGGCGTAGGCGTCGCCACTGTCCTGTGAGCCGGTGAGGGCACGGGCATAACGGCGCAGAAACGGCAGCAGCGGGCCAATTTGATCTGCGACGGAAACTCCGGTCAGCTCAGTCATCTATGTTTTCCTCATTTTTTTCTCTAAACTCGGGAACCAAACGCATACTGGGGCGTTATGGTTCCAGCAAAAGTAAAAATTTTTGATGATGCCATGACAAAACCACAGCCCAGCCGAGAACATCGGCAAGAAATAGAACAAAGGATCGACGAGAACCTCAAGCGGGCTTTCGATGAGGTTGCCAGCGAACCGGTTCCGGATCGGTTCGTCGCTCTTCTTGAAAAACTGCGCAATCAGACCAGTGTTCCCAAGAGCGGTGACACGGGAGGCTCGGATGGTTGATCCCCGAGAAGAGCTGGTCGAACATATTGGCGCGATGCGTGCCTTTGCGATCAGCCTGTGCCGAAACGGGGCCACGGCCGATGACATCGTGCAGGACGCATTGATCAAGGCATGGAGTAATATCGACTCGTTCCAGGAAGGCACCAACATGCGGGCCTGGCTGTTCACCATAGTCCGGAACACCTATTTTTCCCTGCACCGCAAACGCAAGCGCGAGGTCGAGGATGTCGATGGTGCCATGGCCGAGAGCCTGTCGCAGAAGCCCGACCATGACGGACGTTTGGCCTTGAAGGATTTTGCGGTTGCTTTTGATCAGTTGACGGATGAGCAGCGCGAAGCTTTGGTGTTGGTCGGTGCACAAGGGTTTTCCTATGAGGAAGCGGCCGAGATGTGTGGCGTCGCCCTTGGAACGATCAAAAGCCGGGTGAACCGGGCCCGCGCGCAATTGGCCGAACTGATGGATTTGGAAGATGACGAACCCATCGAATTGACCGATGCGGTAACGGCGGCAATCGTTCAGACGCAACCGGCGGCCTGACGATCGATGGATGCGAAGCCGCGCAGCCTGACCGTCTATCTTGCCGCGCTGGTCACTCTGGCGCTTCTGCCGTTGGGTCTGATTGCCGTCCTCCAGACCCGTGCGGTCATCGCAGAAGCCGACGACAACTCGCGCTCCTCGGTTTTGGCCCGAACAATCGAGGCGGCCAGCCGGGAACAAGAGCTGTTGCAAAAGGCCGTGGGCGCCGGCGCCGGTTTGGCGGCGGCGCTGGCGGAGGTGCGAGAAGATGGGGTCGCCTGTTCCGCCCTTATGCATCGGTTCCTGAAAAGTGCGCCGGAATTTGTATTTGCCGGGTTCATCCGACCCGACGGTATCATGGCGTGTTCGACAGCGGACGAAGTCATGGACCTGTCCGACGCTCCGGGATTCTCCAAAATTATCGAAAACCCGCAGCTGACTTTTTCCGTCAACCGATCCGGCGCTGTTTCAGGGCAATCCGTGATTATCGTCACCCGACCGGTCATGGATCGGGCACAGCTGCTGGGGTTCGTATCCATATCCATCCCCCATGCCCTCGCCAGTATTCCTTTGGATGTCGAGGACCAAAAAAGCGACGTCGTCATTGCCCTGTTCGATGCGAGCGGTGAGGTGCTCTTGTCGAATGTCGGTCTCGACGAAGTGAGCGGCTATTTGCCTCCCGCGCCGGACAAGCGTTTGGTGCTTTCCAACTCGGGAAAGACGTTCTCTGACCGTACACCCCTCGGAGAGGAGCGTATCTTCGCGGTTGCGACGATCATTCCGGGTGAAGTCGCCGTGATTGGTAGTTGGCCACGAGACGTGGCCTTGGCTTCGGTCGGCGCCGGCAGTACCGCCCTGACCATTGCCTTCCCGATCCTTATGTGGGTAACGGGGCTGGGGGTGGCGCTGTGGGGCCTGCATCGATTGGTGATCCGGCACCTCGACAGCTTGCGTTCGGCCGTGCGTCGTTTTGCGTTGGGTGAGCGCGATCCGATTGAAAGCCTGGAAGGCGCGCCGCAGGAGTTTCAGCAAATCCAGACAGCATTCAACCGCATGGTCTTGTTGATCCGCGAGGCTGAGGCGCAGCACGAACGCGATCTTGTGGAAAAAACGCTGTTGTTGCGCGAGGTGCATCATCGCGTCAAAAACAACCTGCAACTGATCGCTTCGATCATGAACATGCATTTGCGCAAGGCCGAAACCCCCGAGGCCCGGCGCTTGCTGGAACAGTTGCAGCGCCGGGTTCGCGGCCTGGCCATGGTGCACCAAACCTTGAACCAGAACTCGCAGATGACGACGATCAACACCGAGGCGCTCATCGGGCATTTGGTGGCCGAACTGGCGCATCGACCGCCAATTCTGGGTCAGGTGGTCGAGGTCGACTGTCGGATCGCTCCGGTCGAACTGGGGCAGGACCAGGCCGTCACGCTGTCGATGCTGGTGGCCGAGGCACTGACGAACGCGGTTAAATACGTAGGCGTTCCGCAGGACGGACCGCCGACAATTTCGGTGGAATTGACCCGACCCGAGGAGAACACCCTGCATCTGAAAATCTCCAACACGCGCGGGCAGACGGACGACGGTGCGGATCTGTTCCACAGTGGCGGGATCGGTCAGCGGCTGATGCAGGCCTTCCTCCGCCAATTGGACGGTTCCGAAACCATAACCGAGACGTCCTCGCATTATGTGTATGAGGTGACGTTCGATATCGCCGAAGTAGAAGGGGATAGCGAACAAAAGACCATTGCGGATGAGAGAGGCGGTGATGCCCGTGCCGCAGCAGAATGACTTTGAGGTCCTGATCACGGCCGAGCAAGCCTGGCCCGCTTTGGAAAAAGCGGTTCTGGAGGCCCGGCACCAAATCAAGGCAAGTTTTCGGGTATTCGATTTCATGACGCGGCTGCGCAGCGATGAGGCGCGCCAGATCGGCGATACCTGGTTTGACCTGATCGAGCATGTCATCCGCAAGGGTGTCTCGTTTCATTTGGTCATCAGCGATTTCGACCCGATCTTTGCGACCGAGTTGCACGAGCTGAGCTGGCGCACCAAACGGCAGGCAGTTGCGCTTGCGGAAATCCTGGGTCCCGAACTGGCTTCGAGCTTGAGCGTTCGCGTGTCCATGCATCCCGCGCAGGCCGGCGCATTGCCTTGGGCCACGCTGTTACCCGCGGTTTTGCGAAAAAAGGCGCAGCGGATGCAGGAACTGTCCCGCGAACGACGCGAACGGCAGGCGGTACGGCTGGGGTCGGACATGTTGCCCCGGCTTCACACCGTGTCGCACCATCAGAAAGTCGCCGTAATCGACAATGAGGTCTGCTACCTCGGCGGATTGGACTTGAACGAAAGGCGCTTTGACACACCGGATCACGACCGTCTGGCCAGAAACACATGGTCAGACGTTCAATTGCTGGTCCGCGGACCCGAGGCCGCCGAGGCCGCGCGCCATATCGACCGGTTCGAACATGAAATCGCAACCGGACAACCGGACCCCCAGACGACCCATCTGCGCCGCACCCTGTCCAGCCCACGCCGGTTTGCGTTCTGGCGGCTGTCGCCAAAGACCATCGCGCATGAGATCGAGGACGAGCACATCGCCGCCTTTCAGGCCGCGCGGCAACTTCTGCACATCGAGACCCAGTATTTCAGGTCAACCCGGCTGGCCGAGGCCTTGGCTGAGGCGGGCCATTCCAAGCAGGATCTGAAACTGGTGCTTGTTGTGCCAGCCTTGCCCGAGGAAGTGGCCTTTGGCGGGCATGACGGATTGGATGCGCAATTCGGGTTGGACCTGCAAGCCAAATGCCTGGAGATCATCCAGCAGGGGTTCCAAGACCGGGTTTCGGTGTCGACCCCGGTCCAACCGATTTCAGCCAGTGGGGCCGATGCCAGCGCCGAGGTTCTGAGCGGGTCTCCGATCATTCACGTTCACAACAAAGTTCTGGTGGTGGATGACCATCATGCTTTGGTCGGGTCCGCCAACCTGAACGGACGGTCTTTGCGGTGGGACACAGAAGTCGCCCTTCGGGTAACCGACCGGCAGCGGGTTGCGGTTCTGCGGCAGGCCCTGGTGGACCATTGGTGGTTCTCGGATGATCTGAGCAAACCGATCGAGCCCGATGCCATGTTCGCGTGGTGGAAGCGAGAGGTTCGCGCCAACGGCCTGCGTCGCCCCGAAGCGCGCAGTGGTTTCTTGGTCCCGCATGACGCCGATGTCGCGCGTGATATGCGGCAACCGTTGCCGGGGGTTACTGAAAACATCGTCTAGGTGTTTTCGATCGAACTCATGACCTTGGGGTTCATCAACACGCCGAACCACAACAGGATCGGCAGCGCGACGATGGCCCCGACCGGCCCCCACAGCCAAAGTCCGAAGATGATGGCGATGAACACGACCAGCGGGTTCACCTGTAGACGTTGGCCGACGAAGGCGGGTGTCACGAATTGCGCCTCGGACAAATTGATTGCGAGGAAAACCAGCGGGGGCAACAGGGCCGCTGCCCCGCCGAACTGAGTCAAACCGGCAATCAGAAGGCCGGTCATGATCATCAGAGGCCCCAGATACAGCACAAAGTTCAGAAGGCCGGCGGCCACCCCCCAGATCACGGCATCATTGATGCCTATCAGTCCCAAGGCCACGGCCGTTACCGTCCCGAGGCCGATATTGACCAACGTCACGGCAGCGAAATAGCGATAGACCGCGCGGTCGGCCAGATACAGCCGCTCCGTCAACGGGCCGGCTGCGGCATATAGCTCGGGTCGGGTCAAAACGAAGAAGAACAGCGTGCCGATGAAAATCAGGATCTTTGATCCGAAATTGGGCGCCAGCCACAAGGCATCCATCACTGACGGAAGGGCGGACTCCGTTTCCGCTGCCCCATCGGCGCCGACGGTTTCCTCGATCTCGCGTCCAAGCGTTTCGATACCCCGAATGAATTCGGACATCGCAGCGACCCAAGAGCGCAACTCGCGTTTGATGGCAGGCAACTGTTCGACCAGCGCGGACAGCAATGGTTCGAGCAGCAGGAAAGCCGCGACGATGACGGTGCTGGTCACGAACAGCAGTGACGAAGCGGATATCACACGTGGGCAACCGACCTTCTCAAGCTTGTCGGCAAGCGGGGCGACCACGACCCCCAAAACCAACGCAAAGGTGATCGGAGCGACGATGGACCGGGCCAGGTACAAAGCGGTGATGATGGCGATCCCGGTCAGGATCGCCAACATTGCACGCAAGGCCGATGGAGAGCTGAAGGCAGTTGGCATGGGCGCGCTTCACTGACTGCGCAAAGCGTCAGAGGCCCGATCAGCCGCCTCATCCAGCCGTGCGTTGGCCGCGGCATGCAGCTTGTCCAGTTCTTCGTTCAAAACCCTTTGGGCGTGTCGCATCAGCTGATCGCGCCGATGGCCCAGCAACTCGTCCTCTTTGCGGGTGTTGGGCAGCAGAGCGCCAGCCAGAATACCTACGCCCAGCGCCAATGCTCCGGCCGCCAGCGGCTGATCATGAACGAAGGTTTGCGAGGCCTTTGCCGCCTTCTGCGCACGCTTCTCGACCGCTTGCTGCGCACCGATTGCGGCCTTGCGCGCCTCGATCACACGGGCACGGGCCTGGGGTGAGAGCTTGTCCAGACCACGATCCAAGGCTGCAGACAGCACGCTGGCAGATTGGCTGTGTTCAGTCATACCGGTCATCTCCTGTTTCATGCGGCTGTCAGCGTCGGCAACACGCCGGTCAAACCCGTCGAACGCCTGCTGCGGAGGTACGGCCTGGGGCGGGGATTGGGTGCTTTTTGCGCCAGACCCGGGACCCGCAACAAAAAGGGCTGCTCCTGCACCGAACAGAGCAAAGGCGGCCGGGTTTTTTCGAGCCGCGGACCAGAGTTGCGCACCGATCTGCCCGCCATAGGCTTCGAGTGTCGATTTCGCCTCGTCGGCCAGGCGCTGCGGCGCCAGCGTATCCGACAGAGCATTCAGCGAGCGCGCAAGGGCGCTGCGTTCATATGCAATCTGCGTTTCAAGGGGTGTCAGGTCAGACATGGGTGGACTCCTTCATCGCTTCGATGTCGCGCTGCAGGTTTTTCATGGCTTGCTCGGGAACCAAGGCGGTGGCGGACATGCGGGACCGGCCAAAAAGCGCGAGGCACGCAGCAACTAGTGCCAAGCCCGCGCCAACGAGCAACGAGGCCATACCCACCGACAATCCATTGGCGGCGATATACGCGACCAGGGCTGTTGCCATGAGGTTCAGCGCGATCATCAACAGGATCAGAGCAATGCCAATGCAGGCCAGCCCTACGCCCGCTCGCGTCAGGTTTCGGGAGAACTCCTCCTTGGCAAGCTTCGCCTCAGCCTGAAGCAAACTCGACAGATGTTTGAGCGCGTGTGCCAAAAGCCCCGGTGCAGATCGCAGATCGTTGGGGTTATGCATCGCGGCCACCATTCATTCGCGCCAACGCGCTGGTGTGGCCCGAGGTATCGACCGAGGTCCCATGCAACGGCGACGGATCAATATCCCACGGATCTGCACCAAAAGATGCGGATTGGGCCGCGCCCGTATTGCGCGCACTCAGGAAACGGGCTGCGGCAAACCCTGCCAGGGCAGCCGATCCGACGAACAACAGCGGGTTTTCGCGAGCGAAATCAGATACCTTTCGGCTCATACTGGCCAAGTCGGCAGAGCGCACCTGCCCAGCCACAGCCTCCATGTTGTCGGCAATCCTCGACAGGACCTGATGCTGCACAGATTGGTCGGGAAATGCATCGGCGGCTGCGTCAGCTGCATGAGCGGCGCTCTTTGCCTCCTGCGCTGCGCTGTCTTTTAAGGATTCGGCCCGGGCCGATGCCTCGGCGGTCACGGTGTCTTTGACCTTGCCGGCCAAGTCCTGGGCATGGGCTTTTGCGTTCTCCGTGGTCTCGGTTCGACGTGGCATGGTTCGATCTCCTGTGTTGAGGTCTCGGTCCACCAACGCATGGAAGGCGAGATTGTTCCCAAGACCAGTTCGAACGCCACTGAGGACAAAGTTCGGTAACTGCCCGACCCCCTTTTTTTCCGGGGCCAACGCAGAAATATCGCCGGCGCCCGGAACCAGCTCGCGTTTGGCGCGTTTCACTGACAGCGACGAAGCAATCGAAAGGAAATTACGATGAACTGGGACCAAATTCTTGGACGCTGGACCGAATTCAAAGGCAAGCTGATCGAGCGTTTCGGCGATTTGACTGATGATGAGATCGAACAAGCCCGGGGCGATCGCGAGCAACTGGAAGGCATCATCCAGAAGAAATACGGAGATTCGAAAGAAGACGTGCGGGAAATCGTGGATCGCCTGATGAAGGACATGTAGCCCAAAGGTGGATACGCACATCGCGTGGGGCGGCATCAAGTCAATGACGCCCCACCGGCTCCCAAGATCGACCCCAATACGAAATCACCACCGCCATGAAGCTGTCTGACCTCATCAACACGCCCGTTGTCCCAGCCGGAACCGACCAAGAAATTGGTCGCGTTTCCGATATCGCCATCCGCGCTGGGCAGACCGAGTTGGAGTACGTCTTGGTCAATCTGAGCCTCACCGGAGGGAATGACCCGGTGGCGTTCACGGCCGATACGCTCGAACTTGGCGCAAGCGAGGTAACGTGCGCGATTTCCCAACAGCAAGTGGATCATCTGCGCCAGCGCAAAGACGACGAAGATCCCCTGGCAGTGGACATCGAAGGCCTGCCGCCCCTGGTCGTAGGGCCGTTCGGCAACGCGATTGCGCCGGTTGTGATGGGGGCGGTCCTGAATGACGCCCTCCGCCAATGCCCCCAACCCACGCCACCCGGTAGCAACTTCCGATGGTTTACGAAGTTGCAGGGCAACCCTGCGTTTGACTCGACTGGTGAGTTGGGCAGATTTTTGGATATTGAGCTCGACCCAGACACCAAGGCTCTGCGGTTTCTCCTGATCGACGGGCGACCAGCTATCCTGAGTTTTCCGTTCGCTGAACTACGCAATATTCCCGACGACGAACACTACATGGTTCTATCCAGGTCTTCCGACCCGCTGCACCCGGTCTGAGTATCTGGACACAACTTGTCGAACCGCGCAGATGCGCGGTTTTTTCTTTTTAAAACAAATATTTTTGCATTTTTCTGGGAACAAGTCGCGGCGTCATTCGTTTGTTCAACAAGACCGCGGGAAATGCGGTCAGAACAGACCAAAGGAGTGAGCTATGAAACGTTTTCTGACCACAACTTCGATCGTTCTGGTGATGTCGGCATCGGCCTATGCAGAAAGCTCGAATGTCGAAGAAGTCGGCAAGAATCTGGAAGAGGCAGCCGAGGCAGCCGGTGATGCACTGTCCAATACCGCGCAGGACATCAAGAACGCTGCGCAGAACACGGCGGAAGACGTCGACCAGGCCGCCGAAGCAACCGGTGAGTACATCAGCGAAAAAGCTGGGCAGATGGCCGATGCAGTTGATCCCACCACCATCGACATCGAGGGTTATGTCCCCGTTGCCCAAGGCACCATCCCGGCCGAAGATCTGACCGGCATGCGCGTCTATGACGTCTCGCAAGAGTGGATCGGTGAGATCGAAGAGGTTGTCGTCGACATGGACGGATCGGTCGATGGGGCCGTGATCGGCGTCGGCGGGTTCCTCGGCTTGGGGGAAAAGGATGTTCTGATCGATTTCTCGCGCGTGTCGCTGATGCGTGAAGTCGATGGTGACACCACCTATGCCTTCGTTCACGCGGACAAGGAGATGCTGAAGGACATGCCGGCCTACGAAGGGTCGTAAACCGGCTGCTCAGTCGCAAAGTATGTGGTCAAGCCGCCGGCCGATTCTTCGGTCGGCGGTTCTTTTATTCCTGTCCATCCGCCACGTTTAGATCAGCGGGCGCGGAACGGCTTCGGTGATTTCGACCAAGCCAAGCTCGGCTAGACCCTCAAGATCGTTAATCTGCAGCACATTGTTGGCCCACTCGGCCAGGCCGAGATCCTTCAGCCGGCGCAGGGTCTTGTTCGTGTGAACCAGCGACAAGCCCAACGCATCCGCAAGATCCTGCTGCCGGTAGGGCAGCGGACACCGCAAGCCTTTGGCCAATCCGACGGCCTGGGACCGTGTGTAGAAGCGGTGCAGGCTCCACGCGATCTTCTCGATCGCGCCGCGCTGGCCAACGGTTGTCAGGGCGTCGCCCAGGAAATGCTCTTCGACGGCTGCCAGGAATGTCAGGTCAAAGGCCCGATCAGGCTGGTTCTGATATAACTCGAACAGCCGCGAGCGATTGAACAAGCACAGCCGCATCGCGGTTGTCGCCTCGACGGAGTGCCGCATCTCGCCCATGACGCCAGCCTGCAGCCCGACGAGATCGCCGGGAAGCACAAAACCGATGACCTGCCTGCGACCGTTTTCGAGCGTTTTGTAACGAACGCCCATCCCGCTCAGAACCGTGAACAGATGCGCGGATTTCGTGCCCTCGATGAACAGTTGCGTTCCGGGTTCGGCCTGCATCTCGCCGGTTTTGAAACTCTGCATGAACCGCAGGTCGTCTTCCGCGAACGGCCGGAAGACGTCCATCTGCCTCAGCGGACAGTCCGCACATGCGATCAGAGAAATTTTCCGTTGCTGTGTCATAGTTTATTGCGGTGCTGCGGGATTGCCCTACGGTGGCATCGAACAGATTTCAGGATGGTATTGATGAAAGTCTCTTCCCGCAGCGTAGCAGATGTTTTGATTGTTACGGAAAACTTTATCGAAGCAGCGGACATCAGTGATGCCGTCCCCGGAGTTTCGCCCGATCGCATTGTCCATATACGCGAGCTGCACGCGGGTGGGCACTTCTGGCAGGATCCCCAATTCGCCCCGGTCTTAGGCGTTCTGAGCTATCGCAGAAGTGAGACGTCATTCAACGCCGTCGCGCGGCTGTTGGTTGAACGCGGCAGTGCACTGTTGCTGTTGGACCCGTCCCCCGAGGTGCAAGCTCAATTTGAATGCGCGGCTCTGACACGGCCTTTCACGGCCGCGGATATTGCCCGCACGATTGCATCCATTGATTTCAGTGGGAACGGCTTGAAGATCGGTTCTGATCCTGGGTGAAACGGCGCAGGGCGCATTGTGCCCCCAATATCCTTGAACGAAAAAAGCGCGGCCGATGCCGCGCTTTGTTTTGTACTGACAATTTCCGAACTGATCAGATCGCGCTGCGCGCGGCCTTCGGGCCAAAGATCAGCCAGCAGATGAATCCGATGACCGGAAGCAACAGAACGAAAAGGACCCACAGGATTTTTGCACCGGTCGTCGCAGACGAACCGATGATCGAGATAATGGCCCAGATCGACAAAACCAGGACGATCAGACCGCCAATGCCATATACTTCCACCATACCGAAGTTCCTTTCGAATTACGTGTCGTTGTTCCTACGAGGATACAACGCGATAGGTGGCTGAAAGTTCCCGACAAAGATCTGGGTGTGGTACCTGTTCTCGTAGAAGTCTTGAGGATTTCTTCGCCTGACGGAACCAAAACGACCGGCAGAACGTTGGGATTGAAGGTCGATACATGAGGTCAAAATGTCCGATACACACGAAGCGCCGCGAAAAGATCTTGTCGAGAAAGAAAGCGAGCGCGAAGCGGTCGAAGAAGCGTCCGGGCTGTCTCCGCGCCTGATATTCGAGACCATCCGCCAAAACGGCGAGGAGGAACTGGATCGGCCGACCAAAGCGTTGTTCTGGTCCGGGATTGCCGCAGGAGTGCTGATCAGCTTTTCGGTGCTGGGCGAAGCGATCTTGCGGGCACATCTGCCCGACACCAGCGGTCGGTTCCTGATCGAGAACCTGGGCTATTCTCTCGGCTTTGTTCTGGTCATTTTGGGGCGGATGCAGTTGTTCACCGAGAACACCATAACGACCGTCGTTCCAGCCATGATTAATCCGTCTGTTGCCTGCTTCACCAAAACCGCGAGGTTGTGGGCAATCGTTCTGGGTGCCAATGTGCTTGGGGCGTTTGCGATATCTGCCTTCCTGATCCATACGCCTGTGTTGTCGCCCCAGCTCGTCTCAGTCATCAACGACCTGAGCCATCACGCCACCGGCATGGGCGCCCGGGTTGGCTTTCTGCGCGGAATACCGGCAGGGATCCTGATTGCGGCGATCGTTTGGATGCTGCCATCGGCACAAAACAACGAGGTGCTGGTCATTGTAATCTTCACCTGGATGATTGCGGCCGGTGACTTTACCCACGTCGTTGCCGGATCGGTGGAAATGGCGGTTCTGATGCTTCAGGGGCAGTTGCCAGTAGGCGCAGCCGTTTTCAGCTTTTTCCTACCCGTTCTCGCCGGCAACATCATCGGAGGAACCGCTGTCTTCACGATGCTGGCCTACGCCCAGATCAAACCCGAAATAGAAGAAGACCCAAAGCGCGGCTGAGGCGCTTTGGGTCGTTGGGATGGCGGGCTGGTTGGCGTGGCATTGACGAATAGCGCTGTCAGCGATTCCTGATGAAAAACCAGATCAGTAGACCGGCCAAACCCAAGCCGAGCATGGCCGGCAATACGTATTCGATGCCCATATCGGTCGCGGTGTACCGCGTGTTCTAACCGCGGTCCGCCTTGCGCAACGCGAGGCCCAGCAGGACACCCACGCCCAACGCTCCGACCATTGCCAAGCCCGGGTTCTCGCGCACGAATGCGGCACTTTTCTCGGATGTCTGTGTCAGCTGCTTTTGCGCCTCGTCGCGCGCCGTCTTCAACGTGTCACGCGTTGCGGTTACGCCATCTTCCAACGCTGATTTTGCCTCCTTGGCCGCTTCGTCGATCCGCGCCGCCATCTCGACATGGTGAGTGTCCTGAGGGGCCTTCTTCGCCGTTTTCTGTGTCATGTCAGATCTCCTTTCATCGACCCAACGCGGGCGGTCGCCAAAGGTTCCACCAAAATGATCCGGAACGAATCTGGGGTTCCAAGCGTTGACCCCTCAGTAGTCACAAAAATGAAAGGAAATCCCATGTTGTCTTGGGCGCTGATCTTTTTCGCACTTGCTATCGTTGCTGGCATCTTCGGGTTTGGCGGCATCGCATCGGCCTCGGCCGGTATCGCACAGGTCCTTTTCGTGATCTTTCTGGTCCTGTTCATCGGTTCGCTGATCTTGCGGCTGATCCGTGGGTAAACTCCGGCGCATCCGCACTCCCTGAAACAGTACCCCGAGGTTCAAAGCCCCATGAAAGATGCCGTCCATACCCAAACCGCCGCCGAATTGCTGATTGCCTGCCTCGAGGCCAACGGCGTGACCTGTGCATTCGGTGTTCCGGGTGAGGAAACAACCGATCTGATCGCCGCAATCGACCAGTCGAGCATCGACTTCGTCCTGTGCCGGCACGAGCAGTCGGCGGCGTTCATGGCATCGGTTCACGGTCGGTTGACGGGGAACCCGGCGGCTTGCCTTTCGACGCTTGGACCTGGAGCGACCAACCTTGTCACCGGTGTGGCTGACGCCACGCTTGACCATGTGCCGCTGATCGCCCTCACGGGGCAAGGCGCGCGGTCCAGGCTGGGCCGCGAAAGCCATCAGATCATTGATCTCGAAGCGCTCTTCGCGCCAGTCACCAAGTCGAGCCGAACGCTGATGGTCGCGGATGAAATTCCCCAAGTCGTGGCCGAGGCCGTGCGATTGAGCAAGCTCGACAAACCCGGAGCCGTCCATCTTTCCCTGCCCGAAGATCTGGCCGAGGTTCCGATTCTGGCCGAACCTTTCGTGGCGCCGCCGCCAGCCGAGGTGCGACCGGCGGCCGATGCGGTCATCCGTTCCGCGCGCCTGCTGGCCGAGGCGAAAAAGCCCTTGATCCTCGCAGGACACGGGGTGATCCGATCCGGCACCGCAAGCGACGTTCGGGCACTTGCGGAAAGCCTGTCTGCCCCGGTCGTCACGACATTCATGGCCAAAGGCGTTTTGCCTCCGGGGCACCCGCTCTCGCTGCATTCGATCGGTCAGCCGGGCAAGGAGTTGGCATCAGAAGCCTTCGACCTGTGCGACCTGATCATTGCCATCGGGTTTGACCCGGTTGAATATCCACCCTCGAACATCTCGATGGGCGGTAAGAAGCCGGTACTCGAGATCACGGACGTGGCCTCGACTGTTGATGTGGACTGGCCGGTAAAGGCCGCTCTGACTGGGGATCTTCCGCACTGCATCGACGTTCTGGCCAAGGCCACCGCCGAACGTCCCACGCAAAGCTGGTTCAAAGGTCTCCAGCGGAGGATTGACGCCTCGCTGGAGGGTGGACCAACAGCTACAGATGCCGCCTGCGTCGCGCCGTCGGACATTTGTCAGGCGATTTCCGAGACGCTTCGCGAAAGCGACGTTCTGTTGTCTGGCGTGGGCCTGCACAAACTTTGGGTCGCCAGCAAGGTTCAAGCACGCCGAGCGGGTCAAATCATCATTCCGAACGGCCTGGCCGGTATGGGCCTTGCGCTGCCCGGAGCGATCGAGGCTGCCCGCCTGTTGGACGAGGGTCGGGTGATCGCCGTTTGCGGTGATGGGGACTTCCTGATGAACGTTCAGGAGATGGAGACGGCGGCCCGGTTGTGCGTGCCCGTGACTGTTCTGGTCTGGGAAGACAACGGCTATGGTCTGATCGACGAAAAACAGCCAGGTGCGCGCGAGTTTTCCTTCGGCAACCCCGATTGGGAGTCACTTGCCCGATCCTTTGGCTGGGTCTACCACGACATCGAAAGCCACAGCAAACTTGCTCCTGCTCTGCAGGCGGCTGCCGACGTCGCCGTTCCGACATTGCTGCGGGTGTCGGTCGACTATTCGGCTGATGGCGGGATGCCCACTGTCACCTGATTATTTTCGTCGAAAGTGGAACCAAATCCGCCTTTGGCCGTTTCTTCCCCAGTAGAAAAAAGGAGTTGTCATGACCGACGCATTGAACGTTGTCCCGAACGAAAACCCCGTTTCGACTGGCGTGCGCGACACCGCGCCCTTGGCCAAGGGTCTGGCTGATGTTCTGGCCGACACCTACCGGCTGACTTTCAAGACTCATGCGTATCACTGGAACGCGGAGGGCCCGCTGTTCTATTCGATCCACAAGCTGACGGAAGAACAGTACGAAAACATGTTCGCCGCCGCTGATGAGATCGCGGAACGCATTCGCGCGCTGGGCCATCTGGCGCCCTCGCGGATGTCCGACATCCTGGATTTCTCGGCCATCAAGGATCGCGAAGGGGACCTGTCCGCCGCCGAAATGATCGAAGATCTGGCTGCTGATCACGAGCGGGCGGCGCACCGCCTGCACGCCCTGACCGAGCTTGCAGGAAGGCGCAAAGACGTCGTGACGGAAGATCTGGCGACCGAACGTTCGGCATTTCATGAGCAGGCAGCTTGGATGCTGCGGGCGATCTCGAAATCAAGCTGACGCGGTGACCGGGCGCGTGTGTCGTTTTGCGACCCAACTGTGCGCGTTTAAGGTCTTGTGCAGGCTAGCCGAAAAACCGGCAAGCCTGCACATTCCGATCTGGTGACTAGTCCAAAGGGCGGCAATGTCTGAAAAAAACACGAAAAGCCAAAACTTGGCCGAGGAGCGGACCGACTGGGCCGAAGATCGCACCATTTTGGCAAATGAGCGCACATTTGCGGGATGGATGAGAACCGGAATGGCATGCGTGGCCATCGCCCTTGGCCTCAAGGCCGTATTTTCCGCCGTCGAGCCCGAGTGGCTGGCGAAAGCCGCAGCCACTCTTTTTGTGTTGATCTCGCTGCTGATCTATTGGGGAGCGTGGATGAACGCCCGCCGCGTGTATTCCCGATTGGAAGCGCACAGCGCCCAACCGGCATCTCGCTTCCACTTGCAACTGGTTGTCGGAAGCCTGTCCCTAGGTTCCGTCGCATGTTGCCTTGTGTTGTGGTTGGTTTAGACGCCCTTGTGCCGTCGTTGTTTGACTTCGTTTACGGTGCGGCCAAAGAAAGCCAACCCTAATTTCCCGCTTGCCTGATCCTCAGTTGCTCTGCCTGCACTGGTCCAGGAAAAATCCAGCTTTCGGCGGTCCAATGCCAGGGAGCAGTGCACTAATTTTTGTTTGTTTGTTTTGCAGCATCGAAATTTTGGGCTCGAAGCGGCCCTTCGCGGAATTGCTTTGTGACCGCTCATTGGAGCTATCGGCCGTTTGCCCAATAGCTCGGGCTATTTAGAACGCGTCGATAGAACGAACCCTGACTTCGCGCCCGTATATCTTGTCTTCTGTGCACATTCCAAATTCAGAGCTTCTGAGGTTGCGGTTTGCCTTGCGATTTTGGACAGGGTGCTTCGTCAGGCGATCAAATTTTTTAGTATGACAGGCTGACTGGCTTTGAGCCGCAATTCCTCTGGAACGACACGACTCCAAGAAACCTCCCCACCTTTCTCGGAACATACTTGCAATCGTGCCTCTTGGCGTAGTCACCTATGAGCGACGAGCGGAGGAAGTCGATGAAGCCTTGGACAATCATGTTTTGTGCGTTCTGCACATTCGCTCTTGTCGCTTGTACCCCGAAAGTTCGTACATATGAGAAGGTTAATTCGGTTTCATTTTCGGCTAGGACAAACAACGCACTTGGGCAGGCGGCGACCCGGCTTGGGGACCCAAAAGACGGCCGGTCCGGTGTCAAATTGATCAGCGACGGTGAACAAGCCTTGGTGTCACGGCTTCTACTCGCTGCAGCAGCTGAACAATCGATCGACGCTCAATACTACCTTTTGCATAACGACCCGACAGGTCATCTCTTTGCGGCGAGTCTTTTGCAGGCGGCGGACCGAGGCGTACGTGTTCGCTTGCTTTTGGATGACATGGACACATCCGGATATGACGCGATGACAGCCGCATTGGACTACCACGAGAATATTGAAATCCGTCTGTTCAATCCTTTCTGGCGCAATCAAAGCCTGATTATCGCCGGGCTCACGGATTTCAAGCGGATCAATCGCAGAATGCACAATAAGTCGATGACCGCAGACAATGTGTTCACAATTGTCGGTGGCCGGAATATAGGCGCCGAGTACTTCCTGGCACGGGAGGAAATGAACTATGCGGATCTGGATGTTCTGGCAGCCGGTCCCGTCGTAAATGAAGTTTCCAAAAGTTTTGACGAATATTGGAACAGTGAGTTCGCGGTTCCGGCCCGCGTGGTCGTCGGGCAACCTGAAGAATTTTCGCTTGGCCAAGCGCGAAGCAGACTGAATGAGCTCGTGGAGGCGGCAAAGCGGACCCAGTACGGCGAAGCTCTCAGAAAATCTGCAAGGGAGAGCTTTGCAGACGGCACGCTTTCCTTGGATTGGGTGCCTGCAAAACTCTACGCCGACCCGCCTTCCAAAGCCGCAGGGCTTGATAACTCAGATCCAATTCTCGCGTCGCAACTGCTGCCTTACTTCGAAGGTGCTGACAGGGAGGTCAATATCGTTTCGGCCTACTTCGTGCCACGCAACAACGGCGTGAAGTGGATGACCGAACTGGAAAACCGAGGTGTCGAAGTCAAAGTCGTAACCAACTCGCTTGCTTCAAACGACGTAGCGCCAGTCTATGCGCACTACGCCAAGAAACGCCGGGCGTTGCTGCGCGGTGGGGTCGAGCTTTATGAATTGCGGCCTGACGCTTATCAGGTCCAACGTCGTGGAATAAACTGGGCTCAATCTCGGTCAGGTCTTCATTCCAAAGCGTTCGCTGTCGATGACCGATATCTGTTTGTCGGTTCGTTCAATTGGGACCCTCGTTCAGTCAACATTAACACGGAAATGGGCATTCTCATCGACTCTCCGGCGCTGACCGCACAAACCATGGGTGCTTTGGACGATGCGCTTCCAGCATATACATATCATGTGACGCTGGAGAGTGCTGGCCAACTTAAATGGAGAACCCGGGGCGAGAACGGAGAAGTTCTCGAATATGACTCAGAACCAACCGGTTCGGCATGGGATCATATCGTAGCTGGATTTTTCAGTATTTTGCCAATCGGCTCTCAGCTTTAGTGGCTTCGGAGAGGGCCTGTGAGAGCGGAGACGCGCAACCTCGCCCCCTATCCGGGAAATCGGTCGAGTGCTTGGAGTGAGCCACGTTCTCGAAGGTTCGGTCAGGCGCCCAGGTCAGCGCGTCCGGTTTACGGGCAAGTTTATCGATGCAGAAGGCGGCAGTCATCTCCAGGCAAATCGCTTCAATGGCCCTCGGCGGTCCAGACGATTGAGCCTAATGGCGGCAACTCTAGGGCAATCTAATCGATCAAGAAATTGGGTCACGCGTGTCTGACTTGCTCGTGCTTCGAGAAGGTCCGTTCTTCTGCTGTGCTGTCGACGTTCTATCAATTGCATCGCGCTTGTGGCAGTCTTCGTCGCATTTGAAGAAAAGTGGATAAGTAGGAGGGGCAGATGGAAATTCGAACCACATCGGGGCGCGGCCGTCTATACGACAGCGTCTTGGACACGGTCGGCAACACGCCGTGCATTCGCATCAACAAAATCGCGCCGGCCAACGTGACGGTCTACGTCAAGTTTGAAGCCTTCAACCCCGCGGGCTCGGTCAAGGACCGCCTTGCGCTGAACATCATCGAAGCTGGTGAAAGGGAAGGTCGGCTTAAACCCGGGCAAACGGTCGTCGAGGCTACCTCGGGAAATACCGGGATTGGTCTTGCGATGGTATGTGCCGCAAAGGGTTATCCGCTTGTGGTCACTATGGCTGACAGCTTCTCGGTGGAACGCCGCCGGTTGATGCGGTTTCTTGGGGCCAAGGTTGTGCTCACGCCTCGTGCGCTCAAGGGTTTTGGGATGTACTCCAAGGCCAAGGAGTTGGCCGAGGCAAATGGCTGGTTTCTCGCCAGCCAATTCGAGACAAGCGCCAATGCCGACATCCACGAGGCCACGACAGCGAGGGAAATACTAAGCGATTTCGAAGGAGAGCGGCTTGATTACTGGATCACCGGTTATGGAACAGGCGGTACCGTTTCGGGCGTGTCGCGCGTTCTCAAGCGCGATCGCCCTGACACCAAGATTATCCTTACCGAACCTGCAAACGCTGCGATTGTCGGGTCTGGCTACGTGAACACCCGCAACGAGGCCCATCAGCCCACTGAGAGCCATCCGGCCTTCGAGCCGCATCCCATTCAGGGCTGGACGCCCGACTTCATCCCGTATGTGCTTCAGGAAGCTCTGGACAATGCTTATTATGATGACCTGCTTCCCGTCGCCGGAGCGGATGGTATTGCCTGGTCCAGGCGTCTGGCCGCAGAGGAGGGGATCTTCACCGGAATCTCAGGGGGATCCACATTTGCCATCGCAATGGAAGTGGCCAAAAGCGCCCCGGACGGATCGGTGATGCTGGTGATGCTGCCCGACACAGGCGAGCGGTATCTTTCGACACCGCTCTTTGACGGGATTGCCGAAGATATGACGGATGAGGAACGAGCGATTTCCATGTCGACACCAACGGCGCAAATGCCGTCTGATTGAGCCAGGTCTCGTCGCTCATCGATCCGGGTATTAGACCGTTCGATCTGTAGCGTTGATGCCGTCTGAAATTCTGCGGACAACGTGGTTATGGCAATGCGTGGCTGCTCGACCAAACGCTCCGGTTGGGTCGCGCTGCAGAAGTTGAACCGACTTCAACGGATGGCTGCCGAGTGTCCTGTATCATCGCCTGTGCGGGTGCATACTGACCTATTGCGTTGATCGAGAAAGCCTGTCGTTGACCAATGATGTGCTACTTCGATGGAAGTACAGAAGTTGCACCTTTAACTGAACGGCTTTTGGGTGCCCTTGTGCACGGCGGATTGGGTGATGCAGCGCCTCCACGACCTCGGGCTGACGTGGCACCACCTTTTGGGGCGCTCGATGGGCGTCATGATCTCTCAGGAAATCGCCTGCCGCAACCGCCCATAGGATCGCTGCAACTTGGTTTCTGGATCGTGAAGCCGCACAAGGGTTTGAGCACTGCGCCGCCGTCGCCGCGCAAAGTAAACTGGCTGCAATAAACGCCGGCCTGGACGCTATGTACTCCTGGTCCGGAGAGCAGAACCTTAGCCAATTCCGGCAGGAAACACTTGTGCTTTGGGGCGATCGGGATCGGACTTATCCGTGGAGTCAGACTCATATGCTTTGGCAAGAAATCCCCAAGACCTCGCTTGCGGTCGTGCCGGGTTGCGCCCATGCGGTTCATGCCGAGAAGCCTGAACTATTCCAGCGTCTGGTCTCCGACTTTCTGGAGTGATGGGCGCTGCAGGCGGCAGGGTGCTCTGCAGGAAACAGCCGAGCTCAGGTTGATGAAGTTGCCTTGGCGTTTATTCAAGAGCGAAGCGGGATTATCTTCGTGCCAGTCGCAACACACAGGTTTCCCGTGCTGGGCCAGAAAAACCTAAGTCAATCGATCGTGGCTTGATTTGACGGCGACATAGGGCCAACACTCAAGTCTCACGAAACGCTTTCGCAAAATAGTCGCTGAACGGTTTGATCAGGTAGGCAATCGGTGTTCTGTCCTGCGTCCGTATGAAGGTTTCGACCGGCATTCCAGGGACCAGAGGTGTTTCCGCGGGCAGTTTTTTCTGCTCTCCGGCATTCAGTGCGATCTCGGCCGTGTAGTAGGTCTGGTTTGTCGAAGCCTCCTCGAACGCATCCGCAGAAACCAGGGTGACCCGTCCTGTCAATTCAGGCGTCTTGCGCTGATCCATGGCCGAGAAGCGCAAAACGACATCTTGTCCCACGAACATCTGGTCGACGTGAATGGGGTCGACGCGGGCACTTATGATCAGCGGACGATCCTGCGGAACCAGGTACAATACCGGATCGGCCGGTTTCACGACCGCACCAAGGCTGAAGATGTTCAATCCGTGTACGACCCCAGAGACCGGTGCCGTGATTTCAAGGTTTGCGATACGCTCTGCAATATTCGTCGTTTCCTCGCGCAACTCCAGTTCCCGATACCGTAGGTCCCTGAGGCGGGTAATGGCATCTTCGCGACGTTTGCTTTGCAATTTGAGGATTTGAATCTCGATTTCGGTCTTTCGCCCTTCGGATTCCGCGATACGGGCGGTCAGATCACCCATCGTGCCGCTCAGGCGTGCTTCTTCCCGTTGCAATGACAGGACGCGGGATGCGGGCGCCAATCCGCGTTCAAACAAGGACTCCTGATCCGTCAGTTCCTTTCGTATCAGGTCCAGCTGAGTGGCAAGCGCCAGTTTTTGAGCATCAATCCCGACAATCTGGCTGTCGATCTGACCAACCCTTTTGAGTTGCTGATCAATCTCCTGCGCGATGGATTCCTTGCGCGCCGCAAACAAACGTTCCTGACCATAGACCAAGTCCGCGATGTCGCTGTCCAAAGATGCGGCTTGCTGAAGTATGGGATCAAATCGGATTTCTTCGGTTCCGTCTCTTTCCGCCTCAAGACGACCACGGCGGGCCATGAGTTCGTAAAGCTCTTTTTCGGCGATCGCCAATTTGGTAGCAAGGTCATTGGATGCCAGCTTGATCAGGACGTCACCGGCCTCGACCAAGGACCCTTCGTCGACAAGTATCTCGGCGACCACGCCACCATCGGGGTGTTCCACAACCTGTTGATTTTGATCGACTTCAATTCGGCCGCTGGCAACGATTGCCCCGGCAATATTGGTCGTGAAGGACCAATATCCAAAGCCCCCAAGCAACAGTATCAGGCCTGCAAGACCCACGAGTACTGGTCCGCGCGCAGACCACGACAGGGACGAGTTGATGTCGGACCGTTCCGGTTTCATTTCAGGCCTCCCTGTCTGGCGGTTTTTGCGATTTGTTCGTGGTTGATAACGAGTTTCCGAAGCACGTCTTTCTTGGCGCCGAAGTCCCGGACGGTGCCGTTTTCCAGCATTATCAGCTTGTCGCATTCCTGGATTGCGGCCGGTCGATGGGCCACGATCAACACGGATTTTCCGTTTGCCTTGAACTCTTCAATTGCGCGATTGACCGCGGCACTGCCTTCGACGTCGAGGTTTGAATTTGGTTCGTCCAGCACGAGCAGCACGGGGTCTCCGTACATGGCGCGGGCAAGGCCGATACGTTGCATCTGACCACCGGACAGTTGCCCTCCGTTCGCCGATACGTAGGTGTCGTAGCCATCAGCGAGCCGCAGTATCATCTCATGCGCATCTGCTTTCTTTGCGGCTGCCACGACGGCGGCATCGTCCGGCTCGGGCGCCATTCGGGCAATGTTTTCGGCAATGGTGCCGTCGAACAGCTGAAACCGCTGCGGAAGATAGCCGATAAGGCTGCCAAGTTCGGTCGAGCCGTATTGATCCAGCGCGGCGCCATCCAGTCGGATTGTGCCGCTGTGCGGACGCCATACGCCAGTCAAGGATCTGGCGAGTGTGGACTTCCCCGCGCCGGATGATCCAATCAAGCCAACTGCTTCGCCTGGGTTCACGCTGAACGAAACGGATTTCAGAGCGGCTTGCCGTGAGTTCGGCGGAAAGACGGTCAGGTTTTGAACAACCAACTTGGCTTTGGGTTTCGGCAGTCGCGTATTCACACGTTCGGGCGGTACGGTGCCGAGCAGTTCGGCCAGATTGTCCCAGCCTCTTTTTGCGGTCTGAACCAACTGCCATTGCGCCACAAGCTGCTCCATCGGTGCCAGCGCTCGGCCCAGCAGGATTGAGCTGGCAATCATTGCGCCTGCAGTCAGTTCCCCCTGAAGCACAAGATATGCACCAACGGCAAGGATGGCTGACTGCAAAAACAACCGGAAAGTCTTTGTTACGTTCGCAAAGCTGCCGCTTACGTCAGCCGAGCGGATCTGCTCCTTCAGCGCCCGGTCGCGCAACGTCTTCCACCGCGTGAAGGTCGCATCGCGCATACCCATCGCCTCAACGATTTCGGCTTCGTTCCGCAGCTGGTTGGACATTGCTTCGGACGAGGCGACAGCACGGCTGGCATTCGACATGGGCCGTGCCGAAAAAACTCGGTTCAAACCCGTCAGTGCCAAGATGAGCAAACCACCCAACGCAGCAACAGCGCCAAGCCACGGGTGGAATATCCAGATGCCCAAGAGGAAAACGGGCGTCCAGAATACGTCGAAAAAGGCCATTGGAACCGGAGATGACAGAAGCCGCTGAACAGCCTCAAGATCGCGCAGGCCGGTTTCCGTTTGATCGTCCGGAGCGACCGAGGCCTTACGCTGCACAGCTTCGAAAACCCGACGGTCAAGGCGTGCCTGGAAACGCGCCGCGACGCGTCCGAAAATCCTTCCCCGAGCATATTCAAGCAGGCCCAGAATGCCGTACAAGAACGCAACAAGCACCGAGAGAGCGACCAGCGTTTCCACCGATCGGCTGCCCAATACCCGGTCGTACACCTGCAGCATGTACAATGGCCCGGTCAGCATCAGAAGGTTGGTGAAGCAACTGAGAACACCGACAAAAACGTACAGCCGCCAGCTTTCTCGACGCACTTCGCGAAGTTCCTGACGCCCCGTCTCGACTACGAATTTGGGTTTTCCCATTGGCCGTCACCTTTGTTCTCAACTGATGACCGATACGCTGATCTGACCCGGTTGGATTTCTTTTTTGGTTTCGGCCTCAGTGGGCGCGGGAACGATCCACACGGTACCGCCGGGGACATATCGTGATTCAGAAATATTTGATCCGAACGGCCTGTGCGCTCCGTACCAGCGGTAAGCCAATCATTGGCTTGCAAATCTCAGGTGGAGGAAAATATGACGACAATTGCAGGAATTGCCGCAGGAAATCCAAGCTTTAGCATTCTTGTCGCAGCAATAGGTTTTATCGATGACCAGAAGGGGACTGACTACCTTGGTGTCCTCAGTGGAACTGCCGGTGACCCTTCTGCGACCTACACGGTTTTTGCCCCGACAAACGCGGCATTCGGGCAGCTTGCAGCTGATCTGGGTTTTGCGGGCGACGTTACTGACACCGCAGCCGTAACCGCATTTCTGACCTCTCTGAACGAAGATCCGGTGGAAACCGCAACGCTGCTTGAGACGATCGTCACCTACCATGTTGCAGCTGGCACCCAAGGGTCGTCCGAGATTGCGTCGGCGGGTTCGGTGACCTCACTTCAGGGCGGAGTGATCGATGCGTCCGAACTACCGACACTTGGCGATCTGGAGCCGGACCTCATCAATCCGTCGCTGGTGCAGACAGACATCCTGGCGGACAATGGCGTGGTCCACGTGATTGATCGCGTTCTGCTGCCGATCGATCTGCCAGGCAATGACGCCCCGACGATTACGGAAACCGTTCTGGCGGTAAGCGGCGCATCCGGCTTTGACGAAAACGGAGGTGATTTCGACATTCTCCGAGAAGCTCTGATCGCGGCTGATCTGGCGGGCGCCCTTAATGACCCGAATGCCGACCTTACCGCCTTCGCGCCGACCGATGACGCGTTTATCGCGCTCTCGAACTCACTGGGATACGAAGGCAGCGATGAGGGCGGAGCGTTTGCATACCTTGTTGACGCACTGCGTTTGCTCAACGGCGGAAACGATCCCATCGAGCTGTTGACGACGGTGCTGACATACCATGTCTCGGGTGAAAGCCTGCAGGCCAGCCAGGTTCTGGCGTCTGAGGAAATCGAAACGCTCCAGGGCGGAACGATTGGTGTGGATGCCGAGACCCTTACCCTAGTCGATGCCGATCCGGACGTTCAGGATCCAAGCCTCATCGCGACCGACATTCAGGCGTCTAACGGTGTGATCCATGTGTTGAACGGCGTTCTGCTGCCCGCCGATCTACTGCAATCTGACGGTTCAGGGGCAGTCGATTTCGTCATCGGAGACGACGGTCGCGAAGTTATCCGCACAGGTCGGGACAATGACCTGATCGATGCCAAAGGCGGCAACGATATCGTTTTCGCAGGAAGTGGTGACGATCTGGTTCTCGCCGGTGACGGTCGGGACAAAGTTTTCGGCGGTAAGGGTGACGACACCCTGAACGGCGAGGGTGGAAACGACATCATCTTCGGCGGCCGCGGAAACGACGAGATCGCGGGCGGCGCCGGAAACGACAAACTCATCGGCGGCTCGGGCTCTGACAGCTTCGTCTTCGAACAAGGCGGCGGTCATGACACTGTGTTCGGCTTTCGCGCAGGTCGCGACAAGATCGACCTCAGCGCCTATGGCTTCACAGGTTACGAGGAAGTCGAGGATGCGATCAGCGGCCGTTTCTTCAAGACCAAGATCGATTTGGGAGACACGGAAATCTCGTTGTTCGGCGTCCGCGCAAGCAGCCTAGACGAAGGTGATTTCATTCTCTGATAGGCAAGCCCGCCTGGACCGACCAAAACTGTTTGGGCGGGCTTTTCTTGTTGAAACGGCTTCACAATATTTTTCGGGAACAGTGTTTTGGCGTGTGTGTGGCGACAGCCCGGGCAAACGACGTTACTCGCCTTAAGTTATTATTTTTAAATACTTTAACTATTTGGGTCCGCGTGCATCCTGCAAGGCACAGGCACCCAATCAAGGTCGAAAACTTGTGATTACGGCGGTGCCGGGCGAGGTCGGGCCACGCATCGCGCGAAGCTCACCGCTGGCATCCTCAAGGCGGACCTCTCGGGCCACCATCGGCTGTATGTCAACGTTACCCCGCTCGATCAGTCCAAGCAGACGCGGGTACTTCCAGGACGGCATGCCCCGGGTGCCATAAACCGAGAGCTGTTTGGAATATATCGCGCGCATGTTCATGCGCATCCAACCTTCACCCGACGGCATCCCAATCTGTACATGACGGCCCAAGATCGCGAGGCACTCCAGCGAAGCGTTCGTCGTTGTTTCGATGCCCAGAGCTTCGATGGAAACCTGCGCTCCTCCACCGGTGATATCCAGGATCGCGGTCGCCGCATCCTCTTTGGATGCATTGACCGTCGCGTCCGCGCCGTGGAGTTTTGCGTGCTCGAGTTTCTCATCGACCACATCCACCACGACAACCCGGCATCCCAGCATTTTCGCAAGCAAGAGAACGGACAGACCAATTCCACCGGTTCCATGGACGGCAACCCATTCGCCCGCAGCAACATCTGCTCGGTCCGTCAAAGCATGCCATGCGGTGGTGACGCGGCAGCCCAGGCCGGCGGCGAGGGCAGGGGAGAGTGTGTCTGGCAAGTGAACCAAGTTATGGTCAAAGGGCACCGCAACATATTCCGCATAGGCGCCCGGTGCGCCAAATCCGGGAACGATCTGGTTGGCGCAGGTATTCGACACTCCGGTTTGACAGGCATGGCAACTGCCGCACCCTAGGATGAATGGGGCGATGAGGCGATCACCCACTTTGTGTTTCGCATTGGACCCGGCCTCGACCACGGTGCCACAGTATTCGTGCCCTAGGATGGAGCCGTTTTGAACTTTCGGGTGGGCACCGGACCAGCCGTGGTAGTCCGAGCGGC
Source organism: Ruegeria sp. BB9 (assembly GCF_056539345.1). Lineage (NCBI taxonomy): Bacteria > Pseudomonadati > Pseudomonadota > Alphaproteobacteria > Rhodobacterales > Roseobacteraceae > Ruegeria > Ruegeria sp. BB9. The sequence continues at coordinate 1,431,055 of NZ_JBQFUU010000001.1, read as the reverse complement.
ACACGCCGCAGGCGGCGACCTCCAAGACCACTCCGTTGTCGGGGCAGGTTGGGTCCGGGACCGTTTCAATCGAAAGGTCCTCGTTGAACTCTCTGACGACTGCAGCTCGCACTTCGCGCTCCCAAAATGGTTTCTTCGACCGTGAAATCCCGTCCCGTCAGAACTAGACGGGTCGGTCGCCTTTCACGGTTACACGCCGCCCCTTTCGTTCCGCGGGCCAATAGTCCCAGATGGCACGATGCATACAGCAACGATTGTCCCAAAACGCCATATCGTTGAGCGACCACCGGAACCTGATTTGATAGTTGATCTGTTCGGCATGCTCGAAAAGCATGTTGAGGATCGCCTCACTTTCCTTGTCCGACAAGCCGATAATCTTCGTTGTGAACGTTCGGTTGACGAACAGCGATTTTCGTCCTGTCTCGGGGTGAGTTCTGACGATCGGATGAATTGCTTCGGGGCAATCAATATCGGCGTCCTTTTGGCCCCGGTCGCTGTACCGGCCCTTGTATATGTGCTCGGAGCTGTGGAGGGCGGACAGGCCGCCGAGCATGCTTTTGATCGGTTCGGACAGATCATCGTAAGCCGCATACATATCGCTGAACATGGTGTCCCCGCCGCAAGGAGGGGCAATGTGGATCTGAAGCATTGTTCCCAATGGCGGCGTCTCATCACATGACACGTCCGAGTGCCAGAACTCACCGTTGGCTACCTTTGAATTTTTGGTGGCATGGATCTCGAATATCTCCGGATACCCTTCCATCGTTGGGGCTGCGGGGTGTGCGTGGAGCGGCCCGAAGCGTTTCCCAAACTCGATGTGCTGCGCAGGCGGTATCTCTTTCTGCTCTTTGAAGAACAGAACCTGATAGGTGTGAAAGGCATCGCGGATTTCGGCGAACTGTTCGTCGGGCACAGGCTGGCTCAAATCGACCCCATAGATCTCGGCCCCGAGGTTCGGGGCGAAAGGCTTGGCAACGATGGACGTGTAGGTGTTGGACTTTGGGGCAACCATGGGGACCTCGGGGCGCTGTTTCATTGAGCATGTTTCGCGCAGGGTACAGATCAAAAAATGTGAACAAAAACGAAAATGATTTGATCCATCGGTGAAAATCTCTCACCTATTGTGGACCCGGACAAAGGTGGCGAGGTCTTTGAGATGAGCATTCGAGCGTTGCGAACTCTGATCGCAATACATCGGCATGGAAGCTTTCGAGCCGCATCGGAGGCCGAGCATCTGACGCCGTCGGCGGTAAGCCATCAGATGCGGAACCTTGAAGTCATGTGGGGGCTCGACTTGTTTGACCGGTCGGCGAAGACACCCAAACTGACCAGTGCGGGGCTCATGCTTGTTGAAGAAGCGGCGGCGGTCGTCGCCGCCTATGACGGCCTGACCGACAAGGTGAGATCAGACAAGGAACTTGCCGGCGAGATAATCTTGGGTGCAGTTCCAACGACTTTGACGGGTTTGGTGCCTGCTGCGTTATCAAGGCTGAAGTCAGAACATCCTGACGTGCGTGTCAGACTTGTTCCGGGCTTGACCAATCAACTGCTGTTGCAGCTGGACCGCAAGCAGGTTCACGCAGCAATCATCTCACGCCCGGATATCCTGCCGAAGTCGCTGGAGTTCTCGGAAATCGTGACCGAGAAACTGGTCCTGCTCGTCTCGGAAAATACTCCGGACCTTTCTCCCGAAGAACTGCTCGGCGCGTTGCCGTTTATTCGGTTCACTCGCGACGCGGTTGTGGGGAGGCAGATCGAGACCTGGTTGCAAAGGATGGGCATAGAAGTCAAAGACGCCATGGAGCTTGAAGGCCTCGATGCAATATCAAGCATGGTCGCCGCTGAACTCGGAGTCTCGATCATACCTGACAATCGTCTGGCGTCTTATGACCATTTGCGGCTCAGAAAAATTCCTCTGGAGCAGTTCGGACCCCGACGCATCGTCGGTCTTGCGAGTGTGGCAATGTCACCCCGTGCCAGAATGGTAGACGCAGTCCGGGGCGCGCTGCTGGATGCGGTGGGCACCTAGTCGGTTCTCAGGCGGAGCCGTAGCCCCTGATTGCTTTCGAGGATTGCTTTGGTGGCTGCACGTCATTGAAGCCAGAAGCCGGTAGAGTGGCGGCGATGATTTTTGCTGCACCCAAAACAAGTTTCGTCATCGACGGCCGGGCTGCTGTTCGCTCGAAAACTGTGCATTTCTTGGTAGGCCGCCAACTGGAAAAGCCCGTACAACTTGCAAAGTTTGAATTGATCGTCACACTTCTCGTATGAGCGAGTATTTTGATGAGATGTTCAACGGCGACGGATCTCTCAGAGGTCCTTACGAAGAGATTGGACGTTGGTTCAATGCGGAAGATGTCTCACGGCTGAGGGCCAAACAGCGCGAAGCCGAGGAAGTATTCAGGCTGACGGGGATCACTTTCAACGTCTACGGCAAGACCGAGGCCGAAGAACGCTTGATCCCATTTGATATCGTTCCGCGCGTGATTTCAGGGCGCGAATGGCAACGTCTGGAGCGCGGTATCGAACAACGGGTTCGGGCGATCAATGCGTTTCTTCACGACATCTATCACCGTCAGGAAATCGTGCGTGCCGGTCGCGTGCCGGCAGAGATGATTGCCAGCAACGAAGCCTTCCTGCCGCAGATGCTGGGTGTCTCACCGCCGGGGCAGGTCTACACCCATGTGGTTGGCGTTGATCTGGTGCGTACCGGGCCGGATGAGTTCTTCGTGTTGGAAGACAACGCCCGCACGCCGTCCGGGGTCAGCTACATGCTCGAAAACCGGGAAACGATGCTGAAGATGTTCCCCGAGCTTTTCAGCGCCACGAATGTGCGCAATGTATCCGATTACCCCCGCAATCTGAGACGCTCGCTTGCGGCCAGTGCGCCGGCCTGCGCGGACGGCGAGCCGACCGTCGCGGTATTGACTCCGGGGATCTACAATTCAGCCTATTTTGAACATGCGTTTCTGGCCGATCAGATGGCCGTGGAACTGGTCGAGGGCCACGACCTGCGGGTTGTCGATGGGCGCGTCTGCATGCGCACCACGCGTGGTTACAAACCAATCGACGTTCTTTACCGCCGGGTTGACGACGATTTCCTGGACCCGCTGAATTTCAACCCGGACAGCGCGCTGGGCGTTCCTGGCATTCTGGACGTCTATCGGGCCGGGGGCATCACGATCGCCAACGCGCCGGGCACGGGCATTGCCGATGACAAGGCGATCTATTCCTACATGCCTGAAATCGTTGAGTTCTACACGGGCGAGAAACCCCTGCTCAAAAACGTTCCGACGTGGCGCTGCAGCGACCCCGAGTCGCTGTCCTACGTATTGGACAACCTGTCCGACCTTGTCGTCAAAGAGGTGCACGGCTCGGGCGGCTATGGGATGCTGATCGGTCCGACCGCCAGCAAGAAAGAGATTGCGGCCTTCCGTGACAAGCTCAAGTCGCGGCCGTCGAACTATATCGCTCAGCCCACATTGTCTCTCTCGACAGTACCGATCTTCGCCCGTTCGGGACTTGCCCCCAGGCATGTCGATCTGCGGCCGTTTGTTCTGGTGTCCCCGGATGGGATCGAGATCACCCCCGGCGGCCTGACGCGCGTTGCGCTGAAAAAAGGGTCCCTGGTCGTGAATTCAAGCCAAGGCGGCGGGACCAAAGACACCTGGGTTCTGGAGGACTGACCATGCTGGGAAAAACTGCTGGCGGGTTATTCTGGATGTCCCGGTATCTTGAGAGGGCGGAAAACACGGCCAGATTGCTTGAAACAGGCCAGAGGATGGCGCTGACCCGGACCAAGAACTCCGATGCGGAATGGGGCTCGGTTCTGAAAACCGCCGGCGTTTTCGGTGGTTACAGCGCCAAATATGATGAGATTTCAAAAGACAATGCCGTGGATTGGATGTTGCGAGATGCCGACAACCCATCCTCGATCAAGTCTGTCATCAAGCAGGCGCGAGACAACGCGCGTCTTGTTCGAACCGCATTGACCCATGATGTGTGGAGCGCGGTGAACGCCACGTGGATGCAGATTGATCAAGCCATGAAGCGCCGCGTGAACGAGAGAGACCTGCCGGGGACGCTGGAGCTTATTCGTCAACAGGCGGCTCTGGTTCGTGGCGCAACGCTAGGGACCATGCTGCGCAACGATATTTTTGATTTCACCCGGATCGGCACCTTTGTCGAGCGGGCCGACAATACCGGGCGCATCCTGGACGTGAAGTACTATGTTCTTCTGCCGACGGCCTTTTCGGTCGGCTCGTCACTGGACAACATCCAATGGGAAAGCATTCTGCGGTCCGTGGGTGCAGGTGGTGGCTATCGCATGACCCACGGCCAGAATACCCGGCCGTCGGAAATCGCTCAGTTTCTGATCCTCGATCAGCGGATGCCTCGCAGCCTGCATTTCTGCTGCAGGAAAATCCAAGAGAACCTTTCGTATCTCAGCAAAGACTATGGCTTTGCGGGGCCGTCGGTTACGGCAGCCGATGCGCTGTCCGAAAAATACCTCGACCGGCAGATTTCTGATATCTTTGACCTTGGGCTGCACGAGTACATTCAGGACTTTTTGAAGGATCTTGGGAACTTGAGCCGCCAGATTGAAGTTGACTACCGGTTCTATGAGTGACCAATGAAACTGCATATTCGCCATGAGACACGATACGATTTCGACGCGCCGGTTCCCTTTGGCCTGCAGCAGCTGAGAAAGACGCCCAAATCTTTCCGCAATCAGAATATCCTCTCTTGGAGCACCGAAGTGACCGGGGGGCGCAAGGAACTGAGCTTTGAGGACTACCACCGCAACACGGTGGAGCTGATCAGTTTCGAAGCGAATACCCAAAGCATCTCATTGATCTCTGAAGGTGTTGTCGAGGTTGAAGACACGCATGGTGTGTTGGGACGTCACGAGGGCTCGACGCCGTTGTGGCTTTTTCAGCGGAGCACGCCTTTGACAACGCCGGGCAAGGGTGTTGCAGACGTAATCGCCGAGTTGCCGGATGGTGAGCCGCTTGAGCGGATGCATGCGCTGTCCGAAAGAGTTCGGGCTCAGGTCTCCTACGAAGTGGGAGGCTCGCACCCGGACTGGAGCGCAGAAGACGCCCTCAAGGCCGGGCGCGGCGTCTGCCAGGACCACGCGCATGTTTTCATCACCTGCGCGCGGAAGATCGGCGTGCCGGCCCGCTATGTCTCGGGTTATCTGATGATGAACGAAACCGAATTGCAGGATGCCACCCACGCGTGGGCCGAAGTTCATCTGGACGGGCTTGGCTGGGTTGGATTTGACGTGTCCAACCGGATTTCACCCGATGATCGATACGTGCGTGTCGCAACCGGTCTGGACTATGCCCAGGCGGCCCCGGTAATAGGAAACAGAATTGGGGCAGCGGGCGAGCAGTTGACGGTTCAATTGCAGGTCGCACAGCAGTAACGGAGAACCTGATGACCTATGCTGTGGGCATGCGGCTGAACCGCGGACTGGTTTTCATGTCGGACACGCGCACGAATGCAGGTGTCGACAACGTGTCCACCTTCAACAAGATGTTCAATTGGACCGTCGAAGGCGACCGTTCAATCACCTTGTTGACGGCTGGCAACTTGGCGACCACCCAAGCCACCATAAGCCTGCTGGAAGAACGTACAAAAGCACCGGAAGACCGGTCGCCGTCGATCCTTGAAGCGCCGACGATGTTTCAGGTCGCCCAATTGGTTGCGGCGACGCTGAACGACGTCATCGAGGGGCATTCCCGAGCGGGCCAACAGGCAGACAGCGCCTTTCACGCGACCCTGATCCTGGGGGGGCAGATCAAAGGCGGCCCGTCGCGCCTGTTTCTGATCTATCCCGAGGGCAATTTCATCGAGGCCGGTGAGGATACCCCGTTCTTTCAGATCGGTGAGACGAAGTACGGCCGCCCCATACTGGTACGTGCGTTTGATCCGGACATGAGCTTTTCCGAAACGGTAAAGCTGTTGCTGGTCAGTTTCGATTCAACGATCAAGGCCAATTTGTCCGTCGGTGCACCGCTTGATCTGCTGCTTTATGAGGAAGACAGCCTTACGGCCGGCACGCGTTCAAGGTTCGAGCCTGACGATCAGTACTTTCGGACCATATCCGAAGGGTGGGGCGATGCGCTGAAGGTCGCCCTGTCAAAGCTTCCGGCATACGAAGCCTGAGGAGCGAAATCTTGTGCTCCCGCAGGGCGCAGGTTTCAGGCTGCCAAACCCTCAGCAGCCATTTGACTCAGGGTCACTCAGATAGGCGATCATCTGGTCCAAGTCGCGGCGAATCCCGTGCAGGTCTTTGATCTTTTGATCCACATCGGCCAACTTGCTTTTTAGGTTCGCGATCACCTCGGGCCGCGGGATAGTGATTTCCGGGTCTTCCGGTAGGAAGCGCTTGATTTCCGACAGAGAAAAGCCAAGCGACTTGCTCATTGCGATGGTCTTGATGCGGGAAATCATTGCATCGGGATAGTCGCGATAACCGTTCTCCAGACGCTCGGGCGGTGGGATCAGGCCGTGTTTTTCGTAGAACCGAATGCTTGACGCTGACACGCCCGTGGCTTCTGCCAATTTTCCGATCTTCATGCCCTTGACCTTCAACCATTGTCGAAGGTTTATATCACCTGGGATCGAGAAGAAAAGGATCCCAAGATGACTGTTTCACCGCTGTTTGAACCGCTCACATTGCCAAATGGGGCGGTTCTCAGAAACCGTCTGGCAAAAGCTGCAATGGAAGAAAGCCTGGCGGCTTTCGGGCAGGTGCCAGACGAGAAAATTCACCGGCTTTATCGCCGCTGGGCCGCGGGCGGCGCGGGCTTGTTGATTACTGGAAATGTAATGGTCTCGGCTGATGCGCTGTCCGGCCCCGCCAGCGTGGTTCTGGAAGACGGAACTGATCTTGCGCCTTTCCGGGAATGGGCCGAGGCAGGGCAGATGCGCGGCGGAGCAATCTGGATGCAGATCAATCATCCCGGTCGTCAGGTCCTGGCGAGCCTGGGCGAAGAAACGGTGTCAGCGTCCGACGTGCCGGTCGAGATCCCCGGCATGTCCAAAAACTTCAACCCGCCGCGGGCCCTGACCGAGGCCGAAATTCAAGACCTGGTTCCCCGTTTTGCTCGAACAGCCGCGTTGGCCGAAGAAGCAGGATTTGACGGCGTTCAGATACATGCCGCCCACGGCTATCTTATCAGCCAGTTTCTATCGCCCTTGACCAATCGCCGTACCGACCATTGGGGCGGCTCTTTGGAGAATAGGGCGCGCTTCCTTTTTGAGGTCGTTCGCGCGATCCGGGCCAGCGTGTCCAGGAGTTTTACCGTTTCGGTGAAGCTGAACTCGGCTGATTTTCAGAAAGGTGGATTTGGGCAGGATGATGCCAAATGGGTGGTCAACCAACTTGGCGATATGGCTATTGATCTGGTCGAATTGTCCGGCGGTTCCTATGAGAGTCCGGCCATGCAGGGCAGGCAGGAGGATGGCTCCAGCACGGCCCGGCGCGAAGCCTATTTTGTAGACTTCGCGCGGGAGATCGCTGCTGACGCGAAAATGCCGATCATGGTGACCGGCGGCATTCGCTCTCGGGCTGTTGCCGAGGATGCATTGGCCAACAACCGGGGCGGGATTGGCGTCTCGGTTCTTGGGGTGGCCCGCGCGATGGCGTTTGAACCTGATCTTGTCGAAAACTGGCGGAATGGCAAATCAGAGTCGGTCAATATCCCGGAAGTGTCTTGGAAAAACAAAAGGCTGGCGGGGTTCGCCTCGATGGTGCTGGCGTATTTCCAGCTTGAACGACTGGCAAATGGCAAGCCACCGAAAGTACCGCACTCGGCGTTTCTCGCGCTGATGCGAAATCAGATGCGGGCGAAGCGATGGACGAAACGTTACCGTTCCTGGCGCGATGCCCGAGCATAATGTGGTCAGGGATGCCTAAAGCAGGGATCCAACGGCGTTTGTGCGGGTAATCACCATGTGGCGGCACCTTTGACGCTCGGCTTCCGGCACCGACCGCAGGTGTTTCTGCCGTTGCCGCCAGAGTTGGAAATGGGCGCAACCTTACACAGGTTGCGCCCGAATTTTTGCGTGCTCGCCCTTTCTATCCAAGCAACCCTGGCAGGGTCAGCGAGATTGCGGGCACAAAGGTGATCAGCATCAGAGCGACCAGAATTGCCAGGTAAAAGGGCCATATCGTCCGAACCGCCTTTTCCATCGGCAGTTTGCCAACGGCGCAGCCGACAAACAGGCAGGAGCCAACCGGAGGGGTGCACAGTCCCAAGCCCAGATTCACCAGCAAGATCATTCCGAACTGCAGGGGATCAATGCCAAGGCTGTTAGCAACCGGCAGGAAGATCGGCGTGCAGATCAGGATCAGGGCAGCCATGTCCATGATCATGCCCAGAAGCAACAAGACCGCATTGATCATCAGCAGGATAAGGATCGGGTTTTCCGTCAGGCCTGTCAGCAGATCCACCGTTTTGTCCGGCACTCTGTAGAAGGTCAGCATATAGGCAAAGGCACCCGCGCAGGCGATCAGGATCATGACCATGGCCGTCGTGCGTACGGCCGACGCAACCGCGATGCAGAACTTGTCCCAAGTGATACTCCGGTAGACCACGAGCGTGACGACAAAGGCATAGATTGCGCCGAACGCCCCGGATTCGGTGACCGTGAAGATGCCTGACAGGACACCTCCGACGATGATCACGGCAGTCAGCAGCCCGGGGATCGCGCTGAGAAAGCTGATGACCAGGGCCTTCCAGCCCGGAAAGGTTTCGGCCTGATACCCTCGGCGCACCGCAACAAGATACGCGGCGACGGCTAGGCAGAGGCACATCAGCACGCCGGGAACTACACCCGCGAGGAAAAGTTTCGAGATCGAAATGCCGCCCCCCGCTGCAATGGCGAAGATGATCATGTTGTGGCTGGGAGGGATGATGATCCCTGCGATCGACGACGTGACCGTCACATTGACCGCATAGTCCGCGTCGTAGCCTTTTTCTTTCATCACGGGAACCAGGATGGAACCCAGTGCAGAGATATCAGCAATGGCCGATCCGGAAATCCCACCAAACAACATCGACGAAAACACATTCACGATGCCCAAGCCCCCACGAACGGCGCCGACCGCGGCTGACGCGAACCGCACCAGACGCATGGCGATCCCGCCGTGGAACATCAGTTCACCGGCGAAGATGAAAAACGGGATTGCCATCAACGAGAAAACGTTGATGCCCGAGATGATCCGCTGGAACCCGATCATCAGCGGCAAACCTTCGAACCAGAAGGCCGAGATGGCGGCAATGCCCAAGGCGAAGGCCACGGGTGTTCCGATCAGTACACACAGGGCGAAGACGCCAAGCAAAAGAAGAATTCCCATGATCCGCCTCTATTCGATGCTGTCTTTTCGCTCGTCAAAACCGACGCAGAGGCGGATCAGGTGACCAACGGAAAACACAAGGATAAGGCCCCCGCCAATGGTCAGGGGCAATGACCGCAAGCCTTCGGGAACCTGGATCAAGGGAATGAGCGACCCCCATTTGAACATCGTAAGCCGCGCCCCGAACACCAGCATCAGAGCACCGAATCCGGCCATGATCACATCCGTGCAAACGACCAGAGCCGTCCTGACTCGCCGCGGAACGGCCGAGCGCACGAGGGACACGGACAAATGCGTGTTGTCGTGCACACCAACCGCCGCGCCGATGAACGCGATCGTCATGACCAGCAACAGGGCGACCTGCTCGACCCACGTTGGCGTTGCGTTCAGGACGTAGCGGCCGAAGACGAGCCAGCCGAATATGATGGTGACCACGACCAGCGCGACACCGGTCACGATCCGGCATGCATCGGCGATGCGGTCGAGGATCCTGACCATAGTGCGCACTGAGGACGGGGGCGTAGATGTATTGCTCATTAGCCTGAAACTCTTGATCAGATGTCCGGCCCCGCATTGGCAGGGCCGGACGGTATCAGATCCGATACGGTCCGATCACTCGGTCGCCTGGATGGTTTCAACCAACGGGCGGAGGTCAGGGTTGGTTGCGAAATAGGCCTCGTAGACCGGGGCCATCGCGGCCTGGAACGGCGCTTTGTCGGCCACTTCGTTCACTACCACACCCGCAGCCTCGACCGCCGCGCGGCTGGCCGCTTCACGCTCAGCCCACAATTGCCGCTGCAACTCGGCGGACTCTTGCGCCGCCTCTCTGACTGCGGCCTGCAGTTCAGGCGACAAGGCGTTGAATTTGTCGGTGTTGACGCACACGCATTCAGGGATGATCAGGTGCTGGGACAGCGAGTAATAGCCGGCAACCTCGAAATGGCCGGTCGACTCGTAGGACGGCCAGTTGTTCTCGGCGCCATCGACGACCCCGGTCTTCAGGGCCTGATAGACCTCGGCGAAAGCCATGGGCGACGGGTTGCCGCCAAGTTCGGCAATCATGCCGGTGAACAGATCGTTGTTCATGACCCGCACTTTCATGCCCTGGACATCGGCCGGGGTATTGATCGGCTTGGTCCCGTTGTAGAAGGATCGGGCGCCGGCGTCATACCAGGCAAGCGGGGTCAAACCCTTGGCTGCCATACCGGCCGCGATCGCGGCACCGCCCTCGCTGTCCAGAACGCGGAACATGTGAGGGACGTCCTTGAAGATGAAGGGCAATGAAACGACATTTGCCTCGGCCACAATCGGTCCGATCGGACCCAGGTTGAAATTTCCGACCTCCAGAGCGCCAGCGCGGACCTGTTCGACCGCATCGGGCTGGCTGCCCAATGTGCCGCCGTGGAACATTTGCAGGTTGATTTCACCGCCGGTCTTTTCGGTGACCAGTTCGGCGAATTTGTCCATCGCGACAGTATTCGGGTAGCCGTCCGCGTGGATGTTCCACCCGCGCCAATCCTCGGCCAAAGATGCGCTGCCGGTCATGACGATCATGGCTGCGGCGCCAATCAGTGTTTTTGTAAGTTTGGTGTTCATGCTTTCCTCCCTAGAAGCAGACAGATGTTTTTGGTGATCGGTCGAAGCCGGCTATGAAAAGAGCAGGCCTCCGTTGATGTCGATGTTCGCGCCCGAAATGAATGCGGCGGCGGCGTCCGAGGCCAGAAACGCGACGAGGTTTGCCACATCCTCTGACGTTCCTTCGCGTTTCAGCGGTGTGGCGCTGGCCACGTTGGTTCGGACTTCGGTTTTGGTGAAGACATTGTGGAAATCTGTGTCGATCATGCCCGGGCAAACCGAATTGACCCGGATGTCGGGGCCCAGTTCCTTGGCCAGCCCACGCGTCATCGTCATGACCGCCCCCTTCGAGGCCGCATAGGCAACCGCGCCGGGACCACCCCCGTCACGACCCGCCTGACTGGCAAACCCGACGATCGCACCACCTTTTTTCATGTGCGGCAACACCGACTGAACGGCACGGGCAAAAGAAGTGGTGTTCAGGTCCATAACGTAACGCCAATGGTCCATGTCCATCTCGGACAGGGTCTTTCGGGCCACCAACCCTCCGGTCACGTGGACAAGAATGTCGATCCGGGGCCCGAAGGCGGCAATCGTTTCTGAGACCAGCCTGTCCACATCTGCGCCAGAGGTCATGTCGCCCTGTACGGCGATCGCCTGACCGCCGGCAGCCGTTATCTCCTGGACCGCCGACTCTGCACCCGTGGATGAGCTGTGATAGTTGATTGCGACCGACGCTCCGGCCTCGGCCAGTTTCAGAACGCAGGCACGGCCAATGTCCCGTCCGCCGCCGGTCACGATCGCAACCTTTCCTGCAAGGTTCCGGTTCAGGCCAATCTGTTCAGCGTTCAATTCGGTCATTCTCTTGTCCCTTTGGATCCCCGGTCAGCCTGTTGGCGCGCCCGTTCCGAACTTTGAGTCCCAACAGGCATGAAGCAGTGTTGCATATTTTAGTCGACTAGGATACTAGTATTGTCAACAACTTTGTTTGGGGATCGCAAAAGGCATCGCCCGGCCCGTGCCAAATCAATTGGCTGGAGATACATTGAGGAGTATCGAGAGAGGGGCCTCGAGCCTCAGAAGATCACCCGAGTTGGTCACGCGCAGAAAAAGGCAGGAAATGCAAAGTATTACGGACAAGATCGAGCGGCGCACAACCACCGACATCGTTTATGAGAGCCTGTACGAGGCGATCGTTTCGCTTGAAATCCTGCCGGGGACGAAACTGTCCGAAGCCGACATCGCAAAAAAATTTGAGGTGTCCAGACAGCCCGTCCGCGATGCTTTCAACAGGCTCGAGGCGCAGGATTTGCTGCTGATCCGGCCTCAGAAAGCCACCCGGGTCCGTAGCTTTTCGATGGAACGGATCGGTCATGCACGCTTTGTTCGCCTGGCCGTCGAGTTGGAGGTGGTGCGCGCTGCATGCCTGGTCTGGAAGCCCGAATACTCGAAGCTGCTGGAAGACAATCTCAGGCGGCAGAAAGACGTGGTTTCAAGGAGCGACGCCGAAGAGTTCCATCAACTCGACTACGACTTTCACCGGTTGATTTGCGAGCTGAGCGGCAACCCGCTGGCCTTCGACACGATCCAGGAATGCAAAAGAAAGATCGACCGCCTGTGTGTTCTGAGCCTAGGGCGCGAGAGCGAGGCCGAGACTCTGGTTCGGGATCATGTGGCGCTGGCCAAGGCGCTTGCAGACCGCGACGAGGCGCTGGCAAGCGAAACCATTCGCCGTCATCTGGGCCGTATCGACAAGACCATCGAGGAGGTTTACGCGAAACATGCCGAGTATTTCGAGTGAAATGAACGCCGCCACCTGACCGAGGACACTGCATCATGACAAAAAGCTATCCGATTGTGTCGCCCGCGCCGGGCGTCTCGCGCCAGGTTTTGGCAGATCACGAAGACCTCATGATGGTGTCCTTCCGCTTTGAGAAAGGTGCCGAAGGCGCACTGCACGACCACCCGCATGTGCAGTCGACATTTGTGCGGTCCGGGCGGTTCAATTTCGTCATCGGAGATCAGGAGCGAGAGCTGGGGCCCGGTGACAGCCTGATCATTCCGTCCGGCGTAAGCCATGGTTGTGTTTGCCTGGCGGCCGGAGAGTTGATCGATTGTTTCACGCCCAGGCGGGACGACTTTCTGTAAGGCGCTTTCCGCGAGCGCCCTTGCTTCGGGCTGCGATTTTCTTGAAGCCTTGCGGCTGGTTAATCTGTTTTTTGGCGAGACGGGCGGGGCAGGGGGCATATCATTGCGCCGGAAATCGGATCAACCGACAGCGGCCCCGCAGCTTGGGCTAGGAATTGCGGTCCTCGCGTGCTGATCCAATGCCAAGGATCAGGTCAGCACATCGTTCGCCCAGCATCATGGCGGGTGCGTTTGTGTTGCCGGCGTTGATATCCGGCACGGCGGACATGTCGCACACCCGCAAGCTCTCGATCCCACGCACGCGCATTCTGGCGTCCAGCACGGCCATACCGTCGCCGTCCTGGCCCATTTTGGCGGTGCCCGCCGGGTGATAGTTGGTTTTCACGAACCGTTTGCAGTGTGCTCGCAGCGTCTGGTCGTCGTCCGCTGTAGGAATCACGATTTCGCGGATCCTTTGCGCAAGCGGGCCCGAAGTGAATGCCCGGCGAAAGAAACGCTGCCCCCGGATCATCTCCTGCATGTCGTCTTCATGCTTAAGAAGGTTCGGCGAAACCACCGGCATGGCGTCGGGGTCTGCCGAGCGAAGCCGAACCTCACCGCGTGATTTCGGTTTGACCACGACGGTCGTGACGGTCAGGCCAAAGTCATCCTGCACCTCGTCCAGCGCATCGCGATCCAGATAGACGATGGGAACGCAAAAGGCCTGAATGGTTGGTTCTCCATCAGGGTTCGACGGATTGACGAACGCGCCGGCTTCTACCCCGGCCGAAGTCACCGGGCCGCTGCCGAACAGCTTGAACTGAATGCCGTTGCGCAGCATCCGCCAGCCCTCACCTTGTTTGAAATATCCGTAAGGGCCGTTGGCAAAGGCGGTGATCGGAACCTCGGGGTGGTCGATCAGGTTCTGGCCAACCCCGGGCAATGAGCAGACGACGGGAATATCGTGTTCGGCAAGATGTGCATCCGGTCCGATACCCGACAGCATTAGAATTTTCGGCGTGACCAGGGCGCCAGCCGCAAGCACAACCTCACCATCACACCGGACGGTGTGGGACCCGCGTTTGTCGCGATACTGCACGCCGACGGCCCGGTCGCTTTCGATGATGACTTTGCTGACCTTTGCGCCAAGCCGGATGGTCAAATTCGGGTTCGCCTCAAGTGGAGCGAGAAACGCATAGGCTGACGAACTGCGTTTACCGGCGCGATTGGTGAACTGGTAGAACCCGACACCGCGTTGCGTTGCGCCGTTGAAGTCCGTGTTGAATGGTTCGCCAAGGGCCTGCACCGACTGAACGAACCAACGGGACATGTCGTCGATATGCCCCGGATCCGAGACCTGCACCGGACCGTCGCTGCCATGCAGGTCGTTGTGAAGCCTGTTGTTGCCTTCCATCCTGCGGAAATAAGGCAGCACATCGTCCCATCCCCAGCCGACCCCGTCGTTGGTCTGTCGCAGCAGGTCGTCCCACGAATCATAGTCGGAAGGCCGGCCACGCATATAGACCTGCGCATTCACGGACGACCCGCCGCCCAGCACGTTGGCCTGCGGAATGTCATGCACCCGACCGTCCAGGTGGTCCTGCGGTTCGGTCTGGTGGTAGGTCATGAACTTGGACCCGTTGATCATCTTGAAGATACCCGGCGGCATGTCCAGCAGCGGATGGCGATGCGAATGCCCCGCCTCCAGCACCAGAACCCTGCACTTGCCTTTGTTGACCAGCCGCGCTGCTGCCGCGGCGCCGGCCGAGCCGCCGCCGATGACGATGTGATCGAAGGTTTCCGTCATGATTTCGCCTTCAGGTCCGGCGTTTAGGCTCGCTGATCGAGTCACGCTCGACCAGTTCACATTCAAGCTTCACGAGTGGATGCCGCTGACCGTCCGTCGGTCCGTGGAACAGCTGTTCGACGACCCAGCGTCCCATCGCCCGGGTGGGAAGGATCATCGACGTCAGGGGCGGCGACAGGTGTCGCGCGGTTTCGTCATCGTCAAATCCGATGACTGAAATGTCCTCGGGGATGGACAGGCCAAGTTCCTTGAGCGCCTCATAGCAGCCGATGGCCATGCGATCATTCTGGCAGAAAATGGCGGTTGGCGGAGAGGGCAGGTCCATCAATTCCCGTGTGGCAGCATAGCCTGCGCTGGGCAGCCAGTTGCCCTCGATGACCAAATCCTCGTCAAATGGGATGTCGGCGGAAGCCAGGGCGTTTCTGTACCCGGTCGTACGCCCTGCGGCGCATTCCATGAACGGCTCGCCGGTGATGGTGGCAATTCGTTTGTGCCCGGCCTTGATCAGGGCGTTGGTCGCCGTATGTCCGGCAGCGACTTCGCCGGGGATCACCGCAGGAAAAGAGAGGTCGTCGCAGAAGCAGTTCAACAGCAGAACCGGGGTGGCCGTCTGCCTGAGGATCTCCGGCACGACCACCCGCCGCGTGAAAACGGTCGCGTAGATGATGCCTGCAACCTGTTGGTCCAGGAAATACCTCAGCGTTCTGGGCTCGACCTCGGGGTCGTTTTGAGTCTCGGCCAGCAACACAAGATTTCCGGTGTCCCGAACGGCCTGTTTCACGCCGTTGAACGCGTTCACCATTTCGGGGCTCGATGCCAGATCATCCACGACGAAAGCGATGGTTCCGTCCAGCGCCGCGGGCCGGCGCGCGCTGTCCTGGGGTTTCCTGAGTTGAGAGGGCATGGCGTATCCAAGCGTGTTGGCGGCATCCAGGACCCGTTGCTTGGTATCCTCGGAGATCTTGACGGAATCATTCTTGTTGAGAACCAGCGAGACTGTCGTCTGCGAACACCCGGCGACCCGCGCAATGTCGTGCATTGTTACGCGCTGCCGGCCCGCGACTCGTCCTACACCCTTGTGCTGCCCGGCTTCGTTCGCTTGATCGTTCATCGCTCAACCTTTTTTGTTCGCATCCTTTTTATCGCCTATGCGGAGGGCGCGCAACTAATATTAGTAGGTAATAATTAATATTAGTGTTGACGAAATAATATTATTAGTGTTTTGATCGGCGGTGCGGTCGCCAGTGTGGTCTGGCCGAGCAAGTGCGGGAGGCGAAATTGCGGTCTGTAGTGGGGGAGTTGGGTCAAGTCGTTCGTCATTCGATGTTCATCGATGGCCGCTTTGCCGACTTTGACGCGGACGCGGTCGATGTCGAAAACCCTGCAAATGAAGAGATCGTAGCGCAGGTTCCAGATGGTGGTGCCATGCATGCCGATGCAGCGGTCGAGGCGGCCCGCCGGGCTTTTGGCGCGTGGTCTGCGCGCCCGGCGATCGAGCGGGCGCAAATGGTCCGAAAGCTCGCCGAGGCCATTCGGGTCGACGCCGCGCGTCTGGCTGCTTTGATCACAGCCGAGCAGGGCAAGCCGATCTCGCAAGCCCGAGGTGAAGTGGATGCCGCCGTCACCTTTCTTTGCCATGCAGCTGAAGAGGCCCGGCGGATTTCGGGTGACATAGTGGCCTCGGACAACAGGTCCGAAGAAATCCAGATACGACGCCATCCCTATGGTGTTGTCGTTGCGCTGACGGCCTGGAACTATCCCTTGGCATTGGCCGCCAGGAAAATCGGGCCAGCGCTGGTCGCGGGCAACACCATTGTTTTGTTGGGGCATGAAATCACGCCGCTGTCGGGTCTTGCGGTTGCCGAGCTTGCGGACAAGGTCGGCTTTCCGCCCGGTGTTCTGAATGTTCTTACGGGGAAAGGGCCGGTGGTTGGGCAGCGGCTGGTCGAACACCCCGATACGTCGCTGATCACGATGACCGGCAGTACGCGCGCCGGGAAAGAGATTTTTCGCTCAGCGGCCGACCGAATCAAGGTTGTCCGGCTCGAGCTTGGGGGCAAGGCTCCGTTCATCGTGATGGAGGATGCGGATGTTGACGCCGCCGTTTCGGCCGCCATTGCCGCCCGGTTTGCCAATTGCGGCCAGATCTGCACCTGCAACGAGCGTATGTATCTGCATCGCGGCATTGCAGACCAATTCTTGGAAAAATTCGTGTCAGCAGCCCGCGCTTTGTCGATCGGGGATCCGATGGAGGACTGCGACTTGGGGCCCAAAGTCAGCAAGGTCGAAGTGACCAAGGTCGCCGAAATCATCCAACGCAGCATCGCAGAGGGTGCCACGGTGCATCTCGAAGGTGGGCCTTTGACGGACGGCGCGCATGGCAAAGGGCACTGGATGTCCCCGACCGTTCTCGAGGTCTACGACAACGGCAATGCCGCGATGCAAGAGGAGGTCTTTGGCCCCGTAGCAACAGCCATGCGAGTCGATGATTTTGATCAGGCGATAGCCTTTGCGAATGACACGTCATTCGGGCTGTCCGCCTATCTCTTTACGGCATCGCACCGCAGATTGATGGAGGCCCCGAGCCGTTTGAAGTTCGGCGAACTGTACTTGAACCGTTCGAATGGCGAGGCCGTGCAGGGGTTTCACACTGGTTGGGGGCTGTCCGGGGTTGGGGGCGAAGACGGCGCCTATGGCTTCGATGGCTATCTGAGGAAACAGACGACTTACATGAATTGGGCATGACCTGAAAACTCGCGGTCAAAACGGAGGCGACCGCACCAATGGAGGAGGAATAACCATGAAACGCAGAACCCTTTTGATCTCGACGGTTGTCGCAGGTGCGCTGTTGGGCACCACGGCGATGGCGCAGGATCTGCCGCCGCTTGAGCAGAAAGATCGCTACAAGGTCGGCTTTGCACAGATGGAGTCGAACAATCCCTGGCGTATTGCCGAGACGAAATCGTTCCATGACACGGCCGAGGCCTGCGGCTGGGATCTTATCGCGACGGATGCGGCGGGATCTGCGGCCAAGCAGGTTGCGGATGTGGACAGCATGATCGCCCAAGGCATCGACGTCCTGTTCCTGCCACCGCGGGAAGAAAAGCCGCTGATCCCGGCCGTTATGAAGGCCCGTGCCGCCGGCATTCCGACCTTTCTGGTGGACCGCTCGGTTGATCCAGCCGTCGCCAAGCCGGGCGAACATTTCGTGGCCTTCCTGGGATCGGACTTCATTGATCAGGGCAACCGGGCCGCGCAATGGCTGATGGAGAATTTCGAGGGCGACAAAGGCATCATCGTCCAGTTGGAAGGCACGACAGGGTCCTCGCCTGCAAATGACCGCAAAAAGGGCTTCGACGACGCGATCGCAGCGGATGACCGCTTTGAGATCGTGGCCTCTCAGACCGGGGACTTTGCACGCGACCTGGGTCGTCAGGTGATGGAAACCCTGCTGCAGGCGCATCCTGACGTGAACGTGGTCTACGCCCACAATGACGAGATGGCGATTGGCGCGATCCAGGCTCTGGAACTGGCCGGCCGCAAGCCCGGCGAGGACGTGACCATCGTGTCGATCGACGGGACACGCGATGCGCTTCAGGCCATCATCGACGGCAAGATGGGCGTCACGGTCGAAAGCTCGCCCTTCTTCGGCCCACTGGCCTGTGAAGTCATGAAGAAATACGCGGCTGGCGAGACGATCCCGGAATGGGTGAAAGTCGAAGATCGCATCTTTACCAAGGACAACGCGGCCGATCACATCGACGAAGCCTATTGATTCTCCCTGGTGGGTGGTGCTGGCCTGTGGTCGGCGCCGCCTGCAAGCAATCGGAGGAAGACATCTCATGAATGCGCTCGTCTCGATGTCGGGAATTGAAAAGTCCTTTGCCGGCGTACCGGCACTCAGCCAGGCCAGCCTGGAGATCGCACCGGGCGAGGTTCATGCGCTGATCGGTCAGAACGGTGCCGGCAAATCGACGATGATCAAGGTCCTGACCGGAGTTTACGACCGGGATGCCGGAGACGTCCATCTGGCGGGTGTGCCGAGCCGCATCTCCACTCCGCGCGAAGCGCAGGAATCCGGAATTGCCACGATCTATCAAGAGCTCAACCTGGTGCCGCTGCGGTCAGTGACCGAGAACATCATCATGGGGTACGAGCCCAAACGTCTTGGCTTTCTCGTCGACTGGCGCGAAGGCAACAGGCGCGCACGCGAGGTTCTTGCGCGCTTTGGCATAGATATCGACGTGACCGAGCCGCTGGGAAATTTCTCGACCGCGATCCAGCAGTTGGTTGCGATTGCGCGGGCTGTTTCATTGGACGCAAAGCTGGTCATCATGGACGAACCCACCTCGTCATTGGATGCCAGCGAGGTCGAGGTTCTGTTCGGTGTGGTGCGCGAGTTAAAGAAACAGGGCGTTTCCGTTCTCTATGTGTCGCATTTTCTCGATGAGTTGTTCCAGATCTGCGACCGGGTCACAACGATGCGAGACGGGCGTACCGTCAGCACGCGCAACGTGCAGGACACGACCAAACTGGAAATGATCGCGGACATGCTGGGCCGCAACAAGGACGAGATCGCGGCAGACGGGCTCACGGACTTCGCCGGCGCCAAGGCCAAGAAAGGCGATATCGTTTTGCGGGCCGACTCTGTTTCGACAGGCCCGCGACTGACGCATTTCGACCTCACGCTCCACCGCGGGGAGATCGTTGGGCTGGGCGGGCTTCTGGGCTCTGGCCGGACAGAGGCTGCGCGCGCGTTGTTCGGAGTGGATAGTGCACGCGGCGGCGTAATCGAGCTGCACGGTGCGGTCGGGCAACCGTCCGGACCGGGCGACGCGATCGCAAACGGGGTTGGCTTTCTGACCGAAGATCGCAAGGCTGAAGGGATCATTCCTGACATGTCCGTGCGCGAGAATATGACGCTGGCCCTGCTGCCGAAACTGGCCAGCCGTGGTCAGATCGACTTTGCCCGCGAGCGCGAGATCGTTCAGGCCTTCATTGACGATCTGGGCATCAAGGCGGCGCATATGGACCAACCCATTCGCGAGTTGTCCGGCGGCAACCAGCAAAAGGTACTGCTCGCCCGTTGGCTGGCGACGCAGCCAGACATCCTGATACTGGACGAACCGACCCGAGGCGTAGATGTCGGCGCCAAGCGAGAGATCCAATCGTTCATTCGGTCTTATGTCGAGAAAGGATTTGGCGTCGTCCTCATCAGTTCGGAATTCGAAGAACTGGTGGAAGGCGCCGACCGCATCGTGGTCATGCACGAAGGGCGCTCTGTCAAGGAACTGACCAACCCCGGGATTACCGAGAACATACTGGTGCGCGCGCTTGCGCATCATGAAGAAGGAACTGGTTCATGGACCGCGCAATGAAGTTGCCGCAACGGGTCGCATCGATGCCCTTCCGCTTTCATGGCGGCATCGCCGCGTTGGTCGCCCTGCTGGTGTTCAACGCGTTTTTCACCCCCAATTTCCTGCAGCTGCAGACCCTGTTCGTGAATATCAGCCAGGTTGCCACGATCGCCATCGTGGCCATGGGTATGACGCTGGTCATCGCCACGGGTGGAATTGATCTGTCGGTTGGCGCTGTCATGGCTCTGGCGGGGGCGTTGGCCCCGCTGATCTTTCTGTCGGATCTGGGCGCCGCCAATCCGGTGCTTGGCGTCATTTTGGCCATTGTCCTGCCACTGTTCGTCGCGGGTTTATGCGGGGTATTCAACGGCGTGATGGTTGCCGTGTTGAACGTGCAGCCCATTATTGCGACGCTCATTCTATTTATCTCGGGTCGCGGTATTGCCCAGGTTTTGACGAATGGCAACCTGCAGACATTTTCAAACCCTTCATTCAGTTATCTTGGAACCGGCAAGGTGCTTGGCTTGCCGTTCCAGGGTTGGCTGGCGCTGGCCATTGCCTGTGTGCTGTTCTGGGTTATCACCAGAACCACTTGGGGCCGCTACCTGCTGGCGATCGGCGGCAATGAACGCGCGGCCTATCTGGCGGGTGGTCCCGTTCGGCGGGTCAAGATCGGGGCCTATGTCATCTGCGCGGTGCTTGCGGGCTTGGCAGGTCTGATCGTGGTTGCGATCAACTCGGCCTCGGACGCCGCGCGCAACGGCAATCTGATGGAGCTTGACGCCATCGCGGCCGCTGTCGTTGGCGGGGCTCTTTTACAAGGCGGACGGGCGCCGATCTTTGGTGCCATACTGGGAGCCGTGATCATCCAGCTGGTCAAATATACATTGCTGGCCAACGGGGTAGAGGACGAAGTTGCACTGATCGCCAAAGCGGTCATTATTATCCTGGCCGTCTGGGTCCAGCAGTTCCGGAGGGCTTGATCGATGTTGGATGAAACGGCTTTTGACCTGCGAAAGTACCTGCGGCGCAATTCGGCCTCGGTGACGGTGTGGATCGCACTGCTGGCTTTGATCCTGTTTGGGTTGATGCGCTATGACAACTTTGGCAGCGCCTACAATTTCTCGTCTTTCCTGAATTACAACGCGATGTTCATCGCGATCGCGCTGGGCATGTGTTTCGTGATCATGACCGGCGGGATTGATCTGTCGGTTGGATCCGTTGCGGCCTTTACGTCGGTTGTTGCGGCCTATCTCAGCCCATACGGGATTCAGGTTGCGCTGCCGGGGGCCGTGCTTGCCGGGGTGGGCTTCGGAGCGATCAACGCCTTTTGCATCATCATCCTTCGGATTCCGCCCTTCATCGCCACACTGGCGACCATGCTTGCCGCAAAAGGCGGCGCATTGGTGATTTCGGGCGCCCAGACAATTTCGGTTGATTGGGGGTCGAACTTTACCAAGCTTGGCATGGGGCAGGCGTTTGGTCTGTTTCCATGGGCAATCGTCATAGTGGCCGGACTGACGCTGGTCCTGTGGCTGGTGCTGGAAAGAACAACCATCGGGCGGACCGTCTTGGCGATCGGTGGCAGCGAGGATGCCTCGAACCTCATGGGTCTGAAGGTGAATCGCGCCAAGGCTTTCGTCTACCTGCTTTCGGGCGGCTGCGCAGGGCTGGCTGGCGTCTTTCTGGCCTCGGGCTTTGGAGCCGGACAACCCCTTGAGGGCATCGGATGGGAATTGTCGGCCATCGCATCCGTCGTTGTGGGCGGCACTCTGTTGACGGGTGGAATGGGGTCGATCCCCGCGACGGTGGCCGGCGCGCTGCTGCTGGGGCTGGTCTTCAACGTTCTGAACTTTGAAAACGGTCAGGGGACCATCAGTTTCAGCGCCTATTGGCAGATGGTCATACGTGGAGGCTTTCTTTTTGTGGTCATCCTTTTACAGTCTCGGGTTATTGCCAGGCAGCAGAAGGTCTTGGGTTCGTGAATCGCATAGAAAGTGTTTCAGCGCGGCTGTTCAACGTCCCGCTCGCCGAAGTCCTGGTCGATGCCAAACATGGGGATCACACGTTCTTTCAATTGATCACTGTCACCATCCAAACGTCGGATGGGGTTGAGGGGGTTGGGTATACCTATACGGGCGGCAAGGGCGGTCATGCCATCTTGGCGATGATCCAGCATGATCTAGCGCCTTTCCTGGTTGGACAAGACGCCGAACAGATCGAAAGCCTGTACGATGCCATGCAGTGGCATGTCCACTACGTCGCACGGGGTGGGATAGCCTCGTTCGCCATCTCCGCCGTGGATATTGCCCTTTGGGACATTCGTGGCAGAGCGCAGAATGCACCGCTGTGGCAAATGGCGGGCGGAGCGTCCAGACGGTGCAAGGCCTACGCCGGCGGGATCGACCTGAATTTCTCGTTGGAGAAACTGCTGCGCCAGACCGAAGGCTACCTTGCGCGTGGGTTCAACGCGGTCAAGATCAAGGTTGGGCAACCGGATCTTGCCGACGATCTTGCACGTGCCCGGGCAGTGCGCGAGATGCTGGGACCGGACCGGTTCTTCATGGTCGACGCGAACTACTCCATGAGCGTCGAGCAGGCCATCGTAGCAGCCCGAGGGTTCGCCGACTGCGATATCCTGTGGTTCGAGGAGCCGACAATTCCAGACGATTACAAAGGCTATGGCCGAATTGCCGAAGCCACGGGCGTTCCCCTTGCCATGGGTGAAAACCTGCACACGATTCACGAATTCGAGTATGCCTTCGATGACGCCAAGCTGAGTTTCATCCAGCCCGATGCCTCAAACTGTGGCGGCATTACCGGCTGGTTGCGCGTGGCCGCGCTAAGCGCCCAGCACGGCATTCCGGTTTGTAGCCATGGTATGCAGGAGCTGCACGTCAGCCTTGTTTCGGCGCAACCCAATTCGGGTTGGCTGGAAGTACACTCATTCCCGATAGACCAGTACACGACCCGTCCGCTTGTCGTGGAAGACTACCTGGCCGTGGCCCCGGATACGCCGGGGACCGGAGTGGAATTCGACTGGGACAAACTGAATGCGGAACACAGGGAGATGCATACATGACGACCCAGACGATCTCTGCGGCGTACTACCGGGGCAACAAGAGCTTTGCTGTGGAACAGGCCCAGGCGACGGCTCCGGGCGCTGGCGAGGCCGCCATTCGCGTTGCGTATTGCGGGATATGCGGGACGGATATGCATGTCTACCACGGCAACATGGATGCCCGTGTCGGCCTGAACCGGGTAATCGGGCACGAGATGTCCGGTGTCGTCGAAGCGGTGGGCGCGGGCGTCGATACGGTAAAACCCGGCCAGAAGGTCGTCGTCCGACCGCTTGATCACTGCGGCGAATGCCCGGCCTGCAAACGGGGGCATCAGCATATCTGCCAGAACCTTAAGTTTCTCGGCCTCGATACCGATGGTGCCATGCAAGAGATCTGGACCGTTCCGGCCCACACCTTGCACGTTCTGCCGGATGACTTGCGCATGGATCACGCGGCGCTGATCGAGCCGGTCGCCGTTGCTTGCCACGATGTGCGGCTGTCTGGACTGCAGCCTGGCGAGGACGTCGTCGTCATCGGCGGTGGCCCGATCGGCATCCTGGTTGCCATGGTTGCGCGGGACGCGGGCGGAAACGTCGTGATTTCCGAAGTGAATCCGAACCGTCTGGCGATCGCAGAAAAACTTGGCTTTGATACGATCAACCCAACCGAGACTGATCTGGTGTCCACAATCAACGCGCGCACGGGCGACAAAGGGGCGGATGTGGTTTTCGAGGTATCGGGAACGCAGCCCGGTGTTGATGCGATGACCGCCGTTGCCGCGACGCGGGCCCGGATCGTGATGGTCGCGATTCATGCTCAAAAGCCCCAGATCGACCTGTTCCAATTCTTCTGGCGAGAGCTGCAACTGATCGGTGCTCGGGTCTATGAGCCGGAGGACTACGAGAAGGCGATCGCAGTTGTCGCCTCGGGCGGAGTGGACGCGGATGTCGTGATCACTGATGTCAACCCTCTGGCAGACATTCAGGCCGCGTTCGAAGCACTGGATCGCAGCCCAACCGCAATGAAAAGCCTGATCGAAGTAGGACCGCGTTCATGAGTGTTTTGCAAAGTTTCGACCTGACGGGAAAAACGGCCCTTGTGACCGGGTGCAAACGCGGGATCGGGCGCGGCATGGCCGAGGCATTGGCATCGGCCGGAGCTGATATCATCGGAGTGTCGGCCTCGCTTGAACTGTCCGGGTCAGAGGTCGAAAAAGCCGTCACGGCGATGGGGCGCAGTTTCCGGGCTTACCAATGCGACTTCTCGGACCGCTCCGCGCTGCACGGGTTCATTGATCAGTTGAGAGCCGACGGACAAACTCCTGATATCCTTGTCAACAATGCCGGTACGATCAAACGCAAGCCAGCCGCCGAACACCCGGACGACTGGTGGGACGAAGTGATTGAGGTCAACCTGTCCTCGCAGTTCGTTCTGTCCCGTGAGATCGGCAAGGACATGCTGGCGCGCGGCTCGGGCAAGATCATCTTCACCGCATCGCTGCTGACGTTTCAGGGCGGCATCACCGTTCCCGGATATGCGGCCTCGAAAGGTGGTATCGGACAGCTGACCAAGGCCCTTTCCAATGAGTGGGCCGGGCAGGGTGTGAACGTGAATGCAATCGCCCCCGGCTACATCGCAACCGACAACACCCAAGCCCTGCAGGACGATCCGGTTCGGTCGAAGTCGATCCTGGAACGAACACCCCAGGGCCGTTGGGGTACGCCAGGTGATTTTGCTGGACCTGTAGTCTTTCTGGCTTCTGCAGCGTCGGACTTCGTCAACGGTGAAATCCTTGTAGTCGACGGGGGCTGGATGGGGCGTTAGCACTGCCAACGCTCCATGTCATCCAAGGCATCACGTCCCGATGTAGTGCACCTTC
Source organism: Ruegeria sp. BB9 (assembly GCF_056539345.1). NCBI lineage: Bacteria > Pseudomonadati > Pseudomonadota > Alphaproteobacteria > Rhodobacterales > Roseobacteraceae > Ruegeria > Ruegeria sp. BB9. Next base: position 1,405,875 of record NZ_JBQFUU010000001.1, on the reverse strand, counting down.
AATCGGCGTGCATTGGGTGCTTCCCGATGTTCGAACAGGTACAGGCTTTGTACGCGACCCAGCGGAAGCTGCCCCTGTTCGACCGGGATCGATACCTGAGTTTGCGTCAACAGCGCCCGCAGATGCGATGGAGCGTTGTCGTCCTCGGTCGGGCGGTGGTGATACTTGCCTGGTGACTTGGGTACGAGTTTCTCGAAGAACGTCTCGATATCCTTGAGCACTTCGGGATCGGCATTGGCCTGCACCAACAGCGCGGCACCGGTGTGGGCGCACCAAAGGGTCAGCAAGCCCGAGACAAATTCGTGTTCGAACACCGCACGCTGAACGATCCCGCTGATGTCGATGAGGGATTTGCCCGGCGTTTCAATGGACAGGTCAAAAAACTGTTGTTTCATCCAGCAGGCCCTTTCCTTGATTTCACGCGAACGCGCCCAGCTTTCTACATCTCACTTGGCATTCAGCAATGGGGGTCAAACTTTTGATTTTGAACGCATATTGACTGCATTTTCATGCAAACAGGCTTTTAAACTGGTCCACACACAGACGAAAACCATCTTCGAAGTTCCCGTTGCCGGGTTGATAAACGCTTTCGAAAGAAATGACGCCATCATAGCCGTCGGATCTGAGCGCGTCCGCGATGGGTTGGAACAAAGGCGCAAGCTGACCTTCCCCCATGCGGCGCACTTCCAGCGTTGCCCTCGGCGTGTCGACCTTTACGTCCTTGATGTGAATGTGCCCCAGATAGCCGCCGCGCAGTTCTTCGTAACCGTCCGGGTATGCCAGTTCATGGCACCAGCAGTTGTTTCCGGGGTCCCAAAGTACCTTCAACGCATCCTTTGCATCCAACTCGTCAATCAGCTTGCGGGCGGTATAGTTGGAATTGACCAGCGTGCCGTTTCCGGTTTCCACGACAAGCGTCACGCCCTCAGCCCTGGCCAGTTCAACCGCCGGCGCGATCAGCGGCGGCATCGAGTCCCATACCCCATGCGCCACGTTCCACTTCTCGGCGCCGTTTTTTCCCCAGAGTATCTGCTCTTTTCGTTGGGTCATGATCCGAACCAGCGGAGACCCCACGACATGCGCCATGTCGATCACGCGTTTCAAGGCGTCCATATGCCGAGTGTGCAGGTCGTCGCCGGGCCTGTTGGCAGCTGTCATCCCCGCAAAGATATGGCGCGACAGACACGACACAGGCTTGCCCCGGTCGCGCAAAAGCGCGTCGATCTCGGCAATTTCCTGCGGGGAATGGTCTCCGACCTCTGAATCGCCAACGAATTGAAGCTCTGCATAGTCCAGACCGAATTCGTCCATTACGTCCACGGCATGCCGCAGATCGCGGGAAATGCCGTCGCAAATTACACCTAATTTCATGTCCGGTCCCCTCAGCGATGCAATTCTGCGCCAACGATCTCTTCGATGACGCGAGTACACACCCAGTTGTCGCCATTCGGGTACTTGGTTTTTCCGGCGTGAAAGATCTGCATAGCGGATGATGCTGTGTGCATGGGAACGCCCAACGCACCGGCCAGTGCCAGAGAGATCGTCAGGTCCTTGTGCATCGTTGCGATATGGCTGCCAGTAGCCTCGAACTTGCGATCAATGATGTTTTCAAGGGCGGTATTCACAACACCACATCCCGCGCTAGACGATGAGAACACGTCAAGCAATGCTTGACCGCTGACACCGGCTTTGGCCGCCAGGGCCGCAGCCTCGAATGTGGCGGAAAAGATCGATCCGATCAGGGATTGCAGGCAGGCTTTCACGGTTTGCCCGTCACCGGCGTTTTCTCCGACCCGGTGAATGGTTGCCGACACTGCCTGCATGACTTCGGCGTTTTGGTTCAGCACATCCGCAGCACCGGCAGCCATCATTGTCAAAGTGCCGTTCTGCGCGCCGGGAAACCCACCCGAGACCGGGGTGTCGATCAGGTGGATGCCCGAACCCTCCATGTCTTGTCCGATAGCGCTCGCTTCAGCCGGAGTAATGGTCGCCGACAGGATGACCGTTCCGCCTTTGGCCATGTTCGCAACCAGTCCGTCTTCACCCAGAATGACATCGCGGGCCTGATCTCCGTTCATCACCATGACAAACACGCTGGCGGCGTGACGGCCGACCTGTCCCACGCTGTCCTTGACCAGGCCGCCCATGTCGGAAAATGCGGTCATGCGTGTCTCGCTCAGGTCGAAACCGGATGTTTCAAAGCCATTCTTGATCAGGTTCTTGGCAAGGCCGCTGCCCATGTCGCCAAGACCGATTACACCTGCTGTTTTCATTTGGACTCCTCCCGTTCTTCCGTCTTTGCCGTCTGGCAGACGTTTCGAAAAATGATGCCTCAAGGCATCGGTTTTCGCGGGAGTTTCACGCGTCTTGAACAGACGTCGGGCGAGTCCGGAAGACACCCCGCTGCCCGTTTACGTACCGTAAGTAAACGAAGATTGCGGCACACAGGCAAGCAAAGAAGTGTTACTGGCGGAAAGAAACTGCCTGATCTGACGTGTCAGGAAAACGCCGCCATGATGCCGCGCAGTTCCGCCAACCCGCGCATGCGTCCGATCAGCGGATAGCCGGGAGTGCTGTGTCCGCCCAGATCGCTCAGCAGCTCTTGTCCGTGATCGGGTCGCATCGGAATTTGCCAGTCTCTACGTCCTTGAGATTTGCGGCGGCGTTGTTCGTTCATCAGCTCGCGAATGGTGCCGACCATGTCGGTGTCGCCCTCCAGATGCGGAGCCTCATAGAAATCCGGCTTCTGTCTGTCCGACCCCGCGATGCGTCGGGTGTTTCGCAAGTGAACAAAGTGAATCCGGTCGCCATGCCGGCGCACGAACTCCGGCCCATCGAATTCGGAGGAAACACCCAGCGATCCGGTACACAAGGTTGCACCGTTCGCGGGCATATCAACCGCATCCAGTACGGTGCCGTAGTCCTCGGAACTGGACATGATCCGCGGCAGACCGAGCAACGAGAAGGGCGGATCATCGGGATGACAGCACAAGCGCACCCCCAATTCTTGGGCTATCGGGGCGACCTCAGACAGGAAGTCGATGAGGTTTGCGCGCAGCCGGTCACGGTCTATCTCAGCATATGTCTGCAGCAAGCCGCGCACGTCCTCTACGCTCCACTGATCGTTGGCGCCGGGCAGCCCCGCGGTGACATTGTGCTGCAACTGGGCCTTGGAGACATCCGACATGCGCATGAAGCGATCCTTGGCCGCTTGGCGGACGTCGCCGGAATAGTCTTCGGACGCGCCCGGACGTTCGAGAATATGTATGTCGAAAACTGCAAAATCGGTCAGATCGAACAGCATGGCCGTTCCGCCATGCGGCTGTGGGGCACGAAGGGCGGTGCGCGTCCAATCCAGGATCGGCATGAAGTTGTAGCAAACAACTTTGACGCCACGGACGGAGAGGGCCCTGAGGCTGGACTTGTACGCCTGCAGATGCTCGGCCATGTCTGCCGACTGCGTCTTGATCGCCTCGGAGACTGGCAGGCTTTCGACAACGTCCCAACTGTACCCGGCCGCGGCCATAACGGCCTGCCGGTCGGCGATGCTCTGTTCATCCCAAGGCTGTCCCGGCGGGATGTGATGCAGCGCGGTGACGATGCCCTGAACCCCGACTTGATGGAGATCGGCCAGGGCGATCGGATCCTCGGGTCCGAACCAACGCCAGCATTGTTTCATGGCAGCCATCCTTCATACAGCGGGTGATCGGGCATGATGGGAAGGGCAACGCGCTGCCCGGTGCGCGCCGCGTGATAAATCGCCGTCACAAGGCCGATGGACGCAGCGCCATCTTTCAGCGTAACGGCCGAATTTGCCTCGGACCGCAGCGCTTTGCCGACTTCGGCAAAAAACCCTTCGAACCCCGTTGGCTCGGCAGCGGCAGCGGCGAGAGCCGCGTCGATAGCGGCTTGATCCGCCGGGTCCCGCGCGACGAATGACCAGGGCGTTTGACCCGGGGCATAGGGTTCGGTGCCAGAGGTGGCGGTCAATTTTTCAAAGACGAACCGCAGGCGGGTTTCATCCGTGGCAGCGCCCAAGGTGATGTTGCTTGTGCACAAGGCTCCGGAAGCCATGCCAAAGCAGATTGCGGCACAGTCTTCGGTCTCGATCGGGTTGACCCGCGTTGTGGTCATTGCAGACACCCAGGCGATATCGCCCGCGATATGTGTCAGCAGATCATGGTTGTGGATGGCATGGCCCAGCACTGCGCCGCCGCGTTCGCCGGCCCAAGTTCCCCGCCACGGCACCGCGTAATAGTCCGCCCCTCGGGACCAATGGGTTTCAAGCGCTGCAGTTTGGACCGCTCCGGTCAGGCCTGCGCGCTGCAGGTGGCGCAGTTGGGCCAGTGATGGGCCCCACCGGTATTGAAAAACCGGAAACACATGCTTGCCCGCGTTGCGTTCGACTGCCGTGATCCGATCCACATCCCGCATCGAGGTCGCAAGAGGCTTTTCGCAGACAACGTGTTTTCCTGCGGCCAGTGCCGCAAGCGTGGTTGGTACATGCAGATGCGGCGGCAGGCAGATGTCGATGACATCAATCGCCGAATCATCCAGAGCATCCTGAATGTTGGTCAATGCTCGAAAACCCGAGTTCTGCCGTATTTGTTCGATCCGGTCCGTGTTCTGGTCGACCACGGCGGCTACGCGAAAGGTGCCGTCTAGTTGTTCCAAAGCGTCCAGATGTTGCGCACCGATACCTGCGCCGAGGATCGCAACGTTGATCATCTGCGTTCCGCCATTTCCTGCGCGCGCAGTGCCAGTTCCATGACTGTAAAGCAGTGGGTCTGCGTCATTGCGGTTTGGGTCCGGTTGCGAATGTCATCGGCCAGGCGCGCAAAGTAGGGGAGGCCGGCGTCGGATGCGTCGGTCTTTTGGCAGGTTTCTCCGTTGACGAGGATCAGATGATCTGTCCCCGTGGCTCCCCCCACGTCAGCGTATTTCCGCAACTCGATATAGCCTTCGGTGCCCAGGATCGTCAGACGACCATCTCCCCAGTTTGGCAGGGCATCTGGCGTGAACCAGTCAACCCGGATGTACCCGGTGCCATTCTCGCCGCGCAGATTGACCTCGCCGAAATCCTGCAATCCGGGATCCTTCGGGTTTGCGTAGTTCGCCACATAGGCGTTCGTGATTTCTGCGCTTTTTGAACCTGTGTAATGCAGGAACTGATCGATCTGATGTGAGGCGATGTCGGTCAGAATGCCGCCATAGCGGTCACGCCGGAAGAACCATTCCGGCCGGGTTGCCCGGTTCAATCGGTGCGGGCCAAGTCCGACCGTCTGGACCACGCGCCCGATGGCACCGGCCTCGACCAACTCGGTGGCCTGGGTGCTGACGGGCGTTTCGAACCGTTCCGAAAAATTCACCGACCAGATCCGACCGGTGTCTGCGACCGCTCTTTTGATCTGGTCGAGTTGCTCGAACGTCGTGCAGCCCGGCTTGTCGCTCATGACATCCATGCCGTTCTGCATGGCGCGGACCGCCAACGCGGCCCTATCTGCCGGTATCGCTGAAATCAGCGCCAGATCCGCCCCGCAGGTCAGGGCGTCTTCCAGTCGGGCCAGCCGCGGAATATCGGGAAACCTTTTGACGTAGCCCGCCAGCGTCTCCGGATCGCCCTGTGTCCAATAGCCTACGCAGTCTACGCCGATTTTGCGCATGTTTTCCGTCATGCCATAGATATGGCGGTGGTCCAGGCCAAGGGCGACGCAGGTCAGGCTCATGAGATGACTCGTGTTTTCTGGCCGGTTCGATTGGCGATCTGCATCGCGTCGATGACGGCGTGGGTCAAAAGGGCACTGCGTCCTGTGGCCATAGGTTGCGTTCCACTGGAAACGGCCTTCGCGAAGTCCTCGATGACCGCTTGGTGCCAGGCATGTGTGAACGCCATGGGATCGGCCCCTCCGCCTGTGGCGGCGGTTTCGCCGACCGTGGATTTCCGGCCGTCGAGAGTGGTCAAGGTCAGGACACCTGACTCCAGATGCGCTTTGGCGCGCGTGCCCTGGATCGTGATGGACTCAGCAGCCCCGGGATATTCGGCGGTAGTTGCCATCAACGTTCCCACCGCGCCGTTGTCCATTTCAAAGACTGCACCCGCCCAATCCTCGGCCTCGAGATCGTGTAGTGGAGTTTTTCTCATCACGGCCTGAATGTCCGAGATCGGCCCCAGTAGCCACATCGCAAGGTCAAGCGTGTGGATCGCCTGCGAGATCATGACGCCGCCTCCGTCACGTGCATAAGTGCCGCGACCCGGTTCGTCATAGTAGCTCTGATCGCGCCACCAGGGGACACGGATCTCCACCGTGGCGATCGTGCCCAGTTCCCCCTGTTCGATGGCCGATTTCAGCGCCTGCGAGGCGGCGCGGGCGCGGTGCTGAAAAACGATGCCCAGCGGTACGCCAGACACCTCGCACTGCTCGACAATGGCTTTCGCGGCGCCCAGCGTTCTTTCAATGGGCTTTTCCATCAGGATCGGCTTCGAAGCGGTCGAAAGAATCTGTACCAACTCTGTGCGCTGATCGGGCGGGGTTGCGATGATCGCAAAGTCGACCTTTGGGTCGTTTGCGATTTCCTCGACCGAGCCGAATGCGCGGGTATCGTTTCGCCGCGCGAACTCAGCTGTTTTTTCAAGATTGCGCCCGAGGACTCCGGCAAGACTGAGGCCTTGATCCGATGCCCGAATGGCGGCGACATGCGTGCCAGAAACCATCCCCAAACCAATCAGCGCAATATTCATTCAGTCCCCCGGATCACCCGGTCAGTCTGCGGGTTCGAACGGGAAAGATGCAACCATTAAAAACTGTGTTAACAATTGCGGGTAGCAGTATCGGAGGCAGAATTGACTGGCAATTTGAATGGGATGGCAGAAGACCTGTACTTGGGCATCAAGGACCTGCCGATCGTGTCTCCGCATGGTCACTGCGATCCGGGGTGGTTTGCAACCGATGCGCCGTTCCCCAACCCGGCAGAGCTGTTGGTGGTTCCCGACCATTACGTGTTCCGTATGCTCTATTCGCAGGGAGTTCCCTTGTCGGAACTCGGCGTTGGGGAAGAGGGGCGAAAGAAGGATCCTCGCGCCGTTTTCCGCACCTTTGCCGAACATTGGCATCTATTTCTGGGAACGCCTTCCCGGATCTGGATGAACTACGTGCTGCATAAAACGCTGGGCGTGTCTGAGGAGTTGTCTTCGCGTACGGCAGATCTGATCTACGACAAGATCGCGGAAAAGCTGGCGCAACCCGATTTTCGCCCGAGGGCTTTGTTCGACAGGTTCGGGATCGAGGTTCTGGCCACTACGGATTCGGCTCTCGACCCTCTCACACAGCATCAGGAGATCCGTGCAAGCGGTTGGGGCGGGCGGGTTGTTCCGACGTTCCGCCCGGACGGGGTTTTGGATGGGGCGGACCCGGAGTTCGTACAGAACCTGAACAAGTTGGCCGAGCTGACAGGCTGCGATCTGGACAGCTATGATGGCTACCTCAACGCGCTGCGGATGCGGCGGGCTTATTTCGTCCAGCTTGGTTGTACCGCCACGGACCACGGTATCGAACGCGTACAGACCGAGTGGCTGGAGGACCCGGATGCGCTTTACCAACAGCTGAGACGGCGGGAAGGGACCGAACAGGACGCGCGCCGGTTCTATGGGCATATGCTGATCGAAATGGCGCAGATGTCTGTCGATGATGGTCTGACCATGCAAATACATGCAGGCAGCAAGCGCAACACGAACCATGCGGTAATCCGGGACTTCGGAAGGGACAAGGGGGCCGACATTCCAATCGCGATGGATTGGGTCACGGGCCTTGAGGCGCTGTTGAACCGGGTCGGAAACTCAGCGGAACTGCGCATCATTCTGTTCACACTGGACGAAGGCACCTATGCCCGTGAATTGGCCCCTATGGCGGGACATTGGCCGTGCCTTCGGATCGGACCGCCTTGGTGGTTCCATGACAGCCCGGCCGGGATTGCGCGGTATTTCGATCAGGTCGTTGAGACGGCCGGGTACTACAACCTGGCCGGATTCAATGACGACACGCGAGCCTTTCTGTCCATTCCTGCACGACACCACCTCTGGCGGCGGGGCGTGGCGATTCATTTGGCCGAGCAGGTTGCGCGCGGTTACTTCGGTCGGGACAGTGCCGAGCATCTTGCACGGTTGCTGGCGGTCGATCTGGCGAAACAGGTTTATGGGTTGCAAAGCTAGATGGGTACACTTCTTCACTTCGGCCTCGGAAACTTTGCCCGGGCGCATTTGCTGGACTACACCGATCAAGCGGGCGGATGGGACGTTGTCGGCGTCAGCCTGCGTTCATCCTCGGTTCGGGATGGATTGGCCCGACAGGGTTTCGAGTACGATCTGTGCGTACAGGGGCAGGGTGTCCGTCGCATCAAAGTTCTGAGGGATGTTCTGGTCGCGCCCGAGGATCGTGCAGCGGTTTTCGATGTGATGGCGGATGCCGAGATCATCTCGGCGACAGTGACCGAGAAAGGTTATCATCTTGATGCCGCGGGCAAGCTGAACCTTCGGGACCCGGCGATTGTCGCCGATCTGGCGGGGCAGGGGCCCGCAACGCTGATCGGGTTTCTTGCCTTTGGTCTTGCGGAACGGCGCAAGCCAGTGACGGTGCTGAGCTGCGACAATCGTATGGAGAACGGAAAAACGCTCGAAACGGCCGTATCCGATTTTGCCAATGCAGCCGGTCTGGACGTCAATTGGGACACCGTTCGCTTTCCCAACGCGATGGTCGACCGGATCACCCCGGCCACAACGGACGCCGTTCGCGCAATCAGCGGTGACCCTATGGCCGTTCCGACCGAGGCGTTCTCGGAGTGGGTGATCGAAGACAGTTTTGCTGGCCCACATCCGGATTGGCAGGGCGTGCAACTGGTCGATGACGTGGCCCCGCACGAGATGCGAAAGCTGCGCATGTTGAACGGGGCCCATTCCCTGTTGGCTTATGCCGGGTTGGAGAGAGGTCTGACCTATGTCCACGAAGCGGTTCGAGACCCGGTTCTGCGCCCGCTGGTTTCCGAGTTGATGAAGGATGCGGGCGCAACGCTGCCCGCTGCGGTGCAAGCACAGGTTCCGGACTATGCCGAGGCTCTGTTGCGCCGCTTTGAAAACCCCGAGCTGGCGCACCGTCTGGACCAAATCGCGATGGATGGAAGCCAGAAGCTGCCCTATCGGTTTGTTCCTACACTTCGTGGGACCGGCTCTCAGGCGGTGATCGCGGGTATGCGGGCCTGGGTCTCCTATTGCATGTCCGAGACCGCCAAGGGCAGGGCGCTGAACGATCCTTGCGCGTCGGAAATCGCTTTGGCTGCCAAGCAGCCAGATCCGTTGGTGCCGCTTTTGCGTCTTGTCGGAGCCGAGGATCTCGCGCCGCTTATCCGGGAATGATCGCGCCGCGGAACTGAACAACGGTGGATGCCAGATTGTGTCCAGCCATCAGGGCCTCGGCCTGTGATTTCCCAGTCAGCAACGCCGCGAGGTACCCACCGTTGAAACTGTCGCCCGCCGCGGTCGTATCCAGCACGTTTTTGGCAGGCTCATAGGTTTGGTCAATGTTCTGACCGATGGACAGGGGGCCATTCTCTCCGCGCTTCAACGCGCCGACTCCGTGATGACCCGCAAAGCGTGCCGCCACCTGATCGGCGCTTTCCCCGAACAGTGCCATCTCGTCGTCGATGGATGGCAGGGCAATGTCAGCACGCCGCCAAAGCCGTTGATTGATCTGTCGGGCGTGTTCAACGCTGTCCCAAAGACGTGGACGAAAGTTGCTGTCATAGACCAACCGGACTGAAGCGCCTTCGAGCCAGTCCAGAAGCGCAAGCCTTACCGAATGCGGTAGAATGGCTACCGAAATACCCGACAAATACAGCACGTCATAACCGTTCAACGAGCTGAAATCGTGATCGGCAAAAAGCTGGCGGGCGGCCGCTTCGCTGCGCCAATAAGTAAAGCTACGTTCACCGTCCGCAGAGGTGGTGATCGCGTACAGGCCCGGAGAGGCATTCGGAATGATGCGGATGCCGGATGTCCCGATGCCATGGCTGGCGATGAAGTCCGCGATGCGCCCCGAGAACGGGTCGTCGCCCAAACATGTCACATACTCCACCTGCAGATCAGGCGCTGCGCGGTGCATGTAGATGGCCGTGTTCAGCGTATCCCCCGCGACGCCCACCTTTGCGCCGGTTTCCAGCATGGACAATTCGATCATTGCTTCGCCGATGCAGGCAATTCGCGTCATTTCTTTTCTCTTTTCCAGATGATGAGACCGGCAGCCATGATCAGCGCAGCCCCTGCCAACGTGAATGCGTCCGGTACCGTGTCAAAGAACAGATAGCCCCAGATCGCAACGTAGATCAGGAACGAATAGGTGAATGGCATCAACTGGTTCGCCGTTCCGAAGCGATGCGCGTTCGTCAGCAGTTGATGCCCGCACCATCCAAAGACGCCAAGACTGATCAGGACGATCAGGCTCCAGGTGTTTTCCGGTTGGATCCAAAACCAGATGGCGAAGGGCAGCAGGACCACTGTACCGGTAAGTCCGAGGTAGAATTGCATGGTGTCCACGGCAACAACCCCCGACAGCCTGCGCGTCATGATCGAGTACAAGGCCAAAGCGGTGGCATTGTAGACGATCAGCAGCATGGTCAGATGAAAGGCCGAACCAAACGGCCGCACGACAACCAACACCCCTAGGAAGCCCAGGATGATAGCCGCCCAACGCCATGGTCCCACTCTCTCCTTCAATACGAAAACGGACAGGAAGCACACGATGACCGGGCTTGAGAACATGATTGCCGACACGACGGTCAGGGGCAAAAACCGCAGGGCATAAAAATTGAAAACGGTCGCCGAGATCAGCAGCACGGCCCGGCTTATCACCTGCCAAGGGTGGTCCGTCTTGAACCGGCCGGCCTCGATCCCGCCCTTGGCGATCACGCCCACTGAGATCACGAAGTGCCCTGCATAGCGCATGAACGCCAATTGAAATGCCGGCACGCCGGCCAACGCCAACCATTTGGCCCCAAGGTCCACCAGCGAAAAGAACAGCCACGCCGTCAGCATCAGCACGATGCCAAGGCGCGGCAGGTCCGCGTTGGGGTTGGCGATGACGGCCATAGATCAGGTGTTGAAACGTTTGACGTAGTAGTCAACCATCTGGCTGACCATGTCATCCGCCTGACCGTGGTCGCGCGCGTCGTTCAGCGCGGAAAGCGCGCCCTGCGACATCACGCTGGTAACGCCGGCCTCACGCGCCATTCGATCATAATACCCAAGGTCTTTTGCCGCGTTCTTGATGGCAAAAGCCAGCTGGTTTGGATCATTCTCGACACCGTAGGCTTTGACGAAATCCATCATTCCGGAATGCAGCGGCCCCGCGGCCATAACGTCATACAGCTGCTTGCGGTCAACGCCGGTGATGTCAGCCATGGCAAAGGCTTCGGCCATCGCGTTCGCGACTGTCATGCCGAAGAAGTTGTTGATCAGCTTGATCGTATGTCCCGATCCGACAGGGCCCAGGTAAAATACGTTTTCGCCCAGATCCTTCAGTGTCGGCTCGGCCTTGTCGAAGGCAGCCTTGTCGCCGGACGTCATGATGTTGAGCTTGCCTTCCAGTGCATGCGACGGCGTCCGACCAAGTGGCGCGTCGAGATAGCTTCCGCCGGCTGCGGCAACCTCCTCGGCCAGGGCGCGTGTACTGCCCGGAAGCGAGGTGCCAAAGTCGATGACGATCGCCCCGGGCTTCAGTCCCGCGATCACTCCATCAGCACCGCGCATACGGCCCTCGACCTGTTCGGACGTTCCCATGCACAGCATCACGATGTCGCTGGCCTGAGCCAGTTCCCGGGCGTTTTGCGATTCGCGGGCGCCCCGGTCAATCGCGGCGTCCAGATGTGTGCGGTCGCGGTTTCCCAACACCGTGACCGAGTATCCTTGGTCCAACAGCCGGCTCACCATGGCTCCGCCCATAAGTCCCAGGCCGATAAACCCGATTGATGGTTTGCTCATTGGTTTCCCTTTCTGTGAATATGTCTGGTTTTCATTCTTGTGTCTGTCGCGGGCGGATTTGCAGTCTGATTGCTCATATTGCCCGGGGAATAGTCATTGGTCTTTTGAATGGTCCGATATTTTGACCTGCCGCGTCTCCGTCAGGCCGGCGCCCGCGCTCGGGCCGTTCGCGCCTTCAGCTCCTGTTCGATGCGTGATGTGACTTCGAGCGTTCGGGCTGCATCCTCGACGTCGATCAAAGGTGGGGCGCCATTGATCACGTCAAGGAAGTGATCCAGTTGCGCCTCCAGCGGTGTGCGTTTCTGGTCCGGTCTTGGAAGTTGGTCTTTTTGCGCCGCAGTGCCCCAATCCTGTCCGCGCCACAGGGTCATGGATGGAAAACTGACGGCGCCCCTGGTTCCCGTGATCCACATCATGTCCTGATGGGTCGTGCCGATGTTCGGGTTTTCTCCGGTTCCGGCTTCAAACCCCCAAGGGCTGGGCGCGGTGTCGGCAAAGCTGATGGTACCCGTCGCGCCGTTTTCGAATGCGATCGCGACAGCGCCGCTTTCGATCCGATCCGATCCGCGGATCGGCGCGCCGGGCAGGGCGACGACATCCGAGATTTCTCCGATCACAAAGCGCAGGACATCGATGTCGTGCACCAGATTGATCATCACCGGGCTGCCATCGGAAGTCCGCCAGTTCTGTTCAAAATAGCTGTCAGGTTTACGCATGGCCCACAGCAACGAGACGTTGATGACTTGTCCGATCGTACCTTGCGCGATCACCTCCTTCAGGTGCTGCAAGGTTGTGTGATACCGCCGATGGTGGCCCACCAGGCTGCTGACCTTGGCTTGGCGAACGGCCGTCTTTAGGCGCAGTGCATCATCGACCGACGCGGCAACCGGCTTTTCGATCAGCATGTGCCAACCGCGTGATGCGGCCAGAATGCCATGTTCGGCATGCAGGCGGGTCGGCGTTGCAATGATGACGCCATCTACTGTGTCCTGCACCTCGTCCATACTAGCAATACGCGGCGCGTCGATCTGGATCGAGCCATCCGGATCAGCCAACCCGACCAACGTGCAGCCGGGATGTTCAATGACGGCGCGGACGTGGCGAATACCGATCAATCCGCCGCCGGCTACAAGGATCCGTTTCACATCACCGCTCCGATTTGCCAAGGAACGAATTCGTAGTCGCCCAAGCCCTGCGCCTCGGACTTGGTTCGCGCGCCCGAGGCGACTTGGAGCAGCCGTCGGTATATCTCCTGTCCTTTTTCTTCGACGCTGACGCCTTTGGTCAGGATGTCGCCCGCGTCCACGTCCATGTCTTCGGACATGCGCGCCGCCAATTCAGAATTGGTGGCGATTTTTAGCGTCGGCGCCGGTTTGGACCCAAAGGCCGAACCGCGCCCTGTAGTGAAGCACACAAGGTTGCACCCGGCCGCGATCTGCCCGGTCACCGAGGCAGGGTCATATCCGGGGCTGTCCATGAAGGTGAAGCCCTTGGCAGTGATAGGTTCGGCGTATTTGAACACACCGGTCAAAGGGGTGGTTCCGCCCTTCGCCGCTGCCCCCAACGATTTCTCAAGGATGGTCGTCAGCCCCCCTTGCTTGTTGCCGGGGCTGGGGTTGTTGTCCATCGAACCGTGATTGCGGGCGGTATAGTCTTGCCACCAATCTATGAGGCCGATCAGTTTTTCCCCAGTTGCGCGGTCAAGGGCACGGCGGGTCAAAAGGTGTTCGGCTCCGTAGATTTCGGGCGTCTCCGCAAGGACACCCGTGCCATCTTGAGCGACCAACAGGTCGCAGGCATGCCCGAGCGCCGGGTTCGCCGTCACACCGGACCAAGCGTCCGATCCACCACATTGCAGCGCAACCATCAGTTCAGACGCCGGGGCTTCTCTGCGCTTTGCCTCATTGGCAATGGGCAGCATCTGGTTGATCTTGCTGATGCCCATTTCCACGGTCCGACGCAACCCGGCAACGTTTTGGATGTTCATCGTCTGGAAGGTTGGACTCTGCTTCAACCCATATGCGTCCAGCAGCCAGTCGATCTGGTTCATTTCGCAGCCCAGACCGACCATCAGAACGGCAGCGTGGTTGGGATGTTTTGCAAACCCCCACATGACCCGTTGAAGAGCTTCGAAACCGTCGCCGGAATCTGCCATTCCGCAGCCCGTTCCGTGGACAAAGGCCACCACGCCGTCGACATTCGGATACGCGGCAAGCTTGTCCGGCGTGAAGTGGTTAGCGATCATGCGGGCCGCCGTAGCAGAACAGTTCACGGTGGTCAGAACCGCAATGTAATTGCGCGTGCCGACCCGACCGCTGTCCCGATGGTAGCCCATGAACGTATCGACCGAGGTGGCGGGTCTCATAGGCCTGTGATCCGTCGCAAACTCATAGTCCACGCTGGTGTTTCGGAACTCGACATTATGGGTGTGTACATGATCGCCGGGGTGGATCGGTTGGGTGGCGTAACCAATGATCTGGGCGTATTTTCTGACCGGATCGCCGGGTGCAAGGGTCGCCGTGGCGACCTTGTGGCCCGATGGGATGCGCGCATTGGTCGTGACGCCTTCAACCACGCTGCCGGCCTCCAGCAGCCGAGTTGCAACCACCACACTATCCGTTCGATCTAAACGTACAAAAGTCATAATCAGCTTTCCTGGCGGCTGCAGCTAGGCGCAGAACGGCGAGTCCGATGTCCACCGGTGAATATCTATATGCGGCTGTCCGGACAGCCTTGATCGCGCCGCCTCCCAATTGGATTTGCAGACACGCCAATCCCGCAGCTCGGTTTCGGGGCGCGATCTGGACCTTGCGATGAAGCTGGGGAAATGGTCTCGACCGGTGGGCTGGCCTGCCGCACTGAAGCGGATGTCGAACGACCAGCGGAACCGGTCCGTTTCGTTGACCAACGACGCATGTGGCGTCAGAGGATGAAACAGGATGACCCCGCCTGCCTTGACGGGCAAGGGCACGGCTCGCTCTTCGTCAATGAATCCGTCGGCAATGCCTGTCTGCGTCCGCGCGCAATGCGGCAGGATGGATTGGCCCTTTGCCTTAGGCAGCACTTGCAGGCAGCCGTTTTCGACCGTTGCATCGTTGACGGCAATCCAGACCGTGACCATGTCGGTCTGGTCCGCATCCTCCAACGCAACTGCCCGGTCCTGATGCCAGTCCGTTGCGGTGATATGCGCGCGCACCTCATCCTTGGACAGCTTGAGGGCAGGGGGCTTCAGCCGAACGTGCTGGATCGGATTGCTCACCAACTCTGGCCCGATCAACTGCTCGACGATGTCCAGCATGGGTTGGGCCGTCAGTAGGTCGAACACGGCGGGCCCAATATGGAAAGGTGTGTCAGCCATGATCCGGTCGCCGGGCAGCGAGATGTCCAGCGGCTGGAAATAGTCGCAACCGGCTTGATAGGCGGACAGAAGTTTATCCCAGAAAGTCATTCCTGACGGCTCGTCCTTGACCAGCCCTTTTTCGTACCAACCGTCATAGAGCCGGTTCAGGACACCCGAGTATTCGGCCTGTACCCGATTCAGGACATCGCCGGGAATTACATCCTGGACCACGAGGTATCCGTCCGTCTGGAACTTGCCAATCTGATCTTGTGTCAGCATGGGTGCAACCTCACAACAGCAACGCGATGATGCCCGGCCAGATCAGAAGAACGGAAAGCGCCAGCAGCTGGATCCCGATGAATGGCAGGAAGCCGCGGAAGATATCCGTCAGGCTGATATGCGGCGGGGCCACGGATTTCAGGTAGAACGCCGCCGGGCCGAACGGGGGCGACAGGAAGCTGACCTGCATGTTCATACAGAACACGACGCCAAACCAGATCGCGACATGGCTGGGCTGCAACTGGCCGATGAGTCCGATTTCCTCGATGGGAAGGCGCAGGACGATAGGCAGAAAGACCGGGATGATCAAAAGCACGATGCCGACCCAATCCATGAATGCGCCCATGAACAGCAGGATCAGCATCATCACCAGAATGACCAGCATCGTCGGCAGGTCCTGCCCGACGATCAGATCGGCCACGTATTGGGGTCCGCCAGCAATGGTGTAGGCACCCGCCAGCGCGGCGGCCCCGATGGTGACCCAGATGATGGTGCCTGTGGATTTAAGCGTCCGCATCAGGCTGTCCCAAACCAGCTCGAAGGATCCTTCGCCGCGTAGGATGGCGATGATCAGAACGGCGAAGGCGCCCATGCCTGCAGCCTCGGTGATGCCGGTGATCCCGCCATAGATCGAGCCAAGAACCACGCCGATGACGACCAGCGGCGCGACGAGGCCTTTGCCCATTTCCCAGCCGATTTTTGCGCGCTGTCTCCCAAAGACAAAGAAGATCAGCAGAAGGGCGACGATGGTGATGCCAGCAAACCAGGGCAGGTAGTCAGCGGTACCCAGCCGTGCGGGCTCGCCCTGGCTGGCAGCGTTCGAGCCGGAAAGCTCGAAAAACGCGGCCCGGATAAACAGAACGGTGGAAAATCCGGCGACGACGATGCTCATGAAGGCGGCAAACAGTTTGCGCTTTTCAGCCGGTTCGGGGTCATTCGGGTCCGGTTCCGGAAGCGGCGCGTGGTGAGGATTCAACTGCGTGCGGATGATAATGTACAGGATGATCATCGAGGCCAGCATGAAACCCGGGATGAAGGACGCGGTGAACAGCGACTTGATCGAGGTTTCGGTGATCAGCCCATAGATGATCAGAACGATCGAGGGCGGGATCATGGTCCCCAGCGACCCCGAGGCGCAGATGACGCCGATCGCGAGGTTCTGATCGTAGCCGAGGCGCAGCATCTGGGGCAGGGCGATCAGACCCAGCAGGACAACCTCACCACCGATGATGCCGGACATGGCCGCCATGATCACCGCCATGATCGAGGTCACGATGGCGATGCCGCCGCGCGTTCTGGACAGCCAGACATTCAGCGACGAATACATGTCGCGCGCGATCCCGGATCGCTCCAGCAGCGATGCCATGAAGATGAACAATGGCACGGATATGAGCACGTAGTCCGTTAAGAGCCCATATATCTTCTGCGCCAGAATATAGAGTGGCCCAGTCCCCGGGCGTCCGGTCAGAATGCCATCGCCGAATGAAAACGGGTTCAAAAGAAGTGTCGGCTCGAACTTCAGAACAAGAACCAGAACCGCAAGCGAGGCCGAGGCCAGACCCAGGGGCATCCCGATCGCCAGAAGCACGATCAGGGCGACCATCAGGATGAGTGAGATCGTTCCAATATCCATCAGTCTTGTCCCACCGCTCGTTTGATCATTTCAATTTCGTCTTCGTCCGGTTCATCCGTGTGGATTTCCGGTTCTTTGTTCCAATCCGCGATCAGGTTCAGAACGGCCTGCATGGCGACCAGAGTGATCACGATCAGGACCATGGGTTGCAACGTCGCCGGGATCGGCGGGTTGAAGGCCGAGCCGTAAAGCTCCCATTTATAGAGTTTGTTGACGAAGACCTGCTGATAGCTGCCGTAGACCAGAAAGAACGCGAACATCACGATCAGGATGGTCGAGATCGTGTCGAACACGCGCTGCAACCAGCGAGGAACCGCATCATACAGCAGAAAGATCCGGATATGGCTGCGTTGCTGCATGGCATAGTAGCCGGACATCAGGAACACGAAGCTGGCGAACCACAGGGTCATCTCGTTGGCCCACTCAGTCGGCTTCTCGAGGATATAGCGCATGAAGACTTCGTACAGCATCACCACCGTCATGATGGCGATCATCATCATCGTGACCCGACCGATGAACAGGGCGAAGCGGTCCATCGCAGTCGTGCCCTCGTATTCCATCGCGGCCGGCTGGACGGTCTTGGTTCCGATCACCGCAAGGATCGGCAGCAGTATCAGCGCGCCGATATCGACAATGTCGACAAATCCGCCGAAAACCCCGGCCATTTCGGGCGTCACGTCGCTGCGCAGATAGATTTCCGTTACCTGGCTTTTCAGAGATTCGGACGTGTACGGCAGCCAGTCCAACAGGAAGGCCGGCAAATGCCAGACGAGCCAACTGGCCGTTGCGACGAAGGCGAGCGGGATGAGCCACTCCAGTATTCCGCCTGAGTTTTTTTGCATCACGTAGCCCTCGTCCTTATCCGTCGATCCGGTGGTGATCGATAAATTCCAGGTCCGGCTCGACGCCCAATCCGGGGCCGGTCGGGATCGTCACGCGGCCGTTGTTGGCCTTGACTTGTTTCTGAATCTCCAGCGGAACGGTCAGCAGATCGTCGCGGAATTTGTTGTCCGTGGTGTCGAATTCCAACATCGGTTCCCACGGGTGCAGCCCGCCCGGCATTGCCGGCATTGACGCCAGCAGATGCAGGTTGGTGGCCACAGCAACCGCACTTCCCCAGACGTGATTGACGACCGGGGTGAAATGCGCGTGGCACAGCGCAAGTACCCGCAGATACTCCGAGATTCCGCCCAACGCGCATACTTCGGGCTGAGCGATATCGACACTGCGGTTTTCGAGAAGCGCGCGCCACGCCCAGCGATTGAAGACAGCCTCGCCGCCGGAGATATTGATCTTCAGCCCCGCGCGCAGTTCGCGATAGCCGTCAAGATCCTCAGGGGCCACCGGTTCTTCAAACCAATAGGCGCCAAGCTCTTCCAAGGCACGGCCCACATAAAACGCGTCCGAGGTCGTGTAGGCATGATTCGCGTCGACCATGAAGGGGAAGTCTTCGCCAACCCTGCGACGCACCGCCTCGCAGAGCTGTACGTCCGGTTTGGGTCCGAACCCGGTTTTCATCTTGGTGGCGACAAACCCTATGTCCTTGATCGTTACGGCTTCGTCCTCGAACCGGGCGGCAAGGTCGGCAATCGGCTCATCCCGCAGCATCATTCCGTAGCCGTAGCAGGGAACGCTTGTCCGATGTGCGCCGCCAATGAGTTTGTGCAGCGGCAAACCGGCCACCTTGCCGACGATGTCCCACAGGGCGATGTCCACGCCGGACAGCGCCTGTATCGGCATTCCGCCTTGCCCATGATCTCGCAGAAGGTTGTACACCTTGTGCCAGATCACGTCCTTGTCCAAAGGGTCCAGCCCCAGAACCATCGGCTGAATGACCTGTTCAACGATGGATTTGTTGGCTCTTGCTACGTTGCCGGGGCCAAAACACTCTCCCCAGCCGGTCACGCCCTCGTCGGTTTGAACCTCGACCAGATGGGTTGTGCGCTTGTCATAATACTGCTGCGAATACCCCAGGACTTCGGGCATCTCGTACTGCAGTACATGGCTGGTGATCTTGGTGATTTTCATGAAATGCAGGGTCCCGGGCACATTCGGAGAGGCCGTCAGCACGGCCTTTCCGATTGTCGTTGAGTGGCCGAAGCCCGATTATTGCATTGCGCCCAGATCGCGCAGGAAGTTGATGTGGCTTTCCAACAGCGCCTTGGCCTCTGGGGTCGTGGCGAACTCGGTCCACCCGACCTGAACGGCTGCGCGGTAGGCGGCCAGATCTTCCGGCGACCATTCATACAGCTGAACGCCTTTGGCCTTCAGGTCCTTGGCGGTCTGAGCGTTCTGCACTTCGTTGATCGTCGCATTGTGCAGCGCCAGGCTGTCCATCGCGACTTCCATGATCTTTTTGTGATGTGCAGGCATCGCGTCCCAAACGTCCTTGCGGCAGGCCAGGTGGTCTGCGGGCATCGAGTGGAAGCCAGGATAGTTCGTGTGACCGGCGATTTCGTACAGACCCAGACCCACGTTGTTGGTCAGGTTCGCAGCATCCGCGCCGTCGATGATGCCGGTTTCCAGAGCGGTGAAGATTTCGTTAAAGTCCATAACGATCGGCGATGCGCCCAGTTCGGCAAAGACCTTGGTGGCCAGGCCCGGGGGCGAACGGAATTTCCAGTCTTTGAAGTCATCGACCTTGGCGATCGGCTTGGTCGAGGCCAGAGATTCCGGTCCTGGGATCCACCAGCCGATGAATTCCATGTCGTAGCCGTTGTACAGGTCATTGACGGCATCTCTGCCGCCACCGTGCAGCAGCCATGCCATTTGCTGATAGGGGTTCTGGTAACCGCCCAGCAGATCGCCCGCGAATTGGAAGGCAGGGTTCTTACCGGTCTGATAGCCGCCGCCGGTCATGTCGCAGTCGAGGATGCCCGTTGCCGCGGCATCGAAGGTTTCGACCGATTTGACCACCGAGGACGAGTAGAACATCTCGACTTCGATCTCGCCGTTCGACATTTCCTGGATGTCTTCGACGTATTTTGCCGCCATCTGCCCGGACAGCGTCTCGGGCGAGAAATGGGTTTGAATTCTCAGCTTGGTCGTTTCAGCCACCGCGAAACCGGCCGCCATCGTCGTTGCTACGGCCGCAACAGCCGCTGTCTTGACTATTTTCATATTGTCCTCCCAGACGTTGAGCAGTGCGCCGGGTAGGAGATCTTGCCGCCTCCCTTGTCGACACGCTGCTAGACGTTAAGCGGTCGAATCGAATGCAACAAGAAAAATATGAAATTTCGAAAAATTTCGAGATTCTTGCAATAAATCGAAAATACGACTAGGACACTAAGAAGCCAGACCTGAAAGGTGCAAACCGGAATGAATGAAGAAGTAGATATTTATCAGCACCTTAAAATGCGTCTGATCTCGAACGGATTCGAGCATGGTGCCAAGGTTCGGGCCGAAGAGTTGCGCAAGGACTATGGGTGCTCGGCCAGCACGGTTCGCGAAGTTCTTTTTCGTTTGTCATCTGTGGGGTTGGTGGACTTTCAGGAGCAGAAGGGCTTTCGCGTCCCGAAGCGTTCGCCGCAAAGACTGATCGAGCTGACCCACATCCGCGTTTTGCTGGAGGGAGAGGGCACCGCAATGTCGATCCGCAACGGCGGGGTGGATTGGGAAGCCAGGCTGACCGCGGCGCATCACAAGCTGAGCCATATCGAAAAGCGCATTCATGCCACCGACGACCCCAGCGAGCTGATCGAGATCTGGTTTGCCTCGGAAAAGGAATTCCATCAAACGCTGATCTCGGCCTGCGGATCGGAAACGTTGAAGCAGATGCACGGCCGAATTTACGCGCAATTCCGGCAGCAGCTGATGGTGGCGGACCGGCGGTTCGAGTTCATCTCAGAGAACATCCGGCATCACGCCGACATCCTCGAGGCCGCATTGTCCGGCGATGAGCAACTGACCAAGCAGAAGATTCATGACCACCTCAAGCGCCATCTGACAGGCAAGACGATGGGCGACTAAGCGCGGAAGTCATCCTCAAGATAAACGCGGATGATGTCTTCAAAGCTCGACTCTGCGCGGAAGTCCAGCTCAAGCGCGCGATCGGTTTGAAAGTCGCGTGGCCAGCCTTTGACAATGCGCTCTATGTCCGGGTCGGGAACATGCTTGATCAGGTTGACCGCGTCTTGACCGGCGATGGTCCGCAAAGCTTCGATCTGTTCGGCGACCGTACAACTGATGCCTGGCATGTTCAGGGCGCGCCGGTCGTTCAGCCGCTTAGTATCAAGATCGGCCGCGCGGGTCAGAAATCGTGCCGCTGCCCGAGGGCTGGCGTGCCAGTGGCGAACGGTGTCGTCGACCGGCAGAACCGCCTCGAGCCCGTTCAGGGGCTCTCGTATGATACCCGAAAAGAAGGAGGAAGCGGCGGCATTTGCCTTGCCAGGACGCACGCACAGCGTCGGCAGACGCAGGGAGATGCCGTCGATGTATCCTTTTCGACTGAAGTCGGAAATCATCAACTCGGACGCAGCCTTCTGCGCCCCGTAGCTGGTCAGAGGGGCGCACAGGAATTCATCGTCGATCCTTGCGGGGAAAGGGGCGCCAAAGACGGCTATGGACGAAGCGAAGACCAGCCGCGGGCGGTAGGCGCCGCTGGTGGCGTTATGCTCGTCCTTTAATGCGTTCAACAGTGCCCAGGTCGTCATCAAGTTGACGTCCCAACCGAGGTCAAAGTCAGCTTCTGCCTGACCCGAGACAATCGCGGCCAGATGAAAGATCACGTCAGGGCGCTGAGCGGCCAGAAGCTTGGCCGAGTTCGGGGCCGCGATGTCGCCAACGGTAATTTCGCCGGGTGCACCCTCGACCGGAAATGAAAGGTCGAACAATGATACACGGGCGTCCGGGCCAAAGGTCTGCTCGGCCGAAATGTGATGCGCCAGTTTCTGACCCAGCATTCCACCGCCGCCGATGATGAGGATATGCGTCACGACATGCCATTCCGTTTTCTGAGCTCGAGGTAGAGCGCAGAGTGATCCAGCTCGGCCCCATCCATTTCGTTTATCAGGTATTCGAACCGGTCGCGTACGGCTTGCGTATTGGGCAGTTCCAGGCCGAGACCGCGTGCCTCATCCAAGGTGTTGTCCAGATCCTTCAGCTGAAACTTCGAGAGCCCGCCGGGAACGAAATCCCGGTTGGACATGCGTTCTCCGTGCTGTTGCAGGATCACGCTGTCGGCAAACCCACCGCGCAGCGCGGCGCGCAAAGCAGCCGGGTCTGCGCCACCTTGTTCGGCCAGCAGGGTTGCCTCGGCAACGGCGGAAATCGTGACGGCAACGATTGTCTGATTGGCCAGTTTGCACAATTGACCGGCGCCGCTGGGGCCGACATGCACGGGGCGCCCCATGGCGGAAAGGACTGGCAGTACCTCCTGCATGACCTTCTCGTCGCCCCCCACCATGATCGCCAGCGAGCCCGCCTCGGCCCCCTTGGTGCCACCGGAGACCGGGGCATCCAGATGCCGCAGGCCGAGGGTTTCGAGTTGGGCCGACTGCGCGCGGGCATGTTCAGGCTTGGCGCTGGACATGTCGATCCAGACGGCACCAGGTTTCAGCTGGTCGTAAAAGGAAGGGTCTTCCAGCAGCGCGCCGGTTGCGTATCCGTCGGCCAGCATGGTCACGATCACATCGGCTTGGGCAACCGCGTGGGCCGGGGTGTCCGCAACCGTGGCACCTTGGTCCGCCAATGGTCGTGCCTTTTCGGCGCTGCGGTTCCAAACGGTCACGGGAAAGCCTGCCGCAAGCAGGTTTCGTGCCATCGGCGCCCCCATTAGGCCGGTGCCCAAAAGGGTCACTTTGCGCTGTTCGCTCATACTTGCTTATCCTCCTTCGGGCCGCACCACGCATGGTTATAGCCAAACCAAAATCTCTGTCATACGCTAACGGCATCAAGTTCCTGCGCCAAAGCCTGTTGCGTTTCCACGCAGAATTTTTTGGTGCTGCCCGGTCGCACTCGGGCCCGGGGTCGTGGTGTTTGATCGCAAGTAGTGAAAGGTAAATTTTACATATGTCAGAAAGACTTGTGGGGAAGCGCGTCCTTGTGACGGCCGCCGGACAGGGTATTGGGCGTGCCAGCGCAATCGCAATGGCGCGCGAAGGGGCGCAGGTGTTTGCGACGGATGTCAACCTCGAAAACCTTTCTTCGATTCGGTCCGAGAATCTCGAAAATATCGAAATTTTCGAGATGAACGTCACCGATGACGCCAGCGTCTCTCAGGGGGTTGAGCGGGCAAATCCGGACGTGTTGTTCAACTGTGCGGGCTTCGTGCATCACGGGACCATCCTGGACGCCACCGACGAGGAGTGGGATTTTGCGATGGACCTCAACGTGCGGTCCATGATGCGCACAACGAAGGCTGTGCTGCCGGGGATGGTCGAACGGGGCGGCGGCTCGATCATCAACATGTCTTCCGCTCTGGGGTCGATCATCGGCGCGCCCAACCGCTTTGTCTATGGTGTGACTAAAGCAGCGGTCGTCGGGCTGACGAAATCGGTTGCTGTTGATTTCATCACAAAGGGCATTCGTTGCAACTGCATTTGCCCCGGAACGGTCGACAGCCCCAGTTGGCGCGATCGGGTCGAGGCCTTGGCCCAAGAGCTGGGCAGCAGGGAAGAGGCCATGGCGCAGTTCGTGGCTCGCCAACCCATGGGCCGCGTCGCCAAGGCGGAAGAAATAGCGGCACTGGTCGTCTACCTGGCAAGCGATGAGAGTGCTTTCACCACAGGACATACACACATAATCGATGGGGGGTGGTCAGGCCAATGACGAAGATAACAAAGGACGATCTGCGGTCGCGGAAATGGTTCATGAACTCGGAGAACCTCGAGATGACCGCGCTGTATCTGGAACGGTATCTCAACTACGGCCTGACGCGCGCCGAGCTTCAGTCCGGCAAGCCAATCATCGGCATTGCGCAAACGGGTAGCGATCTCAGCCCGTGCAACCGCCACCACCTGGAATTGTCCAAACGTGTGCGTGACGGGATCATCGCGGCCGGTGGCACGTGCATCGAAATTCCGGTGCACCCGATTCAGGAAACGGGTAAGCGGCCCACTGCCTCGCTGGATCGCAATCTGGCCTATCTTTCGCTGGTCGAGAGCTTGTTTGGTTACCCGATCGACGGCGTGGTGCTAAACATCGGTTGCGACAAGACCACGCCGGCGCTGTTGATGGCGGCCGCCACCGTCAATATCCCCGCAATCGCTCTGTCGGTCGGCCCTATGCTGAACGGCTGGTGGAAGGGTGAACGCGCGGGGTCGGGAACCGTGATCTGGAAGGCTCGGGAAGACCTTGCTGCCGGTGAGATCGACACTGATGAGTTCATGGAAATCGCAGCGGCTTCGGCGCCTTCTGTTGGCTATTGCAACACGATGGGAACGGCGACCACGATGAATTCCCTGGCCGAAGCCTTGGGAATGCAACTGCCCGGGTCCGCCGCGATACCGGCCCCATACCGGGAACGCGGACAGATCAGCTATGAAACCGGAAAGCGCATCGTCGAGATGGTGTGGGAGGATCTGCGCCCAAGCGATGTCATGACGCGGGCGGCATTTGAAAATGCGATCGTCATCAACTCGGCGATCGGTGGATCGACGAACGCGCCGATCCATTTGAATGCGATCGCCCGGCATCTTGGCGTTCCACTCAACAACGATGACTGGCAAAGCCTGGGTCACGACGTACCGCTGCTGGTCAACATGCAGCCGGCCGGAAAATACCTTGGAGAAGATTACCAGCGCGCCGGCGGTGTCCCTGCCGTGGTCGGTGAGTTGATTGATGCCGGATTGCTGCCCAACCCCGATGCGCTGACGGTCAACGGCCAGTCGATGGGCGAGAACTGCGGGACACGCCGGTCGCTGAACGACGACGTGATCAAGCCGGTGAGAAATCCGGTCAAGCATCAGGCCGGGTTCATCAACCTCTCGGGCAACCTGTTCGAAAGCGCGATCATGAAGACATCGGTGATCTCGTCCGCTTTCCGCGAGGCCTACCTGTCGAACCCGGATGACCCCAATGCATTCGAGGGCCGGGCGGTCGTTTTTGACGGGCCTGAGGACTTTCATCACCGCATCGATGATCCGGCAGAAAACATCGATGCAGACTGTATCCTGATCATGCGCGGGGCCGGACCCAAGGGTTACCCGGGCGCGGCCGAGGTGGTGAACATGCGGCCGCCCTCATACCTGTTGAAACAAGGGGTCGAGGCGCTGCCCTGCATCGGTGATGGGCGCCAGTCCGGCACGTCCGGAAGCCCGTCGATCCTGAACGCCTCGCCCGAGGCGGCCGAAGGCGGCGGGCTGGCGCTGGTGCGAAATGGCGACCGGTTGCGCATCGATCTGGGCAAAGGGACGGCGGATATGCTTGTTCCGCTGGAGGAGCTGCATGAACGCGCCCGCGAACTGGAAGCTGCAGGTGGCTATTCGGTCCCGTCCGACCAGTCACCCTGGCAGGAGATCTTCCGCGAGAAGGTCGATCGTCTGGATCGCGGCATGACGCTGAAGGGCGCCGACAAATTCAGGGACATCGCGCGGCAATTCCTGCCGCGGGACAATCACTAAAAGGAACCGAAATGAAACTTGTTCGCTACGGAGCCGCAGGGTCGGAAAAGCCTGCGTTGGTCGACTCTGAGGGTCAATTGCGGGATTTGTCCGCCCATGTCACCGATATCACCGGTGAAACGCTGGGCGACGCCGTGCTGGACAGGCTGCGCGCAATTGATCCCGAAAGCCTGCCGATTGTTGAAGGGGATCCGCGGATCGGAGCTTGCGTGGGCAAGATCGGCAAGTTTCTTTGCATCGGACTGAACTACTCGGACCATGCTGCCGAAACGGGCGCGGATATTCCCAAGCATCCGATCCTGTTCTTCAAGGCAAACTCCGCCATCGTGGGGCCTTATGATGACGTTGTAATGCCGCGCGGGTCCACCCATACCGATTGGGAATGCGAGTTGGGTGTGGTGATCGGCAAAACGGCGAAATACGTCTCCAAGGCTGATGCTTTGGACTATGTCGCCGGTTATTGCATCGTCAATGATGTGTCCGAGCGGCATTTCCAGACGCAACTGACCGGACAATGGACCAAGGGGAAGTCCTGCGACACGTTCGGTCCGACCGGTCCGTGGTTGGTCACCCGCGATGAGGTTCCCGATCCTCAGGCGCTGGGCATGTCCCTGGATGTGAACGGTCAGCGGATGCAGACCGGAAACACGGCCACCATGATCTTTACCGTTGCCGAGATCATCGAGCATCTGAGCCAGTTGTTTACCCTTCATCCCGGTGACGTGATTTCGACGGGCACACCGCCCGGGGTCGGCATGGGTATCAAGCCCGATCCGGTCTATTTGAAGAAGGGCGACGTGATGGAACTGAGGATCGACGGGCTGGGCACGCAGCGGCAGAAGGTCAGTCAGGATGACTGAGCTGTTGCAGATCGGCGGGATTACCGACCGGATGAAAGATCGGCTGTCCACTGCATTTGATATTCGCCAGTTGGACGATTTTGATGCCGCGCGCATCACACATGTGGTCACGAACGGACATGACGGCGTGCCGCCCGACCTGATGGCCCAACTGACAAATCTGAAGATGATCAGCGTCTATGGGGTGGGATATGATGCAGTCGATGCAACGGCTGCTGCAGCCCGTGAAGTTGTCGTAACGCACACCCCGAATGTGCTGAACAACGAGGTCGCAACCACCGCCGTTCTGCTTATGCTGGCCTGCTACCGAGAACTTGTGCGCGACCATGAATACGTCCGATCGGGACGATGGGAAACAGAAGGCAATGCCCCTTTGACCCGATCAGCCGACAATCAAAAGGTTGGAATTCTGGGCCTTGGCCGTATCGGCCAGGCGATTGCTGACAAACTGACGCCGTGGTCGCCCGAAATCTCCTATCACACCCGCAGTCCCAAGGATGTGCCATACCGGTATTTCGACAATCTGGTCGACATGGCCAAACACGTGGATATGCTGATTTGCATAACACCGGGCGGGCCGTCGACCAACAAGCTGGTCAATGCCGAAGTGATGCGGGCGTTGGGGGCCGGGGGCACGCTGATCAATGTCAGCCGAGGATCCGTTGTTGACGAGGCGGCTCTGATTGAGGCGCTGCAAAGCGGTGAGCTTGGCTGGGCAGGGCTGGATGTTTTCGAGGACGAGCCCCGCGTTTCACAGGCGTTGCGCGAGTTGCCAAACGTGGTTCTGTTGCCGCATGCGGGCAGTGCTACTGTCGAAACGCGTGCCGCCATGGGTGATCTGACGGTGGACAATCTGTTGCAGCATCTCAAGGACGGATCGGTTCTGACCGCCGTGCCGGAATGCAAAGATCTGTGAATTGACCGCTTAGGCGCTCAGAACCCGTTGACCCGCTCGATCAGCCAATAGAGCGATATGCACCCGATGGCATAGCCTGTCACCGGGGTGGCCAAGTGGGTCACCCAATCGGCGTTCCGTGGCGCGATAAGGCGCCACATCGCAATCAGAAGTGCGAGCACTGCGATAAAGGCAAGCTGACCAGCCTCGACGCCGATGTTGAAAGCCAGCAGTGCTGCGGGGATCTCTTGCGAGGGCAGGCCGATTTCAGCCAGAGCACCGGCAAAGCCGAGCCCGTGCAGAAGGCCGAAACTGAAGCAAACGATCCACGGGTATTGCTCGGATAACCGCAGTTCGCCCTCTTTGTGCCTCAGGATTTCCAAAGCAAGGAATACGATGGACAATGCAATGACGGCTTCGACGGGGCCGGCGGGCACGTTGAGAAACCCAAGCGTCGCCATTGCCAGCGTCAGCGAATGCGCGACTGTGAAGGCGGTGATCGCACCGACCAACCGCCATGGGTTCCGCACCAGAACAAAAAGCGCAAAGACGAACAACAGGTGGTCCCAGCCTCCCAGAATGTGTTCGAAACCAAGCAGGAAGTAGCTGCCAAAAACCGACCAGATCGTAGGCTCCGCAGGGACCGTCAATTCGGCCTCATCAGGCGTAAATCTGAGCGTCACGGGTTCAGCATTCAGCGGTCGAACGCGTAGCAAGACATCGTTCTGCTGACGCTCCAACCCGTCTATGGCCACAACATGGCCCGCGATTTCGGCCTCACATTCTGCAATCCAAGAAGACACCCAAGCCTGGTTTTCCGCTGTTGGCTCCGGGCCATTTGCCGGCGCGCAATGGTCGGGCAGAACCGCATCGATCTCCATGGGTTGTCCGTTCACGTCGGGAATACGCCAAAGGATTCTCCAGGTGCCCGGCGCCAGTTCGTTCAGGTCCAGATAGCCGGGGTCAAGCGCGTGTGCTCGACCGAATTGCGGAACCATGCCCAGCCAGAAAGCCAGCAGAACAAAGAAGAGCGTCTTCACGAGCCGCCCTCTGCGGATTCGGGTGTCTCGACCCGGTACCGGGCGGCGAGGCTTTCGTATTGAGCCTGCGCCAGGTCCTGAGCCGTCGCCCTGCGCCAATCGTTCAGAACGGAGTCGTAGATCTCGGCGAGCGGCGGAAGATAACCGGGCTTTGCTTCGGTCACGCGGACAAGATGTTGCCCGTATCCCGAGTTGATCGGACCGATCCAAATCATCGGCTCGCTCCCGTCAAGCTGTGACGCAAACCCGCGACCAAAGGTTGTGTCGATTGCACCCGCGGCTGTCAGTGGCATCGACCGCGCCAGCAAGGACGAAACGCCAAGGCTGGACCAATCCGCGCCACCGTTCAGCGCCTGCAGAGTATCGTCGACGACGTCCGGGTCTGGGGCATCACCCAGATAGATCTGATCAAACGCGATCAGGGTAGGGGTCGTGAAGCGGTCTGCGTTCTGGGCCAGATGCTCTTCTAAAACAGCCTCCTCGGGGGCGACCGAGGACGCAATTGCGGTAGTCAGAAACTCCATTTTTCGGGCAAGGCGGGCCCGGATCACCTGATCACCACGGTCCAAACCCAGCTTTCGGGCCTCGCGCACAAGAATTTCTTCGCGGGTCCAGGAATCGATCAGCGCCTGCAACTCGGCGTCGGTGGGTTGGCGTTTCCAGCTGGCCTCGAACCGTGTTTTCAAAAGCGCGATGTCGTCGCTGTCAATTGTGATCGTTTCGGCTTCTACTGGGGGCTCGGTCTCGTCGGATACAAGATAGAACCAGCCGAAAATGGCCAGCCCGATCAGAATGAAGTGGAACAGCGGTTCTTTGTAAAAGCGCATGAAAGATCTGACCTGCTGGCAATTCGATACCCGATCGTTGATCCCAACGGCCCGTCATGTCAAATCGCCGATTTCAATTTGGGGTGAAGATGTTGCTGCAACGACCCCGGCCCAAGGGCGCGATCCCGCGCCCCCGGTTTCGGTCTTGGTTCATTCGCTGGCAGGCGTGTACCAGATCGGTGACGAATACGCCCGTTCCTGATGGATCAACTGGGCCTCGGCCGGCAAATCGATTCCAAAACGAAGCTTGTCGTACAGCACCCATCGCGGGGTCGGGATTTCCAGAACCCGCACGTAGTAGAATGCCCGCGCGTCGGGATCGAAGTCGGGATCCGTCCAAACGGTCACCAATTCCGATGCGCCGATCGAGTTGCTCCAGCTGGCGGTGTCCAGATCGACGGTATTGCCGACTTCGGGAAGGTTGCCATTGGCATCCAGCGCACGATCGTCGGACCAGGCTACGTTGTAGACCTTTTCCTGAAGCGCGCCGTCTGCATCCAACCAGCCCTTGACGACCTGAACTCGATCAAGGTTTGCGCCGACGGGGTCACGCAGTGCGCCGATCAGGAAAGTCGGTGCGCCTTCGCCCTCGGGCGGACGCAGGTCACCGCCCATCGGCACGCCTTTGGTGTATCCCACATCGGCTACCAGACGCGTCAGCAGGTCGGACTCATCGAAATCCCATCCGCCGAAGAAACGAAGCCCGATGCGAGGCCCGGTCGTGGCGTATGTCTCGCGTCGCTTGAACGCGTCGAAAATGGCCGAGCGCGTATTCTCGGACGCCCAGACTGCGGTATAGCCCGATGCGACCAGCGTATGCCCCTCAAAGGCGCCCAGATCGCTTTCGACAAACGGGTG
Organism: Ruegeria sp. BB9; assembly: GCF_056539345.1. NCBI lineage: Bacteria > Pseudomonadati > Pseudomonadota > Alphaproteobacteria > Rhodobacterales > Roseobacteraceae > Ruegeria > Ruegeria sp. BB9. Next base: position 1,375,560 of record NZ_JBQFUU010000001.1, on the reverse strand, counting down.
CAGAACGCGCGTAGCCGAGGGCTCGGCGCTTACGGATTTGCCGAAATAGTTGTCTTCCTCGGCCGTGGCCAGCGACGTATGGCTGTCCGTCGCGCCGCCCATCCCGAACTTGTAGGGGTTCACGCCGAATTTCTCTTCAAGCATCAGCCCGCGCTTCAGCGCCTCACGCGCATATTCGCCGGCCAGCATGTCATCGGTTTTCAGCTCGGAGATATCGAGGTTCCCGACATCCCAGTTTTCATAGTCGGCAAATGGGTCGTCAGGGCTGAGATAAGGATGGGCTTCGCCGTCACCCTTGATCTGGGTGACCTCGTAATGGGGTTCCCACTTGGCGCGGTTCTGTACGTATTCCTCATCCACCTTGCCGCCGTGATAGGTGTCTTCGGTCGGGAACATCCAGCCGTTCGACAGATTGCCGTTATGCGCGAAGGCAACGGCACGGCCTCCGGTCTTGGCCTGGTACTCCTCGAGCCACACGTAAAGTGCCTTCGGATCCGTATTCCCGTAGGGCGGCTGCGTGACCGGCGGCACCATCTGTAGCGCACGGATCGGGCCATCGCGCAGCATGACGTTTCGATGCAGGTTGAATCCTTTGGGCACCGAGGTCCATTCGAAACCGATGAACGCTGTGAAATTGCCCGGGTCGTTGTGCCGTTCTGCGGCCATCACGATATGTTCCCAGGTAAACGCAAAGGCGTCCGCTCCGGGGCTGTATGATTCAAGCAGGTCTTCCGGAAGGGTCATCTGCGAGAAATTGGAAATGATGTCGAACGCCGCTTTGGCAGCTTCGTCCCCGCCCGCAGAGTATCCTTCGTACCATTCTAAACCCTTGGGATGTGCCAAGACCCCCGGCTTTCCGGCCTGCAGGTCCGGGGCAAAACCCATCAGGTCGGTGTGATCCGTAAGAACCATCCAATCCAGCGGGCGCGCAAGCCGAACCGGCTGTCCTGTCGACGAGATGACCTGTTGGCCTTTCGCAAATCGCCAGGCGTCATCCGGCAGCAGCGTGTTCCCGAACGTTCCGGCGTCCAGTGACAACCCGGTGTGCAGGTGCGTGTCCCCCCAAAGAGGGCGCTCTGGGAATGTCCGGTTGGCATAGGGCGAGAACGGACGCTCGGCAAAGGTTCCCTCTGCGGCTTCCTTGGTCGGCACAGCGTCGGCGAGAACGCCTGCCGGGCCGAGTGTCAGCAGCATTGAACAGACGTAGAGTCGCAGCATGAGAACCTCCCAATTCAACAGCTTCGAATTCAAAGAAACGGTTTTATGTCATAACATTCTGATATGACGATAGCATGTGGGTGGGGCCGACTGTCAATTCTGCCGGGTTCAGGAAGCCAGAAAGCCTTGTACTCACGGAAGGGCGGGAGCCTTGGCTGCCGGTCTTTAAAAGTACAATCCGAAGATTGCCGTGACTAAGGTGCGTCCGAGATTATGCGCGGTTTGGCCAGGCGGCTTTCCAGAAGATCTCCCGTCTCTTCGGCGATCGGGTAGGCGACAAAGGCCAGCGCCGCGTTGATTTGCTTCAATAGGCGCAGTGTCTCCTGGTGGATATTGGTTGTCTCGATACTGGCCGGACCCCGACTTTGCAGGCGCTTCAAGTGGCGCTCCTGCAGGTATTGCTCTTCGATCCGGATGCGATCCTTTTCGGCGACCAATTGGCGGGCCGCCTCAGCGTCGCCGGTGGTCAGAATGCTCAGAGCCAACTGGCCGTTCGTTGTGATCTGATCGTGGAATTGTTCAATGTCGGTCAGACCTTCCTTGGAAAATGTGATGCCCTCGTCAGCCATTTTCTTCGCCAGCGCCACAAGGTTGACCGCGATCCGGTCGGCAGCCTCTTCAAGGTTGTTGGCCATCGACACCAGCTCGAGTGTCTTTTTCTCCTGCTGAGGTGTCAGATCGCCTTCCCGCAGGCGCGAGACGTAGATTTTGATATCAAAATGCATGCGGTCGACATCGTTTTCCCGCAATTCGATGGTGCGGGCAAGTTCGGGGTCCCAGTTCCGGAACAGGTGAATGGTCGGCACCAGCATCGCCTGAACCGTTTCAGCCATGCGCAGCAGTTCGCGCTGTGCGCAGGCCAGCGCCAGAGGCACGTGGTCCAGTGCGCTGGGGTCCAATGCCGTCACGTTGTCGGCGGTGATGCTGGAGTGGCGGGGAACGAACGTGCCGGCCAACCGGATCAGCAGGTTGGTGAATGGCAGCGCAACGACCAGAAGGGCGACATTCATCGCAATGTGCAGCATCACCACCTGTTGACCGGGCGCTGTGCCGAACGCGGATATGTTCAGTACGCCGGTCAGCAGCAGGGCCAGCGCCACCAAAGTGACACAGGCCCGAGCCACCAGGTTGGCAAGGACGATCAACTTGGCCGGGCGCTCCTGCGACCAGAGCAGGGCGAATGAGATCACGGCGCCACCGAGATTGGCACCGATGACCAGTGCGGCGGCCACAGTGCCGCCAACCAGTGCTGACGCCGCGAATGTGGCAAAGGTCAGCACCGCGGCAAGGCTGGAATGCATGAGCCACGCCAGAATTGCGCCGACCACATAGGCGCTGATCAAGTCACTTTGAAAATATGCGGCAATGCTTTGAACGATTGGGCTGGCCCCGATTGGCACTGTGGCTTCGCGGATCATTCCAAGCGACAACAGCACCAGGGCAAAACCGATGATGATGCGCCCGATTTGTTTCGTCCGCCGTCGTCCGGCCTTCAAAAACACCACGACGCCGACCAGCAATGCGAATGGCATCACCGCCTGGACGGGCAAGGTCAGCACCTTTGCCATGAGGGCGGATCCCACCTCCGCCCCCAGCAGCAGCGCAAGGGCCGAGGGTGGGGCCAGCATGCCCGATACCGCGAACCCGGCTCCGATCAATGCAACCGCAGTCGAGCTTTGCATCAGCATCGCTGCCATACCGCCGCCCAATGCAGCGGACACTCGATTTTCAGACAGAATTTTCAGGCCGCGTTTCAACTCGGGCAGGAACGCTCGTTCCACTCCGGTCCGGATCAACCGGACAGACCACAAAAGCAGGGCGACCCCGGCCGCCAGATGGGTGGCAAGCACGATCATGCGTTCGATACCTTGTTTGCGCTGCGCCGTTGCATGGCCAACATTCTGCCTTCCACAATGGGGTGAGTCCGACGATCTTCATCACCAGTTTGAGGGCAATGCAACAAAATATTTGCAAAAATGAGGTAAACGCCACAAAAGTTGATTATCGTCTAGCCGGGTCAATGAGATGTCAAAGGCCAAAACACGTCAGAAACACAGCAAGAAAGGGCGGGATCGGCTGAAAAAGTCCGATCGTCGCCAACGTATCCTGCTTGAGCTCAAGCTGCGCCCGCACGTGCGCATCAGTGATCTGGCCCGCAGTTTCGACGTATCCACCGAGACCGTCCGCAGAGATTTTGACGCGCTGGCCGAAGACGGCCTGATTGCGCGTGCGCACGGTGGCGCGTCGGCGCCGGTGCAAGGGCATTATCTCAGTCTGGACGAGCGCAATGCGGCCAGGGTTGCCGAACGCGAGCGGATCGGAAACGCCGCCGCTGGCCTTGTGCGTGAAGGTGAGACGGTCATGATCGACTCGGGCTCGACAACCGCTCAACTGGCGCGCTCATTGGCATTTCGCGACATACGTTGCACTGTCATCACGAATTCGATTCCGGTGGCCGTGACACTGGGCGGGAGCGCGACCGAGGTTATTGTTTGCCCCGGTGCTTATCTTACCGCTGAGGCTGCCGTCGTTGGTTACGAAACGCTGGAGTTTCTGGGCCGGTTCAATGTCGATCGCTGCATGATAGGCGCGTCGGGATTGTCCGAGGATGGCCCCAGCGAGCCGATCGGTGATATCGCCGCCGTCAAACGCGCGATGCTGGGCCGTTCTGCGGAACGCCATCTTCTGCTGGATGCCCAGAAGTTCAATCACAAGCAGTTGCACAAAGTGTGCGAACTGTCGGATTTGGACACGTTGATCGTCGACACGGTCCCGCCAAGCCAGTTGGCCGTGGCGCTGGGCGTGTCAGATGTCGAACTGTTGATCGCCGATCCGGCGCCCGAGCAGGCTTTGGCCTGAACCGTTTGGGTCCAGCCCGGGCCAAGACCAGCTGCGCAGAGGGCTAGGGGGCGCGACTGTGGTCTAAAGCCCTGGCGCTGCCTTATCCCCAAAAAGCGCAGTCCGGCCGGGATCGTCCCGACCGGATTGCGTGGGTATCAGGCCTCTTGCAGTAGCCGTTCGCTGATCTCCCACAGCTTTTCGGCTGATGCGTCATCGCACGCATGTGCGTTGACCCCGAAATATCGGGCCGTCGGGCTGTTGGGGGCGGTCGGGGCAGCAATGTCAGCGTCCTCGCAATATACCCCCGGTTTGCCAACCAGCTTTGGCGAAGTCGCCGCCCAAACCGTTGTTGACGCGCCCTGTTCGGGCGTCTTGAAACCCTCCTTTGCCAATTCGGACGGCTCGCCATCCTCGTTCAGCCAGCCCAGTGCGATCATCTCTTCCTTCGGCAGGTGCCGTTGCAGAGGGGTGAAGATCCCACCGGGATGTACCGAAAACGCCAACCCTCCGGTCTCTGCCAAACGGCGGAAAAGGGCGTTGGCAAACAACGCATTTGCGGTCTTTGCTTGCCCATAGGCCTGCCATTTGTCGTAGTCCGTCTTCTCGAACTGGATATCATCCCAATGCACGTCACAAATCTTGTGCGCGGTTGAGGAGAGAGCCACGACCCGCGCGCCCGGTGTTTGCTCCAAAAGCGGCAGCAGTAACTTGGTCAGGGCAAAGTGGCCCATGTGGCAGATACCGAATTGGGATTCCCAACCGGGTCCAACACGGGCCTCGGGGCACGCCATGATCCCGGCGTTGTTGATCAGCAGATCCAGGTTTTGCAAGTCGCTGGATACCGTCTTGGCAAACCGTCGGACTGATCCCAGATCCGCCAGGTCCATTGGTGCGGTCCTGACATGACCTTCCACGCTTGCCAGGCTCTCCCGAGCTTTGATTTCCGAGCGTACGGGAACGATCACCACGGCCCCCTTGTCGGCAAGGGCGCGGACTGTTTCGAGGCCAATACCGCTGTAGCCACCGGTTACGATTGCGGTTTTTCCGGTCAGGTCGATATCGGCCAGCACTTCGGCCGCCGTGCTTTTTGCGTGAAATCCGGAATTTGTAGGGACTTGGTCGGAGACTGCCATCAGGTATCCTTGCGATTTCGGGGGCAACATCGCCCGGTTGCATCATGGATGAACCTAACCTGTCCGCCTCGGGTGGAACACAGGGCTTCCTCCTCAACTCTTGCTCGATTCTCCGAAACCCAAGAATAAAGCGTGCAGCTCAGGTCACGTGATCCCGGGTCAGTTCTCGTGGCGGAACGCCGAATTTTTTGGCGAACTCACGGCTGAATTGGGCCGGGCTTTCGTACCCAACCGCGTGTGCAACACGCGATACAGGCGTTCCCGTCTGCTGAAGCAGTTGGAAGGCTTCGGTCAGGCGCAGGTCTTTCTGGAACTGCAGCGGACTGTTGGCCGTTACCCGTTTGAAAGCGTCATAGAATACCGAAGCGCTCATGCCCGAGATCGCGGCCAGGTCCGAGGCTTTGATCGTCGAGCGGTACTCTTTGCGAATATGCGCGATTGCCTTGGCGACCTGATTGGCCTTGCTGTCCGTGCGGATGATACGGCGCAGCGCGCGCCCTTTGTCGCGGCGCAGAACCCGGAAATAAACCTCGCGGACGGCGGCGGCCCCCAGCGTTTGCTCTGCGATCGGATCTCGGCGCAGACGGAATAGACGTGCAAATGAATTAATGACTTCCACATCGGCCTGACCGCTTTCCAAGGCCGGCCCCGCATCGTCCAGCGAGGTGCCGCCCATGTCGGTGTAGACGCCCCGCAATACGCGCATGTCGATGCCGAGATACAGGGCGATGTAGGGGTTTTCGGGCGAGGCATCCACAAGGCCCGAGACCATTGGCAGGGCGCTTCCCACGACAATGACGTCCCCTGCGTTATAGCGTACATGCTCGGTTCCGTACTGAACCGACTTGCTGCCCTGAAGCACCAGCCCGATCATGGGTTCAACGACCGAGCATGACGGGCGTTTGGACTGGCGCGTCTGCGCCAACACCATGTCCCGCACACCACAGGGCCAGAAGCCGTCATCCAATTGGGCCTCGGTAATCAGCGTCTTGGCGTCGTCAAGGAGTCTCTGCAGTTCCAATGGGATCTCTCCGGCCAGTCCGCCAAGACTACAACCTGCATTTAGCCGCACAAGAGTTTCGGGTTGTTATTCGGAGGATCAGGCAAGTCCGCCGGAGAAACAGCTAGCTGAATTTCCAGAGGCGTTCGGTTGACCGTCGCTGCCGAGATTGGAGGGCATCTGATCTAACCGCTCTAAGCACCAACGTAACCGTGTTCGCAGCCTGATTGGTTCTGAGAGAACCCGGGCGAATTGTCGGAAGGGGCAGGCCGGCTGCTATTCTGCCGCCGAAACCTCCCACGGCGGACGATAGATGCAATCAGCCAGTGTTGCCTGATTCAGGTCGTCGAAAAACGCCTGCTCGGCTTGCTTCAGCCGGTATTTCAAAAGGCAGCTTGGAGTCAGAGTGCACGCACTGCCATCGGCCGAGAAACACTCAACGATTGGTTGCCCGGTTTCCAGGGTACGCACAACGTCGCCCAAGCGGATGTCCGACGCCGGGCGAGACAGGACGGCCCCGCCGCCACCGCCCCGCCGCGTTTTGAGGTATCCGGCATTGGCCAGCGCTGAAATGACCTTGGCGAGATGGGCGCGTGACACCTTGAATTCATCCGCAAGTTCGCCGGTTGAAAACGGGCGGTCCGGGCTGCCAGCCAGCCGCATCAGAATGCGGAGACCATAGTCAGTGAATGAGGTGAGGCGCATGGTCGCGTTTTTCAATCGGTATTTTCTATGCGTATTAGCAAAACAGAATGCGCAAATCAAACTCCGATTCGAGATGCTCGGGTCGTGAACCTGAAAGCACGGACCATGACGAACTTCGATATGCACGAAGCTGATCTTGAGACAGGCGCCCTGATTGATCACATCCTCACACGATATCACGAAACACACCGGACCGAGCTTGAACAGCTTCAACATCTTGCTGAACGCGTGGCCTTGGTTCACCGAGACGACCCCCAAGCCCCCCGAGGGTTGGTCCGCGCCCTGGCCGAACTGGCGGCCGAAATGGAAACGCACATGGCAAAAGAGGAGATCGTCCTGTTTCCCGCCATGCGCATGGGCGGCATGGAAGGTATCGAAAACCCGATCCGGGTTATGCGCGCCGATCACGATGGCCACGCCGAGAGTATCGCTCTGATCCGGCATATCACCCATGACCTGACACCGCCCGCACATGCCTGCGGGTCTTGGCGACGGCTTTACGATGGGCTGCGGAACCTTTTGGCGGATCTTGACCGGCACATGATGCTTGAAAACCAGGTCCTGTTTCCACGGTTCGAACGGTAGAGGGGATCAATCATGCTTCTTGCAGGTGTCGACGCAAGTGAGGCAGGCGGAACGGATCATTTGCTGGCGACAGTGGCCGCGCGATTGCAGGAAGAAGGTCTGCGCTTGCTCGGAGCGTTGCGTGTGAACCTTTCGGATACTGGCACCCAGTTTTGTGAGACAACGCTTGGACTGCTGCCGCATGGCCCCAATATCCGGATCACGCAGGATCTGGGTTCGGGCTCAGGCGCGTGTCGAATGGACGCCGGTGCGATCGAAGAGGTGGTCGGCATCGCGACCGCTCGGTTGCGAGATGACGGTTGCGACATCGTTCTGCTGAACAAATTTGGTCTCAGCGAGGCCGAGGGTCGCGGATTTCGCACCCTCATTGCCGAGGCCTTGGCGCGGGATATTCCGGTCCTGATCGGCGTGAGCAAAACCCATCGCGCCGCCTTCGATCAGTTTGCCGGTGGAACCGCCAAACTCCTGCCGCCCATCGAGGACGTTGTGGTCGAATGGTGCCGATGCTCCATCGCGCAAGGCCGAAACACGGCGGCACCGGGTTGAACCCGCACAAATACAACAGCCAAACGGATGAGGCAGTACATGCAGCATATGGTGAGCCCAACACAGACATCGAACAGGCCAAGGCCGCCGGGACAGGCAGTCGTCTCGCGTTTGGCCTGCTTGGCGGTTCAGCCCATTCTCGCGCGTGTGGTCCGTAGGGTCGCGCAGGAACATCCTGCGCTGTTTGCCCGACTTGGCCCGTATCAAAGCGCCGATTTCCTGATCGACCCGATCGAGCTGCCGTTCGCGCTGCATCTGCGTCCAGATCCTCAGAACCTGAGCTTTCGTGCCGTACCGCGGTCGATGCTGCCTGACGCAATAGCAATTATCCGAGGGCGGTTCCTGCTGCTGTTGGAGCTGGTTGATGCGGAACAGGACGGCGACGCGGCCTTTTTCTCACGCGATCTGGAGATCACTGGAGATACCGAGGCCGTCGTCCGTTTGCGCAATGCATTGGACGACATGGATGGATCCATCGCTCAGGAGGCTGCGGACATGTTCGGCCCGCCTGGCCGCGCGATCCTGTCCCGGTTGCGCCGAAATTACCAAGAAGTAGAAGGAGCGACTGCTTCATGAGCCTCGCCGAATTGATATGCCCCGCCGGAACTCCCGCTGCCCTGCGCACAGCGGTCGATGCCGGGGCCGACGCCGTCTATTGCGGCTTTCAGGACGCCACCAACGCCCGGAATTTTCCGGGGCTGAATTTCACGCCGCAGGAATTGGAGGAGGCGGTGGCTTATGCCCATGCCAAGGGTGCCAAGGTCCTTCTGGCACTCAACACTTATCCCCCGGCGGGCAAGGTCGACCTTTGGCGGCACGCTGCCGACACCGGTGCGCGGATCGGCGTTGATGCCTTCATCGTGGCTGATATGGGCGTGGCCGACTACATCGCCCGAACCCATCCACAGGTACGCTTGCACCTGTCGGTACAGGCTGCAGCGTCGTCACCCGAGGCGATCCGCTACTATTGCGAGAATTTCGGTGTCAAACGCGTGGTCCTGCCCCGTATTTTGACCATTCCCGAGATCCGGCAGATCCGAAAAGAAATCCCCTGTGAGATCGAAACCTTCATCTTCGGAAATCACGGTCTGATGGTCGAAGGGCGCTGCAGCCTGACGAACTATTTGACCGGGCAGTCCACGAACCTCGATGGCGTCTGTTCGCCGGCGTCCGACGTGGAGTACGTGCGCGATGCCGATGGTTCGATGTCATCGAGGTTGGCTGGCTTTACCATCGACCGGTTCGGGCCAGATGAGAAGGCCGGTTATCCGACGATTTGCAAAGGCCGCTATCAGGTCGCACATCGTCCGGACGGGTACTATGCGTTCGAGGAACCGATCAGCCTGAACCTGGCCCGCCTTCTGCCTGAGTTGATCGATGCCGGGGTGCATGCGTTCAAGATCGAAGGGCGGCAAAGGTCCAAGAGTTATGTCCGGTCCGTGGTGTCTGCATTTCGAAACGCTGTCGACGATATCCGGGCGGGTCGCGAAGCGGATATCGGGAACCTCGTCGCACTGACCGAGGGTCAGAAACAGACGCAAGGCGCTTTTGCCACGAAGAAATGGCGGTGAAACGATGACGAAACTTACATTGGGCCCGATCGCCTATCACTGGTCGGCCGACCAACGCCGGGATTTCTATGCGCGTGTCGCCGACGAAGCTCCGGTGGATGAGGTCTATCTGGGCGAGGTCATCTGTTCAAAACGCGCCCCGTTCCAAGAGGCTGACCTGCCGTCCATCATCGAAAGGCTCGAACGGACGGGCAAAAAGGTGATTTTGTCCTCCTTGGCCGAAGTGATGCTGAAGCGAGAGCGCAAGGCCACCGAAGACCTGTCTGAGATGGAGTCGCCCGAGATCGAAATCAACAACGCTGCGGGACTGTATGCACGCGGTACGCGACCGCATCGCATCGGCCCATTCATGAATGCCTATAACGAGGCCACAATCCGCTGGATGGCGTCAAAGGGGGCGACGCATGTCTGCCTGCCCACCGAGTTGCCAGCGCCCTCGATCGCCGTCGCGGCGCGAATGGCGCGCGACTTGGGTCTCGGGGTTGAAGTGCAGGTCTTTGGCCGGGCGTCGCTGGCCGTTTCGGCGCGGTGCTATCACGCGCGCTCGCACGGGCGGACAAAGGACAATTGCCAATTCGTCTGCGAAGAAGACCCCGACGGGATGCCCCTGCGTACGAGGGATGAGCAGCCGATCCTGCGCATCAACGGGATCCAGACCCAATCCGAAGGGTATCTGATCCTGCTGCAGGAACTGCCCCAACTGGTTGCCGATGGTGTGAGCCATCTGCGATTGATGCCGCAGGCCGTCGACATGGTCACCGTCGCTGAGGTTTACCGGGCGCTGTTGGATCAAAGCATGTCGACCGAGGCGGCCGAAGCCCGGTTGCGGCAGGTTTGTGCAGATACGCCGTTCAGCAATGGGTTCTATCACGGTCAAGCCGGCTATCGCAGGATAGCCCAGGCGTCCCTTGCATGATCGGAAACCATGCTGTCCTCGCCTCATCGGATCATGTTTCCTGCGGCGGGGGCAGCTGCCCTTCTGGGGGTGAGCGGCCTGTTTCTGGGGCAGGATTTCATCACCCATTGGTCGCCGTTGCTGGGGCTGTACGCCTGGCATGCGCATGAGATGTTGTTCGGCTTCGTCGGCGCGGCATTTGCGGGCTATTCGCTGACGGCGATGCGCAGCTGGTCGGGGGGCGATTCTGTCTCGCCAACCGGCACATTGTTGCTGTTTGCGATTTGGGCGATGTCCCGGTTTGCCGCCATCGGTGCGCTTGGGGGCGAACCCATGTTCATCGTCCCAATGGGCACGGCGTTCTTGCTCTTTCTCGCCGGTCGTCTCGCTTGGGCTGCACTGCGCGAGCCCGCGGTTGCCGGAGGGCTTCAGGCGCTTTTCGCCCTTTTCCTGGCCATCTGCCAACTTGCCTTTCTAGCTGGGTCTGCGCCGTCCTTCTCCACAGTTTTACTCGTTGCACTTTTGGTGTCGGTTGTCGGTGGGCGCATGATCGCTGCTTTCACATGGAATTGGACGCACCAAAGCCCAACCGCCGCGCAAAAGTTTCGGTGCGCGAGGGCATTGGGGGACGCTTCGGCGGCAGCTCTGGCTTTAACTGCGGTGCTTCTCGGGCTTGTTTCCGTCGCCGATGGTCCGCTTATCGGCGTCCTTCTTGTGATCTGCGCGGGGTGCGAGGGTGGGCGTCTGTGGCTCTGGCATTCAACGGCAGTTCTTCAGGATGGATTGCTGGGGATGCTTCATATTGCCTTTGCGTGGTTGCCCGCTGGTCTGTCCCTGTTGGCGGCTTCGCTGTACTTCCCCGACTTGCTGGCGGCGCATGATGCGTTGCACGTTCTGACGGTCGGAGCGGTCAGCTGCGCGATCTATGCCGTCGCTGCCCGTGCGGTCGCGCGCCGTTGCGGCCGGCTGCGCCCCAGTGCGATTGATGGTATCGGATATGCCTTGTTGTGCCTTGCCGCGGTTTTGCGGGCGTCCTCTGCAGACGTGCCCGCGGTCCTTGCTTGGGGAGCGTGTTGGGCCGTGTTTCTCTGGCGGCACGTCCAAGCGCTAGGCCGCCCACTCGAGCGACCGGTGTTCAGCGGTCAGGCCAGCAACAGGATGGATCCTGGCGTCGCCGATCAATTGCCCTGATTGCGTGCCTCGAGCCGTTCAAGGTTCACGACGGTCGACAGCATCAGCCGGTCATGGCTCCAGTCCTGAGTCTGGCGGATCGTGGCTGCGCCCAAGGCCAGCAGAACAGCGAACAGCAGGGCCGAACCCATGAAGATTGCCGGCAACGGTGCCGAGAACGAGGGTGCATCGGCCAGCGCGATCACGCGTTGTTTCAGAACCCGTTTGGCCTTGCCACCAGAGACCAGCGCCACGTTCAAGACCCGTGGCCGGCCCTGCGCAACGGTCCGGGCGCAATAGTCCAGCAGGCAGTCGGTATAGTCGCGCGCGTCGATCCCGCGTCGGGTGACGACGGATTGGTCGCAGGCCAGTTCGCGCAGTCGGCTGAACTGGTATTTCAACGCCCAGTAGGCAGGGTTCCAGAACAGCAGCGGTCGCATGGCCTCAAACGCAATCTCCCATTCGACGTCCCGGGCGCGAACGTGCTGCAATTCATGCGCTAGGGCAAATCGCAGTTCGCGGGGGGTGTCCAGCAGATGGCTGGGCAGAACGACATGGCGACGACGCGCCCCGCGCACGGCAAATGGAACCGTGATCCGATCGGACAAGCGAATGTCCACGTTGGCCGACCGCCGCCACAGGAAGCTTGAAACCACCGTGTCGCGGATTGCCAGCGCATCCCGGACGGTGCGGACCAGCATCCGGAGGGCGGCCAGGGTCAGCAGCACCAAGGCGGCCGTCACAAGGGCGCTTTGTCCGGACAGTACCGTGTCGACCCAACGTTCACGCGTGTTCAGCAGAGCTTCGAATTGTGTAGCCGGCATCGCGATTTCACCGCGCAAATAGGCCGCTACCGCAATATCACCGATGGAAACGGCCTGACCCGGCCAGAAAAAACCGGCGGCTGCCGTGACCCCAAGGGCCAGAACAGGGCTGAGCATGACGCAGACGCAAAGAACCTTCAGCACGCGCAGCTGTGTCATGTAGTCGTGCCGCAGGCGCGTTCGGGCTACGGCCATGCGGGCGCCCAACCAGATGAGTGCCGAAAGAACCAGCACCACGTTCAGGTCGAGAAATACATCGAGAACCGGTTTAACCGCTGTCATTTTGCAGTCTCCTCTCTACCAGTGCTCGAATTTCCTCCAGATCAGCTTCGGTCAGGCCGGCGTCGTCGACAAGTCGTGCCACCAGCGAGGCCGGGGTGTCATCGAACAACGTGCGGGACAGGTTCTGCAGCGACCGCGCCTGATATGTGTCCTTTTCAAGCAGCGGGCGGTAGATCAGGGTTTTGCCGTCCTTGCGGCTTTGGACAAATCCCTTTTCATCCAGAATGCGCAGGATCGTCGCGCCAGAGGTGTAGGCCAGGTTCCGCTCGGGCGGCAGCCGGTCCAGCACGTCGCGAACCGAGCCTTCGCCAAGTGCCCAGAGCTCGTTCATGAACTCCAGTTCAACCTCGGTCAGCAGATTTCCTGTCTTTCTCTTTCGCATCGGTCTCGGTGTCACCATTTTGCCTGTTATGCTTGCCAGACAAGCATCCTTTCGCGGTTACGCAAAGCCTAAACTTTCCAGAAAACGAAAATGCCCCAGCCGATCGACAGGAAAAGCGGGGTCCATACCGGTTGGCCGACCAGCCCCAGCCAGGCCAGAAAGATGTAGGCCGAGCCCAGCAGGGTGATGAACAGCCGGTCGCCCAACGTGGTGGTCAGGCCCAGCACGCCTCGGCGTTCGATCCCGTCACGGAACTTGACCACCTCTAGCACCCCGATCAGGGCGATGGCCGAGAAGATGCCCACGAAAACCGCCAGCGTTGCCGGGGTCCAGGCCATCCAGAAATCGGGCCACAGCGGGTCGGTCCAGGAAAAGCCCTTGGGTTCTTCCTGGCCGACATTACCCCAGCCGGCCTTGGCTTGTGCCAGCGCCGGGGAAGGGGTGAACAGGGAGAGGGAGAGAAGGAGTTTGCGCATGTCGAACCTCATACACGTCCCATCGCGAAACCGCGCGCGATGTAGTTGCGGACAAACCAGATGACGATGGCGCCGGGGATGATGGTCAGGGTGCCGGCGGCGGCCAGCAGACCCAGCTCGTAGCCTGCGCTGGACGCGGTGCGGGTCATCACGGCGGCGATGGGTTTGGCCTCAACCGCTGTCAGGGTCTTGGCCAGCAGCATTTCCACCCACGAGAACATGAAGCAGAAGAACGCCGCCACGCCCACGCCCGCCTTGATGTTGGGCAGGAAGATCGTGACGAAGAACCGGGGGAAGGAATAGCCGTCGACATAGGCGGTTTCATCCAGCTCTTTCGGGATGCCGCGCATGAAGCCTTCCAGGATCCACACCGCCAGCGGCACGTTGAACAGCGTGTGCGCCAGTGCCACCGCCAGATAGGTGTCGAACAGATGGATCGACGAATACAGCTGGAAGAAGGGCAGGGCGAACACGGCCGCCGGTGCCATGCGGTTGGTCAGCAGCCAGAAGAACAGCTGTTTGTCGCCCAGAAACCGATAGCGCGAGAACGCGTAGGCCGCGGGCAAGGCCACGCAGACCGACAGGATCGTGTTCAACGTCACATAAGTGATCGAGTTGATATAGCCCCAATACCACGTCGGATCGGTGAAGATGGTGATGTAATTCTCCAGCGTAAAAGTCTGGGGAAACAGGGAAAAGCCTGACAGGATCTCGTTCGTGGTCTTGAAGGACATCGCCACCAGCCAATAGATCGGCAGCATCAGGAACGCGATATACAGGATCGGGATGAGAGACCGCTTCTTCATTGCGCGTCATCCTTTGTCATGAGGGTGTAGAAGACCCAGGAAACCAGCAGAGTGATGGCGAAATAGATCAGGCTCATCGCGGCTGCGGGGCCGAGGTCGAACTGTCCCAGCGCGATCTTCACCAGGTCGATCGACAGCAGGGTGGTCGAGTTGCCGGGACCGCCCCCGGTCAGAACGAAGGGTTCGGTGTAGATGTTGAAACTGTCCATGAACCGCAGCAGAACCGCGATGGTCAGAACCGTCTTCATCTTGGGCAACTGGATATAGCGGAACACCGACCAGGGGCTTGCACCATCGATCTTGGCCGCCTGGTAATAGGCGTCGGGGATCGACACCAGACCGGCATAGCACAGCAGCACCACCAGCGAGGTCCAGTGCCAGACATCCATCACAACGATGGTGATCCAGGCCGACAGCGGCTGTTGGGTCATGTCATAGTTGATGCCCAGTACGTCGTTCAGGAAATACCCCAGCAGGCCGATCTTTGGCAGGGTGAAGATGTTCCACATCGAGCCGACCACGTTCCACGGGATCAGCATCGGCAGGGCCATCAGGACCAGGCAGACCGGCACCCAGAAGCCCTTGCGCGGCATCGACAGGGCCACGATGATGCCCAGCGGCACCTCGATCATCAGGATCAGCGCGGTGAAGAGGAACTGCCGCCCCAGCGCCGCCTGGAAGCGGTCAGACCGCAGGATCTGTTCGAACCAGCCCAGGCCTTCCCAGAAGAACTGGTTGTTGCCAAAGGTTTCCTGCACCGAGTAGTTGACCACCGTCATCATCGGCACCAGCGCGTTGAATGCCACCAGCGCCAGCACCGGCAGGACAAAGAACCACGCTTTCTGATTTTCCGTTCTCATCGGGCGCGCTCCTCGGTTGCGATCCAGCCGTCGCGATAGACGCGCGTCTGTTCAGGTTTGAATTGCAGAAAGACTTGCGATCCGGGCTCGGGGGCCGCGTGTTCGGTCACCGCCTTCAGTGCGGTGTTGCCGACCATGGCGCTGACCACAAAATGCCGGCCGATATCGGCCACCTTGGTGACATGGGCCGGAATGCCCTCGGGGCCAAAGCCCACATATTCGGGCCGGATGCCCAGATCTGTACGGCCGCCACTGCCGCTGACCGGACCTTCCAGCACCACCTCGTGCCCTTCGAACAGGGCGCGATCGCCCCGCGCCTCGCAGGGCAGTACGTTCATGCCGGGCGAGCCGATGAAATGGCCCACGAATGTGTGCTGAGGGCGCTCGAATAGCTCGACCGGGGTGCCGATCTGGACCACTTCGCCTTCCTGCATCACCACCACCTCGTCGGCGAAGGTCAGCGCTTCGGTCTGGTCGTGGGTGACATAGATCATCGTCGCCTTGACGCGCTGGTGCAGCTCTTTCAGTTTGGACCGCAGCTTCCATTTCAGATGCGGGTCGATCACGGTCAGCGGCTCGTCGAACATCACCGCGTTCACGTCGTCGCGGACCAGACCGCGACCCATCGAGATTTTCTGCTTGTTGTCCGGGCTGAGGCCGCTGGCGCGGGTGTTCAGCACGTCGGTGACATCCAGCATCTCGGCGATTTCGTCGACGCGGCGCTTGATCGTCGCGGGATCGACGCCGCGGTTCTTGAGCGGAAAAGCCAGGTTTTCGCCGACGGTCATCGTGTCGTAGATCACCGGAAACTGGAACACCTGCGCGATGTTGCGTTGATCGGGGGGCAGGGCGGTCACGTCACGGTCACCGAACAGGATCTGCCCTTCGGACGGGGTCAACAGGCCCGAGATGATGTTAAGCAGCGTGGACTTGCCGCAGCCCGACGGCCCCAGCAGAGCATAGGCTCCGCCATCGCGCCAGGTCACGTCGATTTCCTTCAGCGCATAATCCTGTGGGCCTTGCGGCGACGGCATGTAGCTGTGTTTGAGGTTGGAAAGCTTGATCTGTGCCATGTCAGGCCACCCTTTTGCCGTCTTGGCCGAAATACCGGCAATGGGCCGGGTTCATGTAGAATGTGTGGTCTTCGCCCACCTGATAGGGGTGGACCCCGGCGGCCAGCGAGACCCAGGCGTCCTCGCCATGTTGGAAATGCGCGCTGGAGTCGGACCCGGACAGCTCGGTCACGATCACGCGGCCGGTCAGTTCAACGTCGTCATCAGAAGCCTTGAGCGGAGTGACCCGGTGCGGACGCACGGCGACCATGTATTCGCCATCGGCAATCCCGGACACAGTCCATCCACCTCCACCGGCCAGGCGCGCTTGGGCACCGGCGACCGTGACGCGGGCCACGTTGATTGGGGGGTCCGAGAACACTCGCGCGGCGGCGAGGTTTTCGGGATTGCGATAGATGTCGGCCGTCGGACCGAACTGGGTCACGCGGCCGTCCTCCATCAAGGCGGTGTAGCCGCCCAGCAGCAGCGCCTCTTCGGGTTCGGACGTAGCATAGACCACCACGGCGCCGCGCCCGGCGAACAGCTCGGGCAATTGCTCGCGCAATTCCTCGCGCAGCTTGTAGTCCAGGTTGGCCAGTGGCTCATCCAGGAACACGGCGCGGCTGTCCTTTGCGATGGCGCGGGCCAGTGCGGTGCGTTGCTGTTGGCCGCCCGACAGTTCATGCGGACGACGGTGCAGCATCGGGCGCAGTTGCAGCAGGTCGGCGGCTTCTTCCACGCGACCTTCAATCTCGGATTGCGCCATTCCGGCAACGCGCAGGGGCGAGGCAATGTTGTCGAATACGGTCATATGCGGGTAGTTCACGAAGAACTGGTGCACGAGGCTGATTTTTCGCTTCTGCGTATTCAGCCGTGTGACGTCCTGCCCATCCATCAGGACCTTGCCCGAAGCGATCGGGTCCAACCCGGCCATCATCTTGATCAGAGAGGTCTTGCCCGACCCGGTCGCGCCCAGCAGCACGTTGAAATGGCCGGTCTGCAGCGTCAGGGACGTGGGTTTGATATGGGTAACGGTGCCGACCCGCTTGGTTGCGTTTTGTAGTTCGATCATGTCCGTGGGTTCCGATCCCGCAGCGCGTGGCAACGCTGTTTGGTCTTGGTTGGTAAGGGGCCGCCGGTACCGGCGCCCCCCGGGGAGTAGTGGCTTACTGGGACTGCCAGCGTGCCACCAGTTCGTCGTAGTTGACGGTCTGGCCTTGCGGCTTCTCGTTCTCCAGCTTGGCTTTCGGCGCGCCCGGCTTCTCCAGCCAGAAGGCCGGATCCTGCGGTTCGTTCAGGCGCGGACCACAGCCGCCGTAGACGCCGGCGCTTTCATCCGCGGCCTGCATGCGGGCCATGGTGATGTCCATCTCTTCAGCCAGACGGTCCATCGCCTCTTGCGGGGTGAAGGCGCCCGAGTTCACGTCACCGATCTGCTGCCACCAGATTTGGGCGAGCTTCGGATAGTCGGGAACGTTGATGCCGGTCGGCGACCACGCCACACGGTCGGGCGAGCGGTAGAACTCGACCAGGCCACCCAGCTTGGGTGCGCGTTCGGTGAACGACTCGTGGTTGACCGAGCTGTCGCGGATGAAGGTCAGACCCACGTGGGACTTCTTCACGTCGACAGTCTTGGACGTCACGAACTGAGCATACAGCCACGCGGCCTGCGCCCGATCCGACGGGGTGGACTTCAGGAAAGTCCACGATCCCACATCCTGATAGCCAACCTTCTGGCCTTCTTCCCAATAGGGGCCATGCGGGCTGGGCGCCATCCGCCACAGTGGGTTGCCCTCATCATCGACAGTGTTGTTGCCTTCGGACTTGGGCTTGACCATGTCGGCGGTAAAGGCTGTGTACCAGAAGATCTGCTGGGCCACGTTGCCTTGCGACAGGGCGGGCAGCGACTGGTAGAAGTCATAGGACGCCGCACCCGGAGGCGCATAGGCCCGCAGCCACTCGTCCCATTTGCGGATCGCGTAAACGGCCGCCGGGCCGTTTGCGGCACCACCCCGCGACACCGAGGCGCCGACCGGGTTACAGGTGCCCGCTTCCATGCGGATGCCCCATTCGTCGACCGGCACACCGTTCGGCTCGCCCTTGTCGCCGGCACCGGCCATCGACAGCCATGCGTCGGTCATCCGCCAGCCAAGGTCAGGCGCGCGCTTGCCGTAGTCCATGTGGCCGTAGATCGCGACACCGTCCACTTCCTTCACGTCATTGGTGAAGAATTCGGCGATATCCTCGTAGGCAGACCAGTTGACCGGTACGCCCAGATCATAGCCGTATTTTTCCTTGAATGCGGCCTTGTTGGCTTCGTCATCGAACCAGTCCTTGCGGAACCAGTACAGGTTGGCGAATTGCTGGTCGGGCAGCTGGTACAGCTTGCCGTCGGGACCGGTGGTGAACTGGATGCCCATGAAGTCATCCAGGTCCAGCGTCGGCGAGGTTGTCGCCGCCCAATCACCCGCCATCATGTCCGACAGGGGATAGGCCAACTGCAGGCGCGAGTGCGTACCGATCAAGTCACTGTCGTTGACATAGCCGTCATACAGGTTCCGTCCGGTCTGCATTTGCGTCTGAACGGCCTGAACGACCTCACCTTCACCCAGGATCTGGTGGTTGACCTTGATGCCGGTGATTTCCTCGAACGCCTTCGTCAGAACTTCGGATTCATACGAGTGGGTCGGGATACCTTCGGACAGAACGTTGATCTCCATCCCGGCATACGGTTCGGCAGCCTTGATGAACCACTGCATTTCCGCCATCTGCTCGTCTTTCGACAAGGTGGATGGCTGGAATTCATCGTCGACCCAGCGCTGTGCTGCGGCTTCGTCGGCCCAAACAGGACCGTGCCCCGCAATGACGGCAGCCGCCGCCACTGCGGACAAAAGATGTTTCCGCATCTTTCTCCTCCCAAAATTTATGGTTCTCCGGCGCGAACCGGATGACGAACAGCATCAGCGATTTTTCGCGAGTCTGTCAAACTAAAAAATTAGTAAATGGCGAAACTGGCCTGTTCGACCCAACGCATTCAGAGACTATAGCCTTGAAAATATATGGTTTTTAACCCACTCGACGTGGCGTCATCTGCTAGGCGAAAAGAGCTTGCCGATGACGTTTCGCTTTGGATTTTTCGGCGTCACCGCTCCGTCGATTTGCAAATTGCGACGCAGATAGGCTCGGCAGTGGTAACGCGCGATTTGCGTTTCTCGAGGGTGAAAATGGCAGCCCGTAGGGGAATCGAACCCCTCTTTCCAGGTTGAAAACCTGGCGTCCTAACCGATAGACGAACGGGCCACGTCAGCATTGCCCAAGCACAAGTGGCAGCCCGTAGGGGAATCGAACCCCTCTTTCCAGGTTGAAAACCTGGCGTCCTAACCGATAGACGAACGGGCCACGCTGGCTTGTGGAGGGCCTTTTACGGATTACGCCCCCCACCCGCAAGACGAAAAACGCACGGCCAGGAAACTTTTTTGCGGGTCAAAAAAGGCAGTGGCGTCAGCGGTCAATTTGCTTCGGCCGCGTCTTCCAGGCGCAACTGCACGCTTTGCCTTCCACCCCATGTATTGACCTCGAGCCGACCGGCAAAATGGAACCGCGCGCCACCGTGATTTGACAGCCTTTCGCCCATCGGTCCGTCAAAGGCACCAAATGCAATCGCGTCCAGCCCACCACCCATTCCGTCCGACAGCGACAGCTTCAGATGGGTTTCTCCGACCCGCTTGGCAAAGCGGACCTGCAGGTCGGGCATTGCAAATCGAGGGGCAGGGGCCCCGGCGCCAAATGGGCCGGCCTGCTCGATCTTTTCGATCAGATCAACCGAGGCCGCCCCGGGCATCAGCGCACCGTCCAGCTTGAGGTCGGCAGGACCGGCTTGGCCCGCCCCCTGTTTTGCCAGCAACTCCGAGAGTCTCTCCATCGCCGGTTCCAGCTGGTCGCGCATCACGGTCAGACCTGCGGCCATCTTGTGACCGCCGCCCTTGACCAACAAACCCTCGGCGGCCAACCGGTGGATTGATGCACCAAGATCGACACCCGAGACCGAACGGCCCGAGCCTTTGCCTTCGTCACCGTCGAAACCAATCACGACGGCGGGACGGTTCGACGCCTCTTTCAGGCGAGCCGCCACGATCCCAACGACGCCGGGATGCCAGCCGTCACCTGCAGCCCACACCAGCGGCGCATCCAATCCACGTTCTTCGGCCTGCGCCAGCGCCGCGGCGCGGACCGCATTCTCGATGTCGCGCCGTTCGGTATTCAGGTCATCAAGGCGCCGGGATAAGGCCTCGGCCTCGGTCACCGAGTCGGTGCTGAGCAGCCGCGCGCCGAGGTCTGCCTGTCCAACCCGGCCGCCGGCATTGATGCGCGGCCCAAGCAGAAAACCCAGGTGGTAACTGTTGGGCGCCGAATCCATGCGCGCCACTTCGGACAGCGCAACCAGTCCGGGGCGTTGCCGCTGCCCCATCACTTTCAAACCCTGCTGAACCAGCGCCCTGTTGATCCCGATCAGAGGTGCCACGTCTGCCACGGTCGCCAGCGCGACCAAATCCAGCATCGCCATCAGGTCCGGACCTTGGGCGTTGGCCTCGCGCAGTTGGCGCCCGGCCTCGACCAACATCAGAAAGACAACGGTTGCAGCACACAGATGGGCCAGGTCACCGCTTTCATCCTGGCGGTTGGGGTTCACCACGGCCACGCAATCCGGCAGCGTTTCGGCGCCCAGGTGGTGATCGAGAACGATCACATCGGCCCCCTTGGCTGCGGCAATTGCTTCGTGGCTTAGCGTGCCGCAGTCAACGCAGATGATCAGATCATGCGTTTCAGCAAGCTGGCTCATGGCGGGGACGTTGGGGCCATAGCCCTCGTCGATACGATCGGGCACATATAAGGTCGCCTGACGCCCCATCTGCCTGAGCCAAACCAGCAACAGGGCTGCCGAGCTGCCGCCGTCGACATCATAGTCGGCGAAAACGGCGATGCGCTGGTTGTCCCGCACCGCTTTCAGGAACCGCGTTGCGGCGATCTCCATGTCGCGCAGGCTGCGAGGATCGGGAAGAAGGTCGCGCAGTTTTGGAGACAGAAAGCTCTCGGCCTCCATCGGCGGGACACCTCGCCGTGCCAGCACCTGGCACAGGGGGCGGGGCAGGTCGGTCTGCTGGGCCAGCATCTCGGCGGCCCGGTCCAATTCAGGCGATGGACCAATCCACCGGCGGCCCGTCAAAGACTGTTCAACACCCAGAAAGCTCAATCCACTTCTCCTGAAAAGGGCCGAATCCTGTCGGACCCGGCCCTTGAACGGTTGTGTCTGCGGGGCCGCTCAGCCTTCGACATGCGGCCAAATGGGGGTGCGGTAGGACATGCGCCGCACCGATCCGGTTTTCGAGCGCATCAGCAGGGTCGTCGTCTCGACCCAACCGGGTTCCCGCTTGATCCGCGGCAGCAGCGACCCGCCGGTGACACCGGTCGCCGCAAAGATCACATCTGCGGTGACCATCTCGTCGCGGGCATAGACACGATCCAGATCGGCAATACCGGCTTTGGCCGCCCGACCGCGTTCATCATCATTTCGGAACATCAGACGTCCAAAGATCTGGCCACCCATGCATTTCAGCGCGGCGGCCGCCAGAACGCCTTCGGGCGCGCCACCCTGGCCCATGTACATGTCGATGCCGGTCGTCTCGGACTCGGCACAGTGCATGACGCCTGCAACGTCACCGTCGGTGATCAGGCGGATCGCAGCGCCGGTTTCGCGCACCTCGGCGATCATCGCTTCATGGCGCGGACGTTCCAGTATGCAAACGGTAATGTCCTCGGGGGTGCATCCTTTGGCCTTGGCCAGCGCCTCGACCCTTTCCCGCGGGGACATGTCCAGTGTCACCACGTTCTCGGGGAAGCCCGGGCCGATCGCCAGCTTGTCCATGTAGACGTCCGGCGCGTGCAGCATCGAACCGCGCGGACCCATCGCGATGACGGTCAAGGCGTTGGGCATATCTTTTGCGGTCAGCGTCGTACCCTCGAGCGGGTCCAGAGCGATGTCCACGCCCGGGCCGTTGCCGGTGCCGACCTCTTCGCCGATATACAGCATGGGCGCTTCGTCGCGTTCGCCTTCACCGATGACTACCACGCCAGCGATATCCAGCAGGTTCAGCTGTTCACGCATCGCGTTGACCGCGGCCTGGTCGGCGGCTTTCTCGTCTCCGCGTCCGACCAGCGAGGCCGAGGCCAGAGCGGCCTGCTCAGCCACGCGCGCAAGTCCAAGGGACAGAAGGCGGTCGTTGAAATCGATTTTGGCAGCGCTCATGCGATGTAATCCTTTGGTAAAGCGAAGACGTCCTGACTGGCATAGCCTGCTCGTGGCGCAGGCCGCAAGGGTTCAAACCTGCTCGATACGCAGAGCTACCGGTTCGCCCGCAACCACATCCGTGGTGCGCAAGTCCTCCAACGCAACGTCCAGCGTGGCGCGTGTGGTCTTGTGTGTAACGATCAGTACCGGTGCCGTGTCCTCGGCATGTGCGTATTGGCGCATCCGGTCGATTGAAACGCCGGCATTGCCCAGAATCGCGGCCACCTTGGCCAGCGCACCTGGTTTGTCCAGCAATGCAAGGCGCAGATAATAAGGGGCAGGCAGGCCGGTGATTGCGGGCTTGGAGTCGACCAGCGACGTGGCGGGTTGACCAAAGGTGGAAATCCGCAGGCCCCGCGCCAGGTCGCAAACATCCCCCATCACCGCACTGGCCGTCGGGCCTTCGCCAGCGCCGGGTCCGCGCAAAACGATCTGTTCGACGGCGTCGCCCTCAATGACCACCATGTTGGTGCCGCCTTCCAGCTGCCCCAAAGGCGAGTCACTGGGTACCAGGCAGGGTTGCATCCGTTGTTCAAGCCCGCGCGGCGTGCGCTGCGCAACGCCAAGCAGCTTGATGCGGTAGCCCATATCGTCGGCCTGATGGATGTCGTCCAGGCTGATATGCTGAATACCCTCGATCTCGATCCCGTCGAAATTCGGCTTTGTTCCAAACGCGATAGAGGCCAACAGCGCCAACTTGTGCGCCGCGTCGATGCCGCCTACGTCCAAGTTCGGATCCGCTTCGAGATAGCCCAACTGCGCGCACTCCTCGAACAAGGCATTGTAGCCCAATCCCTGCGATTGCATTCGGGTCAGGATATAGTTGCAGGTGCCATTCATCACGCCCATGACACGTTTGATGTCATTTCCGGCCAACCCTTCGGTCAGGGATTTTATGACCGGAATTCCACCGGCCACTGCAGCCTCGAACCGGATCACGCGGCCTGCGGCCTCGGCCTGTTCCGCCAATGCCTGGCCGTGAATGGCCAGCAGCGCCTTGTTTGCGGTGACCACATCCTTGCCGGTGGCCAATGCCGCCTCGACCGAGGCCTTTGCCGGGCCGTTTTCACCACCCATCAGTTCGACGAACACATCGATGTCGTTTCGTTTGGCCAAGGCCACCGGGTCGGTTTCCCACGCGAAGCCGGACAGGTTTATCCCGCGATCTTTGTCGGCGTCGCGCGCCGAAACCGCAACGATCTCGATCGGTCGACCAGTGCGCGCTTGCAGCAATTCGGCATGACGGCGCACGATCTTGACGACGCCCACACCCACGGTTCCCAAGCCAGCAATTCCAAGCCGCAGCGCCTGTGTCATTCCGTGGGTTCCTTTCCGCTCGAAGTCTGCCTGTTGGACGCAAGGTCCTTTGTCGGCTGCCATAGCTGGTTCAACGCGGCGGTGCAATCCGTCAGGGACAGAGTTGTTGCGCAGCGGGCGAGCGTACGGGGCTTACTGGGTCTCGGCGTTCTGGAGTGCCTGTGCCTTTTGCGACAGCCGCTCGGCCCGTTGTTCCAATTCTTCTTCCACCGCGGCTGCCTCGTTCACCGGGTCGACGGGTGGCACGTTGACCTGGGTCAACGGGATCAGCTTGGGGTAGGGCGCGGCCTTTACCGAGGCCGCTTCGCTTCCCTCCAACTCGGGAATATCTGCGCACGCGGCCAAGAGGAGCAGCGGCAGGATGACGGAAACAGCTTTCATTTCGCGACCCGAACAATGAGGAACCTGAACGTGATGCACTTTTTGCATGAACGGTTCAAGCGGGGTTCTATATGAACGTACGTTCATATACGATGGATCCATGGCACGTACTCAAGGCTCTCATTCCGATATCACCGGGCCCCGTATCCGCGAGGCCGCCCTGGGATTGTTTGCACGGCATGGCTATGCCGCTGTTTCCATGCGTCAAATCGCGGGGGAGGTCGGGGTGCAGGCCGGTGCGCTCTACAATTACACTCCGGACAAGCAAAGCCTTCTGTTCCGCCTGATGCAGGACCACATGCAAGAGCTGCTGGCGGCCTATGAAGAGTTGGAACCACAGGCGGATGCATTGGGCGCCCTGCGGCAATTCGTGGGTTTCCACATCCGGTTTCACATGCAGCGACCGGACGAAGTGTTCATCGCGTACATGGAGCTGCGAAACCTGACGCCTGAAAACTTCGCCGAAATCGAAAAGCTGCGCCGGCGGTATGAAGATGCGTTGCAGAGCATCCTTCTCGCCGGCCAGAAGGACGGTCTGTTCTCGGTTCAGGATGCCAAAATCGCGACTCTGGCAGTGATTGCCATGCTGAATGGTGTCATGACGTGGTACCGGGCCGGTGGACGGCTTTCGCTGGACGAGGTCGAGCAGATTTATTGGGATATGGTACGCAAGGCGGTCGCGGCCTGACTGGCCGCGCCCTGTTACCGGCTGTTTGGAGTCAGTGCGCCGGCTTGATGAAAGTACCGTTGCGCAACTCCCGAAACGCCTGCTCGAGTTCGGCGCGCGTATTCATCACGATCGGGCCATGCCACGCTACCGGTTCATTGATCGGCGCACCCGAGATCAACAGGAACCGCACACCTTCAGGTCCGGCCTGAACGGTTATTTCGTCTCCGGTACCAAACCGCACCAGCGTCCGGTTGCCTGACATATCGCGAATGTTCAGCTCTTGCCCGGCGACTTCCTTCTCAAGCAGAACGCCGGTCGGTTGCGAGGCGTCGGCGAAAGCGGCCTGCCCATCGAAAACATAGGCGAAAGCACGGCGATAAGTATCTATCTTGAAGGTCTTTTTCACCCCTGCAGGAATCGATACGTCCAGGTATTGCGGGTCCGCGGCGATACCGTCCACCGGCCCGGTCCTACCCCAGAACTTGCCGACGATGACCCGCACCGTGGTGCCATCATCGTCGATCACTTCGGGAATGTCCTTGCCCTGAACGTCCTGGTATCGAGGAGCCGTCATTTTTTGAGCCGAGGGCAAGTTGCCCCACAGCTGAAACCCATGCATCTGCCCGGATGTGTTTCCCTTGGGCATTTCCTGATGCAGAATTCCGGACCCCGCCGTCATCCACTGGACGTCTCCGGCACCCAATTGGCCGCTGTTGCCCAGCGAGTCGCTGTGATCGACGGTTCCTGACAGCACGTAGGTGATAGTTTCAATGCCGCGGTGAGGGTGCCAGGGAAAGCCGGCCTGGTAGTCCTGCGGGTGCTCGTTGCGGAAGTCATCAAACAACAGGAATGGATCAAGTTCGGACGGATCCTGAAATCCAAAAGCGCGGTGCAGCTTTACGCCAGCGCCTTCCATCGTCGGAACGGCCTTGCGGGTTTCGAGTGTTGGTCTGAGCGACATGTGGATCTCCTGTCTCTGGACCCGTTATCTAATTTTCGCTGAAGTACGGTCAATTCGCGAGAAAGCACTGCCTCTGTGCAAAATTGCGCCGGGTGAGTCTTGGCCTGTTGCTTGTCGCTGTAAGCGGGTATGGGGGGCAGGCAAAGGCGGAGTTGGAAATGCAAGAAGACGTACTGGCAACGATTCAGGCTTCATCGGCACGGCGGTGGATGGGGGTGGGAATGCTCGTCACTGTGGGCGTGTTCGTGACTTATGTCGCCCTGGCCGCACCGCCAGCGCCGGAATGGCAGCTGTTCCTGTTCGTGGTCGGAGGTGGCGCGCTTTGGCTCGCGCATCGCGTCTGGCATGCGACAGCGGACCGGATCGAACTGACGCGCACGGAATTGCGCACGGGCAGCGGCAAGCTGATTGCCGAGGTTGGTGAAATCGAAGGGGTGGATCGGGGCGTATTCGCCTTCAAGCCGTCGAACGGGTTTCTGCTGACGACCCGTAGCAAACGTGGCAGGGCTTGGGCCCCGGGCCTTTGGTGGCGCGTCGGGCGACGTGTCGGCGTCGGCGGCATGACGTCCGCCGCCGAGACCAAGTTCCTGTCAGAAATGCTTTCTGCGATGCTGGCCGAGGCCGAATAGCTCTCAGCACCCGCCCGGTGCGTCGATCTTGTCGTAGACGCGCGGGTGGGTGAATACGAAATTGTCCATGGCAAATTCGTTTTCGCCGTATCCGATGCGGAAGGGACGGCGATAGAAGTCCTTCACTTCGACCAGAATCATCTTGCCGTTGTCCGGCATGATGGGCAGCTTGTCACGGATTTCGCTTATGGTGCCATCGGTCCACGCCTCAAAGCTTTCGCCGCGAATACAAGACCACTGCACATAGTGCCGGTCATCCGGCAGGTCGAAGCGAAGGAACGAGATGCGCATCGACACGTCGGAGCGGTCCGACATCATCTGCTGCAGCAGGTCGTACAGCGTATCCATATAGGTTGCGTTGATGTCATTGCGTTCGCGGGAAATGACGTCGGCGATCGCATAAGACGCCTTGAGATTCCGCGAGCTCTGCTTGTACCCGTCGAAGAACGTATAGGACGCACACATGCCCCAGAAGAGCAGGGGATAGATCATCACGGCCTCGACACTGATCACGCCGGATTCCTTGCGGGAAAACCGTTTCAGATACCGGACAGCCAGCGAGAAGATTGAGCGATCAGGTCGGTTCATAGACAAACACCGTTGTTGCGTGCAGTTCGTACATACCGTTGGGCTTTTTCCGCGCGATGGCGCCCAGAATGGTACCCCACCACAGCGGCTTTACCTCGACGCAGGCGCGGACGATCATCAGT
This sequence comes from Ruegeria sp. BB9, assembly GCF_056539345.1. Classification (NCBI taxonomy): domain Bacteria; kingdom Pseudomonadati; phylum Pseudomonadota; class Alphaproteobacteria; order Rhodobacterales; family Roseobacteraceae; genus Ruegeria; species Ruegeria sp. BB9. The sequence continues at coordinate 1,348,200 of NZ_JBQFUU010000001.1, read as the reverse complement.
TCGTCCGACGTACCCGGCTCGAAGATCTGGCTGTTGCGGATCGTTGCCGGGGTATCGATGCAGTAGGGGTTGGGATCCAGCGTGGTCCCAATAAATGGGTCGACGCGGGTCATTTCCAGGATCAGGTTTTCCTTGCACTCAGGAATGTAGCCTGCCTTGTCGCACACGATGTCCTTCAACAGAGTGTGGGTCCAGCCGTCCTGAACGTTGGTGGTATACTTGTCCAGATTGTTCAGGCGAACGTCGCGGATCGTTTCGTCCAGTCCACGCTCGAGGTTGGCGTGGTTGAAGGCCCCGATCCCGACTTCGACGGCCGAATAGGTCGTCATGATGAAGATGGGGAACCAGAAGACGAACTCGATCGTCGCCATCCCATCTTCTTTCCGCCGGAACGTGCGGAATTTATGAAGCAAACGCTTGATCATTGAGTCAGCCTCAGATTGCGGATGGTCGATCCGATCGATGCAAATACGTCGACGATTTCGTCACCGGTCGCCTCGTAGTAGGCGCCATCATCGCTTTTGCAGTCTTTCAGAAGGGCCTTGCCCTGATCGGGAGCTTCGAAAGCGATAGTGAAGACTACGATGCCATTGGCGCGAGCGGCGGCACACATTGCGCGCGCGCGCGGGTCCTTGGTGCCCGACCCGATCGAAGTGACCGCGTTGTTGTACCAGGTGTTGCCTTTCGTGCTCCCCAGCGCTTCGCGGAACAGGTCGCGGATCGCGCGACGGGTCGTGCGTTCCCAGACCTGAACCCAGGTCAGGTTGACCGATGTCGCGGGGTCGCCATTGTTGTCCAGAACAGTGCGAGTCTCGCTTCTGCTGTAGTCAAAGTTGTAGCAGACGCCGCCGGACCGGTAGGTGCACCGATAGACAGTATACTCGTCGTTGCCATAGGGATCGTCCTGCCAGATCTCGCGACCCCAGTACCAACCTTTGCTGCTGTCCCATTCGGTATAGTCGACATCGTGCCAGAAGTACTTCTCGGTCTCGTAGTCATAGGTCGAATAGGTGGACTTTTTGGCATTCCACCACAGAATGGACGTACCCTCACGGTAGGGGTCGTTTACCATGTATTGTGTGGTGTTCGCGCCGTCCGTCATCAGCACCAGAACCTTCATCGAGTCGTTGCTGGAGTAGCTGTTGGGACGGGTGGCGAACTCTGCAGGCACTTCGTCACCCGCCAGGCGTGCGATCACCGGCTGAATGCTTTCGTCAAGCAGGGCAAGACCCCATTTCAGACCGACGTCGATCGACGTGTTTCCGCCGGCCGTAAAACTTTCGATGTGATCTTTGAGAACCTGCGGGTCCTTCTGCAGGACCGAGACCTCACGGTTGGCGAGTTCGTCACAGACTTCGCTGTAGACGTAGCCGTTGCTGGGGCGCCGGTCATAGGTGCTCCACGGCGTGAAGTGCAGTGTGCGTTGGCGGATCGTATCGGGGTCCAGCGCGGTGGTGTTGAACTCGCTGCTGGTGAAGTTGATGCAGTTTGCCCGGTTATTGGTGCCGGTCGTGCTGAATTCGTCCATCAGATAGTCGGGCAGCGACACCTGAGTTGCGTATGGGATGATCGAGATCGACAGCTTCCCGTCCTCGGTCTTGTCCGCCATCTCTTGCACGAAGTTTTTGGCCGCCACTTTCAGGTTGGCCAGGCGATTGTAGCTGTTCATCGAGCCAGAGACGTCGAGGACCAAAGAAATCTCAACATCATCAATGGCTTCTTCGGCAACGCTGGTTGCCGCGCTCACGATCGAGTCAACATCCCACCACTGCATGAAGTGCATGCCGACATCCATCTGGGCGCTCGCTTGGACCTTGCGGTAGCCTTCGATCGTAACGGCGGTCGCGCCGCAGACATTGGGTTCCACGATCGGGTCACCAACCAGGTACTGGTCCAAGCCTTCCTTCGCGAGGTAGTCGACGACTACGTCCTTGGGGCAAAGGTCCTGGTCCAGGTCGGCCGCCGCCAATACGGCGCGGTCCAGAGCGTATTGCAGGCGCGCACGTTCGCGATCGTACCGCATAACGTCCACGGCGAAGCCCGCCGCGGTGAAGATGATCATCAGAAGGAAGAGGGCGAAGATGGTCATCGTCCCGCTTTCCGAGGTCGCGAAAGACTCGACGGCGCCCCGGCAGCGGTCTGCGTGGCGCGGTTTCCCCGACCGTGTCGATGTCCATTCAAAATTGCGCATAACGAAATCCTTTTGCCGGCCAAAAGCAGCGAAGCCAGTTCTTCGGAACTTTAATAATTTAGATGTGGATCGTGGCGAGAATTGGGCGTGATCGTCACTATGGTGCTCTTTTTGAATGAAAATCGGCGGCAGTCTGGCCGGGAGGGGCATCTTTGTTTCGTTGCTCGGGACAATTTCTGGAAATCGTAAATGTCCGCGACTCGGCTCGGTTGGTCGAAACGCGCTGTTCATAAATTGATGAAAAAAAGTGCAAATCGCGATTGCAGCAGCTTGCCAAGGGTGCGACAAAACGTCATGACGCTCGACGTCAACCGGCATGGAGGATTTTATGACGGCCATCAAGGAACCCAGCTTTCGGGAGAGTGTAGATCTGATGTTCAACAGGGCGGCTGCCCTGATGGATCTTCCACCCGGGCTTGAGGAAAAGATCCGGGTCTGCAATGCGACCTACACCGTTCGGTTTGGCGTGCGTCTGCGGGGGCAGATCCATACTTTCACCGGCTATCGTTCGGTTCATTCCGAGCATATGGAGCCGGTAAAAGGCGGTATCCGCTATGCGATGGCCGTGAACCAGGACGAGGTCGAGGCGCTTGCTGCGCTGATGACCTACAAGTGTGCTCTGGTCGAGGCGCCTTTCGGCGGGTCCAAGGGTGGCCTACGCATCGACCCGCGCAAATACGAAGAGCATGAGCTGGAGCAGATCACCCGCCGTTTCGCCTATGAGCTGGCCAAGCGCGACCTGATCAACCCGTCGCAGAACGTCCCGGCCCCCGACATGGGCACCGGCGAGCGTGAAATGGCTTGGATGGCTGACCAGTATGCGCGGATGAACACCACAGACATCAACGCGCGGGCCTGCGTGACCGGCAAGCCGTTGAATGCCGGCGGCATCTCGGGCCGGGTCGAAGCGACGGGGCGTGGCATCCAATACGCGCTGCGAGAATTCTTCCGGCATCCGGAGGACGTCAAAAAGGCTGGCATGTCAGGCTCGCTGGACGGCAAGCGGGTCATCGTTCAAGGCCTCGGCAACGTGGGTTATCACGCGGCCAAGTTCCTGAGTGAGGAAGACGGCTCTCTGGTTGTGGGCATCATCGAACGTGACGGTGCGATCTATAACCCCGAGGGGATCGACGTCGAAGCGGTTCACCAGTGGATCGTCAAACATGGCGGTGTGAACGGCTACCCGGATGCAACGCACACCGCCGAGGGCACTGCTGTGCTGGAAGAGGAGTGCGATATTCTGATCCCGGCAGCGTTGGAGGGCGTGATCAACCTGTCCAATGCCGAGCGCATCAAGGCGCCGCTGATCATCGAGGCCGCGAACGGCCCGGTGACCGCCGGGGCCGACGAAGTGCTGCGCAAGAAGGGCACCGTGATCATTCCCGACATGTACGCGAACGCCGGCGGTGTGACGGTCTCGTATTTTGAATGGGTCAAGAACCTCAGTCACATCCGTTTCGGCCGGATGCAGCGCCGTCAGGAAGAGGCGCGGCACGAGCTGATCGTGAAAGAGCTGGAACGGCTGGATCGCTATCTTGGCGATGCGTGGTCGATGTCTCCGGACTTCAAGGCCAAATACCTCAAGGGCGCGGATGAACTTGAGCTGGTGCGCTCGGGTCTGGATGACACGATGCGCATCGCCTACCAGGCCATGAGCGAGGTCTGGCATGATCGCGACGACGTGGATGACCTCCGCACCGCGGCTTACATCGTGTCCATTGACCGTGTAGCCAAGAGCTATCGGGCCAAGGGCCTCTGACGTATCAGAAACTGGGCAATCGGGCTTTGACAAAAAGTCCGGTTGCCGCACATCCTGCGCTGGAGTTCAGGCAGTGAAACCAGCGAGGATCTCATGCAAATTACCCGTTCATTAGCATGGGTCGCAGCGATTGGGTCCGCGACCTTGGCGCTTGCGACTGCCGCCATTGCCCAGCCCCGACAGGGCTGGACGCCGACTGTGGAAGGGTTGGCTGTCTATCAGGGCAGCGCCGATCTTGAGGACGGTGGTGATTTCAGCGCATCGCGCGCATTTCTGCGGGCAGGCGGCATTTACAGCTATGGAGACGGGTCCTTTGTGGGTTTGCTGGCGAGTTTCGGTCAGTTTTCTTACGATTTCGGGTTGCCCGGAACCCAGCCGTGGGACGACGTCCGCGACATTCGCCTGAGCGTTCCATTGCGCTTCGCTCTGGACAACGGGGCTGCGGTGATCGTTTCGCCCCAGTTGAGATGGGACTACGAGACCGGCGCCAGTGCCTCGGACGGCTTCACCTATGGTGCCTTCGCCGGCATTTCATGGGCGGTGAGCCCCAATCTGCGCATCGGCCCGGCATTTGGCGTGTTCTCCGAGGTTGGAACGAATGACCTCGAAGTCTTTCCCGCGCTTCTGGTCGACTGGACCTTTGCCGAGCGCTGGCGTCTGAGCACCGGGAGCGCGCTGGGGGCCACTCAAGGCCCCGGCGTCACATTGGAGTACAAGGCTTCGGAAAGTGTCAGCGTCGGGCTTGCCGTTCGGTCCGAGAGGGTCCGCTTTCAGTTGAACGACAACGGGTTGGCGCCGGGCGGCGTGGGCGAGGACAGCAGCATTCCAGTGGTTCTGTCGGTTGAATACGCGCCAAACCCCGGAGTTTCGCTTTCGGCATTTGCGGGTGCCGAGTTTAACGGCGAGTTGCGCTTGGACAATGCAGCGGGGCAGGAAGTCAGCCGGCAGGGCTATGATACCGCTCCGATCGTTGGCTTTGCCTTCCGTCTGCGGTTCTGAGGGCGAATTCGTTTGCGTCCGGTTTGGTCGCGCGTTGACAAGTTCTTGTCGAAAACGGATGCGGAGCCCCGAGCCCGGATTGCTACTCCTGTTGGAAGTTGGTTTGATGCCAGCAAACCCGCAGGGAGATCTGAATGCGCTTTTCCGGCTTACGCGTCCTGAAGGAAGGACTGACGGGCAACAAGGGTTGGACGGCGCATTGGCGTGATCCCGAGCCCAAAGCCGAGTACGACATCGTCATTATCGGCGGTGGGGGGCACGGCCTCAGCACCGCGTATTATCTGGCGAAAGAGCACGGACTGACAAATGTCGCCGTGCTGGAAAAGGGCTATATCGGCGGCGGCAATGTGGGGCGCAACACGACGATCGTGCGCGCCAACTATTTTCTGCAAGGAAATTCCGAGTTCTATTCGCATTCCCTCAAGCTGTGGGAGGGTTTGGAAGAGGACCTGAACTACAACGTGATGCATTCACAGCGAGGCATCATCAACCTGTTCCATTCAGACGGGCAGCGGGACGCGGCCGCGCGGCGGGGCAACATGATGATCAGCCAGGGCGACGATGCCATCCTGCTGGACCGCGATGCGCTGCGCGAGATGCTGCCCTATCTGAACTATGACGATCTGCGCTTTCCCATCTATGGCGGCCTGTATCATCCGCGCGGCGGCACGGCCCGGCATGATGCCGTGGCCTGGGGCTATGCCCGCGGGGCGGATCAGCGCGGGGTGGATCTGATCCAGAATTGCGAGGTCACCGGCATCGACATCGAAAACGGCGCCGTGCGCGGGGTGCAGACGACGCGCGGGGCGATCCGGGCCAAGAAGGTAGGAATCGTGGTTGCGGGCCGTTCGGGGCTTGTTGCCGGCATGGCCGGGATGCGCCTGCCGATCGAAAGCCACGTGCTGCAGGCCTTCGTGACCGAGGGGCTGAAGCCTTGCATCGACCAAGTCGTGACCTTCGGCATGGGGCATTTCTACATCAGCCAATCCGACAAGGGTGGGCTGGTGTTCGGCGGCGACCTGGATTTCTATGCCTCCTACGCGGCGCGGGGCAATCTGCCCACGGTCGAAAGCGTGATGGAGGCCGGCGTGGCCCTGATGCCGATGATCGGCAAGGCCCGGGTGCTGCGGTCTTGGGGCGGGATCATGGACATGTCGCCGGACGGATCGCCGATCATCGACCGCACGCATATCGACGGGCTGTACCTGAACTGCGGCTGGAACTACGGCGGGTTCAAGGCGGTTCCGGGCTCGGGCAACGTGTTTGCCCACCTGATGGCCACCGACCGGTACCACGAGAACGCGACAGGGTTCCGGCTGGATCGTTTCCGCACCGGGCGCGGGATCATCGATGAAGAGGGCAAGGGCTCTCAGCACAATCTGCATTAGGGCGGGTCGGTATGTTTCGTTCGAATATTTGTGAAATCCAGGAGGCGCGGCCATGAGGATCACCTGTCCGTATTGCGGCGAGCGTGACCGCCGCGAGTTCTACTATCGCGGGGCCGCCGTCGATCTGGACCGGCCCGCCCCGGATGCCGGGCCGGAGGCTTGGGGCGATTTCGTCTATCTGCGCGACAACCCGGCGGGCGAGACGCGGGATCTGTGGTATCACGAGGGCGGCTGCGGCGCATGGATCGTCGTGACCCGAAACACGCTGACCCACGAAATTTCGGCGACCGAACCTGCGTCCGGGGGCAAGCGATGAGGGTCGCGGACAGGGGGCTGATCGACCGCGGCACACCGGTCGAATTTTCCTTTGACGGCATCCGGTATTCGGGCTTTCAGGGCGACACGCTGGCCTCGGCGCTGTTGGCCAATGGCGAGCGCTTGATGGGGCGGTCGTTCAAGTATCATCGCCCGCGCGGCGTCCTGACCGCCGGCAGCGAAGAGCCGAACGCGCTGGTCACCATCGGCCGAGGCCCCGCGCAGGACCCCAATGTCCGGGCCACGATGCAAGAGATCTATCCGGGCCTCGAGGCGCGCAGCCAGAACCGCTGGCCCAGCCTGAATTTCGACGTGATGGCGGTGAACGATCTGGCCGCGCCCTTCCTGGGGGCGGGTTTCTACTACAAGACCTTCATGTGGCCCCGCAGCTTCTGGGAGAAGCTGTACGAACCGATGATCCGCCGCGCCGCAGGGTTGGGCGCGCTGTCCGGGCAGGCCAACACCGACACATATGAAAGCGCCTATGCCTTCTGCGACCTGCTGGTGATCGGGGCTGGCCCGGCGGGTTTGATGGCCGCCCTGACGGCGGGCCGGGCCGGGGCGGATGTCATTCTGGCCGACGAAAGCAACCAGATGGGCGGGCGTCTGCTGGCCGAGAGGCTCGAGGTGGATGGCAAGCCGGGTCACGTCTGGGTAGACGAGGTTCTGGCCGAACTGCGGGCGATGGAGAACGTGCGGCTGATGACCCGCACGACCGTGGCGGGTGCCTACGATCAAGGCACCTTTGCCGCGCTCGAACGGGTCTTGCACCATACGGGCGACCGTCCCGCCGATGCGCCGCTGGAAACCTATTGGAGGATCGCCGCCCGCCGCTCGGTTCTGGCGGCCGGGGCGCTGGAACGCCCGGTGGCGTTTCGCAACAATGACCGGCCCGGTATCATGACCGCCGGGGCCGTGCGGGCCTATCTGAACCGCTGGGGCGTCGCCGCCGGCCAGAGTGTTACAGTCTTCGGCAACACCGATGACATTCACCGGACGGCCCGCGACCTGTTGGCGGCTGGGGTCCACGTTGCCGCCGTGATCGACAGCCGCCATGACGGGCCGGTGTCGACCGACTATCCGGTGCTGTGCGGGGCGCAGGTCTGTGGCAGTTCGGGGCGCAAAGGGCTGGAGTCGATCACTGTGCGCCGCGCCAGCGGAGAAGAGCGCATTCAGACCGATTGCCTGGCGATGACTGGCGGATGGAACCCCTCGATCAACCTGACCTGCCACATGAACGGTCGACCGACTTGGCGGCGTGACATTGCCGCCTTCGTGCCCACGCCAGGCGCCGTGCCCGGGATGCGCACGGCCGGGGCCTGCAACGGCGCGTTCTCCACCGCCGCCTGTCTGCGCGAGGGTATTTCGGCTGCGACCGAGGCGCTGGGTGATCTGGGCCTCAAGTCGCCCAAGCCCGAGCCGCCGCCGGCCGAGGATCAGCCCTATGAAATCGCGCAACTGTGGGCGGTGCCGGGCAAGGGGCGCGCGTGGCTGGATTTCCAGAACGACGTGACCGTCAAGGACGTCAAGCAGGCCGCGACCGAGAATTTCCGCTCGGTCGAGCACATGAAGCGTTATACCACGCAGGGCATGGCCACCGATCAGGGCAAGAACTCGAATGTCGCGGCGCTGGCCGTGCTGGCGGATGCCACCGGGCGCGCGATCCCCGAGACCGGAACCACCACCTTCCGCCCGCCTTACGCCCCGATCGCCATTGCCGCGCTGGGCGCGGGGGCCGAGGGGGCGGGGTTCAAGCCACAGCGCTTCACCACCTCGCACAAGGCGTCGGTGGCGCGCGGAGCGCCGATGGTCGAGGCCGGGCTGTGGTACCGGCCCAGCTATTTCCCGCAGCCGGGCGAGACCACATGGCGCCAATCCTGCGACCGTGAAGTGCAGATGGTGCGCACGGCGGTCGGCGTGTGCGATGTCTCGACGCTGGGCAAGATCGACATTCAGGGGCACGACGCCGCGCAGTTTCTGGATTTCGTCTATACCAACACGTTTTCGACGCTGAAGGTCGGGCGCGTGCGCTATGGGCTGATGCTGCGCGAGGACGGGTTCGTCATGGATGACGGCACCACCGCGCGTTTGGGTGACAGTCATTTCCTGATGACCACCACGACCGCCGCCGCGGGCGACGTGATGAAACATCTGGAATTCGTGCGCCAAGGTCTGCGGCCCGATTGGGACGTGACACTGGTTTCAGTGACGGAACAATGGGCGCAATTCGCCGTGGCCGGCCCCAAATCGCGCGAGGTGCTGAACGGCGTGCTCGACACCCCGCTGGATGATGCTGCGTGGCCGTTCATGGCCTGCGGGCCGGTTTCGGTTCTGGGAGTGCCGGGGCGTCTGTTCCGGATCTCGTTCTCGGGTGAACACGCCTATGAAATCGCCGTGCCTGCGCGGTATGGGGCCAGTTTGTTCGACATTCTGACCCAACGAGCCGAGGCGCTGGGCGGCGGCCTGTATGGGATGGAGGCGCTGAACGTCCTCCGGATCGAGAAGGGGTTCATCACCCATGCCGAAATCCACGGGCGGACCACGGCCTATGACATCGGGATGGGGCGGATGGTGTCGCAGAAAAAGGACTGCATCGGCAAAACTATGTCCGAACGCCCAGGGCTTGAGGCGCCGGGGCGCGAGCGGTTGGTCGGGCTCAAACCCATCGGGGAAAGCCGCCAGTTGCTGGCAGGTGCGCATCTGTACAACGAAGAGGACGCGCCGGTACGCACCAACGATCAGGGCTATGTGACCTCGGTCTGCTATTCGCCAACGCTGGGCAGCATGCTGGGGCTGGCGTTTCTGGCCGATGGCCCCGACCGTCATGGCGAGATCGTCAAGATGGTCGATCACCTGCGCGGCGTGACCACGCTGTGTGAGGTGACGGACCCGGTGTTCTTTGATTCAGAGGGAGAGCGTTTGCGTGGATAAGCTGATTGCTCAGACCCCGTGTGACGGGCTGCTGCCGCTGATCATCGGAACGGTCTCGGTCACCGAGGTCGACCCGGGCGCGATACATGCGGTTTCGGCCTTTCAAGGGCAGACCAAAGCACTGTCCGAGGCGATGAAGGCGGCGCATGGCATGGCGCTGCCGGCCCCAAACCGCGCCACCGGGAAGTCGGGCGCGCGGGCCATCTGGTTCGGCCCGGGTCAGGTCATGCTGATCGGCCCCGCACCAGATCCTTCGCTGTCCGCCTATGCCGCGGTCGTCGACCAGTCTGATGCCTGGGCCGTGGTGCGGCTTGAGGGCGACGGGGCCGAGGATGTTCTGGCCCGTCTGGTTCCCGTTGATCTGCGCCCGCAGAACTTCAAGCGCGGACATACGGCGCGCACGCTCCTGTTCCACATGACCGCGTCGATCACTCGGGTTAGCGAGAAAGCCTTTCAGATCATGGTGTTCCGGTCGATGGCCACATCGTTGGTTCATGATCTGCAGAGGGCAATGGAAGGTGTGGCAGCACGCGGTTAGACTGTTGCAAAGAACTGATTCCAAGGGGACCTTATGCTGCGCATCGCACTTGCCGCCACTCTGCTTGCCACACCGCTGGCTGCCGCTGATACCAAGGAACAAAGCTGCCGCTATCAAGCAGACGTTGTGGCGGCGGTTCAAAAAGCCCGTCTTGATCGCGTGAAAGAACGGGACGTTCCTGAAGCGGTGGCCGAGGCCGGCCCGACCTGGCCCGAGAACTACAACGCCGCAATCCCGTTGATCACCCCGTGGGTCTATGAGCAGAAGATGCGCGATATCCGCAAAAAAGACCTCGGTGCCGCCTGGATGGAGCTGTGCCTGCAGCAGTAATCCACAGGGCCGCGAATTGGCTGTGGACAAAGGCCTGCCGTGCCCTTGGCGGGCGGCCTGGTTTCTGCCATGTATGAAGCATGTCATTGCCCCCTGGATTTCTGGATGAGCTGCGCACCCGTCTGAGCCTGTCTCAGGTCGTCGGGCGCAAGGTCATGTGGGACAACCGCAAGTCCAATCCGGGCAAGGGCGACATGTGGGCGCCATGCCCGTTCCATCACGAAAAGACGGCCTCGTTCCATGTGGATGACCAAAAGGGGTTCTATTACTGCTTCGGGTGCCATGCCAAGGGCGACGCGATCAGCTTCGTGAAGGAAACCGAGAACGTCTCGTTCATGGAAGCTGTCGAAATTCTGGCGCGCGAGGCCGGATTGCCGATGCCCGCGCGCGATCCCAAGGCGCAGGAAAAGCAGGACCATCGGGCGCAATTGGCCGATGTCATGGAGCAGGCGGTGCAGTTCTTCCGCCTGCAACTCAAGACCGGGGCAGGGGCCGAGGCGCGCGCCTATCTGGACCGCCGCGGTCTGGACGCTCAGGCGTTGGAACGCTGGGAAATCGGGTTTGCACCCGACGGCTGGCAGGCGTTGTGGGACCATCTGCGCGGCAAGAACGTGACCGAGGACCTGATCCTGGGCGCCGGTCTGGCCAAGCCGTCGAACAAGGGCAAAAAGCCCTATGACACCTTCCGCAACCGCATCATGTTCCCGATCCGCGATCCGCGCGGCCGGTGCATCGCGTTCGGCGGGCGGGCGATGGACCCCAACGACAACGCCAAATATCTGAACTCGCCCGAGACCGCGCTGTTCGACAAGGGGCGAAGCCTGTACAACCACGGACCGGCCCGTCAGGCGGCGGGCAAGGGGCAACCGCTGATCGTGGCCGAGGGCTATATGGATGTGATCGCCCTGTCCGAGGCAGGCTTCGGCGCCGCCGTCGCGCCGCTGGGCACCGCGATCACCGAACACCAGTTGCACATGCTGTGGCGCATCGCCGATGAGCCGATCATCGCGCTGGATGGCGACACTGCCGGCCTGCGCGCGGCGATGCGGGCCATCGACCTGGCGCTGCCCCTGCTGGTGGCCGGCAAGTCTCTGCGGTTCGCCCTGATGCCCGAGAGCAAGGATCCCGACGATCTGCTGCGCGCCGAAGGCCCGGAGGCGGTTCAGGCGGTGCTGGACGCGGCCATTCCGATGGTGCGGCTTTTGTGGCGGCGCGAGACCGAGGGCAAAGTGTTCGACAGCCCCGAGCGCAAGGCGGCCCTGGACAAGGCGCTGCGCGAAAAGATCCAGTTGATCCGCGATCCTTCGATCCGGTCGCACTACGGACAGGAAATCAAGGATCTCCGCTGGCAACTTTTCCGCCCGCAGCGGCAAGGGGCAGGGGCTCGAAACTGGCAGCCGAAAGGCAAATGGCAACCGCCAAAACCGTCGGCAACTCCGGATGCGCGGGCCTCGTTCCTTGCGTCCTCGGAGAATGCGGATATCCAGCTGCGTGAAGCGGCAATCCTTGCGATTGCAATCCTGAACCCCGAGGTCGTCATTCAATTCGAGCACCAACTGGAAGAGATGGAATGCCTGAACACCGATCACGCGGCCCTGCGCGATGCAATCCTGCGGCACGCGATCGACGATCCCGACAACCTGAAAGAGCATATTGTTCAGTCTTTGGGGCCGGCCCCTCTTGAAAACCTGCTAGCCCTTCGCCATGTCGCTGTAATCCCCTGTGTGCACAAACCGGGCGACGTCGAAAAGGCACAGATGACTCTGGCCGAGGAACTCGCAAAAATCAAAGCGCTCCGGGGGCTGGATGCCGAGATTGCCGAAGCCGAAGAGGAGTTGTCCGATCTGGCGGATGAAGCGTTAACGTTCCGGTTGGCCCAGGCCGCCGAAGAACGCAACCGCGCAAGCCGCAGCCAGAACGAGGACAGGGCCGTTTTCGACATTGCTGACAACGGGGCGCGAATCAATCGTGACGAGAAAGACGCGTTTCAGGCGATCATGTCCGGCATCAAGTTCGAGCGGAAACGCCGCTGAAGTGGTGTTTTCATAAAGCACTGGAAAAGAAAAACGGGTAAACGGGTGGCCGAATCACTTCTACGCGCTAATGATTCGGTTCCATCGAATCACCCATCCCTGCAGGAGCACTGAATGGCCGCCAAGGATACCAACGAGGAACGGAAGTCCGACGACCAGGAACAGGAAATCTCGCTGGACATGAGCCAGGCCCAGGTCAAGAAGATGATCGCCGAGGCTCGCGAGAAAGGCTACATCACTTACGATCAGCTCAACCAGGTCCTGCCGCCGGATCAGGTCAGTTCGGAACAGATCGAGGACGTCATGTCGATGCTGTCCGAGATGGGCATCAACATCATCGAAGACGAAGAGGCCGAAGAGGAAGAGCAGAAGGGCTCGACCGATCTGGTCACCACCGACAGCAACCGTGAGGTTGCGCTGGCCGGTGCACAAACCGAAAAGCTGGACCGGACCGATGACCCGGTGCGCATGTATCTGCGCGAGATGGGGTCGGTCGAACTGCTGAGCCGCGAGGGCGAAATCGCCATCGCGAAACGGATCGAAGCCGGTCGCAACACCATGATCCTCGGGCTCTGCGAAAGCCCGCTGACCTTCCAGGCGATCTCGATCTGGCATGACGAATTGTTGTCCGAGGATATCCTGCTGCGCGATGTCATCGATCTGGAAGCGACATTCGGCAATCAGATGGACGAGGATGGCGACGTAGAGGAGCCGGTGGTGGATACTTCGGCTGTCGCGGCCGCCAAGCCCGCCAAGGACACAGGTCCCGAACTGGATGCCGACGGCAACCCGATTGCCAACGACGATGACGATGACGAAGACGATCAGGCGAACATGTCGTTGGCTGCGATGGAAGCGGCGCTGAAAGATCAGGTTCTGACTCAGCTTGAGCGGATCTCGACGGATTTCGCAAAGCTGTCGGAAATGCAGGACAGCCGGATCTCGGCAACTCTGAACGAGGATGGGTCGTTCAGCGACAAGGATGAGCAGACCTATCAAAAGCTGCGCGCCGAGATCGTTGAACTGGTGAATGGCCTGCATCTGCACAACAACCGGATCGAAGCCCTGATCGATCAGTTGTACGGCATCAACAAAAGGGTGATGTCGCTGGACAGTGCCATGGTGAAGCTGGCCGACCAGGCCCGCATCAACCGCCGTGAGTTCATTGACGAGTATCGCGGTCGTGAACTTGATCCCAACTGGCTGTCCGACATGGCCCAAAAGCCGGGTCGCGGCTGGCAAATGTTCATCGAACGCTCGTCGGACAAGGTCGAGGAACTTCGCAACGACATGGCGCAGATCGGCCAGTATGTCGGTCTGGACATCAGCGAATTCCGCCGCATCGTGCAGCAGGTCCAGAAGGGCGAGAAAGAGGCGCGTCAGGCCAAGAAGGAAATGGTCGAGGCCAACCTGCGCCTGGTGATTTCGATCGCCAAGAAATACACGAACCGTGGCCTGCAATTCCTTGATCTTATTCAGGAAGGAAACATCGGCCTGATGAAGGCGGTGGACAAGTTCGAATACCGTCGTGGCTACAAGTTCTCGACCTATGCGACCTGGTGGATCCGTCAGGCGATCACGCGCTCGATCGCGGATCAGGCGCGCACGATCCGTATTCCGGTGCACATGATCGAGACGATCAACAAGCTGGTGCGGACCGGCCGCCAGATGCTGCACGAGATCGGCCGCGAGCCGACCCCCGAGGAACTGGCCGAAAAGCTGCAGATGCCGCTGGAAAAGGTCCGCAAGGTGATGAAGATCGCCAAGGAGCCGATTTCTCTGGAAACCCCGATCGGGGACGAGGAAGACAGCCAGCTGGGCGATTTCATCGAGGACAAGAATGCCGTGCTGCCGCTGGACAGCGCCATTCAGGAAAACCTCAAGGAAACCACCACGCGTGTACTGGCCTCGCTCACCCCGCGCGAGGAGCGGGTTCTGCGGATGCGTTTCGGCATCGGCATGAACACCGACCACACGCTGGAAGAGGTTGGTCAGCAGTTCAGCGTGACGCGCGAACGTATCCGGCAGATCGAAGCCAAGGCGCTGCGCAAGCTGAAACATCCCAGCCGAAGCCGAAAGCTGCGGTCCTTCCTGGATCAGTGATCAAAAAGGCGCCTCGACCGAGGCGCCTTTTTTCATTTGCACGGCGGTTTGGTTCACGAAGGCCAAACTTGAATTCAATTTGGCGGGAATTCGCAAGTGGTCAGGGCCTTCGCGGACCATATCGCTTGTGTCCACTCATGGGACAGGTCGGGGCGAGGCGGCAACGCTGATGACCCCCGGCCGCTTGTCAGGCAAGCTTTCTGCGCCGGGACTGATCCTTGAATGCGCTGGGAGATTGCCCGGTCCAGCGTTTGAAGGCAGTCGAAAACGCCGCCTGGTCGGCGTAGCCAAGGCTGTACGAGATCTCAGAAAGGCCCATGTCGTTCTTCAGAAACGTTCTGGCGAGGTCGCAGCGCAGGTCGTCGACAATTTCGCGAAAGCTGGTGCCTTCCTCGGTCAGGCGTCGACCGAATGTCCGCGGGCTCATGCCCAGATCCTTGGCAACCTGTTCGGCGCGGGCGATGGCCCCGGGAAGCGATTGGGTGATCCGCCCTTCGACCCGCGACCGTAGAGTCTGTTTTTCGTCACTGTTTTCATGCAGCAGACGGTCACCATATTCCATCAGGTGCTGTCGCAAGCTGGGGTCGTAGGTCGGGACGGGCACGTCGAGCGTTGATTGCGGCAAAATGATCTCCAGCTTTTCCGCGCCAAACACCACCGGGAACTTGCCGAGTTTCGAATAGTCTTCCTCTAGCGCGCCGACCTTGTGCTGAAACCGCAGTTCGATCGGTTGGATCGGGATCCCCGTGAGAGCACGCAGGCGGGCAATGCAGGCAAACATGAGGAACTCGGTTCGCCGGTGGTACCGCGAAAAGCTTGGGTCCTTCCACCTGGCCTCGATGGTTGCCGAATTGCCGGACTCGTGCAGCCTCACGGCGATGGCAGGATCAATCAGCCGGTGGAAGTGGTTGGCGTTCTCCAGAACCTGCCGCAGATCCCGGGAATACTTGCTGATATATGCCGTCAGGCTGGAGGTTGCACTGAACTGCAAACCCGTTCGCGCGCCGAACAGGATGTCGTTGAGTTCATCGCAAGCGTGGCGGGCGAACAATGCCTCGCTGTGGGCGCTGTACAGCTTTGCAGGCGGCGCGAGGTCTTGCGCACTCAGCCCGCTTTTGGCGAGGACACGAACGACCGTATCAGTATTCCCTGCCTGCGCCTGCAACGCGGACGCCAGCAACTGAATTCTGGCGATATCGACTTGCATGCCACGCTCCGGAACCCACTGAATTGGCCGGATTATGTAGCGAATTTTGTCATTTGCATAGTTTTTGTGAGGTGACAGTTCCCACACAGGTTCAGACACGGCGCAAGTATTTACGCCGGAAATGGCTTCAGATCACAAAGACGTGGCCGGGCAAAGAAAGACTCCGTGGTACGGCCGTCATAGATCAGCCGCGTGCCGGGTCAGTCCCGTGGGGATCGGGCAGAGCCGAAGGATTTGGTCACACCAACCGATCTGTGGCTCCCCGGCACACATTGAACGCATGTCCCGATTCCAAAGACGCAAGGCACCATTCGCATGCGCACCGTTCCTGAAATCATCGTGAACGGCGCTGTTCTGGGCTTGGTGGAAAACTAGGCTATGATGCGTGTCGAAATCAGGGAAGATATTTGCAATGAAACATATTCTGACATGCGCTGCGGTTGCGGCAATGGTTGCAGCCGCTCCGGTCGAGACTGATGCCGCCCCGAACGGGTACCGGACCGAGCCGATGAACAGCACCGATTTTGAGGTCATCCCTCGTGCCCGGCAGGACGTTGATGGGTATTGGTGCGCAGCGGCGGATTTTGCTCGGCGCAAACTGGGGGCCGGCTGGCAGCAGCGGATTTACGTTTTGCGCGGCTATGGGCCCAGTGTGACAACCGGGCGTCGGACCGCTGTGCAGTTTTCCATAAAACCGCCGACAGGCGGCGTGCCACAGCAACCCAGCGTAGTGGTTTCGGGATTTCAACCGGGCTACAGCATGTCGGTCCAAGGTGCGAACGCCCGATGCAACGTGCGCCCCTTCTTCAACTGACGCGAACAGGGCCACCCGGTTGATGCAGGCCGAATTCACCATCGAAACCCGAGGGCAGGGGCTGTACGAGTTCACCTCCGACATCCGTGACTGGCTGTCCGCAAGTGTGGCCGACGGATTGCTGACGCTGTTCGTCCGCCACACATCCTGTTCACTGTTGATACAGGAAAACGCGGATCCCGAAGTTCAGACGGACCTGCAGGCATTTTTCTCGCGGCTGGTTCCGCCCTCAGATCATCCATCGATGTCTTATCTGAAACATACGTATGAGGGGCCCGATGACATGCCGGCCCATATCAAGGCGGCGATGATGCCGGTCTCTCTTTCGGTCCCGGTCTTAAGTGGGCGCCCTGCCTTGGGAACATGGCAGGGTATCTACCTGTTCGAACACCGGACCGCGCCCCACGTTCGCCGAGTTGCGGCGCATTTTGGGTGACCCTGCATATAGCGGTTGAAATTTCCGACTACCCAAACTCTAGCGGCTGCCCTATAGTTGTGGATAAGTCGGCCACAGCGCTGACAAAAAGAGGCGGAACAAGGGACGAGGAGACGGCGGATGCGCTGCCCGTTTTGCGGAAATATCGATACTCAGGTCAAGGACTCGCGTCCGGCAGAAGATCACGTGGCCATCCGCAGGCGTCGGTTCTGCCCCGCATGCGGGGGCCGTTTCACCACCTATGAGCGGGTCCAGTTGCGCGACCTTGTGGTCATCAAGACAAATGGCAAACGCGAGGATTTCGACCGGGACAAACTGGAACGGTCAATCCGTATTTCGATGCAGAAGCGCCCGATTGATCCGGACCGCATCGACCAGATGATATCCGGCATCGTGCGGCGCCTGGAAAGCATGGGTGAGACCGACATTCCCTCCAACAAGATCGGCGAGATCGTCATGGAAGCTCTGGCGCGGATCGACACCGTCGCCTATGTTCGCTTTGCGAGCGTATACAAGAATTTCCAGGCGGCCGATGATTTCGAGGAGTTCGTCCACGAACTGCGCCCGCCGCAGCCATCGACTGACGAGTGACCGAAACAGACAAGCGATACATGGCGCTGGCCCTGTCCTTGGGGCGGCGCGGACAAGGATCTTGCTGGCCCAACCCCGCGGTCGGATGTGTTCTGGTGAAAAACGGCCGGATCGTCGGGCGCGGGTGGACGCAGCCCGGCGGTCGCCCTCATGCGGAAACCGAGGCTCTGGCCGAGGCCAGCGAACAAGCGCGTGGCGCGACGGCTTATGTTTCGCTGGAGCCATGTTCGCATCACGGCAAGACGCCACCTTGTGCTCAGGCGTTGATCGACGCCGGAGTGGCCCGTGTGGTTTCGGCGATCGAGGACAGCGATCCGCGCGTCGCGGGGCAGGGTTTTGCCATGTTGCGCGATGCCGGGATTGAGGTCACGACCGGGGTTCTGAGCGATCTGGCGGCAATGGACCACGCGGGCTTTTTCATGAAGACCGAGCAAGGCCGACCGTTCGTGACGCTGAAACTTGCCAGCAGCTTTGATGGACGAATCGCAACCGAGACCGGGCAGAGCAAGTGGATCACCGGCCCCGAGGCCCGCCGGGCGGTGCATGCCATGCGGGCGCAGCACGATGCGGTGATGGTCGGCGCGGGCACCGCGCGGGCCGACGATCCTTCGCTGACGGTTCGTGATCTGGGTATCGACCGGCAGCCCGTGCGTGTCGTGGTTTCACGTCACCTTGAATTGCCTTTGCTCAGCCAATTGGCCCGAACCGCCTCTGATATTCCCGTTTGGCTGTGCCATGGCCCGTCGCCCGATCCCGAGCGTGCCGCGGCGTGGCAGGGACTGGGCGCGCGGCTGATATCCTGCGCTTTGCAGGATCACCGGATCGACGCCGCAGACATGCTGCACCAATTGGGGCAGGCCGGTCTGACCCGGGTATTCTGCGAGGGGGGCTCGGCTCTGGCTGCGTCCCTGCTGGCAAATGATCTGGTCGACGAGCTGGTCGGTTTCAGCGCGGGCTTGGCCATCGGAGCCGAGGGCTTGCCCGCCATTGGCGCCATGGGGCTTGAGGAATTGGGGGACGCGCCCCGCTTTTCGCTGGTCGAAACCCGGGACTTGGGTGGCGATGTCCTGCATGTCTGGCGCAGGCCGGTCCGCTAGCGGCGAGCCCTAGCGCCACAGGTTCGCATGTGTTGCTAAAGCCCCCTGAAGCTTAGCCAGCAGCCGAATTGCCGGCCCAGCTGGTGCAATCGGGCCATTCGTCAAACGGTCTGCGACAACCTCCGCCGGGCATGCGTCGCGCGTGACTGGATCGAAATACCGTGGATAGTCGATGAGCGTGGCGTAGGCCAGGCCCAGCACTGTCGGTCGCGCGCCTCGTCGCGCCGGGACCGATCCAAGGTCGGTCGTCAGACCCCAGCCGGCGTAGAACGGAGCCCCAAGCGTAGTGACCTTTATCCCGCGCAGCAAAGCTTCGAACCCAAGCAGTGAGGTCATTGTCCAGACCTCATGAACCTCCGGCAGAACCAGTGCCGGATCCACATCGTGGAGGACGACATCCGCCAGACCCTCGGCGTCTATTCGACCGTCCCGAAGCCCGGCCTCAACATCCGGATGCGGCTTGTAGATCAGAACTGCGGCGGGATTGGCCGCGCGAACGGTGCTCAGCAACTCGAGATTTGTGCGGACCGTGCTGGTGCCCAACCGGATCGAGGCGTCGTCCTCTACCTGGCCAGGTACAAGAATCCGGTGCCCGTCCGGCAAGGGCGGGCAACCGCCGCCCGTATTGTATTTGCTTAGCCCCGCCGCGGTGAGTTGCGTCACCAGGCGGCGTATCCGTATCTCCTGATCGGGTCGCAACTCTTCGCGAGCGGTGATCAGTTCTTCCAGACGGCTGGGTCGGGTGGGGTCGTAGTAAATTCCAAGGTCGTCGGTCACAAGTGAAAGCGGGGGCACAAGGTTGGCCCCCAACCCGCGCGAGCGCAGAAAACCGTCTTCGACGCGGACCACATCTTCGGCTTCCAGATCACGATTGGCCCAGACCATATGGGACCGATCGGTCGCCGAGGGCCGTTCCGGCACGAAACGGACTTTTTTCCACTTCCCGAAGGTTTGCTGAATATGCCTGCGTTTCCACAGGCGCATTCCAGACGCTGTCCAGCCGTGCCTGTCCTGTCGCCAGGCGCGGCTCTGGGCTTCAAGCGTATCCAGCACCGTTTCAAGCTCACACAGCTGGTCGCGATAGGGATCGTACCACGTCGGGTACAGTATCATGGCGGCAGCGAATAGTTGGGCGCGAGTCAGATTGCGCTGCCGGCGCGGCAGAGGCATCTCGTCCTGCGTCAGACCCCACCCGGCGTAGAAGGGTTGCCCAAAAACCCTAGGTTTGTGACCGGCCAGAATGGCCTCAAACCCCAGTTGCGAGGACAGGGTATAGACCCCAATCGCGCCTTCCAGCAATGACCAGGGGCTGATCTGATCCGCCAACAGGGAAACACGGTCAGTTTCGTCATCCTCCGAGAAGAAACCGCGCCGGTGACCCTGCAGTGTTTCCGGGTGGGTCTTGATGATCACACGCGCCCCGGGGTTTTCCTCTTGGGCCATGATCAGCATTTCCAGAAACCGCGCAGGGTCGCCCCGGCTTGCCGTAACCGCCGCATCGCCCTGTATCTGATCGACAACCAGTACATAGCCCGGATCCGGGGGTGCGATATCCGGGTCGCATGCCGAATACTTGCTCAGATGCGATTCCTTCAGCCGTGCGATCGCGCCGCGCGCCCGATCCAGCAGGGCGGTGTCATCCAGCGGGTGCGTGGCCAGCAGAGTTTCGAGGTCCGACGGCTGTGACGGATCGAAATGCATCGCACGTCGTTCCAGAAGCAGGCCCAGCGGCGGCTCGTGATCGCGCCCCGGCAGCAGGGATCGCAGGAATGCATCCTCGACCCGCAACAGCGGGATATTCCGGTCTTTCGCAACTCGGGTTCCGCGGTGCGCAGTCGGGCTTTCGCCCCAGATGCCCACCATGTCGCCCGAACGCGGAAGCCCAACGCGAATGTCGAATCCCGTCAGCGACAGGATGCGGCGGATCCTACGTTGGGTCAGAAACCCGCCGTTGTAGACATACAGGCGCGTTCGATCCTCGGCGTCCGCAGTGTCGGCGCCGGGTTTCATGCCTCAGTTTCCGGTCAGCGTGGCGACGTTTGCAACGGGTGTCAGACCGCCGGCAATCAGCGAAATCGACTTGGTCCACTGTGCATACGGGGCTTCGGTCACGTAAATCGTGTCGTCGTCGCGGATCACGAAATCACGTGCCACAAACAGACCGTTGGGCGCCGTGAGGTTCAGCAGGTAGATCACGCGTTGTTCGCCCTGAAGGTTCGGCTGGCCCAGCACTTTGCGTGCGATATCTTCGCGCTCGTCCCTCAGAACGAAAATACCGGTGGGATCTGAGGACAGCGACTGCAAGCCGCCGACCTGCGCCAGCGCTTCCAGCGCGGACAGATCCTGACTGTCGAAAGCGACCCGGGATTGCCCACCCGTGGCCCCCAGCGCGACATACGACCGGGTGTCCTGTTCGACCAGGATGCGATCACCACCGCGCAGTGCGATGTCGGTTTCAGGATTGCGGAACAAATCGTCATACCAAACGGTACCACGCTGATTGCCGCGGATCACCGTGACCAGCGCAATATCCGGGGCGACCGCCACGCCACCGGCCCTTGCCAGCATGGTGGAAAGCGTGCGGGTCGGGCGCTCGATCGGGTAGATGCCAGAGGCACCGATCGTACCGGTTACCGAGACCGTCGCACCGTCACCCGCCACGCGGCGGATCTGAACCTGCGGGTCAGGTGTCTGCTCGCGCAGCTTTTCCGCAATCAGCGAGCGTAGCTGCTCGGGCGTGTTGCCCGAGGCGCGCAAGCGGCCGGCATAGGGCACGAAAATAAAGCCTTCGCTGTCGACCTGAACCTCATCGAGATTGGTCGATGGGCCGGTTTCACCAGCCAGCAGACCGTCGTCGACGTTTTCCCAGATGGTCAGGCCAAGCACGTCGCCGGGACGAATGGTGTCGGATGTTACGCTTTGTGCTGACCGGAAGGCGGGCGGAAAGCCAAACTGTGGAACCGCAGAGGTGACGTGGGCCACCCGGTCA
This sequence comes from Ruegeria sp. BB9, assembly GCF_056539345.1. Taxonomy (NCBI): domain Bacteria; kingdom Pseudomonadati; phylum Pseudomonadota; class Alphaproteobacteria; order Rhodobacterales; family Roseobacteraceae; genus Ruegeria; species Ruegeria sp. BB9. The sequence goes on along the minus strand of NZ_JBQFUU010000001.1, from coordinate 1,326,479 downwards.
TCAACTTCGACCACGTGGGCGTTGCCGCCATTGACTGTCGAGCCCGCAAGAATTTCGGTTTTGTTCGGCCCGGCCTTGGGCAGTTGGCACGCTGTCAGAAGGCCAATGGCTGCTACGAGGGACAACCCTCGTATCCATCGAGTAGGGAAACGCTGCACTGCCGAAATACCTCGAGTTTCGTATGTAGTCTTTTGGATTGCGGTCAAACTAGCGGTTTCACACTTCAAGTTCCAGCCAGCCAAGCACCGTGTCATTCAACGATTTTCAACTGTGGCGTGATGGTCGCGATTCCGGTCAGCGCGGCCTGATAAGGGTCGCGAGCCTGCAACATCATGTCAGCAACCCGCCGCAGCAACTGGCGCCGTCCGCCGCGTGAGTAATAGCCGCCCGGCACCTGGCTGGTTTCCAACAGAAATTGGCGGTATGCCCTATAGGCTTCCGTGTCCGGTTTTTGCGGGTGCCTAAAAAATTCGTCAATCGGTTGATGCGAGACCAGTTCAGGCTTGTCGTAGACCGACTTGCCGAAGACACGCAGAGGGATGCCGCGCCACAGAGCCTGCTGTCCGGCGGTGGAGTTGATGGTCAGGGCCGAGCTCGCGTGATCCAGAAGGCGCGCCAGCTTTCCCCCGGGCACGTAATGCACGCGATCCGAGATGCCCAATTCGTGCGCAAGTGCTTGGACGCGTCTTCTTAGCGGCTCGCGCTGGTTTTCCAGCGGGTGTTCCTTGATGACCAGGCGGTGGTGAGGCGGAGCGCCCTTGGCGAACCCCTCCATCACCGGGGTGATGAAATCGGCCATGCATGAAAAGTCTGAATGCGCCTGGACTGAGCTGTCGTGCCCCAGTTGCAGCAGCACCAGATGATACGGGAACCCGCCGCGCCTTACGTGCCAAGTGGCGAGAACGCGCTGCAGTCGATGGATTGGCATGAGCGCCAAACGTTTGAAATACAGTTTGAATTCCTTTGAGACAGGCACTTCTCGGTGCGGGTGGAAATTCCGGTACCCACGGTTCGCACACAGAACGAACCAGTGGTACAGTGCGCCGTAGAAAATGTGTTGCCGCATATCCCCCCAATGTGACGGGGGTGGGGGCGTTTTGGCGCCCGAGCTTTGCAACGCTTGCTGCATCTGGGCGATTTCCAGATCCATCAGGCGAGAATGTCCGTTGGACCCATTGCGCTCATAGGTGACCCACCAAGGTCGAAGGTACCCTTCCTCGAACACGTGAACACGGATGCCGTGGATTCGCGCCGTACGGATCGCGTCGGCGTGCACCGGGCGAACATCGCCATAAAGCACGATGTCGGTAACACCGCGCGACAGGATGATGTTCGTCAGGCTTTCCGGCCAGTCGTCGAGCCGGCCCCGATAGGGGATATAGCTGGCGCGATCGAACCAAAACGCCTGGTCCCCGGCATTGAACCCCACACGCCACACCCGCGCGCCAGCCGCGCGCAACATGCGACCAAGGCCGCTGAAGAACGGCCCATGCGGCCCCTGCAGAAACAGGAATACGCGACTGTCGGAGGTGTCCTTCGGTTGCCTCATGCCAGATGCTCGAATTCTGGTTGCCCGTGTTTTGTTGAACAAACTATGCCTTTTTGCAGCCAGCCGGGCAAGGCAGGGCTTGCTCCGCCCGCCACTTGGCCTTACCTCGGCGTGGATTGCATGGCACAGCTTAGGCGCAAAGGGTTAACGGAATGTTCACTGGGATCGTCACCGATATCGGCACAATCATCGAGTTGGAGCAGCAGGGCGATCTGCGGGCGCGCATCCGGACAGGCTATGATACATCCGGCATAGATATTGGTGCGTCGATCGCCAGCGACGGGGTTTGCCTGACCGTCATCGCGCTGGGTGATGACTGGTACGATGTTCAGATCAGCGCCGAGACCGTTTCCAAAACCAATCTGGACGGCTGGAATGTGGGCTCAAGGGTCAACCTTGAACGGGCCTTGAAGGTGGGTGACGAATTGGGTGGCCATATCGTTTCCGGGCACGTCGATGGCGTCGCCGAGATCGTCGCGATGGCCGAAGAAGGAGACAGCACCCGCGTAACCCTGCGCGCGCCCAAGGATTTGGCGCGCTTCATCGCGCCCAAGGGCTCGGTTGCTCTGAACGGCACTTCGCTTACGGTCAACGACGTCGACGGTTGCGATTTCGGGATCAACTTCATTCCTCATACCAAAGAGGTGACGACCTGGGGCGCGGCGAAGGTCGGAGATCGGGTCAATCTGGAAATCGACACGCTCGCCCGGTACGTGGCCCGTCTGGCCGAGGTTTCGTGATCGCCAGCGAGGAAATTGCGTCGCGTTAGGTATGGCCCACTTCGTTTGCGGACTGGCCTTTGTGCGCGCGCTGGTCTATCCCGCGATGCAACACCTGCTCTGTGAAAGGCTGCCCCATGAGCTTTGAAACACCCGGACCGGTCGAGGCCCAGCTGCGCGAAGCGATCAGCGCGATCGAAGAGATCATCGAAGAGGCGCGCCAGGGCCGGATGTACATCCTGGTCGACCACGAGGACCGCGAAAACGAAGGCGACCTGGTGATCCCGGCGGAATTCGCCGATGCCGAGGCGATCAATTTCATGGCCACCCATGGCCGCGGCCTGATCTGCCTGCCGATGACGGCCGAGCGGATCGACCGGCTGGGCCTGCCGATGATGGCCGTGAACAACTCGTCGCGGCACGAAACCGCCTTTACCGTCTCGATCGAAGCACGCGAAGGCGTTAGCACCGGCATTTCCGCCGCCGATCGGGCGCTGACCATCGCCACCGCGATCAACGAGCAGAACACCATGGCGCATCTGGCCACGCCCGGCCATGTCTTTCCGCTGCGCGCCAAGCGGGGCGGGGTGCTTGTACGCGCCGGCCACACCGAGGCCGCCGTGGACATTTCGCGCCTCGCCGGGTTGAACCCCTCGGGCGTGATCTGCGAGATCATGAAGCCCGACGGCACCATGGCCAGGCTGCCCGATCTGGTCGAATTCGCTAAGGAGCACGGTCTGAAGATCGGCACCATCAGCGACCTGATCTCGTACCGCGCGCGCCACGACAATCTGGTGGTCGAGACCGCGCGCCGGATGGTCACGTCTGAATATGGCGGTGAGTGGGAGATGCGGATCTTCACCGATCAGACCCACGGGATTGAGCATTTGGTGATGATCAAGGGCGACATCAGCACGCCCGAGCCCGTCCTGACCCGCACCCATGCGCTGCACGAGGCCTCGGACATTCTGGGTCTTGGCCCGAAATCGCCGCAGGAACTGCCGCGCGCGATGGAAAAGATAGCCGCCGAGGGGCGGGGCGTGGTCTGCCTGTTCCGCAACCCGCGCAACTCGCTGTACGCGGCCGAGGACGAAGGCCCGCGCACCATCAAGCAAACCGGTCTGGGCGCGCAGATCCTGTCCAAGATGGGCATAAAGGAACTGGTGCTGCTGACCGACTCGCCGCAGACGAAATACCTAGGTCTGGACGCCTTTGGTCTGTCCATCGTCGGGACCCGCTCGATTTTCAAGGATGACTGAGCATGGCTGAGCAAGACAAACACGGCGTTCTGCCGACCCCGAAATTCGAGGACCCGGTCAAGCTGCTGATCGTCGTGGCCCCGTTCTATCGCGCCATCGCCGACGACCTGGTTCGCGGCGCCAAGGCCGAAATCGAGGCCGCCGGCGGCAGCTGCGAGGTGGTCGAGGTGCCCGGTGCGCTCGAGATCCCGACGGCGATTGCCATGGCCGACCGCCAGTGCAACTTTGACGGCTACGTCGCACTGGGCTGCGTGATCCGGGGCGAGACCACGCATTACGAAACCGTCTGCAACGATTCCAGCCGCGCAATCCAACTGCTGGGCCTGCAGGGCCTGTGCATCGGCAACGGCATCCTGACGGTTGAAAATGACGCGCAGGCCGAAGTGCGTGCAAATCCGGAAAAAATGAACAAAGGCGGCGGCGCGGCGGCTGCGGCCTTGCATCTGATCGCACTCAGACGTAAGTGGGGCGCTTCGAAAAAGGGCGTCGGATTCAAGCCGCCGTCCGAGTCCATCCTCGTGGCGGGCGACAGCAACGGATCAACGACAGCATGACCCAGACAGACACGCCGAAACCGGCAAGCCGGAAACGCCTGATGAAATCCGCCGCGCGGCTGTATGCCGTGCAGGCGCTGTTCCAGATGGAGCAGTCGGGCCAGACGACCGAGCAGGTGGTCAACGAGTTTCTGGATCACCGGTTCGGCGCGGTCTACGAGGGCGACGAGATGCTGGAAGGCGACAGCTCGGTCTTCCGCAAGCTGGTGGATGACGCGGTGAACTATCAGGCGCCGATCGACCAGATGACCGACCGGGCGCTGGTGGCCAAGTGGCCGATCTCGCGCATCGACCCGACCTTGCGGGCGCTGTTCCGCGCGGCCGGCGCCGAGCTGAGCCAGAGCGACACGCCGCCCAAGGTGGTCATCACCGAATTCGTCGACGTGGCGCGCGCCTTCTTCCCCGAAGGCAAGGAACCGAAATTCGTCAACGCGGTTCTGGACCACATGGCCCGCGAGGCCAAGCCCGAGGCGTTCTGACGCGCCACGGGCGATTTTACCCGGCATGAAATTGCGCTAGACTCCTGTCGTGTGAAGGAGGTGCGTCATGCCGAAACTGATCCGTCTTTACATCACCCAGGTTGCACTGGGCTTTGTAGTCTCGGCTGTGTTTGTCGCCGTGCTGCTGATGTTGAACGTGGCCAACCTGCGCCACCTCATCACCGGGTCCGACATAGGCTTTATCGCTCTGATCATGATCTGGTTCATGAACGGGATCGTTTTTGCGGGCGTCCAATTCGCCTATGCGATCATGAGCATGGCCGAAAAGCCCAAAGGCCCTCGCGGAGGAACCCCGGTTGCGGTCAAGCTGGAACCTGTGCGCGTCGAAGCGCGCCGGTCGTGATGGGTGGTTGCTGACGCTTGCAATTGGTCTGCCCCTGACATTTGATGCGAAAGCGTATCGAATTGTCCATGAAAGACCGATTCCTTGACCAAGCCAAGTTATGAAGACGTCAGAAATTCGCCGGCGTTTCTGGATGATCTGTGAAGTTTGAATCAGGCGATTGCGGACGGGCTGAAACAAGCAGGCGAGCCGGTCGCGATCAATGGAAACGTGTGCTACGCACACATGCAGGAGGACTTTCACACATCCGATCTGGCGCCATCGATGGAGCCGAAACGGCGTGCTCTTCACCGGCTGGCACAGGAAAGCAATTGTTTTGCCGAGGTCGGAGTGGCGGGCGGTCACGCGGGTCTGTTGGCGCTGCACTCGAACCCCGGTTTGAAATATATCGGCATCGACCTTGGACAGCGTTTGCGCGCCTCGTGGCCGCCGGTCGACATCTATGTGCCGATTGCATTCCGATGGTTCGAAAACCGCTTCCCTGATCGCGTGAAGTTCTACCTCAGGCCGGCGACCGAAGGGCTTGAGCAGGCGGTTCAGGATCGGCCGTTCGGCCCGATCAACCTGTTGCACTTGGATGCGCAGAAGAACAGCAGGGTCGCCGAGCTGGATGCGGTCTGGTCTGGCCTGGCTGACAGATGCTACTTGATTCAGGGAGACAACCGAAACGGCCATGTGCAGGCAAGCTCGGCCCGTTTGGTCCAGCAAGGGCGCGCGCGGCCGGTCAACCTGATTGGGCAGGAAACCCTGCACAGCGCGAATTTCGGCCTTTTGGAGACCGGCCCGGGCGTTGTGCGCAACGCACTCAGCCTGGACGGGCTTGCCCATCAGCGCATTCTTGTGTGCGTGTGCCATCAGGATGATGAAACGCTGTTTGCCGGCTCACTTCTGGCGCACCTCAAGGGGCGTGCCGAAGTTGTCGTCGCAAGCTTCTTCCGGCCTGCATCCAACCGTAGAGACACCGACACGCGCGAGGCAGCGATGCAAAAGGTGTGCGAAATGATTGGTGCCACCCGGGTGCAACTGCCTTTTGCGGTCGAAAGTGATTACCCGAGGCTGCGCCGTTTTATTCGCATGCCAACCGGCGATGGCTTGCCAGAACCCGAAATCGTCCGGCCATTGCGCCGCCATCCGTTGTTTGGACTGTTATCTGGATCTGCCTATGCGTTGATGAAGCAGTTCGCGCCGACAACCGTCATCACTCACAACCGAGTTGGCGAATACGGGCATGTCGAACACGTGCTGCTGCATCATGCGGTCAAGCAGGCATCTGCACGTTACACGGACGTCCAGATGTTGACGTTTGGATTGAACCTGCCAGCGGCAGATTTGACCGTGCCAAGCCTGCCGGAGCAAAAAAATAGGATGTTTGACGGCTATATGCCGCAATGGAACGGGCGCAGGCTTTATGATTTTGCTCTGGATGACGAAACCTTCGCACGGGTCGATCCGCAAGAAATCCCCTGATCGGAAAGCGGCGGGACCACCAGGCAACCGTGCGGTTTTGATTCCCGAGGACCTGTATGTACAGGTGGGCGCCAGGTAAACGGGCCAGGACCCGAACAGAGCCAGCTCCCTCGGAATTGCTTAAGGCCACCGGAATGCTACCAGTCACGAGAAGGGCAGAACCCGCCAAGGACGTAAGTAGGGCGCAACACTGAGTTGCACAAGGGGCTTGCACAACAGTTTTTGGTCTGGGTCGTGCGGAAGTTGATTGTGGGGGCAAATCTTGGGCATGCGGGCCGGATCAAATCCGGGATGATGATCAACACCTGCCAACTTGACAATTTGTTCACTAATTGTTCACACTCTGCGTATGACAGTTGAACTTCAGCCCGGACAAAGACTGGCCAGGGGTGTCTCTCGACACCTTGTGACGCACGGCTTTGTTTCGATTGAGGAATTCGTCCCGACCCGCGGGTTGCGCGTTGACGTCATGGGGTTGGGGCCAAAGGGCGAGCTATGGGTGATCGAGTGCAAGTCCAGCCGGACGGACTACATGTCCGATTCGAAGTGGCAGGGTTATCTGGATTGGTGCGACCGCTTCTTCTGGGCGGTGGACACGGACTTTCCCACCGAGCTGCTGCCCGCTGAAACCGGACTTATCATTGCGGATGCTTATGACGCCGAGATCGTACGCATGTCCCCCGAGGCCAAGTTGGCCGGGGCAAGACGCAAAAAGATGATCCAGAAATTTGCCATGGACGCCGCGCGGCGGTTGCATGGCCTGCGTGACCCTCGGCTTTGACTTCAGCCTTTGACGGCGCGTGCGGCTTGTGCTGCGGCGCGGATCTCGTCGGCGATTTCCTCGGCTTCTTCCGGGTCGAAATCCATGGGGATTTCAAGCTCGCCCGCCTCGATGAACAGGCGCACCATTCCATGGTCGGTCGGACCGATCTGAAGGTTCGCTTCGATGTCACGTTCGGTATTGATGCCCATTCTCGCCTCCGGGGACTGAGCGTTTCTGCTAGCCTGCAACGCAATGGGAATCAAGCGGAGTGTGTGGCCGATGTCGCAAGGGGACTATGCTGTGATCCGGCCGTTTCGCGACGATGACCGCGATTGGCTGGTCGAGCGCCACGGAACGCTTTACGCGCGGGATGAAGGGTTTGACGAGAGTTTCGCCCCGCTGGTGGCCCGTATTCTGGACGAATTTGTCGCCAGGCATGATCCCCAACGCGAGAGGGGATGGATCGTTGAAAGTGACGGAAGGCGCCTTGGTAGTATTTTCTGTGTCGCGCTGGATGAAACCACCGCCAAACTGCGCCTTTTTCTGCTGGAACCCGACGCGCGGGGCAAGGGGCTTGGGGCGCGGCTTTTGATGACATGCATGGGTTTTGCACGATCCGCAGGGTACACGTCGATGGTCTTGTGGACCCACGAAAGCCACAGGGCTGCCTGCAAGCTGTACCGGGCCCATGGATGGCGCCTGACCGACAGCAAATCGGTTCATTCCTTCGGCGTCGATCTCATCGAACAAAGCTGGTCAATTCGACTTTAAGGCTCTTGCAATCCCCGAACGCGTTCGTTAAATCGCCCCTCACGAGTGCCGCCTTAGCTCAGTTGGTTAGAGCGCTGGATTGTGGATCCAGAGGTCCCCTGTTCAAGCCAGGGAGGCGGTACCATCTCCCCTCGACAAGACTGCTCGTCCTCCGCCTGTGACTGTGCGCTTTTTTTCCGTCAGTCCGGTGAGGATTACAGAGGCCGGCCGCACGATATTTTCGGTGCAACCGGCGGAATTAAATTGGTTTTTACTGTTCCCCTTTACGCCGGAAGCCGTAGGTTTGGGATTGTGCGAGAGGGCAATGGACCCCGGATGGAACCTGTCGCCTGCTTCAGTGGTGCTATGTGCACTTGCGTCTGAACGTCGGGTGCGCGTGTAGCGGTGCACCAGTTGGAGCAGACATTCCCTCGCACGGAATTCGACCCTCGCAGCATTGGTGCGCTTTGTGTAAGAAGAAGGTCAAAGGCAGTTCGGGAACAGGCGTAAATGTCTCAGACCATTACCGTATTCACGACGATGAAGAACGAAGGCCCCTACATGCTGGAGTGGGTCGCATTTCATCGGACTTTGGGCGTCGATCACTTTGTGATCTTCACCAACGACTGTGAGGACGGTACCGACAGAATTGCACAACGCCTTGAGCAGATGGGTTTGGCATCCCACGTCCCAAATGCTGTGCCTGAGGGTGGAAACCCCCAGCACCAGATGCTCCGGCGGGCACGGCGGCATCCCAAGGTCAAAGAAGCCGATTGGCTGATGTGCCTTGATGTCGATGAGTTTTGGAACATCCGATGCGGCGACAACAGCTTCGCGGCGTTGATTGATGCCGTCGAACAGAAGGCAGGACAATCGGTGGACGCCATTTCGTTCGCATGGCGGTTGTTTGGGACGTCGGGCAATATCAGTTTTGACGACACGCCCGTGACACGGTCTTTTTGCATGGCCGATCAGGAGTTTCCCTATCATTCGGGTCGCGCATATGGTCTGAAAACGCTGTTTCGGAACAATGGCAAGTTCACTCGGTTCGGTCCGCATAGACCCAAGGGCATTGAACAGGGCAAAGAGGCCGAGGTCGCATGGTCGGACGCCGGCGGAAATCTGTTTCCGGCCCAGAATGTCGGTTGGCGCGCGTGGAGGAATTTTGACCATTCCTTCGGACGGCTCCATCATTATTCCGTTCGATCTCTGGATGGCTTTCTTATCAAGCGGGACCGGGGGCGGACCAACCACGTAAAGGTGGATCAGGGGCAATCCTACTGGTCGGACATGAATGCAAACAAGGTTAAGGACACCTCGATCCAGCCGATCGCTCAGCGTGCAGCACCGTTGCTTGACGAACTCAAATCGGATCCCGAGCTGCGCGAATTGCACGAACGGGCCTGCGACTGGCACCGCGCCAAAATCGCCGAGATCAAGATGCGCCCTGATTGGGTGGAGTTCCGGTCTTGGCTGGCCGACAATCTGGTGTGACGGCCATGGCGGACGACCTGACCAAAGCGCAGCTGCAACCTGACCACCCGGATCGGAAGACCGGCTATGAACGCATTCTGACCGATCCGCCTCCGCCTTGGTTTGTCGAGATTTACCCCGGCGGGGACGGGACGGGGTTTCTGCAAAAGCTCGACCGTCACTCGGTTCTCTTCCACCAGCGTGACTCGGCGCGGCTGGTCATCAGTTTTGACAATATTGCAAATGCCAATGACCTGTCCTTTGCCCGCGAGCCGTGGGGCTGGAAGTTTTTCCGGGACGAGGGATGGTCCCATCTGGGCGTGATCGCCCGCACAAAGGCATGGTATCGCGACCCCGAAATCATCGGTTATTTCGAGGACAAGGCGCGCGAAAGGTTTTTTGACCAGTTCGATCAGGTCGTGTTTGCCGGAGCGTCCATGGGAGGGTTTGCTGCGTTGACGTTCTCAGCGCTGGTGCCGGGTGCGATCGTCATTGCTTTCAATCCTCAGACCACATTGGACGAGCGGCGGGTCCCTTGGGAAACTCGCTATCGGTTCGGTCGTGTCCAGGACTGGGATCTGCCGCTGAGTGACGCTGTCGAAACCGTTCAGGCCGCCGCCCGGGCCTATGTGTTTTACGACCCGTTTTTTGACTTGGACAGGCAACAGGTCACACGGCTGCAGGGCGGCAATGTCGTTCTTCTCAAAACCTGGTTCGCCAACCACTTCGCCGCACCAATGCTGCGGAAACTCAATCTTTTGAAGCCGGTGATGCAGCAGGCGATGCGCGGGACCCTGGAGCCATCCGAGTACTACAAGATGATGCGTGCGCGCCGAAGATTGCCAATCTACATGCGCGGTATTGAAGCTGTGGGCGAAGAACGTCACCCAAAGCTGGTAATGGCCGCCCGCCAGCGGTTCCGGGCCATGCGCCGGGCTATGGCGGCAGGGGACGCGTCATGACGCCCAAACGGGGCGTGTTCATCGGCCAGCGCAAGGACCGCATGGGTGCCCGACTGCTGATGATGCTGACCTGCATACGCCTGGCCGAGGATTTCGACGCGGATTATCGGGTCAACTGGTTTCCACCCGGGGCAGATGCCCCCGAACTGGACAACCCGGAAGAGCTGTTCGATCCCGAATGGATCAAGTCTCACTTTCTGGATCAGAAAACCCACGATCGGCTGGCGAAGGATGCGCTGCCGGTCTGGAGCTTTTTGGGCGACGCGACGCCCGATCGGCTGATGGCGCATCTGGCCGCCGGCCGTTCGGTCTTGGTCGAAGAGGGGTTTGAGGTTCTTGCCTTTCCTTGGGAGGATATTGAGGCGATCCGCCCGCGCTACCGCGAGTTCATTCACCGTATCGGGTTCACTCTGCATATCCGGCACATCATGGGGCTTGCCGATGCCAGGCTCTCGGGGCAGGGCGTTTCTGCCTACCATATCCGGCGCGGTGACATCCTGAACGCGCTGCCCTGGAAGCACACCACTTGGCCGGCAAAGGTCGAGCCGGAAGAACTCTACGATATGCATCTTTCCAAGAGGCTGGACCGGCCCGCGATCATGTTCTCGGACCAGCCCGAACTGATTGCGCGGTTTCAAAAGCGTTATCCGAACCTGATGCAGATGTCCGACATTGCGAACCTGTCGGGAATGACCCGAGCACAGCGCGACTTTCTCGAGCTTTACGCGATGTCCCGGGCCGAGCAGGTGATCGCTCCGTTCATCTCGGCTTTTTCCATGGCGGCCGCACGGATATCTGGGCAGCAAAGACTGGTATTCCGCGATGTCCTGACCGAGGCTGAACTGGACGAGGCAAACGAAAACGTCATCCGACGTGTGGCGCAAGGGCCCGAGACTTTTCTGAACCCGTCAGAGGCCGCCCATGTCTATGCCAAGGCCGCGCAATACCTGTGCGCTCAGGATCGGTGCCAAGAGGCTTATGATCTGGGTCAGCCCATCCTCGATGCCGGGGCGGACAACGCTTTTCTGCCCCTGTTGCAGGCGTTGAATGCGTTCTACCTGGGCAAGTGGAAGGAAAGCGAGCAGTTGGCCCGGGACGGGTTGGAAAACCCGCATCTTTGGCCCGAAGATCACGCGGTTCTGACTGCATTGCGGGGGGCCATCCTTGGCGCCAGAAAGAAACGCTGGGCTGCCGGGCGTCATTTCGCAAAAGCGTTTTGGGCCAAGCCGTTGCGACCCGATGTTGTGGTTTTGGGTTCGCGCATGCTGTACCGCGACCAACTGCCCGTTCGACTGTTTCCGCCGGTGGATTGGTCCCTGCAGCGCAGGCTGCGCCAACGTCGGTTTCCTCCGTTCAACAACCTGTACCTTGTCCAGCACAAGGTGATCGTGAGGGCGCCCTGCAATTTCGACATGATCCTGCTTGATTGGTCCGATCTTTCCTTGGACCAGCGCGCCAAGCGGCTGCAGGACAGCAGTCCGCGCCTGCAAGCTTTGTGGGCCGGGCTGACTGCGATCGACGACGTGCCGGAACAAGACCCCGCTGTAGAAAGCCTGTCATCGTTGCTGCAATGGCGCATGGGCGAGGTTGCCGTCGAGGCGGCAATTGATGCCGCCCGGGACGTGGTTCTTCGGTGCCCTGACAACCCCCTGTACCACAAACGTCTTGCCGAGCTCTATGCGGATGCCGGTGACCGACGACAGGCGCGATTGACTATGGCCGAGGCGCTGGCTTGTGACCCTGACAGCGCGTTTTTGGTTTTCGCGATGGGGCAACTCTTGGTGCGCATCGGCGCTGAAGAGCAGGCCGAGGCGCAGATCCTGCACGCGGCCGAGCTGGACGACATCACCGCTGCCATTCAAGGGGCCGCGGGTCAGATTTGCCTGAAGCGTGGTGAAAAACAGCGGGCGCAAGTGTTTCTGCAACGGGCCAAGGCGTTGTGCCCAACCTACAAACGGTTTTCCAATCAACTCAAAAGGGCAGAAGGGTAACATGCGGGCCTTTCGCGATATCCAGCACCATTCAGGGTCATCTGTGTGCAAACACACCCAAGGTTTCGGCTTGGTCACCGCCTGCAATGGAATTAGTCTGCCGGGCAAACACTGGTCTTGCGTGCCCGCGTCCGGCCTGCATGGCACCAAAAACTGAGGCAAAAATGGTCGATCAGCCCCCCCGCTTTGTCAGCGTTACCCCGATGAAGAACGAAGGCCCTTTCGTTCTGGAATGGGTCGCGCACAATCAGGCTATTGGCATCGACCAGATGGTCGTGATGACGAATGACTGCACGGACGGGACGGATGAGTTGCTCGAGCGGCTAGAAGAGCGTGGGGTTCTGATCCATGTGGACAACAATTCCCGTCGCGCAACAAGCCCTCAGAAACGCGCGTACAAACGCTTTTTGCAAATGGAGATCGCGGGTCCTGAAGACTGGGTGATCGTGATCGACGCCGACGAGCAAATCAATGTGAAGACGGGCGACAACACACTGAAGTCATTGGTTGATGCTGTGCCTGATGCCAAGATGATTTCAATGACCTGGCGGTTGTTCGGCAATGCCGGAGTGGTTCAGTACGAAGACAGGTTCCTGTCCGAGCAATTCCGCCATGCTGCCCCCGAACGCAAACCCAGACCGGCGCAGGCATGGGGGCTGAAGACGATGTTCCAGCGGCGCTTGTGGGATGTGATCGGTGTTCATCGCCCCAAACGTCCGACGGTCGATCGCATGGAAGACTGCCATTGGTACAATGGTTCAGGCCAACCAATGCCCGAGCGGTATTTTACAAGCAGTTGGCGGTCGGCGCGGGACTCGGTCGGATATGACCTTGTGCAACTCAACCATTATGCTCTGAAGTCCTGCGAAAGCTACTTGGTCAAAAAAGTGCGGGGAAGGGCTCATCACACGGGCGACAGCCTCGGCTTGGAATACTGGAACATCATGAACCAGAATGCGGTGGTCGAGACTTCGATCGATGCGATTGCCGCGCGCAAGCGGGACTGTTTCGACGACCTGATGTCGGATCCTGAAACGGCTCGCTTGCACCACCAATCCTGCGAACTGCACCGCAAACAGATATCGGAACTGCTGGGCACGTCCGAGATGCAGGAGTTGATGCATCAGATGACCACGCAGGCCGATACCATGACAAGAGGCGCGACCTGATGCTGTGGTTGCATTTGGGGATGCCGAAGACCGGGACGACGGCCTTGCAGTCCTATCTGCGCAACAATGCGTCGGCCTTGTCGGATGCCGGGCTCAGATACATGGAGGCCGGACGTCGCAGACCGGAAGGTGACGATCGCCCCAAGGTCAGCCACAATCTGTTGGCGTTCCACATGAACCAGTCCGCAGAGCCGATGGACAAGTACCGTGAGGCCGTTGCGCGCGAGTACGAGGCACATGGCAGCAAGGCCTGCCTGATGTCGTCGGAAATGTTCTATTCGGCCGATTTGGAACGGCTTGCGCAGCTCTTTACCGAGATACCCGCACGCGAAATGCGTGTGGTATTCTATTGTCGCCGCTACTCCGATTTCTTCGAGGCGGATTACAAGCAGCGGGCCAAAAATGGCCGTTTGCCAGCCGACGGTTCAGCCTTGATTCGGGACCGGTTGGCGAAAATCGAGGCCGAGCCTCACTCGGTTTCTTTTTCCGGCGCGGTTAACCGAATCCGCAACGCGTTCCCGGGTGTCACGGTTGTGCCGGCACTCTATGATCGCGACGAAATGCTGAATGGCAATATCGTCGATGACTTCCTGAACAAACTGGGCGTGTCGCGACCCGGAGGTGAGGTTGCCAGTGAGCCTGCCAATCCAACACTGTCCCGCGCTGCAAGTGAAGCCTTTGGCGTTGTCACGCGAGCCATCGGGCGCAAGCGTAGCCGCCAACTGCGTCGTCAGGTGCCCAAAGAACCCATCATGTTCCGGCGCCACGACGTTTTGGAACCCGAGGAACGGGCATGGCTTGATACCTATTTGACCGAAGCCGACGAAGGGTTTCGTGCTGAATTCTTTCCCGACCGGGACACTCTGTTCCAGCCGGTCTGGCTGAGCCCGGACGAAGTCAGGTTTCGTCGTGAGGCACCGGACGAGATCGTTGCGTTCAAGCAGGCTGCTGAAATCGTGTTCAGAATGGCCTTGGGTGAATAGGCTGGCGGCGCCACAGGCCTAATCAAGCGAGATCTGCTGTCGTTGCTTCCCCGTGGTCTTGTCAAAAATCAGGATGCGGTTGTCATCGGTCACCACGGCGAACCAGTTGTTTCCGATGGTCACGGCTTGGGCCTTTGCACCGTCCGGCAGTTCGATCTGATCGGGCAGGGTGGGGGTCCGGTCGGATAGACGGATGACAATCAAAGCGAATGTCACTAGAACCCCGCCAATCATCACCGCGGTCAGCAGCATGACCATGCGGCGCAGAAGGCGCAGTTGAGGCGTTTCCTGCGGTTCTTGGGGATCTGAAGGGACAGTCATGGGCACCCGGCAAATAGACTTCGTTATCACGGACGCTCCGCCGCCCCGCCTTGATAAGGCGCTTTCGCGGGATGTTCCAGCAGATGAAAACCTGTCGCGTACCCGGCTGGCCCGGCTGATCGAAGAGGGCGCGGTTCTGGTCGACGGCAAGGTCGTGCTCGACGCCAAAGCCAAAGTGCCGGAAGGCGCCGTTGTGTCCATAACCGTCTCCGAAGCGGACGAGAGTCACATCGGGGCCGAGGACGTTCCGCTGGACATCGTGCATGAAGACGCTGACCTGATCGTGATCAACAAGCCTGCGGGCATGGTCGTCCACCCGGCACCGGGATCGCCCAACGGCACTTTGGTGAACGCCCTGCTGCACCACTGTGGCGAGGAATTGTCGGGGGTAGGCGGGGTCAAGCGGCCGGGCATCGTGCACCGGATCGACAAAGATACCAGCGGGTTGCTGGTGGTTGCCAAATCGGACGCCGCCCACCAGGGGCTGGCGGCCCAGTTCGAGGCGCACAGCGTCGAGCGCTACTATCGCGCGGTCTGCTATGGCGTTCCGGATGCCAATGACCCGCGGCTGCGCGGTGTCAAAGGCGTGAGTTTTGAGCCCGGCAACGTGATGCGCATCACAACGCAACTGGCCCGGCACAAACATGATCGGCAGAAACAGGCGGTGCTTTTTCATGGCGGGCGTCATGCCGTGACGCGTGCGCGCGTCGTTGACGTGTTCGGACAACCCGGCGCGGTATCATTGATCGAGTGCTGGCTGGAAACCGGACGCACCCACCAGATTCGGGTGCACATGGCACATGCGGGCCACGGCTTGGTGGGCGACCCGGTCTATGGCGGCAAGCGTAAACTGTCGGCCCGGTCGTTTGATGCAGACGCTGCGGAGGCGGTGCGTGCGTTTCCGCGCCAAGCCCTGCACGCGGCTGTCCTGGGCTTTGTACATCCCGTCTCCGGCGAGGAAATGCGTTTTGAAGCAGCATTGCCGCAAGATATCGAGGCACTCATCTCGGTTCTGAAACAACCTGCAAAGTCTCGTGACTAAGACTTTCTTAGCTTTCCTTTATCGTTCCTTAATCCCAGACTGTTAATACCTGCTCTTGAATGGTCCTGAACGTGGCCCCATATCCATGTTAAGGGCGTAAACATTTGTCCAAGGGACGTGATACATGGCAAATTACAAAAATCTCCCCGTGCCTACGCCAGAAGGTGGGCTGAACCGGTATCTGCAGGAAATCCGCAAATTTCCCCTGCTGGAGCCGGAAGAGGAGTACATGCTGGCCAAACGTTGGGTCGAAGAGCAGGACACCGAAGCGGCGCACAAGATGGTGACATCGCATCTGCGACTGGCCGCCAAGATCGCCATGGGCTATCGCGGCTATGGTTTGCCGCAGGCCGAGGTGATTTCCGAGGCCAATGTGGGCCTGATGCAAGCCGTCAAGCGGTTCGATCCGGAAAAAGGCTTCCGTCTGGCGACCTATGCGATGTGGTGGATCCGCGCCTCGATCCAGGAGTACATCCTGCGATCCTGGTCACTGGTGAAACTGGGCACCACCTCGGCGCAGAAAAAGCTGTTCTTCAACCTGCGCAAGGCGAAGGCCCGGATTGGCGCGTTGGAGGAGGGCGACCTGCACCCGGACAATGTCAAGCAGATCGCCAACGATCTGGGCGTGACCGAAGAAGAGGTCATCAGCATGAACCGCCGCATGTCGGGCGGGGATGCGTCGCTGAACGCCACGGTCGGTTCCGACGGCGAAGGCACCATGCAGTGGCAGGACTGGCTGGAAGACGAAGATGCAGACCAAGCCGGCGACTATGAGGCCCGCGAAGAGCTTGAGGTGCGTCGCGAGTTGCTGACCGAGGCGCTGGACGTTCTGAACGACCGCGAAAAAGACATCCTGACCCAGCGCCGGTTGATGGATCAGCCCGTGACGCTCGAGGAACTGAGTACGCAGTACAATGTCAGCCGCGAACGCATCCGTCAGATCGAGGTGCGCGCCTTTGAAAAGCTGCAGAAAAAAATGCGTGAGTTGGCGCGTGAAAAGGGCATGCTGGCCAGCGCCTGATCACGGCAATCAGATGAACAAGCGGCCCGGGGAAACCCGGGCCGTTTTTTGCGCCATGTCCTACTGCAGTTGCTGGCGGAATACCCGTACCATGTTTTCGCCCATGACCTTGCGGATCTGAGCTTCGGTCAGGCCTTCGTCCAGCAAGGCCGAGGTCAGCGCCGCCAGTTCCGACGTGTCGAATGCGGTCTCGACCGAGCCGTCATAGTCGGACCCCAGCGCGACATGGTCTTCCCCGACCGTCTCGATGGCTGCATTGATCATTTTGGCAATTCCCGACGGGGCGATGTCGCCGCAGGTGACGTCTGCCCAGTATCCCATGCCGATGACACCGCCGGTCGCCGCGATTTCCTTCATCAGGTCATCGGGATAGTTGCGCTTGACCGGGCAGAACCCGTGCAGTCCGCCGTGGCTGACGATCAGCGGCTCGTCGGTCATGTCCAGCACGTCGCGCGCCACTTGCGGGCTGGAATGGGCCAGGTCGATCACCACCGGGCGTTTGGCCAGTTCGGCCACCACCTGCCGTCCGAATTCGGTCAGGCCCGTGTTCCCGGTGCCGTGCAGCGAGCCGCCCAGTTCGTTGTCGAAGAAATGCTGCAGCCCGAACACCCTGTGGCCTGCATCGAATATCGGGTCGAGATTGGCCAGATCGCCCTCCAGCGGATGGGCGCCTTCGATCCCCAGAATGCCGCCCACGACCTTTTCGCCGCGCGCGCGGGCCTCGAGCACTGCGTCCAGATCCGCGCGTGTCTTGATGACCTTGAGATGTCCGCTTGAGGCCGCCTCGAACCGGTGCAGTTTCTCGGCCTGATAAATCGCGCGTTCCTTAAGGCTGTCCCAAGTCCGCAGCGGCCACAGCTGACCAATGGCCAGAAGGGTGATGTTGTCGAATGCCTCAGCCGAGTTTGCCTCGTAATTCTGCCCGGCCGGTGATTTGGTCACGGCGGTGAACACCTGCAGGGCCACGTTGCCTTCGATCAGTCGGGGGATATCCACCTGGCCGCGGGTTCCCCGCTCGGTCAGGTCGCGGCTCCACAACAGCGGATCGGCATGCAGGTCGCCCACGATCAGGGTTTCGTGCAAAGCAGCGGCGGTGTCGGACACCGGATATGGGTCGTGGTCGATCACGTTGTTGCGCGCGTTTTCGACATACGGCGGCACTACCACGAAAAATATCACGGCCCCGATGACGATCACAGCCGCCGTTAGGCCTGCCAGCCATTTCAGAAATCTTTTCACGTTAGTCCCTTCCGTTTGTCATGCGCAGATTACGGGTGTCCCGCGAACAGAAAAGCCTGACTTGGCGTCGCTTGGCTGGTACAGAGGGCGCAACGGATGTTGGCGCAAACATTTTGGCGCCGAACATGGTCAAATACGGAGGAAACCATGCACAAGCCGGTTCAGTGGGGCATTCTGGGGGCCGCGAAATTCGCACGCCAATTCATGGGTCCGGCGATCCATGCGGCTTCGGGCGCGCGTTTGTCTGCCTTGGCGACTTCGGATCCGGCGAAGGCCGAGCCGTTTCAGGACTTCTGCCCGGACCTGGAGGTCTTTGACGACTATGACGCGTTGCTGGCTTCGCCCGAAGTTGAGGCGGTCTACATTCCGCTTCCGAACCACCTGCATGTGGAATGGAGCCTGAAGGCGCTGGACGCTGGCAAGCACGTTCTATGTGAAAAGCCGATGACAATGCGCGCCGAGGAGTTCGACGCCCTGATCCACAAGCGTGACCAGACCGGGCGGCTGGCGGCCGAGGCCTATATGATCGTGCACCACCCGCAATGGCAGCATGTGCGCGACCTGATCGCCGACGGCGCCATCGGAGATCTGGTGCATGTCACGGGCGCGTTCAGCTTCGACAACCGCGCCGACACCGGCAATATCCGCAACCGCGCCGAAACCGGCGGCGGCGGGCTGCGCGACATCGGTGTCTACGTCATCGGGTCGGCCCGTTTTGCGACGGGGCAGGAACCGGACACTGTGCAGTCGGCCATCCGCTGGGAGGACGGCATCGACGCGTTCACGGAAATCCGCGCGCAGTTTCCGGGCTTTACCTATTCGGCCTATGTCTCGATCCGCATGCATCCGCATCAGGAAATGGTCTTTCACGGCGAACGCGGCCTGATCCGCCTGACCGCGCCGTTCAACGCGCGGGTTTTTGGTGAGGCTCGGGTCGAACTGCATCGCCCAGGTTTGGAAGTTCTTGTGACGCGCTTCCCAGCCGACGATCACTATAAGCTGCAGGTCGAAGCGTTTTGCCGGACTATTCGCGCGGGGGATGAATACCCGTGTTCGCTCGAATTCTCGCGCGGGACGCAGGCGATGATCGACTGGGTGTTCGACGGCGCAACACCGCTCTGACTTGCGTGATCAGCCGCCCCGCGCCTAAACTGGAGAGCACCTGAACAGGAGGGGGCCATGGCCGGAGGCTGGGCGCGTGACGGCGCTGTAAGTGAACAGATCGAGGCTTCGATTTCAGACGAGCTGGCACGGATGCAGGCGAAAAAGCGTCCGGTCGGTGAAAGCCTGACCCATTGTGCAGAGTGTGACGAACCGATCCCCGAAAAGCGCCGACTGGCGATCCCCGGGGTCAAGCTGTGTCTGGATTGTCAGCAAGAGCGTGATGGTGCTTTCAAGGCCCGCGGCGGTATCAATCGGCGCGGCTCCAAGGACAGCCAGCTCAAGTGAAGGGGCCCGGCAAAGACGGCGGTTCCCTTTTTCAGAATGGCTTGTTTCTTGGGTTCATGGCCGCATTTCTTTGGGGCACGCACAGCGTCATCGTGCGCTACCTGACCGGAGATCTGGGTGGCATGCAAATTGCCACAACTAGGCTGTTCATAGCTGCTTTGGCCATCTACGGCATGTTGCGTGCGATGAATGCGCCGGTTTCCGTCCAGCTCCGGGATTGGAACTTCCGTCTTGCGGTTTTGGCGACCGTCATCAACTATATTCTGTTTCATATCGGGCTTGAAAACACCGGTGCAGGCAGCGCGATGGTGTTGGAAAATACCGCGCCGTTCTTTGTTCTGGTTTTCTTGTATTTCTTCGCCGACACCCCTGTTGGAAAAACCGATGTTCTGGCGACCCTTCTGGCCATCTTGGGGGTCTTTCTTACGGTTTTCCGCGATTTCGAAGGCGGCGGGGACCCGGTTCTGGGGGATATGATGGAAATTGGGGCCGGGGTCAGCTGGGCGGTGTTCCTGATCGCCAGCAGTCGGGCCATGCGCGCGTCGAAATCGACGGCCGAGCGTCTGAATTTCCTGTTTGGTGTGTTCCTGTGCTCGGCCGTAATTCTGCTTCCGCTGTCCGTTTTTGCACTGCGGATGCCATCCGGCAGCGATTTGGTGTTTTTGGTTTTGCTGGGCGTTTTCCCGACTGCGTTGGCCTACTACCTTTGGTACGAGGCCGCCGCGCGTGTATCGACGTTGACCGCGACCCTTTTGTTCGCCGCCTCGGTGGTGTTCACCTTCGTCAATTCGGCAATTTTTCTGGGGGCACCGATCACCCCAATGGCTGCGATTGGGGCGGGATTGATCGTATTCGCGGTGTTCCTCACGACCAGAAAAAACTAGGCGACAGCCGGAACGGGGTTATCGGCGGCGCCACCAGCGCCGCAGCAGGTTGACGTCCATGGCGGCAACCATGATGCCCAAGGGGATCATCCAAAACCCCAGAACAGGAAGGAAGCCGAAGACGCCTGCGACGATCAACAAAAGACCCACGACAAACCGCAGCCCCCGCGGGACATTGCGGCGGATCCGGGCGAGAACAGGGCGCAGGCGGTCCTTGATGGCCCGCCAGCGCCCCTTGTCGGTTGGGTCTGTCACCCCTCCAGGGCCTCCAGTTCGTCGATCATCCCCGAGATCATCGACAGACCCTTATCCCAGAATTTCGGGTCGCTGGCATCCAGCCCGAACGGGGCCAAAAGCTCTTTGTGGTGCTTGGAGCCGCCCGCGCGGAGCATCTCGAAGTACTTTTCCTCGAACCCGTCTGCGCCGCTTTCATAGACCGAGTACAGCGCGTTCACCAATCCGTCGCCGAATGCATAGGCGTAGACATAGAAGGGCGAATGAACAAAGTGCGGGATATAGGCCCAAAAGGTCTCGTACCCTTCCATGAATTCAAACGCCGGGCCAAGGCTTTCGGCCTGAACGCTCATCCACAGGGCGTTGATGTCGTCCGGCGTCAGTTCGCCCTCGCGGCGGGCGGCGTGCAGCTTGCATTCAAAGTCGTAGAAGGCGATCTGGCGGATCACCGTGTTGATCATGTCCTCGACCTTGCCGGCCAGCAGAACTTTGCGTTGCTCGGGCGTTTCGGCCTGATCCAGCATCTTGCGGAAGGTCAGCATCTCGCCGAAGACGCTGGCGGTTTCAGCCAGCGTCAGGGGGGTCGAGGACAGCATCTCGCCCTGACCGGCGGCCAGCACCTGATGCACGCCGTGGCCCAACTCGTGCGCCAACGTCATCACGTCGCGCGGTTTGCCCAGATAGTTGAGCATCACGTAAGGATGCACATCGGTCACGGTGGGGTGCGCAAAGGCGCCCGGAGCCTTGCCCGGTTTCACCGCCGCGTCGATCCAGCCTTTCGAAAAGAACGGTGCTGCAATCTCGGCCATGCGGGGATCGAAAGCGGCATAAGCCTCCATCACGGTCTTCTCGGCGTCCTCCCACGACACGGTGCGGGTGTCTTCCATCGGCAGCGGCGCGTTGCGGTCCCAGACCTGCATCACATCCAGACCCAACCATTTGCGCTTGAGCTCGTAATACCGGTGGCTGAGCTTGGGATAGGCGGCCACCACCGCCTCGCGCAGGGCTTCGACCACTTCGGGTTCGACATCGTTCGCCAGGTGCCGCGCGGTCTGCGGGGTCGGCATCTTGCGCCAGCGGTCGATGATTTCCTTTTCCTTGGCCTGCGTGTTGTGGACGCGGGCAAAGGTTTTGACGTTGTCTTGGAACACGCGGGCCAGTTCGCGGGCCGCGGCCTCGCGCTTGGACCGGTCCTGTTCGGTCAGCAGGTTCAGGGTGCCCTCGATGTTCAGCTCTTCGCCGTTCACGGTAAAGGTCAGCCCGGCGATGGTTTCGTCGAACAGCCGTTCCCACGCGTCGCCGACCACCCCCAGATCATGCAGGAATTTCTCCAGTTCGTCCGACAGTTGATAGGGCTTCATCGCGCGGATGCGGCGGAAGACGGGCTCGTACCGGGCCAGGTCCGCGTTGGTCTTAAAATGAGCGGCCAGCACGTCATCGTCGATGCGGTTGATCTCGAGCGTGAAGAACACCAGCGGCGTGGTGAAAAGCGTGACTTTTTCCTGCATGTCCGACAGGAACTTGGCGCGCTCGGCATCCGTGGTCAGCTGGTAATAGCGCAGCCCGGCAAAAGACATGATGCGCCCGGCGACGGCGTTGATCTTTTCGTTGCGCTGGACACAGGTCAGCAGGCCCTGCGCGTCTAGATCGGCCAGCTTGCCTTCGTAATCGGCGGCAAATGCCGCGCATTCCTGCTCCAGCCACTCAAGATCTCGGGTCAGTTCCGGCGCGTCCTGTCCCTTGTACAGATCGTCCAGGTTCCATTCCGGCAGGTTGCCAAGGTTGTCGGCGCCGCCACCGGCATTTGCGTCTCGGACGGGGAAGGGAAGCTCGTGCATGGAACACCTCGATTGTCTGCGTTGGATCACATCTAGGCGCAGGGCGCGCGGATCACAAGCAGCCGAGGTGTCAGCGCGTCATCGCAAGTTCGGGTGTCTGCCCGTTGGCGGCGGCCGAGAAATGCGCGGCCATCTCCTCGAACACGGGGCCGCGGACCTCGGGTGGTTCCATCATCACCTCGTGTTCGCCGCCGGGGATCTCGACCAATCGGCCGCTGGGCCAGTTCGCCATGCGCGCCCGGATCGCCTTGCGGTCCACGATCTGCTCGTGGCTGCCAAGATAGGTCAGACAAGGAATGTCGGGCGCGGTCTGCGCCATCAGCCAGGCGCACTCGTCCAGTGCCTCGCGTAGCCAGATGGTCGACGGCGCGCCCAGGGCCAGTTCGGGATGCGCGGTCAACTGATCCTGCATCATCCGGTACATTCCGGGGTCGCGAGTCAGTGCGTTGCCCTCGAAAGGTTGGATCAGAACATAGCTTTCCAGTGACGTGGTCGGAGGCGTCTTTTCGCCAAGCCCGATCCGCGGGCCCCAATAGGCGGTCAGACGGCTGAGAGGTTTCATGAGTGGGGTGAAGAAAATGCCCCACATCGGGCCGGTGAAGGCACAAGAGGCAAACAGGCCGGTTTCCAGAACAGCGCGCATCCCGATCGCGCCGCCCATCGAATGGCCGATTACGTGCCAGGGTTTCGGCAGGCCAAGCTGCTCGGCCAGTTTCAGCGTTTCGCGCACGTCCTGCTGATAGTCGGTAAACTTGTCCACATGGCCAACGCGCGGATCTTCAAGCAACCTGTCAGCCAGACCCTGTCCGCGCCAATCCACGGCCAGTACAGCAAAGCCGCGTTGTACGAACTCACCCGCTGCATTGCCATATTTTTCAATATGTTCCGTGCGGCCGGGAAAGATCATTACCGTCCCGGTCGCCGCACCTTCGGGGCGCCAGTGGCCCACGCGAATGCGTGTGCCGTCGCTTGTGGTCAACCAATGCGCGGCGCCGCCGGCGGGACCGCCGGCCACATCTTCAAAGAACGGGGCCGGCGACAGATCCATCAGGCCAGCACCGAGGCAAGCTTCATGGCAACACCCATGTCGCCGTCGACGCTCAGCTTGCCAGCCATGAACGCACCCGTGGGGTTCAACTCACCGCTGAGGATTTGCTCGAACGTGTCCGCGTCGGCGCTCAGGGTGACTTCGGTGTCCTCGTCGCTGACCCGCGCGCCATTTTCGTCCAACACGATCGAGCCGAGGTCGGCGATGGCGAATTTCGCCGACGAATCGAAATCGCCGCCCGACAGTTTTTCGTTCAGCGCGGCTGCCGCTTTTTCAAGAGTGTCGCTCATGGTCTTCCTCATTTGTTAGTGCGCCGTGAATGGACATCCGCGGTCGCAACGCTACACTGATCATTGTTATGAGCATTGCAATCAACAATCTCAAAGGTACCGTTGCGGCATTTGCCCTCCTAGTCATGTATTCCACCACTGGGATTGCGCAACAGGCCGATTTGCGGGACGAAGCCGAGCTGCTGCGGCAGCTTGCCGAAGCGTCGCCCGAGCAGGCAGCCGGTCTGGATCGGCAACTTCAGTCGCTGTGGTCGCAATCAGGGTCTGCCTCGGCTGATCTGCTGCTTGAGCGCGGACGCGAAGCACTGGACGAGGGCAATGTCGAAGCCGCGTTGGATCATTTGACGGCACTGACGGACCATGCGCCCGATTTCGCGGAAGGTTGGCATGTGCGCGCCTCTGTGTTTTTTGGGCTGGAGCGGTTCGGCATGGCGGCCGCCGATCTTGAACACGCGCTTGCGTTGAACCCGAACAATTACGAAGCTATCTACGGGCTTGGCCTGATCTTTGAGGTGCTGGGTCAGCCCGAACAGGCCTATGACGCATATTCCCGCGCGCTGGCTATACATCCCCATCACGAAGAAGTAACCAATGCCGTGAATCGGCTGAAACCGCAGATCGCGGGCAAGGCGCTCTAAGGTCCGGGCAGGGGGCAAAGGTGAACGGGGCATCCCGAATCGTGGCCGTACTTGGCCCGACCAACACAGGCAAAACCCACTATGCCATCGAACGCATGCTGGGGCACCGGACCGGTGTCATCGGCCTGCCGCTGCGGCTGCTTGCGCGCGAGGTCTATGACAAGATCGTCGCCATCCGCGGCCCCTCAGTGGTGGCTCTGGTAACGGGCGAGGAACGCATCGTTCCGCCGCGCACGCAATACTGGGTCTGCACGGTCGAGGCGATGCCCGAGGGGATGGGCACCGATTTCGTAGCCATCGACGAAATCCAGCTGTGCGCCGATCCCGAGCGCGGTCATGTCTTTACCGACCGGCTGCTGCGGATGCGTGGGACGCACGAGACACTTTTTCTGGGTGCCGACACGATGCGCGGCCCGATCGCGGCGCTGGTGCCGCAGGCGCAGTTTGCTCGGCGCGAGCGGATGTCGCAACTGGTCTACACCGGATCCAGGAAGATCAGCCGTATGCCGCCGCGCAGCGCGATCGTCGGGTTCTCGGTCGAGAACGTCTATGCCATTGCCGAGCTTCTGCGGCGGCAAAAGGGTGGGGCGGCCGTGGTCATGGGCGCGCTCAGCCCGCGCACGCGGAATGCGCAGGTCGAGCTGTACCAGAATGGCGAGGTCGACTATCTGGTCGCCACCGATGCCATCGGTATGGGTCTGAACCTGGATGTGAACCACGTGGCGTTTTCGTCCCTGTCCAAATTCGATGGCCGGCGCATGCGGCCGCTGGCCCCGAACGAACTGGCCCAGATCGCCGGCCGCGCCGGGCGCGGCATGTCGGATGGTACCTTCGGCGTGACGGGTGAAGCACCGCCGCTGGACGAAGGCGTGGCGCAGGCCATCATGGACAGCCGGTTCACGCCGATGAAAAAGCTGAACTGGCGGAATGCCGCCTTGCGGTTCGGCTCGGTCGATGCGCTGATCGACTCGCTCGAGGCCAGCCCGGACAACGAGCATTTGGTCAAAGCCCGGCCCGCCGACGACCTGAACGCGCTGAAGTCGCTGGCCCAGGTGCCCGAGGTTGCGGCCCGTGCCAGCGATGGTCCGTCGATCCGCCTGTTGTGGGATGTCTGTCGAATCCCCGATTTTCGGGGCATCAGCCATTCGGAGCATGCCAGCCTGCTCGAATCGATCTTCGGACATCTGCACGAACGCGGCACGATCCCCGAGGATTTTCTGGCGCGCCAGATCCGCCGGATCGACAGAACCGACGGCGATATTGATGCACTGTCCAAAAGGTTGGCATATATTCGCACGTGGACATATGTTGCGCAACGAAACGGCTGGGTGCGCGACGATTCCCATTGGCGCGCGGAAACCCGCGCTGTAGAAGACAGGGTGTCAGACGCTTTGCATGAACGTCTGACGCAAAGATTTGTGGACCGGCGTACATCTGTTCTGCTGCGCCGGCTCAAACAGAAGGAGGCCCTTTTGGCCGAAGTGAATGACAAGGGTGAAGTGACCGTCGAAGGCGAATTCGTCGGTCGTTTGGAAGGGTTCCGGTTCATCCCGGACAAAAGCGCGCAGGGAACCGAGGCGAAAGCGCTCAAATCGGCCTCACTGCAAGCACTCGCGCCGCAATTCCATCTGCGTGCTGATCGCTTCTACAATGCGCCCGATACCGAAATTGATTTTACCGATCAGGGTGGCCTGATGTGGGGCGAATATGCCGTCGGCAAGCTGGTTGCCGGGGCCGAACCGCTCAAACCGATGGTCGAAGTGTTCGTGGACGAGGCCGCAGGGCCGGAAGTTGTGCAGAAGGTGCAGCGCCGCCTGCAACACTTCATCGACCGCAAGATCGCGGCGCTGTTCGAGCCCCTGCTGAACCTGTCGCGCGACGAAGAACTGACCGGGCTGGCCAAGGGATTTGCCTTCCGCATGGTCGAGGCGTTGGGCATCCTGCCGCGTGCCGGAGTCGCACAAGAGGTCAAGGATCTGGACCAGGACGCCCGTGGCGCGCTGCGCAAGCACGGCATCCGGTTCGGCCAGTTCACCATCTTCATGCCGCTGCTGCTGAAGCCTGCCCCGACGCGCCTGCGTCTGGTGTTGTGGGCCCTGGCAAATGGACTTCAGGAGTTTCCCGAAGCGCCGCCGCCGGGCTTGGTGACGGTGCCCGTCGCCAAGGGCGCGCCTGAGGGCTATGACACCATGTGCGGCTACCGCAATGCGGGCGAGCGTTCGATCCGTATCGACATGTTGGAGCGTCTGGCCGACATGCTGCGCGCCGAAGACAGCCGGGGCGGTTTCGAAGCCAAGGCGGACATGTTGTCGATCACCGGCATGACGCTGGAACAGTTCGCCGACCTGATGCAGGGGCTGGGATACAAGGCCGAGCGCGGTGAACGGACCAAGATCAAGCCGGCTCAGCCGACCGAGCAACGACCGGCAGCAACCGCCGAAGCTCCGACCGAGACCGCCGAAGCAGAGGCGCAGTCGGATGTGGCCGTCGCCGCCGAGGCGCCAACCGAGGCTACCGACAGCACCGAGGCTGAAGCCGAGGCCACGGCCGCAGACCCTGCATCGGACGAACCCGAAGTCGAGGTGTTCTACACCTTTACCTGGGGCCGTCAGGCCAACCGGGGGCCACGTGGTGACCAACGGCAGGGTCGGAGCAAACCGGGCGGGAAGCCTCGGGATGGTCGCGGCAAGCCGCAGGGCAAGAAGGGCGGCAAACCGCAAGGGGCCAAGACCTTCTCGTCCCGGCCGCCCAAAAAGGAAAAGGCGATTGATCCCGACAACCCGTTTGCCGCTGCGCTGATGGGTCTGAAGGACGGCAACTGATCGCTGATGGCCGACGCACCGGCCAAGCTGCGGATCGACAAGTGGCTGTGGCATGCGCGGTTTTTCAAGACCCGCAGCCTGGCCGCCAAACAGGTCAGCGGCGGGCATGTGCGCATCAACGGTGACCGGGCCCAGAAGCCGGCGCAAACCGTCGGGCCCGGTGACGTTCTGACTTTCGCTCAGGGGCGGGTTATTCGCGTGGTTCAGGTCGAAATCCTGGGCGCGCGACGCGGCCCGGCGACCGAGGCGCGGACGCTGTACACGGATTTGACCGAAGAGAAGGATAATCCGCCACAAAATCCGGGTTTCGAAGGAAAAGGTCGTCCGACCAAGAAGGATCGGCGCGCGCTTGATCTTTCTCGCACCCCCAAGGGCTGATCTTCTCTTGAAGATGGGGGCAGACTGAATTAGCTAGTCGCCCAAACCTCTGACGGGAATTGGACCATGACCTACGTTGTCACCGAGAACTGTATCGCCTGCAAATACACCGACTGCGTCGAGGTATGCCCGGTGGATTGTTTCTATGAAGGTGAAAATACCCTGGTCATCCATCCGGATGAATGCATCGACTGCGGCGTGTGCGAGCCGGAGTGCCCGGCGGATGCCATTCGCCCCGATACCGAGCCGGGAATGGAGCAGTGGGTCGAATTCAACCGCAAATACGCCGAACAATGGCCGGTTATCGTAACCAAGAAAGACCCGCTTCCGGGCGCCGAGGAGCGCGACGGGGAAGAGGGCAAGATGGAGAAATACTTCTCCGAGGCACCGGGCGAAGGCGGCTGAGCGATTCGGGTCGCAAAGCCCGAAAGACAGCCGTAAGTTTTTTGCCTTAATGTGCTGAAAACCATCACAAATTTCGAGCCGAAGACCTCGTCCGCTTTCAGGTGTCTTAATTTTGTGATATACTCTTATGGCAAATGATGATCGAGATGGGGACGACTCCGTAAGTATGCTCACTTTGGAGTTCTGAGTTTTTGACATGTAATCAGCCTGACAGGGGTCGCGGGTGACCCCGGTTAGGTTTTTTGTCGCTTTTTTCCCGCTCTGCAACCAAGGAAACACGTGCATGACAAAGTCGAAGAAGCTTGAGTTCCGTCCGAACGACTATGTTGTCTACCCTGCACATGGGGTCGGGCAAATTATATCGATTGAAGAACAGGAAGTCGCTGGATACTCGCTCGAGCTGTTCGTCATCTCATTCGAGAAAGACAAGATGACCCTGCGGGTGCCGACCAACAAGATCACTGAATCCGGTCTGCGCTCGCTCAGCTCGCCCGATGTGATCAGCCAGGCGATGAAGACGCTGAAGGGCAAAGCCAAGGTAAAACGTGCGATGTGGTCGCGTCGAGCGCAGGAATACGAACAGAAAATCAACTCGGGTGACCTGATCTCGATCGCCGAGGTGGTGCGTGACCTGCACCGCACCGACGACCAGCGCGAGCAGAGCTATTCCGAGCGTCAGCTCTATGAAGCCGCGCTTGAGCGTCTGACGCGCGAAGTTGCGGCCGTGTCCGGTTCGGACGAAATCGCAGCGGCCAAGCAAGTGGACGAAGTCCTGACCTCGCGCGCGGCCTGATCGGGCTTTGAAGCAACACCAAAGGGCCGCTCTGGTTTCAGAGCGGCCTTTTTCATGCCCGATCGCTTGGTTCGCGCCGCCTTTCCAGCTAATTTCCCAGTCATTGGAACCGTGTACGGGTCAGTCATGAAGCAGACGGTCAAGGCACTCTATATCGGCAGAGGGGCGGTTTCGGTCTGGTTCCGGTACTGTCTGATCCTGTTCGACCTTGCCTCGATCGTGTTTTTCGTGGCGACAGCGAACATTCCGCACGGCCCAGGATTGATTGCAGTCAGCTGGGCGGTGGGGCTGATCATACTCCTGGATTTCTCGGCTCGGATGTGGATTGCGAAAGACCGCAAGAAGCTGCTGTTCAAAATCTACACGCTTGCGGATCTGGTCGTGATCGCCTCGCTGATCCTTGACCCTTTCCTGACCGGCAGCCTTGCGTTCCTGCGGATTCTGCGCGCGCTGAGACTGATCCATTCCTATCACCTGTTGCATGATTTGCGTCGCGACAGTGAGTTTTTCCGAACCCACGAGGATGCGGTCATCGCGGCCGTGAACCTGTTGGTGTTCATTTTCGCAACATCCACCGCCGTACTGGTTTTCTATATCCCCCAGGATAGCCAGAACCCGTATATCGATGCGCTGTATTTCACGATGGCGACACTGACCACGACGGGTTTCGGCGACATCACACTGAACTCTCCGGGCGGCAAGCTGTTTTCCGTGTTCATAATGGTGGTTGGTGTGGCGCTGTTCGTGCGGCTGGCTCAGGCCATTTTCATGCCACAGAAAGTACGCCACAAATGTCCCAACTGCGGCCTGTTTCGGCACGACCCGGATGCCGTACACTGCAAACATTGCGGTGAGACACTGCGGATCAAAACCGGCGGTGTCGGCTAGAGCAGGGCGGAAACGGCCAGCAGGAAAGCAACCTCCGACAGCTGTTGCGATGCCCCCAGGATATCACCGGTCTGACCGCCAATCTTGGTTTTGGCTATGATTGCCAGACCCACGGTTGCAGTTACCGCACAGGCGACGGGCAGAAGGGCGGTCCAGCCCAGAAGAGCCAGAGAGAAAACGAAAGCCAGCCCAAAACCGGCTGCAACCGACAAAGGCGGAGGAGCGCCGACGCTATGGCTCAGCCCGCTGCCGCGGGCGTTCGGTAGGCCCGCCATCAATGGTGGCATTAGGGCACGGGAAAAC
This sequence comes from Ruegeria sp. BB9, assembly GCF_056539345.1. Classification (NCBI taxonomy): domain Bacteria; kingdom Pseudomonadati; phylum Pseudomonadota; class Alphaproteobacteria; order Rhodobacterales; family Roseobacteraceae; genus Ruegeria; species Ruegeria sp. BB9. The sequence goes on along the minus strand of NZ_JBQFUU010000001.1, from coordinate 1,296,404 downwards.
ACAGTCGCCGCCAGTATTCCGGCCGGACTTCCTGCCGCCAGTAGTGTTGTGACCGCCGAGATCCTGAGCAGTTGAATGACCAACAAGGCCAACACTCCGTAGGTGCCGATATGGCTGTCCTTCATGATCTCGAGTCTGCGTTCGGGTGTATATCCGCCCCACAGCCCGTCCGCGGTGTCGGCCAGCCCGTCCTCGTGCATGGCGCCGGTCGCTGCGATCAGAACGGCGACAGCAAGGACTGCGCTGACTGTCCCGGAAAGGCCCACGGCCATCGCAGACCGGCCTACGGCACAGCCCAAGCCGCCAACAACCAGCCCGGCCGCAGGATAGGCCCAAGCGGCTTTGGACTGTCGCTCGAAGAGCGATTTGGGCAGCACGGGCAATGGCAGCCGCGTCAAAAGAACCAGAACCAGCGGCACGTCCCATGGCGAAAAGGTTCGAGTGTCGTTTTTGTGCACTTGCGCGCCTTTCGAGGGGTTGTTGCTTTGCCTGCTTCGGTTAAACACGCAGGACCACTCCGATGCAACGAGGCTTTGAATGCTGCCTGAACTCAATGATCTGAATACCTTCCGCGACGCCCTGCGCAAGGCTCCGGGGCCGGATGAGGCTGCAAGGCAAGGGGCTGCCGACCGCAACGGACAGCTGACCAAGCCGCCGGGTGCGTTGGGCCGGCTCGAGGATCTGTCGATCTGGTATGCCGCTTGGCGTGGGGATGCCCGGCCGCGGATCGAGGCGCCTCAGGTGATTGTATTTGCCGGCAATCACGGCGTGACGGCGCAGGGGGTCTCGGCCTTTCCGCCCGAGGTTACGGTTCAGATGGTCATGAATTTCGAGCACGGAGGCGCGGCCATCAACCAATTGGCCAAAGCGGCTGGGGCCAAGATGACGGTACACGCGCTGGACCTGGATCGGCCGACGGCCGACTTCACAAAGGCCCCGGCAATGTCCGAGGACGAGCTTCTGACCGCTCTGCAGACCGGCTGGAACGCCGTTGACCCCACCGCAGACCTTCTTGTCGTTGGCGAAATGGGTATTGGCAACACCACCCCTGCAGCGGCCATCGCCTGCGCGTTATTCGGCGGAGAAGCCGCTGATTGGACCGGGCGTGGAACCGGTGTGGACGATGCGGGCCTTGCCAACAAGACGCGCGTCGTTGCCGAAGGTGTTGCTCTGCACGGAGCATCTGACGACGGGCTTGAGATCCTGCGGTGTTTGGGAGGGCGCGAGATCGCGGCCATGGCAGGGGCCATTGCAGCCGCCCGAATTCTGCGCATCCCGGTCATTCTGGATGGGTTCATCTGCACCTCGGCTGCGGCTTGCCTCGATCGTCTGGCGCCGGGAGCGCTGGACCATGCCGTTGCTGGCCACCAGAGTGCGGAAGGTGCGCACGCGGCAATGCTGACCAAGCTGGACAAAGCGCCCTTGCTGAGCCTCGCGCTGCGGCTGGGCGAAGGGTCGGGGGCCGCGCTGGCCATCAATATCCTGAAAAGCGCCGTCGCTTGCCATTCGGGTATGGCCACCTTTGCCGAAGCCGGTGTGTCGGACGGTTGAGCTCGGCTGACCCGGGATATCCCCGGGTCAGGCTGACTTCTTTTCGTTCTTTTCGGCCAGTTCCAGCAGGGCGGTCTCGAGGTCCTTCTCCAACTCGCGCGCGCGTTCGATGTACTTTTTGTTCTCGGCCGTCGGCATGCCGGGAACCCAGAGTTCAGCCAATTCGCGAATTGCCTGCCGATCGTGGTGATAGAAGGTCTGCTGTGCTTGCGCGGCCTCGTATTCGCTCAAACCAATGTTCTCCAGCACATAACGCCCGGCCCGCAGAGAGCTGTCGAACAGCTCACGCACGATGTCATCAGCGCCGGCCTGATACAGCTCGTACACATGGGTCCGGTCATGCGCGCGGGCGACGATGTGAAGGTCGGGGCGCTGCCGGCGGGCGTAGCCGACCAATCGGGTCACTTCCTTGCGGTTGTCCATCGCGGCCACCAAAACGGAAGCCTTTTCAAGGCCCGCAGCCCGCAGCAATTCGGGACGCGTCGGATCCCCCAAGAAGCCTTTGACGCCGAACCGACGCATCAGTTGGATCGTTTCGATATTGTGGTCCAACACCACCGTCTTGAACCCGCTGGCGCGCACGAGCCGGTTGACGATCTGTCCGAACCGCCCAATTCCCGCAATGATGACGGGACCTTTTTCGTCTATTTCCTCGGGTTCAACCTCGGGTGAGTTGTCGCGGATGTGGCGCGAAAGGTAGTCATAGATGATGAACAGAAGCGGTGTGATCAGCATGGTCAGGGCAATGATCATCAACAGCTTCTGCGACAGGGCCGGGGGAATGACATTCTGCTTGGTCGAAAAGGCCAGCAGCACGAAGCCGAACTCACCCGCCTGAGCCAAACCCAGCGTGAACAGCCAATGGTCGCGGCCGCGCAACTTGAATGCACGACCAACGGCATACAGGATCAGGCCCTTGACCAGGATCACCAGCAGGGCCAGTCCGATCAGGTCGAACGGGTCGTTGAAAAAGTACCCGACGTCGATCCCGGCCCCGACCGTGATGAAGAACAGGCCCAGCAGCAATCCCTTGAACGGCTCAAGGTCGCTTTCCATCTCGTGCCGGAACTCGGAACTGGCCAGGACGACGCCAGCGAGGAAGGCGCCCAACGCCGGGGACAGGCCCACCAGCGTCATCAGGAACGAGATCCCTACTACGATCATCAGGGCCAACGCCGTGTACATCTCGCGCAGGCGGGTGGTGTGGATGAACCGGAACAAGGGACGGGTCAGGTAGACGCCTACCACGATCACGAATGCGATCGCACCCAATGTCACCAGCGTCACCGCCCATCCGGGCAGGCCATCGACCAATGACAACGTATGGTGCGCGTCGCCGTGCCCGTCGCCGCCGCGCGTGATTGATCCGTCATCCTCGATGAAGATGCTGGCCGGCATGGCCAGCAGTGGCAGAAACGCCAGGATCGGAATCACGGCGATATCCTGAGTCAGAAGGACCGAGAACGTGGATCGCCCGCCGTTTGTGCGCATCAAGCCCTTTTCCGACAGCGTCTGCAGCACGATGGCGGTTGATGACAGGGACAGTGTCAGCCCCACGGCCAAGGCAACTGACCATGGTTGACCCGTGTAGAAGGTAACTGCTGCAATCACGACCGTAGAGAGCGAGATCTGCAGTCCACCAAGCCCCAACAACCGGTGCCGCATATCCCAAAGTGCGCGGGGTTCCAGCTCGAGCCCGATCAGGAACAGCATCATGACGACGCCAAATTCCGCGACATGCTGCAAGTCTTTGGTTTCCGCGCCCACGAGCCCAAGGATCGGACCGATGGCGATGCCGGCGGCAAGATATCCGAGGACAGACCCTAGCCCAAGTCGCGCCGACAGGGGGACGGCGATCACGGCGGCTGCCAGATAGATCGAAGCCTGGTACAGGAACTCGTTCATCTTCTTCCTTTCCTTGCCGTCAGGTCGGCAGCGGAGCGTCGCGTTTCAGCTGGTCCATCACGATCTGGCTTTGCACCCGTGCCACCGCAGGATGGGGCAGTATCACCTCGTGAAGCAAGGTGTTGAGCGCGGAAAGATCCTCGCAATAGACATGGAGCAGATAGTCTGCCTCGCCAGTCATCGTCCAGGCGCTGGTGATTTCCGGGCGGGTTTCCACCATGCGCGCAAAACTGGATGATTGTTCGGGGCCGTGGGTGCCGAGGTGAACCTGAACGAATCCCTGAACCTGCAGCCCAAGTTTGCGCGGGTCAAGCCGCGCCGCGTAGCCGGTGATATAGCCCTCGGCCTCCAGCCGCTGACGGCGGCGCCCGGCCTGACTGGGTGACAGGTTCAGCATCTCGCCCAACTGATGCGCGGTCAGGTGCGCGTCTTTTTGCAGCGCGGCCAGAAGGCGAGTATCGGTTGCGTCCAGCATGTGCGGAGATTCTCACGTTTTTCGGGTTCTGGTGCGGAAATTTCGCAGACTTGTGTAGTTTACATGAAAAGAATGCGCAAAAACAGCGCTGAAAAAGGCGTATTCTTGAATCAGCAAAGAATTTCCTGTTTCAAGAGGACAAGCCATGGGCCCTTTCCCGCACAACGCCCCGAAATCCGTGATCAGCGCCGAGAACCCCGCCGGCACCGATGGGTTTGAATTTGTCGAATTCGCGCATCCCGAACCGCAGGAACTGCGCGACCTGTTCGCCAAGATGGGTTTCGAAAAGGTCGCTCATCACAAGAGCAAACCGCTGATCGAGCTGTGGCAGCAGGGCGATGTGACCTACATCCTGAACGCGGACCCCGACAGCTTTGCCGCGAAATTCGTGGAAGAACACGGGCCCTGTGCCCCGTCGATGGGCTGGCGTGTCGTGGATGCGCAAAAGGCCTATGACCATGCGGTGTCGAAGGGGGCCGAACCCTATGATGCGGCCGACAAGACCATGAACGTGCCCGCGATCAAGGGCATCGGCGGGTCGCTGATCTATTTCATCGACCAGTATTACGAAACCTCGCCCTACAATCAGGAATTCGAGTGGCTGAAGCAGTCCAAGCCGCGCGGCGTCGGCTTCTACTACCTCGATCACCTGACACACAATGTCTTCAAGGGCAACATGGACAAGTGGTTCAAGTTCTACGGCGATCTGTTCAACTTCCGCGAAATCCGCTTCTTTGACATCCAGGGCAAATATACCGGCTTGCTCAGCCGTGCATTGACTTCGCCCTGCGGCCGTATCCGGATTCCGATCAACGAAGACCGAGGTGAGACCGGTCAAATCGTATCCTACCTGAAGAAGTACAAAGGCGAAGGCATCCAGCACATCGCCGTCGGCAGCGAGAACATCTATGACTCGACCGATGCAATCGCCGAACGCGGTCTGAAGTTCATGCCCGGTCCCAACGATGCCTATTATGATATGTCCTTCGACCGTGTGAAGGGCCATGACGAGCCGGTGGACCGCATGAAAAAGCACGGCATCCTGATCGACGGTGAAGGCGTGGTGGACGGCGGCGAGACCAAGATCCTGCTGCAGATCTTCTCGAAAACCGTGATAGGTCCGATTTTCTTCGAGTTCATCCAGCGCAAGGGTGATGACGGCTTTGGCGAGGGCAATTTCAAGGCTCTGTTCGAGTCGATCGAGCGTGAGCAAATTGAATCCGGAGAGATTTCTGCCGCCTGATGAAGACCCAGAATTTGGAGCCCGGCCTGCCGGGTTCCATTTTCCGAAACGCGGCGAATTTTATCCGCGCGGCATCTTCAACGTGACGTTGCGGCCGCCTTTCTGATAACGAAGCTCGCTGTCGCCGATCGCGACGACTTTGCCGCCGTCAATCCGATCTCCTACCTTCAGCTTCTTGTAACGACCGCTCGGTAGTCGGACCAAGGCACGCCGATTGGCGGGAGTACCGTAAACGCCGATCAGGTTCAGACGCCGCAGGTTCAATGCATTGTCAATCGTGGCCTGGCGCGCCACCGAGGCCCGGCTGGGTATCTTGGGGGCGACGGTTGTGGGTTTGAACGATCCCGCTTCATCGTCATCCGCCTTTGCTACTGCCGCTGTCGACCCCAGAGTGGCCGAGCCGGTTGTTGCTTTTCGGGCCGCCAGAGCGGCCACGGTCGACGGACGAACGCGGGGGCGAGGGACGCGCACCACGGCCAATGCGGTGGGCGTGCGGTCCACCGCCGCGCGTTCTTGGATAGACGCCGGCCTGGATTTCGGGCGAATGACCGCCAGCTCGTCCACCGTCCGGCCGCCCAACTGCCCACGCTCAAAGTTCTCTACCAGCGTTTCCGGGCGCAGGCGTGGGCGAAGGCCGGCCAGCCGTGTGTCGTCGTCTGTGGCGGTTGGGTCGGTTTCGAACCTGACCGGCACCTGGGGGGGAACCGACGACGGGCGGCCGAGGAACACAAGGATGCCGTCGGGGTTCAATGTCCCCTCAGGTGTCGGAGTGACAAGGCCGCGGTCATCCAGCTCGAAACGGCTGCCCGCGGCATTGGGCAGACCAACCGTAGCCACCGGCTCGTCGGTATCAAAGCTCTCTTCGGCAGGAAGCGCCACAGCATCCTGCGACAGCGCCGCGTGATCAACGGACGACAGGTATACGTCCTCGGGCACCTCGGGATCTGGCAGCGGCAGCGGATCGGGCGCGGTGATCGCCAGGCCAGAGGCTTCTTCGAAATCCTCGACACTTTCCGGATCGCGTTCGACGTGCTCAACGGGCGAGGGCGCAACATTCAATGCTTCCAGAATTGCCTGATCCGTCGGCGTCAATTCGGGGGGTGTGGGTGTCTCCGGCTCGACCAGGGGTGTGCTGGCTTCAAACGTCAGGTCTTCGTCGGCCAATGCCTCGGGGTCGGGCGTGCCCTCGGGCTCAGGAGCGACTTCTGCAAGTCCTTCAGCGTCGGTCTCGGTCAGCGGCGGGGCGGCGATAGAAACTGGCGCAGGTGCCGTTTCGACGATCGGCGCAGTCGCCACCGGGCTGCCGGTTTCGTCTGAACCCGACCAGATCAATGCGACAACGGCCAGCACGACAGCGCCCGCCGCAGCGGCACCAATGTAGCGAACCGGTATGCCGGAATCTGATGCCGCAGGATTCTGTGAGGCGGTTTCAGTCGCTTCAATGAGCGAAACGAATACGTCCGGCTGAGCCGGTTCAGCAATCGGATGCGCCTGAGGCGAGGGGGCCGGATCGGGGTCCGATGCCTGCGAAGCCTGAGGCACGGGTTCTGCGTCTTGGGCCGGCGGGACAACAGCTATCTCCTCGGCCTGGGGCTCGGGCGGCGGTGTGACGCATGTCGCGCGCTCGGCGAACTCGAACTCTCCGGTGCCGGTCCAGGGCGCATCGGGGCCAAGTGTTGCAGCGAACCGAACGGGCACGAATCCGTAGCGACTGGCAAAAGCTCGGGCCTCTTCTATCGTCTCTTTCGCCACGGCAGCTACCAGAAGATCCGACCCGTTCGCACGGAGGTCATACATCAACTCGGCAATCTCGCAGCCCGTGGCCTGAGCCAATTCCGCCTCGACCACCTGCGTCACGTCGGAGTCGTCTGGGCTGGTGACCGTGAGGTAGCGCACGTGGTCCGGAGGAATCACGACCGTACAGCTCAGGTCATTCGCCAGGGCGAAACCTCGACCGCGAAGCTCGTTCAGCTGTTCGGAAAAGTCCGGCGCGTCTAGTGATACGGTCCCGATGCCAAACCATTCGTTATCCGAATAGTGCAGCAGAGTGATCCCGTTATCAGAAAGAGACAGCGCAAAAGCGGGTTTCATTATTCAAGGGTGCCGTAATTGTCTGAACCAAAGCAAACGCCCTTGCGTCCGCGCACCGAGATTAAAGCAGGAACCCGCCGAGGGAAAGGAAAAGGCAAAATCTCCCCTTGTCCGGCGAAGGCTTGCCAACCCATCTTTGATCTCAGAAAACAGGAGAGATCACATTGAAGACATTTTCTTTTTTGGCGGCGGTATTGGCGGCGACAGTTGCTGTGGCCGCCCATGCGGAAGAACGTCGCATCCAGGTTTACGGAACCGGCACGGCCGAGGCCGCGCCGGATATGGCAACCATCACGGTGGGGGTGACAAATCAAGACGCGCAGGCTTCGGCAGCAATGCAGGCGACCTCGGACGCGGTTGCCACCGTCCTGAGCCGCCTGAGTGAGGTGGGGATCGAATCGCGCGACCTGCAGACCCGCGATCTGTCCCTGTCCCCGGTCTGGTCCGGACGGGGCAACGCGGATGGCGAAGCACCGAGAATCACGGGCTTCGTTGCGTCGAACCGTGTGTTCGTGCGGGTCAGAAATCTGGATGATCTGGGGCAGATCATGGATGCGGTCATTCAGGATGGCGCGAATGATTTTGGTGGTTTGACCTTCACGATTCAGGATCCAAAGCCACTTGAAGCGAAGGCGCGCGCTCAAGCCGTCGCCGATGCTGGGGCCAAGGCCGAACAATTGGCTCAGGCCGCAGGTGTAACCTTGGGTTCAGTCGTGTCGATCAACGAACAGGACGGGGGCATTCGCCCAATGCCCCAGATGCGCGAGATGGCCATGGCCGATTCGGGCGGGGTACCTGTCGCCGGTGGCGAGGTTTCGGTTTCGGTCACCGTGTTGATGGAATTTGACATTTCCGAGTGACGTCAGCTTTCGCTGCGGGCCATCAGCGGATTCCGCTGTTGGCCCGTGGCATCGAAATTCTCGGGTGACAGCCAGGTTTCGAACGCTTGCCGGATGCGTGGCCAGTCCGTGTCGACGATCGAAAACCACGCCGTGTCGCGGTTGCGGCCCTTGTAATGGGTGGCCTGCCGAAATTCGCCTTCGAAGACAAAACCCAACCGTTCGGCGGCTTGGCGCGACGGGGCATTCAGCGCATCGCATTTCCATTCGTACCGGCGATAGCTCAACTCGTCGAACACGCGGCACATCATCAGGAACATCGTCTCGGTCGCGACCGGAGTACGCTGCATCAGCGGAGAGAAATGGATGTGCCCCACCTCGATCGCCCCGGCATTGCGGTCGATACGCAGATAGGATGCCATCCCGACGGGCTGCCCGCCCCGGTCCAGAACCGTGTGGAACAGCGGATCGTCCGACGTGCAGGTTTGGGCCAGCCAAGCGGCGAACTCGGCAAGCGAGTCGAACGGGCCGTAGGGCAGGTAGGTCCAATTGCGCCCGTCGGTATCGGCGGCAAACGCTCGAAACAGGCCGGGCGCATGCGCATTCACATCCAAGGGCACCACGCAGCAGAACCGCCCCTGCATGGGCGCGCGCGGTGGGGCCGGGCGCGGGAACTTCCCCACAACCGGCAGGCCCACGGGCTGCCCCAACGCGTTGATCCGGTGCCCTGGCATTTCGGCCTAGGCGCAAGCCTTGGACAGCGCCTGTTCGAGATCGGCGATCAGGTCGTCGGCATCCTCGATCCCGATCGAGACCCGCACCACGTTCGGCCCAGCGCCGGCAGCCTCTTGCTGTTCGGGCGTCAACTGCCGGTGCGTGGTCGAGGCCGAATGGATGATCAGCGACCGCGCATCGCCCAGGTTGGCGACGTGGCTGAAGATTTCCAGCGCGTTCACCAGCTTGACGCAGGCGTCATAACCGCCCTTGACCGCAAAGGTGAACAGGGCCCCGGCGCCTCTGCGGTAATGCTTCTTGACCCGGTCGTGATAGGGCGACGAGGGCAAGCCCGCATAGGTCACATACTCCACGCGGTCGTCTTTTTCGAGCCAGGCGGCGATCTTTTCGGCGTTTTCGACATGGCGCTGCATGCGCAGGCTGAGCGTCTCGATCCCCATCAGCGTATAATGCGCTGCCTGCGGGTTCATCGTCATGCCCAGGTCGCGCAGGCCAACGGCGATACCGTGGAAGGTGAAGGCCAGCGGGCCGAAGGTTTCGTGGAACTTCAGGCCGTGATAGGCAGGCTCCGGCGCGCTGAGCGAGGGGAACTTGTCATTGGCGGACCAGTCGAACTTGCCCGAATCCACGATGCAGCCGCCGGTGACCGTGCCGTTGCCGGTCAAGTACTTGGTGGTCGAATGCACGACCAGCGTGGCGCCATGCTCGATCGGGCGGCACAGATAGGGCGTGGCCGAGGTGTTGTCGACGATCAGCGGAATGCCGGCGGCGTCGGCCACATCGGCCAGCGCGCGGATATCGGTGACGTAACCGCCCGGATTGGCGATGGACTCGCAGAACACCGCGCGGGTGTCGTCGTCGATGGCGGCCTTAACCGCATCCAGATCATCGGTATCGACGAATTTGGCCGTCCAGCCAAAGCGTTTGATGGTCTGGCTGAACTGCGTGACCGTCCCGCCATACAGCCGGGTCGAGGCGACCACGTTGCAGCCCGGCCCCATCAGCGGGAACAGCGCCATGATCTGCGCCGCGTGCCCCGAAGAGCAGCACACCGCGCCAACGCCACCTTCCAGCGTCGCCACCCGCTCTTGCAGAACTGCCACCGTGGGGTTGGTCAGGCGCGAGTAGATATAGCCGACCTCTTGCAGGTTGAACAAAGCGGCCGCGTGATCGGCATCGCGGAACACATAGGCAGTGGTCTGATAGATCGGGGTCTGGCGCGCGCCGGTCGCCGGATCGGGGCGGGCGCCCGCGTGAATTTGCAGCGTATCAAAACCATAGGTGGGGCCGTCGGACATCCGTCACTCTCCTGTTGGGTATAAGCGTTGCAGAATCTCTAGGCGATTGCCGGGCCCGGCACAATGTCCGCGTCAGCGCAGCCACAGCCCCTTGTTCTTGATGACCTTGCGGATGGCCTGCTCGCGCTGGGGCAGGTTGTCCCGGTCGAACATGGCGCGGATCCTGGCGCCCTTGCCCTGATAGACCAGCCGTTTCAGCGGATCATAGTTCTTGAGCACCTTCTTGACCTTGTTGGGCGCGGCAACGGTTTCCAGCACCTCGACCACCCGGTCGCTTTCGCGCGCATAGAGCAGCGGAAACAGGCGATAGTGGCAACTGACCGAGCCATCCAGCAGGCCCTCGGGCAGAACATCGCGCCCGCCGCCAAGCGCGTGGATGACCAGCGGCAGCGCCGCCTGGTCCAGCCAGGGGTCCAGGTTCTGGCCGGTCAGGGCTGGGATCTCTCCATCACGGATGGTGCGGGCATAGTCCAGAAACCGTGCGCCGAATTGGCGGGGGCATTTGTAAAAGAAATAGCCCGCATTGAAATACAGATACCGCCGCCAGTATTCCGCCGGTTGGGTCGGGTCGATCGAGCTTTGGAAATCCAGCCCGAACCGGTCATAGAGCGCCCGCCAGATGCCGTCGAACCCCGGCCCGTACAGGGTTGGCTTGGGCCAGGTGCCCTCGACCTTCTGCGACGCGCCGGGCCGGTCGAATTCGAACGGCACCGCGGCCAGGTCGCCGGTGATCAACGTGTCGGTGTCGAAGAACACGAAGGGCTCACCCTCGGGCAGGGCGGCCAGCGCCTCGATCTTGTTGCCGTAGGGATAGCTTTGGCCGAACACCTCGGACGAAAAGGGCAGGATCTCGGCATCGAGCTGTTTCAGCGCCTTCAGAACATCCTCGTTGCGGATGCTCGGGTCCTGGCTCCAGCGCGGGCCGGGTTGCGGAACGCCAACGAACAGGCGGCCCGAGAACCCGGGCGAACAATGGCGCAGCGAGGCGGCGAACAGGACGGCTTCGTATTGCAGGCGGTTGTTCTGCCCGATGATCAGGATGTTGAATTTCTGCCGGTCTGCCTGCATCTGCGCCTTCCGTTCGGGGCGCTTGCCCGCCCCTTGCCGTTGGTTTCGACCTACAGCATCGCTGAACCTGCGTCAAAACCGTTAACGCCGCGTGTTTGAAATCCGGCCCGGCACGCCCATGTTGATGGAGAAGACCAGACAGGAGCGCGACATGCGGATCAATGCGGATTTCACCCAACGGGTGGCGGTTCACTTCGACCAGACCGAGTGGGTGGCCTCGCCCGCCGCAGGGGTCGAGCGCAAGATGCTGGACCGGATCGGCGACGAGGTGGCGCGCGCCACGACCATCGTGCGCTTTGCGCCCGGCAGCGCCTTTGCCGCCCACACCCATGACGGGGGCGAGGAATACCTGGTTTTGGACGGCGTGTTTCAGGACGAGACCGGAGATTTCCCGGTGGGGAGCTATGCCCGCAACCCGCCGACCTCGTCGCATACGCCATCGGCCAGCCAAGGCGCGACGATCCTGGTCAAACTGCATCAATTCGACCCGAGTGACCGCACCACCGTGCGCCGCTCGATCAACGGTGCCGACCATGTGCCGCTGTTCAAGGACGACCACGAAACGGTCGAAATGCGCAGTTGGCCGTCCGGTCAGGTCGTGCCGATTGACGCACACGGTGGGGCCGAGGTCTTTGTGATCGAAGGCGGTTTCACCGAACAAGGCGAGGAATTCGCGCGATGGGATTGGCTGCGGCTGCCGCCCGGAACGCGCACTGAATTGCGGGCAGGACCGGATGGCGCCCGCGTCTGGATGAAGTCAGGTCACCTGTCCGGCATGGTCTGAGGCCGGTTTCGCCTGAAAAAAGGGCAAATGCCACCAAAAAACCGGGTCATTCGGCCCGGTTTTCGCTTTTTTGACCAATTGGCAAATTTTACCAATTGATAAAATTTTTGTTTGTGGCAAGCTGGTCTCAATAACAAACATATCTACAGGGAGTAGAGTGATGGCACAGGGCCAGATGGCACCCGGCATCGTCGCCGGGCGGCTTTCCAGCGATGAGCTGACCTCGAATTTCACCGATCTGCATCCGCCTCTGGCGCCGCACGAGGCTGCTGTGGCCGCCGATCGGTGTTATTTCTGCTATGACGCGCCGTGCGTGACGGCCTGTCCGACCGATATCGATATTCCGCTGTTCATCCGGCAGATTCAGGCCGGGCAACCGGAATCGGCGGCGAAAACGATCCTCGATCAGAACATCCTGGGCGGCATGTGCGCCCGTGTGTGTCCGACCGAAACGCTGTGCGAGGAAGCCTGCGTGCGCGAAACGGCCGAGGGCAAGCCGGTCGAGATCGGGCGCTTGCAGCGGTATGCGACCGACACGCTGATGCAGGCCGGTGTGCATCCGTTCACGCGCGCGGCCCGCACCGGCAAGACCGTCGCCGTGATTGGGGCAGGGCCGGCGGGGCTGGCCTGTGCGCATCGGTTGGCGATGCTGGGCCATGACGTGGTGATCCATGAGGCGAAACCCAAACCCGGCGGGCTGAACGAATACGGGATCGCCGCATACAAAGCGACCAATGACTTTGCCCAGGCCGAGGTGGACTGGCTGCTGAAGATCGGCGGCATCGCGATTGAAACCGGATCGGTTCTGGGCGACACGATCTCGTTGGACGGATTGTTGGAGGCCTACGACGCTGTCTTCCTGTCAATCGGCCTTGCGGGCGTCAACGCTTTGCGCGCTCAAGGGTCGGACAAGGACGGCGTCAGGAACGCTGTCGACTTCATCGCAGATGTTCGGCAAGCATCCGATTTGGCAAAACTGCCGGTAGGCCGAAATGTGGTGATTATCGGCGGTGGAATGACGGCCGTGGATGCCGCGGTGAAATCCAAGCTGCTGGGGGCCGAACATGTGACCATCGCCTATCGCCGCGGCCGCGACGCAATGGGTGCCAGCCGCTACGAACAGGATCTGGCCGCATCGCACGGCGTCCGAATTCTGTGCAACGTCCAGCCCGTCGCCATCCATGGCAACGGAGCGGCGGCCGAGATCGAATTGGAGTATACTGCCACCGTAGATGGCACGTTGACCGGCACGGGCGAAACCATTCGCCTGCCTGCGGATCAGGTTCTGAAGGCGATCGGTCAGACCTTGGATGGTGCGCCGGAAGGTTTGGAACTCGACGGCAACAAGATCGCCGTTGACGCAACCGGGCGCACCTCGGTTCCGGGGGTCTGGGCCGGCGGAGACTGTGCTGCGGGTGGCGAGGATCTGACCGTGACCGCCGTGGCCGAGGGCCGCGATGCCGCGATGGACATTCACGCCAACCTGAGCGCCTGAGCCAGGCGTCGGCGCGTGAATATGTGTGACAGGACGAAGATGCATCTTCGCATCAGGGAGGCCGGATAAATGGCTGATTTAAAAACGAACTTTCTGGGCATCGAAAGCCCCAACCCCTATTGGCTGGCCTCGGCGCCGCCGACCGACAAGGAATACAACGTCCGCCGTGCCTTCGAGGCCGGATGGGGCGGCGTCGTGTGGAAAACGCTGGGCTCGGAAGGCCCGCCGGTGGTCAACGTGAACGGCCCCCGGTACGGGGCGATCTACGGGGCCGACCGGCGTCTGCTGGGCCTCAACAACATCGAACTGATCACCGACCGGCCGCTCGAGGTGAACCTCGAGGAGATGGCCCGCGTCAAGGCGGATTACCCGGATCGCGCACTGATCGCCTCGATCATGGTGCCGTGCGAGGAAGAGGCGTGGAAAGCCATCCTGCCGCGCGTGGCCGAAACCGGCGCTGACGGGATCGAGCTGAACTTCGGCTGCCCGCATGGGATGAGCGAGCGCGGCATGGGCTCGGCCGTGGGGCAGGTGCCCGAATACATCGAAATGGTCACCCGCTGGTGCAAGAAATACTATGACCGCCCGGTGATCGTGAAGCTGACGCCCAACATCACCGACATTCGCAAGCCGGCGGCTGCGGCGCGGAATGGCGGGGCCGATGCGGTGTCGCTGATCAACACGATCAACTCGATCACCAGCGTCAATCTGGACACATTCAGCCCCGAACCCTCGATCGACGGCAAGGGCAGCCATGGCGGCTATTGCGGCCCAGCGGTCAAGCCCATCGCCCTGTCGATGGTGTCCGAGATCGCCCGCGCCGAGGCGACCCAAGGCCTGCCGATCTCGGGCATCGGCGGAGTGACCACATGGCGCGACGCGGCCGAGTTCATGGCGCTGGGCTGCGGCACGGTGCAGGTATGCACCGCGGCGATGACCTATGGGTTCAAGATCATCGACGAACTGACGGCGGGCCTGTCGCAGTGGATGGACGAGAAGGGCTATTCCAACGTCTCCGAGATCGTCGGGCGGGCCGTTCCGAACGTGACCGACTGGCAGTATCTGAACCTGAACTACGTCGCCAAGGCCAAGATCGATCAGGATCAGTGCATCAAGTGCGGCCGTTGCTATGCGGCCTGTGAGGACACCAGCCACCAGGCCATTTCCATGTCGCCCGACCGCGTGTTCGAGGTGATCGACGAGGAATGCGTGGCCTGCAACCTATGCGTGGATGTCTGCCCGGTCGAGGGCTGCATCTCGATGGTTCCGATGGCGGCGGGCGAGGTCGATCCGCGCACCGGCAAGGTGGTTCAGCCGGACTATGCCAACTGGACGACCCACCCGAACAACCCGATGGCCAAGGCCGCCGAGTGACCGGCGTCAGATCACCAAAAGGGGCCGCGCTGCGGCCCTTTTTTCATGGGGTCAGTAGTTTTCGGTACAGGGTATCGATGAAGGGCGCGGCCCCTTCGAACGGGTCTTCGTCGCCTAGGATCGCGCGCACCTGAACATCGAAATCCGCATAGTGCTGGGTCAGCGCCCAGATCGAAAAGATCAGGTGATGTGGGTGCAGGCGGGCGATTTTGCCCTGGTCCATCCAGTGCGTCAGAACGGCTGCCTTCTGATCGACCAGCGCCTTCAGATCGTTCGACAGGGCGTCATGGATGCGGGGCGCGCCCTGCACCAACTCATTCGCGAACAGGCGGCTTTCGCGCGGCAACTCGCGGCTCATCTGCAGCTTGCGCTTTATGTACGAGAGGATCTCCTCCATCGGCTCGCCGTTTTCGTCAAGGTCGTGCAGCGGCGCCAGCCAGGTGTCCAGCAGGCCGGACAGAAGCGCGGTGTGGATCGCCTCTTTGGACGGGAAATAATACAGAAGGTTCGGCTTGCTCAGCCCGGCCTCGGCCGCGATCTGATCGACGGTCGCCCCGCGAAAGCCGTGGGCCGAGAACACGTTCAGCGCGGCCTCGAGAATCGCGGCGCGGTTCTTTTTCTGAATTCGGGTCGGGGCGCGGTCTTTGGGCATGTATGCAGGGCGTCTCTTTTTCGAACAAGCAGGTGTTGAATATGCCGATTTTTGCATCGGCGCGATGCAATTTCTTGACTGAAGTCGAACCCGTGATAGCGTGAGTTTGACCAGATGGTCAAATCAAGACACCAAAAGCGAGCCAAATCGCAAGCAACAGGGAAGACGAACATGGCAGCTCCGGCGCAGAATCTCAGGATCAATGGCGACAGGTTGTGGGACAGCCTGATGGAGATGGCCAAGATTGGCCCGGGCGTTGCCGGCGGCAACAACCGCCAGACCCTGACCGACGAAGATGCCGAGGGCCGCGCGCTGTTCCAGAAATGGTGCGAAGAGGCCGGCTGCATCATGGGTCTTGACCAGATGGGCAACATGTTCGCCATGCGCCCCGGCACCGACCCCGATGCGCTGCCGGTCTATGTCGGCTCGCACCTCGATACGCAGCCGACGGGCGGCAAGTATGACGGGGTGCTGGGGGTTCTGGGCGGGCTTGAGATCATCCGCACCCTGAACGATCTGGGCATCAAGACCAAACACCCGATCGTGGCCACCAACTGGACCAACGAAGAGGGCACGCGCTTTGCCCCGGCCATGCTGGCCTCGGGCGTGTTCGCGGGGATGCACACGCAGGACTGGGCTTATGACCGCGAGGACGCCGAGGGGAAGAAGTTCGGCGACGAATTGCAGCGCATCGGCTGGCGCGGCGACGAAGAAGTCGGGGCCCGCAAGATGCATGCCTTCTTTGAACTGCATATCGAACAAGGCCCGATCCTCGAGGCCGAGGGCAAGGATATCGGCGTCGTCACCCATGGGCAGGGCCTGAGCTGGACCCAGGTGACCGTGACCGGCAAGGACGCGCATACCGGATCAACCCCGATGCCGATGCGCAAGAATGCCGGGCTGGCGATGGCGCGCATTCTTGAAAAGGTGGACGAGATCGCCTGGTCGCACGCGCCCCATGCCGTGGGGGCTGCCGGGCATATCGACGTCTATCCGAACTCGCGCAACGTGATCCCGGGCAAGGTGGTGTTCACGGTCGATTTCCGCTCGCCCGAGTTGGACGTCATCAAGGACATGGAGAACCGGCTGCGCGTCGCAGCCGAGGACATCGTGGATGAGATGGGCCTGCAGGTCGCGTTCGAGAAGGTCGGCGGGTTCGACCCGGTGAAATTCGACGAGACCTGCGTCGCCGCCGTGCGCAATGCGGCCGAGCGGCTGGGCTATTCGCATACCAACATCATTTCGGGCGCGGGGCACGATGCCTGCTGGATCAACCGCGTGGCGCCGACCGCGATGGTGATGTGCCCCTGCGTGGATGGCCTGAGCCACAACGAGGCCGAGGAAATCAGCAAGGAATGGGCAACCGCCGGGGCGGATGTCCTGTTCCACGCGGTCGTCGAAACCGCCGAGATCGTGGAGTAGCCGGGGCCGCGCGCCCCGAATCCGCTGGAAAACCAATAGAGGCGCAACAGACGCGCCCGCAGGGAGTTGAACATGAGCACAGTCATCAAGAACGGAACCGTCGTTACCGCGGATCTGACCTACAAGGCCGACGTCAAGATCGAAGGTGGCGTGATCACCGAAATCGGGCCGGATCTGAAGGGGGATGAGCAACTGGATGCGACCGGCTGTTATGTCATGCCCGGCGGGATCGACCCGCACACGCATCTGGAAATGCCATTCATGGGAACCTATTCCAGCGATGATTTCGAAAGCGGCACCCGCGCGGCGCTGGCCGGCGGCACGACCATGGTGGTGGACTTCGCGCTGCCGAACCCGGGCGAAAGCCTGCTGGATGCGCTCAAACGCTGGGACAACAAATCGACCCGCGCCAATTGCGACTATTCCTTCCACATGGCCGTGACGTGGTGGGGCGAACAGGTGTTCGACGATCTGAAAACCGTGATCGAACAGCGGGGCATCAACACGTTCAAGCATTTCATGGCCTACAAAGGCGCACTGATGGTCAATGACGACGAGCTGTTTGCCTCGTTCAAGCGGCTGGCCGAGCTGGGCGGGATCGCGATGGTCCATGCCGAAAACGGCGACGTGGTGGCCGAGTTGCAGGCCAAGCTGCTGGCCGAAGGCAATACCGGCCCCGAGGCCCATGCCTATTCGCGCCCGCCGCAGGTCGAGGGCGAGGCCACCAACCGCGCCATCATGATCGCCGACATGGCCGGTGTGCCGCTCTATGTGGTGCACACCTCGTGCGAAGAGGCGCATGAGGCCATCCGCCGGGCTCGGATGCAGGGCAAGCGCGTCTGGGGCGAGCCTCTGATCCAGCACCTGACGCTGGACGACAGCGAATATGCGCATCCCGATTGGGATCACGCCGCGCGCCGGGTGATGAGCCCGCCGTTCCGCAACAAGCAGCACCAGGACAGCCTGTGGGCGGGGCTGCAGTCAGGCTCGCTGAGCGTGGTGGCCACCGATCACTGCGCCTTCACGACCGAGCAGAAACGGTTCGGCGTGGGCGATTTCACCAAGATACCCAACGGCACGGGCGGCCTTGAGGATCGGATGCCGATGCTGTGGACCCATGGCGTGGCGACCGGGCGGCTGACGCCGAACGAATTCGTGGCCGTGACTTCAACAAATATCGCCAAGATATTGAATTGCTATCCGAAAAAGGGCGCCGTTCTGGTGGGCGCAGATGCCGATCTGGTGGTGTGGGACCCGGACAAGACCAAGACCATAAGTGCGGCGACGCAGCAGTCGGCGATCGACTACAACGTGTTCGAGGGGCACGCGGTCAAGGGCCTGCCGCGCTTTACCCTGACCCGTGGACAGGTGGCGGTGCATGATGGCGAGATCCGAACGCAGGAAGGCCATGGCAAATTCGTCGCGCGCGAGGCCAACACCACCGTGAACAAGGCGCTGAGCACCTGGAAAGAGCTGACCGCCCCGCGCCCGGTTGAGAGGTCGGGCATCCCGGCGACGGGGGTATGATGCACAAAGGTTACCGAACGGGCAAAAAAGCCAAAACTTCAAGGCAGTAGGATGACATCGGAAAGCAATACCCAGCCCGTGATCGAGGCAAAGAACCTCGACCTGACCTTCCAGACCAATGACGGACCCGTGCACGCCCTCAAGGACGTGAACCTGGCGGTCGACAAGGGCGAATTCGTCAGTTTCATTGGCCCTTCGGGCTGTGGCAAGACGACCTTTCTGCGCTGTGTCGCTGCGCTGGAAACGCCGACGAGCGGCACGCTGACCGTCAACGGCATGCCCCCGGACGAGGCCCGCCGGAACCGGGCCTACGGCTATGTGTTTCAGGCGGCGGGCCTGTACCCATGGAGGACCATCGCCAAGAACATCAAACTGCCGCTCGAGATCATGGGATACTCGGCGCAGGAGCAGGAAGAACGTGTGAATAACGTTCTGGAACTTGTTGATCTTGCAGGTTTTGGTGGAAAATTCCCCTGGCAGCTTTCGGGTGGGATGCAGCAACGGGCCAGCATCGCCCGGGCACTGGCCTTCGACGCCGATATTCTGTTGATGGATGAGCCTTTCGGCGCACTGGACGAGATCGTGCGCGATCACCTCAACGAACAGCTTCTGGCGCTGTGGGCGCGCACCGGCAAGACGATTGGGTTTGTCACCCACTCGATCCCCGAGGCGGTGTATCTGAGCACCAAGATCGTGGTGATGAGCCCGCGCCCCGGGCGGATTACCGATGTGATCGACAGCCCGCTGCCTAGGGAACGGCCGCTGGACATCCGCGACACGCCCGAATTCATCGACGTCGCGCATCGCGTGCGCGAAGGGCTGCGCGCCGGGCATGGGGACGATGTGTGATGGGCAGGGATGACATCAGACGCGCGACCGAGGCGGATGTGCCGGCCTGCGCGGCGGTGGTTTCGACCTGGGTCTGCCAGACCGAGTGGATGACGGATGAACTGCCCCAACAGGAGTTGGAGGCGCTGATCGCGCAGGCCTTCCCGGACCGCGAGATGTGGGTCGTGGGCGACCCCGTCGATTGCTACATGTCGGTCGATCCTGCGGCGCAGAAGGTCGGCGCGCTGTATTGCCTGCGGACCGGGCAGGGCATCGGCAAGCGCCTGCTGGACCGGGCAAAACAGGGGCGCAGCTTTCTGTGGCTGACGGCCCATCAACCGAATGCCGCCGCGCAACGGTTCTATCGCCGCGAGGGCTTTGTCGAGACCGGGACCGAGGCCGCAACGCCGCCCGAGACCGTCCCCGTCGTGCGGATGGAGTGGCACGCATGAAGCAGCTTGTTGCCGTTCTGACCGTTCTGCTGGCCATCATCGTCATCTGGTACGCGGCCTGCATTCCGATGAACATCAAGGGCGTTCTAACTGAACAGGAACGGGCCGGGGCCGAAGTGGTTCCGCCCTCGGCCAAAGACCGCCGCGACATGGGGGAAATCGGTCTGGCGCTGCGCAACAGCTTTGCCGTTCCGGCGACCTGGGCGCAGGATCGGCCGCGTCTGCCCGCACCGCATCAGGTGGGCATCGAACTGTGGGAGACCACGGTTCAGAAGAAGATCACCTCGAAACGGTCATTGGTCTATCACGGCTGGGTGACGCTCAGCGCGACGATCTTGGGCTTTGCCATCGGCACGGGGCTGGGCATCCTGCTGGCGGTGGGGATCGTGCACAGTCGGGTGATGGACCTGTCGGTCATGCCCTGGGCCATCGTCAGCCAGACCATCCCCATCATCGCATTGGCGCCGATGATCATCGTGGTGCTGTATTCGATCGGCATTCAGGGGATCATCCCCAAGGCGGTGATCTCGGCCTATCTGAGCTTTTTCCCGGTGGTCGTCGGCATGGTCAAGGGCCTGCGCAGCCCCGATGCGATGCAGTTGGACCTGCTGCGCACCTACAATGCAAGCAACGGGCAGGCGTTCTGGAAACTGCGCCTGCCGGCCTCGATGCCCTATCTGTTCGCCTCTCTCAAGATCGGGATCGCCGCGTCGCTGGTGGGGGCCATCGTCGGCGAACTGCCGACCGGCGCCGTGGCGGGGCTGGGCGCGCGTCTGCTGGCCGGCAGCTACTATGGCCAAACGGTGCAGATCTGGTCGGCGCTGTTTGCCGCGGCCATTCTGGCGGCCTGTCTTGTGGGCCTGTTGGGCCTGATCGAGCGCGCGGTGTTGAAACGCATGGGGATGACGCAATGATGATGGTCGGTCTTGCAATCCTTTTGTGGTTGGCCGGTTGGTGGCTGAACACCCGCCTGGCCAGCGGACCTTATGCCGACACGCGGACGGTGCGCATTCTTGCTCCGCTGATCTTCGGCCTGACCGTCATCGGGGTTTGGGAAATGCTGGTGCGCGGGCTCGATGTGCCTCTGGTGATCCTGCCGGCGCCTTCGGTGATCTGGGACCGGTTCTGGGACAGCTTGCCGATCCTGTGGGCCGATTTCGTGCAGACCATCATCAAGGGCGCGCTCAGCGGCTATATCATCGGATGCGGCGCCGCCTTCCTGATGGCAATCGCCGTGGACCGGTGGGATTTCCTGCGCCTGGGCCTGCTGCCGGTGGGCAATTTCGTGGCCGCGCTGCCGATCGTGGGTACCGCGCCGATCCTTGTAATGTGGTTCGGGTTCGACTGGCATTCGAAGGCTGCTGTGGTCGTGGTGATGGTCTTTTTCCCGATGCTGGTGAACACGGTGGCCGGCCTGCGCGAGGCCACCGCAATGCAGCGCGACCTGATGGAGACCTATGCCGCAACCTATTGGCAGAGCTTTCTGAAGCTGCGGCTGCCCGCGGCCATGCCGTTTATTTTCAACGGGTTGAAAATTTCCACCACGCTGGCCCTGATCGGCGCTATCGTGGCAGAGTTCTTCGGCTCGCCCACCTTGGGCATGGGGTTCCGGATCTCGACCAGTGTCGGGCAATTGTCGCTGGACATGGTCTGGGCGGAAATCGTGGTCGCGGCACTGGCCGGGACCGCCTTCTACGGTCTGGTCGCCATGATCGAGAAATTGGTGACCTTCTGGCACCCGTCACAACGCAGTTAAGCGGAACAACAATTCAACAGACCCCGATAACGGGGCAGCACTAGCAACTAGGAGAAGATGAAGATGAACAAGCTACTGACCGGGGCCATAGCCGCCCTAGGATTCGCCGCAAGTTCGGCCTTTGCCGCAGACGAGGTGACGCTGCAATTGAAATGGGTCACCCAGGCCCAGTTCGCGGGCTACTACGTCGCAAAGGACAAGGGGTTTTACGAAGAAGAGGGGCTGGATGTCACCATCCTGCCCGGCGGCCCCGACATCGCGCCCACGCAGGTGATCGCGGGCGGTGGCGCTGATGTCACCGTGGAATGGATGCCCGCCGCGCTGGCCGCACGCGAAAAGGGCCTGCCGCTGGTCAACATTGCGCAGCCCTTCAAGAGCTCGGGCATGATGCTGACCTGCTGGAAGGACGCGGGCATTTCCTCGCCCGAGGACCTCAAGAACCGCACGCTGGGCGTCTGGTTCTTCGGCAATGAATTCCCGTTCATGAGCTGGATGAGCCAGCTGGGCATCGACACCGGCGGCAAGAGCGAGAACGGCGTCGAGGTTCTGAAGCAGGGCTTCAACGTCGACCCGCTGCTGCAGCGTCAGGCCGATTGCATCAGCACCATGACCTACAATGAATACTGGCAGGTGATCGACGCCGGCGTCAGCCCCGACGAACTGGTGACCTTCAAGTATGAAGACCAGGGCGTTGCCACGCTGGAAGATGGCCTGTACGTGCTTGAAGAAAACCTCAGCGATCCGGCCTTCGTCGACAAGATGGAACGCTTTGTGCGCGCTTCGATGAAAGGCTGGAAATACGCCGAGGAGAACCCGGACGAAGCCGCCGAAATCGTTCTGGAAAACGATGCGACCGGTGCCCAGACCGAGGAACACCAGAAGCGCATGATGGGCGAGATCGCCAAGCTGACCGCAGGTTCGAACGGCGCGTTGGATCCGGCTGATTTCGAGCGCACGGTGAACACGCTGCTGGCCGGTGGCTCGGACCCGGTGATTACCAAAAAGCCGGAAGGCGCGTGGACCAGCCAGATCACGGATGCAGCCCTGAACTGATTGGTTGTACCATGACAACAATTCAGCGCGGCCCCCTGTGGGCCGCGTTTGTTTTTGCGGATGTCGGAATTTAACTGTCTTCAGAGGCAGTTTCCTCTATTATTCCTGTAAGATTTTGCGATCCCTACGAAAATTGGTGGGTTTGGGAATAAAATGCAGGATTTTGCATCACAATTCAGCCAAGCAGGCCACTTGATCCTGACCGGGGATCCGGACCTTTGGGCGATCGTGATGCTGTCGCTGCAAGTTTCGGTGCTGGCTGTGTTGATTTCAGCCGTAATCGGGATGCCGGTTGGCGCGGCCTTGGCGGTGGCCCGCTTTCCTGGACGGCGCGCGTTGATCATTCTGATGAACGCTCTGATGGGCTTTCCCCCGGTTGTCGTCGGCCTGCTGGTTTACCTGATGCTGTCCCGTTCGGGTCCGCTGGGCGTGCTGGAGCTTTTGTATACGCCGACCGCCATGATCATTGCTCAAACAGTGCTGGTGACCCCGATCGTCGCGGCGCTGACTCGGCAGGTGATCGAGATGCTGGCCGAGGAATATTCGGAACAGTTGCGCTCGTTGGGAGTGTCGCGGCTGGCGTCTGTTCCCGTGCTGTTGTGGGATGCGCGTCTGGCGTTGGTGACTGCCTTGCTGGCCG
This sequence comes from Ruegeria sp. BB9, assembly GCF_056539345.1. Lineage (NCBI taxonomy): Bacteria > Pseudomonadati > Pseudomonadota > Alphaproteobacteria > Rhodobacterales > Roseobacteraceae > Ruegeria > Ruegeria sp. BB9. The sequence goes on along the minus strand of NZ_JBQFUU010000001.1, from coordinate 1,273,216 downwards.
GGTTCGGACGAGCCATCGCCGAAGTCGGCGCGGTGATCATCGTCGGCGGCAACATCAACCACGTGACGCGGGTCATGACGACGACGATTGCGTTGGAGACCTCGAAAGGCAACTTGGCCTTGGCGCTGGCCTTGGGGACGATCCTGATCGGAATTGCCGTGGCCGTGAATGCGGCAGTCAGCGCCCTGACGCTTCGGGCCGAGCAGGAGGGGTTGCGCCATGCGTGATCTGATGTCGGAAATGCCCAATTGTCTGCAGGCGGATGGTCTGCGAGTGGAACGAAATGGCAAGCTGTTGCTGGATGTCCCGCAGCTTATGATGGATGGTCCGGGCCCGACTTTGATCCTTGGGCCGAACGGTGCTGGCAAAAGCCTGCTGCTGCGTTGCCTGCATGGTTTGATCAAGGCCGATGCGGGGCAGGTTCTGCAGGATGGCGGAGTTCTGAATGCAGCCCACAAGGCCCGGCAGGCCATGGTGTTTCAGCAACCGGTTCTGCTGCGCCGCTCGGTGTCTGCCAATCTGGACTTTGTTTTGAAACGGTTGGGGCTCGGCAGGACTGCTCGGAAGAACCGGATCCAGGAACTTCTGGCCGAAGGAGGGCTTGAGACAAAGGCCCGGCAGTCGGCGCGCTCGCTGTCGGGTGGCGAGGCACAGCGTCTGGCCATCCTTCGCGCGCTTGCGCTTGGCCCCGAGACCCTGTTCCTGGACGAACCCACCAGCGCCCTCGATCCCGCGGCGACCCAAATGATCGAGGCGATGATCCTGCGCGCCTCGGCCCGGGGGGTGCGGATCGTGATGGTCACCCACGACGTCGGGCAAGCCCGTCGGTTGGCGGCGGATATCGTGATGATGCAAGGCGGACGCGTGGTCGAGCATGGCGCCGCCAAACAGGTGCTGGAAGCGCCACAGTGTCAGGCATCGCGCCAGTATCTGGCGGGATGGCTGGTCACATAATAACAACCGGAGGCAATCCATGTTTCGCGCAGCAATCAAAAGCGCAATGATCCTGTTCGGGCTGTTCGCCGGTCCGGCAGCGGCCGAAGAACCATTCATTGTCGTGCAGTCCACGACATCGACACAGAATTCCGGCCTTCTGGACTTTATCCTTCCGGGGTTCGAGGCGGAAAGCGGGATCGATGTCCGTGTTGTGGCCGTGGGGACAGGGCAGGCGATCAGAAACGCGATCAACGGCGACGGTGACGTTCTGCTGGTGCATGCCAAGCCAGCGGAAGAGCAATTCGTGGCCGACGGCTGGGGTGTCGAGCGGCGGGACGTGATGTACAACGATTTTGTCTTGGTGGGGCCGAAATCGGACCCGGCCAAGATCAAAGGCGGCGACGACGCAGTGGCCGCGTTGGCAGCGATCGCGCAGGCCAAAGCTCCGTTCGCGTCGCGCGCGGATGACAGCGGGACCCACAAGGCGGAGAAGGCTCTTTGGAGCCTGTCCGGAACGGACCCGACCTTGTCTTCGGGCGAGTGGTACCGCGAGACCGGGTCGGGCATGGGTGCGACGCTCAACCTGGCTGCGGGCATGGATGCCTATGCTCTGACCGATAGGGCCACATGGCTGTCGTTCGGCAACAAGGGAAACCTTGAGGTTCTGGTCGAAGGCGATCCACGGTTGTTCAATCAATACGGAGTGATCCTCGTGAACCCCGAAAAGCATCCGCGGGTCCGGGCGGCCGCGGGAAGAAGGTTCATCGACTGGCTCACTGGCCCCGACGGTCAGGAAGCGATCGCGGCGTACAAATTGAACGGTGAGCAGCTCTTTTTTCCGAACGCGCAGCAATAGGGCCGGTCAGTCACTTGCGCCGTTGTGATGGATCTGTCCCAAGCCGGACAGATCGTATCCGCCCAATTCATCTGCGCGACGCCTGAATTTGTCCGTTCCCAAAAAAGTCAGCAGTTTCTGCATCGGCGGATCGAAACAGGACCGCCGCCAGATGGCGAGGTCGAGACGTTCGGAATGGGTTGGAATGAAGCCCAACCCGTAGAGGCGCGCCAAGGCTCCGATGCCGAATCCTGCCTCGGCCTTCCGGTCATGCAGAGCGATTGCCAGTTCCTCTTCGGTGCGGGCGCAAGTCGGCAGGGCGTCAAGATCGGCGCGGCTCAGACCGCAGCTTCGCAACTGGGCATCGAACAAGTGCTGACTGGCGGCACTGTCCTGGCGCAGCACGACACGGCGGCCTTTCAGATCACCAAAATCGGAAATTCCCTGAACCCCGGGGGCCAGCAACAGGCCGCGCTGGCGGCTTGCGACCTCGTACAGTACCACGGGCGCCTCTCCCAGCGCATCGCGGACGGAATTGACGTTGAACCCGCCCGGTTCATGGATGTGCAGTACCGCGGCTTGTGCGTCACGTCGCGCAAGGCGGTTCAGCCCGTCGAATGAGCCGTCGTAATAGGTGGCCAACCCCGAGCCGCTTTCGCGGAGCGCCCAATCCAAAAGGGGGTCATGGCTGCCAGCCACGATGTCGGGCAGGGGCGGTTTGACCGTGTGCGGCCCGGTACGCGACGCATTGAGCCAGGCCAGTACTTCAGCCCGGGGAAAGAGAAGTTTGCCCATCGCTTTCACGCAGGGCACTTCGCCCGAAGACGCCAGATCATAAGCCTTGCGTTCGCCAATGCGCAGCAGGTCCGCCAACTCTCGTGTGGTCAGGAATTCGGACATTCAGTCTAGTCGCACCGAGGAGCCGGTCTGTGCCTCGGCCGCTGAGTGTCCGAGTTGCTTCAAAACCATCGGTGCGGCGGCAGTAATGACGACCATTGCGGCGGCAGCTGCAAGAAAGGCTTTCATCTTATCCTCCGGCTTAGTCTGCGGGCGCTGTCGCGCTGCGCAGAAATTCAATCAGGTCGGTGCGGTCCTGCGCCTGCGCGATCCGCTGCATCGGCATCTTCGATCCCGGAATGTAGTGGTCCGGTCCCTGATCGAAAAGAGCGTTTATCGTCTGTTCGTTCCAAATGATATCAGACCCTTGCAGCGTTTCCGAGTAGACGTAGCCGGGCAGTGTCCCGGCCTGACGCCCGAATACGCCATGCAGGGTCGGTCCGGCCCGGCGCTGATCGTCCGGCGTCAGGCTGTGGCAGATCGAGCATTTCCGGGCGAACTGCCGTTCTCCGTTTTGCATTTCTTCGGGGTCCTTCAGGAAACTCGGCTCTTGGCTGGCCATCCGTTCCTGTGACCCCAGCGCGGCCACCGGCCAGCTGTACATGGCCTGATCCAGCCCGCCTGCGTGCAGGTTTTCACCATCGGGCGAAAAGGCCAGTGCCCAGACCGGGCCGCGCAGCGTTGCCCGGAAGTCCTGCGCGATCCGCCAGTCCTGCGTGTCGATGACCATGATGTAGCCCTCACCATCGCCCACCGCCAGCAGCGACCGATCCGGGCTGAGGGCGAGCGCAAGGATCGGGCGGCGGTCCAGCGTGAAATCACGCTCGGCCCCGGTGGTAAGGTCAAGAATGCGGGTCACGCCATCGACCGCGCCATAGGCGATCCAACCGTCTTGCGCGTTCAGGACCAATTCGTTGATGCCGAAACCATGCTCGACCAGCCGCGCGGTCTCGGTTCCTGTCGTGACGTCCCAGACCCGCAGGCTGCCGTCGACCCCAGCGGAATACAGCGACTGCCCGTCCGGCGCGAAGGCCACCGCGTTGACGCCGCTGCCTGTAGGGCCCAGCACCTTGGCCGCTCCGCCCTCGGTGGGCCACAGGCCGATGGTCCCATCCCAACTGGCAGTCGCCACAAGGGTCTTTGAGGCAGCAAGCCCGACGACCTTGCCCTTGTGCTGACCAACGACCTGTCCACCGGGCCAACGGCGCAGGGTAAAGTCGTCGCCGGCCGAATAGATCGCGGTGCCGTTGAAAACCACCGCGTTCACGGCAGCCTCGTGACCTTCCAGCCAGTCCGGCTGCTGCCCGGACCACAGGCCCACGGAATTGTCGAAACTGGCGGTGGCAATGCGTCCGTCCGGGGCTGCGGCGATGTCCATGATCGGTCCGCCATGGCCCTTGAGCGTGTAGAAATCCGCCGCCAGCGGCAGCGGCAGCAGGGCCAGCGCCAAAGCCAGCCCGCGCATCTATTCGGCAGGCGAGGCCGCGCCGTCGCTGGCCTCCTGCGCCTTTACCTCTTCCAGCCACAGCGAATGGTGCTCGCGCGCCCATTGCTCTTCGACCTCGCCGGTACCCATGGCGTCAAACGCGCCCTCCATGCCGACCGAGCCGAGGTAGATATGGGCCAGGATGATGGCGATGAAGGCATAGGCGACCATGACATGCCAGATTTGGGCATATTGCATCTCTTCCTGCGGAGACATCTGCGTGGGCAGGTCCAAGCCCATCAGTTGGGGCAAACCGGTCGCGTTGGCGATCGAAAACGTCTTGGCGAACATCGGAAGCTCGAACGGGAACAGCAGCGACAGACCCGACAGGCTGATCGAGACGCCAAGCAGAATGCACAGCCAGAAAATGATCTTTTGACCGGCGTTGAATTTCTTGGCCGGGGGGTGGCTGCCTTTGGTGAACAATCCGCCGCCCGCCGCCAGCCATTTCAGGTCGGTCCGGTTGGGGATGTTGTGGGCGATCCAGTTCACGGTGATGATGACCAATCCCAGCATGAAGGCCCAGGCCAGATTGTTGTGCAACCACTTGCAGCCTTGCGCGATGGTGGCGAACCCTTCCTTGCCGAACAGGGGGATCAGGAAATCCCGGCCGTAGAGCGTCAGCAGACCGGTCAATCCAAGTATCAGGAACGAGCCGGCAAACAGCCAGTGCCCAAACCTTTCAAATCCTGAAAACCGGGTGACCGTGCGGCCCGTTTTCTCACCATCGATGCGGATGCGCCCTCGGATGAGGAAAAACAGCAGCAGAACGACCAGCATCCCGCCCAGAATGTAGGTTCCGTATTCACGCAGCGGACCTGTGCGGAAAGTCCACCACCACATGCCGCCGTCCTGGATCAGCACGCCGGCAGCCGGCCCTTTGGTCGACACGGTGACATCGGCTGAGCCATAGCGGATGGCGCGATACACGTCGCTGTCCGAGGCGACGCCGCGCGTGCCCAACTGACCCAGCAGCCCTTCGGCATTGCCTTGCCCGGTATTCTGTGCGCGATAGCTGTTGTCGACCTTCTCGCCGCGTTGCCGAGCCAGAATATCCTCGAGCGTCGTGGCGCCTCCGGTCTGCGCGCGCGGGGCAGCGGTTGGTTCGTCTGTGCCGGTCGTGTCCTGTGCAAGCGCGCCGTGCGCGATCCCAAGTGTCAACGTCAAAGCCAGAAAAATGCGCAGCATCGGAACCTCGGTATCAATCCAAAATCGGGTGACCCACGGGGGCGGGTCACCCGTGTTGTCAGGCTGAGGTCTCAGCCGTCCTTCTGGTCGTAGGCCGTGCCCCAACCCCAGGCGCCCGAGCCGAACCCGCGCGCCACGACGCGTTCGCGGTAGATGGCCGATACCACGTCACCGTCACCGGCGAGCAGGGCCTTGGTCGAACACATCTCGGCGCAGATGGGCAGTTTGCCCTCAGCGATCCGGTTGCGGCCGTATTTGGCGAACTCTGCGGTCGAGTGCGTTTCCTCGGGGCCGCCGGCGCAGAAGGTACATTTGTCCATCTTGCCGCGCGATCCGAAGTTGCCGGCCTGCGGGTATTGCGGCGCGCCGAACGGGCACGCATAGAAGCAATAGCCGCAGCCGATGCACAGGTCCTTGGAGTGCAGGACGACGCCTTCTTCGTTCTGATAGAAGCAGTCGACCGGGCAGACAGCCATGCAGGGCGCATCCGAACAATGCATGCAGGCGACCGAGATCGAGCGTTCACCCGGTTTGCCGTCATTGATCGTCACCACCCGGCGGCGGTTGATGCCCCACGGGACCTCGTGTTCGTTCTTGCACGCAGTCACGCAGGCGTTGCACTCGATGCAGCGTTCAGCGTCGCAGAGAAACTTTGCTCTAGCCATTGTCGTCCTCCTTACGCTGCCCAGATCTTGCAGAGAGTCGCTTTGGTCTCCTGCATCTGGGTCACTGAATCATAGCCATAGGTCTGGGCGGTGTTGGTGCTTTCACCCAGCACGTACGGGTCGGCGCCTTTCGGGTATTTCTCCCTCAGGTCCGCGCCCTGGAAATGGCCGCCAAAGTGGAAGGGCATGAAGGCCACGCCGGCACCGACCCTTTCGGTCAGCATCGCCATCACCTTGACCTTGCCGCCCTCGGGACCTTCGACCCAGACCTGCGATCCGTCGCGAATGCCAAGGTTGTTGGCGTCACGCGGATTGATCTCGACGAACATGTCCTGCTGCAGCTCGGCCAGCCACGGGTTCGACCGTGTCTCGTCGCCGCCACCTTCATATTCGACCAGACGACCTGACGTCAGGATTATCGGATAATCCTTTGAAAAGTCGTTCTTCTGGATCGAAGCATACAAGGTCGGAAGGCGATAGGCCTGACGGTCCTCGTAGGTGGGATAGTCAGCCACCAGATCGCGCCGCGGCGTGTACAGCGGCTCGCGGTGCAGCGGGATCGGATCCGGGAAGGTCCAGACCACGGTGCGGGCCTTGGCGTTGCCGAAGGGTGCACAGCCATGCTTGATGGCCACCCGCTGGATGCCGCCCGACAGGTCGGTCTTCCAGTTGGTCTTGGGCCCTGCCACGGCGTCGATGGCCGCGCGTTCCTCGGCCGTCAGGTCGCCATCCCAGCCCAAATCCATCAGCATCTGCATCGTGAACTCGGGGTATCCGTCCTGGATTTCCGAGCCGACGCTGTAGACCCCTTCGGCCAGCAGGTTCTGACCGTCACGCTCGACGCCGAAACGTGCGCGGAAGGTCAGGCCGCCCTCGGCCACCGGTTTGGACATGTCATAGAGGTTTGGCGTCCCCGGATGCCCCATCTCGGCGGTGCCCCAGCACGGCCACGGCAGACCGTAATATTCGCCGTCATTCGGACCGCCCACCGCCTGCAGCGTGGTTCTGTCGAACGTGTGCTGGTTGGCCATATGGCTTTTGATCCGCTCTGGCGACTGACCGGTATAGCCGATCGTCCACAGCCCCGCGTTGAACTCGCGCGTGATGCTTTCGACATTCGGGGTTTCGGGGTCCTCCATCTCGATATTGCGGAAGAGCCGGTCGGCCCAGCCGAACTTGTTGGCGAACTTGGCCATGATGACCTCGTCCGGCAGGCTTTCGAACAGCGGATCGACCACCTTGTCGCGCCACTGAAGCGAGCGGTTCGAGGCCGTGACCGAGCCACGGGTTTCGAACTGCGTACAGGCCGGCAGCAGATAGACGCCATCGGTCCGGTCATGCAGCACGGCGGAAACGGTGGGATACGGGTCGATCACGACCAGCATGTCCAGCTTTTCCATCGCCGTCTTCATTTCGACCATCCGGGTCTGCGAGTTGGGCGCGTGACCCCACAGTACCATGGCGCGGACGTTGTTGGGCTGATCCATGTTCTCGGGATCTTCCAGAACACCGTCGATCCAGCGCGAAACCGGGATGCCCCGTTCGTTCTGCAGCGACTTGTCCTTGCCGTCCTTGTCCTTGACCATTGCGAACTGGCCAGCCAGCCACTCCGGTTCCTCGCCCCAGACGCGGGCCCAATGACCCCATGCGCCTGCGGACAGGCCGTAATAGCCGGGCAGGGTGTGGGACAGAACGCCCAGATCGGTTGCGCCTTGCACGTTGTCATGGCCGCGGAAGATGTTCGTACCGCCGCCAGAGGTGCCCATGTTGCCCAACGCCAACTGCAGCACGCAATAGGCGCGCGTGTTGTTGTTGCCGTTGGTGTGCTGGGTGCCGCCCATGCACCAGATCACGGTGCCGGGACGGTTGTTGGCCAGCGTCCGCGCCACGCGCTTGAGCTGCGATCCCGGCACGCCGGTGACGCGCTCGGTCTCTTCGGGGGTCCAGTTGGCGACCTCTTCGCGGATCTGGTCCATGCCCCAGACACGGGTGCGGATGAACTCTTTGTCTTCCCAGCTGTTGTCGAAGATGTGCCACAGGATGCCCCAGATCAGCGCCACGTCGGTGCCGGGGCGGAAGCGGACATATTCGTCGGCATGGGCCGCGGTGCGCGTAAAGCGCGGATCGCAGACGATCAGCGGGGCGTTGTTCTGCTCTTTCGCGCGCAGGACGTGCAGCAGCGAGACCGGGTGCGCCTCGGCCGGGTTGCCGCCGATGATGAAGATCGCCTTGGAATTGTGGATGTCGTTGTAGCTGTTGGTCATGGCGCCGTAGCCCCATGTATTCGCAACACCCGCAACGGTGGTCGAGTGGCAGATCCGCGCCTGGTGATCCACGTTGTTGGTGCCCCAGTAGGCCGCGAACTTGCGGAACAAGTAGGCCTGTTCGTTGTTGTGCTTGGCCGAACCCAGCCAATAGACGCTGTCAGGCCCGCTTTCCTCGCGGATGCTCATCATGCCGTCGCCGATCTCGTTGATCGCCTCTTCCCAGCTGATGCGCTTCCACTCGCCACCCTCTTTCTTCATCGGGTATTTCAGGCGGCGCTCGCCATGGGCGTGTTCACGGACAGCGGCCCCCTTTGCACAGTGAGCGCCCAGGTTGAATGGGCTGTCCCAACCGGGTTCCTGCCCGATCCAGACGCCGTTCTGCACCTCGGCAACCACGGTACAGCCGACCGAGCAATGCGTGCAGACGGATTTGATGTTCTCGACAGCCGTGTTGGCTGCGGTCTGGGCGCTGGCGGGCGACACGGTTCCACCCGTGGCGCTGATCGCGGCCAGGCCGCCGATCGTCAGGCCCGAGCCACGCAGGAACGCGCGGCGATCGACGCTCTTTTCGCCGATTTGGGACAGGATACTTGTCCGCTGGGGGCGTCTCGCAACCCCGTTGGTCTTTTTCCTAAGCATTTCCTTCCTCCCTTGCTGGCCATGTTGACCATGGCTGGCTTGGTGTTTCGAAATCGACGTCAGGGCCAATCGCAACCGTCAGCCGAGTGTGACCACGTCCGGACCTGCGCCGGGCGTCGCCGGGGCGGCCTAGAAGCGCGCGCTGTCGAAATAGGCGCGGGTATGCGCCGTGTCCTGAATGCGGGTCTCGTCCGAGGGTTGCTCGGCCGCTTCGGCCTCCGTTCCCAGGCTGGCCGCTGCAACGGCTGCCGGGGCCGCGGTGCCCGCCAGTTTCAGGAAGTCGCGGCGGCTGGCGCCGGTCTCCTTGGTCTTGCTCATGGGATCCTCCTTTCCCATTTGCGGTTCAGCGCCCGCCGGGGCGCCAGCGAATGACGGCCGCCTAGTGCGTCGTCATGCGGAAGGCCTCGCGTTCGATCTCCATGAAGACCCGGCCGGCGGTGCCGACCGAGGCATAGAGAACCGAATGCTCGGCTGCTTCCAGGTCCGAGAAAAAGTGCTCGGCCCAGGGGCCGATATGCTTGTTCCAGAACGTCTTTTGATCTTCCAACGCGGCCGGGCCGCCGAAACGGCCGACGATCATGCCGCCCATCATCTCCATCAGCGAGGCGATGTTGTCTTCGGGTTCGAACACGTTTGCCGCCCGGGTGATGCCCCGCGCCGCCATGTCGTTGCGTAGCTGCGCCAGCGGTTTCTCGTTCAGGAACCCGGTCAGGTAGAAGCTGGCATAGGGCAGCAGTTCTCCGCGCCCCAGCCCAATGAACAGCGCGTTGAACTCGCGCTCGGCCGCTTCGGGCTTGGTCACCTTGGCCACGCGGGCCATGGCCTGAATGGCCTGACCCAGATCAGTCTCGTCCCCCGACAGCGCAGCGATCTGGCTCAACAGGGTCTGGTCGGGTGGTGTGGCCAGCAGCAGGCCCAGAAAGTTGTAGAAATCCGCGCGCAGACGGTCCTCGGCGGAAATCTCGAACGTCTGCGGGTCGCGAATGTTCATCGGGTCATCCTTCGAATTCGAATTTCATGCGCCGCGGGGCCGGGGGGCGTTCGTCCTCATCCGGTTGGATGGAGTCTGCCACTTCGACATGGGGCGCGGGCTCGGCTTCAGGCTCAGGCGTTTCGGTTGCCGGCTCGGCTTCGGCCTTGACCGGTTGTTCCTCGGCCTCCGTCTGCTCGGCCAGCGCCTCGATATGGCGCAACATGCCTTTGCCCACCTGATAGGCCGTCTGCAGGTTTTCGACCACGCAGGCGGCGTCGGTGTAATCCTCGCCGTAATCGACCAGCCCATCCACATTCGCCAGCACCGGGTTCAACCGCCACAAGCGCCGCAAGGCGCGGCGGCGCAGACGGTCCGGCACGGCCTTGGCCATGAAGCCCGAAACGTCGTCGCCCGCCTGCAGCAGGTCCGGGTCGGGCAGGTCAAGCTCGGCCAAAATCTCGGCGTCGGTCTTTTCTTCCAGTTCGGCCTGCTGTGCGGCGATCTCCTGCGCGGTCAGGGCCTCTTGTTCGGCATGTGCTTCGGCCTGCACGGCGGCCTTGCGGCGAGACCAGAAATCCTGTCGGGCGCTCATTGCAGGGCCCTCCGCGGGGCGCGGTAGACATCCGAGGTCTGCCGGATGCGCGCATCGCCCTTGCCGTCTTCCACAAGATCCACCCGTTTCTTGTCACGACGGCGTTTGACGAACACCTCATCGTGGTGATGGGCCAGAGTGAAATCGCGCACCCAGGCGATCAGGCCTTCGGTCATCGGGATCTTTTCCACGATCTCTTCGCCGGTATCGGCATAGTCCTGCCCCTCGTAGGGCGAGGCGGTGATCAGAAACGCGTTCAGCGGGCGATCACCTTCGGCATCGTCACGCAGGACAAGATACAGCGATGGCTGGCTGTCCGAGAGATTCGCCATATAGGCCTCGGTTTCGTCGGACCAGAGTTTCAAGGGCAGGGTGGCAGCGTGGTATTCGACCGCATCGCCCTCGCGGCGCAGTTCGACCCAGTCGGCGGGCGGGGCGCCGGGCAGCACAGCAACCGCGCGCCAATTCCACCGGGCCCAGCGCGTGACCCCCGGTGTCTTGCGCACGACGACGCCAACCGGCATTTCGATCTGTTTTGCGGCCTCGGCCACTTTGATCCTCCCCGGAAAAGCTCTCCCCTGCTTTCCCTTGGGTTCACTATGGTACACAAATGGGCCACGTGCCAAGTCCGCAGCGCCCTGAAATGGTCGTGATTTGGAAAAAAGTCGTCGCAAATGGGTCGCGGCGACGATCAGCCGACTTTGGCGGGCGACACAGAGTTTCTGACCAGAACCGGCCGCCACACGTTGCATGGGCGGCGTTTGGGTCTAAGGTTGGGGCAAGGAAGAGATGCGGGGGGAACATGGTCACCAAATTGGTCTTGTGCGATTGCGCTGGAAGTCAGGCCCTGGACGGGCAGGGGATATCGGACGCCTGCGGTGCTGAATGCAGCAGGGTCCACACGGCGCTGTGCACCTCCGAACTGACCGCTGCGGCCAAGCTGATGCAGTCGGACGACCAGATCGTCATCGCCTGCGGGCAAGAGGCTCAAGTGTTTCACGAGCTGGCCGATGAACTGGGCGTGGATCACCCCGGCTTTGTCGATCTGCGCGACCGGGCCGGCTGGTCCGAGCAGGGGCGCGCGGCGATGCCCAAGATGGCGGCGCTGGCCGCCGAGGCGCTGTTGCAGCAGCCGATCACGCCCAGCGTGGATGTCATCAGCGAAGGCACCGCATGCATCATCGGGCCGGGTGAGGTTGCGTTTGACCTTGCCCAACGACTGTCGGACACGATGGCGGTGACGGTGGTCGCCACCGATGATGCGCAGCCTGACAGCCGGGCCTATGACGTGGTGCGCGCGCGGGTCCGGTCGGTCTCGGGGGCGCTGGGCGGGTTCACCCTGCGGTTGGATGCGTTGCAGCAGATTGATCCGGCGGGGCGCGGTGCGTTTGCCTGGACCCCGCCGCGCGACGGTGCGGTGTCGGGTTGCGATGTACTGATCGACCTGGCGGGGGGGACGCCTTTCGTGACGGCCCCGGACAAGCGCGAAGGCTACCTGCGCGCCGATCCCCGCGATGCTGTGGCGGTTGCCCGGTTGGCCTTTGACGCGGCGCAGCTGGTCGGGACATTTGAAAAGCCGCTGTATGTCCGGCTCGAAGCAACCCTGTGCGCTCATTCGCGGGCCGGGCAGGTGGGCTGTTCCAACTGTCTGGACATCTGCCCCACCGGGGCCATCACCCCGGCCGGAGATCACGTGGCCATCGACCCGATGGTCTGCGCGGGCTGCGGTGAATGCGCGGCCCTGTGCCCCTCGACCGCGATCAGCTACGAGGATCCGCCGGTGGCGGCCCTGCTGGCTCGGATGCAGACCCTGGCGGCGACCTACCGTCGGGCCGGGGGGCGTGCTCCGCGCCTGTTGGTACATGATGCCCACGGGGCCGAGATGATCCGGCTGGCCGCGCGGTTCGGGCGCGGGCTGCCTACCGATGTGATCCCGCTGGAACTGGGGGTGGTGTCCGGCTTTGGACATGCCGAGATGATGGCTGCCTTGGCTCATGGCTTTGCCCGGGTCGATATCCTGCTGGCCCCGACGACCGAGCGGGATGCGTTGGGGCGCGAACTGCCGCTGGCGCTGGCCATCGCCGGAGCGGACGTCGTTGGAGTGATCGACGAATCCGATCCCGATGCGCTGGCCGATCTGCTCTATGCGCAGGACGTGCCGCAGCCTCTGGCCCAACCGGTGCTGCCGCTGGGCAACCGGCGCCAGATTACGCGGCTGGCGGCGCAGGCGCTGCGCCCCGATGCGTCTCAGCCGCTGCCTCTGCCGGAACACGCGCCCTATGGCGCGGTGGAGGTGGACACCGAGGCCTGCACCCTGTGCCTGAGTTGCGTGTCGCTGTGCCCGTCGGGCGCATTGATCGACAATCCTGATTTGCCTCAGCTGAACTTTCAGCAGGATGCCTGCCTGCAATGCGGGCTGTGCAAGACCATTTGTCCCGAAAGCGCGATCACCCTAGTGCCAGAACTGGACCTGAGCGACCGCGCGCTGTCGCCGCGTGTCCTGAAGGAAGAAGAGCCCTTTGCCTGCATCGAATGCGGTGCTCTGTTCGGGGTGAAATCGACGGTCGAACGGATCATGGAGAAGCTGGCCGGCAGCCACCCGATGTTTGCCACGTCCGAGCAGGCGAAGATGATCCAGATGTGTGACGATTGCCGTGTGCAGGCGCAGTTCCACAGCGAGGATAATCCGTTTACCTCAAAGCCCAAGCCCAAGGTCGTTACCACCGATGACTACTTCAGCAAGCGCAAAGATCACTGAAGCTTGAGCGGCGCCCCCAGATCGGCCGCGCGGATGACCGAGACATACGCCAGGATCGCCTCAAGCTCGTCTTGCGTCAGCATCAGCGGGTGAATGGGCGGGGGGCGTTCGGGGTCGAAAGGCGCAGTGATCCCTTCGATCTGGGTAAAGGACGGATGTGGGTTCAAGGCGAAGAACGCCTGGAACCGGTTCGACCAGTCCGGCATCGCGCGCAGTACGGCGAAGGACGGAGTAGAGCCCAACCCGTTCATTCGGTTCTGCGGACCAATCACGTGACAGCGCCCGCAATGGGTCAGCGACAGCTTTTCGCCCAGCAAGGCGTCGCCTTCGATTGCGTCGGACACAGGCGCAGCGACCGTTTCGAAACTGGCCGAGAACGGGCCGCCCTCGGCCGGTGCAAAGCTTTCGACGGTACGCTTGCCCACGTCGGACAACAGCCAATCCTGAAAACGGGCCTGCCGCGGTTCGTCCTGAATGCGCAAGTGATAGATGTCGTTGCCGCGCTGAAACACCGGCTGTCCCGGTGGCCCGACCGTGAGAACCATCGCGCCCGCATCATCCGCGACAACGCGGATTCCGGTCTTGAGCGAGAAGCGCGGAAGAATATGTTTCAAAAGACCCGAGCGTGCGACATCTTCCGGCGCGGCCAGACCAATCTCCTCCTGCGACCAAGAGGGGCTGGCGAAGAGCGTCAGGCTCAGGCACAAAAGAACAAAGCGCATGGCCCAGCCTAACGGTGACAGGGCGAATGCGTCAAATGAACGAACAAGACGGAGACAACGGCGATGAGCGGCGATTACAACATGTCGATGCGCAAATTCCTCAAACAGGTTGGCGTGACCAGCCAGCAGGCCATCGAAGACGCGCTGCGCAAGGCGGGCGATCCGGCAGGCAAAAGCTTTGAGGCCAAGATAGTCCTGACGATTGACGGCCTAGACGTCGAACATGTCGTGACCGGCCAGATCAAGGACGGCGACGCATGAGCATCCGCGACGCTGTTCTGACGAACCTGAAAAAGATCACCGACCCGGTTTCGGGACAGGACATCGTCAGCGCGGGCGTAGTCCGCGCGCTGAATGTCGAGGGCGATACCGTGCGCTTCGTTCTCGAAATCGACCCCAAGAATGCCGACAAGATGGAACCGGTGCGCGCCACCGCCGAAAAGGCGGCGCAGATGGTCGACGGGGTTTCCAAGGTCTCGGTCATGCTGACCGCGCATTCCGACAAGGCGCCGCCGGATTTGAAACCCAAGCCCAAACCCTCGCAGACCGGGCCGCAGGCGGTACCGGGGGTTGACCGGATCATCGCCGTGGCCTCGGGCAAGGGCGGGGTCGGAAAGTCGACCGTTTCGGCCAACCTGGCCTGTGCGCTGGCTGCCGAAGGGCGGCGCGTCGGTCTGCTGGATGCCGATGTCTACGGCCCTTCGCAGCCGCGCATGCTGGGCGTGTCCGGTCGACCCGCCAGCCCCGATGGCAAAACCATCCTGCCGCTGCGCAATCACGGCGTCACCATGATGTCGATGGGGTTGATGACCAACGAAGGTCAGGCGGTGGTCTGGCGTGGTCCGATGCTGATGGGCGCGCTGCAGCAGATGATGAGCCAGGTGCAGTGGGGCGCGCTGGACGTGCTGGTCGTCGATCTGCCGCCCGGTACCGGTGACGTGCAGCTGACGCTGAGCCAGAAATTCAAGGTGGACGGCGCCATCGTCGTCTCGACCCCGCAGGACGTGGCCCTGATCGACGCGCGCAAGGGCATCGACATGTTCCGCCAGTTGAAGACGCCGATCGTCGGCATGATCGAGAACATGTCCACGCATATCTGCTCGAACTGCGGGCACGAGGAGCACGTGTTCGGTCATGGAGGCGTCGCCGCCGAAGCCGCCGAACTGGGTGTGCCGTTGCTGGGAGAAATCCCTCTGCATCTGGATATCCGCGTGGCCGCCGATGGCGGGGCGCCGATCGTGGTCAGCAAACCCGACAGCCCGCAGGCCGAGGCCTTCCGCAAGATCGCCCGCGATCTGATCGCCGCGGGCAAGGCATGACGCAGCCGGTCTTTCCCCCATTGCTGTCCGGGCACCCGGTGCAGGGTGGGGAAGACCCGTTCGACCATGCACAGGCAATGGCGGCGCTGGGCTGCGATGCGGGCAGCGTCGTCTACAACATCCAGGCGGATCGCCTACGCGCGGCCATCGTCTTTGCGCCCGAGGTGCCCTTGCAGGACGCAATGGCCATGCTGCCGCTGTGCGCCGTCGGGTTCCAGAACGCGCTGGGCGCGCTGGCTCCGCCCGAGGTGGCGGTGCATCTCGGCTGGGATGGTCCGATTTTCGTCAACGGGGCCCGGTGTGGCCGATTTCGTGTGACCGCGTCGACCTCGGATCCGGAAGCCGTGCCCGACTGGCTGGTCGTCGGCTGGGAACTGGCCTTGCTGCAAACCGGGGACGAGCCCGGCAAGTCGCCCGATGTGACGGCCCTGTATGACGAAGGCTGCGCGGATGTGTCCCCGGTGCAGCTGGTCGAAAGCTGGTCGCGCCACATGCTGACCTGGCTGAACCGTTGGTCCGAGGACGGCAACGCACCATTGCACGGGGAATGGATGGGCTTGCTGCAGGGCGTCGGAGAGCCCTATGGTGATCGCGGCGTGTTTCTCGGGGCCGATGAGCGGTTCGGCATGCTGTTGCGGAACGGGGCGGATACGCAGATTGTTCCCTTGACCCATCTGTTGGAGGACGCCCATTGAATCTGGCCCGCGCCATTCATTTCGACGAAAGCGACCTGAACGTCTTTCACTCGCCTGCCCGAACGGGCGAGTGGTGCATCTCGGGCGGGTTCGAGTTTTCGAACTGGGGCGAGGCCGACCTGGCCGGCAAGGCGCGCCAGGCCTTTGCCAATGGGTGGCTGGGGCTCGAGACCTTCGGGCGCGTGACCTTCGTAGCGGTGACGCAGATCGAGCCGGTCGAGATGGAGCGGCTGGCCACCAATCTGGCCGAGCATTTCGTGCGCCTTTACGGCGCGCCGTCGGTCGAGGCGGCGCTGGACGTGGCCCGGGCCGAGCTGGCTCACATGTCCGAGTTGTGTGACGATCATGCCCCCAACACCCTGCTGACCGTTGCCCGCAGCCTGACCGAGTCCGGCGTTCACGAGGCTTTTCGGGTGATCACGCCGCAAGAGGCCGAGTTGGAGGCCTTTGCCGTGCACGGGTCATTGGACGAGTGATTACAAAAGGTCGGCAAAACCGCCGAACTGTCCGCGCTTGAAGATCAAGCCCTTGCCGGTGCGGTACATGACCTGTTCGACCTCTCCCACGAGAATCAGATGATCCCCGGCCTCGTGGCGGGCAGACAATGTGCAGTCAAATCGGGCCAGGCACTGGCTCAGCTGCGGCCGACCTTTGTGATCCGGGGACCAGTCTGCATGCGAGAAATCGAGGCCATTGCGCGCAAAACGAAGGGCCAGGTCCTGCTGATCCTCGGCCACGACATGGATCGAGTAATGCTGCGCCGCTTGAAAGGCCCCGTAACGGTTCGACTCTTTTGCCAGACACCACAGGACCAATGGTGGATCCAGCGACACCGATGCAAACGAGTTGACGGTGATGGCCGACGGCCCATCCGAGGTGCTGGTCGTCACGACCGTTACACCAGTGCCAAAGCACCCCAAGGCCTCGCGGAAGGCCATGCTTTGATCGTGTCCGGGTTTGAATGTTCTTTCGGTCATCGCGCGCTCGTGTGGTGGACGGGCACGGGGTGCCATGCCGCAGCAGAATTGTCCACGAAAAGCTGTATCGCGATCAATAGGCTGAGTCAGTTCAGGTCTTCCAGCAGCCGACCGTGCTTGCGGGTTTCTACGATTACGTCGCCGAAGGTCTGCATTCCGCGTGCAGCCAACATCGGTAACATTCGCACCAACGCTTCAGCCGTCGCAACCGCATCCCCCAAGGCCGTATGACGGAGCGTCTCGGGAATTTCCACGCCCAGTCTTTCGCACAAAGCGTCCAGCGTATGGGTTTCGCTGGCTCCGAACAGAACGGCCGACAGCAGAACCGTGTCCAGGATGGGATGATCCCACGTGACTTCCATGCGCTTGGCGTGACGGCGCAGAAACGCCATGTCGAAAGGTGCATTGTGCGCCACGATCACTGCATCACGGGCGAAGTGGTGGAACATGCGCCCGGCTTGTGCGATGTCGGGTGCGTCCTGCACCATACGGTCACTGACCTTGTGAACCTTGGTCGAAGCGGGTGGGATCGGAATGCCCGGATTGACCAGCGTGTCCAGCCGCTCGCCCTCGACGATGCGCCCCTTGACGACACGGACGGCGCCGATCTGCACGATTTCGTCCTTGTGCGGCAGCAAACCGGTGGTTTCGGTGTCGAAAACCACGAAACACAGCTGCGACAGGGGGCGGTTTTCGAACGCATCGTCGCCGGGGGTGTCCAGAAGATCGAAATCATAGACCAGAGGGCGCGCGGCCTCGGGCGGAATACGGGCGACGCTGTCTTCGAAGATCAGCATATAGCCCGGCGCATCGCCCAGCGGTTTCATGCGTGCCGTGTAGGTCTGCCGACCGTCCACGCTGGCCAGGGTGCAATAGACATCCATGCCGGTTTTCGCCAGCTTCTCGTAAGCGTCCAGCAAGGGTTTGCGTTCGAGATAGTCGAACAGTGAGGCGTTCAGGCGAGGATGGGCGATCTGCGCCAGAACCTCGGCGGCCTGCGCGTCATACAGAACGATCTGGTGGTTTGGCCCCGCCAGCAGCATCGCGACCGGGATCTCGGACAGAAGCGCGGTCAGGCGTTCCTTCTCTGACGCCAGATGCGCGGTTTCGGCAGCGACAGCCTCGGCCGTGGACAGGGCGGTGGTGGCCAGTCGTTCGGCCAGGCTGGCGGCGGCGGGGGCGAGGTCACCCAGATAGCGTGCCGCTTGCAGGTCGAGATCAGTATCCACCCCCGCATGTGCACGCGCACGCAACTGCGCCGACAGGCGTTCGATCGGTTTGGCCACGTTGTCGTCGAACAGCAGCCAGACACCGACAACCAGCCCCAGCAAGCCAAACGAGATCAGCAGGCCGCTGAACACGAAGGCGCTGGTTAGATCATTCGGATCCGCGCGTTGCAGGCCAAGCCAAAGGGCGATCACGGTGATGGCGATGCCACCCGCCGCAAGCAAGCAGAAGAACAGAAATATTCTCAGGCGCAGGCTCAGGCGGGTCAGCATGGTCAGGCCTCACAAGTAGCTGAGACCACCGGATCGTCCGCGCCAACCGTTACCCAATCGGCACCGACCAGACGCCCGTCATCCGAGAACTCGGCCCCATCCGCCAGACTTGCCCGGCTGTGCTCGGCGCAATTCACCGCGATCGGCATCTTGGACACTGGCGCCCAGCGGCCAAAGAAGTACAGGTCGATCAGGCGCTGATCCGGCACCTGCGCATTGGTCCGCAACGAGGCCGTATCGACGGCCGCGAAACGGTCGACATAGGGCACCGCATAGGTCCAGGGGCGATAGAGCGCGCGGCTTTCGACCTCTTGCACGACGGTCAGGCCGTCGGGCAGGGCGTCCCGGGTGCGGTCGTACCAGGAATACTCGCTGATGATCGTGACCGCGATCATGCCCAAACCGGCCGCAACCGGAGCCGACCATTTCGGCAGACGGCCACCGGTCAGCCGGTTCAGGCCCATCACGAGGCCCGCGATGGCAAAGCCCGCAAAGATCGTGCCGATCAGCTCAAGAAACATCTTCCTCCTCCGTTCTTTCCGCCGGGGTTTTTACCCCAGCATCCCCTTGCCGTGCCCGACCGCGGATTGCATCGTCTTTACCACGACAAACGCGTCCCGAAGATGACTTCGCTCAAAGTCCGACAATTCCGAGGGCGCAAGATAGTTGTCGGGCCTGTCGCCATTCCTGATCTGTTTGACCTGATGGTTCAACCGGGTTTCCGCGATCAGGTCATAGGCATCCAGCAGGTCCCGCGCGCCCGACGGGCTGAGCACCCCGGCGGCCTCGGCGGCCTTGAGGCGCGCGCGGGTGTTCACCTCGGTCAATTCACCCTGCAGGCTGTAGACGCGGCCCAGATCGACCACCGGGACCACGCCGTTGTGTTTGAGGTCCAGCGTGTTGCGATGCTCGCCCGAGCGGATCGTGGCGATCCCGCGCAGCAGGCCCAGCGGCGGCGTGTGCTTCAGAGAATTCGAGATCATGTGCGCCACGAAAATCGAGTTCGCCCGGGCCGCGCGCAGAGTTTCGGCCTGCAGGTCGGAAAACAGCTCGAACCGGCCACCGATGGGGCGCAGGTCGAACATGACCGAGGCCAGCATCTGCGCCTCGGGGTTGGGCTTGGCGATCCAGCCGTTGAAATAGTCGCGCCAGACCCGGACCGGCTGCCGCCAGCGCGGATTGGTCGCCATCATGTCGCCGGGGCAATAGAAATACCCGCAAGCATCCAGCCCGTCGGACACGAATTTGGCCAGCGCCTCGAAATAGGGCAGGTCGGCATCGGTGACGCTGTCATCCAGCATCAGGCAATTGTCCTGATCGGATACGCCTGTCTGCTCCTGCCGGCCTTGCGAGCCGCAGGCCAGCCACAGATAGGGGACGGGCGCCGGGCCGAGGTCGCGTTCAGCCAGCGCCAGCAGCCGGCGCGTCGCGGCGTCGGCGATGTCGGTGATCAGGCGGGTGACGATCTCGTGCCGGTTGCCGCCCGCCACCAGTTGCACCAGCAGGTTCGGGATCTCGGCCGTGACCGCGGCCATCTCAGTCGCCGATCCGGCCCGGGCGATGCGGCTAACCAACTCGGCCGAGCTGACGGCCTGGAACCGGGTCAGGTCGGTTTGGGTGACGATCCCGACCAGACGACCGCCCTCGGTGATCGGGATATGGCCGATACCGCGTTCCAGCATCGCGTGCAGAACGTCCGAGCCGATATCACCGGGCGACAGGGTCAGCGGGTCCGGGGTCATGATCTGCGACACCGGGGTCGTCGGGGGCAGGGCGCCCGCCACGACCTTGCCCGACAGGTCCCGAACTGTGGCAATGCCGCGCAACGCACCGCGCTCGGTGATGCAGACCGACGAAATGCCCCGGTCGCGCATCAGGCGCGCGGCTTCCTGAACGGTCGTGTCCGGGGTGCAGGTGGCCGGCTTGCGCGCCATCAGAGTTTCGACACGGGTGGTGGCCAGCGATTGCTGTTCCGGCCGCGCGGGGCGGGCCCGGTTGAAGAATTTGGCGAAGACGACGTGGCGCTTGAGCAGATCGGAAAACAGGTCGGTGGGGATGATCATCAGCACCGAGGGGGCGTCAGCCGTTGCCGTGGTCACCGCGCGCCCGTCGCGCATCAGACCACGCTCGCCGAACGAGTTGCGCAGGCCCAGATGGGATACGACCGCGCCGTTTTCGTCGGTGATCTCGACCTGGCCTTCGTAGATGATGAACAGGCCGGGCAACTGCGCGCCGCGGCGATAGATGACGGTGCCTTTGGGGATTTCGCGCGCTTCGATCCGGGCGGCGATGTCGGCCAGTTCCTCGACAGGCAGCGCGTCATAGGGGTGCACGGATTTCAGGAACCGGGTGATCTGATCAGGTGAAAGTGCCATGGGTTCGCCCGTCCGCTTGAATGAAAAGCCCCGCCCGGGGGTTAGCCGGGCGGGAAAAGTTGGTCGAGGGAAACGGCCCGTGATGGATCATCGCGGACCGCATCCGGCTCAGTGGTCCTGAGCCGCGCCCGCACCACGGGGAATGCGCACGCTTTCGACCAGATCTTTGATCTCCTGCGGGGTTTCCTTGGTCATGCCGGCCACCACATAGGCGACGCCGAAGTTGACCATGGCACCGATCGCACCGAACGAGGTCGATTTGATCGGACCCAGCAGCGGGTCTGCATCGGTGAACGAGTTGGTGCCCGGAATGAACAGCCAGCCCTTGTGCAGGAAGATGTAGACCAGGGTCACGGTCAGACCAGCCAGCATGCCTGCGACCGCGCCGGTGTTGTTGATGCGGGTCGAGAAGATCCCCATCATCAGCGCCGGGAAGATCGAGGCCGCCGCCAGACCGAAGGCCAACGCCACGGTTTGCGCCGCAAAGCCCGGAGGGTTGAGGCCCAGATAGGTGGCGACCACGATGGCTACGGCCATTGCGATCCGCGCCGCCAGAAGCTCGCCCTTTTCCGAGATGCTCGGGTTGATCGAGCCCTTGATCAGGTCGTGCGACACCGCCGACGAGATTGCCAGCAGCAGGCCCGCAGCGGTCGAAAGCGCAGCCGCAAGACCACCGGCCGCGACCAGACCAATCACCCAACCCGGCAGGTTGGCGATTTCGGGGTTGGCCAGAACCAGGATGTCGCGGTTGAACTTGGTCAACTCGTTGCCGACCCAGCCCTTTTCTTCGGCAAGCGCCTGCATGTCGGCGTTCTGATCGTTGTAGTACTGGATCTTGCCGTCGCCGTTCTTGTCTTCCCAGTCCAGAAGGCCGGTTTTCTGCCAGGTGGCCATCCAGTCATAGCGGGCATCGTTGTCGATCTGCTCGACCGAAACCGCGCCACCTTCGATACCGCCATTGGGCCACATCATGTCGGTGATGTTCAGGCGGGCCATGGCGCCGACCGCGGGGGCGGTCAGGTACAGCAGCGCGATGAACACCAGCGCCCAACCGGCCGACCAACGTGCGTCAGACACTTTGGGAACGGTGAAGAACCGCATGATGACGTGGGGCAGGCCGGCGGTGCCGATCATCAGCGACAGGGTGAACAGAACCATGTTCAGCGTGTTCGAATGATGAGCGGTGTATTCCGCAAAGCCCAGCTCGGCCACGATGGCATCCAGCTTGGTCAGCAGCGGCTCGCCGCCGGCGGTGTCGCCGAACAGGCCCAGGGCCGGGATCGGGTTGCCGGTCAGCTGCAGCGAGATGAAGATCGCCGGGATCGTGTAGGCGGTGATCAGCACACAGTACTGCGCGACCTGAGTATAGGTCACGCCCTTCATGCCGCCGAACACCGCGTAGGCGAACACGACGCCTGCGCCGATCAGCAGACCGGTGGTGTTCGACACCTCCAGAAAGCGGCCAAAGGCCACGCCGACGCCGGTCATCTGGCCGATCACATAGGTGACCGAGGCCACGATCAGACAGATCACGGCCACGACACGTGCGGTTTGGCTGTAGAAACGGTCGCCGATGAATTCCGAAACCGTGTACTTGCCGAATTTGCGCAGATAGGGCGCCAGCAGCAGCGCCAGCAGCACGTAGCCGCCGGTCCAGCCCATCAGAAACGAGCTGTTGTCATAGCCGGTAAAGGCAATCAGGCCCGCCATCGAGATGAACGAGGCCGCCGACATCCAGTCGGCCGCCGTGGCCATGCCGTTGGTGACCGGGTGAATGCCGCGCCCGGCGGCGTAGAATTCCGACGTGGACCCCGCGCGGGCCCAGATCGCGATGCCGATGTAGAGCGCGAACGACGCGCCCACGAACAGCAGGTTGATGGTAAACTGATCCATTGTTCCGTCGCTCCCTTATTCTTCTTCGACGCCGTATTCGGCATCCAGCTTGTTCATGCGCCAGGCGTAGAAGAAGATCAGCGCCAGAAAGACCAGGATCGAGCCTTGCTGCGCGAACCAGAAGCCCAGGTCGGTGCCGCCGACGGCGATGCCCGACAGCAACGGGCGCAGCAGAATGCCGAACCCGAAAGATACCAGCGCCCAGATGATGAGGCTGATGTAGATGAGACGCAGGTTTGCCTGCCAATAGCCCTTGTCGGACTCGGCAGTCTGCGCGGAGTTTGTTGAATTATCCGCCATTGCGGTTTCCTCCTTGGTTCCTCCAAGGCGGCCCGGTGCATTTGTCCTCCGGCGAAGGGCCGCCATTCGATTGCGCCGAGCGCCGCGATGGCGCCAGGCAAAGCTTCTCCGGTCCGCCAGAGCGGTTCCGTTGAAGAAACTCGTGTCGGGGTCAGTGCCCGCTTTGGGGAGTCCTCTTCCCCTTACCGCATCGCGTCGCCCACGATGCTTTCCAGGCCATGGGCGATCTGATCGATCTGCCCCATGGCATCCAGTTTTCTGAGTACGCCGCGATCCTTGTAGTAGTCGATCAGTGGAGCGGTTTGTTCGTGATAGGCCTCCAGCCGGGACGCCACAGTTTCGGCATTGTCATCGGCGCGGCGGCTGAATTCGGTGCTGCCGCACTTGTCACATACACCGTCCAACTTCGGCTGCTTGTATTGATCGTGATAGCCTTCACCGCACATTGCACAGGTGTAGCGTCCGGCGATCCGGGTGACCATCTCGGCGTCCTTGACCTCGAGGCTGATGGCCGCATTAACCTTCTGTCCGTTTTCGGCCAGCAGCCTGTCCAACGCTTCGGCCTGAACCGTGGTGCGGGGAAACCCATCCAGGATGACACCGCGCGCGCAATCGGGCTCGGCAATGCGATCGCGCAGGATCGCGATGACGATATCATCGCTGACTAGGTCGCCGGCTTCCATCACCGCTTTTGCGGCCTTTCCGGCCTCGGTCCCGGCAGCAACCGCGGCGCGCAGCAGGTCGCCGGTGCTAAGCTGCACCAGGCCAAATTTCTGTTCCAGCATTCGCGCCTGTGTGCCCTTCCCGGCGCCCGGAGGGCCGAGAAGGATCAGGACAGCGGGCTTTGTGATTGTTTCAACCTGCATCACGCCCTCACTTGTTGGCCCGGTTGGCGATCAGATCTTCGACGACGGACGGGTCGGCCAGGGTCGAGGTGTCGCCCAGCGAGCCGAAGTCGTTCTCGGCGATCTTGCGCAGAATGCGGCGCATGATTTTGCCCGAACGCGTCTTGGGCAGGCCCGGGGCCCATTGGATCACGTCGGGGCTGGCGATCGGGCCGATTTCTGTCCGAACCCATGTGCGGAGCTCTTTCAGCAATTCATCCGAGGGCTCTCGGTCATTCATCAGGGTGACGTAGCAATAGATGCCTTGGCCCTTGATTTCATGGGGATAACCAACGACGGCCGCTTCGGCGACCGCGGCGTGAGCCACCAGCGCGCTTTCGACTTCTGCGGTGCCCATGCGGTGGCCCGAAACGTTGATCACGTCATCGACGCGGCCCGTGATCCAGTAATCGCCATCTTCGTCGCGGCGGCAGCCGTCACCGGTGAAGTAATACCCCTTGTAGTCCGAGAAATAGGTCTTCTCGAACCGCTCATGGTCGCCCCAGACGGTACGCATTTGGCCCGGCCAGCTGTCCTTGATGCACAGCACGCCTTCGACTCCGTTTCCGGTGATTTCGACACCCGACTGCGGATCCAGCACGACGGGTTGAACGCCAAAGAAGGGCTTCATCGCCGAGCCGGGCTTGGTCGCATGCGCGCCGGGCAGGGGGGTCATCATGTGGCCACCGGTCTCGGTCTGCCACCAGGTGTCAACGATCGGGCATTTGCCCTTGCCGACCACGTCATTGTACCAGTTCCAGGCTTCGGGGTTGATGGGTTCGCCCACCGTGCCGAGTGTTTTCAGGGAACTCAGGTCGCATTTTTCTACGAACTCGTTGCCCTGACCCATAAGTGCGCGGATCGCGGTCGGTGCCGTGTAGAACTGGTTGACCTTGTGCTTCTCGCAAACCTGCCAGAACCGCGAGGCGTCGGGATAGGTCGGCACGCCTTCGAACATCAGTGTGGTGCCGCCATTGGCCAACGGGCCATAGACGATATAGCTGTGGCCAGTGACCCAGCCCACATCGGCGGTGCACCAGTAGATGTCGCCGTCATGATAGTCGAAGGTGATTTCGTGGGTCATCGCGGCGTAAACCAGATACCCACCCGTGGTGTGCACCACACCTTTCGGCTGTCCGGTCGAGCCCGAGGTGTAGAGGATGAACAGCGGGTCTTCGGCGTTCATCTCGGCCGGGGCGCAATAGTCGTCGGCCTCCAGCGCCATTTCGTTGTAGTCGTAGTCGCGCCCGTCGATCCAGGTGGTCTGGCCACCGGTGCGCTTGACCACCAGACACTTTACCGTGTCCTTGCAATGCAGCAGCGCGGCGTCGGCGTTCGATTTCAGCGGAGTCTTGCGGCCGCCGCGCGGGGCTTCGTCGGCGGTGATGATGACCTTGGCGTCACAACCGTTGACCCGAGCGGCCAGTGCGTCAGGCGAGAAGCCGGCAAACACGATCGAGTGGATCGCGCCGATGCGGGCGCAGGCCAGCATGGCATAGGCGGCCTCGGGGATCATCGGCAGATAGATGACGACCCGGTCGCCTTTGCGCACGCCCATCGATTCGAGGATGTTGGCCATACGGCAGGTGCGGCGGTGCAGCTCGGCATAGGTGATGTGCTGGGCTTCGTCGTTCGGATCATCCGGTTCCCAGATGATCGCGGTCTGATCGCCGCGGGTCTTCAGGTGACGGTCCAGGCAGTTGGCCGAGACGTTCAGCGTGCCGTCAGCATACCAGTTGATCTTGACCGAGCCGAAGTCGTAGTTGACGTCCTTGACCTGGGTGTAGGGCTTGATCCAGTCGATCCGCTTGCCATGCTCACCCCAGAATTTCACGGGGTCATTGACAGATGCCTCGTACATCTGGGTGTATTTTTCGGCATCGACATGAGCGCGAGCGACGGTTTCTGCGGATGGCGGAAATACCTTGGCTTCTGCCTGGGCAGCGGTGGTCATTCTGAGGCTCCTCCCTCTGACTGGACTTCAGGTGGACCGAGTTTGCCCAATTGATTGGCATTGTCGATCCGTTTCCTCCCCGGTCGGGATAATACGCCTTCGAGAAAAGAAAGAAATAAATTGCCGTAATCCTTGGATTTGTTTGTAAACAACTTTCCGTTTCTCGGGGCTTTTTGTAAATTCGACCGAGTTGAGTTTGCGATAACATGATAAAAAACAATAATTTAAAGATCCAAGAACTGTTAACGGTCCAGGACGACGTCTTTTCTCCTGTGGGTCGAACGTGTCGGCCCGGCTTTCTGGGCCGTGCAGAAATCACCGCTTGCGCGAGTGTACCATTCGGGCAGCGGGGCTTGGCACGTGTCGATGTTGGCGCTAGCTTGACTCGCAAGCGCCCCGGGAGGGGGTGCACCAATGGGAGAGATCATTATGAACAAGATGTTGAGCGGAGCGGCCATCGCCGCCCTTGGCGTTGCTTTTGTCACCGAGGCGGCTGCGACCGAGTGGAATGCCTCGGTCTGGGGCAAGCGCCGCGCCTTCACCGAACATGTTGAGAAACTGGCCGAACTGGTCAGCGAGAAAACCGATGGCGCGTTCACCATCAACGTCAGCTATGGCGGCCTTTCCAAGCCCAAGGAAAACCTGGACGGCATCGAAATCGGCGCCTTCGAGATGGCCCAGTTCTGCGCTGGTTATCATCGCGACAAGAACCGCGCGATCACCGTTCTGGAACTGCCGTTTCTGGGCGTGAACACACTGGATGAGGAAGTGGCCGTCAGCCACGCGGTCTACGATCATCCTGCGGTCAAGGAAGAGATGGCCAAGTGGAACGCTCGGATCCTCATGACCTCTCCGATGCCGCAGTACAATCTGGTCGGGACAGGCGAGCCGCGTGACGAACTGGCAGAGTTTGAAGGTATGCGCGTTCGTGCGACCGGGGGCCTTGGTCAGGCGTTCGAGGCCGTTGGTGCCGTTCCGACATCGGTTCCGGCGACCGAAGCCTATAATGCGATGCAGTCCGGTGTCGTGGACACCGTCGCATTTGCTCAGCACGCACACCTGTCGTTCGGCACCATCAATGAGGCCGACTGGTGGACCGCGAACCTGAACCCCGGCACGGTGAACTGCCCGGTGGTCGTGAACATCGACGCCTATGAAGCATTGCCGCCGGAGCACCGTGAGGCGCTGGACAGCTCGATCGACGAGGCGATTGACCACTACCTGACCAACTACGGTGAGCTGCTGAAAAAGTGGGATGGCGTGCTCGAAGAAAAGGGCGTTCAGAAAGTCATGATCGATGACTCCGTTCTGGACGAGTTCCGTGCCAAGGCGGCCGACCCGATCCGCGACCAGTGGATTGCCGACATGTCCGCGCAAGGCCTGCCGGCGCAGGATCTGTATGATCTGGTGCAGGCAACGCTGAAGCAGCAGCGCGGCGGCAACTGATAAAAACAGCCGGGGGCTGAAATGCCCCCGGAATCATCTGGAACAGGGGACAACCGGATGGCAGGACACGCCACGGTATTGGAGGACGGCAGCCTCCTGAGCCGTCTCGACCGGCAATTGCTGCGACTTGAACGATTTCTGGCCCTTCTCAGTGGCATCGCCGTTTTCGGTTTGATGGTGTTGGCTGTTGTGTCCGTCAGCGGCCGCAACGCGATCAACGCCCCATTGCCGGGCTATGTCGACTGGATCGAGCAGGCCATGCCTCTGATCGCGTTTCTTGGCATTTCCTACGTTCAGCGGGACGGCGGGCACATCCGCATGGACATTGTGATTGCACGTCTGCACGGGCGCGCAATGTGGTTGTTCGAGCTGATTTCGGTCGTGTTGATCCTTGTCCTGATGTTGGCGTTGGTCTGGGGCAGCTGGTCCCATTTCGATCGATCGTTTGATTTCGGCGCACCGATGTGGAGCCGTGACAGCTCGATCGACATCGGTATTCCGATCTGGCCCGCCAAGCTGTTGGCGCCAGTTGCCTTCTCCGTTTTGTGTCTGCGGTTGTGTCTCCAGATCTGGGGGTATGGTCGGGCGTTCCTGTTGGGGCTGGAATCTCCGGTTGCGGTGCCGCTGATCCAGGACGCCGCCGCGCAGGCCGCGGCCGAAGCCGAGCAGTTTGAGAGGCAGGGCTGACAAATGGACACGATTGAAATCGGCCTGTGGGTCACGGGCGGCCTGCTGGTTCTTGTCGTCGCGGGCATGCGCGTTGCGTTTGCCGCAGGCCTTGCAGGGCTGGTAGGGCTGGTCTGGATATTCTGGGCCAAATTCGGATACGACCCGGATCGGTTTGGTAAGGCTTTGACCGTTGCCGTCAAGACGGCGGGGCAGGTGCCGCATTCCAAAGTGGCCTCGCACACGCTCAGCCTGATCCCAACTTTCATCCTGATCGGATACCTGGCCTATTACGCGGGATTGACCCGGGCGTTGTTCGAAGCGGCCAAGCGCTGGGTCGCCTGGGTGCCGGGTGGTTTGGCGGTGTCCACGGTTTTCGCGACGGCCGGCTTTGCAGCCGTGTCAGGCGCGTCAGTGGCTACGTCGGCCGTCTTTGCCCGCATTGCCATCCCCGAGATGCTGGACGTCGGCTACAACAAAAGGTTTGCCGCAGGCGTCGTGGCCGCAGGCGGTACTTTGGCGTCGCTGATCCCACCTTCCGCGATCCTCGTGATCTACGCGATCATCGTCGAGCAGGACGTGGGCAAACTGCTGCTCGCCGGGTTCATCCCAGGTGCGTTTTCGGCGGTGATCTACGGACTGCTGATCATCGGTATAGCGGTTTTCTTCAAAAACGTGGGTCCGCCGGTGCGGGGCTTTACCTGGAAACAGCGCTTTGCCGCGTTGCCCGGTGCGCTGCCGATCTTCGCGGTAATCCTGATCATCATCTGTTTTGTCTACAACCCATTTGGTGACAAGGCGTGGGGAACGCCGACCGAGGGCGGCGCAATCGGTGCATTCATCGTGTTCTGCTTTGCGCTGTTCCACGGCATGCGCTGGACCGAGCTGAAGTCGGCGCTGTTGGAAACCGCCAAGCTGACGGCGATGATCTTCTCGATCATCTGGGGTGTCTTGATCTACGTGCGCTTTCTGGGTTTCGCCGACCTGCCCGGAGCGTTCTCGGATTGGATTACTTCCCTCCATATGTCACCCATGCTGATCCTGATCTGTATCCTGTTGGCCTATGCCGTGCTTGGCATGTTCATGGATGCAATCGGGATGCTGCTGCTGACTCTGCCGGTGGTCTATCCTGCCGTCATGGCCCTGAACGGGGGCGAGGCGGTAAGCGCGGCCGACAGCACATTTGGCATGTCGGGCCCCATGTGCGCGATCTGGTTTGGCATTCTGGTGGTCAAGATGGCCGAGTTCTGTCTGATCACGCCGCCAATCGGCCTGAACTGCTTCGTGGTCGCTGGCGTGCGCCCGGACCTGAGCGTTCAGGACGTGTTCAAGGGCGTGGCCCCGTTCTTTGTCGCTGATGCGGTGACGATTGCGCTGCTGGTCGCGTTTCCGGCGATCGTTCTGTATCTGCCATCGCTTGCCGGCTGAGGTTTTGGGCAATCCAGGCACGGGCTGTGATGCATGGCTCTGCCGCGCGCATAGAAAATTCGGGCGGCACGAAGTCTCGGTGCCGCAGTGGACCCAATACCTCGGTGTCGCAAAGACTGAACGGGGGCAGCGTCCCCATCCGGCCTAACGTCTAAATCGGGCGAAACGGCTCACTTTGCCCGCATGAGCATGCCAAACAGGTCGCGCGGATCGTCCGGGTCGGCCAGCATGTCCAGGGGTTCGAAGAACTCGGTTCCCTCGATCGCGCGCTTGACGTAGCGCAGGGCCGAGAAGTCCTCGATCGCGAAACCGACGCTGTCGAACAGAGTGATCTGCCGGTCGTCACGGCGACCTTCGGCCTGACCGGTGATGACCTGCCACATCTCGGTGACCGGGTGGTCAGGGTCCAGGGCCTGAATTTCACCTTCGATCCGGGTCTGCTCGGGGTATTCCACGAAGATGTCGGACCGCAGAAGTATGTCGCGATGCAATTCGGTCTTGCCGGGGCAGTCGCCTCCGATCGCGTTGATATGCACGCCCGGACCGACCATGTTGTCAGTCAGGATGGTGGCATATTTCTTGTCGGCGGTGCAGGTGGTGATGATCTGCGCGCCCTCGATCGCCTCTTCAGCCGAGCGGCACGAAACCACGTTCAACCCGGTCCCCTGCAAGTTGGCCGCGCATTTCGCGGTGGCGGCGGGATCGATGTCAAAAAGGCGAACGGTATCAATCCCGCACATGGCCTTGAAGGCCAGGCACTGGAATTCGGACTGCGCGCCATTGCCGATCATCGCCATCGTGGACGCATTCTTGGGGGCCAGGTACTTGCCGACAAGCGCCGAAGTGGCCGCGGTGCGCAGCGCCGTCAACATCGTCATCTCGGTCAACAGGGTCGGATACCCGGTGTACACGTCCGCAAGCAGG
Source organism: Ruegeria sp. BB9 (assembly GCF_056539345.1). Taxonomy (NCBI): domain Bacteria; kingdom Pseudomonadati; phylum Pseudomonadota; class Alphaproteobacteria; order Rhodobacterales; family Roseobacteraceae; genus Ruegeria; species Ruegeria sp. BB9. The sequence goes on along the minus strand of NZ_JBQFUU010000001.1, from coordinate 1,242,958 downwards.
CCGAACGCGGTGACGGTCTGCAAGCCCTCGGACGTGTTCTTGGGGTGGCCGTTCACATATTTGAACCCATAGGCCTCGCCATCCGAGGTCGGCATCAGTTCGATCACGCCATGCGGGGAATGGGCCGGGATGCGCGGGGTCTTGTCAAAGCTCTCCCACCGTTTGAAATCGTCCTCGATCTGGGTGGCGATCTCGATAATCATTCTTTCGACACCGATGTGGTGGATCAGCCGCATCATGTTGTCGACGGATACGAAGGGAACAAGCGCCTTGTCGGAAGGTTGCATGGGGTCTCTCCTAGCGGCGTGACAGGTGGATGCCTGCGATCATGCAGCGCACCGACCCGCCGGCGGTTTCGATGGTGGGTACGGACAGCGGCAGGGGCGTCGCGCTGTCGTGGATGATGTCGATCTGATCCGGGCGCAGCGCGGCCAAAGCCCGGCTGGACAGCGCCAGAACCAGCCCGTCACGGCCCGTCAGTTCGATGGCGTTTCCGGCAAATTCGGCGATCTGGTCATGGGTCAGGTCGATCACCGTGCGGCCGGACTCCTCGAGCCGCGCCTTCACGGTCGCGCGCCGCTCGGGGTCGGTGATCATGTCCAGACAGATCAGGGCGTAATGCGTGCCGATCCCCATCAGCACATTGGTGTGATAGACATCGCGGCCTTGCGCGTCGCGGGCCTCGAAGGCGATGGGCTCGTAGTTGAAATGGGTGCAGAACCGTTCCAACAGCACCGGGTCGGCACGGTTGGATTTGACGGTATAGGCAATGCGCCCGACGTGATCGAGCACCATCGCACCGGTACCCTCCAGCGCGAGGTTGTCCTGCTCGAGGCCGGAATAGTCGATCACGTCCTGTACGCGATAATCGCGTTTCAGCATCTCGATCACATCCATCCGACGTTCGCGCCGGCGCGAGGGAACGAACATCGGATAGATCGCCACGTGCCCGCCCGGATGGGTCGAGAACCAGTTGTTCGGAAACACGCTGTCGGGCGTGTCGCTGTCACCGAAATCGTCGAACACATGCACGGTCACGCCGGCGTTGCGCAGTTGCTCGACCGCGCGGTCATGCTCGTCGCGGGCGGCGGCCGAGGTTGCCTCGGCCGAGCGGTTGGCCAGCGTCTGGAACGCATTGTCGTCGCGGGTCTCGGGGTTCGAGGCAAAGGCGTGTGGCCGGATCATGACCACCGCCGAAGGGGCCTGAAGGGAATGCATCAGAAGCTCCGGGTAATGCGGTCGAAGATGCGGCGGCCCAGCAGCGAGGCGGCCAGGTCGACCATCAGTTTCGCGGTTCGGCCGCGTTCATCAAGAAAGGGGTTCAGCTCGACCAGGTCCAGCGAGCAGACCAGCCCGCTTTCGTGCAGCAGTTCCATGGCCAGATGCGCCTCGCGTTCGGTGGCGCCGCCGGGAACCGTGGTGCCGACGGCCGGCGCGATGGCGGGGTCAAGGAAATCCACGTCCAGCGAGACATGCAGGATGCCGTTCGCGGCGCGGACGCGGTCCAGAAAGGCCATCAGCGGGGCCTTGATGCCGTGTTCGTCGATGCTGCGCATGTCGGCCAGCATGGCGCGGTCTTTCTCCAGCGCGGCGCGCTCGGCCGGATCGACCGAGCGCAGGCCGATCATACCGACGCGGTCCGTGGGTATCGGAGCATCCAAAGCGGGGAAAGCGTCGAACCCGGGCTGACCGGTGAAATAGGCGACCGGTGTGCCATGCAGGTTGCCGCTGCCGGTGCTGTTGGGCGTGTGGAAATCGCTGTGCGCGTCCAGCCAAAGAACGAACAGCGGGCGCCCGATCTGCTGCGCATGGGCGGCCATGCCCGAGACCGTGCCCATCGACAGGGCGTGGTCCCCGCCCATGAAGATCGGCAGACCTTGTTGGGCCGCCTGTTGCGCGACCCGTTTCAAAGCCCGCGTCCACCCTACGCATTCGGGTAGGGCAAAGAGGTGATCATGTTGCGGCATGTCGACAGTGTCCGGGCGGGTGTCGCCAAAGTCTGTGACCGTGTGCCCGAGGTCGGACAGAGCCTCGGCGATTCCGGCCACGCGGTACGCGTCGGGTCCCATCCGGCAACCCTGGCGCCGCTTGCCGACGTCCATGCCGGCACCAACGAGAATGACTGATTTGGTATCCATACGTTCATTTAGCGGTGCAAAGCGGGTTGCGTGAAGGAGGCAAAATGCTCAAAATGAAATCTGAAAATCCAAATTGGAAACACGAAATGGACGATCTGGACAGCCGCTTGCTCAGCGCCCTTCACCGAGACGCTCGCGCGTCCCTGTCAGAGCTTGCAGAAGTGCTGGGTGTAACGCGGACGACCGTGCGCAGCCGGCTGCAGCGGCTCAAGCAATCGGGTGAGATTGTGGGCTTTACCGTCCTGACCCGTCGGGACGTCGCGCAAAGCCCGGTGCGCGGGCTGATGATGCTGGAAATCGAAGGGCGCGGGACCGAGCGCATCATGGCCCGGATCGCAGCCATGCGGCAAGTGCGGGCGGTGCATTCCACCAATGGCGGATGGGACCTGATCGCCGAGATCGGGACCGAGACGCTGGCCGAACTGGACGAGGTTCTGTTCCAGATCCGCCGCATCGAAGGCGTGACCCGCTCCGAGACCAATCTGCTTCTGTCCACTCGAAAAGGCCGCTTTTGAACCGCCCGCCATTCACCGGCGCGGCATAGCTTTGAATACCAAACGATTTGTGCAAGAGTTTTCCCGCAGGCTTGATCAAGCCCATGGGCAGGGAAATCAATATGAGCACAGCAGACCCAGGCGAAAACTCGCGGGCGGAGATCCTGATTGCCCGGGTGACCGGTCTGTTGGAGCAGCCGATCGTCAGGTTGGCGATACCTGTGGTGATAACGCTGATCGCGTTGACGGTGCTGCACGACCTGTCGAGCCATGTGAAATGGTCGGACGTGCAAGCTGACATTGCCGGAACGTCCTGGCGGGTGATGTTCCTTGCCGTGTTCTGGACGGCTTTCAGTTTTCTGTCTCTGTCCTTCTATGACGTCTTCGCCGTGCAGAGCGTGGCGGGGGGAACGGTCCCCCTTCGCATTGCGGCCATGGCCGGGGCCAGCGGCTATGCGGTGTCGAATTGCCTAGGATTTTCGTACATCACGGGTACGGCGATCCGCTATCGGATCTATGCGTCGCTGGGGTTGGATCTGGGACGGGTCGCGGGCGTGATCGCCACATCATGGGTGGCCTTCTGGATGGGCCTCATCCTGATCCTCGGCGGAATGATGACGCTTCATCCGGACGGGATCGCCCAAGCGTTGCCGATCAGCGGAACGCTTGAAACGGTCATCGGGGTCGCCCTGCTGGCCGGTCTGCTGGTGCTGTTTGTATGGCTGGCCAAAGGCGGGCGTCGGCTGTCCTTTGGCGGGGTGGGATTTGACCTGCCCGGAGGCAAGTTGGCCAGCTTTTTGACACTGGCCGCAATCGGGGATCTGTTCGGCGCGTCGATGGCTCTTTATGTTCTGATGCCCGACGATCTGGGCGTCGGTTATCCCTATTTCTTCACCATCTATATCTGCGCAATCGCAGTTGGGATTCTCAGCCATGCGCCGGGCGGAATCGGTGTGTTCGAGGCCACGTTGATCGCAGGGCTGGGGGCCTCGGGCCGGTCGGACGTGATTGCCGCCTTGCTGCTCTACCGGGTTGTCTACACGTTTTTGCCATTTGCCATCGCAAGCCTGTCGATCGCTATCGCTTCGGCGCTGGCACACCGGCATCACATCAGCGGCGCGGCCACCTGGTTTTATCGGGCCGTCCGGCCAATCGTGCCGATGGTGGCTGCCGGTATTGCAGCAGTGGCCGGTGTGGTTCTTCTGGTGTCCGGCACCTTGCCTGCCAGCTCGACGAAACTGGGGATCCTGCGCGAGTTTCTGCCCCTATCCTTCGTCGAGGCATCGCATCTGGCCGGAAGCGCCATTGGCGTTCTGCTGCTGCTTGTGGCGAGGGGGCTGTACCGCAAGCTGTACCGGGCATGGATCGTTGCCATGATCCTGATGCTGGCCGGGTTCTTCGCATCACTGGCCAAGGGGCTGGATACGCATGAGGCCGTCGGAATGCTTGCAGCCATCGGTTTGTTGGCCCTGTTTCGCGGGGCGTTCTACCGGGTCAGCGGCGCATCCATCTTCCGACTGAACATTCCCTGGCTGGTCAGCCTGCTCACGTTGCTGGCGGTGATCTTCTGGATCGGGTTGTTCGCCTATTCCCATGTCGAATACGAAAACGCGTTGTGGTGGGAGTTTGCATGGAACGGCGATGCCTCGCGGTTCCTGCGCTCCAGCATGGTGGTGGCGGTGATCGTCGGGGTGGTGGCCGTGAACTCGTTGTTCGGACGCACGATCCCCGCACGTCAACGCACCGAGATCCCCGCGGCGGTCGAACGTCTGGCAATGGCCAGCGAAGACACCGAGGCGCAGATCAGCCTGACCGGCGACAAGCAGTTCCTGATCGCGCCAGATGAAAGCGCCTTTCTGGCCTATGCCGATTCCGGCAACGCGTTGATCAGCAAGGGCGAGCCTGTCGGCGATGAGGCCGCCGGCCAGCAACTGATCTGGCAGTTGCGCGAGATGGCGGATGCCGAAGGCAAGCTCTGCGCATTTTACAGCGTGTCCACCAAGTATCTGCCTACGTTTCTGGACCTCGGCCTCTCGATCCTCAAGATCGGCGAGGTCGCCCGTGTTCCGCTGAAGGACTTCACGCTTGACGGCAAATCCCGCAAGCGGTTCCGTCAGGCCCGGAACCGGGCCGAGCGTGAAGGGTATGTCTTCGAGATCATTCCCAAAGAACAGCTGGGACCTGTCCTGCCGGAGCTGCGCCAGATCTCGGATCACTGGCTGGAAGGCAAGGCGGGCGCGGAAAAGGGTTTTGCCCTGGGCGGGTTCGACGAGCAGTATTTGTCCTATTTCGATCATGCGGTTCTGAAGAACGGCGAGACAGGCAAGATCGTGGCTTTTGCCAACCTGTTTCAGGGCGGCAACAAGTCGGAACTGTCGCTGGATCTGATGCGGTACGCGCCCGACTGCCCCAGCTTTGTTATGGATGCTCTGTTCGCCGAGATGATGAACTGGGGCGCCGGCCAAGGGTTCCATTGGTTCTCGTTGGGGGCCGCGCCGTTTTCCGGGATCGAGAACCGGCAACTCGCCTCTCTCTGGAACCGGATCGGCGGCTTCGTCTACGAGCACGGTGAGCAGTTCTACCACTTCGAGGGTCTGCGCGCCTTCAAGCAGAAGTTCGACCCGGAATGGAGCCCCAACTATCTGGCCAGCCCAGGCGGTCTGGCCGCGCCGCGCATCCTGTACGAGGTGAACATCCTGATCTCTGGTGGCCTGACGGGCCTGACGAAATAGCGCCTAGTTCAGACTTGCCCGTGTCGGATCCTGCTGCAGCAGGTCACCCCAATCGGTGCGATAGGACATCTCGGCCAGTACGGTTTCCGGCAGGAACTCCTGGTTTTGACGGATCTGCCAGCCCCCGCCCAGACCCTTGTAGACCGCGACCAGGTTCGACGACACCTGCTGGCGCGCCTCGATCAGGTTGGCTTGCGAGCGCAGAAGCGCGGTCTGCGTGTTCAGCACGCGGGAATAGTCGGCGATGCCGTCGCGATACTGGCTGACGGCGATGTCGGCGGCCTTGCGCGCCGCGTCGACACTGCGTTGGTAAAACGACACCTGCTTGCGCGCCTGGGCATAGGCGACCATGGCGCTTTCGACCTCGGAATAAGCCGTCAGAACGGTGTTCTGATAGTTGGCAATCAGCGCCTGATAGGCGGCGTCCTGCGCACGTACGTTGTTCTTGATCCGCCCATAGTTCAGAACATTCCAGACCACGCCGGCGCTGGCCAGACCCGTGGTGCTGTTCGAGCTGAACAGGTCGCGCCCGCCCGACGCCTGCAGGCCGATCGAGCCCGACAGGATGAACTGCGGATACAGGTCCGCCATGGCGATGCCCACCTGCGCAGATTGCGTGGCTGCGGCCAGTTCGGCCGCGCGAACGTCGGGGCGGCGACGCAGCAGTTCGGCCGGAACGCCGACAGCCACGTTCGATCTTGCTGACGGAATTCGCCCTGACGTTCCCAGAAGGCCGGTCATGCGCGACGGTGTCGTGCCCAGCAGAACCGCCAGCGCGTTCTTGGCCTGCTGCAAATCGCTTTCCAATGTCGGCACCAGCGCCTTGGTGTTGTTCAGCAGGGCGGTGGACTCCTGCACATCCAATTCCGTCGTCACACCATTGGTGAACCGCAACTGGGTCAGATCATTGGCTTCCTGCTGCAGCTTGATGTTCTCGCGCGCGACGGCCAGCGACTCCTGCAGCGCGCGGATGTTGATGTACAGCGCGGCCACATCGCCCGTCAGCGTCACCAGCGCGTCGTCATAGTTGGCGACCTGTAGCGCCAGGTTCGACCGCGCCGCCTGCACCCCGCGCCGCTGCGCCCCCCAGACGTCCAGTTCCCACTGGGCGTCAAATCCCACCTGCGACGTCGAGAACTCGGTATCCAGCGGAATGATGCGGTTGATGTCTGCGATGGGACCGAGATTGTCGCTGATCCGGCGCCGCTCCAACGCGCCGCCCACGGCCTGAGATTGCGGATAGAGCTCGCCGAAGGCGATGCCCAGTTGCGCGCGGGCCTGCAACACGCGCGCGCCTGCGACCTGAAGGGTCAGGTTCTGGGCATAGGCCTCGGCCACCAGCTTGTTCAGGGTCGGATCATTGAAGCTCTGCCACCATTTGACCACAGGGGCGCTGCGCGATGTCAGCCCGCTGGCCTGGCTGGCGCTGGGGCTGTTGGCCTCCATCCACTGTTTCACGACCGGCGAGTTGGGCCGCACGAAATCCGGCCCGACCGGGGTGCAGGCAAACAGCAATGCGGCGCTCAGCGCGGTGCCGATCAACATGCGGCGGCGGTTTCGTGGCCTGCGCGGACGGTCCGGGTTCATGTGTGTCATGCTCAGATATCCAACGGTCGGATGAAGTTGGCGAAGGAATAGAGGCGGATGTTGATGCGGCGCAAAAACTCGAAGCTTTTGCCTTGTCCCGTGTAGATGGCCACTGCCGCGTGCCCGCCAGCGGGGAAGGTATGCCCTTCGGGTACGTCGACCGAAATCTGCACCGCGATGCGCCCGGGAATTTTGGGCAGCTCGAACCCGGGCAGGCGGCCAGAGGGCAGGTATTGCCCTTGCCGTGTGGCCCACCAGATGGCCTCGACCTTGCCGGTCAGAATTTCACCCGGATAAAGATCCAGCGCGACTTCGACGGGCTGACCGGGTTCGACGAATTTCAGGTTCTGCTGACGGTATGTGGCCAGGATATAGGGAGAATCCTCGGTCACGAAGCTGGCGATGGCCCCAAGTCGGATATCACCCACCACAAGGCCGGGACGGGCCTGTTGCGAGACGATCATACCGTTTTCAGGAGCGTAGATCGTTGTATTGTCGAGGAAATACTGCGCTTCGGCCAGCTGCGCCTTGGCCTGAAGGATACCGGTGTTCACTCCGTCGATCTGTGACTCCTGCGCAAGTTGCGCTTTTCTAAGATTGGCCTCAGCCTGTTTGACCGCAGCCTGATCTTCGGTCACTTGTTCGTTCCAGCGGTCCAGTTCGTCCTGACGCGCGCCCCCGGCAGGCACCAGGTTTTCATAGCGCGCCTTCTGCGTCATCGCGTAGGCCAGCTGGGCATTGGCACGCTCCACCGCCTCGGTCGAGGCGATCACGTCCTGTTCAAGGATCTTGGCGTTTTGCTCGGCAGCCACCAGTTGCGCTTGCGCGTTCTCGACGGCCAGCTTGAACACCGTGTCATCGAACCGGTACAGCGGATCGCCCTTGGTGATGGGCGTGTTGGGTTCGACCAAGACCTCGGTCAGGATGGTCGGTTGGGTCAGTTTCGGGACGATCTGGATGGTGGACCGCACCACGTGGCTGTCGATCGAGAAGGGTTGGAAGAACCGCAGCGCGACCAGAAAGATCAGCAGCAGATGGGCGCCAACCCAGAACGACACGATCCCCCAGACAATGTTGAACTTGAGCCATTGTGCTTTGAAGAAAATGAACCAGACAAAAATGATGTAGAAAAGCGTGATGCCGAGGGCGACGAACATAGTGGTGGATTTCCTTCGGCGTCAGGTTTTCTGTGGGTCGTCGGCAGCAGGGGCCCGGTATTCGTCCTTGACCTGTCCGCCAAGGCGCTCGATTTCCTTGCGGATCGCTTCGCGCTCGCCCTCGGGCAGGCGGCGGATGTCCACGGTCATGCCATCATGATAGGCCCAGATGAAGGCGTGCACCCAGGGGATGATCGCCAGAAACCCCATCCATCCCATCAGTTTGACGGCTTCGGCATGGGGGTGGTTCCGTTTGATTGCGATGCGGCCGGGCAGGCCCATGATGAACAGAAACAAGGCCATGACCGCCGCCAGCAGCAGGATCAGCGCGACGAATGTCAGGTAGTCATAATAGCCCAGCGGCTGCCCCAGTAGTCCCATCGTCGCGCCTCCTGTCTGGACGGTTGCCCCATCCTCAGTTGTTGGTGTCCAGTTCGTCAATCAATTTGTAGCTGGTCGGCGGGTCGGCGCAGATGCCCGGACCGCATTCCAACAGCGTCGAACCAGCGTTCAGCACCGCAAGACCCAGCATGATGAAGAACGCGACCTTTGCCAATGTGCTGCCGCCAAAGCGTGGTTCCGCGCGCGTGTCCGAGACATACTGTTTCTCGAACATCAGCATGATCGCTGTGCCCAACAGGATCAGGAAAAAGCAGATGGCCGCCCAGGTATAGTAGTGCAGGCCCAACACCGGAGAGCCATAGTGCCCGGTTCCCGGCACGATGTGCAGAAGGATCTGCCGCACCGACACGCTGCCGCCGTAGAGGGCTGCAATCAGCATGATCGCATAGTGTTGGGGCCGCGGGCCATAAAGCAGGTTCAGGCCCAGACCGACACCAACCGCAACGAAGCCAACTCGCTGCAACAGGCAGAGCGGGCAGGGTAGTTCGTACAGCTTGAGCTGGTAGACATAGGCCAGCAGCAGAACAAGGCTGACGGCCAGCATTCCAAGGGCATTCAGAGTACGGGACAGTTCAGGTGTCATGATCGTCCCTTTCTACAACTGTATTGTCAGCTGGCTTGTGGCGTGAAACTTGAGCCAATAGACGCTCAACGCCAGCGTGAGAAAGAAAACCACGTTCCCGGCTTTTGTCCGTCCAAAGTAATTCAGCGCCATAACGGCTGTAAGTAACGCAAATAAAAGCGCGATCATGGCTCGGTCCTCCCCTCCCGTGCAACGATTGCAGTAGTGGTGATACTGTCAGGCCCGCTGCCATCTGGCAAGTTTCGGTGTCGGCCGTTCGCCTTATGTGCGAGCGAACCCTAGCCGCACACCACCAATTGGGTCTGCCATTCGCGGCAGCGCGCCGCCAGTTCGGATGTGACGGGAGCGTCTGTGTAGAACGTGTCGATTTCGGACAATGACGTGATGCGGGCCGGAGCCGAGCGCTGGAATTTCGAGTGGTCTGCAACAAGGCTGGTATGCCGCGCCTGCGCGATGATCGTCTGGCTGACATTCACTTCCTGAAAATCGAAATCCAGCAGATCGCCTTCGTCATCCAACGCAGAACACCCTATGACCGCGTAGTCAAACTTGAACTGGCGAATGGTCGAAACGGTCAGGTTTCCGATCAGGCCACCATCGGAGCGGCGCAGCACACCACCAGCGACCACGATCTCGCATTCGGGGTTTTCGACCAGAATGTTGGCCACGTTCATATTGTTGGTCACGACCATCAGGTTCTTGTGGCTCAGAAGTTGCCGCGCCACGGCCTCGGTCGAGGTGCCGATGTTCATGAACACCGATGCCCCGTCCGGTATGTCGGCGGCACATCTTTTGGCAATGCGGGTCTTTGCTTCGTCGTTCAATCCGCGGCGGTCTTCGTAACCGATATTCGAAACGCCCGACCTCAGAACCGCGCCGCCGTGAACGCGGTCCAGCATCCCGGCATCGGACAGTTCCGACAGGTCCCGACGAATGGTCTGGACGGTGACATTGAACCGCTCGGCCAGATCCTCGACCGCGACGCGCCCGTTTTGCTTGGCAAGGCTCAGGATGTCGGATTGGCGAAAGGACAGGGACATATTCGGCTCCGCGGGTTTGGCGTTGTTCGTTTTTGTTCTTTTTTAGCATCGGGCGCAAGCCCGATGTTTTCTTGCTTTGACATCCAAGGAACTAGAGGTCAACGACGATCAAGTTGTGCGAGATGCGACAAAGCGAACAAAAACGAAAAACAAAATTGACTAAACGAGTGCCTGTCGCGTTAATGCGGGCGACCCTTTTGCAAATGGAATCATCAGACCATGAAACAGCCGGACACCCAGATCACCGATCTTTTCATCATCGGTGGCGGCATCAATGGCTGCGGCATCGCGCGCGACGCCGCAGGGCGCGGGTTGAGCGTCACGCTCGCCGAGATGAACGATCTGGCCTCGGCCACCTCGTCAGCCTCGACCAAGCTGTTTCACGGAGGGCTGCGCTATCTGGAGTATTTCGAGTTCCGCTTGGTCCGCGAGGCCCTGATCGAACGTGAAACGCTATTGCGTGCCATGCCGCATATCAGTTGGCCGATGCGGTTCGTTCTGCCTTATCACCCGGACATGCGGTTTGACTCTGAAACGCCCACGTCGCGCCTGTTGGGGACGGTCATGCCGTGGATGAAGGGGCGCAGGCCTGCTTGGCTGATCCGTTTGGGGCTGTTCATGTATGACAACCTGGGCGGACGGAAGATCCTGCCGGGAACAAGTTCATTGGACCTGCGCACGGCGCCCGAGGGCGCGCCGCTGCAGGACAAGTTCGAAACCGCGTACGAGTATTCAGATTGCTGGGTCGAGGATTCAAGGCTGGTGATCTTGAACGCACGCGATGCAGCGGCACGCGGCGCGCGGATCTTGGTCGGCACCAAGGTTCTGTCGGCCGAACGCAGCGAAGATGTCTGGCGGATCACCGTGCAGGATTGCGAAAGCGGTGAAACCCGTGAACTGCGCGCGCGGATGCTGATCAATGCGGGCGGGCCGTGGGTTGGAGACATTATCCGGACCAAGATCCGTTCGAACTCACGCGAGGGCGTGCGGCTGGTGCGCGGCAGCCATATCGTGACGCCGCGCCTCTACGACCATGATAAATGCTACTTCTTCCAAGGTGAGGACGGGCGCATCATCTTCGCCATTCCCTATGAGCAGGACTTTACTCTGATCGGGACCACTGATCAGGACCACCCCGATCCGTCCGAGCCGCCCGTCTGCACCGAGGCCGAGCAGGATTATCTGTGCGCCTTCGCGTCCAAATACTTCAAGAAGCCGGTCTCGCGTGACGAAATTGTCTGGACCTATTCCGGTGTTCGCCCGCTGTATGATGATGGCGCGCAAAGCGCCACGGCCGCCACGCGGGACTACACATTGAAAGTGGACGCCGAGGGAGGTGCGCCGGTCCTCAACGTGTTTGGTGGCAAGATCACAACCTTTCGCCGCCTTGCCGAAAGCGCGATGGAGAAGGTGGCCGAGCACTTCCCAGACCTGTCTGGCCCTTGGACTGCGGGAGTTGCTCTGCCGGGCGGGGATTTCCCGGTCGACGGGGTCGAGGCACTGGTTGCCGGGTTGAAGGCCGACTACGGATTCCTCACCGACAAATGGGCGCACCGTCTGGTACATGCGTACGGCACCGAAGCACGCATCATCCTCGGGGACGCGGTCCAGGCCGATGATCTGGGCGTCGATTTTGGCGCGACCCTGACCGAGCGTGAGCTCGAATGGCTGATGGACAAGGAATATGCCCGTACAGCGCAGGATGTGATCTGGCGTCGAAACAAACTGGGACTGCGCCTGAAGCCCGAGCAGGTTGATCAGATCGAGACCTGGATGCAGAAGCGTCGTCAGGAAGAACTGAAAACCGCTTAATAACCCACCAAAGAAAAACGCCCCGCAGTTTTCGCGGGGCGTATCTTTTTTCTGTCGGTCAGGCCGCCTTTTCCGAAGGGTCGGGATCCTTGTTCGTGCCCTTGATCCACTCTCGCATGCTCTGCATCACCGCATATAGGACCGGCACCAGGATCACCCCGAACAGGGTCGCGGCGAGCATCCCGCCAAACACGGCCACACCAATTGCCTTCTGGCTGGCGGCACCAGCGCCGCTGGCGGCCAGCAGGGGCACAACGCCCAACAGGAAAGACAGCGCGGTCATCATGACGGCCCGGAAACGCTGATGAGCAGCCTCGGCGGCAGCGTCTTTGACAGACAGGCCTTTGGCCCGCTGCTCCATCGCGAACTCCACGATCAGGATGCCATTCTTTGACGCAAGCCCCACCAGCATGATCATCCCGATCTGCGTGTACAGGTTGATGTCACTGCCCACGATCGCCACCGCCGCAACCGCGCCGAACAGGGCCACGATCACCGACAGCAGGATTGAGACCGGCATCGTCCAGCTTTCGTATTGTCCGACCAGGAACAAATACCCGAACATGATCGCCAGCCCCAGGATCACCACGACCAGCCCGCCGGATGCCAGCTGTTGCTGGGCGGTACCGGTCCATTCAAAGGCATACCCCGGAGGTAGGGCGGTCGCCGACTCTTCGGTCATCACGGTGATCGCATCACCCGTTGACAGACCTTCTGCCGGAACTGCCGTCACCGTCGCGGAACGGAACAGGTTGTGGCGCTTCAGCAGAACCGGGCCAAGCACGTTTTCGACGTCGATCAGCGTTCCCAGCGGGACCATCTCACCAGTGTTCGAGCGGACATACAGGTTCGAGATGTCCTCGACGTTGTCGCGATACGACCCTTCGGCCTGGATCATCACGCGATAGACGCGGCCGAACAGGTTGAAGTCGTTCACATAGTACGAGCCAAGCTGAGCCTGCATCGTCTGGAAGATTTCGGCGACCGATACGTTCAGCGTTTTTGCCTTTTCCCGATCCAGATCCACGAACAGCTGCGGGACGTTGGCCCGGAAAGTCGTGTAGGCTTGGCCGATTTCAGGCCGCTGGTTGGCCGCGTAGACAAAGGATCCCACGGCCGAGGCCAGATCCTGCGGCGAGCCGCCTCCGGTTTGCTGAACCTCCATTTCGACGCCCGCCGACATGCCAAGACCTTGGATCGGCGGCGGGTTGAACGCGACGATCGAGGCGGCGGATTCGCCGTTTGCGATGGCCAGTACTTTCTGCAGGATGGCGTCCGCCGTCAGATCCTCGTCTTGCCGTTCATCCCAGTTGTCGAGGTTGACGAACACAGCCGCGCCGTTGGTGATGGTTCCGTTCAGTAGTGAGAAACCGTTGATCAGAACGGTATTCGCCACGCCCGGAATCTCGCGGATCTGGTCATCGACACGTTTGGATACCGCCTCGGTTCTCTCCAGTGTGGCCGCGTCGGGCAATTGGATGTCCACGAACAGATAGCCGTTGTCTTCAAGCGGCAGGAACCCGCTGGAGGTGTTCGACATGATCGTCACGCCGCCAAAGGCAAAGCCCGCGATGATCCCAAGCGAGACCACGGGGACGATCAGCAGCTTGCGCACGATGGACACATAACCTGCGCGCATCGTCCCGATGAATTTCTCGAACACCGCCAGCAGACCCTTGGGTGGGCCTGAACGCGCCTGAAGGACCAAACCGCACAGCGCTGGCGACAAGGTCAGCGCATTGATGGACGAGATGACGACGGCGGTCGAGATTGTTACCGCGAACTGTGAGTACAGCCGCCCCGAGATACCGGGCATGAAGGTCACGGGCACGAACACGGCCAGAAGAACCAGAGTTGTCGCGATGACCGGTCCAGTAATCTGCCCCATGGCTTTGCGGGTCGCTTCGGCCGGCGGCAGGCCTTCCTCGGCGATGATCCGCTCCACGTTTTCGACGACCACAATAGCGTCGTCTACCACGATCCCGATGGCCAGCACGAGTGCGAAAAGCGAGATTGTGTTGAGCGACATCCCGAACAGCAGCAGGAACGCAAATGTCCCGATCAATGAGACCGGAATCGCCACCGCCGGAATGATGGTCGCCCGCCAACTGCCCAAGAAGATGAACACGACCGAAATTACCAGGATGAAGGTCAGAACCAGCGTCGATACCACGTCGTTGAGGGATTGTTCGACGAAATCGGTGGTGTTGAACGGAACGTCGTATTCGACATCCGTCGGAAAGGCGCGCGACAGGCGCTCCAGTTCTGTCTGAACCCGATCGGACACCGCCAGCGCATTGGCGCCCGGCGCTTGATAGATGCCGATGACGGTGGCAGGTACGGCTTGATATAAACCGGAGGCGGCATAGTACTGAGCCCCCAGTTCGACGCGCGCAATGTCACGGACCCGTACGATAGAGCCGGCGTCGCCGGTGCGGATCACGATATCGCCGAATTCCTTGGCAGACGTGAGGCGTCCCTTGGTCTTGATCGTGTATTGGAACGTCTGGCCTTCGGGCACCGGCGGGGCACCGATCGAGCCAGCGGAAACCTCGATGTTCTGTTCGCGAATGGCCGAGATCACGTCACCCGGCGTGATGGACAGGGCGGCCATCTTGTCGGGGTCCATCCAGATCCGCATCGCGTATTCCAGGTTGGTCAGAACGTCGGCCTTGCCCACGCCCTGCACTCGCGCCAGCGCATCCTTGAGGTTGATCGACGCGTAGTTCGACAGGAACACGCTGTCATAGGTGCCGTTGGGCGAGGTCAGCGTGACCAGCAACAGCATGTTGGTCGACGCTTTCTGCGTCACCACCCCCGACGAGGTAACTTCGGTCGGCAGCGAGGACATGGCCTGTGCCACACGGTTCTGCACGTTGACCGACGCGATGTCGGGGTCGGTGCCCACCTCGAAGGTGATGTTCAGCGAATACGAGCCGTTGTCCGAGGATGTGGACGTCATGTAGATCATGTCATCCACGCCGTTGACCTGCGCTTCGATCGGCGCGGCAACCGTGTTTTCAACGGTTTCGGCGTTGGCGCCGGTGTAGGTCGTCGTGACGCTGACCACCGGCGGCGTAATGTCTGGGAACTGGGCAACCGGCAGGACCATGTAGCCGATCGCACCCATGATTGTCAGCACAAGCGAGATCACAAGTGCCAGCTTGGGCCGGCTGATGAACAGGGCGGAAAACATCAATTATTCTCCCGGCTGTTCAGAGGCGACAACGGCGTCAACGGCAACACCCGGGCGCACCCTTTGCAGCCCTTCCACGATGACGCTTTCGCCATCACGCAGACCTTCCTTGACGATCACGGCCGAGCCGACCGTTTCGCCGGTCGTAATGTAGCGCTGTTCGACCATCTGCTTGTCGTTGACCACCAGGACGAACTCTCCGCGTTGATCCCGCTGCAGGGCAGCTTGAGGGATCAGCACCTCAAGCGTGGGTTCAAGCGCCTCGATGTGAACGTTAAGAAAGGCGCCATCCACGATCAGACGTTTGTCGTTTGCAAACTCGGCGCGCAAGGTGATCGCGCCGGTCAACGGATCGATCCGGTTGTCCACGAACACGATCTTGCCGGTTTCTTCCAGCTCGGTACCATTGGGCAGCGTAAGCCGGACAATCGGGCTCTTGTTGCTTTCAGCGAGGGTGGAGGCCGTCTCACCAACCGTCTGAAGAACGGAGGTGAACTGCTTTTCATTCAACGAGAAATTCACGTAGATCGGCGCTTCGCTGATCAGGTTGACCAGCGGTTCGGTGTTGGGGCCGACCACGTCGCCGACGCTGGTGCTGATCCGACCGATCCGACCGGAAAACGGGGCGTGGATCTGTGTGTAGTCCAGATCGAGCTGCGCCTGCTGAATGGCTGCGTTGGCCGCTTTGACTTCGGCCTCGGCCACCAGCTCGTTCGCGCGGGCAATGTCGCGCTCGGATTCCGGCGTTGCGTCGCGCCTGTACAGCTCCTCCTTGCGGGCCAGGTCGACCTTGGCCAGCTCCAGATTGGCTTCGGCCCGATCAAGATCCGCTTTTCGGGCGTCAAGCGTGGCCTGGTACAGGTCGGGTTCAATGGTAAACAGCAGATCGCCCTCGTTGACCAACGAGCCTTCTTCCACATTCCGGCTTTCCAGGAAACCGCTGACCCGTGCGATGATGTCCACGTTGTCCGTGGCTTCGGCCCGCCCGATGAAAACAGCCTCCTCGGTGATTTCCTGAGTGTATGCGGCCGCAATCGAAACCTTGGGCGGCGGTGCATCGGACTGATCCTGGGCAAATACGACCGGAGTAAACGCAAGGCTTGCCAGCAAAGTCGCGCAAAGGCCGAGGCGCGAGAGCGGCCGATTGCTGGTCGTGTGGGTAAGCGTCTTTTCAACGGTCATTGCGAGTGCCTCATTCGAACCGGGATTTGGGTCGAACCGGACCGTTCCTGAAGCCCGAGTCGACTAAACTCCAAGTCAGGATGGAGGTATTGTTGAAAATTCTCAAGTATTTGAATTTTAAACGCTCGAACCCTGTCCGGGGATGTCTCGGTCATCGAACCAATATCGTCCGACGATTTAACTTGATCGGTCGGGTCAATTGGTTGTGAAAAAGGGGGCCGCCGGCCCCCTTGATGTACTCAGCTTCGCACCCCGGCAAAACGTGTTTGCCAGTCTTCCCGCTGTTCGTCGGTGATCTTGGCGAACAGGACGTCGGGCACCGTGAACGCGTGCCCGGCGGGCAGGGCGCTCAGCGCGGCGTCCACGCCCTCGGGCCAGCTGGTGTCGAGCGTGTTCATCGCGCTCAGCATCCTGGCCGAAGTCTCGGGAATGAACGGCGCGCTCAGCACCGCATAAAGCCGGATGAGGTTCAGGCCCATCCGCACCTGCGCGGCGGCCTGTTCCGGGTCTTCTTTGAAGGTCGACCACGGTGCCGCGGCCTGCAGGTATTCGTTGCCCGCAACCCAGATCGCGCGCAATTCCTGCGCCGATTTGCGCACCTCCATCGCCTCCATGTGGGCCTCGTAGGCGCGGATGCGTTTGGTCAGTTCCTCGATCAGTGCCTGTTCGCGTTCGCCGTATGCGCCACCGACCGGAACCTCTTCGCCGAATTTCGAGCGGCAGAACTTGGTGATCCGGCTGACGAAATTGCCCAGCACGTCGGCCAGGTCCTTGTTGACCGATTGCTGGAAGTTCTCCCAGGTGAATTCGCTATCGCTGCTTTCGGGCGCGTGGCTCAGCAGCCACCAGCGCCAGTAGTCTGCGGGCAGGATATCCAGCGCCTGGTCCATGAAGACGCCACGGCCCTGGCTGGTCGAGAACTGTCCGCCGTCATAGTTCAGATAGTTGAACGACTTCAGGTGATCGACCAGCTTCCATGGCTCGCCCGAGCCCAAGATCGTAGCCGGGAAGGAGAGGGTGTGGAAGGGCACATTGTCCTTGCCCATGAACTGCACATAGCGCACGTCGTCGGCGCCTTTGTCGGTGCGCCACCAGCGTTCCCATTCCGCATCCGGCTTGCCGTGCGCGTCAGCCCATTCCTTGGCGCAGGCGATGTATTCGATCGGCGCGTCGAACCAGACGTAGAAGACCTTGCCTTCCATGCCGGGCCAGTCTTCGTCGCCCTTCTTGACCGGGATACCCCAGTCCAGATCGCGGGTAATGCCACGATCCTGCAGGCCGTCGCCGTCATGCAGCCATTTCTTGGCGATCGAGGTGGTCAGCACCGGCCAGTCGGTCTTGCTGTCGATCCATGCGTCCAGCTGATCCTTCATCGCCGACTGGCGCAGGTACAGGTGCTTGGTCTCGCGTACCTCGAGGTCTGTCGAGCCGGAAATCGCGCTGCGCGGGTCGATCAGATCGGTCGGGTCCAGCTGCTTGGTGCAGTTCTCGCACTGGTCGCCGCGGGCCTTTTCGTAACCGCAGTTGGGGCAGGTGCCCTCGATGTAGCGGTCGGGCAGGAACCGGTCGTCGGCGTTGGAATAGACCTGCTTCTCGGTCACTTCGCGGATCAGCCCGGCCTCGGCCAGCTTACCGGCGAAATGCTGTGTCAGCTTGTGGTTCTGCGGGCTGGACGAGCGGCCGAAGTGATCGAAGCTCAGGCCAAAGCGTTTGGCGATGTCGGCCTGCACCTCGTGCATCTCGGCGCAGTATTCGGCGACCGGCTTGCCCGCCTTGGCGGCGGCCAGCTCGGCTGGGGTGCCGTGTTCGTCGGTGGCGCACAGGAACATGACCTCGTTGCCGCGGCCGCGCTGGTAGCGCGCGAACAGATCCGCCGGCAGCTGCGAGCCGATCAGGTTGCCAAGGTGCTTGATCCCGTTGATGTAGGGAATTGCCGAGGTAATGAGAATCCGAGCCATGTTTGGTTTCCGCCTAACTGTCTGCGCGCGCTCTATCAAACCGGATCGGGAAATCCCAGCCCCAGAATGCTATCGTCCTTCGCGCGAGCGTTTCAGCAGGCGGCCGATGGTGAAGGACGTGCGCGGCGCGTAGACGTAGTTGGTGCGTTCTTCGGGCGTCGGGCGCGAGCGCATCCGGGCCAGTCCAAAGACGATCAGGACCGCGTGACCCAATGCCACGAAGGCAAACAGCGCGCCGGGGCCGAATTGCTCGATCAGCGTCGAGGAAACATAGGGCGAGGCGATAGCCCCCAGCGCGTACCAGAACATCAGCGCCGCCGACAGTTCCACCCGCTGCTCGGTGGTGGCGAAGTCGTTGGCATGCGCCGAAGAGATCGAGAATATCGGAAAGGTCGTTATGCCGAACAATCCGGCGGCCAGCATGACGCCCACGGTGCCTGTGCCGCTGGCCGCCATGGTGATGCTGCAACTGACAACAGCGGCAATCGACATCCAGATCAGCACCCAGCGCCGGTCGTATTTGTCGGCCAGCCACCCAACCGGATACTGCGCCAGCGCGCCGCCCAAAACAAAAGCGGCCAGAAAGAACGCGATCTGATCGACGCCCAGCCCAACCTCCTGTCCGTAGACCGGACCAACCATCCGGAACGAAGCAGAACTGATGGCCGAGACGATCACACCAGCCACCGCCAAGGGCGAGCAATTCCAGGCCAGCTTGGGCCTCAAACGCGGTGTCTCCGGGGTTTCGGGCTGGCTGGCGCGCGTCAGGGTCAGCGGCAGCAACGAGGCACAGCACAGGATGGCCAGCAGGTTGTAAGAGACATATGAGGCAGGTGGCAGAACGGCGATGATCAACTGCGCGCTCAGCGATGCTCCCATATCGGCCAGCCGGTATGTGCCCATTGCGCGGCCGCGGGTTTCGTTGGTGACTTTTGCGTTCAGCCAGGCCTCGATAACCGTATAACAACCCGCCACGCAGGTCCCCGAGGCAATGCGCAGCGCTGCCCAGGCATAGGAGTTTTCGGTCAACGTGTGGCCAATCAGACCCATCGCGCCCAGAGCCGTGCAGACCGCAAAGGCTCGCGAGTGCCCGATGGATCCCATCAGCCTTGGCGCCCACCAGCATCCCGCGAAAAAGCCCAAAAAGTGAGCCGAGCCCAGAAGGCCGATCTGTTCTGTTGAAAACCCCAGCGTCAGGCCGGATATCGCGTCCAGCGGACCCACGCCGCCCGTGGAAAGCTGCAAAAGAATGACCGAAAGAAAAAGGGCGGCGAATGAGATGATGGTACGCATGGGTCCAGTAGATGTCCGAATGGCGTATGACGATGCGCGCGGCTATTCGACTTTGTGGTGTCGTTTTCCGCCAGTTTCAGGGTTTTCTGCGAATTTCGGTTCGTATGTTCAATCCCACAGTTTCGTCGACCAGGTCCGCATAGCCGGTGGCGCCGAAATCGTTCCGGTTCAACGCGCCGGTCAAATGGATGAACAGCCGGTCCAGATCGTCCTTTGCGGAACCCGGCGGGCGATAAAGCGCGGCATCGAGAGTGATCGGACGAGTCACGTCGCGCACCGTCAAATCGCCGGTGACGGTCGCTCCGTCGGAAATGCGTCCGCCGGGGCCAAGGCTGACGGCCGTCGAGACGAAGTGGATAGATGGAAACCGCGCGGCATCCAACACGGATCGGCTTAGCATCGGGCCGCGTGCAAACGGCAGTTTCGTGCGTGCCTCGGCGACGTTCAGGACGACGTCGACCATGCTGTTGCGCAGGTTTTTCGTGTCCACCAGAACATCAGCGGTCTGGATCGGCATGGTGCCGGTCTGGGCCGAGCCAGCCAGACCGAATGTGAATTCGATCAATGTCCCTTGTGTTTCAAGTATATACGGAACCGGGGCGGCCACGGCGTGCCGCACCAAGGGCAGCGATGCCAGCCCCGCCAGTACCAGAGTTCGGCGGGTCAGGCGGCTCATGCCGGAACCCGCCCCTGGCGCGGCCGCGAGCGTATCAGCAGTGTCGCAATAATGGCGATGTTCAGCCCGTTCCACAGGATCCCGTTCACGAAGGCCAGTTCATACTGCCCGGTCACGTCATAGATCCAGCCGGACATCCAGCCACCCAGCGCCATGCCCATGATCGTCATCATCATCACGAAACCGACCCGTGCCCCGGCTTCTTGCGGGGGCATGTATTCGCGGACGACCAGCGCATAGCTGGGCACGATGCCGCCCTGCGCCAGTCCGAACAACAGGCTGATGACATAGAGCGACACCATCCCGTCATAAGGCAGGAACAGGAACAGGGCGATGCATTGCAGGATCGACCCGATCAGCAACGTGTGAACGCCGCCCAACTTGTCTGCCACCAGCCCCGAGATGATCCGGCTGACGACACCGCCCATCAGCATGAGCGACAGCATCTCGGCCCCGACCGCCGGGCCATAGCCCAACCCTACGCAGTAGGAGACGATGTGGACCTGCGGCATCGACATGGCGACGCAGCAGCCAATTCCGGCGAGGCCCAGCACATATTGCAGGGTCCGCGGCGACAGGCCGACGCTGCGCGCGTTGATCTGCGCGGCGGCTGCGGCGGTGCCATGCGCCTCGGCCGGGACCTGCCGGCGCAGCAGCAGCGACAGCGGGATAACCACGATCAGGGTGATGACCGCCAATGTCAGATAGACCTGCTGCCACCCGTCGCGGGCAAGGATACCGGACAGGAGCGTGGGCCAGATCGCTCCGGACAGGTAGTTTCCGCTGGCCACCAGCGCCACGGCGATCCCGCGTCGGCGCAGGAACCAGTGCGAGATGTCGGCGATCAGCGGGCCGAACCCGACGGCGGTGCCCAAGCCCAGCAGCAGATGCGCCACCGACAGCATCGTGATCGTCGGCGCCCATGTCGCCAGCAGATAGCTGAGCGCGCTGAGGCCTGCGGCACCGATCAGCGCCTTGGTCACGCCCAGCCGGTCCACCACCTGACCCAGCCACATGTTGCCAAGCGCAAATCCGATCATGGCCAGCGTGTAGGGCATCGAGGCCTCGGCCCGGCTGGCGCCGAACTGGGTCTCGATCGCGGGCATCACCACGATCACCGCCCACATGCCCACATTGGCCACCGCCGCAATGGCCAGCGTGACCAGAAGGCGAAGCCAGGAATAGCGGCTGTCGTGGATCGGATGGGTCATTTCGGCACGCTAGGGGGCGGGATGCAGTTTGACCAGTCACAACTTGCGTGATCCGGGGCCGGTCGGTCAGGCGCAGGTTTCCTCGACGCCGATCCGTTGCAGGTGCAGCCCGGTGCGCGGCGCGGTCTGGGTGGCGTGCCAGCTGACCGGGGGCAGGGCGCGGGCGCGGCGGCGGGTCAGGGTCCAGCGGCGAGTCTGGCCCGTGTGCGCCGGGGCCATGTGCCAGCGCGTCTCGATCCCCTGCGCACCGCCGTCGCCCGGGGTCAGCAGCAGGCCCAGCGGGGCCTGACCCATCGTGCCCCCCTGTTCGGCGGCCAGATGCATCCGGCGCACCGGCGTCAGACCCGGTGCCCCCGGCAGATCGCCGACCACCAGCGGCACCGCCCCGCTGCGCAGCGCCTCTTCGATGCACCACAGCAGGTCCTCGGCCCGGGTGGGGCGGACGAACAGGAAACGGGCGGGATCGGCAAAGGGCATCATGCCGTCGGGGTTCAGCTGATCGGCCTCCCACGCGGGCGAGATCCACAGAACCGGCCCCTGCGCCTGACCGGCCAGCCACATGGCAAAGCTGCGCCGCGCGGGGCCGCAGGCCTCGTGCACGCGGGCCAGTTGCAGCGAAATCTCATCATGCAGGGTCAGCCCCGGCGCCGCGCGCGCCGGTTTGCGGCCAAGAAGATGCGTGGACATGGCCGAATGCTAGCATGTTCGCACTTTGTTCTCAATCCCGAAAGCCACCGTTCAGCGCGACAGGATCATCCGGCCATCAGAAAATTGGATGTTGGAAAAACGGTGCAAATAATCCATGCCAAGCAGGGACTGGTCCAGATCTCCTCCGTTGATCCATGCCGCAACATTTCGGTCCGTGATGGGCCCCAACGCCAGGCTGTCGAGGCGCACAGGCGCAGTCTGGACCACCCCATTTGCGGTCGAGGCACGCCCGTGAAAGGTCAGCTGACCGGTATCGAATCCGACGCGCTCCGCGTCCTGCGGGCTCAGCACGATCTGGCTGGCCCCGGTATCCACCAGGAATGTCACCGGTTTGCCATTCACCAGCATCGGCAAGTAGTAGTGCCCGTCGAACGAGCGGGGTACTTCGATCACATCTCCGGTCACGGACATCTGCGGAGATACGCCAACGGTCGAGCGGATGTCGCCCCAAAGGCCGACAACGGCAATGATCCCGATGAAGATGAAGACCCAGGCCATAGCCATCTGCAGGGTCTTCCCCAACGACTGCCGATTGTGAGTGAAGAACCACATCAGCAGTGCGGCTCCCAGCAGAACCAGATAGGCCAACCGTCCAAAATCGTTACCATCCATGCGGGCACCCGAAACCTTCTTTCATAAGGGCAATATGGGGTTTCAGGACGCGAACCCAAAGGCCTTGAGCCCGTCAAGAATGAACTGAACCGACAGCGCGGCCAGCAACATGCCCAGAAGGCGGGTCAGCACGGTCAGGCCGGTCTTGCCCAGAATGCGCGCGATCAGGCCGCTGGACAAGAAGAACAGCAATACAACCGCCATCACGGCAAGCATCACGCCGACAGCGGCAGCGATGCCCTGAATGCCGGGGTGCTCACCGGCCAGAAGGATGATCGTTGCGATCGATCCGGGCCCGGCCACCAGCGGAATGGCCAGCGGAAAGACCGAGGGGTCAGGGTGCTCTTCTTCTTCCGCTCGGTCCTCGCGCCGCTTGTTGCGCCGCTCGAACAGCATGTCGAGCGCGGTCAGAAACAGCAATGCGCCGCCAGCGACCTTGAAAGCCTCCATCGAGATGCCGACAAAGCCGAGAACCGCCTCTCCGAAAGCGGCGAAGGCGATAAGGATGCCCGAAGCGGTCAGGCACGTGCGGTAGGCGACGCGGCGACGGGTGGCCGGGTCCATTCCTTGTGTCAGCGCGACGAAGATCGGTGCGGTGCCAAAGGGATCGATCACAACGAACAGGGTTGTGAACGCGGTTATGAAGAATGCCATTTCGATCATGCGGCGGCCTCTGCGCTTTCCAGCCGCTCGGCGGCGGCGACCCACAGCGCCTCGGCGCGGGACATGGCCTCGACCACCTCGGCGAATTTTCGGTTCCAGGTTTCCAGATCAGCGATCCGGTCATCTTCGTACAAGGCCGGGTCGGACAATTTGGCCGAGAGCTTTTCGTGCATGTCCGTCAATTTCTCCAGCCGTTCCTCGCATTTCCGCAGGTCGGCCCGTAGCGCGAGAATGGTATCGCGAGAGGCGCGTTTGGGTTTGGCGGCCGGTTTTTCCCGGGCCGGTGGTTTGTCGCGCGCCAGCAGCATCTGGCGATAGGCTTCCAGGTCGCCGTCAAAGGTTTTGACCGTGCCGTCCGAGACCAACCACAGCCGATCGGCCACCAGCCCCAGCAGGTGCATGTCGTGGCTGACCAGAACCACAGCACCGGAATAGGCAGTCAGCGCCTCGACCAGGGCCTCGCGGCTTTCGATGTCCAGATGATTGGTCGGCTCGTCGAGGATCAGCATGTGCGGCGCGTCGATCGTCGCGATCAGCAGCGACAGGCGCGCTTTCTGGCCGCCCGACAGCCGGCCCACCTCGGTTTCGGCCTGATCCGCGCCCAGCCCGAACCCGGCCAGACGCGCGCGCAGTTGGGCCGGGGTCTCGGTCGGGCGCAGGCGCCGCAGGTGATCCAGCGGTGTTTCGTCCACATGCAGCTCATCCACCTGATGCTGGGCGAAATACCCGATGCGCAGCTTGCTGCTGCGAGTCATCTTGCCAGCCATCAGGGGCAACCGGTCCGACAGCAGCTTGGAAAGTGTCGATTTTCCCTGACCGTTCTTCCCCAACAGCGCGATCCGGTCGTCCTGATCAATGCGCAGGTTCAGCCGGCGCAGCACCTCGGTGTCGCCATAGCCGGTGACGCCGCCCTCAATCTGAATGATCGGCGGCGACAGTTCCTCGGGCTCGGGGAACGAGAAGGCGCGCAAGGCGGCCTCCTGCGGGGTCGAGATCAACTGGATCCGTTCGATCATCTTCAGCCGCGATTGTGCCTGAACGGCCTTGGACGCCTTGTAGCGGAACCGGTCAACGAAGCTTTGCAGATGGGCGATGCGGGCCTTGGCCTTGGCGTTTTCGGCCTCGGCCTGAGCCAGACGTTCGGCGCGGCGTTCGGCGAACTTGTCGTAGGGCACCGCGTAATAGGTCAGCTGGCGGTCTTCCAGATGCAGGATCGAGCCGACCGCCCGGTTCAGCAGGCCCCGGTCGTGGCTGATGACGATGACCGTATGCGGATATTTCGCCAGATAGCTTTCCAGCCACAGCGCGCCTTCAAGGTCCAGATAGTTGGTCGGTTCGTCCAGAAGCAGCAGGTCGGGCTGCGAGAAAAGAACCGCCGCCAGAGCGACCCGCATCCGCCAGCCGCCCGAGAAATCGGAACAGGGCCGCTGCTGATCTGCATCGTCAAAGCCCAACCCCTTGAGGATCGTGGCCGCGCGGGCCTCGGCCGACCAGGCATCGATATCGGCCAGCCGGGTCTGAATCTCGGCAATCCGGTCGGGGTCGGCGGCCTCCTGCGCTTCGGCCATCAGGGCGCTGCGCTCGGTGTCGGCGGCCAGGACCGTGTCGATCAGCGACACGTTGGACGAGGGCACCTCTTGTGACACACCGCCGATCCGCGCGCGGCGGGGCAGGGTGATGCTGCCCGATTCCAGCGCCAGCTCGCCCCGGATCAGGCGGAACAGAGTAGTCTTGCCGGTGCCGTTGCGGCCGACCAGACCCACCTTGTGGCCTTCGGGAATGGTGGCGCTGGCGCCCTCGAACAGGGGGCGGCCCTCAACCGAATAGGTGATGTTCTCGATCCGTAGCATGAGCCGAGCACTGAGGCACGGCCCACGGCTTGTCAATGGGGGCAATGGGCCAATTGGCCGTCAATCCAACACGCTGGCAGTCTTTTCAAATGGGTAGGATTTGAACCCGACCAGAGGCTGATCGCCGTCCTCGCTGAAGGCGAAAACGTGTATCTCGTCATGATGGACGGTCGCGCGGCAGAAAGTTCCCGGGCTCTGCAACGCCACGGGACACTCCACGAGATCGACATGCGGAACCGCGGTTTCGAACAGTTCATATTCCATCGGCAAGGCGGTCTGATCTGCCAGCGCGGATGAGGCAAGAAGACAGGCGGGGATAACGATTTTGTATGTCATGGTCGTGTCTTTCACAGGTTGCGGAATCTGTTCGCGGAAAAAACTTACAAAAATAGTCTGAATTTGGAATCCGAAATCTCCGTGTGCGACATTCCACCGCTTCGGAACGCGCCATCCGATGGCCGGGGCATTGGGCATGGGCTTGCAGACCCGCATGTGGTAGCCGTCTCGGGAACACAAAACGGTAGTTGGTATGCGCGCGGCACAAACTCCACCCTCTTTGGTGACCCTTGTCTTAGCGACCGGTCTGTCCGTGCTGTCGCTGAACATGTTCCTTCCGTCCCTTGCGAACATGGCGGTCGATTTTCGGGCGGATTATGCGCTGGTGAACCTGTCAATCGCGGCCTATTTGGCCGTGTCCGCCGTACTGCAACTGATCCTTGGGCCAATGTCCGACCGGTTCGGGCGCAGGCCGGTTCTTTTGACCTGCATGACGGTTTTTGTGGCCGCGTCACTGGGCTGTGTTCTGGCCGAGTCGATCTGGACCTTTCTGGGGTTCCGTCTGATGCAGGCCGCCGTGGTTGGGGGCTCGGTGCTGTCTGCCGCGTCGATCCGCGACCAGTTTCCGCCCAACGAGGCCGCAAGCAAGCTGGGATATGTCGCCATGGCGATGGCTTTGGCGCCGATGCTGGGTCCGATGCTGGGCGGCACTTTGGACATGATGTTCGGGTGGCGGGCCGGGTTCGTCTTTTATACGGTTGCTGGGGCGGCGCTGCTGACGCTGCTCTGGGCGGATATGGGCGAGACCAACCACAACCGGTCCGCCACTTTCGGCGCGCAGATGCGCGAATACCCGCACCTGTTCCGTGCCCGGCGGTTCTGGGGCTACGCGTTGTGCGCGGCATTCTCGATCGGGGGGTTCTACAGTTTCATCACCGGAGCGCCCCTGGTGGCCGCCGCCTGGTTCGATCTGAGCCCCGCGACGCTGGGCCTGGGGATCGGCATCATCACCGGAGGTTTCATGGTCGGCAATTTCGTGACGGGTCGGATCGCCGCGCGCACTCGGCTGACGACGATGATTCTGGCCGGACGCATCATCGCCTCAGTCGGGCCGTTCTGCGGGCTGCTGCTGTTCTTAGGGGGAATGGGGTCGGTCTGGGTGTTTTTCGGATCAGCAATCTTTGTTGGTTTTGGAAACGGTTTGACGAACGCCAACGCGTCTGCAGGGGTCATGTCGGTTCGCCCCCAGCTGGCCGGCAGCGCGGCGGGCCTTTCCGGGGCTCTGATCGTCGCGCTCGGTGCGGTCATCACTTCGATCACCGGAGCTGCGGTCAGCCCTGAAAACGGGCCGTATCTGGTGCTGTCGATGATGGCAGGCAGCAGCTTTCTGGGCCTTTTGGCCGTTCTGTATGTCCGTTGGGTGGATGCACGGGACCCGCTTCCCGACGCAATCTGACGCCCAAAGGCGCGATCGCGCCATCATTCCACTTTTCACGGGCGAAATACCGTGTTAGGCGGCGCGCGATGAATTTCGCGCGGCCCAGCCCGCGCCGTCAGACCAAGGAGAGGCCCGATATGGCACTGGAACGCACTTTTTCGATCATCAAGCCCGATGCAACCCGCCGCAACCTGACCGGCAAGATCAACGCCAAGTTCGAGGAAGCCGGCCTGCGCATCGTCGCGCAGAAGCGCATCCACATGACCAAGGAACAAGCCGGCAAGTTCTACGAAGTTCATGCCGAGCGTCCGTTCTATGACGAACTGTGCGAGTTCATGTCGTCGGCACCGGTTGTCGTTCAGGTTCTGGAGGGCGAAAACGCCATCGCCAAAAACCGCGAAGTCATGGGTGCAACCAACCCCGCCGATGCGGCACCGGGCACCATCCGCGCCGAGTTCGCCGAGTCGGTCGGTGAGAACTCGGTTCACGGCTCGGACGCGCCGGAAACCGCAGCGGTTGAGATCGCATATTTCTTCTCGGGCATCGAACTGGTCGGCTAAGCCGTACCACGATACCTGTCGAGATTGCCGCGTCCGATTTCGGGCGCGGTTTTTTGTTGGTCAGACGGATTTCAGATCGTCAGGGCCGACCCGTACACCGATGGCATCCAGATCCGCGATGATCCGGGACGCCGGAGCCCGGTTCGTTGACGATTTCAAAGCATCGAACCTTGCGCGCAGGGCTTTCTTTTCTTCGCCCTTGCAATCGTTCCAGGGGCGGCCCTGCAAACCCATGACCAACACGTAATAGCCGATGAAATGAGGCCGGGTTCCGGCCTGTATCAGCCGGGCATAAGCCGCATCGGCACCAAGCTCGCGCAGCTCTTCGGCCGAGTGGATGCCCGCACGGGCACAGGCCTGCTCGAAAGCAGGTCCAAGATTGCGGATGGAAGACACAGGTTCGGGCATGTTTCTTTCTTAGCTTTGCCGGGGCGTGCTGTCACTGCCCGCCGGAACGTTGTGCGACGAATTCCGTTGGGCTAGGCATTGAGCGACGGGTCCGTGCAGGAGGGGGAAGGAATTGACAAGCGACATCAGCAATCTGGACCTGATGAACCCGCCTGAGGGCTTCATAGACAATCCCTTCCCGTTTTATGATGCGCTGCTGTCTTCGGCGCCGGTTCTGGCGCAACCCGATGGCTCGGTTCTATTGTCGCGGCATGCTGATCTGGACCGGATCTATCGGGATACGACCCTGTACTCGTCCGACAAAAAAGCCGTGTTCGGACCAAAGTTTGGTCCGGGATCACCATTGTTCGAGCATCACACCACCTCGCTTGTGTTCTCGGATCCGCCATTGCACACGCGAGTTCGCAAAATCATGACTTCGGCCCTGACCCCGCGCGCCATCGCCCGGATGGAGCCCGGTTTGATCCAGACCGTCGATCTCTTGCTGGATCGCCTGGAAGACAAGCGGCAAGTGGATCTGATCGAAGACTATGCCGCCACCATCCCGATCCAGATCATCGGAAACCTTCTGGACGTACCGGTGGACGAGCGCGAACCGCTGCGCGACTGGTCACTCGCCATTCTTGGGGCGCTCGAACCGGCATTGAGCGCCAAGCAACTCGAGGACGGCCATGCGGCCGTTCGGGACTTCAAGGAGTATCTGGCAGATCTGGTGGCCCGGCGCAGGGCCGCGCCTGGCGACCCCGAAACCGACGTCCTGACGCGGTTGATCCGCGGTGAAGGGGCCGACGAAAAGTTGAGTGAAATCGAACTGCTTCAGAATTGCATCTTTATTCTGAATGCGGGTCATGAAACCACGACGAACCTGATCGGAAACGGGTTGGCCCTGCTGCATGACCACCCGGAGCAGCGTCAGCGGCTTATGGATGATCCAAGCCTGATCAATTCGGCGGTCGAAGAGGTTTTGCGGTTCCGTTCACCCAACCAGTTCGGCAACCGGGAAACGACGGCTGACGTCGTGATTGACGGGCGTTCGATTGCCAAGGGCACCAACCTTCATCTGTGTATCGGCGCTGCAAACAGGGACCCGGCCGTGTTCCCAGACTCGGGCCGGTTCGACATTTCGCGCAAACCGAACCGTCACCTTGCCTTTGCCGGCGGGCCGCATGTCTGCGCAGGCCTTACACTTGCGCGCCTTGAAGGACGGGTTGCCCTGTCGCGGTTCGTGACACGGTTCCCAGATTTCCAACTGTCCGATGAACGTGTCAGAGGTGGACGTATGCGGTTCCGCGGATACGCTTCCTTGCCTGCGTCCCTTTGATCGGCAAAAAACGTGAGGCGCTAACCTAAGGTTTTTGCGCCAGCTTCAGAACTGCCTTCAGCCCGGGATCCGCATTCTGGGCACTGAAGCCCCCGCCATGCATGCGGGTGATGGCCGCCACCAGAGCCAGTCCGAGGCCTGAGTTTCTGTCCGACCGCGCGGGATCGAGTGTGACGAAAGGCAGTTGAAGCTGCGACAGCATCTCGGCCGGCACGCCCGGGCCGCGGTCGCGGACACTCAGCAGGGCAAACGGGCCGTCTTCGCGCAGTTCGATGGAAATTGCAGTTCCTTGAGGGGCATAGCGCATGGCGTTTTCCAGAAGGTTCGACAGGGCCTGCGACAGCAAAGGGCGGTGCCCCATGATCGGAGCTGCCCGACCCGTGACCTCGAGGCGCACATCCTTGTCGGCCGCGACCGGTTCGTACAACTCCACGGCATCGTTGACCAAGCGCTCAAGATCCACAGGTTCAAACTGCTCCCGCCCCAGCCCGGCCTCGGCGCGTGAGATCTCGGTCAGTTGCCCGAGAACCCGCAACACGTGATCGATTTCGGCCGTTGCCCGGGCGATGTCGACTTCGCGATCCAAGTCGCTTTTGCCCGGCTCGGCCAAGGCGACCACCCGCTGCTTCAACCGGGACAGAGGTGACCGCAGATCATGCGCGATCGAATTCGACGTGGTGCGCAAGTTGCTGACCAACTCTTCGATCCGGTCCAGCATGTTGTTCAATGTGCCTGCCATCTGGTCGAACTCGTCGCCGGTGCCACGCTGTGGCATTCGTTGGGACAGGTCGCCGGACACGATGGTTTCTGCGGTGTCGGCGATATCCTTCAGCCGCGAAAACACCAGACGGGTCAAAAGCCAACCGGTCAGAATGCTCAGCGCAAGGGCCGCGCCCAAGGCCAGCGCCACCGAATGAAACAGCACCCGGTCGAACTGCTGACGGGCGAGGGCGTCGCGGCCCACCAACAGCCTTTCGCCGCCGGGCAGCAAGATCGATGCGGCGGAGATCGGGACCAGCTGATCCGTCTCGGTTCTGCGCAGCTCCAGATCCACCCACCCACTGCCAGCGGCGATGCCTTCGGGCCATCGCTTTAGGTTGCCGGCCAAGGTTTTTCCCGAGCGGTCAGCCAACAGATAAAGCGCATCGCGCTCGGACGCGGTCGGAAGCCGGCGTTCGATGGCCACCATCAGACCGACCAGCCCAAGGCGTTCGTACTCATCCGCCAGCCCGGTCAGCTCGGCGGACACGACAGATCGGGTTTCGCCTTCGATCGTGCGGTTGGCGGTGATATAGACCAGCAGCAATACGGCCGCGGTCAGCAATGTGCTGAGCACCATGCTGGCCAACACCAGCCGCGTCCGGGAATCCTTGAACGACAAGGGCGACTTAACCATCAGAAACCATGTAACCGGCCCCGCGCACGGTTTCGATCAGCGGTGGTTCACCACCTTCGTCCAATTGCCGACGCAGTTTGGAGATATGAACGTCGACGACGTTTGTGTTCGGGTCGAAATGATAGTCCCAGACACCTTCGAGAAGCATCGTCCTCGACACCACCCGGTTTTTCCGGCGAAGGAAGAATTCCAGAATCTGGAACTCTCTGGGCGTCAGGGTGATCTCGCGACCGTTGCGCGTGACCTTTCGGGTCAACAGATCCATTTCAAGGTCGCGGCATTTGAGGGTTGGGGTTTCCTCGGATTCCTGAGGTCGGCGCAACAGGGCTTCGATCCGGGCATGAAGTTCCTGAAATGAGAAGGGCTTGACCAGATAGTCGTCGGCACCCGCATGCAGCCCTTTCACCCGCTCGTCCACGGCGCTCATGGCTGTCAGCATCAGAACCGGCGTCTTGACCCCGGCGGCGCGCATTGACTTGATCAGGGCCAGACCGTCCAGTCCGGGCAGCATCCTGTCCAGAACGACCGCGTCAAATCCGCCGTCGGTCGCGTGGTACAAACCTTCGCGGCCGTCTTCGGCGCATTCGACGACATAACCTTCCTCGCCAAATCCCTTGGCGATGAAGTCCCGCGTGTCTTCATCATCCTCAACGATCAACAGACGTCTGCTCATGGTCGGATTTCCTTTCACTCAGGATATAATCACGTATGGACAGGTAAAAAAACTGCCGGGTGCGAAATCCGCACCCGGCAATCCCGACAGCACGTGGACAAATCGTGTCCGTCAGGAGATGCGCGCACCGGATATCCCCATCATGCGGTGCGCGCGGGACGCAGGTCAGGCGATCTCGACGGCGACGAAGATCTGATTGCCGCCGCGGTTGATCAGCATCAGCGCCGGATCGGTCTTCTGATCTTCGAGCGCGGATTTGAGCGCCTCGGGTGTTTCCACATCCTGGTTGCCCAGCTTCACGATCACGTCGCCCTGCCGCAGACCGGCCTTGGCCGCCGGGCTGTCCGGCTTGAGCGAAGTGACGATCACGCCATGCACGTTCTCGGGAATTCCGATCTGCGCACGAGTCGCTTCGGACAGCGGTGCTACGGTGACACCCAGCGTCTTGCCCGCCGCCGCGTCATCGGTCGGTTCCGCGTTTGCGGCCATCTGGGCCGAATGCTGTCCGATCGTGACGCTCAGGGTCTCTTCCTTGCCATTGCGCAGAACGGTGACCTTGCTGTCGGTTCCGACGGCCGTGGTGCCAACAAGCACCGGCAGTTCACTGCTTGAGTCGACCTTCTCGCCATTGAAGGCGATGATTACGTCGCCCTGTTGCAGCACGCCCTGAGCGGGGCTGTCCGGCAGAACCTCGGACACCAGTGCGCCGACAGTGCCATCGACACCCATTGCTGCTGCCAGCTCGGGGCTGATGTTCTGGATCGAGACACCCAGCCAACCGCGGCTGACCTGGCCATCGTCACGCAGGTCCGCAGCGATGTGCTCGACGATGTTCGAAGTCACGGCAAAACCCAGTCCGACCGAACCACCACTGGGCGAATAGATGGCCGAGTTCACCCCGACGACTTCGCCGTCCATGTTGAACAGGGGGCCGCCCGAGTTGCCTTTGTTGATGGCTGCATCGGTCTGAATGAATTCAGCGTAGGGGCCTTCCGAGATATTGCGTCCCTTGGCGGACACGATGCCGGTCGTGACGGTCGAACTCAGGCCGAACGGGTTGCCGATGGCGACCACGTCTTCGCCCACGCGGATGTCGTCGCTATCCCCCAGCGGGACCGGCTGCAGCGCCTCATCCGCGTCGATCTTGAGCAGCGCGATATCGGTCAGGGGATCGGTCCCCACGACTTCAGCCTCGTACGAGCGATCATCGTTCAGGCGCACGGTGATCTTGCTGGCTTTGTCGACGACGTGGTGGTTTGTGATGATATAGCCATCTTCATCCAGTACGAACCCGGACCCGAGGCCCTGACTGGGACCACGGCGCGGGGCGTCAAAGCCTTCGGGAAGCCCGAAACGTTTGAAGAACTCACCAAAAGGCTGGCCTTCGAAATCAAACTCCTGGCCGCTCGCCGGCGACGGGGCCGCGTCGATCGAGGCAATGACGGTTACCACGGACGGTGAAACGGTTTCGACCAGATCCGCCAGGGCTTCGTCGGCCTGCGACGGAATGGCGGTCGCGGCCAGCAACGCCGCGCTCAGCGCGGTGGCGCCAAACAGCCCTGAGGTGCGAGGAAGAATAAGGGGGGATTTGCGGATGCTCATGTTGACTAGGTCTCCTTGGTTCGGCGCTTGTTGATGTGCGCTTTGCAGGGAACATGAGCCACCAGTCTTTGCGTTTTCTGACTGATCAATTAATAAATCTTAATTTTGCCACATTGGGGGCGTCTGGTAGCGCTCGCAAACCCGGGAATCGGCCGTGGGAGTTGCCGGTCGAATCGGTGGATTGTTGCCGAAATGAGGGTCAAATTCGCAAAAGCATTGAATTGAATCAAATTTGTTAACAGTCCAGCG
Organism: Ruegeria sp. BB9; assembly: GCF_056539345.1. Lineage (NCBI taxonomy): Bacteria > Pseudomonadati > Pseudomonadota > Alphaproteobacteria > Rhodobacterales > Roseobacteraceae > Ruegeria > Ruegeria sp. BB9. The sequence continues at coordinate 1,209,741 of NZ_JBQFUU010000001.1, read as the reverse complement.
GCGGTTTTTGACCGAATTTTCAGGGACACTCACAGGTTGCGCCACCGCCTTTTCAGAAGTTGGTATTTGTCTAATAGGTATTTGCAAAAATGTCATTTTGATCGTTTGGCGCTAAATATTTCATGCCTTGGGTCGGCTATGGCAAAGCGCACGAACAACCTTGGGTAGATTTCCGCGACACGCGTTGTTGCGGAAATACCATCACGAATTCGGCAAAATTAACCAATTCAACCAATTTTACGTTGTTTGCAATGAACTTATCGGTGACGATAAACGTGCCCAAGTGAAAGGGGGCCTGACGGCATCAAGGGGGTGCTTGAAGGCAGATCTCAGTCACCGGAAGCGCTGAGCGGCATGTTAACGAGGGGGTCTTGTTTCGGTTCGGCAGCACATTGGTCTGATGTCTTGACGACGTCCGGGCCGCGTTTTCGGGATTGGTGAAAGTGGTAGTCCTGTTTTGGGCAACCGGCCCGGTCGTTCTCGACCGGGCCGCGTTACTTTTGGGATTTTTGGTTTTTGCGCCATTCGGCCCACGCTTGGGGCGTATCCAGATCCAGAATAGCGTTCTGACCCGGCAAAGGCTGTAGGTGCACTTGGTCCAGATGCGCGCGTACGATGGCTTGTGCGCCGCCATCTCCGGTCAAATGCGCCAGATCAGCAAAGAGACTTCGGTCGAAGATCACAGGATGGCCTGGAACTCCGTCCGAGGACGCTCCGCGCCAGATCAGCTTGTCAGGATGTTCGGTGACCGACCGGAGGACCGCGCGCAGATCGTCTGATGTCAGCTCTGGCAGATCGGCCAGCAGGATCATCGCTGCCCGGGCTGATACCGGCACCTGTGCGACGGCTCTGCGCAAACTGGCATTCATGCCTTCATCCGCATCGGGAACAGAAACGACCTGCAAGTCCATCCCGCTCAGCGCGGTGTATCGCGGGTGAGGCGCCGGCGGCAGGGCGACGATGACCGGCCCGACAGGTCCTGCGATTTCAGCCGAGCGTCGGATCAGTGGTTGACCATCGATAATTTGCATCAACTTGTCCGCTCCGCCCATACGGCGAGAGCTACCGGCCGCCAGCAAGATGACAGGGATATCCTTCATGCCGGCCACCTTGCCGCCAACCGGAACGGCTGTCACCCCCGCATTCGAGCACCGTCGGGGTCAAATAGTGGGCTCGTCAGCACACGGGCCTTGCGCATCTGGCCCAGGATTTCAATTTCGACCGCCAAGCCGTCGGCCGCCAGGCCCGTTGGCAGGAAGCCCATGGCGACTGATTTCTGTGCGAAATGCGAATACCCGCCGGATGTGCAAAACCCAACCACTGCGCCGTCATGCCAGATGGGTTCGTAGGCGTTCACATCCGCGTCCTCGGCCTCGACCTCAAAGGCCACAAGCTTGCGGGCCGGCCCTTCAGCCCGCTCGGCCTCGGCGACAGCGCGCCCGATGAAATCGACGTTCTTTGCAAACGAGATGAAGCGGTCCAGCCCGGTTTCCGCGGCCGTGTAGTCGGGCGAGAACTCGCGCATCCACGAGCCGAAGAACTTGTCGAGCCGCAGGCTCATCATCGCGCGCATCCCGAAGGGGGTGATACCGTGCGGCTGGCCGGCCTGCCACAGGGTCCACCAGAGCTGGCGTTGTGCCATCGGATCGCAGTAGATCTCGAACCCCAGATCGCCGGTATAGCTGACCCGCTGCACGACGCAGTCGGTCATGCCGACGACCGTTCGGCGTACGTCCATGAAGCGCATGTCGCTGATATCGGCGCGGGTGCAGGCGGCCAGAACCTCGCGGGCCTTAGGGCCTGCAATCTGGAAGCCGTTGCGTTTGTCGCTGATATTCTCGACGGTTACGCCGTCTTCCTGATGCTGCCGGAACCAGCGCATGTGGAAGCTTTGTGCGCCGTAGGAGGCGGTGAGTTGGAACTCTTCCTCACCCAGGCACGACACGGTGAAATCCCCGATCAGCTTGCCCTTGGGTGACAGCATGGGCGTCAGCGACAGGCGGCCCGGAGCGGGGATGCGGCCCGCCATGATCCGATCCAGCCAGTCGCGGGCGCGGGGACCGGTGACCATGTATTTGCCGAAATTGTGCACCTCGTTGATGCCGACGCCCTCACGCACGGCCCGCACCTCGCGGCCCGTTGCCCCGAAGGCGTCCGAGCGGCGGAAGGAGGGGGTTTCATAGCCGGGCTCGCCATCCTGCGCGAAGTAATTGGCGACCTCGAGCCCGTATTGCTGGCCCCAAACCGCGCCCAGATCGCTGAAGATGTCATACATCGGCGTGGTGCGGTTGGGGCGGGCAGCGGGTAGTTCCTCGTTCGGGTAGGAGACCGAGAAACGCTTCTGATAGTTCTCGATCACCTTGGGGCGGGTATAGCCGGGGGTGATCCAGTCGCCGAACCGGGCCACGTCCATGGCAAAGACGTCGCGTTCGGGCTCGCCCTCGATCATCCATTGCGCCAGCGTCAGGCCGACGCCGCCCCCCTGGCTGAACCCGGCCATCACGCCGCAGGCCGACCAGTAGTTGCGCACGCCCGGCACCGGCCCGACCAGCGGGTTGCCGTCGGGGGCAAAGGTGAACGGGCCGTGGATCACCGATTTCACCCCGGCCTCGGCCAGAACCGGGAAACGGCGATAGGCGAACTCGATGCTGTCGGTGATCTTGTCGAAATCATTCGGCAACAGCTCGTGGCCGAACTCCCACGGCGTGCTATCCACGGCCCAGGGCTTGCAGGGCTGCTCGTAGAACCCGATGCACAATCCGCGCCCTTCCTGCCGCAGATAGCTTTCGCCGGCCGGGTCCATCACATGCGGATGCTCGCCGCCCGCGTCGATGATTGCCTCGATTTCGGGGATGGTGTCGGTGACGAGATACTGATGCTCCATCGGGTGCAGCGGGAAATAGATGCCCGCCATCGCGCCCACTTCGCGCGCCCAGAGGCCGCCGGCGTTGACGATATGCTCGGCGTGGATGGTGCCCTTGTCGGTGACCACGTCCCATGTACCGTCGGGGCGCTGGTTGGTTTCGCGTACCATGCAGTGGGTTTCGATCGTCGCTCCGCCCATCCGCGCGGCCTTGGCATAGGCGTGGGTCGTGCCCGAGGGGTCGAGGTGCCCGTCCAGCGGATCATACAGCGCGCCGATGATGCCGTCGGTGTTGGTGATCGGGGCAATCTTCTTGATCTCGTCGGGGCCGACGATCTCGGTCTCCAGCCCCATGAAGCGATGCTTGGCGCGTTCGGCCAGCAGCATGTCGAACCGGTCCTGGTTGTCGGCCAGCGTGATGCCGCCCACATGGTGCAGCCCGCAGGACATGCCGGTGATCTCTTCCAGTTCCGTGTAAAGCCGGATGGTATAGCCCTGAAGCGCGGCCATGTTGGTGTCGCCGTTCAGCGTGTGGAACCCGCCCGCCGCGTGCCAGGTCGATCCGCTGGTCAGTTCCGACCGTTCCAGCAGCATCACATCCGACCAGCCCAGCTTGGTCAGGTGATACAGCACCGAACACCCGACAACTCCACCGCCGATCACGGCAACCTGACACGTCGATTTCATCCGCACCTCCTTGCGTCTGGCCCGAAGGTGCAGGGGTGCCGCGACGGTATCTGTCACGAAAACGACCGAGTTTGTCGTTTCCGCCGGCCGTCCGTCAGAGCGGCCGCACCTTCAACCAGGTGATCCGGTTGCCCTCGCGTTCGACGACCTCGAACCGGAAGCCGTGGAACGAGAACACCTGACCAACGGTCGGGATCATCTGCGCCTCATGGATCACCAGCCCGGCAATTGTGTTGGCCTCGTCATCGGGCAGGTTCCAGTCCATCGCACGGTTCAGGTCGCGGATGGTCATCGAGCCTTCGACCAGGTACTGACCGTCTTCGGTGCGCGTAATCGTCACATCTTCGTCCACGTCGAACTCGTCCGCGATCTCGCCCACGATTTCTTCGAGGATGTCCTCGAGCGTGATCAATCCGCGCAGCGAGCCGTATTCATCAACCACCAGCGCAAAATGGCTGTGCATGCGCAGGAACTCCCGCATCTGATCATCCAGCGTGGTGGTCTCCGGTACGAAATAGGGGGCGTTGGCCACTTTGAGGATGTCGAACGACTTCAGCCGGTCGGCACTGCCCTCGCCGCCGCCGGCCTGCGCGTACATGGCGCGGAACAGATCCTTGGCGTGCACGACGCCCACGATGTTCTCGGGCTGGCCACGGAACACCGGCAGGCGCGTGTGACGGCTTTCGAGGCATTGTTTCAGGATCGATTCAGGGTCTGCGTCCGCGTCGATCATCTCGATATTCGAGCGATGCAGCATGATTTCCTCGACCGTGCGGTCGCCGAGATCAAGCGCACCCAGGATGCGGTCGCGGTCCTCTTTTTCCACGACGCCTTCGGAATGGCCCAGTTGCAGGGCGCCGGCGATCTCTTCACGCACGGCAAGGATGTTGCTGTCGGGGTCGATCTGAACCCCGAACAGGCGCAGGACCCCGCGCACCAGCAGGCGCACGGCGGCCACCACCGGCGAAAACACCGTAACGACAACACCGATCACCGGGGCGACGGCCGCGGCGGCCTTTTCGGCATTGGTAATCGCGTAGGTCTTGGGCAAAACTTCGGCAAAGACCAGAACAAGCAGGGTCATGACCAAGGTGGCCAGTGCCACGCCGCTTTCTCCGAAAAGTCGGGTGAACAAAGCCGTGGCCAGCGAGGCCGCAAGGATGTTGACGAGGTTGTTGCCAAGCAGAACCGAGCCGATCAGACGTTCGTTGTCATCAGTGATCTCCAGCGCCTTTTGCGCGCCGCGCGATCCTTTGTCGGCTTGCGCCCGCAGTTTACCCCGCGAAGACGCCGTCAGCGCTGTTTCAGACCCCGAGAAGAAGCCGGAGAGAACCAGCAGAAGCAGAATTGAGGCCGTAGTCAGCCAGAAGGCGCCATCGAGAAGAGAAGGGTCAGAGTCCATCGGTCCATTTCAGGTATTGTTGATGCAATGGTTATGGGGGCGCAGATGCGCGCGATCAAGGGTTTGGCCCTAGTCTCGACCGTCATCCTTGGCAAGCGGGTGATGCTGCAACACCAGCTCCGACAGGCGCTCGTCCAGGACATGCGTATAGATTTCGGTCGTCGCGACGTCGGCGTGACCAAGCAGGGTCTGGATCGAACGCAAATCGGCCCCATTGGCCAAAAGATGCGTCGCAAAGGCATGGCGGAGCGTGTGTGGCGTGACTTTGTCGGGAGAAACACCACCTTGCACGGCCAGTTCCTTTATCAGTGCAAAGAACCGATGCCGGGTCAGGTGCCCTGATTTTCCACGCGAAGGAAACAGGAACCGGGACCGCTGGCCTCCATTGGCGGCGGCTGCATCTTCGGCTTCGTCCCGGATGGTCAGCCATGCCGCCAAAGCATCGCGCGCAGGCGGTGACAAGGGCACCATGCGCTCCTTTCCACCTTTGCCGAGAACCAGCAGCATACGTGGGTCGCCGCGGGCGGATGATACCGGTAGGGAAACAAGCTCGGTCACACGCATCCCGGTCGCATACAGAATTTCCATCAGGCAAGTGTTGCGCACCTTGTCTGCCGTACTGCGCCCTGTTTGCCTGGCCGCCTCAAGCAGGCGGTCGACTTCGGCCACGTCCAGCGTTTTGGGCAGCCTTTTCTGGCGTCCCGGGCCTTTGATCTGGATGGCCGGATTGGTCGAGCGCCAGCCTTCTTCAAACGCGAAACGATACAATTGCTTGATGGCGGAGAGGCGGCGGGCGCGGGTCGCGCGCGAAAGGCCTTGTGCGTCACAGTCAATCAGGTAGGCCTCGATCATATCTTGGTCGGCGGCTTCGAACCCGGCATGTCGCCGGTCGAGCCACGCGGCAAAGTCCTTCAAGTCTCGCCCATAGGCCAGCAAAGTGTTAGTTGCGGCCCCAAGTTCTGCGGCCTGCGCCTCGAGAAACGCGGAAATCCACAAGTCTTGTGTCGCCGGAGCGGACACTGTCAGGCCCCCTTCAAAACAAGCAACTGCAAGGCGGCGCGGCGCGCCGTGTCTTCCAGGCCGACGTGTCGGAACACCGCGATGGCCGCAGTCAAGTCAACCAGATTGCCGCGCGCGCCATGCGCGAACATCTGCATGGCCTCAAGAATTGCCTCACCCAGACGGTTTGCTTCCAACATCGCGCGGATATCGGACGGGATCGGTGCCGACCATGCAAACCCTTCGGCGATGGCGTCAGCCATCGGTGAGAGCGAGTTCGAACGCTCGGGTTGGCCCGATGCCAAAGCAGCCAGAAAGGCATTGGCCTCGGGTCCGTCGGGGACAGATCGTGCGGCATCCTCGTACAGCTCGGACAACAGCAGGATGCGCCAGCGCAGGTTCTCGGTGGTCGGGTCGGACAGCTTGATCGACATCAGGCGCTCGGCGAACAGTTCGGCAAAGGGCACTTCGAGCCCGACCGAACCCATTTCTGCCCAGACTTTCGGCAGGGTCTTGGAAATCGCTTCGGGGCTTCCGGTCTCCAGCGCCGTTTCGAAACGCTGAACCGCCGAGACGCGATCCCAGACCGCGCCCGAAGCCGCAGGCGTGCGCTCGGTATAAAGGCCCAGCAGATGGTTCGGCGTAAGCGCGCCTATGCGGGTCAGGCGCTCGGCCGCTTCGATCTGGGCCTTCCAACCGGCAACATCGCGCAGGTCGGCATTGGCAAAGGCCCTCGGCAACGAGGCGGTCGGAAGTCGCTCGCCGATCGCTTCGAACAGGCGAAACGTCAGCGGGTCAGGGTCTTCGGGCTGCGGCAGATATGCGGCGCCTTCGAACATCTCGGGGCTTAGGAAGCGATCCAGCAGATCGAGTTGCTCGGGCGGCAGTAATTCGAGCGCGTGCGCCGCTTCGAGCGTCAGTGCGGCCGAAGCCCAGTCACCTCTGCGGGCCTTGCAGAAGACCTGCGCGGAATAATCCCTCGACAAATGCGGTTGCGCGATCAGCGCAGTGCAGCTGCGGTCTTCGTCGCCGGTCAGCAGAGTTGCGTCAAACCATCGTTTGAACCGCTCAGGCGTATCGGTGGGGCCGGCAAGCTGCACCAAAGATTGCGTCGGATCGGCGGCACCCAGCTGCATCAGGCGATCCAGCCGCGCCAGAAGGAGCTCGTCTGGCTCATTGGAATTTGCCGGCGCTCGGGCCTCGGTCAACAAAAGCGTGAACAACAGCCGCTGCATGGCAGGGTTCGATTTGACCGGCACGCGCGCGATAAGTTCGGCCAGCCGGGCCGGATCGCTGGGCAGCCACAGATCAACCGGCAGCCCGGTCGCCGACCCATCCACCAATCCCAACGGTGGCGACAGCGCCTCGAGCGGGGACACCTGGATGTCGGGCTGCAGGCCCGTATCGGTAACCGGCGGCTCGAGCAATACGGTCCCCGGCAACAGGTCAGGGGCCGTCTCCAGCCAGTCGATCGCGGAAAGCGGTTGTTCGGTTTGCGCGGCGGCTTGGCCGGTCAGTGCAAGCGCCAGCACGACGGCCCTAGTTGACATCCAGAATTACCGGTTCGCTGATTTCGCTTTGCGGGGCCGAGAAGTCGGCGCCGAAGAACGGGCCAAGATACGCATAGGCCACCAAGCCGATGAAAAGCAGGCAAATTAGGTACAACAGGAATTTGATCAGACGGCCCATGGCTCAACGCTGCCTCAATTTTCGATTTTGGCCAAGTTATAACTGGCATTTTTCCCAAGATCACGTCATTCACAGGGAAATGAGCGAAATTAAGCATAACGTGGCGCCGACCGGACAACGGCAGGTCTATGACCTGCACAAAACGGTGGTTTTGGTCGGCATGATGGGCGCTGGCAAGACGGCCGTGGGGCGCGCTCTGGCCGCGCGTCTCGGTGTTCCTTTCCTCGACAGTGACAGCGAGATCGAATCGGCTGCCAACATGACCATCCCCGAGATATTTGAACGGGACGGCGAGCCGTTCTTTCGTGCCAAGGAAAGCCAGGTCATCGGCCGTCTCCTGGACGAGAAAAAGGGTATCCTGTCGACCGGCGGTGGCGCTTTTCTGAGCGAAGAAAACCGGACGATGATTTCGGACCGTGGGGTTTCCGTATGGCTGTGCGCCGATCTGGAAGTGTTGTGGAACCGGGTGCGCCACAAAGACACGCGACCCTTGCTGCGCACGCCTGATCCATATGCAACGCTGCGTGACCTGTACGAGGCCCGCGTGCCGTTGTACGCACAGGCTGATCTGGTGGTGAATTCGGACGGCGACACCGCGATCGAGGATATGGTTGACCGGGTTCTGGAAAAGCTGATGACGCGCCCGGATGTATTGGAAGTCAAATAGATGCATCAGACAGTTAACGTTGATCTGGCCGAGCGGTCCTATGACGTGGAAATCGGGCCGGACCTGTTGGCTCAGGCCGGTGCGCGGATCAAACCCATGCTGCACCGTCCGCGCGTCGCGGTTCTAACCGATGAAACCGTGGCCGGTTTGCATCTGGATGCTTTGCGCAGCGGCCTGGCATCGGCCGGGGTGGAAATGACCGCATTGGCTCTGCCCGCAGGTGAGGCGACCAAAAGCTGGCCGCATTTCGAGCGCGCCGTCGAATGGCTGTTGGCCGAAAAGATCGAACGGCGCGATATCGTCGTAGCCTTCGGCGGTGGAGTGATCGGCGATCTGGGGGGCTTTGCCGCCGCGGTGCTGCGTCGCGGTGTGCGCTTTGTGCAGATCCCAACCTCGCTTTTGGCGCAGGTCGACAGTTCCGTGGGGGGCAAAACCGGTATCAATGCTCCGCAAGGCAAAAACCTGATCGGTGCGTTTCATCAACCTTCGTTGGTTCTGGCTGATACCTCAGTGCTTGGCACCCTGACGGCGCGTGATTTTCTGGCGGGATATGGTGAAGTCGTAAAATATGGCCTTTTGGGGGATGCCGATTTCTTCGAATGGTTGGAGCGCAACGGCCCCGCGCTGTCGGCCGGGGACATGGCGACCCGGGTTCAGGCAGTCACCCGTTCGGTTCAGATGAAGGCCGACATCGTGGCCCGTGACGAGACCGAACAAGGCGACCGGGCGCTGTTGAACCTCGGGCATACGTTCTGCCACGCGCTTGAGGCGGCGACGGGCTATTCCGACCGGCTGCTGCATGGCGAGGGTGTTGCCATTGGCTGTGCCCTGGCGTTCGAGCTGTCGGCCCGCATGGGTCTGTGTTCCCAAGAAGACCCGAGCCGCGTCCGCGCGCACCTGAAGGCGATGGGCATGAAGACCGATCTGTCTGACATTCCCGGAGATCTGCCGGGCGCCGAAGATCTGGTCGACCTTATGGCTCAGGACAAGAAGGTCGTTGACGGCCAGCTGCGCTTTATCCTGGCGCGCGGGATCGGGCAGGCCTTCGTCACGTCGGATGTGCCACGCGATGCCGTTCTGTCTGTGCTGCAGGATGCCTTGGCAACGTGCTGATAAGCGGAGTCAGCGGCCCCGTATCACCATCAATTCGCCAATGTTTTCGCGGGTGATGTATCCGACCATCTGACCGGTCTTGGTGCAGACCGCCACGGCCGGTGCGCCACCATGGAGACCATCCAAAACGGCTTCGAGCCCACTGGTCAGGGCCACCCGGGGGATTTGCTCTTCCATGACCGAGGTCGCGGGTTCCGACCGGGGGTGATCGCCAGCTAGCGCGGCAAACAGCCGATTGCGGGTCACAAAGCCCAACAGCTGCCCGTCTGCGCCCAAAACCGGGAACTCGTGCTGCGTTGTCTGGATCACGGCCTGGGCCGCCGTTGCCAACGTGTCTTGGGGGGTCAGCGCGTGGAATTCGGTAATCATCGCGTCGCGGGCCAGCACGCGGCGCGCCACCGACCGCATTGCTACATCCTGACTTTCTGCATTTGCCGCGATGAAGACGAAAACCGCGATCAGAACCAGGATCGGGTTACCGGTGCTGAGCCCCAGAAACCCGAACCCGACGGCCACGGCCTGGCCCGCAAAGGCAGCTGCCCGTGTGGCCTTTACTCTGTCCATCTTCAGGCAGAGCAGGGCGCGGAACACGCGGCCGCCGTCCATCGGAAACGCGGGGATCAGGTTGAACACCGCGAGGAACAGATTCACGTAGGCCAGCCGGCTCAGCAGGTCGACGCGGGTCGAGTCGATTTGCGCCAGCGTTTCAACCTGCATTCCCGCGCCCAGAAGGACCAGAATGCCCCAGAGGACGACGTTGACCGCTGGACCAGCTAATGCGACGGCAACTTCTTGCATCGGCTTTTCCGGCATCCTCTCCAGGCGGGCCAAGCCGCCGATGGGCAGCAGAGTGATGTCAGGAGTGCGAATGCCATACCTGCGGGCCATCAGCGCATGACCGAACTCATGGGCAACCACGCAGGCAAACAACGCCAGAACAAAAACGATGTTGTCGATGGCTGCTGGCCACCCACCGTCAGAGTAGGCGGCAAAGCCGACCCAGGCCAGCAGCAGAAAGAAGGTGACATGGACCCTCAGTTCCGATCCGAGCAATCGGCCGACGGCGAAGGACCATGTCATGACGTGCCTCGCTGTAGCTTAGAACGGGATTTCGTCGTCGTCGATGCCGCCTGATGCCGGTGCCGGTGCGCTGGACTGCGCGGCGTAGGGCTCGGAGTATCCGCCGCTGTCCTGTCCGCCTCCGTAACCGCTGCTTTGGCCGCCACCGTATCCGCCGCCCTCGTTGCGACTGTCCAACAGGGTCAGTTCACCGCGGTAAGGGCGCAGAACGACTTCGGTGGAATAGCGATCCTGTCCGGACTGATCCTGCCACTTGCGCGTTTCCAGTTGGCCTTCGATGTAGACCTTTGACCCTTTGCGCAAATACTGCTCGGCGATGCGGACGAGCGGTTCGGAAAAAATAGCGACTGTGTGCCACTCGGTCCGTTCGCGGCGTTCACCGGTATTGCGGTCTTTCCAGTTCTCCGAGGTCGCGATCCGTAGGTTGCAGACCTTGCCACCGTTCTGAAACGACCGCACTTCGGGATCGCGCCCGAGATTGCCGACCAGAATGACTTTGTTGACTGAACCTGCCATGGATTTCCCCGTTTTTTGACTAGCTTGATGGCGCCCGAATCTGACGCTGAGTTCACCTGAAACCCTATACGTCCTGCGCCCGGGTTGGAACACGGTTGATGCCCGGAATGCCACCCGGAAAATCAGTGTTTCCTTAACCAAGCTTTCATTTCTGCCTGAAATACCTATAATCCGAATGAGTGCTGAACGAGCGGGATTGCTTGAATGCGTTGTCTGTTAAGTGGTTTTTCAATTGCATGCCTCGTTCTGGCGTCGACGCCGCTGAGCGCGGATGTCCTGTCGACCAAGAATCGCAAAGATATCTTTTTGAAGCAGGCCAAGATTCTGGACACGCGGGCCGCCAGCCAGTATCGCGACTCTGAACGGCTGAAACCGAAGACACCGGACGGCAGTTTCAAAAAGCGCTATTCCGGCAAGTACCGTGGTGAGTACCTTGCCATGGCGCGCCAAGCAGCGCGCAAGCACAATGTCCCGGAAGAACTGTTCCTGCGTCTGGTGCAACAGGAAAGCGGTTGGAACCCTCACGCCAAGTCGCATAAGGGCGCTTTGGGCCTCGCGCAGCTGATGCCGCAAACCGCCAGACTGCTGAACGTGAACCCGCATGACCCGAAGCAAAACCTTGAAGGCGGTGCGCGGTATCTTTCGTGGCAATACCGTAAATTCAAGTCCTGGCGCCTGGCGCTGGCAGCCTACAACGCGGGTCCGCAAGCGGTGGAAAAACATGGCGGCGTGCCGCCCTATGCCGAGACACAGAATTACGTCAAAGTCATCTGGGGCGGCTGATACCAAAGCCGCACAAAAAACCGGCCCAGGGCCGGTTTTTCTTTGGGCGCTTACTCGGCTGCTATTTTGATGACAGGCTCCATCTTGGCCAGTGTCTCCGTGGACAGATGACACTTGACCTGGTGTCCGTCAGCCAGCGTCTGGACCGGCGGAACCTCTTTTTCGCACAATCCGCCCGCAACTTCGGACTTCCAACGACACCGGGTTTGGAACGGACATCCGGGCGGCGGGTTCATCGCCGAAGGAATGTCGCCTTCAAGGACAATGTGTTTCTTTTCGACCGAGGTATCGGCGATTGGAACCGCGCTCAGCAGTGCCTCGGTATAGGGGTGATAGGGCGGCGAGAAGACTTGATCGGTCGTGCCCAACTCGACCACGTGGCCCAGATACATAACCATGACGCGGTCGCTGAGGTAGCGTACGATCGACAGGTCGTGGCTGATGAAAAGCAGTGTCGTCTTGTGTTCGCGCTGGATCTCCATCAACAGATCGGTCACGGCTGCCTGCACCGACACATCCAATGCCGAGACCGGCTCGTCCGCGACGACGATCCGGGCGTCCCCGGCAAAGGCACGGGCTATCCCGACGCGCTGTTTCTGGCCGCCTGACAGTTGGCGCGGCATACGGTCGGCAAACGCGCGCGGCAGCTTCACCAGGTCCAGCAACTCGAGCATCCGTTGCTTGCGTTCGGCCTCCGAGTTTCCGACGCCGAAGATCTCCAGCGCGCGGATGATCTGACGTCCGACCGTCATCGACGGGTTCAGCGTATCGAACGGGTTCTGGAACACCATCTGGACTTCGCCGACGGTCTTGGCATCCCGTTCTTCGATCGGCAAATGCTCGATATTGCGGTTGTCCAGCAGGATCTGCCCGTCGGTCGCCGTCTCCAATCCCATGAGGACCTTGGCAAACGTGGATTTGCCGCAGCCGGACTCGCCAACGATGGCCAGCGTTTCCGATTCATGTGCGTCGAAGCTGAGGGTTTCGTTGGCCTTGACCACTTTCTTCTCGCCCCCACCGAACAGGGCGTTTGCGGCCACCTCGTAATATTTCTTGAGGTTGTCCATCTTCAGAACGGTCTTGCCGATCGGCGCTTTTTCTTTTTGCTCGGCAACCGTGATGGGTGCGTTCCAGTCGATTTCCTGGAACTTCAAGCAGCGCGTATGGTGGCGGTCATTGCCGGGGACCGGGAACATCTGAATGTCCTGCGCGTCACAACGCCCTTCCTCGAAATAGTCGCATCGCGGGCCGAAATTGCAGCCCGGTGGGCGTTCGTGCGGCAACGGGAAGTTGCCGGGGATAGCAACCAGCGGGCGCGAATTCTTGTCCGCGCCGGGCAGGGGGATCGAGCGGAACAGCGCCTGAGTGTAGGGGTGCTGCATCTCGTCAAAGACATCGTGGATCGAGCCACGTTCGACCGCCTCGCCGGAATACATCACGCACAAACGGTCACATGTCTCTAGAACCAGGCCGAGGTTGTGCGAAATGAACAGCATTGATGTGCCGTATTTCTTGCCCAGATCCTTGACCAGTTCCACCACGGCGGCCTCGACCGTCACGTCCAGCGCGGTTGTCGGTTCGTCCAGGATCAGAAGCGACGGCTTGGACATCAGGGCCATCGCGATCACGATGCGCTGCTGCTGGCCACCGGACAGCTGATGCGGAAAGCTGTTCAGCATCCGCTCGGGGTCCGGCAGGCGCACATCCGTCACCACTTCCAGAGCACGGGCATAGGCCTCTTCTTTGCTGACCCCTTCGTGGATCATCGGCACTTCCATCAGCTGTTTGCCGATCTTCATCGCCGGGTTCAAAGAAGCCATCGGCTCTTGATAGATCATCGCGATCTCATTGCCGCGAATATCCCGAAGTTCTTCCTTGCTCATCTCGCTAAGGTCACGGCCCTTGAATTTGATCGAGCCGCCAACGATCCGACCATTCTTGCCAAGGTCCTGCATGACACCCAAGGCGACCGTCGACTTGCCGCAGCCGGATTCACCGACCAACCCGACAGCCTCGCCGGGCTGCACACTGACCGAAAAATCCATAACGGCCGGTATTTCCCGCAAGCGGGTAAAGAACGAAATCGAGAGCTTGTCGATTTCGAGGATCGGCCCGTCGTAATCCGCCAGTTTGTTCATCTTGCTTGCTCCTCGCCAGCACTCGGGGGATCCCCTTCATCTGGCTAAAAATATCCTGGTGGGGGCCGGGGGCAGTCCCCCGGCCGCTTTCACATCAGTCCTTCAGGCTTTCTTCTCGCAGGCCATCCGCCAGCAGGTTCAATCCCAGAACCAGTGACAACAGCGCCAGTGCCGGCGGCAGTGCAGGGTGCAGGTAGATCGACAGCAGCTTGCGTCCTTCGTTGATCGTGGACCCCCAATCCGGGCTTTCCGGCGGCAGGCCCAGTCCAAAGAACCCCAAGGTCCCCAAGAGGATGGTCGTGTAGCCGATGCGCAGGCAGAAATCGACGATCAGCGGCCCGCGGGCGTTGGGCAGGATTTCCCAAAGCATGATGTACCAGGGGCCTTCGCCGCGCGTCTGCGCCGCGGCCACGTAATCGCGTGTCTTGATGTCCATGGCCAAGCCGCGCACGATGCGGAACACCGTGGGCGAGTTGACGAAGACAACCGAAACGAACACGACCAGGATGCCGCCAGGAATGTCGAACAGATCCAGATAGGTCGGCAGACCCCAGATGCTGTAGTCGTCCGTGCGGATGACGTATCCCCCGGTCGAGATCAGCGACAGGTACAGCCAGATCGCGATACCCAAGACGCCGATCAGCAGCGGCGTACGGAATTTCGGCCGGGTGTAGTAGCGCGAATTCAGAAGGACACCGATGAAGAGGATCGGGAACACGAACAGGACTGCGGCCATATAGTTCGGCACGCCGGTCGCGACGATTTCCGGTGTGACCAGCAGGTAGAACAGCAGGATGACCGGGAACGCCAGGATCAGATTGGCGAGGAACGACAGAAACGTGTCCAGCCGCCCGCCATAATACCCGGCGGGCAAGCCCAGCGTGATCCCGACCATGAAGGCAAACATCGTGGCCAGCGGAGCAATCTGTACGACGATCCACGCCCCCTTGACCATGCGGCTGAATACGTCGCGGGCAAGGTTGTCGCCGCCCAGCAGGTACCAGGCGAACTCACCGTCCTCGGCATTCGGCAGGGGGGTGCCGGGCACCTTGTTCTTCATGCCGGAAACCTGGACCAACGGATCATGTGTCACGATCAGGTCCAAAGCCCCGAAGATGCCGGTGAAAACCCAGAACATGACCAGTCCAAAACCGATCATGCCGATCGGGCTGTCGAAAAGCTTGCCGTACAGGCCAAGGCGCCGTTTGAAGGCAACCGACATCGCGAAAAGAATGATCAGCGACAGCCAGACCGGCAGAAATTGCTGCGAGATCGCGCCGATAATCCCGGCCCCAGTGCCCAAGAGTATTCCCAGCAGCAGGTAGGCGACCACCGTCGCGATGCTGGCCAGGAAAGAATACCACAGCGCGGATTGCGTCAGGTTCCTGAGGCCGCCGCCCGAACTGACGGTGCCATCCGCATTCACGCTGACTTGCGTCTCGGGCAGCAGAATGCTTGCCAGGATCCAGACAACGACGGATACGACCAGCGCAGCCAGGGCGATCATCATGATCGGGTTCAGAAAGGCGATAGAGCCAGTCCAGCTCAGAGGTTCCATGGTCTATCCTCCCTTATGAAATGCGGATGCGCGGGTTGAGGTAGACATAGCCGATATCCGAGATCAGCTGCGTCACGAGCACCACAAAGACCGACACGACCGAGATCGCCAGCAGAAGCTGGATGTCGTTGTTCCCCGCGGCCTGCACCAGTGCCCAACCGAAACCCTTGTAGTTGAACAGGGTCTCGACGATCACGACGCCGTTCAGCAACCAGGGAAACTGCAGCATGATAACGGTGAAGGGCGCGATCAGCGCGTTGCGTAGGGCGTGCTTCAGAACGATATTCCCGAAGGACACACCCTTCAGGCGCGCAGTCCGGATGTATTGCGCGGTCATCACTTCGGTCATCGAGGCTCGGGTCATCCGTGCAATGTAGCCCATGCCGTAAAGGGCAATGGTCAGGACCGGCAGGAAGAAATTCTCGAAGGTCGGGTTCTCCATGGCCTGTGTGGCGGTGCCCTTGAACCATTTCAGACCCACGGTTGAAGAGGTGAAGATGGCGATGAAGATCACGCCCGACACGTATTCCGGCGTGGCCGTCGTGATGATCGAAAACGTGGAAAGGGACCGGTCCAGGGCAGACCCCTCGCGCATGCCGGCTAGCACACCAACCAATAGGGCGGTCGGGATCATCAGCACCAGCACCCAGAACATCAGGTAGCCGGTGTTGCCCAGACGCTTGCTGACGATCGTTCCGACTTCGTCCTTGAAGACGGTTGAATAGCCCCAGTCGCCCTGAAGAACGCCGCAGTAGCGCGGTGTCGTTTCCGAAGTAGAGCCGGGACGGGTGCAACTTCCCACGAACTGACCATCCGGTAGCGTGTTGGTGAAACCGGGCACCACCCCAAGCCATTGGCCGTACTTGACCAGCGTGGGCTGCATGTATCCGCGGTTCTCAAGCCAGGTGACGACCTGTTCATCGGACATACGCTGGTTGCCCTGCGTCTTGGCCAGTTTTTCCAGGTTTGGATAGAGGTTGGTCAGGAAGAAGACAACGAAGGTCAGGCAGAGTGCCGTCAACAGCATCACGCCCAATCGTCGAAGGATGAAGAGTCCCATGTTGGCCCCTGTTGTTCGGGTTCTCCGCAGATCAGTGGACCATTTTCTGGCCTCGGACGTCCGACCCCGCGTCGGTGTGTCTGCGGCTGGAAAGGGGCGCCCGCATTCGGGCGCCCCTTGAAAGGTTCAGGTCGGGATCAGGCCGCCCAACCCCATTTGTAGTGATGGTGTTCGAACGACACATGCATGTCGGTTCCGACCAGACCGTCCTTCATGTGACGGTACAGCGACCGCCAATAGGGCTGGATGGTGACGCCTTCTTCCTGGATCATTGCTTCGCCCTTGGCCACGATTTCGCGGCGCTTGTCGGCATCGGCAATGGCCAGAGCTTCGGTCAGAAGGGCGTCAAACTCGGCATTGGACCAGCCGAATTCGTTCCAGGCCTCGCCGGTGCGGTAGGCCAGTGCCCAGATCTGAACGCCCAGCGGACGATGGTTCCAGTTGGTCGAGCTGTAGGGGTATTTCGCCCAGTCGTTCCAGAACGTGTTGCCTGGCAGAACCGTCCGCTTGACCTTGATGCCCGCGTCGCGCAGCTGGGCTGCCACGGCATCGGTGGTGTTGCGGCGCCAGTCATCGTCGATCGAGATCAGCTCGTGCTCGAAATCGGCCATACCGGCCTCTTCCATCAGCTTGCGAGCGCCTTCCGGGTCAACTTTCTGCGGCGGCAGTTCGTAGTAATCCGGGTGGATCGGACCAACGTGGTGGTTTTCCGCAGGAGAGCCGCGACCACCGTAGCCAAGTTCGAGGCAGACCGAGTTGTCCACGGCCATCTGCAGCGCCTGACGCACACGTTTGTCGGCATAGACCTTCTTGCCGTCCACTTCCGCAAGCTGGTTCGGGCGGACCACGATCGTGTTCATCGTGACAACCTCGGACTTCACGTAGCCCAGGCTGTCCATCACGTCGATGAATTCACCAACCGATTCATACAGCATGTCGACTTCGTCCGATTCCAGAGCCGCCAGCCATGCCGACGGATCGGTGCCGTAGTCGATGTACTCAATGCGGTCCAGCGCCGGACGACCGAATA
Organism: Ruegeria sp. BB9; assembly: GCF_056539345.1. NCBI lineage: Bacteria > Pseudomonadati > Pseudomonadota > Alphaproteobacteria > Rhodobacterales > Roseobacteraceae > Ruegeria > Ruegeria sp. BB9. Next base: position 1,192,156 of record NZ_JBQFUU010000001.1, on the reverse strand, counting down.
CGGCTTCGCCCCACCAGGTGTGGTTTTCGTTGCGCACAAGCGCGGCTTTCACACCCACTTCCAGCTCTTCGATCAGGTAGGGGCCCGTGCCGACATTGTTTGTCAGGTCCGTTTCGCTGAACGAGCTGTGGATGATCGCGGCCGGATAGTCTGCCATGCCCGGGATCAACGAGATGTCCGAGTTCGGCAGGTTCAGCTTGACGGTGTGCGAGTCCACAACCTCGATCGCGCCTTCGATTGCCTGGCCGGTGTCTGCGTCGACCAGCGTAGCGAAACGGCCCGCCATCGAGTTCGTTTCCGAGCTCTTGTCGCACCAGCGCGCGATGTTGCGTGCCACGTCTTCGGCAGTGAAATCGTCGCCGTTGTTCCACTTGACGCCCTGACGGACCTTCAGCGTGTAGACGGTCGCATCGTCGTTGACTTCCCAGCCCTCCAGCAGCATGCCGCGGAATGTGCCGTCCGAGTTGTACTCGACCAGGTATTCCAGCGTGCCACGGGTGACGTTGGCGATCTGCGACCAGTCATAGGTGCGCGGATCCTTCAGCGCGCGAACTTCCTGCTGAACGCGCAGGGTGCCACCTTCTTTCTTGGCGTCTTCGCCCGCCGCCTTGGCGGGTGCGGTCAGGCCGACCATGCCGTAGGCGGCCGCTGCAGTGACACCAAGGCTGGTCGTGCGCGTCAGAAACTCGCGGCGGCTCAGCTTGCCGTCCCGATATTCCTGGGCGTGCATTTCGGCAGCCCAGTGCATCGGTGCTCCGGTCAAAGTCTTGGTTTTCATGGATGTCTCCCTGTGAGATTATTATGGGTATTTGTTGGTCCCCGTCGAAGCCAGACAGCGCCGAGCAAGGTCATTTTGGATGTGGTTATTTGAATTCTGTGCATCCCCATGGGTTCATTCGGCACCAGATTCCAATTTAGGTCAATGTTCGAAATCGTCATCAAGTGCACAAAAACGACATTTGCAGAGAAACCTGAGCCGTGGCCGCCGGGGCTGCTATCGGCAAGTCTGATTCTGGAACTTGTGATTCCCTTTTCCGAAGGGTTTCGGCCGAAAACCCCTTATGTGGCTGAAAATAAATGACTTCGGACGAGGTTTTGGTGAGATGTCAGTGATTCACTCAGCCTTGGCTCGGATCGACGTTATGCCATTGCTTCATCCGGGCACGGCACCACGTGCGCTGGCGTTTGGCGTATTGGCGTGTCGCAATCGTTGCTCTTTCGCGGGCATCGGCCAAGGTCATTCGCCCCTCGATGTGGGCCATCAATTCAGGTACCCCGATGGCCTTGCACGAAGGCAGGTTCGGGTCGTACCTGTCGCGCATCGCCGCAACTTCGTCCAGGGCACCCGCCCGCAACATCTGGTCAAAGCGCGAATTGATGCGCGTGATCAGCCAGTCTCGCTCAGGAGTCACGACGATCGGAAACGCTTGATCCAATGGCAGCAGCGGTGGCGGCGTGTCGTCCTGCCAATCCGCTAGGGTCCGGCCCGTGGCTTGCTCGACCTCCCAGGCCCGTTGCACACGGGCGCGGTTGCGCGTGTCGATCCGGTCCCGTGTCCTTGGATCAATCCCGGCCAGAAGCTCGGGCAGGGGGATCGCGTCCGCAGTCTTGCGCAACTCGGGCGGCGTTGCCGGGATGTCTGCCATACCTTCCGTCAGCGTCGAAAAGTAGAGACCTGTTCCGCCCACGATGATCGGACGCTGCGGCCCTGACAAAAAAGTCCGCACCTCGCGCAGCCAGTGGCCGGCCGAATAGTCTTGATCAAAAGCGACATGGCCATAGAGAGCGTGTGGAGCCCGAGCTTCTTCGTCGATCGAGGGTCGGGCGGAAATGATGCGCCAGCAGTCATAAACCTGGCTGGCATCCGCATTGACGATGATCCCGCCCGCGTGTTCGGCAATCTCCAGTGCAAGGGCTGATTTGCCCGATGCGGTCGGCCCCATGATAAGGACCGGCAGATCGTCGGGAATGGGCGGCAGACTGTTCAGCAAATTGCGCGCTGTGTTTTCAGCCATGAGTGTTTGCCCTGTTCCTTGACCATCCGCATTGAACCCGCGGTGGTTTTGCTTCATTTTGCGCCGGAAAACAAACCCGTGCCAGCCCGGAGCGCAACATGAGCCTTTCTTCCACCAACACAACCGCCGAAACCCCAAAAACGACATACAAACGCGTCATGTTGAAAATCTCGGGCGAGGCGCTGATGGGGGATCAGGGATTCGGGCTGCATCCGCCGACTGTCCAGCGCATCGCGCAGGAGGTGAAGTCGGTGCATGATCTCGGGGTCGAGATCTGCATGGTCATCGGCGGAGGGAATATCTTTCGCGGCCTGTCCGGTTCGGCCCAAGGGATGGAACGGACCACGGCCGACTACATGGGCATGTTGGCGACCGTGATGAACGCGCTGGCCATGCAATCCGCGCTTGAGGGCCTGGGCGTCTTCACCCGGGTGATCTCGGCCATCCGCATGGATGAGGTGTGCGAGCCCTATATTCGCCGCCGCGCTGTGCGCCACTTGGAAAAGAAACGGGTGTGCATCTTTGCGGCTGGAACTGGCAACCCGTACTTCACCACAGATACCGCAGCGACGTTGCGTGCCAACGAAATGACCTGCGAGGCCATCTTCATGGGCAAGAACGGGGTCGACGGCGTCTACGACAAGGACCCCAAGGCACATTCGGACGCTGTCCGCTATGACTCGGTGACCTATGACGACGTTCTCGCCAAGCGTTTGAAGGTCATGGATGCTTCGGCTATCGCTCTGGCGCGCGACAACAATCTGCCGCTGATCGTATTCGGACTGGACGAGCCCGGCGGGTTCCGCGGAATTCTGGCAGGCGAGGGGACCTATACCAAGGTTCAAGGCTAGCCAAAGGTCCGACCGAACAGCCCACATTAGTTTGCCTGGCGCCCGACTCGGTTCGGACGTTAGGTAACCCAACGCCTTCCGGTCCGCTGAAAATGCTCGGTGTGACCGGTATGCGTGTCGCTTTTGCCCGCCGGAAAGTCTCTGGCGGCTGACCGAAAAAGCGATCTTTCCCTGATCAAAAGCGCATTAAAGTGAGAGGAGAGAGAATGTCCGACAATTCAGATGCCGACTACGAGGTCGGCCAGGACAATATCCAGGTCATGGGGCTGGATATTCACAATCCGGTTTTTGCCGTGTCTGGCCTGACCATCATCGCCTTCGTCTTCTTTTCGTTGGTTTTCCGCGAGCAGGCTGCTGATTTCTTCGGCTGGTTGCGCCCCGCGCTGACCAACCGGTTCGACTGGGTATTCATGCTTTCGGCCAACATCTTCGTCGTGTTTTCGTTGCTGCTGATCGTGACGCCGCTGGGCAAGATCAGGTTGGGCGGCGACGATGCGAAACCGGACTACAGCTATGCGGGTTGGTTCTCGATGCTGTTCGCCGCTGGCATGGGGATCGGGCTTGTTTTCTGGGGTGTGGCCGAGCCGATCTCGCACTATGGCGCATCACTTGGCGGTGTCGCTGTGGGAGAGGACGGCCTGCGCACCGACTGGGCACCGTTGGGCGCCGGGCTGGAGGATCCCGACGCATCGCGGAAGCTGGCGATGGCAGCCACGATTTTTCATTGGGGCATGCATCCTTGGGCGATCTATGCGGTTGTTGCGCTGGCCTTGGCATTCTTCAGCTTCAATCGCGGGCTGCCCTTGACGATGCGTTCGGTCTTTTACCCGCTGTTCGGCGAGGCCACTTGGGGCCCGCTGGGGCATGTCATCGATGTGCTTGCGGTCTTTGCGACCATCTTCGGCCTGGCGACCTCGCTTGGCCTGGGGGCGACACAGGCGCTGGCCGGTTTGAATTATCTGTTTGATGTTCCGGTGACGGACGGGATGAAAGTGCTGTTGATCGGCTTGATCACGGTCTTCGCCCTGATTTCTGTGATCGCCGGACTGGACAAAGGGGTCAAACGCTTGTCCGAGGCCAACATGGTGCTGGCAGCCCTGCTTTTGTTGCTGGTCTTGATCGTGGGGCCGACCATGGTGATCCTGACCGGGTTCTTCGACAGCATGATCGAATACGTCGTCGCGCTGCCGGGCCTGTCCAATTGGATCGGTCGCGAAGACACGAACTTCATGCAGGGCTGGACCACCTTCTACTGGGCGTGGTGGATTTCTTGGTCGCCGTTCGTCGGCATGTTCATCGCACGTATATCGCGCGGGCGCACGATCCGCGAGTTCGTGACCTGTGTCATCCTGATCCCGACGCTGGTCGGCGCCCTTTGGATGAGCGTTTTCGGCGGAGCTGCTCTGGATCAGGTCATGTCCGGCAATGGGCAGGCTTTGACCGATGCGGCGCTGGAACTGAAGATGTTCAAGATGTTCGAGGCCTTCCCGATGGCAGGTCTGCTGTCGTTCGTCGGTATCGTTCTGGTGGTTGTGTTCTTCGTCACAAGCTCGGACTCGGGTTCGCTGGTGATCGACACCATCACGGCTGGCGGCAAGACCGATGCTCCGACGGCTCAGCGCGTATTTTGGTGCGTGCTGGAAGGGGCCATCGCGGTCGTACTGCTGCTGGGCGGTGGGCTCGGCGCATTGCAGGCCGCGGCCATTGCCACCGGCTTTCCCTTTGCGATCGTGTTGGTTTTGATGTGCGTGTCCATCTTCATCGGTCTGATGAACGAACGTCGACGCAACTGAGCGTACCGCCACTGACAGAGGGCCCCGGTGACGTCACCGGGGCCTTTCTTTTCATTTCTGACTGCCTTCGAAGAAGCCGACCGAATTGCCGTCGGGATCGACCGCATAGAAGAACCGACCGGCCGGGATCTGGATCGGATCCGAGACAACCTGACCCCCGGCAACCTTGACTCTGGCCATGATCTCTTCAGCCGTGCCCTCTGCCGCCAGATGAAGGGTCGGACCGGTACCATCTTTTGCTGGCTTTCCCGGGTACAGATGCAAGGCCACGCCCGTTGCCGGGTCAGCGGGGCGGAACATGGCCATGGGGTTTGGGCCGGATGTGTCGACCGCAAGTTCTGCCCCCGTGGCGTGTGCATAGAATTGTACCGCCTTGTCCAAGTCGGAAACGGGCAGTTCGCCCCACACCAGAAAATCCTTTGGAAGATAACTCATCTTTAACCTCTCTTGTCTTGAGTGCCGCGAGTTTGGCATGCGCTGATGACAGAAGCTGGCATCAGACGCCCGGCTTGACCGCGCGGGGTTGGCCAGGCTAACTGACGGCGTTTGGTCCCGTCATCCCCGTGCGGGCTGCCGAACTGCCACGGCGATACCCGCGGCTGGCTGGAAGACCTGCCATGTATCGGAGTTGTCCGGTGTCATGCGCGGGCGGAATTTCGGAACATTGGGCATGACAACAGAAGGATTGTGCGATGGGCACTCTGGATATCGATTTCGTTCGGGCGCAGTTTCCGGCTTTTTCCGAACCCAGCCTGAAAGGGCAGGCATTCTTTGAGAACGCGGGCGGCTCCTATACCTGCAAACCCGTTCTGGATCGGCTGACCCGCTTCTATACCCAGCGCAAGGTTCAGCCATATGCGCCCTACGAGGCCAGCCGCCTGGCGGGCGAAGAGATGGATGAGGCACGTGCCCGGATGGCGGCCCTGCTGGGCGTGGACACCGACGAACTGAGTTTTGGCCCTTCGACCACGCAGAACACCTACGTGCTGGCGCAGGCATTTCGGCAGTGGATGAAGCCGGGTGAAGCGATCGTAGTGACCAACCAGGACCATGAAGCCAACTCGGGCCCCTGGCGGCGCCTTGCCGAGGACGGCATCGAGGTTCGCGAATGGGAAATCGACCCGGAAACCGGTTCGCTGAATCCGTCCGATCTGGAAAACCTGCTGGACGACAAGGTGCGGCTGGTCTGCTTTCCCCACTGTTCGAACGTGATCGCCGAGATCAACCCGGTCACCGAAATCACTGCGATCGCGCATGCGGCCGGGGCATTTGTCTGCGTGGATGGTGTTTCCTACGCACCGCACGGCTTCCCGAACGTGGGGGACCTTGGGCCGGATATCTATCTGTTCTCTGCCTACAAGACCTACGGACCGCATCAGGGCTGCATGGTGATCCGGCGCACGCTGGGCGAGTTGCTGCCCAATCAGGGGCATTTCTTCAACGGAGACGTGCTGTACAAGCGGTTCACGCCGGCCGGACCGGACCATGCTCAGATTGCCGCCAGCGCCGGTATGGCCGACTATGTCGAACAACTCTGCGACCACCACGGCGGCCCATCCTCGGGGGCTTCTGCGCGTGGTGCTTTTGTCCACGACCTGATGCGTGCGCACGAAGTTGAGCTTCTGCAGCCGGTTCTGGACGCGCTCAAGGATCGCAACGCGGTGCGCCTGATCGGCCCGTCCGATGCCGAACGACGGGCTCCGACCGTGGCCTTGGCCGTCAACCGCAACGCCGAAAGCGTGGCGGCTGATCTGTCCGAACACGGCATCATGGCCGGCGGTGGTGACTTCTATGCGGTTCGCCCGCTGACCGCCATGGGTGTCGATCTGGGGCAAGGTGTTCTACGGGTCAGTTTCACCCACTACACCTCGCGAAACGAGATCGACCAATTGCTTGAAGCATTTGACCGGGTTTTGTGATCCGGTAACAGTTCCGCCCCGTAGACATATGAAAACGGGGCGGAAATGGACAAAGAGCAGTCACCAATCATTTTGTGGTTCCGGCGTGATCTGCGCCTGAGTGACCATCCGGCTTTGGCTGCGGCCGCGCAGACAGGCCGACCTGTGATTCCTGTTTTTCTGCGAGATCAGCTGGTCGATGACTTGGGCGCGGCTCCGAAATGGCGGCTGGGCCTCGGCCTTTCCGCATTGTCAGACAGCCTCGAGCGCAAGGGCAGCAAGCTGATCCTGCGAAGCGGCCCGGCGCTGGCCGCGCTTGAAGACCTGATACGGGAAACGGGGGCAACTGACGTCTATTGGTCGCGGGCCTATGATCCCGAATCCATCGGGCGTGACACTCAGATAAAGGCTGCGTTGTCCGCGCAGGGCGTAACCGCCAAGTCCTTTGCCGGGCATCTTTTGTTCGAGCCATGGACGGTCGCCACACAGGCGGGTCAGCCGTTTCGTGTTTTTACGCCCATGTGGCGGGCTGTGCGCGGGAGAGAGGTTGATGCTCCCAAGTCGGCACCGTCGCGGATCGCGGCACCCCGATCATGGCCGCAGTCGGACGAGCTTGAGGCCTGGAACCTTGGCGCGGATATGCGTCGTGGCGCAGCGGTCGTGCGGGCTCATGTCGAACCGGGCGAGGCCGCCGCATTTGCGCAGCTGGACGAATTTACGGAACGGCTCGACGCGTATCCCGCAAAACGGGACGATCTGGGCGAAGACGGCACGTCGGGACTATCCGAGTACCTTTCGTTGGGCGAGATCAGCTCGGCAACCATTTGGCACCGGGTGCAGAGCACAGGGTTTTCCGGCTCGTCCGGGGCCGAGGGCTTCTTGCGCCAACTCGTCTGGCGCGAGTTCGCATATCACTTGATGTACCACACACCGCATCTACTGAGCGCAAACTGGAAGCCGGAATGGGATGCGTTTCCGTGGAACACAGACGCCGACACCCCCGAAGTTCGAGCCTGGACAATGGCGCGAACAGGGATACCGGTGATAGATGCGGGCCTACGGCAGATGTATGTCACCGGGCGGATGCACAACCGCGTCCGAATGATCGTCGCCAGCTACCTGACCAAGCACCTGATGACGCACTGGAAGATCGGCATGGATTGGTTTGCGGACTGTCTGGTCGATTGGGATCCGGCAGCGAATGCCATGGGGTGGCAGTGGGTTGCGGGGTCGGGGCCGGATGCCTCGCCGTTCTTTCGTATCTTCAACCCGCAGACCCAAGCCGAGAAGTTTGACCCCACGGGCGCCTATGTCCGCCGGTGGCTGGCCGAAGGACAAAAGAACCCACCCGAGACGGCGCTTGCCTATTTCGATGCGGTGCCGGTGTCATGGGGACTGTCTCCGACGGATGCCTATCCTGATCCGGTCGTTGATCTGAAGGTTGGGCGACAGCGGGCGCTTGCCGCCTACGAAGGCCGAAAACACCAGTAAGGAATTGAAAACTTGCCAGAAACGGAATCCCGTCCTAGCCTGCTCCGACCACCGCACAGGGGAGAGCGGATGATCCTGACGACGACAAAGGGGCAGAAAAGCCTGCCCAGATATTTTTCGCAGGTCTTCAAGATGCTGCAGCGAATGGAGTCCGGACGGCTGGACATCGCGCTGCCGGACGGGCGCATTTTTCGCAACGAAGGCGCCAAGCCCGGACCTGTCGCCCGCGTTGATATTCACGACCCGGATGTATTCGCGCGGCTGATCCGTGAAGGCGAGCTCGGCTTTTCCGACGCCTACCTTGAGGGTGGGTGGAGCACACCTGACCTGCGCGCCTTCATGGATCTTGTCCATCTGGGCACCGAGACGGTCTATGATGATTTCACTGGCAAGTTTTTGGTTCAGGCCTATGAGCGCCTGCGGTTCTGGCTGCACCGGAACAACCGAAAGCAGGCCAAAAAGAACATTTCGTACCACTATGATCTGGGCAATGATTTCTACAGCCTTTGGCTGGACGAGACGATGACCTACTCCAGCGCGCTGTTCGAAACCGGTCAGGAAAGTTTGGAAAAGGCTCAGACGGCCAAATATGCCAGCCTGGTCGACGAGATGGGAGCAAAGCCGGGCGACCACATCCTTGAAATTGGCTGCGGTTGGGGTGGCTTTGCCGAATACGCCGCCAAGGAAAGAGACCTCAGGGTCACAGGCCTGACCATCAGTCAGGAACAGTTGAAGTATGCGACGCAACGTATAGAAAAAGCTGGACTTTCGGACAGAGTAACCTTCAAGCTGCAGGACTATCGCGACGAGCGTGGGCAGTATGACGGCATTGCGTCGATCGAGATGTTCGAAGCTGTTGGGCAAAAGTACTGGCCGGTTTATTTTCAAACGGTCCGCGACCGGTTGAAGCCCGGCGCACGGGCCACGCTTCAGATCATCACTGTGGCCGACCGCCGCTGGGACGTTTACAAGAACGGTGTTGATTTTATTCAGAAATACATCTTTCCGGGCGGCATGTTGCCAGCCCCGACGGTGCTGAGGCAGGAAATCCAGCAGGCCGGTCTGGATGTGGTCAAGTCGAAGGAGTTCGGCCCAAGCTATGACCTGACCTTGCGGCGCTGGTACGACACGTTCAACCATAAATGGGACCAAGTGGCTGCAATGGGCTTTGATGAGCGTTTCCGCCGCATGTGGAATTATTATTTGACCGCCTGCGGCGCAGCCTTTGACACGGGCAATTGCGATGTGACACAGATCACCGTAGCAAAACCCAACTAACACACGGAAATACCGGAATGCCGACAGCCTCACGTCTTGTTGCCGCGCTCAGTCTCATGGTGGTGGCTTTCCTTGTGTCCGGCATGATCATCGACAACGGCGAAGAGGGAAAGGACTACGGCTACTTCACCTATGTGAACCTGGTCCTTGGTTTTTTGTGTGGTTGGGTCATCATGGGCAAACGGGCGGGCCGAGGCTGGACTGCAGCCGTGAACAATGGCCTGACCGGAGTGGTTTCTCTGGTGTTTTGGGGCCTGTTCGTCCAGGGCACGTACGAGATGTTCCGGCTTGCGATGCGTCACCGCTATGACGGGCCATTCGAGGCATTGCTGGCCATCTTCCAGATCGGAGTGGATTTCGGCAAGCAACTGATCTCGCCCGAGATCATCGCGACCTTGGCGATTGGTGCGCTGCTGTCCGGCCTGTTTACCGAAGGCGCCTCGCGGCGCTGGAACTGACGCCCTAGTCACGAGCCTACGATGACCAATCTGTTTTTCTACGGCACATTGCGGTATTTGCCGCTGCTTGAACTTGTTTTGGGTCGCTCGGGACAGGATCTTGCGGCCGAGCCGGCGATGCTGCCGGACCACGCGGTTCACGCGGTGCGGGACCAGGCCTTTCCGATGATCCTTGAGGCGCCCGGCGCAGCGGCACAGGGTATCTTGGTGCAGAACCTATCTACGCAAGACATCGAACGGTTGGCCTTCTACGAAGGTGGGTTCGACTATGACCTGCACGTCAAAGAGGTCGTCCTTGAGGGCGGATCGCCCGTTTCCGCCCAAGTCTTCTTTCCCGCCCCCGGGTTATGGACGCCGGCCGATCCCTGGTCGTTGGAACAGTGGGTGTCCGAGTGGGGTGCGATGACCCTTTTGGCTGCGGATGAGGTCATGGGGTATTTCGGCAAGGTCGATGCCTCTCGGATCGCGCGCAGCTTTCCCGCCATTCGTACCCGGGCCTGGGCCAAGCTTGCGGCGCAGCAACGAAAAACCGGGGATGGACGCAGCGCCGGCGATGATGTGATCGTGCACCGCCACACGCGCGCATACATCGACTATTTCGGGATGGAAGAAATCGAACTGCAGCACCGCCGATACGATGGATCGATGGGGCCGGTTCTCAATCGGAATGGTTTGATGCAGGGTGCTGCGGTCGTAGTGCTGCCGTATGATCCCCTGCGCGATACGGTCCTTTTGGTTGAGCAGTTCCGAACCCCGGTATTCCTGATCGACGACCCCGAGCCGTGGATGTGGGAGCCGGTCGCCGGCATGATCGATCCCGGAGAAACCCCTGAACAGGCGGCCCACCGGGAAGCCATGGAGGAGGCGCAGGTGTCGTTCTCGCGGCTCGAATATGCAGGCGGCGCCTATTCTTCGAGCGGATCGTCCACCGAATTCATCCAACTGTATGTTGGGATTGGAGACTTGACCGCCTCGATCAACAATGGTGGCTTAGCAACCGAGGGGGAGGACATTCGCAGCAGGATTCTGCCGTATGCCGAATTCATGGATATGGTTGACCGGCATGTCTTCAAGGACCTTCCACTTTTGTCCCTAGCGCATTGGTTGGCACGCAACCGCGATCGGTTGCGGGGATGACTATCCCGCCTTGTGGTCGGCGCAGGGCACCTGTACATCTGCGAAAACGCCAATTTACAAGAGGGTGCCATGCGCATTGCACGAGACCTTGCTGACGCCGTAGGAAAAACTCCGTTGATCCGGCTGCGCCGTGTCAGCGAAGAAACCGGGTGCGAAATCCTTGGGAAGGCCGAGTTCATGAACCCCGGTCAGTCGGTCAAGGATCGCGCGGCGCTGTTCATCATTCGCGACGCCATTGCGCGCGGCGATCTCAAGCCCGGCGGGACGATTGTCGAGGGGACCGCGGGCAACACGGGTATTGGTCTGGCGCTGGTCGGCGCGTCGATGGGGTTCAAAACCGTGATCGTCATCCCGGAAACCCAATCGGAAGAGAAGAAGGACATGCTGCGCCTCGCCGGGGCTCAACTGGTTCAGGTTCCCGCCGCACCTTACCGGAATCCCAACAATTTTGTGCATTACTCGCGGCGGCTGGCCGAGCAGTTGGCCAAGACCGAACCCAATGGCGCGATTTGGGCAAACCAGTTCGACAACGTCGCGAACCGTCAGGCGCATGTCGAGACCACTGGGCCGGAAATCTGGGAGCAGACCGACGGCAAGGTCGACGGATTCATCTGCGCGGTCGGATCGGGCGGAACGCTGGCCGGAGTGGCCGAGGCTTTGCAGCCCAAGGGCGTCAAGATCGGTATCGCCGATCCGATGGGTGCCGGTCTCTATTCCTATTACACGACGGGTGAAATCGCGATGGAGGGTGGCTCAATCGCCGAGGGGATCGGCCAGGTCCGCATCACCAAAAACCTTGAAGGGTTCAAGCCCGACCACGCCTACCAGATTACGGACAACGAAGCGTTGCCCTATATCTTCGACCTTCTGCGCGAAGAGGGGTTGGTCATGGGTGGGTCCACCGCAATCAACATTGCCGGCGCTGTGAGACTGGCCAAGGAAATGGGTCCGGGTCACACCATCGTCACCGTGTTGTGCGACTATGGCACGCGCTACCAGTCGAAACTGTTCAACCCCGACTTCCTGCGTGAAAAGGAATTGCCGGTTCCAGAGTGGATGACCGAGGCCCCGCGCAGTATTCCGGGTGTTTTTGAGGACGTATGATGCTGCGGCAGTTTCTGGTTTTACTGGCATTTGCGTTTGTGGTCGCCATTGGGGTCGCAGGCGGAGCCTCGGCGCAGCTGACCGACCGTCAGAGCGAGTACTACCAGGGATGGCTCAGCACCGCCGAGCGTGCTGAGAAGGTGATCGAAGCCAATCGGGCATCCAATGCTTCGATGGAGAAATTGCGTTCTGAAATAAGTGGTTATCGGGACGACTTCAATCGCGCGCGAAGTGCGAATACAGACCGCATTCAAACGCTGGAAAGCCAGCTCAAGGCATTGGGGCCCAAACCCGATGACGGATCTTCGGAATCCGAAGATATCGCCAGCTTGCGAGAGAACCTCGAGCAGCAACTCAACAGCCTGAAGGTACCGCGGATCATCTCGGAAGAGGCCTACAGCCGCGCCAACGGCCTGATCAGCGAAATTGATAAGATCATCCGTGAACGGCAGCGGAAAGAGTTTCTTGAGCGCGGGCCATCGCCGCTCAACCCGGCGCATTGGGCACCTGCCTGGGTGGACGTGACCGAAGCGGGCCGTGCGTTGATCAACGAGACGAAGGCCAACATGCGTTCGGCCCTTGTCCGCGAAAAGCTGAAAGAGAGCGGACTTGCCATCGGTATTCTGCTCGCGGTGGCCGCGATCCTGCTGCTGTTCGGGCGATCATGGTCAGAGAAAGCTGGGGACTATCTGCGGCGGTTCGGAGGCTCCGGGCGTGGCGTATGGACATTCGTCGTGTCGCTGTTCCGGATCATCCTGCCATGGTTCGGGGTTGCCATCATCGTTCAGGCGGTGGTCATGACCGGAATTCCGGGGTTGCGCGGCACATTGCTGATCCAGGAAATTCCGTATTGGGCCGCGATCATCCTGTTTTACGACTGGATCGGCCGTCAGGTCTATTTGATGGGCGAAGAACGGGGTTTCAAAGTCCTGTCGGCAAATACGATCAAGGAACTGCGGGTTTATCTGGATCTGCTCGCGCTGATGCTGATTCTGCATGAACTTGGCCAATTGTTCGAACGGATCGAAAACACCTCTGAGGCTACTCGCGCCGTCGTCAGCTTCCCGGTGATACTCGTGACAGCCCTGTTGCTGCTGCGGATCCGCCAAATCCGCCGCCCCGAAGGATCTGAGGACGAGCCTGAGCAGGGCCAGTCAGCACGGGCTGCCGGGTTCAGTCAGCTGGTCGAACTGCTCCGCCGTGCGCTGTTTTTCCTGGGCATCGCAAGCGTTGTTCTGGCTGCCATCGGCTATACAAATGCCGCCGAGGCGATCGTGTTCCCATCGGTCAAAACGCTGGTCCTGATAACGGCCATCGTCATCTTCCAGCGGTTCATCAGCTCGATCTATGGCTGGCTGACGGGGCAGGGCGACGCGGCCAGCGACTCGTTGTTCTCGGTGCTCGTCGGGTTCGCTCTGGCCATTCTGTCGTTGCCGATTCTAGCGCTGTATTGGGGCGCGCGCGACTCGGATCTGCGCGAGGCGTGGTCCCGCCTTCTGATGGGTTTTGACATCGGCGGCGTGACGATCTCGCCCAGCAACTTCCTGACTTTCGTGGCCGTATTTGCGATCGGTTACATGCTGACCAGACTGCTGCAGAGCGGTTTGCGCAACTCGTTACTTCCCAAAACCAGCATCGATCCGGGTGGGCAGAACGCGATCGTCGCTGGCACGGGCTATGTGGGAATTTTCCTTGCAGCACTGGCCGCGATCATTGTCGCGGGCTTTGATCTGTCGTCACTTGCGATCGTCGCGGGTGCGTTGTCTGTGGGCATCGGTTTCGGATTGCAGACAATCGTGTCGAATTTTGTTTCGGGCATCATCCTGTTGGTCGAACGGCCGATTGCCAAAGGGGACTGGATCGATGTCAACGGGATGATGGGTTATGTGCGCGACATCTCGGTACGCTCGACGCGGGTGGAAACCTTTGACCGGACCGATGTGATCGTTCCGAACTCGGACCTGATCAGCGGTGTGGTGACCAACTATACCCGCGGCAATACCATCGGACGGGTCATCGTTCCGGTTGGCGTCGCCTATGGGACCGACACCCGAAAGGTCGAGAAGATCCTGGGCGAAATCGCGAATGCGCATCCGATGGTGTTGGCCAACCCGGCACCCAACGTCGTGTTCCAGGGGTTTGGCGCGGACTCGCTGGATTTCGAAATCAGAGCGATCCTGCGTGACGTGAATTGGGTCCTGTCCGTAAAGTCGGACATGAATCACGAAATCAACCGGCGCTTCACCGAAGAAGGGATCGAGATTCCATTCGCACAGCGCGATCTCTGGCTGCGGAACCCCGAGGTTTTGGTGCAACCGGCCAACAAGGCAGCGAAGCCCCAACAGCCGGATCAACAGGAACCTGTGAAGACCGACGACTCAAGCGCGGCGCCGATGGACCTGACCGAGGCCGACATGGACGGAGACAACGGCGAAGAGCTGTAGTCATAGGACTACAGCACCATCTCCCCGGCTGGCCGAGACCGAAGCGACCCCGCTCAATCGTTTGGGGTGGGGGCGCTTCAGGCAACTTGCGTATCCCTTGGATTTCCGCGCAATCGGCCCTTGCAAATCCCTGTTCGTTGGTCCAAATATCGCCGGCACGGAGAGGTGGCCGAGTGGTCGAAGGCGCACGCCTGGAAAGTGTGTAGGCGGGAAACCGTCTCCAGGGTTCGAATCCCTGTCTCTCCGCCATTCACCTTGAATACCCACAGTTTTTGCGCACCGCGCGGGATCGGCCTTGCTTTGACCCCGGCACGTTGGGCGAAGATGTGTTGTGTGCTGGGATCCGTACTGCCGAGCGGTGAGGGGTTGTACCGAGACTGTTACGTATCGGGGAACTGCACGGCCAGTTCTTTGCTTTTGGGGACGGCTTGGCAGGTCAGAACTTCACCCCGCGCGATGTCGTTCCGATCGAGGGCCATGTGCGCTCGCATTTGTACCTGACCCTCTGTCCGAATTGCGCGGCATGCGCCGCAGACGCCTGACTGGCAGCTGAAGGGCGGCGCCAGTCCCGCTGCAATGGCGGCCTCCAGGATCGTTTGCCCAGCCTCGATATGCACCTCGCGGGTTTCCCCATCCAG
Source organism: Ruegeria sp. BB9 (assembly GCF_056539345.1). Lineage (NCBI taxonomy): Bacteria > Pseudomonadati > Pseudomonadota > Alphaproteobacteria > Rhodobacterales > Roseobacteraceae > Ruegeria > Ruegeria sp. BB9. Next base: position 1,177,049 of record NZ_JBQFUU010000001.1, on the reverse strand, counting down.
CGTCACCCTCGCTGTGGCCGCCATGCCAGATTGGTTCGTGTCCTGAGCTGGGTTGGCGCCGAAGCTTTCCATGTGGATGCGTGCATCGGGCACATCCAGCGCGTTCAGCGCTGCCCGGACGTCTGCGTTCATGCTGCCTGGGCCGCAGATCCAATACAGGACGTCCTGCGCGATGGGGGGCGTCTCGTCGATTGCCGCCTTGATCGCATCCGCGTCAACACGGCCGGTTCGCCACGGGCTGAACCAGCTCAACAGCGATCGGGCAGACAAGACATGGCGCAGGGTGAACCGGTATGGGTTGGCCTCGACGAGGGTATCCAGCGTTTCCCGAAACAGAATCTCATTCTCGGACCGGTTGCCGTAGATCAGATGGGCGACGGAATGTGGCTCGTGATCAAGCACGGCTCGGATCATCGCATAAAGCGGAGTCAATCCGCTGCCCGCGCCAAAAAAGTAGTGGGTACGTCGTGCAGTTGCGTTGGGTTCCAGCGTGAAGCGGCCAAAGGGTGGCATCGCCTCGACCGTATCTCCGGCGCGCAGGGCGTCGCCGATATGGTTCGACACCAATCCCCCGGAAACGCGTTTCACGGTGATCCGCAGCGCTTCGTTTGGCGGGTTGGAGATGGTGTAGCAGCGTCGCTGCTCTTTCCCGCTCAGGCCGAAGCGCAGTGTCAGATGTTGGCCGGGGGACCAGCGAAACAGCTCGGTCAGGGCTGGTGGTACGTCCAGCACGACGGTGGTTGCTTCGCCACCGATTTCAGGCCGGATTTCAGCCACGGACAAGGGAAAGAATTTACGGGTCACGAGTGGTCCTTTCCTGAGCAAAAGACGGCCATCTTCAGTCAGCGATAATCCTTGGTGGTGTCCAGCGCGCGGATCACCCATTTTCCGCCTTTTCGTTTCAGCGAAAAGCGGTCGGTTTGCCTCATCGCACCTGCGTGACCCTGCCAGTCGTAGTTGACTGTGGTGACCGCTGTTGCTGTGGCGCTGCCCGGCTCTTCTGTAGTCACGATCCGCGGGGGTGAGCGGTCTGTTTCCACATATCCCTGCAGCGCTAGGACAGTTTCAAAGCCGGTATCGCCGTTTCGCTGGGCCCAATCGGCCACCGAATAGCTAAAGTGATCATCCGGCTGGCCCTGACCATAGTTTACGGTGATTGTGTGGATCGCTTCGGGATCCCAGTCGCTCCACGCGATCTGAGAGTTGGGGACAGAGAGCTGACGTTCGGCGATGACCTTCGGGTCGCTGCCGCGCGCGGCGAGAGCCAGTCCGCCTGCCAGGGCGATCCCAGCCAAGGTGGCAAGAATGCGAAGTCTCACAGGATGACCTTTTGGTTCTGGGCATTTGGGCGCGGGATGATTGGTGCCGGCCCGGAGAGGGCATTTTGGGAGAGTGTTTTGGGCCTGGTCATGTCTCGGCCTCAGCTTTCGCCATGAAGTCCAGAACAACTTGCTGATGCTGCAGAACCGGGCCTTCTCCGACAGAGGCGGGGCCGACTTCAAACAACGGGCTTGCCAAGGATTTCTGTTGCTGTTCGCAGGCATAGACATCTTCGGCCGTGAAATCGCCCGATGCCATCGGGTCATCTTTGCCCAACGCATCGTCGCCTTTGTATTTGGGGCCACCGAAGTCACGCCAGAACGCGTAAGATGACCATTGCTGCCGCGAGTACTCCCACGCCGACGCGCTGGCCAATCTGGTGCGGTTCTCCACGCGTGTTCGGTCGGGCGCGAGGGGCGTGATGATGAAGATGTTCCAGCTGTCTTCACTGCCAGCCAAGCCAATGCCCGGAAACAGCATCGGCACCCAGGCGCCAATATGCGGTTTCGGGATTACCCGCGGGGTGGGCAGGTTTTTCTCGAGCGCGCGGGCATAGTCTGACGAGGGCGGCTCCCAAAAATGATAGTGTGGACCTTCCCAGCCGTATACTGCGCGGCCATGGTCATACATGTGAAGCGTGTTCGAATGCAGGTGGCTCAGGTGATAGACGTCGATGTAGTTCTCAACCACGATCTTCCAGTTGGCGCGGATCTCATAGCTTTGGCGGGCTTCGCCGTATTCGACCATTTCTTCGGGCTTGTGCGGGCCCAGCAACGGATCCACGGGCCCGAACCACTCCGCAAGGCTTGGCGCCTGCGGATCAGGGTGCACGAAGATCATCCCGCGCCAGAGATCGACGCTCGCGGGTTTCAGCCTGAGGCAAGACTTTTCGATGCCGTCAGGATACTCGCGGTTTTCATCTGGGACTGAGATCAGGTTGCCTCCCAGATCGTAGGTCCAATCGTGATATGGGCAGGTCAGTGCCTTCTGTGTTTTGCCCACTGCACGGATCAATTGGGTTCCGCGGTGACGGCAGATGTTGTGGAACGCCCGCAGCCGACGGTCGCGCCCCATTACAACGAAGATGTTGTTCAAACCCGCCTGGACCGAGATGTAATGTCCGGGCTCGGGTACATCCTCGGCAAACCCGGCATATCGCCAGGTGCGAGAGAAGATCAGTTCTTGCTCGCGGTCGTACCAGTCCTGCGCTGTATAGGCAGAGGCGGGAAGCCGGTGATACATTCGTGTCATGAAAACCTCTCAGACCAGCCAGGCCGGATAGATGGCCGGTGCGATGTCGGCGGTAACCATCAGGCCGCCTAAGACCATCCAAAGAACAGTAACGGTCCAGAACAGGAGTGGATCGGTGTCGCGGTTGACGGCATCGATCAGGAAAGCTTGGCCGCTGCGGATCGAAGGTATGGCCCACCAGAGGAATACCAGTCCCCAGGGCCACTGGAGCCCCAGCCATGTGGCCACCAAAAGAACGGGTAGGGCTGCGTAGTTGATCAGTCTGGGAAGATTGATCATGCGTCACCCTCCAAGCTTGCAAGCAACGCCAGCGCCGCCGCTCTTAGATCGTCGCGCCACTGAACTGGCGGTGAAATCGGGACAAGCGCGTCGATGTTTTGAGCGCAAGCGGTTACTCCATGGGCGACGGCCCGAATGCGTTCGGGAGGTGCCGATGGATATGCGCGTGCCAGAACACCTTCGATGACGGCCAGAAAGTCTGCGTAGCTTTGGGTCAGTTTGGGGCCCAGGTCAGGAATGCGTTCGGCGGCCGTTGCCAAAGCCTGCCAAGCCAGCATCAGCCGGGGATCATGGCCGTGCCCGTCGTCAAACAGGGCATCAATCAACTCAGATGGCTCACCCTGCGACCCGAATTGAACCGAGACCGCCTCTGTCACTTCGGCAAAAGCGTTGATCACGTGGTCTGCCAATGCCGCCGTCATGTCATCCCGGTTTCCCAAGTAGTGGCGCAACAAGGGCCGTTTGACACCAGCCTCTGCCGCGATGCGTTCTTGTGTTGCGCCTTCCAATCCGAAACGGGCCACACAGGTCAGATAGGCATCGAGTATTTCAGCGGATCGTTGGTCTTTGAGCGTGGGTCGGGGCATTGGGGCTCCTTTATTGTCAAATTTGACAAATAACTACAGCGTGAGAGTTGTCAATAATGAAAATTAACAAAGCAGGGTTGAAGACAGGCCAAAATTAGCCTGTCCCTGCTCAGGATTTGGCATGATGGGATGGTCGTCCGTGTCGGGTCTCGTCAGATCATACGACCGTTTCGCGCAACTGCGTCCGCGACGACGTTCTCCCACGCGGAGTAGACCCTCTCTGGAGAAAGAAGCGCCCTTAACTCATCGGATTCGTTTGCCATTCCCGCGCGGGCCGTCGGGTCATTGATCAGACGAATGGCGGCTTCTGCCAGTCCAGTTACGTCGCCGGTCGGTACCAGATAGCCATTTCGCCCGTGGCGGATGAATTCGGACGGACCATAGTCACAATCGAATGAGACGACCGGGATCCCGCTGACGACAGCTTCGGCGACAACATTGTGAAACCCTTCATACAGCGAAGACCCAACCACGATATCGGCGTCGTTTGCCCATTCTCCGACCCGGGCCGTATTGCCGGGCAAATGAACGCAACCCTCAAGACCGAGAGACTTGCGCAACCGCTCGAGTGGGGGACGCTCGGGGCCTTCACCATAGATCGTCAGGGTGGTCCATGGGCACTCGGCATGGATCTTGGCCATGGTCTCCAGAAGAAGGTGAAAACCTTTCTGCGGCACCAGGCGACCAACCGAGACCAGGTGACGCGCTTTTTCGGAGTTCGACACCTGCGCCCGTGTGAAGGGCTCGATCGGGTTCGGTATGACCCGACCGCGACGGCGGAGCGGGCCAGGCAGATCCTCCAGACCTTTTTGTGTCAATGCAACGACAGCCTTCGACCTTCGGCCCAGAACGGATTGCAATCGCGCCCATCCGGGGTGTGCGTCCTGTAGACGTGGGTTGTTCCGTTCCGAAATGATGACCGGCAGCTTGGAGTCCAATGTGGCGATCAGGGTAACTACATTCACTTTGGTCAGAAACGAAATCACGACATCGGGGCGTAGGTCGCGAATGACCGAACGTACGTGCGTGATCCTGTTCAACTGTCCGCGCCTGCCTGATAGCGCACTGGTCCGCACTTTTTCATTCATCGAGAAATAGGGACCGTTTTCCGGCATGCTGAACGCCGTTGCGTGAACCTCGCAACCGCGTTCCACGAAATGGTTCGACAACATGGCGATGACTTTTTCCGCACCACCCGGACCGAACCCTGCCTGCACAAAAAGCAGCTTTAAACCATTCAACGACACAGTCCCCCGCCGAAAAATGGTAATTTACGCAGGGTAATTGAGCAAGCTTGAGATGAACTTTGCCAGAAATGTGCGCAAACGCTGGCGGCAATAGCCGAACTCCGGCCGATTGGATCGCAAAGCGTGTTGTCAGAGCAGTAGGTGTTCGAACCGGTTACTTGCTGTGGCCTGTCATGTCGTACAGGGCTGAAATCTGTTCGGCGCTCAGCTGTCGAGGGGTCAGTCCTCGGGTCAACAGGGCGAGTTTTGCGGTTTCCTCCAGTTCTTCCATTGCGAAACTGGCCGCCCAGATGTCTTTGCCAGCAACCACAGGGCCATGATTGGCCAGCAGCACCGCGCTGCGCTGTCCAGCCAGTCCCCGGACCGCGTTGCCCATTTCAGGGTCGCCGGGCAGGAAGAATGGCAGCAATTTCACCCGACCGACCCGCATGATTGAATACGGGGTCAGCGGCGGCAGAACGTCCTCGGGGTCAACTTCGGGAAGCATGGACCAGGCCACCGAATGCGTCGAGTGGAGGTGGACCACAGCCCCGGTCTGCTGCCTTGTGTCGTAGAAGGCCGAGTGCAGCGGGACTTCCTTGGTCGGCAAGTCGCCATCAATGTGCTGAAACCGGGCATCCAGATGGCTGATCCGCGCCGGGTCGAGAAACCCCATCGAACTGCCGGTCGGCGTAACCAGGATCGTTCCGTCGGTCAGCCGGGCCGAGATGTTGCCCGACGCACCGCAGGTCAGTCCCCGGTCGAACATCGACTTTGCAAGCAGACAGATTTCTTCCCGCAGCTTCGCCGCCTCGCTCATTGTTGCCGCTCCATTCTGTTCAAGGCGTCCGCAAAGAAATCGGGGCCGCCGAAATTGCCCGATTTCAGAGCCAGTGCAATGGACGGGGTGCCGGGCAGGAGTACCATGGGAACGCCGGCGGCCAAGCGGCGGCCGATCTGCAACTGCTGCGCGCGCAGACCCTGGACAACCGCGCCCGAAGTCTCACCCCCAGCAATGACCATCCGTCGGAAGCCCGCGGCCCGCAGGCTGCGGGAGAGATCGGAGAACAGGTTTTCGATCGCTGCAGATGCCTTTTCCTTGCCGAAGGAGTCCTGTGCTTGCCTCACGACTTGTGGATCGGCCGAAGAATAGATCAGCGGCGGTTGTTTCTGCTCGAGCGCCCAGTTGACCAATTCTTCCACCGAGATCGAGCCGCTGACCGCGTCCCGCGCCGTGACCTCACGGTGTGGGGCGACGTCCCGGAAGCGCGCGACTTGCTCTCGGGTGGCGCGGCTGCAGGATCCTGACAGCACGATGCCGGGCCCGGACACTCCGTCCCACTGTGGGTGTCGCGGTTCGAACCCAAAATTTGCCGGCAACCCAAGCGCGATCCCGGACCCGCCGCAAAGGAGCAGGGTATCACGGGCAGCCTTGCCGATTTCCAGCAGGTCTGCGTCGCGGATTGCGTCGACGATCGTATGACCTTTGGCGGGCAGGGCAGACCGAATGGCCGCAGCCCCCTGCATGACCACCAAGGCGGCCACATGATGGATCGGACGGGCGGACTGAGCGGCCAGCAGACGCCGGAGATCAGGGTCGGTCATCGGTGTCAGTGGATGGTTCTGCATGCCGCTTTCACTCAGCAACTTGTCCTGCACGAACAGATGCCCTTGGTAAACGCTGCGCCCATTTTCGGGAAAAGCCGGACAGACGATCGTGGTCTGAGCGTTCAGCCTTTCCGCAAGCGCATCCAGAACCGGACCGATATTGCCATTTGCGGTGCTGTCGAAGGTCGAACAGACCTTGAAGACGATTTGCCGCGCACCCTGGGACAGCAGCCAGTCACAGGCTGCCAGACTGTCGCGCACCGCCTCGTCAACCGGGGCCGTGCGCGACTTTAGCGCAACCACGGCCGCATCCAGATCTTGGTCCGTGTGGGCCTTTGGGATGCCAACAAACTGGCTGACGCGCAAGCCGCCCTCGGCGAGGGTCAGGCCAATGTCGGATGCGCCGGTGAAATCATCGGCAATGACTCCGATCTTCATAGTTTGATCTCTCTGATTGGCCCCGTGTCCAGACGGTTGATGTGGTCGGCTGGTCCCGGGGGAAAAACGGACCGGACCAGTGGATCGTGGCCTGGGATGATCAGGCCAAGGGCGGACGCGAGGCTTTGCAGCTTGTCAAAGCCTTCCAGCATGTCCTGCAGGTCGACCACAATGGGAAATGGTTTTCGGGCCATGAAGTTCTCATAGTAATGCGATGCGTCCGAGGCCAAAACCATCCAGCCGCTGGCAGTCCGGACACGTACGCATTGCAGCCCGCGGGAGTGGCCGCCGATGCAATGGACCGTGACTCCGTCAGCCAACTCGGCATCGCCGTCATGGAAAACCACTTTGCCGGAATAAAGCCGCTTGATCGCCTCGCAGATATGACCGGCCGAAAATGGCGCGCGCAGAGTGTCGTGGCACATGCAGGGACCCGTGGCAAAGGCCATCTCGGCCGCCTGCATATGCAACGTGGCGTTTGGAAACAGGTGCAGACCCCCTGCGTGGTCATAGTGCAGGTGCGTGACGATCACTTGCTGAATGGCCTCTGGCGCGATCCCGAATGGCCGCAAGGCATCACGTGGATCCATGGCAATAGGCCGTCCGCGGCTCAGCCCTTCGTCGGTGTCATATCCGGTATCCACCAGAATGACCTGCGTGCCGCGCTTGAGCAGCCACAAGTAGTAGTCCATGGCATGAGGGGCAGCGTGATCGTCATCCAGTATGAAACTGTCGGCGCGGGTGCGGGCATTTCTGTCCGCATATTTGATGGCATAGACTTCCCAGTCGTTCATCGCATGACCTCGGAGAACGTGTTGACCTGCTTTCGGACCACCATATCCGAAACTGCCAGATCGAATGTCTTGAAATGCGGACTGTCCAAGTGGATCCTGAACGCTTCGGCGTTCGAGTAGATCTCATACAAAAAAACGATGGCCGGATCGTCCCCTGCGCAGACGTCGAATTGGAGGCACCCGGGCTCGTAGCTCAACGACATGCGCGCGTTGTCCAGCATCAGAGGCAGGAAACGATCGCGTGTCCCGGGCTTCAACTCGAAGGTTACGGTGACGGCATACATCAGGCGGGCGCTCCTTTCAGACGGGCGAACAGGCGTTTGACCGGAGGCAATTGGCTGAGGATCAGCGCCACGTTCAACACCAGCAGAATTGCTGCTCCGGGTCGAGAAACAAATACCGACAGATCGCCATCCGACAGGAACAGTGACCGGCGGAATGTCTCGTCGAACAACCCACCAAGGATGACGCCAATGACCAGCGGCGCAATCGGATACTTCATCAGGTTCATGAAATACGCCACGAAGCCGACCCCCAGCATCAGGTAAAGGTCATTGATGCCGCCACCCACACTGAATGAACCAATCGTGGTCAGAACCATCACGACGGGCAAGAAAACAGTTTGCGGGATTTTGAGAATCTTGATGAAGACCCGCGCGGTGAAAAGGCCCATCAGGAACATCGTCAACGATGCCAGCACCAGGATGGCCACGACCCGCAGGATGATTTCGGGGTCGATCGTTGGGCCGGGGATGACGTTGTTGATTTTGAACGCCCCCAGCAGCGCGGCCGCGGGTGGTGAGCCGGGGATGCCCAGCACCAACAGGGGGATCAGTGCGCCGCCGATACAGGCGTTGTTGGCTGTCTCTGAACACAAAAGCCCGTCCAGTGAACCTTTGCCGAAGTTCTTCCCATCCTTCGAAACGGTTTTGCCGACACCGTAGCTGACCCATCCGGCAACATCCTCGCCGACGCCCGGCAGGGCACCAACGCCGGTGCCGATCACGCCGGACCTGCCGATGGTGGGCAGGTGACGGCGGACCGTCGAGAGATTTGGCAGGATCGAGCCTTTCAGAGCCATGACCTTGCCGGCTTCGACATGGCGCAGGCCTTCGATGATCTGAGGGATCGCGAAGGCCCCCATGAGAACGGGCACCACCTGGAACCCGCTCAGCATGTAGGACCAGCCGAAAGTGTAGCGGGGTTCGGACAGCAAGGGGTCAAGTCCGACCATGGCCATGGCAAGCCCGATCAGACCGGATATCCACCCTTTGAGTACCAGGTCCTCGCTCATGAGCGTGCCAGACAGAAGGATACCGAACAGGGCCAGTAGCGCCTTTTCCGGGCTTGCGATATTCTTTGAAACAAGCAGCAGTGCCCAGACGAAGATCAGGAGCGTGAGTGTGCCGATAATGGTCCCGATGAAACTGGCCGTCGTCGTCAATCCAAGGGCCTCACCGCCGCGTCCGGCCTTGGCAAGCGGGTGACCGTCCATTGCGGTGGCAGCGCTGGCGGCGGTGCCTGGGATGTTCAGCAGGATCGAGGGATAGGACCCGCCGTAAATCGCCCCCACATATGCGCCCAGCAGTGCGATCAAAGAGTAATCCAGCGGGATCTTGTTGCCGAAGAATCCGGTCAGAATGGTCACGGCAAGGGTCGCGGTCAGGCCGGGCAGGGCACCGAATGTTATGCCCAGAAAGACCGAAAAAACCAGATAGAGATAGGTCAGCGGATCGGCGACCAGCGCAGCGAAGGCATGGCCGAAACCCGCCAGCTGAGACAAGACGAACTCCATGGTCTTAGCCTTTCCAGATCGGGCGGAGCGTCACGTAATAGTGGTACTCGATTTGTTGAAACAGCAGGCCACCGCGCGCCGGAACATTCTGGCGAAACCCGAAGGCCATGGCGCAAACAAGAATAAACGGGGCCAGGACGGCAATGTAGGGAACAACCCGCAAAAGCCGCTCGGACCGGGCTTTGATCAAAACCGGGATCGTCAGGGCAACCCAAATGCCCAACGTGATCCAGTCGTCCGCATGTGCGTTCCAGTCGGCTTGAGCAGGGTAGAGCAACCAGGACGTGAACCCAGCCAGGCAAACGGCGCCGCAAGCGATCATCGCGCGCCGCGGGTGCCCACCGTAGTACCCAAATATGAGAGTGGTAATCAGAAGGCCGGAACACAGGATGAAATCGACGCGCGGGACCAGCCCGCCCACATAAGCCAGAAGGATCAGGCCAATGGTGGAAAATCGAAATGCTTCGTCAGGGTTCCAACCGATGCCAGCCGCACCAAGGGCGTGCCGCGCCCCGCCGGACCGGACCGAGATCACGAACAGCGCGATCGAGAGGCACAAGAGGCCCACAAAGATGAACAACGGAACAATGGCTGCTGAGTCGTACCATTGGGTACCGCTGACCCCCGCTTTGTTTTCTCCCCACAGGGGGATGTCCATGGTCTTCCACAGGAAGAACACCGATGTTGCCCCCAAAACCAGCGACGCCCAGAAATCCCGTGCGCGCAGGACCAGAATGTCCTCAGCCTTTTCCAACTTTGCCCTCCCGTGCAAAAAAAAGGGGCGCGGAACCGCGCCCCCAAGATCGTTTGTCGCTCAGGGCTTCTCGATGCCCAGAGAGGCCGGATCGACGGTCGTCGCACCCAGATCCTGCAGGGTGTATGCGAAGGTGGATTCCAGCGTCGAGAACAGTTTCTGCGCCTCGGGTCCGTACTGTCCGCCGATGTCATAATTGTTTGCTGCGGCCCAATCGGCCACGGCTTGCGAGGCCATGGCTTTCTGGAATGCTTCGGCCAGTTTTGCCTTTACATCGTCGCTTGCCGAATTGTGGACCGCAAAGCCGATTGCCTGTTTCAGCGGCAAATATTGGTCGAGCCCGTCATAGATGCCAAAGGCCGAAGGAACGGTCATTCCCGCGATTTCCGCGTTTTCAGGTGTCAGCATCGCCAGAGGGCGCAACTGTCCGCCTTCGATCAGCGGGGCCTGTTCCGCCAGCGAGGTCACGACCAGCGCAACTTCACCGGCGATGGCGGCCTCTTGCCCCGGAGCTGAGCCTTTGTAGGGGACGAATTTGAACTCGGCGCCCGAGCCTTTTTCGATGGCCAGCAGGTTCAGGTGGTGGATGGATCCCGCACCCGAGGCTGCCGCGGGGATGGTTCCGGGCGCGGCCTTCGCCGCGTCCACCAACTCTTCAAGGCTGTTGTAGGGGCTGTCTGCGGGAACCGAGATCAAATCAGGCGAGCCGCCAACGATGAATGGAAACCAGTAGTCGAACTTTTTGTCCCAGCCGCCCTGGACGGCGGCGGTCACGTTTGATTCGGAAAGTCCGACCAACGTATAGCCGTCATCAGGCTGGTTCATGACGTAGACCATTCCGTTTGAACCCGCCACGCCTCCGGTCTGGTTGATCACGTTGATCGACACCGGCAGGTGTTTCTCCATCTCGGCCATGATCATCCGGTTGATGGTGTCGGTGCCGCCTCCGGCGCCCCAGACGACGGCGGTGGTAATGTCCCGGTAAGGATACTCCTGCGCGCTGGCGAGCCCTGCGGCACCTGCCGTCATTAGGGCGGCCGCGGCCAACCTTGCGATTTTCGACTTCATCTTTTCCTCCCAGATGCAGTGATGTGTTTGTTATTGCATTTATTTGCGTATACGTTACACAATGCGTTGTCAACGACCGGAATTGATTTAAGGTCGAACGCAAGAACACAGGAAAAGGACGCAGGGCGCATATGGCCGAGAAACTACAGATTGCAGTGTTCCACGGGGACGGGATCGGCCCGGAAATCATGGCTCCGACGCTAAGCATCCTTGCGCAGCTGTCTGAGCAGACCGAGGACTATACACTTGAGTTTCGGGAGGTTTCGGCCGGGGCAGCCCACTATGCGCAAACCGGAGAATCATTTCCGAAAACTTCAATGGATGCGGCGCGGCAGGCGGATGCCATTCTATTGTCCGCGATGGGTTTGCCGGACGTTCGGTACCCGGATGGGACTGAGATTTCCCCTCAGATCGACCTCCGCAAGGCGCTGGGGCTGTTTGCCGGTGTGCGCCCTGTGCGGGTGAGGGCCGGGCAGGCGACACCATTGGCCCTGCCACCGGGCAAGGAAATTGACTTCGTTCTGATCCGCGAAAGTACTGAGGGGTTGTTTCACACCCAGGGGTGCGGAGAAGTGACCGAGGATGAGGCGCGCGAGACGCTGCTGATCACCCGAGAGGTCTGCGAAAAGCTGTTTCGGTTTACCTTCCAGTTGGCGCATGACCGAAGGGCATCCGGGCAGGGTCGGGGTCGAGTCACCTGTGTGGACAAGGCCAACGTCTTCCGGGCCTTTGCATTCTTCCGAGATCTGTTCGATGCCGAGGCTGAGCGTCACCCGGACCTGGTTGCGGATCATGCCTATGTGGATGCAACGGCCTTGTGGATGGTTCAGAAGCCTTGGGAATTCGATGTTCTGGTCACGGAAAACATGTTTGGAGACATTTTGTCTGACCTTGGGGCCGGGCTGATGGGAGGGCTGGGTCTGGCACCCTCGGCTGACATTGGTCTGGATCATGCGGTGTTCCAGCCGTGTCACGGTTCCGCCCCCGACATTGCCGGGGAGGGCATCGCCAATCCGTTTGCCATGTTCCAGTCGGCGGCGATGATGCTGGAGTGGCTTGGGTTGCGGCATCAGATCCCGGCGTTGTCGCGCGATGGGCAACGGCTGCACGCCGCAGTCGACAGCGTCGTGTCCGAGGGCCGAGTTCTGACCCGTGATCTGGGCGGAGAAGCCGACACGCTGGCCTCAGCGCGGGCGGTAGCGGACAGGGTGTTCTCGGTGTGAGCAGCCAGCAGTTCATTCGTGTCGCCTGTGTCGGCGCCGGCTATTTCAGCCAGTTTCACTATGGCAGCTGGCGCCGCATACCGCAGGTTCAACTGGTGGCCGCATGTGATCGCGATCTCGAGAAGGCGGCCGCCACTGGGTTGCCTGCCTATGATGATCTGCCGTCGATGCTGACCCAGGAAACGCCCCAGCTGTTGGACATAATCCTGCCGCCTGACGGTCATGCCGACGCAATTCGCGTCGCGCTGGACGCGGGTGTGGGTTGGATCCTGTGCCAAAAACCGTTTTGTCGATCTCTGGCAGAAGCGGAGGATGTACTGAAGGACGCTCGGGATGCCGGAGCCACCGTCGTTGTCCACGAGAATTTTCGCTTTCAGCCGTGGTATCGGGTGATGAAGGACGCCCTGACACGCGGGGATATCGGGACACCGCTGCAGGCCACGTTCCGGCTGCGCCCGGGCGACGGGCAGGGGCCTCGCGCTTATCTTGATCGGCAACCCTATTTTCAGAAGATGCCGCGTTTTCTGATCCACGAAACGGCGGTGCATTGGGTCGATACGTTTCGGTTCTTGTTCGGCAATCCGGTCTCGGTTTACGCCGATCTGCGGCGGATCAACCCTGTCATTGCCGGAGAGGACGCAGGCTATGTCATCTTTGAGTTCGAAAACGGGTTGAGGGCCGTGTTCGATGGCAACCGGAACCTGGATCATGCCTCGGACAATCTGCGCCGCACCATGGGGGAGGCCCTGATCGAAGGCACCGGCGGAACACTGACGATGGATGGCTTTGGCGCCGTTGGGCTGCGGGAATTCGGCAGCCAGAGCAGCGTGCAGTTGCTTGCGCCCGATAAATGGGAGGGCTTTGGTGGCGATTGCGTGCACGCATTGCAGCAGCATGTCATATCCGGTCTTCTAAATGGAACGCATTTGGAAAATACTGGCCCGGACTATCTGGACGTTATCCGCATTGAGCAGGCGATCTACAGATCTGATGCGGAGGGCAGGAAAATCGTTTTGGAGGCCGAATGAAAAACGAGACCGGCAAGGCTCTCTCGAATACTCAGCGCGCGGTGCGGGACTTGCGGCGGATGATCCTGACCGGAGAGTTGGCCGCGGGCACCGACCATCTGGAAACTGAACTGGCCGAGCAGTTGGGGATGTCGCGCACGCCGGTTCGCGAAGCAGCGCTGATGCTGGAAAGCAAGGGCCTGTTGGAAATGCGGCCGCGCAAAGGGGTGCGGATCCTGCCGGTATCTCCGGATGATATGCGCGAGATCTATGACATTTTGACCGAGTTGGAGAGCCTTGCAGCCGAACGCGCGGCCGAGGCCGGATTTTCTGAACAGGACCTTCAGCCGTTGGCGGACTCGATCGCCCAAATGGATCGCGCCATCGGTGAGGAAGACCTGGAGGCGTGGGCCAAGGCCGATGACCTGTTCCACCGCGAGCTTGTCCGGTTGGGTGGCAACCGACGGGTGGAAAGCATCGTTTCCATGATGAGCGACCAGGTCCGCAGAGCGCGGGCCTCGACCCTGTTCATTCGCCCGTTACCGGTCAAATCGAATGAAGATCACCGTGCGGTCTACACCGCAATCCGTGACGGCAAACCTGATGTGGCGCGCGACCGGCATCGCCAGCACCGGCTGCATGCCAAATCCGTCATCATCGACATCTTGGAAAAGCATCGGCTGAACAAGCTGTAGCCAGTCAGTTCGGTCACCCCGCTGGCCGTACTTCTGCCAGTGGTGCAATCTGGACTTCCAGTCCCAACAGGGGATATGGCCAATAAAGCGGCGCGATGCGAAAGGACTTCCGGTGCAGATAACCCAGCAGATGGCAGGCGACAGCGTCTATTACATCAATCTGGACCGTGTGCCCGAGCGCCGGGCGTTCATGGAGGCGCAGTTTCTGAAGGCGGGCCTTGTGGGGGCACATAGGATCAGTGCGACGGATGCCAGTCAGCCGGGTGCGTTGGAGCAAAACGGATATGTTGCGGGAACGGGAACGCGCTGGGGTCTGACGACCAGCGAAATCGCCTGTTTCGAAAGCCATAGATCGGTTTGGCAGCGGATCGTCGATCGGAACCTTCCGGCCGCTGTCGTCTTTGAGGATGATGTGGAAATGTCCTCTGACGCTGGCCGGGTGATCACCGAAGTGCTGAACCACCCGGAAGCCTATGATTGCGTCAAATTGGATTACTCGCCCCGGTCACTGCGCTTTGGGCCGGAAACCGGGATCGGAAATGTCCGCGTGCGCCCAATGTTGGAAATGGCGCCAAGTGCGGCGGCCTATGTTCTGTCACAGGCTGGCTGCCGCAAACTGTTGGCCTGGTCGCAGAGATATTCTGACCATCTCGATGACTTTCTGTCGTTGCCGCGCAGGGATTGGAACATGTTTCAATGCTTTCCGGCCGTTGGTGTTCAAATGATCTGGTCGGGACGGCAGGAGCAGATCGACGAACCGGTCAAAAGCAGTGAGCGAACCCAAAACGCAGCCACGAACAGCGGATTGGACAAGGGCCCCACATGGTTTCGGCTGCGGCGCGAGCTTCAGTCGGCCGGCTGCAAACTGAAATGGAAGCTGGGCGGTCAGGCGCGGCTTGTCCAGCGCGGCGGCATGGTGGACTTCATTCCCTGTGCCGACGATCTGATCGTGCGCCCTTGGTCCTGAAGTCTTTGAGCCGATGGTGAAAAACCGAGCGGTTCCAACCATCCGCGCCGGTCGCAAAGCGCATAAACGTTAACAAAACTCTCGATTTGATATAACCTCACAGTGTTATTGCGCGATTTTTTGGGGTTTTGGTGTGGGTCAAACGATTTACGAGAAATACGGCGGGTTCAAAACCATCAGCCGGATCGTGATGACATTTTACGAAATGGCATTGGAATCGGATGAGATCGGAGGCTACTTCGAAGACATCGACATGCCTCGGTTGATCGATCATCAAACCAAGTTCGTTTCGTCTCTGGTGGGTGGACCAGCGTCTTTCAGTGATGATCGGATCGAGGCCGTGCATCGGCACCTCAACATCAGCCATGATGATTTCGACGAGATGGCTACGCTGTTCGGTGAAGCACTTTCAATTCATGGAATGACCGAAGATGACGTGCAGGTCGCGCTGGCTGCGATCGAGGGCAAGAGGGCGATCATCGTTGCCCGGGATGCGGCATGAGCATTCTGGCCATCAACGAGCATCTGCTGCGTGCCATCGGGGTCGGTGTTGCAGTATTGCGGGCCTCGGACCTGACCTTCGTGTTCCACAATGGCCCATTCGCCGAATGGTTCGGCAAGCCCGAGCCCGGTCAGACACTTTTGGATATTTTGCCGGATCTGGACCAGCGCGAGCTGGATGACGTCAAGCAATCGGGCCTGCGGTATTCGGCAGAGCTGCAGATGAAACCGAAACGCCGCACGCTGATCTTTGCTGTAACGATTTCCTTGGCCAATGGGATGGATGAGCAGGTTCTGGTTGTCGAATGTCAGAACATCACGAAAATTCGTGAACTGGAGAGCATGATCGACAGCTATTCGACCATGGTCGAGCGCAACACCCGCGAGTTGGAAAGAGAAAAGGAACGGGTCGAACGGCTTTTGCTGAATCTGATGCCGCGCGCGGTTTATGAAGAGTTCAAAACCTTCGGCGTAGTAACGCCTCAGCTGTATGATCAGGTTTCCGTGGTCATGCTGGATTTCGTCGGTTTTACGGATTTTGCGGCAAAAACCGACCCTACGGTCACTCTCAGTGAGTTGAATGACATCTTCACCGCCTTCGACCGGATCGTCGAACAGTTCGGCTGTGAACGGATCAAGACGATCGGCGACGCATATCTTGCGGTGTCAGGCATGCCCGACGCCACGCCCGACCATGCCACGGCGGTTGCGCATTGTGCGGTCCGATTTCTGCGGTATCTGGAACGGCGCAACGAAAGTCATCCGCACAAATGGCAGGCCCGGATCGGGCTTGGCATGGGGCCGGCCGTTGGGTCCGTGGTAGGGATCCAGAAATACGTCTATGACGTTTTTGGACCGGCCGTGAATATCGCATCGCGGTTGCAGGTCTTTGCGAACCCCATGAACATCGTTGCCCCGGAAGAGATGAAATACGCCCTGATCGATGAATTTCAGGTCTCGGACCTGGGTCCGGTCGACATCAAGGGGATGGGCATGATGGATCTGATCAATGTCACCTCACGGCTGAACGCACCACATGCCAGCAGGATGTTCTGACGATCATTCGTCGGGCGGCACCAGCCCCAACCCTCTGAGGTATATGCCGATCCCGGATTCCAAAAGGTCTTCGGGTGGGAAAGGCGAGCTGGCACCTGCATTGCGGGCATAAAGCTCTACGACACCATGGCTCATCGCCCAGATATGCGCGCTGAACATAGACGCCGGTGGGCGCTTTTCCGGCGGGATGTGTTCTGAAAGATCGGCCGCAGCCATTTCCAGAACCTCTTTTGCCCGGTTGGCGGCCAACGCCAGCTCGGGCGTCCGGTTGACCGAGATTCCGCTTTCGAACATCGAGATGTAATGGCCGGGATGCTTGCGCGCAAACGCCAGATATGCACGCCCGGTCGCTTCGAAAGCGGCCAGCGCCGAGGGCTGCCCCTTGTCATAGGCATACTGCATGAGGTCCGCGAACATCTCGAACCCCTGACGGGCCGCCTCGGCGATCAGATCCTCGCGACCCTGATAGTGTCGGTAAACCGCGGCTGGGGTGACACCGGCCCGTTTTGCGGCTTCAGACAGGGTGAAGCCGGTCGGACCTTTTTCCTCGATCAGCGAGAGGGCGGCGTCGATCAGCGCCTGTTTAAGATTCCCATGGTGATAGCCGCGTTTGGTCATTCCGACGGCACCTGCCTGTGTTTGCGTGCTCTTTTACCAACCAGACATAATGCACGCGGGGCAGCAGGTCCAATCCTTGAGACATGATCAAAGGGACTAATGCTTGACCAAAGACGCCCTAGACTACGCATCCCAGATTTCCGGTCCGCCACAAATCATCGGGTCGGGCTCGCCAACGGCTTCGACGTCCTTTTCGTCATAGTCCACATTCGACAATACCGCCCGGATTGCCGCAAGCCGCGCGCGCTTCTTGTCGTCTGAACGGATGATCGTCCAAGGGCACAGATCGGAATGGGAGCGTGTCAGAGATTCGGAAATCGACTGCGTGTATTCATCCCATTTGCCCAGACCGGCGATGTCGATAGGGCTCAGTTTCCATTGTTTCAGCGGGTCATTCTCGCGCGCGAGAAACCGATTGAGCTGTTCTGCGCGTCCGACGTTGAGCCAGAACTTGAAAAGGTGAATGCCGTCATGCACAAGCCCGATCTCCAGCGGCATGACTTGCCTGAAGAAGCGTTCCCGCTGGTCTGCGGTACAGAATCCAAAGACGTTTTCGACGACCCCCCGGTTGTACCAGCTGCGATCGAAGAAAACGATCTCGCCGGCTGATGGCAGGTGCTGGATGTACCGCTGGAAATACCATTGGCTGCGCTCGGCGTCGGAGGGTTTGCTGAGGGCGACATTGCGGGCGCCACGCGGGTTCAGGTTTTCCCGGAATCGCTTGATCGTACCGCCTTTGCCTGCTGCATCCCGGCCCTCGAACACGATCGCGATGCGTTGTCCGGTTTCCTTGACCCATGCCTGCATCTTGACCAGTTCGATCTGCAGGGCCTCCATCTGATTGTCATAGTCCTTGCGCTTCATCCTCTCCTGATATGGGTAGCTGGGGTTGAGGATGTCGCCTTTTTCAGCGTCTTCGATGGCCTTTCGCACGCTCTCGGGAGCGTCGTTCCGAAAGTAGCTGTTGATTGCTCGGTCCGCTGCACGGGTCATGAGTTGCCTCGCCATAAAATCCAGTTTCTACTATGGATTACGGGCGGGGTTAACGCAAATCCGCTCGTTCCGCGGCGCGTTCGATCGCAGCAGCAACTTCTGGAGCGGCCACCACTTGAGGCATGTGACCCATACCTTCAAGTTCGATCAGCTCAGCGCCGGGGATTTGTTCGATCAACCGCTCGGAATGCCAGCCCAGCCCAACTGTGGTGTCTGCCGTACCATGCACAATTTCGGTGGGCACCGAAATCTCGGGGTAGCGCGGTTGCAGCTCGGCAACTTCGTTCAGGAGGTTGGCCCGTTGTTTTGCGTTGGCATGCATCGACGACCGGCGGAGCGTCAGGGGCGGGCCAAAGTGCTCGGCATAGCCTTCGGGTGCCGCCTGGGGGGCAAAGACCGTATCCAGGGCCTTGTTGACGTACCAGTCCGGAACGTAGGCGGTGATCAACGGCAGGACGAGAGCATTTCCCCAGGCGGTCGAGGTAATCCGGTTGAAGGAATCGAGCGGAGTTTCCCATGGCACCGCGGCCGGGGCGATCAGGACCAGAGCCGAGATGTTGTCAGGTCGCGTCACAGCCCAGGCCAGCGATACCGACCCGCCATAGCTTTGGCCGGCTACGATGGGTTTGTCGGCCCCCAGCATCGCGGCAGCTTTCTGCAGGATTTCTGCCTGCTCAACGATGGTTTCGCCCTCCGCCGAGAAGCTCTGAGAATAGCCCAGCCCCGGTCGGTCAAATACAATGACCCGAAAGGATTTTGCCAGCAACGGCGCAAGAGCAAACGTCATGTCCCGGGTATTGCCGCTGGACCCGTGGATCAGGACGACATCCGGGCCTTCGCCCATGACGACGGCATGTACAGCAACGCCGTCGACATCCAATATCTGACCCTCTGGCGGAAACGCGGCCTCGGCCCGGGCCTCATGGCGTGCGGCAAGCCAAGCCGTCAAAGCCGCAAAAAGGGCCGCAAACAGGCCTAGGTATATCAACGACTTAATGACCAATTTTCGTCATGTCGAAAGGAGTGGTCTGGTAGATTTCGTTGATCCAGTTCCCATACAGCAGATGCGCATGGCTACGCCACCGATTCTGAGGCGTGCGGGACGGGTCATCGTCGGGATAATAGTTGATGGGTACGTTGATCGGAGTGCCATTGGCCACGTCCCGATCGTATTCCTGTTTCAGCGTGTCACTGTCGTATTCGAAGTGATTGAAGATATACAGCGCCCGGTTCTGCCGATCTTCAACCAGACACGGACCGACCTCGTCGCTGCCCAGAAGGGTCACAAGCCCTTTGGCAGCGTCGATTTCATCCTGCCGGACTTCGGTCCAGCGACTGACCGGGATCACGCAGTCATCCGAGAAACCTCGCAGGAAAGGCGAGGCCGGCGACAGGTTCCGATGCCGGAAACACCCAAACGCCTTGGCGTCCAGCATATGCTTTTTTACGCCATGAAAATGATAGATCATCGCCATGCCACCCCAGCACACGCCGAAGGTCGAATGCACATTGGTTCGGGTCCATTCAAACACCTCGGTCAGTTCGTCCCAATAGGTGACGTCCTGAAATTCCAGATGCTCGATGGGGGCGCCGGTGATGATCAGGCCGTCAAATTTCTGGTCCTTCACGTCCTGAAAAGGGCGGTAGAACTCTTCCATGTGTTCGGCCGCGGTGTTTTTCGTCTGATGCTCGGTCATGCGGATCAGAGACAACTCGATCTGCAGCGGCGTCGCGCCGATCAACCGGGCAAACTGGTTTTCGGTCTGGATTTTCTTCGGCATCAGGTTCAGCAACCCGATCTTCAGGGGCCGGATGTCCTGCCGTGCAGCCTGATCCTCGGCCATGACCATGACGCCCTCTTTCGTCAGAACGTCAAAGGCCGGGAGGTCGGACGGAATCTTGATAGGCATGAGGCGGGTTTTTCCAGTTTCTTCTGAAGCGTTCTAGTTAGGACGCCGCGGCGCGGGTCTCAAGTGTGCTCTCGATCAACTCATCGAAATCACGCGCATTCCGCACCTTTCCGATTGCGTCGGCGGTAACAGTGACCCCCCAATTCTCAGCCATGGATTGGTATCTGGGCTGACGGTGGGCCAGGGCGCGGGCATAGGTCCAGCGGATGAAGTCGTCGGGATTGACCTCTGCCTCGGCGCAGCCGTGCTGATCAAGGTATTCCTGCCAGGTGCGCGTCAGGAAATCGGCCTGATAAGACATCGGTTTGGGGGCCTTGTCGAACCGTCGGATCAGTTCGGCGGTGTGGTCGTCGTCGCCCTTGATCCAGACCATCAGGGTCTGGCGCGAGAGTTCCGACAAGACGTGGTCGGAAGGATTGTCAGGGTCCACCCATTCGCAGATTGACCCGCCGGTGTCACAGATGAAATGCGGGTACCCGTACAGACGCTGAGCGCGGTCAATGAAATATTCGGTGTCCAGCAGAGCGTGGATTTCGGCCTGCCGGAACTGCTCTTGTCTACGCCGATATTCCGGCATCGCCAGCCCACCCACGGCCGGGTTTCCGGGCTTGCCCAGATAGGCGGCGACCGGCGTCAGGTTTTCGAACGAAATGTTGGAACCGATATAGATCGAGTCAGAGAGCAGCAGGTCCCGCAGAAAGGGAACTTTCATGGCTTCAGCCTTGGCGTTGTCGGTGATGTACTCACCCATGTAACGCGTGCCAATTCGATAATCGATCGAGTAGTGGAACCAGTCGCCCGAGTCGCGAAGGATGTTCGAAACGTAAGTCTTGCCCAAGCCGGACATGCCGAAAAACAGCACCTTTTTGCGCGCCGCTTCGCGCCAGTCCTTCGCCGAGCTGTAGATCATGTGCAACCGTCCCTTGTTTTGTCCTAGCTAAATCGGCCCGGCGATGGCGTCAATCTCGGCTGCGGGATCGGCTTAGGATCAATAGCCCCAATGCAAGGATCGCAAAGCCGATGAAGGCGTTCGGGGCAAGGGTTTCGTGCCGGACATAGGCGCCGAGCAGAATGGCGACCGGAGGGATGATCAGGGTGACCAGCAGCAAGTTGCCGCTGCCGGCTGCGGCCAGAACCCTGTAGTACAGCAAGTAGGCACCAGCCGTAGCGACGAGTGCGTAATAAGCTACGGCGAGCCAAGTTGTCATAGGCAGGTCGAACGATGGCACACCGTCGACGAACAGCATTACCGGCAGCATGACGATGGTTGACCCGCTCAGCATTCCCGCCGCCGCAACCTGCGGCGCCAGGCCTGACAAGCGCAGACGGGCCCATACAGCCGCCAGCGCATAGGATACGGTCCCCGCCAGAATGGCCAACTGAGCAGCGCTTTGCAGGCTGAACCCAAGGAAATTGTGCAATCCGATTGCGGTGGAAACTCCGCCAAAGCCAAGCGCAACACCCACGGCTCGACGTTTGGTCAGTCGCTCGTCGGGAAAGAATGCAGCCGCAACCAGAACACCGAAGATTGCCGTGGCAGCGTTCAAGATCGAGGTCAGACCGGTGTCGACATACAATTGGCCCCAGGCCATCAGCGAGAAGGGCAATACGTTGTTCAGCAGACCCATGACCAGAAAAGCGCCCCAAATACGCGGGTCCCTCGGTATCGTTTCTCGGCGGAGGAGAACGACGGCCCAAAGTGCAAGCGCGGCCCAGAAAACGCGATGAAACACGGCCGTCATCACAGGTATCGTGTCCAGTGCGACGCGGATCGCCAGGAAGGACGCGCCCCAGATCAGTCCAAGAAGAATGAGCTCGAACCAAGCAAGGGCGGAGAGGGATTTTTGTTGCGTCATGGCTATTTCTTGCATGTTTCTGTTTGCCTCACGCGGAATACTTGCATTCGGCAATTCGGTAAGCGACCCGGATCATGCGAAAAACCCCGCCACAAGGGCGGGGTTTTCCAATTCTGTATGAGCGTATCCCTTAGTTCAGGGCGTAGGTCACCTGAATACCAACGCTCCACGCGCTGTTTCCAGAGAAGTTCGCCCGCGCCGCGGGGCCAGCACCGTCAGCGGTTGCGTCGCCCAGATCGGTATAGCGAACGCCGCCCGAAATCTTGGCGCGTTCCATCGAGTAGGTGCCGCCAAGGCCGATGCTCCAGAACCCGTCGGTCGGACCCAGGTTGGAAACGGGCTCATTGGTTGCCGATTCATAGCCAAGGGTCACTGCGCCCGAGAACTGTTCGGAGAACTGGTAGCCAAGACCCAGCGAATAGGTCCAGGTCGGATCGTCATAGTCCACAAGCGCGCTGGTCGGCGGATAGTTCGGGGGATCGTAAACCGTTTGCGGCCAATCGACCCAGCGGATCGATCCGAACAGCAGTGTCCTGGGGGCAACGCCGGTCTGGAAGTCCAGGTTCACCGATTGCGGAGAAACGACCTCGCTGGAAGTGTCGAATGTCGCCACGGTTCCAGGCGGGATCGGCGGGATTGGGATTGGGTTCACCGACTCCGTTTGCGACAGGTCATGGGAAATTTTCGAGTTGTAGGTCAGCGCCACGCGCGCTGCGATCTCGGGCTTTTCCCAAGCCACACCTACGACGTAACCCAGCGCGGTATCCTTGTCGGCATTCACCTCGTAACCAGCCGCCGCCGGCACGGCAACGTCAGCGCTGAGCCGCTGAATACGCAGACCACCGATGGCGCTGAAGCCGCCGTCGAACTTGTAGCGCAACAGGGCAGTAATTGCCTCTGTGTCGGCTTTCGCGCGCAGAACGTCAGTGCGACCGCCCGGGATCGGGTTCTGCGAGAGCGGGTAGTTCGAACCGTAGGCGATATCGGCACCGAACGGTTCGTCATAGATCAGCGCAAAGTCGAGTTGGTCGGTGAAGGCGTGCTTGTACGCGAGATGAGGCGAGAAGAAGTCGTTTGCAACGTTGCCCGAGTCCACGCCCAGCATCGTGCCGCTTACGCTTGGGTTGGTGTAGCCCAGGCGAAACTGTACGACGGAACCTTCCTCAAAGATAATGTTGATGCCTTGCCCACTACGGTCGATACCGCCGGCATGAGCGGCGGTCGCCCCTGCACAGAGCACGCACGCCTGTAACAGCGCTTTCTTCATGTATTCCTCCCTTTTCACTATCCGGCGCCACAGTATTGTCTTGTGAGTGTCAGTGGCGGTGATTTCTGTGGCCATTATTCACGGGGAGTTTAAAAAAACGTCAACCACTGACCATACGTTAGTTTCTGCCAGTGACCGAACGTCAGTTTTTGTGTGTGGTTTTTGCCAGAGTGCCCGATCCCGCGCGGCCTTCGGACCAGACATTCAGGAAGATGCCCGAGAAAATCACGACGGCGCCCAGCATGGTCCACTGATCCAGGGGTTCGTGATACAGCAGCATCCCAACAATGGCGATCGTCGGCAGGCGCGCGAAATCAAAGGGAATAACGACCGTGGCCGGAGCGATGGCAAGCGCGTTTGTAATGCAGAAATGGGCCAGCAGGCCGGCCAGCCCGACCAGCAACAACAGGGGCGCGCTTTGAGCGGTTGGCAGGACGATCTGCCCGTCCGCTCCGGCAACAGCAAGACCCATTGCGGCCTGCATCGTAGTCAGCCAGAAAACGATGCATCCGATGCTGGCGAACCCTGTCAGTTTCTTCGTCGAAATCGTTGTAAGCGCAAAGAAAACAGCCGAGGAGGCCGCTGCAAGAACACCGGGCGTGAGCGGTGTGGCTCCGGGTCGGGCGACGATCAATATGCCTGCGAAACCTATGATTGCCGACATGACCCGCGTGGGTGTCAGGCGTTCGCCCAGCAGAAGCGGAGACAGGAGTACGACCCATATCGGTTGCGTAAATTCCAACGCAAAAACCTGCGCCAGCGGGATGACGCTGACAGCGTAGAACCACAGGTTTTGGCCCGCAAAATGCAACGAGTTTCGAACCGCGTGCAGACCCAGACGTTGTGTCGATACCTGGTGCCATTTGCCGGTTGCCGTCAAAACGGCCGAAACGACGATGACGCCGACAATGCTGCGGTACATCATGATTTCAAACGTGTCGTGCGTCAGGCTAAGCTCGCGCCCGGCAACGGCCATTGACGAGAAAGAAGCGATCGCCCCGGTCATCCACAGCGCGGTTTTGGCAATCATCGATTTGCTATCGCGCATGTTTCGATCCTTGGGCTGAGCGTGCGTTTGGCCACCGAACCAAAACCGACGCCGGTTCACAACAACAAAAAAGCCGGGTCAGCGCCCGGCTTTTGGTGTCATTCCCATTCGATCGTGCCCGGAGGCTTGGAGGTGATGTCATAGGTGCAACGGTTGATGCCCTTGACCTCGTTGATGATCCGGGTGGCGGTTTCGCCCAGGAATTCGTGGGTGAACGGGTAGTAATCGGCCGTCATTCCATCAACCGAGGTCACCGCCCGCAGGGCGCAGGCATAGTCATAGGTGCGCCCGTCGCCCATCACGCCGACTGTGCGCACCGGAAGGATCGCGACGAAGGCCTGCCAGATCTCGTCATACAGGCCGTGCTTGCGGATCTGGTCGATATAGATCGCGTCGGCCTCGCGCAGGATTTCCAGCTTTTCGCGGGTGATCTCGCCCGGGCAGCGGATGGCCAGACCCGGTCCGGGGAAGGGGTGGCGGCCGATAAAGCTGGGCGGCAGGCCCAGTTCACGGCCCAGCGCGCGCACTTCGTCCTTGAACAGTTCACGCAGCGGCTCGACCAGTTTCAGGCCCATCTTTTCGGGCAGGCCGCCGACGTTGTGATGCGATTTGATCGTGACTGACGGGCCGCCGGAAAACGACACCGATTCAATGACATCGGGGTACAGCGTGCCCTGGGCCAGGAACTCGGCGCCCTCGATCGTGTCGGCGTGTTTCTGGAATACGTCGATGAACAGCTTGCCGATGATCTTGCGCTTGGTTTCGGGGTCCGAAACGCCGTCGAGCTCTCCCAGGAACAGCTCGCTTTCATCCGCGTGGATCAGTTGGATGTTGTAGTTGTCGCGGAACATCGAGACGACTTCCTGCGCCTCGTTCTTGCGCAGCAGGCCGTGATCGACGAAAACGCA
Source organism: Ruegeria sp. BB9 (assembly GCF_056539345.1). Lineage (NCBI taxonomy): Bacteria > Pseudomonadati > Pseudomonadota > Alphaproteobacteria > Rhodobacterales > Roseobacteraceae > Ruegeria > Ruegeria sp. BB9. Next base: position 1,151,880 of record NZ_JBQFUU010000001.1, on the reverse strand, counting down.
GGTCAGCTGGTCGCCGATCGCCTCGTGGATCAGGATAGCGGCGACCGAGCTGTCGACACCGCCCGACAGACCGCAGATCACCTTCTTGTCGCCGACCTGTTCGCGGATCTTGCGGATCATCTCGTCGCGATAGGCGCCCATGGTCCAGTCGCCCTTGAACCCGGCCAGCTTCACGAAATTCTCGTACAGTTTTGCGCCCTTGGGGGTGTGGTGCACCTCGGGGTGGAACTGAACGGCATAGAAATGGCGGTCGGTATCGGCGGTGATCGCGAAGGGCGCGTTGGGCGAGGTGCCGAACACCTCGAACCCCGGTGCGACTTGGCTGACATGGTCGCCGTGGCTCATCCAGACCTGTTCGTTGCCATCGGTGAACCAGCCCTCGAGCAGGTCGAGCTTGCCGCGCGGCGTCACGAATGCCCGTCCGAACTCGGCGGTGCCGTGGCCGCTTTCAACCTTGCCGCCCAGCTGGTGCATCATGACCTGCTGGCCATAGCAGATGCCCAGGATCGGAACGCCATACTCGAATATCTCTTGCGGGACGCGCGGTGATCCCTCGCGGGTCACGCTGTCCGGCCCGCCCGAAAAGATGATGGCGCGCGGGGCCATGTCACGCACGAAATCCGTCGTGACGTTCTGGTAGGGGTGGATTTCGCAATAGACGTTCAACTCGCGCAGGCGGCGGGCGATCAGCTGCGTTACCTGGCTGCCGAAGTCGATGATCAGAAGGCGGTCATGGGATGTCTCGGTCATACCCGGCCTTTAGGTCGGAAGCCTTGCATGTGCAAGCGCCTTGACGTCATTTGGCGGGAAAGAGTGACGCGGAGCGCATTGAATGACCGGAATTTCGCTCAGAAGGGCTGTGGCAACCGATGCGGAGCCCATCCGCCGATGTATCGAAGCGGCCTATGCCGCAGCGCGCCAGTCCATTCCCGACCTGCCGGATGTGACCGAGGGGGTCGAGGAGGACATTCGCGACCGGAACGTCGTTGTCGCCGCGGATGAAACATCCCTGCAGGGTGTCGTGGTTTTTGGTTTCGAAAGAGAAACCGCGATGATCTTCAATCTGGCCGTTTCACCGGATGCGCAAGGGCGGGGCATTGCTCGGCAGTTGCTCGATTTCGTCGCGACAGAGGCTCGCGAAAACGGGGTTTGGAGCATGCGCCTGACAACCCACCGCCTGATGGCGGACACCCGCGCGATGTACTGTCATCTTGGGTGGCAGGAGACCGGGCACGAGGGGAACAAGGTTTATTTCAGCAAGCCAACCTGACGCGCCGTAAGGCCTGTTTCTGGTGCTGGACAGCGCGGAATATGTCGCTTTTCCCCCTATTGCGCCGGAATCCACATCTGATGAAGTCGCGGCATCTTGTAACAAGCAATCCAATCTAAACTTTCACACGGGATCATCTCATGACAGAGGCAAGCACCCGACGCAGAGTGCGTGGTGGCGGAGGCGCCGCCCGCCGGGCCGAGCGTACCGCGGTTCGGATCGAAACGGCGAAGTATATCGAACGCAACATTCCGAACTTCGAGATCCTCAATGACGAAGCGTTGGAGATCATCGAGGCCAATGCGGAAACCGTGCTGGAGGAAGTCGGCGTCAATTTCGTCGACAACCCCGCGGCGCTGGAACGCTGGCGGGATGCCGGAGCCGACATCGATGGTGAGCGCGTTCGCATTCCGCGAGGTCTGGCCCGCGAACTGATCAAGACCGCGCCCAAGGAATTCACGCAGCACGCGCGCAACCCCGAAAAATCGGTGGTAATCGGCGGGCGCAACCTGGTGCTGGCGCCGGTCTACGGACCGCCTTTCGTGCGGGACGCGCAGGGTGGCCGCCGCTATGCCACGATGGACGATTTCAACAAGTTCGTGAAACTGGCCTACATGTCCAAGTGGCTGCACCATTCAGGCGGCACGGTCTGCGAACCGACGGACGTTCCGGTGAACAAACGTCATCTGGACATGCTGATGGCGCACATGACGCTGTCCGACAAACCCTTTATGGGTTCGGTGACCGATCCCAGCCGGGCGCAGGATTCGGTCGAGATGTGCGAGATTCTGTTCGGCAAGGAGTTCGTTCAGGAAAACACCGTGATGACCTCGCTTACCAACATCAACTCGCCGATGACGTTCGACGACGTGATGATGGGGTCGCTGGAAGTCTATGCGCGCAACAATCAGGCCTGCATCATTTCGCCCTTCATCGTGGGCGGCGCAATGGCCCCGGTTTCGGTTGCCGGAACTCTGACGCAAGTGCTGGCCGAGGTGCTGGCCGGCATCGCCTACAGTCAGATCATCCGTCCGGGAGCACCGGCCATTTTTGGCGCATTCGTGTCGTCGATCGACATGAACTCTGGCGCACCGACCTTCGGCACGCCCGAAGCCGCGCATATCACCTATGGGGCCGGTCAGTTGGCGCGCCGTTTGGGTGTTCCCTACCGCTCGGCCGGGTCGTTCTGTGGATCCAAGCTTCCGGACGCGCAGGCGGCCTACGAGACTGCGAACTCGCTGAACATGGGGCTGCTTTCAGGCGTCAACTTCATGTTGCACGCATGTGGGTGGCTCGAAGGCGGTCTGGTCGCCGATTTCGAAAAATTCGTCATGGATGCCGATCAGTTGGGAGCGCTTCATGCGTTGGCCAAAGGGGTGGCCTATGATGAAAACGCGCAGGCCATGGACGCGATTCGTGAGGTGGGGCCGGGTGGTCACTATCTTGGCTGTGCGCACACCCAGGCCAATTTCCAAAGCGCCTTCTGGAAGACCGACCTGCTGGACTACAAACCCTTTGAAACATGGGAAGAAGAGGGTGCGCGGGACACGCGCATGCTTGCCTCCGTCCGGGTCGAGCATCTGCTGGCCAACTACCAGCAACCGCAACTCGACCCGGAAAAACTGGCGGCGCTAACCGCCTATGTCGAGGAAAAGAAAGCGTCCATGCCCGACGCCTTCACTTGACGACACGAAGTTCCGGGGCGCGGCTGGCTTGATGCAGTCGCGCCTCACCAATCAGTGCGATCAGTAGATCCAGGTGGCGAACCAGCGAATATGCGGCATCACCCGAGCGTCGTTGGTCGTCGACGCTCCGCTCCATCTCCAACAGTCGCATCAAGGCCGCTCCGGTTCCCGGTAGCGCGCCATAGCCGAACAGGCGCTGCAAGTGGCGGTCACGGTCGTATTCCTGTGCTCCGACCTTGGCTGCCCGAGACAGCAGCCGCGGGCGGCGGAGGGCGGTGATCATAGTCATCAGGTCCTGCATTTCGGCGTTCCTCTGTTCAATTTTTCCTGCAGCAATTTAGCACAACCCAAGCGGGTGTTGCCGTGACATGGCTCGCGCCGAACGATGGTTTCACGACTGTTTATCTTTTTGAATCAATTCTGGTTAGAGCCATTGGAGGTTAACGAACGAGTAACGAAAGCAACTCTAGGTAGATTTGGTTAACACTTTATCCGACGGCGGACAGTGGCAGTTTGATTGTCGACGAGGGCGAATAACGATGGAAAACAGCACCGCATTCACCGTTCCAGCTTGGGTTCCCGAAGGGGCACAGCGATACCTAGCCCATACTGAGGCGGGACGGTCGATCCGGGATCTGGCGCGGTCGGCAGGGTGTCACGCGTCAACCATTCTGCGACAGATCCGAAGGATCGAAATGCGCCGCGACGATCCCTTAGTGGATAAAGCACTGCAGTCACTTGCCGAAACACACTTTCCCGGTGCGGGGAATGAAGTGGCCTCTGGTCCCTTCTTTGGCGTCGGCGATGATCCTCATCGCATTCCCAATGCCGAAGACGAGGCGTTCGAGCGCGAGGCTTTGCGGGTGCTGCGGCGCCTTTGCGAAACGGGTGCGGTTCTGGCCGTGGCCGAGGACATGGAAAAGGCGGTCGTTGTCCGCGACAGCGGCGAGGGCGGTACAACTCGGACCGCCGTTGTTGACTGCAAGACCGCTCAGGCTTTGGCTCTGAAGGACTGGATCGTTTGTGACAATCCGGGGCGTGTGTCGCGCTACCGGATCACGCAAACGGGCCGAACCGCACTGAGCCAGTTGATTGCCGATGCCGAAAACCGCGCGCGGACACAGACAGAATATGGGATGGCCGAGGCACCGGCGAAATTCAAAACGTGCAGCCAAGCCGACGAGAGGCGCCCACGGCGCATCCGCTATTGCGCAGCAGAGAGCCCCCTGATTGCCTTGTCGCGCCGGCGCGACCGGGATGGAAAGCCGTTTCTGGACGAAAGCCTGGTGCGCGCCGGAGAGCGACTGCGCGAAGATTTCGAGCTGGCCCAGATCGGACCGCGGGTCACGCAAAACTGGGACCGGTTCCTCACCGCTGGCGGTTGTGCGGGTTTCGAGGGCGATGTGCCGGTTGCGCGGGGGTCGTCCGAGGCGCGTGATCGCGTGGCCCGGGCCTTGTCGGATCTGGGTCCGGGTCTGAGCGACGTTGCGCTGCGGTGTTGTTGCTATCTGGAAGGTCTGGAACTGGCCGAGAAACGGATGGGCTGGTCAGCACGTTCGGGGAAGATCGTGCTGCGCATTGCACTGCAGCGCCTCAAGCGACATTACGAGAAGCAAGCAGAGTGTGACCGGTTGATCGGCTGATTCACGTTGAATCCGATTGGCTGCAGTTGCGGAAAACGCAGCAGGTGATAATCAGGGGTTATGAATTTTACCCTCAGGCAGCTACAATACTTCCGCGCCGTGGCCGAGCAACGCAACTTTGGCCGGGCCGCTCAGGTGTGTCATGTTTCTCAACCGGCGCTATCGGTGCAGATCCGGGCTTTGGAAGACATCATGGGCGGGCCGCTGTTTGAAAGGCGCGCCCGCGATGTTCTGCTGACACCGTTGGGGCGTGATGCGCTGGAGCACGCACGGCGCATTTTGGGCGCGGCCGAACGGTTGGATCGGTTCGCGCGTGACAACTCCACCGGGCATCGCAGTCTGTCGGTCGGCTTGATCCCGACGGTCGCGCCATATCTGTTGCCGGGTGTTTTGGCTGGTCTGCGGTCAGCGGATGTGTCCCTGCGCGTACAGGTACGCGAGGCGCGCACCGAGCGGTTGCTGTCGATGCTGAAAGCGGGCGAGATTGACGCCGCCGTGCTGGCCCTGCCGGTGGGCGCGCACGGCCTGGACGAGGTGCCTTTGTTCGAGGATCGTTTTCTGCTGGCCGGCAGCGAGACACGCCTGAAGAGCTTGACCGTCAGCCCCGACGCTCTGCGCCCGATCGACCTGAACGCAGCCCAGCTGATGCTGCTGGAAGACGGGCATTGCCTGACGGATCAGGCGCTTGAGGTGTGCGGGCAGGACCGGACCAGCGCCCATATCAACATGGGCGCGTCGTCTTTGGCCACGCTGTCGCGTTTGGTGGCCGAGGGGTTCGGCCTGACCTTGATTCCGGAATTGGCGGCGCGTTCCGAGGCCGATGCCGTGCCGAGGCTGAAACTGCTGCGGTTCGGCGCCCCGGAGCCCGCGCGGCAGATCGGCCTCGTGCGGCGCGATTCGTCGGATGGGGCGGTGTGGTTCGATCAACTGGCCCAGGTGATCCGGCAGGTCGGCGAAAACATCGTGTCAGAAACCCGGAACTGAAAAGGGCCCGCACTTGGCGAGCCCTTCGAGTGGAGGCTGGTTGAAGGCTCAGGCCATTTCGGGCTGCTGCGCTTCTTCCAGGTGCTTCATCAGGTTTTCGGGCGACGAAACGCCATAGGGGTCCTCGGGGCAGTTGTCCATAAGGCCAGGCTCTTCGAACCACGCCTCGACCACACCGTCGTTGATGATGGCGGCATAGCGCCACGACCGCATGCCAAAGCCCAGATTTGCCTTGTCGACCAGCATGCCCATCTTGCGGGTGAACTCGCCCGACCCGTCAGGAATGACCTTGACGTTCTTCAGCCCCTGATCCTGCGCCCACTTGTTCATGACAAAGCTGTCATTGACCGACATGCAGTAGATCTCGTCGATGCCCTTGGCCTTGAACGCCTCGTAGTTGTTTTCAAACCCCGGCAGTTGGTAGGTCGAGCAGGTGGGGGTAAACGCACCGGGCAGCGAGAACAGGATGACCCGCTTGCCTGCGAAGTAGTCGGCCGTGGTCTTGTCTTCCCAGCGGAACGGGTTGGGCCCTTCGATCGAGTCGTCGCGCACGCGGGTGTGGAATGTCACGTCGGGCAGCTTGGCGCCGGTTTTCATGGGCATCTCCTGTGATTCACATTTGTTCGGCCCGTGGGTTAAAACGATTCCAAACCGGCTTCAACACGGGATGTGCTGCGTTTGCGAATATCCTCTTGTCCTCAGAAATCATGTCGAAATTTGCGACGGTCTCCCGGAAAATCACGATTGCATTCTGCGTGTGCGAAACGCTGACGCATGACAGCTATGCATGGCTGGCGTAATACATCCGACCGGTTTATGTTATGCACCAACCAAATTGACCCAAAGTCAGGAAACCGGCCCCGTGCGCGATCTGAAAATCCCTGAACAACGTCACCCGGAAAAGGCGCATAAGCCCGACAATGCGCAGCCGAAAAAGCCCAACTGGATCCGAGTGAAAGCACCCGGCGGCAAGGGCTATGCCGACACGCGCCGGATCATGCGCGACAACAACCTGGTCACCGTCTGCGAAGAGGCCGGCTGCCCGAATGTGGGCGAATGCTGGAGCCAGGGCCACGCGACAATGATGATCATGGGCGAGATCTGCACCCGCGGCTGCACCTTCTGCAACATCGCCACCGGTCGCCCCGATGCGCTGGACGCGTTCGAACCGGGCCGGGTGGCACATGCGGTGGAAAAGCTGGGTCTGAATCATGTCGTGATCACCTCGGTCGACCGCGACGACCTGGCCGATGGCGGGGCCGAGCATTTCGCTCAGACCATCCGCGCGGTGCGTCACCGCTCGCCCAAGACAACGATCGAGATCCTGACCCCGGATTTTCTGAAATGCGATCCGTCGGTTTTGGAAACCGTGGTCGCGGCCAAGCCGGATGTGTTCAACCACAACCTTGAAACCGTGCCGGGCCTGTACCCCGAGGTGCGCCCGGGCGCGCGCTATTTCCACTCGCTGCGTCTGTTGCAGAGGATCAAGGAACTGGACCCGTCGATCTTCACCAAGTCGGGCATCATGGTCGGACTGGGCGAGAACGAACAGCAGGTGCGCCAGGTCATGGACGACATGCGCGCCGCCGACATCGATTTCCTGACCATCGGTCAGTATCTGCAGCCCACGCCGAAACACCACCGCGTGGACCGCTTTGTCACGCCCGAAGAGTTCGCGGCCTATGAAAAAGCCGCCTATGGCAAGGGGTTCCTGATGGTTTCAGCCACGCCCCTGACCCGGTCCTCGTACCATGCGGGCGATGATTTCGCGCGCCTGCGGGCAGCGCGGCAGAAAAAGCTGGGGCAGGCGTGACGCCCGAACGGCTCGCGCAACTGACTGCGCTGCGCCACGCGTTGCACCAACGGCCCGAGGTCTCGGGTGAAGAGGCCGAAACGGCCGTTTTCATCGCCGAGCAATTGCGCGGTTTGGCCAGTCGGCTTCTGACCGGGATCGGTGGGCATGGGGTGGCGGCCGTGTTCGACTCGGGCCAGCCGGGGCCGACCGTTGGTATCCGCTGCGAACTCGACGCGCTGCCGATATTGGAGATGCCGGGCAAACCCTATTGCTCGCAGGTTCCGGGTAAGGGTCATCTGTGCGGGCATGACGGCCATATGGCCATTGTGCTGGGCGTGGCGCAGGACCTGGCGCAAGCGCCCATGTCACGCGGTCGGGTCGTGCTGATCTTTCAGCCCGCCGAAGAGACCGGACAGGGCGCACGCGACTTTCGGAACGATCCGCAATATGCTGAGATACAGCCGGATTTTCTGTTCTCGCTGCACAACTTGTCGGGCTTGCAGCTGGGCGCGGTCGAGCTGTGCTCTGGCCCGGCCAATTGCGCCTCACGCGGGATGCGGGTGCGGCTGACGGGCAAGACCTCGCACGCCGCGGCCCCGCAGAACGGGCTGTCGCCGGCCTCGGCCATGGCCGAGTTGATGCCGGCCTTGGCGGCCTTGGGGCCGGGCGGCGAACTGACTGAGGATTACGCGCTGACCACCGTCACCCACGCCCAACTGGGGGCCCCGACATTCGGCGTGGCGCCCGGTGAGGCCGAGATATGGGTCACGCTGCGCACCGTCTCGGACGCGCGCATGGCGCAACTGGTCGATCAGGCCGAGGCGCTGGTGCGCAAGGCTGCGGCCGACGAGGGACTGGGTGTCGAGATCACCTATGACGACGTGTTCGAGGCCTGCGTCAACCACCCAGAGGCCGTGCAGATCCTGGCTCAAGCCTGCGCGCAGGCCGGGGTGCAACCGCGCCTGACCACCGCGCCGCAACGGTTCTCGGAGGATTTCGGGCAATTCGCCAAGGGGTCGAAAACCGCCATGTTCTGGCTGGGGTCCGGGGTCGACCATCCGCAATTGCACAACCCCGACTATGATTTCCCCGATGCGCTGATTCCTGTCGGTGCGGGTATCTTTCTGGCGGCAATTCGTCAGGTGCTGGACGCGCCGGTCACGGCCTGAGCTTGCGTGGCTGGCTGGTTGCCCATTCGGGCCACCAGCCCATGTATTCAACGCCGGCAATCACCAGACACAGAACGATCAGGCCCAGCACCAGTTTGACCCGCTGGTCCGAGGGCGGATTGCGCGCCCATCGGGACATTCGCAGAAGGTGGCGCAGGATCATGGGGCCTCGAATCCGCGGCGGGATCAGTCTTCGGTAAAGCGGACCTTGCCGATGAAGGGCAGGTTGCGGTTGCGTTGGGCATAGTCGATGCCATAGCCCACGACGAATTCGTCAGGGATTTCAAAGCCGATCCAGTCGGCGCGGAAATCGACCTCGCGGCGGCTGGGTTTGTCCAACAGTGCAATCGACTTGAGCCGTTTCGGCTGGCGGCTGCGCAGCAGGTGGGTGACGTGGTTCAGCGTGTGTCCCGTGTCGACGATATCTTCGACCACCAGCACGTCGCGCCCTTCAATTGCCCCACGCAAGTCTTTGAGAATGCGCACTTCCCGGCTGCTTTCCATTGAATCGCCATACGAGGACGCCTCGAGGAAATCGACCTCGATCGGCAGGTCCAGTTCGCGCACCAGATCGGCGATGAACACGAAGCTGCCGCGCAGCAGGCCCACGACCACCAGCTTGTCGGTGTCGCCGAATTCGCGGGTGATTTCGCGGCACAATTCCTCGATCCGCGCCGCGATGGCCTTGGCCGAGATCATCTCATCTATCACATATGCGCGCTGGCTCATGGCTGCCCCCTTGATCTTTGGCGCGCAACATACGACATGACGCGCCATTGTCACGTTTCAAATGCCCAGGTTGCCATGCCCACTCATTCGGAAACCCGCCACCTCCCATACAGCGCGCAGCAGATGTATGATCTGGTTGCAGATGTGGCGAAATACCCCGAGTTTCTGCCTTGGTGCGCGGCCGCGCGGATCCGGCGAACCTATGCGGCGGGCGAGGCGCAGGTGATGGAGGCCGATCTGGTGATCTCGTTCAAGGTGTTCCGCGAACGGTTCGGCAGCCGGGTGACGCTGTACCCCGATCAAAGGAAGATCGACACCGAATATCTGGACGGCCCGTTCAAATACATGAAATCGGACTGGCATTTCGAGGACGCGCCCGAGGGCGGCTGCAACGTATCCTTCCACGTGGATTTCGAGTTCAAGAACGCCGTGTTGCAGGGCATCATCGGCGTGGTTTTCAACGAGGCGATGCACCGGATCGTACGGGCCTTCGAGCAGCGCGCGGCCAGCCTTTACGGCTGAGGGTTTACCCGGCGCGGGCGCACGTTAGACTGCGCCGCATGACTGATTTCACACGCACTCTTTCCGAATTCGCCGCAGGCCCGGTCAAGACAACTGCGCGGGCTCGGATCGTCACGTCTTTGTCCGCGCTCGACTGGCTGGCGGTTGGGCGCGCAGGCGTCAACGAACAGGTCTCTCGCATCCTGCGGGAGATGGTCCTGGACGAAGGCGGGGCCGGCCAGGCCACTCTGTTCGGCGGCGGGACTGCGCCGATGCGCGCTGCGGCTTTGGTCAACGGCACGGTGTCGCACGCGCTGGACTATGATGACACGCATTTCGCCCATATCGGTCACCCCTCGGTGGCGGTGTTTCCAGCCGCGCTGGCCGTCGCCGAATGGCAGGACCAGCCCGTCGTCGAGCTGTTGGAATCGGCCTTGGTGGGGATGGAGTTGTCCATCCGCATCGGCCTGTGGCTGGGGCGGGGGCATTATCAGGTCGGGTTCCACCAGACCGCGACGGCGGGCGCGTTCGGAGCGGCCGCGGCGGCCGCCCGCCTACTGGGATGCGATGCGGCGGCCATGCGCCGGGTTCTGGGGTTGACCGCGACCCGGGCGGCGGGTCTCAAGGCGCAGTTTGGCACCATGGGCAAGCCTTACAATGCGGGGCAGGCGGCGTCGGTCGGGGTCGAGGCCGCGCTGTTGGTTCAGCGGGGGTTCGCGCCCAATCCCGATGCCCTGACCGGCCCGTTCGGATTTGGCGCGACCCATCACGGTGCCGATGATACTGCCACGGCTCTGTCGGGACTTGGGGATGAGTGGCTGTTCGAAAGCGTCAGCCACAAGTTCCACGCCTGCTGCCACGGGCTGCACGCCGCGCTCGAGGCGGCGCGCGATCTGGACATCGCCGAACCCGAGGTGGCCGAGATCAAGATCCTCACCCATCCCCGATGGATGAGCGTCTGCAATAAGACCGCGCCGACAACCGGGCTGGGCGCCAAGTTTTCCTATCGGACGGTGATCGCGATGCAGGCATTGGGATACGATACCGCTCTGCCTGCAAGCTACACGGACAAGGTCTGCGCCGATCCGCGCCTGCAATCTCTGCGCGACCGGATTACGGTTGAAGCGGATGAAACCCTGTCCGAGACCGAGGCCCGCTTGGCGCTTTTGCGGCGGGACGGGGTACGGCGCGAGGCGACCCGCGATCTGGCCGCGCCGATCTCGATTTCCGAACGCGAGGACCGGGTCCGCGACAAGACCGCCAAACTGATCGGCGCGGACGACGCGGATGCGATCTGGTCGATGCTGCGCACCGGCGGGCGCGCAGCGGATCTAGCAAAACGACTGGTTGACTAGACCACGCGCCAGTGCAGCGGGAAGCCGGGGTCGAACACGGTGACCGGGCCATCGCGCGTTTCGATCTTGTCAGGGTAGGTGACCGGTTCGCCCTTCTGCAGGGTGATGGTCTGATCGTTGACGGGCAGCCGGTAGAACCTTGGCCCGTTGACCGACGTGAACCCTTCCAGCTTGTCCAGAGCACCCGCGCGGTCAAAGACCTCGGCCACCAGCGACATGGTGTTCGTGGCGGTGAAACATCCCGCGCAGCCGCAGGCCATTTCCTTGTTGGCGTCCGTATGCGGGGCGCTGTCAGTCCCCAGAAAGAACCGTTCGTCGCCCGAGGTTGCTGCATCGACCAGCGCCTTGCGGTGATCTTCGCGCTTGGCGACGGGCAGGCAGTAGTAGTGCGGCTTGATCCCGCCCACAAGGATGTGGTTGCGGTTGATGATCAGGTGATGCGCGGTGATCGTGGCGCCCAGGTCGATCTCGTTCGCGCGCACATATTCCACGCCGTCGCGGGTGGTGATATGCTCCATAACCACGCGCAGGCCCGGCGTGGCCTTGCGGATCGGGTCCAGAACGCGGTCGATGAACACCGCCTCGCGGTCGAAGATGTCGATCTCGGCATCGGTGACCTCGCCATGCACGCAGAGCGGCAGGCCGATCTCGGCCATCCGTTCCAGCACGGGGCGCACCTTGTCGAAATCCCGCACGCCCGAGGCCGAGTTGGTCGTGGCCCCTGCCGGGTACAGCTTTACCGCCTTGACCAGACCGCTGGCATGGGCCGCGGCCATGTCGTCTGGGTCGGTATCCTCGGTCAGGTACAGGGTCATCAACGGCTCAAAGCTCATGCCTTCGGGCAGGGCAGCCAGGATACGGTCGCGGTAGGACGCGGCCTGAGCGCCGGTGACCACTGGGGGCACCAGGTTGGGCATGATGATGGCCCGCGCGAAATGGCGGGCGGTTTCGGGCAGGACGGCCTGCAGCATGGCGCCATCGCGCAGATGCAGGTGCCAGTCATCGGGGCGGCGGAGCGTCAGAGTATCGGTCATGGCGCCGGGCTAGCACAGGCAGGCCGTACGGGAAAGTGACAACAAACCTTGCCAGGCGACCAGATTGCCGCAAGTCCCGGAAAGATCACGGTCTTGACGCGCAGCGGCAGCCATGACCTGTTGTGCCAAGGGAGAATGAGACACATGAGCCAGCCAGATTCCATCGACGCCGTTCAGAAGATGCTGGGCGAACAGGGCTATGTCTGCGGTCGCGCCCTGGCCACCGTGGTGTTCCTGTCGCTGAGACTGGGCCGGCCGCTGTTTCTGGAGGGCGAGGCGGGTGTCGGCAAGACCGAGATCGCCAAGGCCCTGGCCTCTGGACTTGGCCGCCGCCTGATCCGGCTGCAATGCTATGAAGGGCTCGATGCGTCTTCGGCCGTCTATGAATGGAACTTTCCCGCCCAGATGGTGGCCATCCGCACCGCCGAGGCGGTCGGCGGGTCCGACCGGAAGGGCCTGCAGGAGGAACTGTTCAGCGGCGACTATCTGATCCGCCGCCCGCTGCTCGAGGCGATGGAGCCCGACCCGGCTGGCCCGCCGGTGCTGCTGATCGACGAACTGGATCGCACGGACGAACCGTTCGAGGCCTTCCTCCTAGAGGCGCTGAGCGATTTCCAGGTTACGATCCCCGAGATCGGCACGATCAAAGCGCCCGAATCGCCCATTGTCATCGTCACGTCGAACCGCACGCGCGAGGTGCATGACGCGCTCAAGCGCCGCTGCCTGTATCATTGGGTCGATTACCCCGATTTCGACCGCGAGTTGGAGATCCTGCACGCCCGCGCGCCCGAGGCCGCCGAGGCGCTGAGCCGCGAAGTGGTGGCCTTTGTCCAGCATCTGCGCACCGAGGACCTGTTCAAGAAACCCGGCGTGGCCGAGACCATCGACTGGGCGAAATGCCTGCTGGCACTGGACGTGATCAACCTCAGCCCCGAGGTGATCGGCGACACGCTGGGCGCGATCCTGAAATACCAGGACGACATCCAGAAACTGCAGGGCTCCGAGGCCAAGCGCATTCTGGATCAGGCCAAAGCCACGCTCGAACCGGTCTAATGTCATCGCGGCGCCAAAACACTCCGGGGGCCTAGCGATGGCCGAACAGCTTCCGCTGGATATCCCGGCCGATCCGAAATTGGCGCAGAACATCACCCATTTCGCCCGCGCCTTGCGCAAGGCCGGACTGCCGATCGGCCCCGGCCGCGTGGTCGACGCTATCCGCGCGGTGCAGGCGGCGGGCTTCACCCGCAAGCAGGATTTCTACTGGACCCTGCATGCCTGTTTCGTGAACCGGCCCGAGCATCGCACCGTGTTTGCCCAGATCTTCCGCCTGTACTGGCGCGACCCGCGGTATCTTGAGCACATGATGTCGATGATGCTGCCGGCCATTCGTGGCGTTCAGGAGGAACGCATGGCCGAAGCGGGCGAAAAACGCGCGGCCGAGGCCCTGCTGGACGGTGTCGAACGGGACGAGCCCAAGGACGTCGAGCAAGAAGGCGAAAGCGAAATCGAGATTGATGCCACGCAGACCGCCTCGTCCGAAGAACGGCTGAGGTCGCTGGATTTCGAACAGATGAGCACCGCGGAAACCGCACAGGCCAAGCGCATTCTGGCGCGGCTGCAACTGCCGGTGGACCCGATCGCCTCGCGCCGGGGGCAGGCCAGCCATCTGGGCCAGCGGATCGACCGGGCGCGCACCTTGCGCGCGGCCATGCGTCAGGGCGGCGAGATGCGACAGATCGCACTCGTCAAACCGAAACCGCGCTGGCCCAATCTGATCGCGCTGTGTGACATCTCGGGGTCGATGAGCCAGTACAGCCGGATCATCCTGCACTTTCTGCACACGGTCTCGAACGCCAAAGGGGCCGGCTGGGCCAAGGTGCATGCGTTCACCTTCGGCACGCGGCTGACGAACATCACGCGGCACCTGCATCAGCGCGACGTCGATGCCGCGCTGGCCGCCGCCGGGGCCGAGGCTCAGGATTGGGAGGGCGGCACGCGCATCGGCGAATGCCTGCACCAGTTCAACCGCGACTGGTCGCGCCGGGTGATGGGGCAGGGGGCCGTGGTGCTACTGATCACCGACGGGCTGGAACGGGGTGACCCCGATCTGCTGGAAAAAGAGATCGAACGCCTGCATCTGTCGGCCCGGCGGTTGATCTGGCTGAACCCGCTGCTGCGCTGGGACGGGTTCGCGCCAAAGGCGCAGGGCGTCGCCACCATGCTGCCGCATGTGGACAGCTTCCGTGCCGGTCATTCGATTGCATCGCTTGAGGATCTGGCCGCCGTGATTTCACGACCCGACGACCAGGGAGAGAAAGCGCGGTTGTTGGCCGCGCTTTCAGGCTAACGTTACTGCAGTTGCTTTTCGTTGCACTCGCGCGCCATTTCCATGGCCTTGTAGGTGCCGGTCAGATCGACGGTGAAGCCAAAGGACTTCTCGGGAAACACCGCCATGACCTTTTGCTTGGCCAGGTCGTCGGCGAATTGCGGGTCGTCCGACAGGACATAGCCGCCCGAATACCCCTTGGTGATGTTGCCCTTCATGCCGGTCGCCTCGCCGACATACAGGTTGTCGCCCAACAGGATCGCGACGGCCTCCTTGTCTCCGCGCTTGATGTCGGTTTCCGCCTTGGTAAACACACCGACATATCCAACGCTGCGGTCTTCGGTCAGACCCATCTGCACCACGTTCTCGGCATCATCGACCGCTTCGATCAGGCATGACTTTTTGTCCTTGTCGACAAAGACCTTCCAGCCCTCGACCTCTCCGTAGCGTTCGAAAGTGTCGGCCCAGGCGCTGCCTGCAATCAATGCCGCTGCGCCGATGGTTAGTGTAAATATCTGTTTCAAGACATTGTCTCCTTTACGAAATCTCTTGCGTCAATTCGGCCGCAAGTCGGGCCTGTCCGCAGGCTAGTCGGCGTCCGAAAAACAATCAAATGTTTGATTGTCTGTCGCGGACTTCGGCCGAAACCTGCCTTCTGCGTCACGTGAAGAACCAAGTTGGCAGGGTCGGTGCTCGAGATAATCCACCCGAGAACGCGCTCCTTGCTTTTCATCGCGTCAATCCTGCTTATGTTGATGCGAACCACCGCGGGAGGGTCCGATGGACAGATTTGACAACAGTCCGGAAACGGCATTGGCGTGGTTTCGCGAGGGTCGCGGCGCGGTTCTGGCGACGGTCGTCGAAACGTGGGGCAGCGCACCTCGGCGGGTGGGCGCTCAGTTGGTCATCAGCGGCGACGGCCGGATCGAAGGCTCGGTCTCGGGCGGTTGTGTCGAAGGCGCGGTGATCGTCGAGGCGCTTGAAGCCATCGAAGAAGGCGAAGCGCGCCTGCTGGAATTCGGGGTCAGCGACGAGGATGCCTTTGCCGTTGGGCTGGCCTGCGGCGGCACGATCCGGGTTCTGGTCGAGCCGGTGGGCGCGGTCCTGCCCGAACAGATGCTGGCCGAACTGGTGGCGGCTCGGGCGCGGCGCGAGCCCGTGGCGTATGAGGTCAATGTCGAAACCGGCCACCGCGCGCTCCGGCGCAACGCCTATGCGGACCGGTTGCGCATGGATCGTTCAGGGTTCGAAGAAGACGGTCAGACCTTCGTGGCCGTGCACAACCCGCCCTTGCGGCTGATCGTGGTGGGCGCGGTCCATATCGCGCAGGCGCTGGTGCCGATGGCGCGGATCGCGGGCTATGACCCGATCATCATCGACCCGCGCGAGGCGTTTGCGTCCAAATCCCGTTTTCCCGGTGAAAAGCTGCTGACCGACTGGCCGGACGAGGCCGTGGCTAGCATCGGTCTGGATTCGCGCACGGCGATGGTTCTGCTGACCCACGACCCCAAGCTGGATGATCCGGCCCTGCAGGCTGCGCTGGACTCGGACGTGTTCTACATCGGCGCGCTTGGGTCGTCGCGCACCCATGCCAAACGGGTGCAGCGGATGACCGAGGCAGGCTTCTCGGCGGAGCAGCTGCAGCGCATCCACGGGCCGATCGGTCTGGATATCGGCGCGGCCGGACCGGCCGAGATTGCCGTTGCGATCATCGCGCAGATGACAGCCGTGCTGCGGGGCAAGGCATGAGGTTCGGCCCTATACCGGTTGCGGACGCGAAGGGCGCGATCCTTGCGCATTCGGTCATGGCTGGCACGAAAAAGCTGCGCAAGGGAATGATGCTGGACGATACGCATGTCGCCCTGTTGGCCGAGGCGGGCGTGTCCGAGGTGGTGGTCGCGCGGCTGGAACCCGGCGACTGTCACGAGGACGAGGCCGCGCGCCATTTGGCTGCGGCACTGACCCCGGATCCGAAGCGGGCCAACTTGCGCGTGACCGAGCCGTTCACGGGGCGTGTCAACCTGATTGCGGATCACGCGGGCGTAGCTTTTCTGGGCGTTGAGGCTCTTCTGGCGTTCAATCAGGTCAACCCGATGATCACGGTGGCCACCGTTCCTCAGCATCAGCAGATGGGTGCGGGTGGCATGGTTGCCACGATCAAGGTCATTTCCTACGCGGTGCCGCTGGCGGACGTTCAGCGCGCGGCGGAGCTGGCCAGCGGGGCCATTCGCCTGGCCACGCCGATATTTGGCAGCGCCGGGTTGGTGGTGACCGACATCCCCGGCGGGCCGCCCAATGACAAGGGCATCGCCGCGATGCGCGGCCGGGTCGAGGCCCTGGGTCTGAGCCTGGACGTCGTGCAGATCGTTCCGCATGCGGTCGATGCTCTGGCGCAGGCATTGACCCGGATGAATACCGATATCGTCATGATCCTGACCGGCTCGGCCACATCCGATGTCGAGGACGTGGCGCCGAAGGCCGTTCGGCGTGCGGGTGGGCAGGTGGACCGTTTCGGCATGCCGGTTGATCCGGGCAACCTGTTGTTTCTCGGGGCTTTGGGCAAGCGGCCGGTCATCGGTTTGCCGGGATGCGCACGCTCGCCCGCGTTGAACGGGGCCGACTGGGTGCTGTCGCGGGTGGCTTGCGGCATCCCGACGGCGGGTGCCGATATCGCGGCGATGGGCGTCGGTGGTCTGCTCAAGGAAATCCCGACCCGTCCGCAACCCCGGGCGAAACCCAAAGTGACGTAACGGCAGTTTCGCACCGCTGGCGACCTGCGATATGTGTTAGCTCTTTGCTCCCAAGAGACGGGTTGGAAACGGCCAAGATTTTTGTTCTCAAACGACTTTTCCCGTGTTTAACTCGGGCCAAGGATAAATACGAAAATGGGAGGAACTAATGACACAGGTCTCAATGACCGTGAACGGAAAGACCGTGAGCGGTGATGTCGAAGGCCGGACGCTGCTGTCCAGTTTTTTGCGCGATAACCTGTCGCTGACCGGTACCCATGTGGGCTGTGACACGGCCCAATGCGGCGCCTGCGTGGTTCATGTGAACGGCGAGGCGGTCAAGTCCTGCAACATGCTGGCGCTTGAAGCCGACGGGGCCGATGTCGGCACCATCGAGGGGCAGGCCGACCCGGACGGATCGCTGAACGTGATCCAGCAGGCGTTCCAGGATCATCACGGCCTGCAATGCGGTTTCTGCACGCCCGGCATGGTGATGTCGGCAGCGGCCCTGCTGAAGGAAAACCCGCGCCCGACCGAGGCCGAAATCCGCAAATACCTGGAAGGCAACCTGTGCCGCTGCACCGGGTACCACAACATCGTCAAGGCGATCATGGCCGCGTCCGGCCAGGACGTCAGCCACATCGCCGCCGAATGATGCCGCTGCGGGCGTGACTGAAAGCGCCCGTGGGTTGACAGGGATGCGCCCAAGCATCCGTTTATGGGAGGAGAACAAGCAATGCCCAAAGACAGTGGCATCGGAGCCAGTTCCAAGCGCCGCGAGGACGTGCGCTTTTTGACCGGAGCGGGCAATTACACCGACGACATCAACGTACGTGGTCAGGCCTATGTGTATTTTCTGCGATCCGACATCGCGCATGGCCGGATCAAAAGCATCGACACGTCCGTCGCCGAGTCCATGCCCGGCGTAGTCCGGGTGTTTACCGGCAAGGATTTCGAAGGCGTGGGCGGCATGCCCTGCGGCTGGGAGGTGACCGACAAGCACGGCGCGCCCATGCAGGAACCGCCGCACCCGATCCTTGCGCAAGGCAAGGTGCGCCATGTGGGCGACCCGATCGCGGCCGTCGTGGCCGACAGCCTGGAACTGGCCCGCGACGCGGCCGAGGCGATCGACGTCGACATCGAGGAACTGCCCGCCGTTCTGGACATGAAAGCCGCCGCCGAAGAGGGCGCGCCGCTAGTCCATGACGATCTGAAAAACAACATCTGCTATGACTGGCAGCTGGGCGAGGCCGACGATGCCAAGGTGAACGAGGTGTTCGCCAATGCGGCGCATGTCACCACCTTGGAACTGGTGAACAACCGTCTGGTCGCCAACCCGATGGAGCCGCGCGTGGCCGTGGCGGAATACAGCCGGGGCACGGATGAATACACGCTCTATACCACCTCGCAGAACCCGCATGTGATCCGACTGCTGATGTGTGCCTTCGTGCTGGGCTTGCCCGAGCACAAGGTCCGCGTCGTGGCTCCGGATGTGGGTGGCGGTTTTGGCACCAAGATCTTCCACTACGCAGAAGAGGCGTTCTGCACCTTCGCCGCCAAGGCCTGCAACCGCCCGGTCAAGTGGACGGCCAGCAGGTCCGAGGCGTTCATGTCGGATGCACAGGGACGCGACCATGTCAGCAAGATCGAGCTGGCGCTGGATGCCGACAACAATTTTGTCGGGCTGCGGACAAATACTTTTGCCAATCTGGGCGCGTATCTGTCGACGTTTTCCAGCTCGGTGCCGACCTGGCTGCACGGGACGCTGATGGCGGGCAACTACAAGACGCCGGTCATTCAGGTGAATGTGCGGGCGATGTTCACCAACACCGTGCCGGTGGATGCCTATCGCGGTGCAGGCCGCCCCGAGGCGACCTATCAGCTGGAGCGCGTGATCGACAAAGCCGCGCGCGAGCTGGGTGTCGATCCGGTGGCGCTGCGCCGGCAGAACTTCATCACGCAGTTCCCCTATGACACGCCTGTGGCGCTGACCTATGACACCGGCGACTACAACGGCACCATGGACAAGCTGGAACAGGCCGCCGATTTCGCAGGGTTCCCGGCACGTCGCGCCGAAAGCGAGGCACGGGGCAAGCTGCGCGGCCTGGGCGTGAACTGCTATATCGAGGCCTGCGGCATCGCGCCCTCGAACATCGTGGGGATGCTGGGTGCGCGTGCGGGCCTGTATGACGCCGCAACCGTGCGGGTGAACGCCACCGGCTCGATCAGCGTCATGGTCGGGGCGCACAGCCACGGGCAGGGGCACGAGACGGCCTTTCCGCAGGTCGTGGCCGACATGATCGGCATCGACGAGTCGATGGTTGAAATCGTGCACGGCGATACCTCGAAGATCCCGTTCGGCATGGGCACCTATGGGTCGCGCTCGCTGGCGGTTTGTGGATCGGCGATGGTCAAGGCGACCGAGAAGGTGATCGACAAGGCCAAGAAGATCGCGGCGCACCTGCTGGAGGCGTCCGAGGCCGATATCGAGCTGAAGGATGGCCAGTTCACCGTGGCCGGCACCGACAAGTCGGTGGCCTGGGGGGATGTGACCCTGACTGCCTATGTGCCGCACAACTTCCCGCTTGAGGTCGAGCCGGGGCTGGAGGAAACCGCGTTCTATGATCCGGCCAACTTCACCTTCCCGGCCGGTGCCTATGCCTGCGAGGTCGAGGTTGACCCCGAGACCGGGCAGGTGACCATCGAACGGTTCACCGCGGCGGATGATTTCGGCAACATCATCAACCCGATGATCGTCGACGGCCAGGTGCATGGTGGCATCGGACAGGGGATCGGTCAGGCCTTGTTGGAGAACTGCGTCTATGACGAGAATGGCCAGCTGCTGAGCGCGTCCTTCATGGACTATGCCATGCCGCGGGCCGATGACGTGCCGTTCTATACCGTCGATCATTCCAGCCAGACGCCGTGCACGCACAATCCGTTGGGCGTTAAGGGCTGCGGCGAGGCCGGGGCGATTGGATCGCCGCCTGCGGTGGTCAATGCCGTGATCGATGCGCTGAACTCGGGTGGCAAGGCGGTGGACCACATCGACATGCCGGTCAGCCCGTCGCGTGTTTGGGCAGCGATGAACAGCTGAGTGGAGAGGTTGGACCGCGAGGGGTCAGCCCCTCGCGCTCCCTGGTCAATCAAATGCCAGATGAAGGGCGGTTCCGCGCCTTTCGGAAAGGAAAAGCGAAATGTACAATTTCGAGTTCAAGAACCCCTCGACCATTGCTGATGCGGTTGCCGCGTTGGCGGGAGAGGATGCACAGGCGTTGGGGGGCGGTCAGACCCTGATCCCGACGATGAAGCAAAGACTGGCCTCACCCGCGACGCTGGTGAGCCTGGGTGCCATTCCCGAGTTGAAGGGCGTCTGCATCGAAGATGATGGGTCGATTTCGATTGGAGCGGCGACCACGCATGCCACGGTAGCAGCAGAAGTTGCGGGCAAGTATCCCGCGCTGGCTGATCTGGCGGGGCATATCGGTGATCCTGCCGTTCGCAACAGAGGCACGATAGGCGGGTCACTGGCCAACAACGATCCGGCGGCCTGCTACCCCGCAGCTGCATTGGGGTCAGGCGCGACCATTCGTACGAATGCGCGCGAAATCGCCGCGGATGACTTCTTTCAGGGCATGTTCACGACAGCGCTGGACGAGGGCGAGCTGATCACGACGGTCCGGTTCCCGGTACCGCAGGCAGCGAGTTACCAGAAGTTTCTGCAGCCTGCCTCGCGCTTTGCGCTGGTGGGTGTTTTCCTTGCCCGCTTCGCGGACGGGGTGCGCGTTGCCGTGACCGGAGCCAGCGAAGACGGCGTGTTCCGTTGGAGCGAAGCCGAGCAGGCGCTGAGCAAGGAATTCCGGCCCGACGCCCTAATGGATCTTCGGGTCAACCCGATGAACATGATCGGAGATTTGCACGGCAGCAAAGACTACCGCGCACACTTGGTGGGTGTCATGACCCGGCGGGCGGTTCAGGCCTGCATGTGACGCGGTCGCGGTGACTGCTTTGGGCCCCGGACGTGTTCCGGGGCCTATTTCTTTTTCGCGACACGCGGAAGCCCTTTGGGCTGCCAGTAGGCTCCGGCATCCTCGCGCGCTTTCTGATAGTCCTGAACCCGGTGATAAGCCGCGTCGCCCTTGACTGCGAAAAGGTGGCTTAGAAGAACCTCGAGAACGGCCATCGCTCCGGAGAAGCTGGAGAACTGATGCTGTGATCGGGTGCTGACGGTCAGCGTCACGTCCGCCTCGACCCCCGGAGCAATGACATCGCTGTCAGCCAGCAGTATAACGCGCATACCCTTTTCCCTGGCAAACCGGATGGCACGTATCGTGTCGGCCGAATAGGGATGAACGGTGATCGCGAACAGGCAGTCGGTTTCGCTGGCGTTCAGAAGGTCGTCGATGGCCGAGCCCATATGCCTGGGGATCAACTGCATCCCCGGGTGGGCCATACGTCCGGCGTAGTGGAAGTAATAGGCCAAGGCATAGCTTGCGCGGGTTGCGGTGACCAAGCACTGGGAAGCATCGGACATCAGGGTGACTGCGGATCTGACCTTGCCCGGATCCAGCTGGCGCAACGAACGTGACACCACGTTCATTTCGTTGCGGGCATAGCTGGCCTGTGCCGACGCAAAGGCATCGCCGGCATTCAACTGGGTCAGCCAATCCCGGCTGAGGCGGTCTTCGCTGTCTGTCACAAGATCCCTGCGGAAAGGGCGGCGAAAGGCTTCGAAGCCATCAAAACCAAGATGCTGTGCCAGACGAACGATCACGTTTGTGCTGACGCCGATCTTTTCGGCAGACACGCGGATGGAGTCGATTCCGAAATCGCCCGGATGGTCGATGATGTATTTTGTTGCGGCCTGCAATTGGGCCGGCAAATGGTCGATCTCTCGGCGCAGCCGATCCATCAGGTGGTGAGTTGAGGGTGTCATGATGGGAGAAAAACAAATGTTATGATTATTACAAGAGAAAAACATCCTCACACGAGCTAAGCACGCAAGAAACCGATAGGATGATTCAATGTCTGACACACAGGCTTCGTCGCTTCCGTATGTTTTGGTCGCACCGAACGGTGCGCGGCGCGGTCATGCGGATCACCCCGCCTTGCCGGTTTCGACCGGTGAGATTGTGGAGACGGCCATTGCCTGCCACGCGGCCGGGGCAAACGGGTTGCACCTGCATGTCAGGGATGGGCAGGGCGCGCATTCTCTGGATGCAGGGCGCTATCGGGAGGCTATGGCCGAGCTTGCCCGAACCGTGCCAACGATGGATGTTCAGATCACGACCGAGGCCGCCGGTATCTACGACGTTTCTGCGCAGTTGGAGTGCCTGCAGCAGGTGGCCCCGAAATGGGCCTCGATCTCGGTTCGAGAAATTGCGCGCGCGCCCGATCTGGCCCCGCGGGTTTATGGGCTGTGCGCGGAACAGGGAACTCGAGTGCAGCATATCCTGTACGATTCGACGGATGCGGATCTGCTGGAGCGATGGCAGTCGGAAGGGATCGTGCGGCGCGAGCAGGAAGACCGCTTGCTGGTCTTGGGACGCTATACCACCGGGCAGGAATCCCAACCGGCGGATCTGGAGGCCTTTCCCGCTGCTCGCACGCCTTGGATGGTTTGTGCGTTCGGGCGTCTGGAACACGCCTGTCTGGCGGCTGCCGCCGCTCGTGGCGGCGATGTCAGAGTCGGTTTTGAGAACAGCCTGACGAACTCGGATGGAACCCGATGGACGGACAACGCGGCCTCGGTCGCGGCGTTGATCGCTTTGCTGAAAGGACACTGACATGAGCCATGTTTTTCCGCGCCACACCAAGGCGGAATTGCCGATCGCTGTCGGCGGTGACGGGTGCTATTTGATCGACGCACAGGGCAAACGGTATCTCGACTGCGGGGATGCGGCTGTGTCGTGTCTGGGACATTCAAACCCGGCAGTGATCCACGCGGTGCAGGAGCAGGTCCGGAAGATCGCTTTTGCCCATACTGGTTTCATGACCTCGGAACCGGCCGAAGCCCTGGCAGATCTGCTGATCCAGCACGCGCCCGGATCGTTGGACCGGGTCTATTTCGTGTCCGGCGGGTCCGAGGCGACCGAGGCCGCGATCAAGCTGGCGCGCCAGTACTTCCTTGAAATCGGGCAGCCCGAGCGGTCTCGGGTTATCGCACGGCGGCAGAGCTATCATGGCAATACGTTGGGCGCGCTTTCAGCGGGCGGAAATGCATGGCGACGGGCTCAATTCGCACCGATGCTGATCGAGATGAGCCATATCGCGCCCTGCTACGAATACGCCGAAAAACCAGAAGGCGAGAGCAGCTATGACTATGGTCAACGCGTGGCGAACGAGCTTGAGGTGGAGATCAAGCGGCTGGGACCCGAGACCGTGATGGCGTTTATGGCGGAACCGGTGGTCGGGGCCACGTTGGGCGCCGTCCCCGCGGTCGAGGGGTATTACAAGCGAATCCGCGAAATCTGTGATCAATACGGCGTGTTGTTGATCCTCGACGAGGTCATGTGCGGCATGGGCCGGACCGGCCATCTGTTTGCCTGCGACCACGATGGAGTTGCGCCAGATATTCTTTGCATTGCCAAGGGCTTGGGGGCTGGATATCAACCCATCGGTGCCACGTTGTGCACGGATCGGATTTATGACGCCATCCGAAATGGCTCGGGTTTCTTTCAGCACGGCCATACCTATGTCGGGCACCCAGTCGCCACAGCTGCAGCTCTCGCCGTGGTGACAGAGCTTACCTCGCGCGATTTGCCGGCCCGTGCCCGCAACATGGGTGACAAACTGCAAGCCAAACTCGAAGCGGCCTTTGGCCAGCATCCCAATGTCGGGGACATCCGTGGTCGGGGCCTGTTCCGAGGCATCGAACTGGTGGCTGACAGAGATACGCGCGAACCGTTTGACCCGACCCGGGGAGTGGCGGCCAAGATCAAAAAAGCCGCCGTCGAAGCGGGGTTGATCTGCTATCCGATGTCCGGAACACGCGACGGCAGGAGAGGAGACCATGTGCTTCTGGCCCCGCCATTCATCATCGAAGAGCCGCAGTTGCACGAACTGGTGGACAAGCTGTCGGTTGCGATTTCCAAAGCAATCTGACACGCCGTTCTGAATGTGACCCACAAACAAAAAAGCTCCCTCGAACGAGGGAGCTTTGGTCACTCGGATGCATGTGCCGTCACTTCTGGGGAAGAGGTCCGATCATCATGATCATCTGGCGGCCTTCCATCTTCGGCATGTTTTCGATCTTGCCGATTTCCTTGATGTCTTCCGCCACGCGCTCAAGCAGTTCACGTCCAAGGTTCTGGTGCGCCATTTCCCGACCGCGGAAGCGCAGAGTCACTTTGACCTTGTCGCCATTCTCGAGAAACTTGAAAACGTTCCGCATCTTGACGTCGTAGTCATGCGTATCGGTGTTGGGCCGGAACTTGACCTCTTTCACCTCGATGATCTTCTGTTTCTTGCGGGCTTCGGCTTCGCGCTTCTGCGTTTCGTACTTGAACTTGCCAAAGTCCATGATCTTGCAGACCGGCGGATTCGCGTTGGGCGAGATCTCGACCAGATCAAGACCGGCATCGGCCGCCATCTGCATGGCCTTGGCGGGATGAACCACCCCGACATTCTCACCTTCGGCGCCGATCAGGCGAATTTCGGGGGCACGGATCTTTTCATTGACGCGCGGGCCGGTGTCGCGTTGCGGCGGCGCGTTGTGAGGTCTGCGAGCTATGGGTTCATTCCTTTGATAATTGCAGAATTTCGAGCCCGGAATTTAAACTGAGACCCTGCGTCTTTCAAGCGGGATAACGCGGGCCAGGTGCGAAAATCTCTGCCCCCGCCGCGCGAAAGGCAGCGGCCGGCGCATGGAGCGCTGGCCGGGTTCGATCTCAGCCGACAAAGGCCTTTTCGATCACGAACTCCTTGGGGTCGGAATTGGCGCCTTCGCGCAGGCCGAATTCTTCAAGAATGGCCTTGATGTCGTGGTTGAAGGCCAGGCTGCCGCAGACCATGGCGCGGTCGGTCTCGGGCTTGATGCCGCCTTCGATGCCCAGGTCTTTGAAAACAGTTCCGTCCTTCAGCAGGTCGGTGATCCGGCCCATCTTGGGGCTCTGTTCGCGGGTGGTCGTCGGGTAATAGCGGATCTTGTCGGCAAAACCTTCGCCGATCAGTTCGGCCAGCAACTCGTCCTTGCGGATGCTTTCGATCAGCTGGCGGCCATATTCCAGTTCCGCCACCTCGCGGCAGGTGTGGGTGATGATGACCTCATCGTAGTCCTCATAGGTCTGCGGCTCGCGCAGCAGCGAAGCAAACGGGGCAAACCCGGTTCCGGTGGCAAAGAACCACAGGCGCTTGCCCGGCAGCAGTGCATCATGCACCAGCGTACCCACAGGTTTGGGCCGCAGAATGATCTGATCGCCGGGCTGGATATGCTGCAGTTTCGAGGTCAGCGGGCCGTCTTGCACCTTGATCGAATAGAATTCCAGTTCCTCGTCCCACGACGGCGACGCGATCGAATAGGCGCGCAGCAACGGTTTCCCGTTGTCGCCCAAGAGGCCGATCATAACGAATTCGCCCGAGCGGAAGCGCAGCGATTGCGGACGCGTGACCTTGAACGAAAACAGGCGGTCGGTCCAGTGTTTCACTTCCAGAACGGTCTGGGCGTCCGGCAGGACGGGGGCCTTCACGGCGGTGGCTTCGGTCACGGGCTTCATCTCTGTCATCGTTTCACTACCGGTCTGGTAAACCGGCATCTCCGTTTAAGCTTTGATCCAGGTCAGGAAAAGGGGGCAGATTGCCCCGATCGTTGCGTCAGCCGCGCAGGCGGGCCTGATAATCGTGGTCCTGCCAGCTGGCGCGGGCCAGCCATTGGTCCTCGGGCTGGCGGGCGGCAAGGTCTGCGTCAATCTCGACTTCGTCAAAGCCGCTGCGCCGGGCCATCGCGTATTGGTCGGCCAACACATGTCCTTTCGCGCGCAGGCGGCCTTCATAGCCATTCAGGCGCAGCGTGCGGGCAATGGTAAAGCCTCGGCCATCGGCAAAGGACGGAAAGTCGACGCGCACCATGCGCGTGTTTCCAAGCCGCTCGAACAATTCGTCGGGGTCCGTATCCGAGGTGACGTCCAGTGCGATCACATCGTTTGCGGCATCCTCGAGGGTGACAAAGCCGTCGGTCCAGTCATCAGGGGCAAAGCCCTCGTCATTCACGATCACGTTCATGTTTTCTCTCCGCTGCGTACCATTTTGCCGTCGACGAAATGGATGCCGCATTCTTCCTTGTTCTGATCGCGCCAGCGTCCGGCGCGGGGATCTTCGCCATCCTTCACCGGCGAGGTGCAGGGCGCACAGCCGATCGAGGGATAGCCCTTTGCCACCAACGGATGCCGGGGCAGGCGGTTTTCTTCCATGTAGGCGCGCACGTCCTGAGGCGCCCAATGCGCCAGAGGGTTCACCTTGATCCGGCCGGTGCCGTCCTCGACCTCGAAGAACTCGAGCGTGGCGCGGGTGCCGGATTGGAACCGCTTGCGTCCGGTAATCCAGCCTTCATATCTCGCCAAGGCCCGCTGCAAGGGGAAGGTCTTGCGCAGGTTGCAGCAGGCGTCCATGTCACGCAGCCGCAGCGCGCCATAGGGGTCTTCGCGCTGAATATCCTCGTCATCTGCGCGGATGATCTGGACGTTCCTCAGGCCCAGACGCTCGCTGACCTCATGCTGGTATTCCAGCGTTTCGGTAAACAGCATCATCGTGTCGATGAACAGGACCGGCGTGGCCTTGTCGACCACGGCAGCCATGTGCAGTAACACCACCGACTCGGCACCGAAGCTGGAGACCAGCGCCAGGTTGCCCGCCTCCTCGAGCGCACCATGCATGACGTCATGTGCGCTGTGGTGGCGGAACCGGGCGTTCAGCGCCTCGACCTTTTCGGTCAGTTCGCGTCGTTCCCGGCCCAGTTCCGTCTGGATCAGGTCAAGCGGCATTGGCCCGCGCCTCGGGGTAGAGGGCCGCCTTGAACGGGGCCATTCCAACACGGCGGTAGGTTTCCAAAAAAGTCTCCTCGGCGCTTGTGCGCTGTTCCAGATAGGTTTCCACGATACGTTCGACCGCGGGCACGATCTCGTCATAGGCAAAGCCCGGACCGGTGCGGTCGCCGATGGCAGCCGTTTCGGTGGCGTCTCCGCCCAGCGTGATCTGGTAGTTCTCGACGCCCGCGCGATCCAAGCCCAGGATGCCGATGTGACCCACGTGATGATGCCCGCAGGCGTTGATGCAGCCCGAGATCTTGATCTTCAGGTGGCCGATGTCGTGCTCCAGCTTCAGCTCGTCGAACCGGGTCGCGATCTGCTGCGCCACTGGGATCGAGCGGGCCGTTGCCAGCGCGCAATAGTCCATGCCGGGGCAGGCGATGATGTCGCTGATCAGGCCGATATTCGCGGTGGCCAGACCGTGCTCTTTCAGCTTGGCGTGGATCGCGGGCAGGTCCGATTTGTGGACATGCGGCAGGATCACGTTCTGCTCGTGGCTGATGCGCAGCTCGTCATAGGCGTATTGCTCGGCCAGATCGGCCATCACGCGCATCTGCTCGGCGGTTGCGTCACCCGGCGTCTGGCCGTGTTTCTTGATCGAAATCGTGACGATCGCGTGATCCGCCTGCTTGTGCGGCGCGATGTTGGTGTCGATCCACGAGCGGAACACCGGGTCGTTCGAATAGGCGCTCTCGAACGCCGCGACCGAGCCTTCGCGGAAGGCGGGCGGGGCGAAATGCGCTTTGATCTGATCCAGCAGCGCCATGTCGGCGCCCTTGAACTGCGGGCGGACCTGCAGGAAGCGTTCGTTGACCTTGGCGCGGATCGCGTCGATGCCGTGTTCATGCACGGTGATCTTGATGCGCGCCTTGTACTTGTTGTCCCGCCGGCCGATCTGGTTCCAGACCGAAACGGTGGCCTCCAGATAGGCCAGAAGGTCGTCAAAGGCGACGAAATCAGACAGCTCCTTGCCGATCATCGGCGTGCGGCCCAGACCGCCGCCGACCAGAACGCGGGCGCCCAGAAAGCCGTCGCGCTCGACCAGTTGCAGGCCGATGTCATGGGCCTTGATCACCGCGCGGTCATGCTCGGACCCGGTGATCGCGATCTTGAACTTGCGCGGCATGAACTGAAATTCCGGATGGTCGGTGGACCACTGACGCAGCAGTTCGGCATAGGGGCGCGGATCGGCGACCTCATCCGCGGCGGCACCGGCGAAATGGTCGGCGGTCACGTTGCGGATGGTGTTGCCGCTGGTCTGGATCGCATGCAGGCCGACCTCGGCCAGCGCGTCCAGCATGTCAGGCACGTCGCGCAGTTTCGGCCAGTTGTACTGGATGTTCTGGCGCGTGGTGAAGTGGCCGTAGCCCTTGTCCCACTTCTCGGCCAGCAGGGCCAGTTGGCGCATCTGGGCGCTGTTGAGCGTGCCATAGGGGATGGCCACCCGCAGCATGTAGGCGTGCAATTGCAGATACAGGCCGTTCATCAGGCGCAGGGGCTTGAACTCGTCCTCGGTCAGCGAGCCGTCGATGCGGCGTTCGACCTGGGCGCGGAACTGGGCGTTGCGCTCGGCCAGGAATGCTTTGTCAAACTCGGAGTAGCGATACATCTTTGGCTGTCCTTTGTTGCAGCCCCGGATCCGGGGCCTTTTTACGGGGAGAGAGGGGCCTGAGGTCAGACCCGGGGCTGCGGGGAAGATTCCTGTTTGCCGTGGGCATAGTTGGACGGACCAGTCCGGCGGAAGTCTTCCCGAAAATGGGTGGGTTCAGGACCGTTTTCGCCTGCAACGACATCGGCGAGATAGGCACCTACGATCTTGTCGACTTGCTTCTGTGCATCCAGAAGACGCAGCTGAGCGTGCGCTTCGTCGGTGATCAGTTCGGCCTCGCGCAGATCGCGCGACCAACGGTCATCGGCGGTCAGATAGATCACGTCGCCTTCCAGCAGGTCATTTGCGGTAACGACTTTGGGGGTGAAAGCGCGGGCCATCAGGCAAGCTCCTTGTTGAATTCGGTGACGGCTTTGGCCGCGTCGCGCGGGGCCAGGCCATAGAATGTGAGTGCAGGACCGTCGAGGCCGGCAGCGGCGAGGTCTGCAGGCAGTTGATCCAGCGTCGTGGCGACAACGCGCTGATCAGGTCGCGAGGCATTTTCGACCAACGTGACCGGCGTGGCGCGATCGGCGCCGTGCATGATCAGGCGTCCTTGAATGAATCGGGCGGATTTCTTGCCCATATAGATGGCTACAACCGACCCCGGACGTGCCAGCGCAGCCCAGTCGTGATCGGCAAAGCCCTCCATGTCGTGCCCGGTCAAAAACCGGACCGAGGAGTTTCGGCCGCGTCGGGTCAGGCTTTGGCCAATTCCGGCCACCGCCGCCGAAGCAGCCGTAATGCCGGGAACGATCGTCCACGGGATACCTGCGGCGTCCAGTGCATCAATCTCTTCGTCCAGCCGGCCGAAGAGGGTCGCGTCACCGGATTTGAGGCGAACGACCCGTTGTCCTTTGAGCGCGTAGTCAACCAGCAATGCGTTGATGTCATCCTGCTTCCAGGACGGACCAAAGCCGGCCTTGCCCACGTCGACCAGCCGGGCGTTCTGGCCGGCCAATTGCAAAACCTCTGGGCTGATCAGGCGATCATGCAAAACAACCTCGGCCCGCTGGAATGCGGACAGGGCCTTGAGAGTCAGCAATTCAGGATCACCGGGTCCTGCGCCGACGAAGTCGACCTGTCCCGTTTGTCCTTTTGTCTGCGTGGCCTTCATTGGGTAGCCCTGGCTGTTGTTTGACTTGGCCCTCAATATAGGAAATATTCCCGCCCAGATGCCATATTGCCGATCAAATAAGGACAGGCGTTCTGAAATGCGCGGCAGGCGGAACATGGGTTTTCATTCGGAAGGAAAATTGGAATGTCGGTTCGAATAGACGACACGGATCGGAAAATTCTGGCCGAGCTGCAGCGAGACGCCAGTCAATCGCTGGACGAAATCGCGGCCAAAGTGGGCAGTTCAAAGACACCCGTTTGGAATCGGATCCGCAAGATGAAGGGGGCCGGAATCATCGGTCAACAGACCGTTCTGCTGGACGCAGAGGCGCTGGGTTTCGAGGCGACGTTCTTTGTTCTGATACGAACCTCCGAGCATGAGGCGGACTGGCAACGCAAGTTCCTGCAGGCCCTGCGTGATCGTCCCGAAGTTCAAGAGGCGCACCGCCTGGCTGGCGACATCGACTACATTCTGAAAGTTCGGGTCAGGAACGCACGGGCCTACGATGCTTTTTACCAGGCGCTGATCTCGGAGGTGCGCGTGCACAACGTCACCGCGCTGTTGTCGATGGAAGAAATCAAGTCGACCACCATGCTGCCCCTGAATGCCTTGGCAGACACCTGATCGGCGCTCAGGTTTGGACCATTAGTCGTGTCAGCCCGTGGAAGTGGTACGTGTTGGCATATTCCGGGGATTCGGCCAGTCGCAGACCCGGACAACGGTCAAAAAGAACCGGCAGAGCGATCCGCATTTCCAGCCGGGCCAGCGGGGCGCCGACGCAGAAATGCAAACCACCGCCAAAGCTCGTGTTGGCCTGAATGCTGCGGGTGGGGTCAAAGTTGTCCGGGTCGGTCCAGACGTCCGGGTCACGGTTGGCGGCCCCAAGCATCAACGCCACCTGATCGCCGCGGGCAAACTGATTGCCAAAAACCTCGACGTCCTCATAGGCATAGCGCGTGAACATATGTAGCGGCGGGTCGAAGCGCAGGATCTCCTCGACCGTCATGTCGATTGTGTCCGGGCTCAGGGCATCAGGGGTGGTTCCGGACTCCAAAAGTGTTTTGACGCCGTTGCCCAGCGAATGAACGGTTGCCTCATGGCCGGCGTTCAACAATAGGATGCAGGTAGCGATCAACTCGTCGCGTGACAGTTTCTCGCCGTCTTCCTCTGCCGTGATCAAACGGGTGATCAGATCATCTTTCGGTTCGGATCGGCGGTGAGAGACGTAGTCGTTCAGAAATGCCGAGAACTCGGCGGCGGCCTGTGCTGCCTGATCTTCGGTCTCGCGGGTACGACTGGCCTGATACATGGCGACCATGGCGTGGGACCACTGCAACAACTGCGGTGCCATGCTTTCGGGTACACCCAGCAACCGGCAGATCGTGATCACAGGAACCTGCGTGCAATAGGCATCCAGAATGTCGAATGGAGCATCGGGGAACGCGTCGATCAGGTTGTGACACAGCCTTTCGATGTCCGGTGCGAGCGCTCCGATAGCCCGCGAGGTAAAGGCGCGCAGAACCAGAGCGCGAAGGCGGGTATGGCGCGGAGGTTCGGCTTCGAGTAGCGAATGCGCTTCGACCGTCAGCCACGGCGCAAGGTGATCGGGGCCTTTTGTGGCCATCTCTGGCGGTACTTCACGTCCGAAACGCCGATCGCGCAAGAGGGTCTGGACCGCCGCGTGAGACATCGCCGCGGGCATGTCGTAGTCCTGCCAGTACACCAAGTCACCGTGATCGCGCGCTGCCCGGTAGAAAGGGTAGGTGTTTTGAACAAATTCGGGCTCGGTCGGAGATTGGTGCACGGTCTTCATGCGGCGCAGACTTGCCATGCGGCGCTGTGAATGCAAGACCCTGTTTCATGCAAAGAGTTTGGGTCACGATTGGTTTCCTGTTCGCGGTCGCGCTGTTGTCGGCGGCCGTCTGGTCTTATGGGTACCGGCAGGCGCTCTCTCAGCTTAGCGAGAAAGCCGAGGCCGATCTGGAGTTGGCGTCGGATCGTCTGAGCACTCAGTTGCAGGTCTATCAGGAACTTGCGGTGCTGATGGCCGAGCACCCGACGCTGCGGGCGTTGGACACCAGCGACCGGCGACGGGCGGCGCAGGCGCTTCTGCTGGAGGTCGCGGACAAGACCTCGGCTGTGGATGTTCTTTATGCGGACAAGACCGGGCGCGTTCTGGCCGCTGCGCGGGACGTGGTGAATGGCAACATGGCCGACCAGCCCGCGTTTCAACGCGCGCTACACGGCGCTCTTGGCAGCTCGCACGGGGTTTTGCGCGACACTGGAAACCGGATCTATTCCTATGCGGCGCCTGCGTTTTCCGAAGATGGTCAGGTAACCGGAGCCCTGATGGTCATCGCGGATGTCGAAGACGTTGAAAGCACGTGGCGCGGCAGTACCGAGGCGGTGTTTTTTGTGGATCGTTCTGGCTCGGTCTTCATTTCCAACCGGTCCGAACTGCTGTTTTGGCAACGTCCGCCGGGGCAGATCGGCTTGCAGCCGGCTGATGGCAAGCCGGGCGCGTTTTCGTCTACACGCATGGGCCCGCACGAACTATGGTCGATCGGCTGGAGCCCGTACTTGCCGGATCGCGCCCTGCACTTGACCCGCGATCTGCCGGTGATCGGAATGACCGGCGAAGTCTTGATGGATGTGACGCCGGCACGACGTCTGGCCGGATTGCAGGCCGCCGCGGTCGCAGCGATCTGCCTTGCCTTTGGCGCGTTGCTGTTTCTGGCGACCGAACGGCGGCGTACGCTGGCCGAAGCCAATGCGGTGCTGGAGAGCCGGGTGGCACAGCGGACCCGCGCTTTGACGGCCGCAAACGTGGCGCTGCGCCGCGAGGTGGCCGAGCGGCAAGAGGCCGAAGCGGCGTTGAAACGCGCGCAGGACGATCTGGTACAGGCGGGCAAGCTGAGCGCGCTGGGGAAAATGTCGGCGGGCATCAGTCACGAATTGAATCAGCCGCTGATGGCCATCCGGCAATACGCCGACAACGGCACGGCCTTTCTGTTGCAGGGCAAGCCCGAAAAGGCCCGCGAAAACCTGGGGCGAATCTCGGACATGGCTGCCCGTATGGCGCGCATTATCAAGAACTTGCGAGCTTTTGCCCGCAATGAGAGCGAGCCTATGGGCAAGGTCGATCTGGTTCAGGTGCTCAACACCGCCGTCGAACTGACCGACGGCCGGTTGCGCTCGGACGGGGTCAAGTTGATCTGGCAACCGCCCAATGCACCTGTCTTTGCCTGGGGCGGAGAGGTGCGGCTGGTGCAGGTCTTCGTCAATCTGATTACCAATGCCGCCGACGCGATGACCGGCCGCGAAACCCGAAGCCTGACGATCACGCTGACCCGTGGCGAGCGGTTGATGGTCGCGGTGCGCGATACCGGCCCGGGCATTCAGGATCCCGATCGCGTTTTTGAGCCGTTCTACACGACCAAAACCGTTGGCTCATCCGAGGGAATGGGCCTTGGCCTTTCGATCTCATACGGTCTGGTCCAGAGTTTCGGAGGAGAGATACGCGGCGCGAACATGCCCGACGGAGCAGAATTCACCGTCGAGTTGGAACCTTTTGAAAAGGAAGCCGCGGCATGATCCGAACGGTTCTATTGGTCGATGATGACGCTGCCGTGCGTGAGGCACTGGCCCAGACTCTGGAGCTTGCGGACTATTCCGTAATTCCCGCTGGATCGTTTGTGGCTGCCAAAGACCATATCCGGGACGATTTCCCAGGTGTGATTGTCTCGGATATTCGGATGCCGGGACGGGATGGGTTTCATCTTCTGTCCTATGCCCGCGAGGTCGACTCGGAGTTGCCGGTCGTTCTGCTGACCGGCGAGGGCGACATACCGATGGCGGTGCAGGCCATGGGGCAGGGCGCGTTCGACTTTCTTGAGAAGCCCTGCGCTGCCGCCGATCTGCTTGCGGTTCTGAGCCGCGCATTTGCTGCGCGCAGTCAGGTATTGGACCACCGGGCAGCCAAGCGCGAACTGGAGAAGGGTGATCCTGCGGCCCGCTTGTTGTTCGGTTTATCACCGCAGGCTGATGCATTGCGAAACAGGGTGCGCAGCGTTGCCCCAACTCAGGCCGAAGTTCTGGTAACCGGACCACCCGGCAGCGGCATTTCGAAAGTCGCCGAAGTCATCCATTTGATGTCACCCCGCGCGCAGGGGCCGTTCGTCAAGCGCCCGGCGTCAGGTCTGGGAGCGGATGCCCTGCAGGCGATATGCAAGGATGCGGCAGCCGGATCGTTGTTTCTGGATGAAGTCTCGGCCATGCCCGAGGCGACGCAATATGCGGCCCTGGAGATGATCGAAAACGGGCCCGGGGTCCGCATCATCGCCGGAACAACCGCGGATCTGGCCGAGATGGCGGCCGAGGGTCGGTTCAACGCAGATTTGTTCTATCGGTTGGACGTGATGCGGGTGCGCGTACCGTCTTTGGCCGAACGCCCCGAGGACATCCCGGTGATCTTTCGCCACTACGTCGCCCAGGCGGCCGAGCAGGCCGGGATCGCGGTACCTGATGTCTCGTCCGAACACTTGGCGTCATTGATGGCACGGGACTGGCCCGGCAACGCGCGTTCACTGATGTCAGCTGCGATGCGTTTTGTTCTGGGGATGCCCGAGGATGTTGCCGCCGCGGCCGATCTTGGGCTGAACGAACAGATGGCGCGCGTTGAGCGCTCGTTGCTGATTGCGGCCTTGGGTCGTCACAACGGAAGGGCGTCGGATGCGGCCAAGTCCCTGAAACTGCCGCGTAAGACGTTCTACGACAAATTGGCCCGCTACGGCATACGCCCTGAAGACTATCGGCGCTGACGCGGAACGATTCGCCCGATGATTCGATGTATGTGCGGTTTTTCGCACACTCGCGCATTTGGGTGTGCGGTTTCCCGCACAAATGTCTGCGATAACAAAATACTCATTGCGGATGTTCTATTTAAGCCAATGAAAAGTAATTAGAAAATCTGTCTTCCGCCAGTCGTTTTCGAATTGTTGAACGGTGACCGTCGATTCGTTTCACTCTTGCGCATCCGGCATCCGCATGGATGTCAAAGGAAGTTTCTTTGGAAGTCTGGGAGGAAAAGACAGATGAAATTCCTGGCAACAGCCGCCACCGCGCTTGCGCTTTCCGTTACCGCAACAGCGGGCTTCGCTGCCTGCGACGATGGCGAGATCGTCGTCAAGTTCGCGCATGTGACGAACACCGACAAGCACCCCAAGGGCATCGCCGCATCGCTGCTCGAGCAGCGCGTGAATGACGAGATGAACGGCGTCATGTGCATGGAGGTCTATCCGAACTCGACCTTGTACAACGACGACAAGGTTCTCGAGGCGATGCTGCAGGGCGACGTGCAACTGGCCGCCCCGTCGCTGTCGAAGTTCGAGAAGTTCACCAAGCAGTTCCGTCTGTTCGACCTGCCGTTCATGTTCAAGAACATCGACGCGGTTGATGCGTTCCAGGCCTCGGCGGATGGCCAGGCAATGAAGGATAGCATGCAGCGCCGCGGCCTGCAGGGTCTGGCGTTCTGGCACAACGGCATGAAGCAGATGTCGGCCAACAAGCCGCTGATCGATCCTTCGGACGCCAACGGACTGAAATTCCGCGTTCAGTCTTCGGACGTGCTGGTTGCGCAGATGGAAGCCATCGGCGGCAGCCCGCAGAAAATGGCCTTCTCGGAAGTCTATGGTGCTCTGCAGCAGGGCGTTGTGGACGGTCAGGAGAACACCTGGTCGAACATCTACGGCAAGAAGTTCTTCGAAGTTCAGGATGGCATCACCGAAACCAACCACGGCATCATCGACTATCTGGTCGTGACTTCGGTCGACTGGCTGGACAGCCTGGATCCGGAAGTGCGCGAGCAGTTCTTGACGATCCTGGCCGAGGTGACCGAAGAGCGCAACAAAGAGGCGTTTGCGGTCAACGAAAAGGCCAAGCAGGCCATCATCGACGCGGGCGGAACGATCCGCGAGCTGACACCCGAGCAGCGTCAGGCCTGGGTCGACGCGATGAAGCCGGTTTGGGACAAGTTCTCCGGTGACGTCGGTCAGGACAAGATCGACGCCGCTCAGGCGATCAACGCCGGGTTCTGATCCGACACGCAGGTGTGCTCCGACGGTCGCAAGCCCGCCGGAGCACATACCAGGTGGGCCCAATCGCGCCCGCCACCTCGATAAATCAACAAAAATGGGGACAGAAAGATGTCTGGTGCGAAAACCGGCCCCGGTGGGCTGGTCGACCGAATCGAAGAAACCCTGATCGCGTTGCTTCTTGGCCTGATGACGGCCGTGACCTTTGCCAACGTGATCGCGCGTTTCGTCTTCAACTCCAACATCCTTTGGGCGCTAGAGCTGACCGTATTCACTTTCGGATGGCTGGTATTGCTGGGGGCGTCCTACGCCGTCAAGAAACACGCGCATCTGGGTGTGGATGCCATCCTGAATATGCTGCCTCCGGCACCGCGCAGGGTATTGGCACTGATCGCGGTGGGGTGCTGCCTCGTATTCTCGCTGCTGCTGCTGAAGGGGTCCTACGACTACTGGGCGGTTTTTGCCGACCTGCCTCCGACCTCTGGACGCTGGTTCCCCACGGGCTTTGATTTCGACGCTCGTAGTCAGAGCTTCTACGAGGTGGACGACATCCCCATGGTCGCGCCGCTACGGTTCCTCGAAGACCTCATCAACTATGGCGAGTACTACGAGAAGCTGCCCAAGGTCGTGCCGTATTTCGTCCTGCCGCTGTCGATGCTGCTGCTGGTGATCCGCTTTGCCCAGGCCGGGTTGCAGATCCTGCGCGGTGAGGCCGACCGTATTGTCGCAAGCCACGAGGTTGAGGACGAGATCGAAGAAGTCCGGGCCCTTCAGGGAGAACACGACTGATGGATGTAGTACTACTTTTTGCCATGGTCGTGGGCCTGCTGCTGATCGGCGTTCCGATCGCGGTCGCCCTAGGGCTGAGCTCAACCCTGTTTCTTCTGATCTACTCGGACAGCTCACTGGCTTCGGTTGCCGGGACCCTGTTCGAGGCGTTCGAGGGCCACTTTACCCTGCTGGCCATCCCGTTCTTCATCCTTGCATCGTCCTTCATGACGACCGGAGGGGTGGCACGCCGGATCATTCGGTTCTCGATCGCCTGCGTTGGTCACCTGCCTGGCGGTCTGGCAATCGCGGGCGTGTTCGCATGTATGCTGTTCGCCGCGCTGTCAGGATCGTCCCCGGCCACCGTTGTTGCGATCGGTTCGATCGTGATCGCCGGTATGCGTCAGGTCGGCTATTCCAAGGAATTCGCAGCTGGCGTCATCTGTAACGCCGGTACGCTGGGTATCCTGATCCCGCCGTCGATCGTTATGGTTGTCTACGCGGCCGCGGTCGAAGTCTCGGTCGGCAGGATGTTCCTTGCCGGTGTCATTCCGGGACTCATGGCCGGGTTCATGCTGATGGTCACAATCTATGTGATGGCCAAGGTCAAGAACCTGCCGAAAGGTGATTGGAAAGGCTGGGGCGAGATATTTGCGTCGGCACGCGAGGCCGGTTGGGGTCTGTTCCTGATCGTCATCATCCTTGGCGGCATCTATGGCGGTATCTTCACACCGACCGAAGCAGCGGCGGTCGCGGCTGTTTACGCCTTCTTCATTGCCAGCTTCGTCTACAAGGACATGGGGCCACTCAGCACCCAGGATGGTGAGCAAAACCTCTCGCTTGTGAAAAAGCCGCTGGCGCTGATCACGGCCTTTTTCCACCCCGACACCAAACATACGCTGTTTGAGGCCGGCAAGCTGACGGTCACCCTGCTTTTCGTCATCGCCAACGCGCTGATCCTCAAGCATGTTCTGACCGATGAGCAGGTGCCGCAACACATTGCCGGCGCAATGCTGTCGGCGGGTCTGGGGCCGATCACTTTCCTGATCGTGGTCAACGTAATCCTTCTGATCGGCGGTCAGTTCATGGAGCCCTCGGGCCTGCTGGTCATCGTGGCGCCGCTGGTGTTTCCGATTGCCATCGAACTGGGCATCGACCCGATCCATCTGGGCATCATCATGGTGGTGAACATGGAAATCGGGATGATCACGCCTCCGGTCGGTCTGAACCTGTTCGTTACGTCGGGCGTCGCGGGAATGCCGATGATGGCCGTCGTGCGCGCAGCACTGCCGTTCCTGGCCGTTCTGTTCGTCTTCCTGATCATGATCACGTACATCCCGTGGCTGTCGACGGTGTTGCCAAATACCTTCATGGGCCCCGAGATCATTACGAACTAGACCATTGCAATCGATCCGAACCGGGCAGCCGGTTCGGATCACTTTTGCGCGGCCGGCCGGCATCTGAAGGGCCGCCTCGCTGAATGGCCGGGCTTGAACTCACCACCGGTTCTTACCACATAGTGACCGAGGACGACCTCCCCACCATGGGTGATCATTCGGGACGACCCGAAGTTCATAGAGGTGTCCCTGATGTCCTGGATCTTTCTTCTTTTTGCCGGTTTGCTGGAAATCGTCTGGGCAGTTGCCATGAAGCAGTCTGCTGGATTCACGCGGCTTTGGCCAACCGTTGTCATGGGGGGCGCGATGCTCGGTTCGTTCGGTTTGCTGGCCCTTGCCATGCGCTCCTTGCCACTGGGAACCGCCTACGTGCTGTGGACGGGTATCGGCGCGGTCGGTGCGTTCCTGGTTGGTGTGATGTTTCTGGGCGAGGCACTGACCCCGCTGCGTGTCATCGCGGCGACGCTGATCGTGTCCGGCATGGTCGCAATGAAACTTGCGTGACCGGCCCGTTGTTGACGCAGGCACCCGCGGTGGGCAGGCTGGAACCACCCTGATCACCGCAACCAACGAGTGCCGAAACATGCTGACCGATGATGACAAGCGCCTGATGCGCGTTGCCTACCAAGAAGCCAAAGCCGGTTTCGATGAGGGCGGTTGCCCGATCGGATCTGTACTGGCTCGGAACGGCATGATCATCTCGCAGGGCCGAAACCAACGGGTTCAGAAGGGGGATCCGATCGCCCATGGCGAGATGGATGCGCTGCGCAAGGCCGGGCGGCAGAAGACGTACCGAGATACCGTTCTGTATACCACCCTGTCTCCGTGCATGATGTGCGCCGGAACGATCGTTCAGTTCGGCATCCCACGCGTGGTCATCGGTGACACGGAAAACTTCGGCGGCAACGAAGATTTCCTGCGCGATCGCGGGGTCGAGGTTGTTTTGGCCGAAGACCCCGACTGCATCGCCCTGATGCGCAGGTTCGTGACCGACCAGCCTGAGCTTTGGGCCGAGGACATCGCGGACTGAGTGTGCGTGGACCGGTCAGGCCTGTTCCAGCGCTGAAATGATGCCCGAGAAATCGCGTGCCTTCAGGCTTGCACCGCCGACCAGCGCGCCGTCCACGTTTGACACTCCGAAAATCTCCGCCGCGTTGTCCGGCTTGACCGAACCGCCATAGAGCAAACGAACCGACCGGCCGACACCTTCGCCAAATCGCCGTTCAAGTCTGGCGCGAATGAAATCGTGGACTTCTCCGATTTCTTCCAAGGTGGGAACCTTGCCGGTGCCGATGGCCCAGATCGGTTCATAAGCCACGACGAGGTTCTCTCCGGTAGCAAGATCCGGGATCGATCCGGACAACTGTCCGCCAATGATATCGAGCGTATTGGCCGCTTCGCGCTGTTCAAGGCTTTCGCCGACGCAGATGATTGCGGTCAGGCCCGCGTTCATGGCTGCCCGGGCCTTGGCGCGGATATCGTCGTCTTTCTCGCCGTGGTCTTCTCGCCGTTCCGAATGCCCGACGATTACGCTGGTCGCGCCGGCGTCTTTCAGCATCTCGGCGCTCAGATCACCCGTATGGGCGCCCGAAACTTCGGCGTGGCAATCCTGTCCGCCGATGGCGACGCCCGAGCCTTGCACGGCTTGTGCGGCCCGGTGGATCAAAGTTGCCGGAGGGCAGATCAGAATATCGACTGTCGGAGAAGGGTGCGTCGCAGTCAGCGTGTCCAACTCGGAAAGAGCAGCCCCGGTTCCGTTCATTTTCCAGTTTCCGGCTGCCAGTCTGCGTCGCATAGCGGGGTCTCCGTGATCTTTCGTGCGTTTCTATCCAGTTAGCACCCGGATCAAGGTCTGACAATTGCGCTTGGGTGGCCGCGCGCTGGCGAGTCGCGCGACGGATCGATCTGGGTGGACTCAACCAGACGGCCCCGGCGGCAGTTCACCTGCCCACAAACGTTGCAGGCTTTAGGTGACTCAGCGCTGTTCGGCCAGGTTTTCGTCGAACTTGATCGACTCGCCGCAGCCACAGGCATCGACGACATTGGGATTCTTGAACTTGAACCCGGATTCCAGCAGCGAAACCTCGTAGTCGATCTCGGTTCCGAACAGAAACATCTGAGCCATCGGAGCGATCATGACCCGCGCCCCATCCTGTTCGACCACTTCGTCATGCGGATCCGGCTGATCGACATACTCCATGGTATATTCCATACCGGCGCAGCCACCTTTCTTGACGCCAATCCGCAGACCGGCATGGCCGCCCGACGTCATCAGGCGGAGGATCTGCTCTGCAGCTTTGGGCGTCATCGTCACGGCCTGTTTGCCGGGAATGCCGAACATCGTCGTCTCCATTTTCGCGCGTTATACCTAATCTAAGGCCCCGAGGGCCCGGGCTCAAGAGAGCGCAGAGCCACAAGTTTGCTCATCGCCGGTTTTGACCGTACCGTACGGGCAGAGGGCAGGGTTTGCC
Source organism: Ruegeria sp. BB9 (assembly GCF_056539345.1). Lineage (NCBI taxonomy): Bacteria > Pseudomonadati > Pseudomonadota > Alphaproteobacteria > Rhodobacterales > Roseobacteraceae > Ruegeria > Ruegeria sp. BB9. The sequence goes on along the minus strand of NZ_JBQFUU010000001.1, from coordinate 1,111,145 downwards.
GATGAGATCGAATTGACAGCAGAACAAGGTGGGTTTCGATGATGTTGCGGATTTCAAATAAGATTGGCTTTTGCCGGCAGGTTGCGTTTCTGGCTCTTCTGGTGGCCGGTAGTGCCGTTCATGCAGCGGGCGATCACAAGCGGCACCCGGTGAATTGCTCGACCGCCGAAGGTGACCTGCGCGCAATTGCGGCGGAAAAGAAACATGCCGAGGATCAGCAGGCGGAAAGTGTGGTCGCGATCACGCCGGCCGGGGCGTTGCTTGGATTGATCTCTGGAACGGAACAGAAGCGGTTGCAGATGCTGTCGGGTGACTATGTCAAGAAACTGGACGACCGCGCCGCCGAGATCAAAGCACAGTGCAACGTGAACTGAGTGTACCTCAGAGAGTAAAATAGGGCCGCTCTCGGGCAAGAACGGCCCAGTATTGCAGAGCCTCGGCAGGGGGGCGGTAGACGCTCAAACGTGGTCGCCATTGACTCCTGGGGCGATATTTGAGTTGCCGAGTTCCTGTGACGGGTCCGACTGCGAAGCCCGCGTTGTACTTGTTTCGCAGCAACGTAACGGTTCGACGACCGATCCGTGACAACTGGGTTTCAGGTTTGTGACAATTCCCACGCGCTCAGCGCGGCAGGCCCTTACATGAAGCCAAGTTCCAGCCGGGCTTCGTCGGACATCATCTCCATGCCCCAGGGTGGTTCCCAGGTCAGTTCGACATCCACCTCCTTGACCCCGGCAACGGGCTCGATGGCCTCGACGATCCAGCCGGGCATGTCACCGGCCACCGGGCAACCCGGAGCGGTCAGGGTCATGATGATCTTGACGGCGTTGTCGCTGCTGATGTCGATCGTGTAGATCAGTCCAAGGTCATAGATATTGACCGGAATTTCAGGGTCATAGACAGTCCTGCAGGCCTCGACCACGGATTCGTACAGAGGGTGCTCAACGGTCGAAGGCGCAATCAGGGGCGTGCCTTCAAGCTGTTCGCTGGGGTGGGTCATGAATGCCTCGGGTTGTTACCTGAGCAATTATATAGGGAAAGCTGAAGGCAGCGTCCAGAGGGGGGAGGGCGCCCCGCTACAGGGCGCCGCACCGGTCAGTCGTTGATGTCGTGGTCAAACGTCCTGACTTGCCCATGTGGCAGCGCGAACATGCGCCGCAGAACGAGCCATGCGATCAACGACAAGGTGGCGAAGATCAAAAGCAGGACAGGCAGGTTCGGTGCCAAGCCGGGGATGACCAGAAGGATGCCGGTGATAGCCGCCCCGATAGCGAAGCCAAGGAAGATGAAACCTGGCAAAGCCACTTCCAGAATGCCCAGCGCCAGTGCGGCTGCCAGCCATACCCACCACGTCAGCCAGAACGGATCCGCCATCATTTGCCTCCTTTGAGCATTTTGAAGGCGTCGCCAAACGCTTCGAGCGCATTTGCGGGCACGACGATCGTCTGGCTGCCTCCGCTTTTGCCCATCGCATTCAATGCCTCAACTTGCTTCAGCGCGACCTGATACTGGGCGGCTTCGATCCCGTTGTCCTGGATGGCCTTTGCGACGACGCCGGTTGCATAGGCTTCCGCGTCCGCCTGCACGCGACGTGCCTTGGCGGCTTGTTCCGCCGCATACAGCTCGGCGTCGGCCTGCAGTTCGACCGCGCGTTTCTGGCCCTCGGCTTCGGTTACCTGAGCGCGACGGGCGCGTTCGGCATTCAACTGCTGAAGCATGGCGTCGCGGGTCGCCTGGTCCAGGTTCACGTCCAGAATTTCGGCGCGGGTTACCTCGATCCCCCAGTCGTCAACCGCGGTTTCGACGCTTTCTTGAATGCGTTCAATCAGTTGCGCGCGATTTGACTGAACCTCGTCCAGGTCCATTTTGCCGATTTCGGCCCGCACGATACCAGCAACGGTCGTTGCGATGGCGCCGTCGACGTCGCGAATGCGGTAAACGGTCTTTTCCGGCTCGAGGATACGGTAGAAGACCGATGTATCGATCTGCACCAAGACGTTATCCTTGGTGATTGCGTCCTGCGTCGCATTGGGCAGCTGACGTTCCAAGATGGATATCTTGTGGCGGGCAACGTCCAGAAAAGGAACGATAAAGTTGATCCCGGGGCCCAGCACAGAGTGCAGGCGTCCAAACCGTTCGACCACATATTTCTCGGATTGTGGAACGATCTTGATACCCTTGAGGATGATGACGACGACCAAGGCCGCCCCAAGCAGGTAGATGATGTTCGATGATAGCAGTCCGATGATCTGGTCTTCGGTCATTTCTGTCCTCATTTTTTGTGTACAATGGTATACACTTGGGGATTGAAGGGCTGAATTTCAACTCAGCTATGAAATGAACCGAACAGGATATCCATGCAAGGTAATTGGGACAAAGCACGGAGATTTCGGGTTGTGGCTGCTTTGCATCCGCCGTTGATTGCGCTATCGGGGCGAAATGAAACTGATTATAGACACAGACCCCGGCATCGACGATGCCATGGCGATCGCCTACGCCGCCGCCGCTCCGGAAATTGACCTTATTGGCCTGACTACGGTCTTTGGCAATACGCATGTCCAGCAGTCCAGCCGGAACGCGCGGTTTCTGGCTCACAAGCTTGGGCTGGACATACCTGTAGCGGAGGGCGCAGCGTTTCCATGGGAAGCAGATGCACACACGCCCTCTCGGCACGTGCATGGGGATGAGGGTTTTGGCGATGTAATCGATGTGCCCGAGATCGGCGCGAACCACGACCTGAGTGCAGCCGAGTTTCTGGTCGAGATGGCCCGGCGCTACAAGAAGGACCTAACGGTGTGCGCGGTTGGGCCGCTGACCAACATTGCCAATGCGATGCGTCTGGATCCGGATTTCGCTCAGAACATCGGCCAGTTGGTCATTATGGGCGGTGCAGTCTTCTGTTCCGGCAACATCACCGATCACGCCGAGGCGAATATCTATCACGATGCGAAAGCCGCAGACGAGGTGTTCGCTCAGCCCGCTCCGACGGTTCTGGTCGGCCTGGATGTGACCTTGAAAACGCTCTATCGCGCGGCTGATTTCGGGGAACTGGCGCGACGCGCGCCTGAAATCGGTGGATTTCTGAACGATATCTCTCAGTTCTATCTGAATTTCTACCGCGATGTTGCCGGATTGGATGGCTGCGGTCTGCATGACTCGACCGCAGTCATCGCCTGTTCGCACCGTGCGATGTTCGAAATTCAAGAAACAGGTTTGAAAGTGGTAACCGAAGGGCCCGAGGTTGGGGCAACCCGGCCGGACCCGTCTCGCCCACCGCTGCAGGTGTGCTGTGACGTCGTCGGTCAGCAGGTGGTGGACCTGTTCACGCAAAGGGTTGCCAGCTTGCCCTGACGGGTTGCATTGGCCGGGCAGATCGGGCAAAGCCTGCCCGGTTCAGCGACCCGAGGCGATGACATGACCCAGCGTTTCTCATTCGAATTGAAGGCCACCGACGGCAAGGCCCGCACCGGCTTAATCCACACGCCGCGGGGCGAAGTGCGGACGCCGGCCTTCATGCCCGTTGGCACGGCCGCGACGGTCAAGGCGATGATGCCCGAAAGCGTGCGCGCCACCGGTGCCGACATCCTGCTGGGCAACACCTATCACCTGATGCTGCGGCCCACGGCCGAACGGATCGACCGCTTGGGCGGTCTGCACAAGTTCATGAACTGGGAGCGCCCGATCCTGACCGACTCGGGCGGGTTCCAGGTGATGTCGCTGGCGGGTCTGCGCAAGCTGACCGAGAAGGGCGTGACCTTCAAATCGCATATCGACGGATCGAAGCACGAGCTGACACCCGAGCGGTCGATGGAGATCCAGCGCCTGCTGGGGTCGGACATCGTGATGTGTTTCGACGAATGCCCCGCCTTGCCCGCCGATCGCGATCGGATCGCCGAGTCGATGCGCCTGTCGATGCGGTGGGCCGAACGGTCCCGCGAGGCCTTTGGCGATCGGCCCGGCCATGCGCTGTTCGGGATCATGCAGGGCGGGTTGGAGCGCGACCTGCGCGAGGAAAGCGCCGAGGCGCTGAAGGCCATCGGGTTCGAGGGATATGCCGTTGGTGGCCTCGCGGTGGGCGAGGGGCAGGAGGCCATGTTCGACTGTTTGGACTATGCGCCTGATTTCCTGCCGACCGATAAGCCGCGCTATCTGATGGGCGTGGGCAAGCCCGACGACATCGTGGGCGCCGTGGCGCGCGGGATCGACATGATGGATTGCGTGCTGCCGTCGCGCTCGGGACGGACGGGGCAGGTGTTCACCCGCCGCGGGGTCGTGAACATCAAGAACGCCCGCCACGCCGACGATCCGCGTCCGCTGGACGAACAGTGCACGTGCCCAGCCTGCTCGAATTACTCGCGCGCCTACCTGCACCATGTATTCCGGGCCAACGAAATGATTTCGGGCATGCTGCTGACCTGGCACAATCTGCATTATTTCCAAGAGATCATGCAGGGTATGCGGGACGCCATCGCCGCCGGTGCATTCGAGGTCTGGCAGGCCGAGTTCCATGCGCAGCGGGCGCTGGGTGATATCGAGCCGCTCTAACGGGCGTGTTGGGCGACCCAAGTCAAAATCAGTGGATATGTTGCCGCGATGCCTTGCAGTCGGGGAAACCTCGGGCCATTCTGATTTGTACAGGTAAGGCGACGAGGTTGAAATGGGGCGGTCCGCGCCCCACCTTTATCGTCCGAGAAAGGAGATGGCCGACGGCTGCCTGAAACAGGGGTCAGTGCCATCTTGCCAATGATAAGGATAGAGCATGCAAGAGCCTCTTAATTCCTCATACCCCGTTCTGCCGCTGCGCGACATTGTCGTGTTTCCGCACATGATCGTCCCGCTGTTCGTGGGGCGTGAAAAGTCGGTGCGCGCGCTGGAAGAGGTGATGCAGGATGACAAGCAAATTCTGCTGTCCAGTCAAGTTGACCCTTCCGTCGACGACCCGACCCAGGACGGTATCTACCGCAGCGGCGTTCTGGCAAATGTCCTGCAGCTGCTCAAGCTGCCCGATGGCACGGTCAAAGTGCTGGTCGAAGGGCAGGCACGCGTCAAGATTTCGGAGTTCATTGAGAATGAAGAGTTCTTTGAGGCCCGCGCCGAATACCTGACCGAGATCCCCGGCGACGTTACGACGACGCAGGCGCTTTTGCGCACTGTCGCCGATGAGTTCGAGCGGTACGCCAAGGTTCGCAAGAACATCCCGGAAGAAGCCCTGACTGCAGTCAGCGAGACAACCGATCCGGCGAAACTGGCCGATTTGGTTTCGGGTCACCTTGGCATCGAGGTCGAACAGAAGCAGGACCTGCTGGAAACGCTCAGCATCAGCGAGCGTCTGGAAAAGGTCTATGGCCTGATGCAGGGCGAGATGTCGGTTCTTCAGGTCGAGAAGAAGATCAAGACCCGCGTCAAGTCGCAGATGGAGAAGACCCAGCGCGAATACTATCTGAATGAGCAGATGAAGGCCATTCAGAAGGAGCTGGGCGATGGTGAGGACGGCGCGAACGAGATCGCCGAGCTGGAAGCCAAGATCGCCGAGACCAAGCTTTCGAAAGAAGCCCGCGAAAAGGCGGAAGGCGAGCTGAAAAAGCTCAAGAACATGTCGCCGATGTCGGCCGAAGCGACAGTGGTGCGCAACTATCTGGATTGGATCCTGTCGCTGCCTTGGGGCACCAAGTCTCGGGTCAAGAAAGACCTTGGCCGGGCGCAGCAGATCCTCGATGCCGATCACTATGGCCTCGAAAAGGTCAAGGAACGGATCGTCGAGTATCTGGCGGTTCAGCAGCGCTCGAAGAAGTTGAAAGGCCCGATCATGTGCCTTGTCGGCCCTCCGGGCGTGGGCAAGACCTCGCTTGGGAAGTCGGTCGCCAAGGCCACGGGGCGCGAGTTCATCCGCATCTCGTTGGGTGGGGTGCGCGATGAATCCGAGATCCGCGGTCACCGCCGGACCTATATCGGCTCGATGCCCGGCAAGATCATCCAAGCGCTGAAAAAGGCGAAAACCACGAACCCGCTGATCTTGCTCGATGAAATCGACAAGATGGGGCAGGATTTCCGTGGTGATCCGGCTTCGGCCATGCTCGAGGTGCTGGACCCGGAACAGAACAGCACGTTCATGGACCACTATCTTGAGGTCGAATACGACCTGTCCAACGTGATGTTCCTGACCACGTCCAACAGCTACAACATGCCTGGGCCGCTTCTGGACCGGATGGAGATCATTCCGCTGGCCGGCTACACCGAGGACGAAAAGCGCGAGATCGCAAAGCAGCATCTGATCTCCAAGCAGGTGAAGAACCACGGGCTGAAAGCCAAAGAGTTCGAACTGACCGATGAGGCGCTGACCGCGATCATCCGCACCTATACCCGCGAGGCCGGTGTGCGGAATCTTGAGCGCGAGATTGCCAAGGTGGCGCGTAAATCGTTGACCCGGATCATCAAGAACGAGACCGACCGGGTTGTCGTGACGGCTGAGAACCTGCACGAATTCCTGGGTGTGCCCAAGTTCCGTTACGGTTTGGCTGAACAGGATGATCAGGTCGGCGTTGTGACCGGTCTGGCCTGGACCTCGGTCGGTGGCGACCTGCTGCATATCGAGGCGTTGAAGCTGCCAGGCAAGGGTCGGATGAAGACCACAGGCAAGCTGGGCGATGTGATGAAGGAATCCATCGACGCGGCTTCGTCTTATGTGCGGTCGATTTCGCCTCAGATCGGGGTCAAACCGCCGCAGTTCGACAAGATCGACATCCACGTGCACGTGCCTGACGGCGCGACGCCCAAGGATGGACCCAGCGCCGGCCTGGCGATGGTGACTTCGATCGTGTCGGTTCTGACCGGTATCCCGGTCCGCAAGGACATCGCCATGACGGGCGAAGTTTCGCTGCGTGGCAACGCCATGCCGATCGGCGGGTTGAAGGAGAAACTGCTCGCGGCTCTGCGGGGTGGCATCAAGACGGTGCTTATTCCGGAAGAGAACGAGAAGGATTTGGCCGACATCCCCGAAAACGTGAAGGAAGGGCTGGAGATCATCCCGGTCAAGCACGTGTCCGAAGTTCTTGAGCGCGCCTTGGTGCGCAAACCTGAGCCGATCGAATGGGATGAGGCCGCCGAAGAAGCCGCAGCCGCAGCGGCCAAGGCTTCGGATAACAGCGGACCTTCAGCCACGGCGCACTGATCTGAAAACAACGAGAAGGGCGGGGAATAATCCCCGCCCTTTCTGATTCAAAGCCCGATTACAGGTTTTGATGGGTCCAGAACTTCTTCCTCGGCTATGTAGCGCTGGAATTTCTCAGGGGGCAGGGCGGACCGGACTGCGATCCAGAAAATGGTCGATGACAGCAGGGTGCACAACAAGATGTCCCACCCGAACGGGATCAGGTGCAGCGCGCCGTCTCCGAATTGACCAAGAAACGAGATCAACCCAAGTCCGGCCAGATAGGGCGCGAGCCACAAGGCCTGTTTGAGATCCATCTGTTCCAGGCGTCCCCGAAACCGCACCAAAAGCAGGAGCAGTCCGATCAGAAGGGTGATGCCCAGGCGCCAGACCGTATCCCAGCCGCTCCAGTAGACGATCAGAGTTGCAATCGCAAAGGCCAGCATTCCGACAAAACCAACCGCTGGAACGCGGATCGAGCGGGGCCTGTCTGGCAGTAGGCTGCGCAGGCATACAACGGCGATGGGGCCCACGGCGAAGGACAGGACGATCGCTGCCCCGTTCAGGGCGATCACTGTCTCAAAGGGAATGGTCAAAAGGAAAAGAGTGCCAATCACGAAGTTGAGCACCAGCGCCCAGATGGGCACGCCAAATGCCGACAGGTGTTGGATGCGCGCAGGCAGAAACCCGTTCTGCGACAGGGCCATCGCAATACGAGCGTTCGAACCGGTGGCCACGAGGGCGTTTCCGAACGGTCCGATCACCGAGCCGACGTTGAGGATGCTGATGAACCATAATATCCCGACGGACATTATGACCCCGTCCAAAGGGCCCTCTCCGGCAAAACTGAGCTTGGCCCAGCCCTGCACCAGCATCTGAGGGTCGAGCGAGCCGATGAAAGCGATCTGCAGGCCCAGATAGATCGCCGCACACATGATGATCGACAATACAAGCGCCGCCGGAATGTCGAATTTCGGGTTTCGCACCTCGCCTGCCATGTCGACCACATGCCTGAACCCGATGAACGAGAAGATTACACCACCGGTCGAAACGGCGGCCATTATTCCCTTGAGCCCATACGGTGCGAACCCCTCGGGCTGCGTGAAGTTCTCGGCATTGAAGCGTGAAAGGATCAGCGCCACGGATAGCAGGATTGGAATGGCCACTTTTGCGCTTGTTATCATTGTGTTGACCCGCGCAAAGAACTTTACGCCAAGCATGTTGATCAGGACGAAGAACACCATGAATGCCAAGGCCACAGCCTGTCCGGGCGCGGTCAGGTCACCAGATGGCGCATGCAGCCAGCGTGCATAGGGTGCGAGGTAGGACAGCATCGCCTCGACCTCGATCGGAGCGGTCGTGTTGTACCCGATCCAGGCAGTCCAACCCATCGTCATGGCGACGATATTGCCGTGTGAAAACTGCGGAACCCGAGCGATCCCTCCGGGGATCGGCAACATGGCAGAGATTTCGGCGAATGTGATGGCCAGAATGAACATTGCGACGGCCCCGATGACCCAGGACAAAACGGCCGCGGGGCCTGCGTGCTGAACGGCCAGAAGCGGCCCGAACAGCCAGCCTGAGCCAATGATTCCTCCGACAGATATGAATGTCAGACCCACCAGGCCGATGTCGCGCTTTAGTTCGGCCATGCATGTCCCTGATTGCCATGCCGGTGCTGCACCGGCCCGAACTCAAGGATAGACGCCGAGTCTCATCCGTATCAAGCGTTGAAAAAGAGAGGGAATGGTGGGTGATAAGAGATTTGAACTCCTGACATCTTCGATGTGAACGAAGCGCTCTACCACTGAGCTAATCACCCGTAGGGCGGCGTATTACAGTGCTTTCTATCCGGCTGCAAGAGGGGAGGCATGCGGTTTTTTTCCATATCCGGACAAGACCGTTTGGGTCCTGTGACTGGGCTTTTTCCCTGTCCGATAGTTTTGAGCGTCTAACAAGTGGCGCAGCCCAAATGCGGTTAATGCAGCGAGCCAGCTGCGCCAGATTGAAACCGAAACAAATGAAGCCTTGGTATGAACCAGACACTGATCGCTGAATTCGTCCCGGAACTAGGAAACGACTGCAACGTGGACGGCTATGAAAGCCAAGCGATTTGTGTCGAGGGGGATTTTGCAGGGCAATTGTTAGCAGTAGAATCTGCCGTCTGACTATTCGTTGGCAAGTTCGCCGTTTTGTTGCGGCTCGGCGATGGCAACCAAGGGTTAGGGTGTCTCCGCGCCGGCGCTATCCCAAAGGAGCATGCCAAACGCGCTCGGGAACAAATTTTCCGGTTCGTGCAAAAAACTTGAAAACGCCGCTTGACGATGCCCGGGCGTAGCCATAATACACCCCAACGTTCAGCAATGAACGGGCAGCGGGCGGTTGTAGCTCAGTTGGTTAGAGTACCGGCCTGTCACGCCGGGGGTCGCGGGTTCGAGCCCCGTCAACCGCGCCATCGCTGCCAGCCTTTGATCCAGGCAAACGGATCGACATAGACCCTAATGCGCGGTTGTAGCTCAGTTGGTTAGAGTACCGGCCTGTCACGCCGGGGGTCGCGGGTTCGAGCCCCGTCAACCGCGCCACTTCTCCTCAAAAGTCGTTGCGTTCCCTGTGGACACAGTTTTGCTTTTCTGGACAATCGGTCCCGGCAGGTAGCACGCAGTCGGGGTTTTCGATGGTCAGCTTGAACCGCGTCGTCATGGTTCGTCAAAGCAAGAAATGGATAGGGAGTCTGGGGCCCGAGGCGCTGGATTGCGCCGAAATTTCGGGAAAATGGGGAACGCAGTTCGGGTTTCGCAGCCATACCCAGATCTGGCATCGTCAGCACGATAACTGCAAAGGCCCGCTGATGGATGAGCGTGCTGAGGTTCGACAATTCGATCTGATCTTGGCCAACCAGGTCTGGGAACATCTTGACCGGCCCTATGAAGCCACTCTGAACGTGCTCGAAATGCTGCGGCCGGGAGGGTGGTTTTGGTTGGCCGTGCCGTTCTTCATCCCATTCCATGCCGCACCGCACGACTGTTCGCGCTGGTCAGCGCGGGGATTGCGCAACCTGCTGACCGAATGTGGCTTTGATCCGGAAAGTATTCAGGCCGCACAATGGGGCAACCGTCAGGCGGCTTTGCGCAACCTCGAACCGGTCTGGCCGCCCGTCTATGACCCTGAAACCGACAGTCTGGAAAACGACCCGGATTTTCCGATCTGTGCCTGGGCCATGGCGCGAAAGCCCGAAGACGGGTGACCCAAGCGGAGAAAATCTGCTCGTTCACACTTTGTTCTAACTTTTCGGTTGGAGACTCAGCGTCGCTCGCCTATCTCTAGGACACTTGTGTGTTGGGGGCCTGGATGGCTGAGCTGAAGAATATCGAGGTGCGCGGCGCGCGCGAGCACAACCTGAAAAACATCGACGTGGACATTCCGCGCGATCAGCTGGTTGTCGTCACGGGCCTGTCCGGATCGGGCAAGTCGTCCTTGGCGTTCGACACGATCTATGCCGAGGGCCAGCGCCGCTATGTCGAAAGCCTGTCAGCCTATGCGCGCCAGTTTCTGGACATGATGGAAAAGCCCGATGTGGATCACATCAGCGGCCTGTCCCCAGCGATCTCGATCGAGCAGAAGACCACGTCGAAGAACCCGCGGTCGACCGTGGGAACGGTGACCGAGATCTATGATTATCTGCGCCTGCTGTTCGCGCGCGCAGGCACGCCCTACAGCCCTGCCACCGGTTTGCCGATCGAAGCCCAGCAGGTGCAGGACATGGTCGACCGGATCATTGCGATGGAGGAGGGCACCCGAGGCTATCTGCTGGCGCCCATCGTTCGTGACCGCAAGGGTGAATACAAGAAAGAGTTTCTGGAACTGCGCAAGCAGGGGTTCCAGCGCGTCAAGGTCGATGGCCAGTTCTACGAACTGGACGAGCCGCCGACGCTGGACAAGAAGTTCCGCCATGACATCGACGTGGTCGTTGACAGGATCGTCGTGCGCGAGGGGATGGAGACCCGCCTGGCCGACAGCCTGCGCACCGCGCTGGACCTGGCCGATGGCATCGCGATACTGGAGACCGCCCCGCGCGAGGGCGAGCCCGAGCGCATCACGTTCTCCGAGAACTTTGCCTGTCCGGTCAGTGGGTTCACCATCCCCGAGATCGAACCGCGCCTGTTTTCGTTCAACGCGCCTTTTGGGGCTTGCCCGGATTGCGACGGGCTGGGGGTCGAGCTGTTTTTCGACGAACGGCTTGTGGTGCCCGATCAAACGCTGAAACTGTATGACGGTGCGCTGGCCCCGTGGCGCAAGGGTAAGTCGCCCTATTTCCTGCAGACGATCGAGGCGATCGCGCGCCACTATGAGTTCGACAAGAACACGCCGTGGAAGGACCTTCCGGCGCATGTGCAGCAGGTGTTTCTGCATGGCTCGGGCGATGATGAAATCCAGTTCCGCTATGACGAAGGCGGACGGGTCTATCAGGTGACCCGCAGCTTTGAAGGCGTGATCCCGAACATGGAGCGCCGCTATCGCGAAACCGACAGCGCGTGGATCCGCGAGGAATTCGAGCGGTATCAGAACAACCGTCCCTGCCACACCTGCGAGGGTTATCGACTGCGACCCGAGGCGTTGGCCGTCAAGATCGCAGGGCTGCATGTTGGCCAGGTGGTCGAGATGTCGATCAAAGAGGCTCTGGCCTGGGTAGAGGACGCGCCGAACCACCTGAGCGCCCAGAAGAACGAGATCGCCCGCGCGATTCTCAAAGAGATCCGCGAGCGGCTGGGATTTCTGAATAACGTAGGTTTGGAGTACCTTACGCTATCTCGTTCAAGTGGCACCCTGTCAGGTGGCGAAAGCCAACGCATCCGGCTGGCCAGCCAGATCGGCTCGGGCCTGACCGGGGTGCTTTACGTGCTGGACGAACCCTCGATCGGGCTGCATCAGCGCGACAATGACCGCCTTTTGGGTACGTTGAAGAACCTGCGCGATCAGGGCAATACCATGATCGTCGTCGAACACGACGAGGAAGCCATCCGCGAGGCCGACTATGTGTTCGACATCGGCCCCGGTGCCGGCGTGCATGGCGGGCAGGTGGTCAGTCACGGCACACCCGAGCAGATCGCGGCCGATGCGGCCTCGATCACGGGGCAGTATCTGTCGGGGGCGCGGGAAATTCCGGTGCCCGCAGAGCGGCGCAAGGGGAACAAGAAAAAGGTAACGGTTGCAAAGGCTTCGGGCAACAACCTCAAAGACGTGACGGCCGAGTTTCCGCTGGGCAAGTTCGTCTGCGTGACCGGAGTGTCCGGCGGCGGCAAGTCGACCTTGACGATCGAGACGCTGTTCAAGACCGCCTCGATGCGTCTGAACGGCGCGCGTCAGACGCCTGCGCCCTGCGAAACGATCAAAGGGCTCGAACATCTGGACAAGGTGATCGACATCGACCAGCGGCCCATCGGGCGCACGCCACGGTCGAACCCGGCCACCTATACCGGCGCCTTCACCCCGATCCGCGACTGGTTCGCAGGGCTGCCCGAAGCGAAGGCGCGGGGCTACAAGCCCGGGCGGTTCAGCTTCAACGTCAAGGGCGGGCGCTGCGAGGCCTGCCAGGGCGACGGGGTCATCAAGATTGAGATGCATTTCTTGCCCGACGTCTATGTTACTTGCGAGACCTGCAAGGGTGCGCGCTACAACCGCGAGACGCTCGAGATCAAGTTCAAGGGAAAGTCCATCGCCGACGTTCTGGACATGACGGTTGAGGACGCGCAGGAGTTCTTCAAGGCCGTACCTTCGATCCGCGACAAGATGGATGCGCTGGCTCGGGTCGGGCTAGGCTACATCAAGGTCGGCCAGCAGGCTACGACTCTGTCGGGCGGCGAGGCGCAGCGGGTCAAGCTGTCGAAAGAGCTGGCAAAACGTTCGACGGGCCGGACCTTGTACATTCTGGACGAACCCACAACCGGCCTGCATTTTGAAGACGTGCGCAAGCTGTTGGAAGTGCTGCATGAACTGGTCGATCAGGGCAATACTGTCGTCGTGATCGAGCACAATCTGGACGTGGTGAAAACCGCCGACTGGATCATCGACATCGGCCCCGAGGGTGGCGATGGCGGCGGCGAGATCGTGGCCGTGGGCACCCCGGAAGAGGTCGCCGAATGTGAGCGCAGCCACACCGGGCGATACCTCAAGCCGATGCTGAACCCCGAACGCGTGGCGGCCGAGTAGGCTGCCTGCGCGTCAGTACAGAATATCGGCCACCGCGCCGATCAGGTTCAGCACTTTGCGCGTATCGGGGTCAATGCTGTAAACGTAGTCGCCCGCGCGAACGTAGTTGCCGCCGCGTTTCAGACCATAGCGGTACGGATCGTCGATCCAGACATAGTCGCGATCAATCCGGTCGCCGACCTTGTACCAGTTCTTGACCTGGCCGGGCGGGACGCAGGGCACGGCCTTCTTGGCCAACCCGGGCGGGCAGTTGGCAACGGATTTTGCGCCTTTCTGCGGGGCCACGCGCTCGACCGAGAACGTGTCCTTGTTCTTTCCCTTGCCTTTGCCGTTGTCAGCCAGCGTCGAAACCGGGGTCAGTGACAGGCCGGCAAGCAGTGCAATATTCAACAGTGTCTTCATGGGCGGTTCCCCTCGGTTCGTCGCGCCGTCATGCCGCTTTTCCCAGTATTTTGGAATGCCCGCCAGAAGTGCAAGCCCTGGGCGGCGAAATGCCGCCCAAGCTCAGCTGCGGCCGCGCTTTTCGAACCGGGGCAGCATGGCCGAGAAATCCATGCCCTTGCCGTCTTCGGATTCGACGAACTGTTCGTACAGTGCAGTGGCGATCTGGCCCATCGGCGTGTCCGCATCGGCGCTTTCGGCGGCCTGCTGGCTGAGCCGCAGATCCTTGAGCATCAGCTCGGCAGCGAAACCGGGCTTGTAGCCGTTGTCGGCAGGTGACTGCGGCCCGACACCGGGGGCGGGGCAATAGGCATTCATGCTCCAGCTGTAGCCAGACGAAGTGCTGACCACGTCGAACATCTTCTGCCGGTCCAGGCCCAGCTTGTCGGCCAAGGCAAAGGCCTCGCAAGTGGCGATCATGGTGACGCCCAAGATCATGTTGTTGCAGATCTTGGCGGCCTGACCGGCGCCCGCCGCGCCGCAATGCACCGCCTTCTGGCCCATGATCTCGAACAGCGGGGCCGCCTTGGCAAAGGCCGCGTCCGAGCCACCGGCCATGAAGGTCAGCGTGCCTGCGGCCGCGCCACCGATTCCGCCCGAAACGGGCGCGTCCACGGCCAGAAGCCCGGCCTGTTCGGCCTGGTTCGCCACGGCGCGGGCGCTGTCCACATCGACGGTCGAGCAGTCGATGAACACCGCGCCTTTCTCCATGTGCGGAATGATCTGATCGGCCACCGCGCGCAGGATGTCGCCATTGGGCAGCATGGTGATGACCGCCTCGGCCCCGCGGACAGCATCAATGGCCGTTTCAGCCTTGGTCACGCCCTCGACCGACACGCCCGCGGTGTCGAATCCGGTCACGTCGTGACCGGCCTTGGCCAGATTGGCCGCCATCGGCGCGCCCATGTTGCCCAGGCCAATGAATCCGATCTTCATGTTTCACTCCTCCTCGAATGTCAGCGTGTCCGCGCCCAGCGGCATCAGCATCCGTGATACCGCCGCGGCCGGTACGTTCATGTCCGCAAACTGCCATTCCGGGTTGCGGTCCTTGTCGATGATCTGCGCCCGGATACCTTCGAGAAAGTCGCCATGCTCCATCGACCGGAAGGTAAAGCGGTATTCCAGCTCCAGCGCCTTGCGCATGGTCAGGGCGGGGCCGCGCAGGCGGTGCAGCATCTCAATCGAGCAGGCCATGGACAGCGGCGAATTGCGGCCCATCGCCTCGAGCGCGCCGCGCGTGAATTCGGTGTCGCCATTGCGCAGGTCGGTCAGTACGTCGCCCAGGGTTTCACCACCGAAGAAACGGTCGATGTCGTCCTGCGGCAAGGTGCGGTCCGGGGCAGGGGCGGCGTGTTCGGCCAGCAGGTCGGCCTGGCCCGAGGCCTCGAGCATCTCGATCATGTCGGGCCATTGCTTCTGCGGGATGAAGTGGTCTGCGAACCCGGCATAGATCGCGTCGCCCGGACCCATGCGCGCGCCGGTGACGCCCAGATATTCGCCCAGCCGCCCCGGCGCCAGCGCCAGCAGCAGCGACCCACCCACATCCGGCACCAGCCCGATCGAGCATTCGGGCATCGCGATCTTCGAGCTTTCGCCGACGATCCGGTGTGTCCCATGGCAGCCGATGCCTACGCCGCCGCCCATCGTAAAGCCCTGCAGGAAGCTGACCACCGGCTTGGGATACTCGAAGATCATCGCGTTCAGGCGGTATTCATCCCGCCAGAACTTCTGCCCATAGGCATAGTCGCCCTTGGTGCCCGTTGTGTACAACTCGGCGATGTCTCCGCCCGCGCAAAAGGCCTTTTCGCCCTCGGCATCAAGGATGACCAGATCGACCTCGTCATCCTCGCGCCAATTGCGCAGGGCGGTGTCGATGGCCATGCACATCTCATAGCTCAGCGCATTCAGGGCCTTGGGCCGGGTCAGGGTGATCCGGCCGGCGCGGCCCGTGGTGCGGATGTCGATATCGGACATGGAAACCTCAGCGATGGGCGAGCAGTTGGCGGGCGACGATCACGCGCATGATCTCGTTCGTGCCTTCCAGAATTTGATGCACCCGCAGATCGCGCACAAGCTTTTCGATGCCGTAGTCGGCCAGATAGCCGTAGCCGCCATGCAACTGCAGGCACTGATCGACCACTTTCGATCCGGTCTCGGTCACGAATTTCTTGGCCATCGCGCAGAATTTGGTGGCGTCGGGCGCGCCCTGATCCAGCTTCCATGCGGCCTGACGCAGGAAAGTGCGGGCGGCCTGCAGTTCGATCTCCATGTCGGCCAGCCGGAATTGCAGGGCCTGGAACTGATCGATTGTCTGGCCGAAGGCCTTGCGTTCGGACATGTATTGCAGCGTCATATCCAGCCCCGCCTGCGCCGCGCCCAGCGAGCATGAGGCGATGTTCAGGCGCCCACCGTCCAAGCCCATCATCGCGTATTTGAACCCGTCGCCCTCGGTCCCGACAAGGTTTTCGGCCGGAATCTTGCAGTCGTCGAACTGGACCTGCGCGGTGGGCTGGCTTTTCCAGCCCATCTTCTGTTCCAGTGCGCCGAAGCTGAGGCCCGGTGTGCCATCCTCGACATAGACGGTCGAGATCCCCTTGGGCCCGTCGCCGCCTGTGCGCACCATGCAGACATAGGCATCGGAATAGCCGCCGCCCGAGATGAAGGCCTTGGTGCCGTTCAGCGTATAGCCCTCGTTGGTGCGCTCGGCCCGCGTCTTGAGCGCGGCCGCGTCCGAGCCCGAGCCCGGTTCGGTCAGACAATAGCTGAGCACCGTGTTCAGGCTGAGAACGTCGGGCATGATGCGCGATTTCAATTCATCGCTTGCAAAGCTGTCCAGCATCTTGGCGCACATGTTGTGGATCGACAGAAAGGCCGCGACCGAGGGGCAGGCCATCGACAGCGCCTCGAACACCAGCGTGGCGTCCAGACGGGTCAGGCCCGAACCGCCGCTTTCCTCGGACACATAGAGCCCGCCAAAGCCCAGTTCGCCGACTTTGGGCCACAGATCCTTGGGTATGGTGCCCTCGGCCTCCCACTGGCGGGCGAAAGGTGCGATCTGTTCTTGCCCGAACGCGTAGGCCATATCGAAAATGGCCGTCTGTTCCTCGGTCAGCGCGAAATCCATGGCCGGTCTCCCCCTTGTGGCGACGTGAATTGAACGACTGTTTATTTATTGCGCAATCCTTACAGAAATTTTTCACGCTGAGCAAACCCCGTGATGCACGTGCGCCGGATTTGGGTGATTGCCAAAAGGCGGTTATGCTGAGCCATTCGTTTTATTGATTGATCGGAGTTGTGGATGTCGAATTACAAGATGGCCGTGGTTGCGATACACGGAATGGGCAGCCAGTCGGTCGGGCCGAACCAGCCGTCCTCGGTGCCGACGTTTTCGAGCGACTTGCACGACCGGGTGGGGCGGCAGTTGGGGCAGGACATGAGCAAGGTTGCCTGGCACGAGGTGATCTGGGCGCAGATCCTGCAGGGGCGGCAGATGGCCTATCTGAACAGCATAAGCCCCTATACTGGCTATGACCGCACGCGCCGTTTCGTAGTGTGCAACCTGTCCGACGCGGCATCCTATCGCCCGACTCCCGACGGCAGCGACAAGACCTATGCCGCGATCCATGAACGAGTTGCGCAAGTGATACGCATCGTCCGGTTTCAGATCGGCGAGCGTGCCCCCATCCTGATCGTCGCCCATTCCCTGGGTGGGCATATCATGTCGAACTACATCTATGACCTTCAGCGCCATCTGCGCCACGGTGGATTGCCGCAGCACGGTGTTCCGGTGGAAGACATGCAGACAGTGGCCGGGCTGGTCACGTTTGGCTGCAACATCCCGATCTTTCTGTTCGCCTATCCCGAACAGGACATCACGCCGATCCAACGCCCCAACCAGGAATTGCCATTGACCCTGCAATTCCATAACTGGTGGCAGAACTATTATGACAAGCACGACGTTCTTGGCTTCCCCCTTGGACCGATCGCGCCCAGCTATGGGCAGCTTGTCGGAACGGGTGAGATCACCGACCAGGCAATCCGGGTCGGTAACATCTTCACCGGATGGAATCCGTTTTCGCACAATGGGTATTGGAAAGCCCGCAGCCTGTACGAGCCCGTGGCCGACCGGATCAGACAGATCCTCAATGCGGTGTGAGAGTCAGAGATCAGCGTGGAATTCGTCAATCAGGTGCCGGACCACCGCCTGGCCCGGATCGTCGCCATTGGCCAGCGCTTCGGCGTGAACGCGACGCTGTCGCGTGGCTGAGGTGCCGCTCTCGGCGATCTGACGCAAACGGGCCAACTCGGCCATGGTGCCCAATGCTTCGGCATCTTCGGCCAACATGCCCATCAACTCCCCCATCAGGTCGGGCATCGGCTTGATCGAGCGGTCTCCGAAGTCGATAAGCCCTTCACCCACACCGTAGCGCTGCGCTCGCCAACGGTTTTCGCCGATCAGGAACCGATCATATTGCCGCCAGCGCAGGTTGCGGTCTTTCAGACGGCAGAGCATTCGGGTCAATGCCTGTACCATGGCCGCCAGCGACAGCGCGTGTTCCATGCGAGGCTGCACATCCATGATCCGCGTCTCGAGAGTCGGATAGCTGTGCGACGGTCGGAGGTCCCACCAGATTTTCGAGGTATCCTCGATTACACCCAATTCGACCAGGACACCGGTGGTGCGCTCGTATTCGGACCAACTGCCAAAAATGGGGGGCAGGCCGGTGCGGGGCAGGTTGTCGAACACCGTCAAGCGATACGAGGACAGCCCGGTATCCTGTCCGTTCCAGAATGGTGAGGAGGTTGAAAGCGCCAGCAGATGCGGCAGGAAATAGCTGAGCTGTGGCATCAGGTCAGCTCGCAGCGCCTCATCCTCGACGCCCACATGCACGTGCATGCCGCAGATCAGCATCCGGCGGGCCACGCCGCCGAGGGCATGTTGCAGGTTGTCATAGCGTTCCTTGCGCGTATGATGCTGGTCTTTCCAATCTGCAAACGGGTGGCAGGACACGGCGATCGGTGCCATGTTGTGCTCGGCGGCGCGCTTGGCGACACCGGACCGCAGCCGCCTGAGGTCCTCTCGTGCGGATTTGACCGTCGTATGCGGGCGGGTTCCAACCTCGATCTGGCATTGCAGGAATTCCGGGCTGACCTGACCTTCAAAATCCGCCTGGCAGGCCTGCATCAATGCCTCGGGCGCCTGAGCCAGCTGCAAGCTGTCGCGATCGACAAGCAGGTATTCCTCTTCGATGCCGATCGTGAAATCCTGCTGCATGTGCGGGCCTCCCGTTCCCTTTTGGGATCAGTGAATACGGAATCCGCTCTTTTGCCAAGGCTTTGGCGCCATCGACCTTGCGCTGACCCGTGTGCCGACGGTAAGCACCCCAGAAGCCAGACAGATAATCGGAGCCGTGTGACGTGAAACCCAGGAAATTCCCGAAGCTCAATGCATTCTTGGACAGGTTCGGCACACGGTTGATCGACAAGGCACCCGAGCGGGATGAGCGGGCACGGCTTGAAGCATTCGAGCGGGTTGGCGGCCTGACCCGACCGGCCTATGCCCTGTCACCCGGGATGGAAGGGTTCGATATTGCCGAACTGGTCTCAGAATATACGGTCCATGCCGAAGCACTGGCTGCCTTGAAAGATCCTGAGCGGAACCAGACCGGCTACCGGATCGGCAACGGGTACTACGACAGTCCGGACGCCGACGCTCTGTACTTGATGATCCGGCGGTTCAAGCCGAAACGCGTCGTCGAGGTCGGATGTGGAAACTCCACCCGAGTGACCCGGCAAGCCGTTCTAGACGGCGGCTTGGAAACGCGGATCACGGCGATCGACCCGTATCCGCGCGCAGACATCGCGCATGTTGTTGATCAATTCGAACAAAAACGACTTGAAGAGGTCGACGCATCCGTGTTCGATCAGCTCGAGGCCGGAGACGTTCTGTTCATCGACTCGAGCCATGTCGTGCGCATGAGCAATGACGTAGCGCATCTGTTCTGCCGCATCATTCCGAACCTGAAACCGGGCGTCGTGATCCATGTCCACGATGTTTTTTTGCCCTATGAATACCCCAAACGGTTCTTCTACGACTGCCCGGGTTGGGGCGAGCAGTACATGCTGCACGCTTTGCTGCAATCTGGTTCTTTTTCAATGCTTTGGCCCGGTTTTTACCTTCAGCAGGCGCGCCCCGATGCTGTCGAAGCGTTGCCTTTTCTGACTGAAGGCCGCGCGCAGAGTATTTGGGTTCAGAAGCGGTAAAGCAGATTTTTTCGTGATCCGCTTTTTGAAAGCGCGCGTACCCCTTTCCATATCACGCTGGAGAGGAGACTAAACATGTTCCGTCGTACATTCATGGGTGCCGCAGCCGCCGTCGCACTCGCACTGCCGATGAAAGCCCAAGCCGCAGACATCGTGGACACCGCAGTTTCGGCCGGGTCGTTCAACACGCTGGTTGCCGCTGTTCAGGCCGCCGGTCTGGTGGACACGCTGAAGGGCAAAGGCCCCTACACGGTGTTCGCGCCCACCGATGAAGCGTTCGCCGCTCTGCCCGAGGGCACTGTCGAGACGCTGCTGATGCCTGAAAACAAAGATCAATTGGTCGCCATCCTGACCTATCACGTTGTGCCGGCAAAAGTGATGTCGGGTGACATTGCTGGTAAGCGCGCGAAGGTCCTGACAGTTCAGGGCGAACGTCTGAGCGTCAATGCCAAGAATGGTGTCAAGGTCGACGGAGCGAATGTTGTTCAGGCCGACATCGAGGCAAGCAACGGTGTCATCCACGTCGTCGACACGGTTCTGATCCCCGAGTAATCAAGCCACTCGCCACAAAATCAAAGCCCCGGTCGATCGGCCGGGGCTTTGTCGTTTCAAAGCAGTCTGACTTTTGTTCCGATCTGGACCAGAGGATACAGTTCCTCGACATGCTGGTTGTACAACCCGATGCACCCGGATGAACTTTGGCGTCCGATCTTGCGGGTGTCATGTGTGCCATGCACCAGGTAAGCCGGCCAGGACAGGTACATGGCGCGGGTGCCAAGTGGGTTGCCCGGATCTCCACCTTCCATGCGGACCGGCAGGTTGGGATCGCGCTCGCGCATCGATGCGGTCGGCGTCCAGCTGGGATTTTCCGCTTTGCGCACGACTTCGGTGTAGCCACGTTTGGTCAGCTCTTCGCTCATGGGAACCGAGCTGGGGTACAGTTTGTAGGTACCGTCAGGACCCCAATAATGCACCGCCCGGCTGGTTACATCTGCCAGCAAGCAGCCCACGCCCAGTTCATCGAAGTGATCCTGCCAGTCCTGCTTGGAAAAGGACGATACGTTGCGGCGAACGGGAAGCTGAGTACTGATCGCCTCTTCGCTCTGAGGGAAGGCGTCCTGGCTCTGCGCCCGCAAAAAGGTCGGCGACGCCAATACGGATGCTACACCCAAAAGGGCCGAGCGGCGGGAAATTCTGGTTGTCACGATGGCCTCCTGGCGACTGACTGCTCGAATTTCCGGCCAATTTATGCCGAGCAGAGAGGTGAAGCCAGAGGTCGGTGCTGAAATTCTCGTGAACGCGTCCAGACTTGCGCAGTTTTTTGCCAAGCAGAAGCGGTACAAGGCGGCGGTTGGCGGATTGGGTTTGCCTGCGGACAAAAAGGCCGCCCCAATTTAGGGCGACCTTTGTTCTTAAATTCAGTCTGTTAATCCATCGCTTTGAAGTTGAACTCGCCACCTTCTTTGATGCCCGACGGCCAGCGCGACGTCACGGTCTTGGTGCGGGTGTAGAACTTGAAGCTGTCTGGGCCGTGCTGGTTCAGGTCTCCGAACATGGATTTCTTCCAGCCGCCGAAGGTGTGGTAGGCCAGCGGCACCGGGATCGGGACGTTGATGCCAACCATGCCGATATTGACCCGGCTGGCGAAATCACGGGCGGTGTCGCCGTCGCGGGTGAAGATCGCGGTGCCGTTGCCGTATTCATGGTCCATCGCCAGCTTCAGCGCCTCTTCGTAGGATCCGGCGCGGACGGTGGACAGAACGGGGCCGAAGATCTCCTGCTTGTAGATGTCCATGTCAGGGGTGACATGGTCGAACAGGTGGGGGCCGACAAAGAAACCGTCTTCATAGCCCTGCA
The DNA here is from genome assembly GCF_056539345.1 of Ruegeria sp. BB9. Taxonomy (NCBI): domain Bacteria; kingdom Pseudomonadati; phylum Pseudomonadota; class Alphaproteobacteria; order Rhodobacterales; family Roseobacteraceae; genus Ruegeria; species Ruegeria sp. BB9. The sequence continues at coordinate 1,089,229 of NZ_JBQFUU010000001.1, read as the reverse complement.
GCTTGAAGTCGCGGTTGTCGACGACCAGTTTCGCGCCCTGTTCCACGCCCGAATTGATCAGGCCCAGGATGCGTTCTTTGGCGGCGGCGGTCACGACCGGCCCCATATCGACGTCGTCGCCCGCGGTATAGGGGCCGACCTTCAGCTTTTCGATGCGCGGCACCAACTTCTCGATCAGCGCGTCAGCGGTTTCCTCGCCCACCGGAACGGCCACCGAAACGGCCATGCAGCGTTCGCCGGCAGCGCCGAAACCGGCGCCCACCAGCGCGTCGGCGGCCTGATCCAGGTCGGCGTCGGGCATGACGATCATGTGGTTCTTAGCCCCGCCAAAACACTGGGCGCGTTTGCCGTTCGCCGTGGCGCGCGAATAGATGTACTGCGCGATGGGGGTCGAGCCGACGAAGGACACACCCTGAATGATCTCGCTGTCCAGCAGTGTATCCACGGCTTCCCTGTCGCCGTTGACGACTTGGAACACACCTTTGGGCAGACCGGCTTCGACGAACAGTTCGGCCAGCATCAGCGGTACCGAGGGGTCACGTTCCGAGGGCTTCAGCACCACCGCGTTGCCGCAGGCCAGTGCAGGGCCGACATGCCACAAAGGCATCATGGCCGGGAAGTTGAACGGCATAATGGCGGCGACAACACCCAGCGGCTGACGCATGGAATACATGTCAATGCCGGGGCCGGCGCTGTCGGTGAATTCACCCTTCAGCATCTGCGGGGCGCCGATGCAGTATTCGATCACCTCGAGCCCGCGCTGCAGGTCGCCTTTGGCGTCGGGCAGGGTCTTGCCATGCTCGCGGCTCAGCGCCTCGGCCAGCTTGTCCATGTCGCGATGCATCAGGTGGACCATCTGCATCATCACGCGGGCGCGCTTTTGCGGGTTGGTCGCGCCCCATGCGGGCTGGGCTGCAGCGGCGTGTTCGATAGCTGCCGTGGTCTCGGCGGTGCTGGCCATCGGGCATTTGTACTGAACCTCGCCCGTGGCGGGGTTGTAGACGTCGTCAAATCGACCGGATGTGCCGGGTGTGTATTCGCCGTTGATGAAATGGGTCAGGTCTTGCATCGCAAACTCCTCCGCTGAATTTGCGCGCAGCATAGGCTTGCATAAATCTCATGAACAGAGGCAATATCCCAAAAGAGTTTTGCAAAAATGCAGGGATAAAGATGGATCCGAACTGGGATGACATGCGCGTATTCCTGGCGGTTGCGCGCGAGGAAAGCCTGTCTTCGGCCGGGCGGTTGCTCAAGATCGACCCGGCGACAGTTGGGCGGCGGGTTTCCCGGTTGGAATTGGCACTGAAAGCGCCGCTTTTCACGAAGTCACCGCAGGGCTACGTACTGACCTCGGCCGGAGAGCGACTGTTCGAGCACGCTCAAGGCGCTGAAGAGGCGATGCGCGCAGCGGCTGGCGCGATGGAAGGCGCGACCAAGTCGCTGAGCGGTCAAATCCGGATTGGTGCTCCGGACGGAAGCGCCAACTATCTGCTGCCGCAAGTCTGCGCCAAAATCAGCGACTCGAATCCCGACCTGGACATACAGATCCTGGCCTTGCCGCGGATCATCAACCTGTCGCGCCGCGAGGCGGATATGGCCATAACCGTCAGCGCCCCGACGGCCGGCAAGCTGCTGGTGCAAAGGATCAGCGACTACAAGCTGCATCTGGTGGCAAGCGCCGACTATCTTTCGCGGCATGGTCCCATTCGCTCGGTCGGTGACCTGAAGGGTCACCGCATGATCGGTTATATCCCGGACATGATCTTCGACCGCGAGCTCGATTACCTCAACGATCTGGGTATTGATCGTGTCCCACTTGCATCGAACTCGGTCTCGGTGCAACTGCGGCAAGCCTCGCTGGGTACCGGGGTGTGTATCGCGCATGACTTCACGTTGCCATTCCATCCTCAGCTGAAAAAAATTCTGACGGATCAAGTCAGTCTGACGCGCAGCTTTCACCTGGTTCGCCATCAGGGTGATCAACGCAACGAACGGTTGAACCGATTTGCAGATGCGCTCAGCCGGGGAATTCGCGACGAAGTTGCGCGGCTGGAAGCCGAAGCCCAAGCTTGACAGGCTGATCTAATCGGGCAACGCTTTGGAAAACGGGAAAATTATTTCGGAGGTATTGCCCATGCTTGTACAGGCCATTCTGAAGTCCAAGTCGACGGACGGGGTTGTGACGGTGGCGCCTTCGATGACCGTGTCCGACGCGGCAAAGATTCTGGCCGATAAGCGCATTGGTACTGTGATCGTATCGGAGGACGAGGGCGAAACCGCAGCCGGCATCCTCTCGGAACGCGATATCGTGCGGGAATTGGCCGCCAGTGGCAGCGGGTGCCTGACACAGCCGGTAAGCGCCTACATGACCAAGAAACTGGTGACCGCCACCCAACAGGACAAGGTGCAGGACGTTCTTGCTCGCATGACCGAAGGTCGGTTCCGCCACATGCCGATTGTCGAAGATGGCAAACTGATTGGGATCGTCACTCTGGGCGACGTCGTAAAAGCGCAATTGTCCGAACTGGCCATGGAAAAAGATGCCCTGCAGGGCATGATCATGGGGCACTAGCCCCATCTGACGACATTGCGGCCTCTTGCAGCTGCGGAAAACTTGTGTTTGCTTGCGCAGAAATTTTCTTGCTCAGGAGGGCGCGATGCGGGTTGGATTATATCCGGGAACCTTTGACCCCATCACCATGGGTCATATCGATATCATCCGCCGGGCAGCCATGCTGGTCGACAAGCTGGTGATTGGCGTCGCGATCAACCGCGACAAGGGTCCGTTGTTCTCGCTCGAAGAGCGGGTGGCCATGATTGAGGCGGAATGCGCCTACCTGACCGAACAGACCGGCACTGAAATTGTTGCGCATCCGTTCGAAAACCTGCTGATAGACTGCGCCCGGGACGTAGGGGCGCAGATCATCGTACGCGGCCTGCGTGCTGTTGCCGATTTCGAATATGAATTTCAGATGGTTGGGATGAACCGGGCGCTCGACGATTCTATCGAGACCGTGTTCCTGATGGCCGAAGCTCGACACCAGGCGATCGCCTCGAAGCTGGTCAAGGAAATCGCCCGGCTGGGTGGGGACGTGTCGAAATTCGTCACGCCCCAGGTCAATATCGCGCTGAAAGAGCGGTTAGGCTAGCGCGCCCATCGCGGCAGCGGTGTCCAGCATCCGGTTCGAGAAACCCCACTCATTGTCGTACCAGGCCAGAACGCGAACCAGCGTGCCGTCGGTCACTTTGGTTTCGGCCAGCGACACGGTCGAGCTGTGGGAATCGTGGTTGAAATCGATCGAGATCAACGGGCGGGTTTCCGCGGCCAGAACGGTCGGGATCTTGGCCGCTGCCTCGGTGAACAGGGCGTTGACCTCGTCTTCGGTGGTGGGGCGCGATACCTCGACCACGAGATCGACGACCGAGACGTTGGGGGTGGGAACCCGGATCGCTTGACCGGTCAGCTTGCCCTGCAGTTGCGGCAGAACCAGCCCCACAGCCGAGGCGGCGCCAGTGGTGGTCGGGATCATTGACAGGGCAGCCGCGCGCGACAGGTACGGGTCCTTGCCGGCGGCGTCATGCACCGGCTGGCTGGCGGTATAGGCGTGCACCGTGGTCATGTTGCCGTGCACGATACCCAGGCCAGCATCCAGCGCGGCAGCGACCGGCGACAGGCAGTTGGTGGTGCAGGATGCGTTGGAAACCACGGTGTCGGCGGCGGTCAGCTCGTGGTCGTTCACGCCGAACACCACGGTTTTAACCTCGCCATCCCCGCGCGCCGGCGCCGAGATCAGAACCTTTTTCGCGCCGTTCTTGAAATGGCGAGATGCAGCTTCGCGCGTGCGGAACACGCCGGTGCATTCCAGAACCACGTCGACGTCCGACCAATCAAGCGCCTCGGGGTCGCGCTCGCTGGTCAACCGGATCGGGCCGGCGCCTACGTCCAGCCCGGCCTCGGTCAGGGTGACCGGCTTGGTGTAGCGGCCATGCACGCTGTCGAACTCAAACAGATGCGCATTCATTTCAGGCTTGGCGAGGTCGTTGATCGCGACGATCTGCACATCCGTACGACCGCTTTCCATCAGTCCGCGCAGGACACCGCGCCCGATCCGTCCAAATCCGTTGATTGCAAGTTTGAGTGTCATGTCGCGCTCCGTCTGAATGGCCGCTAAGCCGCGATTGAAATCAGTTAGCGCTAACAAAGGCAGTCAGGCGAAAATGTCAAGCAAAACCTCTGTCAGCGCCAGAACGCGACCCAGTCGAGAAAGTCGTAGAACTTCTTGCCGAGGAACAGGAGGTGCTCGGTTCCAAACAGCGCGAAATCCAGCATCAGACCGCCAAGGATGAGGACTCCCAGCCAGATCGCGATTTGGTTTGTCATTGCTGCTCCGAACAAAAAAGCCCGCCCAGATAACCTGAGCGGGCGAAGCGGTTCAAGCGGTCTTGATGAGATCAGTTAAGCCGCCCCATGGCGACGGCCACATCGGCCATGCGTACCGAGAAGCCCCATTCGTTGTCGTACCACGCCAGCACGCGGACCATGCGGCCGTCCACGACGCGGGTCTGTTCGGGCGCGAAGATCGAGCTTTCCTCGGTGTGGTTGAAGTCGGTCGACACCAGGGGGGCGGGTTCATAGCCCAGGACGCGCTGCATCGGCCCCTTGGCGGCCTCGGCGACGATGGCGTTGACCTCATCGACGGTCACCTCGCGCGCGGCGCGGAAGGTCAGGTCGACGGCCGACACGTTCGGCGTGGGCACGCGAATGGCCGAGCCGTCCAGACGCCCCTTGAGGTTCGGCAGAACCTCGCCCAGCGCCTTGGCAGCACCGGTGCTGGTGGGGATCATCGACATGGCGGCGGCGCGGGCGCGGTACAGGTCGCTGTGGCGGCGGTCCAGCGTGGGCTGGTCGCCGGTATAGGCGTGGATCGTGGTCATGATGCCGTTTTCGATGCCGATGCCTTCGTCCAGAACCTTGGCAAGCGGGGCAAGGCAGTTCGTGGTGCACGAGCCATTCGACACCATCCTATCGTTGGCGGTCAGGCTGTTGTGGTTGACGCCGAACACGATCGTCTTGTCCACATTCTTGCCTGGAGCCGACAGAAGAACCTTCTGTGCGCCACGTTCAAGGTGCGTATTGGCCTTCAGCCCGTCGTTGAACTTGCCGGTGCATTCCAAAACAACGTCACAGCCTTCCCAGTCCAGCTCGTTCATGTCGTAGGTCGAGAACATCTGCATAGGCCCGCGACCCAGGTCCATCGTGTTGCCGCTGATCGAGACATCGCGCGGAAAGCGGCCGTGGATGCTGTCGTATTTCAGCAGATGCGCCGAGGTTTCAAGCGGCCCGGTGGCGTTGACCTTGATCACTTCGATATCGTTGCGGCCTGACGCGGCGATGTGCGACAGGGTACAGCGGCCGATGCGGCCAAAACCATTGATGCCGACCTTGATGGTCATTTGACGTCTCCAAATCCGCTTGTGTTCCGGGCGATATAGCGATGATCGGCCCATCAAAAAAGATAGAAAATACCATATTTGCAATGTGTTAGCGCAAACTTGGTGTGGTTGCGCTAACGCTTGCGCTAGCTGTCGGATCGGTTAGGGTCCAAAGGGCGACGGATGAACGGAAAGGATGCGGCATGAGCGGTTTGCTGGCCCTGTTGGACGATGTGGCGGGAATCGCCAAAGTGGCGGCGGCCTCGGTCGACGATGTGGCGGCGGCCGCCGGCAAGGCTGGGGCCAAGACCGCGGGCGTGATCATCGATGACGCGGCCGTTACGCCAAAATATGTCCAGGGCTTTGCCCCTGCGCGTGAGTTGCCGATCATCTGGCGCATCGCGCGCGGGTCGATGTTCAACAAGGTCATTCTGCTGCTGCCTGTGGCGCTGTTGCTGGCGAACTTCGCGCCGTGGCTGATAACGCCCTTGCTGATGGTCGGTGGCTCATACCTGTGCTTCGAGGGCGCCGAGAAGATTTTTCACGTGCTGTTCCCGCATGGAAGCCACGTGATCGAAGAAGATATGAACGTGCGTGATCCGGGTCATCTGGAGGAACAGAAGATCAAGGGCGCGATCAAGACCGACTTCATCCTGTCGGCCGAAATCATGACCATCGCTCTTTCTGCCATTGAGGCCCCGAATGTCTGGATGCAGGCCGCGACTCTGGCGGTTGTGGGGATCGGTGTCACGGTGGCCGTCTATGGCTCGGTGGCGTTGATCGTAAAAATGGACGATGTCGGGCTTTATCTGGCCAAGAACGCGCCGACACCGATCGGCCGCGGGCTGGGTCGCGGGCTGGTCAAGGCGATGCCAAAGGTCATGAAGACGCTGTCGGTCGTGGGTACGGCGGCGATGTTGTGGGTAGGTGGCTCGATTATGATCCATGGGCTCGAGGTGCTGGGCTTTGGCTGGCTCGGCCACCACATCCACGATTGGGCCTATGCGGCCGGTCATGCCGTGTCAGATCAATGGGCCGGCGCAGTGGAGTGGATCAGCAAGGCTGCTATGGACGGCGTGTTCGGGCTGGCTTGGGGGTTCGTTCTGATCCCGTTGGCGACCAAGGTCATCGCGCCGCTGTGGCCCAAAAAGGCAGAGCAGACAGCGGACCATTGAGGCCCAAAAGAAAAGGGCGGCACGATGACCGCCCTTTGATTGCTCGGATCGGCTGGATCAGCCCAGCAATTCCTTGACCTTGGCAACCGTCGCCTCGGCGGTGATGCCGAAATGCTTGTACAGTTCGCCCGCGGGGGCCGATGCGCCAAAGCTCGACATGCCGATGAATCCGGCCTTGGCCTCGCGGCCGCGCTCGCCCAGCAGCCAGCGGTCCCAGCCGCCGGCACGGACGGCGGCCTCGATGCCGACGCGGACGGGGCCGGCGGGCAGGACCTTCTTGCGATAGGCTTCGTCCTGCTCGGCGAACAGCTCCATGCAGGGCATCGAAACGACCCGGGTGCCGATCCCTTCGGCCTCGAGCATCGCTTTTGCCTCCATGGCCAGCGACACCTCGGAGCCCGTGGCGATCAGGATCGCGCGACGCTTGCCCTCGGCCTCGGCCAGAACATAGGCGCCTTGGGCGGTCAGGTTCTTGGTTTTGTGTTGGGTGCGCACGGTCGGCACGCCCTGGCGGGTCAGCGACAGAACCGAGGGGCTGTCCTTGAAGGTCAGCGCCAGTTCCCAGGCCTCGGCGGTCTCGACGGTGTCGGCGGGGCGGAACACATAGGTGTTCGGCGTTGCGCGCGAGATCGCCAGGTGTTCTACCGGCTGGTGCGTCGGGCCGTCCTCGCCCAGTCCGATCGAGTCATGGGTCATCACGAAAACGCTGGGTATCTTCATCAGCGCGGCCAGGCGCATCGACGGACGCGCATAGTCGGTGAAGGCCATGAAGGTGCCGCCATAGGGACGGATGCCACCATGCAGCGCCATGCCATTCATCGCCGCGGCCATGCCGTGTTCACGGATGCCATAGTGGATATAGCGGCCCTTGCGGTTTTCCGGCAGGAACACGCCCATATCGGCTGATTTGGTGTTGTTCGACCCGGTCAGGTCCGCCGAACCGCCGACCGTCTCGGTCATGATCGGGTTCACGACGTTCAGCACCTTTTCCGACGAGGCGCGGGTGGCCAGCTTGGGTTGATCCTCGGAGACCTGCTTTTTGAAGGTACGGATTGCGCCGGCCAGCTTTTTCGGCGCCTCGAAAGCATAAGCGCGGTTGAACTCGGCCTGCTTGCGCTCGGACAGTTGGGCAAACCGCTCTTCCCATGCCTTCCGTTCCATTGCGCCACGCGCGCCGATCGCTTCCCAGGCCGATTTCACCTCGGCGGGGATTTCGAACGGGCCATAAGGCCAGCCATAGGCTTCTTTCGCGGCTTTCAGCTGTTCGGCATCGGTAAGAGCGCCGTGACCTTTCGAGGTATCCTGCGCGGCATGACCCAGCGCGATATGGCTTTCGCAGGCGATCATGGTCGGTTTCTTCGACGCCTTTGCTTGCACAATCGCCGCATCGATGGCCTTGGGGTCATGGCCGTCAATCTCGATCACATGCCAGCCCGAAGCGGCGAACCGGCGCACCTGATCAGTGCGGTCGGCGATGTCCACGGTGCCGTCGATGGTGATGTTGTTGTTGTCCCAGAACACGATCAGCTTGCTCAGCTCGTGCCGACCGGCCAGGGTGATGGCCTCCTGGCTGACACCTTCCATCAGGCAGCCGTCACCGGCGATTACATAGGTGTAGTGGTCGACAACCTTTTTGCCGTAATGGGCCCGCTGGATTTCTTCGGCCATCGCAAAACCGACGGCATTGGCAATTCCTTGCCCAAGAGGACCAGTGGTGGTTTCGACACCGTCAATCAGGAAGTTTTCCGGGTGGCCGGCGGTTTTCGCGCCCAGTTGGCGGAAGTTCTTGATCTCGTCCAGAGTAACTGCGCTGTTGCCCGTCAGGTAGAGCAGGGAATAGATCAGCATCGAGCCATGGCCAGCCGACAGGATGAACCGGTCGCGGTCAGGCCAGTTTGGGGCCGAGGCGTCGAATTTCAGGTGTTTTTCAAACAACACGGTCGCGACGTCGGCCATGCCCATCGGCATTCCGGAATGGCCGGAATTGGCGGCGGCGACAGCATCAAGGGTCAGGGTGCGAATGGCCGCAGCCTTCGCCCAGTGTTCAGGGTTGGCATTGCGCAGCGCAGTCAGGTCCACGGGTGTTGTTCCTTTGGATTACGGCAGATTGCGGGCTGAATACCATCCACCCCCCAAAGTGCAAGCGGAACCCGGCGCGGCGCATTGCCATCGCTTCAAGAGTGTTGCTCAAGTCTTTGAAAGCAAAGAGTGGGTATTTTGGCGAACATTCCGTTAGACTAAGTATCGGTACGAGCCGTATTGATTCGGCCATCGGAAAAACAGAACGAACCTTGGTAAAGAGGTGACAGGGGCAATGAGTCAGATCGAAGACTTACAGCGACGCATCATGGCCGCGATGGATCGGATTGGCACCGGGATCGAGGCGTTGCAATCGGCGGGTCCGGTCTCGAGCAGCGAAGATGGACAATTGCGCGCCGCTCTGGACGAGGAAAAGTTGGCCAATGCGCAATTGGAAGAGCGCCTGAAGTCTCTGAAAGAGCGGCATGACCAGGAAATCGACGCTTTGCGCGCCCAACTGGGCGAGTCCAATGCCAAACTGGCCACCGTCGAGGCCGCGCGTGCGGATCTGGCCGAAGCCAAGGCCGCGCTTGAGAACCAGGACGAAGGTGCAGCGCTGAAGGCCGAGATCTCCGAGCTGCGGCGGCAGTTGGAGGATTCCGAGCGTATCCCCGAATTGAATGCCGAACTGGAAATGCTGCGGGCCGAACGCGCCAGCCACGGCGCCGCCATGTCGCGGCTGGATGACGACCTGCAGCGCTTGCGCAAGGCAAATGACCAATTGCGCGAAGCGGTCGACGAGCTGCGAAAGGCTGCCGAGGACGGCGTTCCCGATGCCGAGCTTCTAAACAAGGCAACCGTGGCCGAACTGGAGGCCACCCGGGCCGCCCGCGCCACCGACGCGGCCGAAGCTCACGCGGTTCTGGCACGGCTTGAGCCTTTGCTGACCCATGCCAACCTGGCAGAAGGAGAGGTAGAGTAATGCCCGAGGTTACCATTCATATCGGCGGGCGCGGATTTGAGGTTTCCTGCCAAGACGGCGAGGAGCCGTTTCTGCACGCAGCCGCGAAGATGCTGGACGATGAGGCCCAGGTGATGGCCGACCAGATTGGCCGTATGCCCGAGTCGCGGATGCTGTTGATGGCGGGGCTTATGCTGGCCGACAAAGCAGCGGCCACTGAGGATCGCATCAAGACACTCGAGGCGAAGCTGGCCGAAGTTAAAGGCGAATTGGAGCGTATGCGCAGTGCGCCCGCGCCAGAACCAGAACGGATCGAAGTGGCCGTTGTCCCGCCCTCGGTTACCGACACACTTGCAGAGATGGCGGCACGAGCCGAGGCGCTGGCCTCGGTGATCGAAGAGAAGAACGCGAGATGACACATTTGCGGAGTTTGTGCCTGGCGGCGTTGGTCGGGGCGGTCTCGGGCCCGGCAATGGCACAGATCGACATCCTATCGGTGACCTTCACCTGCGAGAATGGCGTTGAGCTGCCCGTGACATACTTCAATCCGTCCGACGGCGTAGGGGCTGCGGCTATGATCGTCGATGGCCAGTTGATTGCGTTGCGCCAGGTCCAGAGCGGCTCGGGTATCCGTTACGAGTCAGTGAACGGGCAGGGGACGTATACCCTGCGGTCGAAGGGCTGGAACGCGATGGTCAGTTTCGCGGCGGCCGGAGCCACCGACGAAACCGATATTTTGAAAGACTGTGTCAGCCGCTGAGCGGCTGATCAGGCGTTTGCCTCGCGGATTTTGTCGGCGGCTTCCTTGTTGTAGGCGACACCGTTTTCGTCGAACAGCGTGTCCAGCTCCCCCGACAGGGTCATTTCCGTGATGATATCACAACCACCCACAAATTCGCCCTTGACGTAGAGTTGAGGCACAGTCGGCCAGTCCGAATAGTCCTTGATGCCCTGGCGGATTTCCTCGTCGGCCAGAACGTTCACGTCGGTGTATTCGACACCCATATAGTTCAGAACACCGGCCACCCGAGATGAAAATCCGCACTGCGGCATTTCTTTGGTGCCCTTCATGTACAGCACCACATCGTTGCTTTTGACGGTCTCGTCGATCTGGGTCTTAACGTCGGTCATTTCGCGTTTCCTTGTTTACGTTCGTCCGTCTGTCGGGCGGTCATTTCGATCGGCGGCTGCGCCACCAGTTTCTTGGTTCAGTACCCTGGTTCATCGCATGAACCTCGTCGATTACATTGACTTTTGTCACGCCGTCGGCTTCCCACGGTCTGTGTTTCAAAGCGTTGGGGTCGGGGCACATATCCGACAATTGTCTTGTTCTGTTCCGTTTCAGATAGGCTTCGACGGTTGCCGCGGCAACCACCAGTCCACCGACACATATTCCGATCCAGACAACCCAACCAATCATGTCATATGGCCGAATAGTCGGATGCCATCGGGGTGAACAAGGCAGCAGTTGCCATCACCAGTGTGAGCATGGCACTGACCGCCGTGGGTCTCATCACTCGGGTACTTTCGTGGTCAACGCCAGCGCGTGCAACTCGCCATCCGGGCCGTCCATTTTGCCCTTCAGTGCAGCATAGACCGCGCGCTGCTGCTGGACCCTGTTCTTCCCGCGAAAGCTTTCGTCCACCACCATGGCGGACATGTGTACGCCATCGGTGCCGCCGACCTGGATTTCCGCATTCGGAAAGGCTTCGCGCAGCAGATGTTCGATTTCGTGGGTGCTCATTGGCATTTAGGATACTCCTGAAGGTCTTTTCAAAGATGTAGAGCGATGCCGAAGCCCGCGCAAGGGTGTGCAGCACCCTTGGAATTGTAAGATCCCGCGCCGATCGAACAGCGCAGGATCCGAGTATGGCTCAGCGTCGTCGCGCTCAGGCGACGGCCTCGGCAAAACTGCTGCGATACAGCGCTGAGAGTTCACTAAGAGGAGCTTCGGACGCTCCGATCCGCACGGTTTCTCCGGTAAAGCGACCGACCGAAACCAGCGGGACGCCCGCCTGGCCCGAGGCAATCATCAGCGCCTCGGCCTGATCGAAGTTGCAGGCCACCAGGTAACGGCCCTGATCCTCACCGAACAGGAATTCGGTCGGGGCGTCATCAAGATGCACACCCACATCCGCGGCTTCGGCCAGTTCGAAGGCCGCCAGTGCAAGGCCGCCGTCGCTCAGGTCAGTACAGGCCTTGATCATCTCGCGATTGGCCCGGATGAAGTCGCCGTTGCGCTTTTCAGCATCCAGATCCACGTGAGGGGCGTCGCCATCTTCGCGGTTGAAGACCTCGGCCAGCAGGGCGGATTGGCCCAGATGCCCCTTGGTTTCACCGATCACCAGCGCCACATGCCCTTCGCGAACTTCGCTGCCGATGATTTCGTCGGCGTGCTCCAAAAGGCCGACCGCACCGATGGTCGGTGTGGGCAGGATCGCCTGACCGTCGGTTTCGTTGTACAGCGACACGTTGCCCGAAACGATCGGCATGTCCAGTGCGGCCACGGCGGCGCCGATGCCTTGGATGGCACCGACGAACTGGCCCATGATCTCGGGCTTTTCGGGGTTGCCGAAATTCAGGTTGTCGGTTGTGGCCAGCGGCTTGGCACCCACGGCGGTCAGGTTGCGATAGGCTTCGGCCACGGCTTGCTTGCCGCCTTCCTCGGGGTTGGCGCGCACGTATCGCGGGGTCACGTCCGAAGTGAACGCCAGCACCTTGTCGGTGCCATGTACGCGCACCATGCCTGCACCAACACCGGGCGTACGCGCCGTGTCAGCCATGACCATCGTGTCATATTGCTCATAGACCCAGTGCTTGCTTGCGTAGTTGGGCGACGAGATCAGCGCCCGCAGCCCGTCGATCGGGTCGATCTGCGGCACCTCGCCCAGATCTTCGGCCGCCGGGGTGGGAACCCAGGGGCGGTCGTATTCCGGTGCGGTTGAGGCCAGCTTCGACAGCGGAAGGTCGGCCTTGATTTCGCCGTTGTGCATGATCAGGAACCGGTCTTCGGCGATAGTTTCACCGACGATGGCGAAATCCAGATCCCATTTCTCGAACACGGCGCGGGCTTCGGCCTCAAGCTCGGGCTTCAGCACCATCAGCATGCGTTCCTGGGACTCCGACAGCATCATCTCATAGGCGGTCATGTTTTCTTCGCGCTGGGGCACGTTTTCCAGATCCAGCCGGACACCCAGCCCGCCCTTGTCGCCCATCTCGACGGCCGAGCAGGTCAGGCCCGCCGCGCCCATGTCCTGAATCGAGATCACGGCGCCGGTCTGCATCAGTTCCAGCGTCGCCTCCATCAGGCGTTTTTCGGTGAAGGGGTCACCGACCTGCACGGTTGGGCGCTTTTCCTCGATCGTGTCGTCGAATTCGGCCGAGGCCATGGTGGCGCCGCCCACGCCGTCGCGGCCCGTCTTGGCGCCCAGATAGACGACGGGCATGCCCACGCCCGACGCGGCCGAGTAGAAGATCTTGTCGGCATCGGCCAGCCCGGCGGCAAAGGCGTTCACGAGGCAGTTGCCATTGTAGGCCGGGTGGAACCGAACTTCACCGCCCACGGTCGGCACGCCGAAACAATTTCCGTAGCCACCGATGCCTTCGACCACGCCGTTGACCAGCTGGCGGGTCTTGGGGTGGTCGGGTTCGCCGAAGGACAGCGCGTTCATTGCCGCGATGGGCCGTGCGCCCATGGTGAACACGTCGCGCAAGATGCCGCCCACGCCGGTTGCCGCGCCTTGATAGGGTTCGATGTACGAGGGGTGGTTGTGGCTTTCCATCTTGAAGACCACGGCCTGCCCGTCGCCGATATCGACCACACCGGCGTTTTCACCGGGGCCGCAGATCACCTGAGGGCCCGAGGTGGGCAGGGTGCGCAGCCATTTCTTCGAGGATTTGTAGGAACAGTGCTCGTTCCACATGGCCGAGAAAATCCCCAGCTCGGTAAAGGTCGGCTCGCGCCCGATAATCTCGAGGATCATGTCGTATTCTTCGGGTTTCAACCCGTGTGCGGCAATCAGATCCGGTGTGATGGCGGGCTCTTGCATCGTGTGTCCTGTTTCCAAGGTGGCCGGGATTGCGGGCCTTTTAGGGCAACCGGGCGATTTGGGAAAGGGTCAAGAGCGCGCAGCGAACAGGAACCCGCTCTTTGCTGGCAGAATACAGCGGTCTGTGACTGTTGAAATGCCCGTCGCATCGCCGGTTTGATGGGGACAGCAGCGCGTGCGCCGCTGTCCCGCCGCAGTTATTGAGGCGGCTCTTCCTTCTTGTTCACGGCGTCGGCCGCTGCCGCGCCGATCGCCGCTTTCTGTTGTTCCGTCAGGTTTTCGGCCTCTTCCAACCCGGGGATGGCAACGCGCACCTCGCGGCGGGCAAAGTCGATCCCGTTCTCCTTGAATGCGGCCTTGACCCGGTTGAAGATCTCCTTGCGCAGGGTGAACTGCTTGCCGGGCTTGGCCATGAACTTGCCGCGGATGATCATGCCGACATCGTCAAAATCGAACACGCCCTGCGATTTGAACGGCTGCAGGAACCCATCCTTGTGGACCGGGTCCTCCATCATCTCGGCGCCGATCTTCTTGAAGATCTTCTTGACCTTGTTCGGGTCGGTGTCGAAGGGCACGGTGAATTTCAGCTTCATGATGACCCAGTCGCGGCTGTAGTTGGTCAGCTTCTGGATCTCGCCATAGGGAATGGTGTGAACCGGGCCGCGATGGTGGCGCAGTTGCATCGAGCGGATCGAGATCTTTTCCACCGTGCCTGTGGTGCCGCCCACATCGACGTATTCGCCCACGCGGAAGGCATCGTCGATCAGGAAGAAGATGCCGCCCACGATGTCCGAGACCAGTTTCTGCGCGCCAAAACCGATGGCCAGACCCAGGATCCCGGCGCCAGCCAGAAGCGGTGTGATGTCCAGGCCCAGCGCGCCCAGCGCCAGCAGGGCGAAGATCACCGAGATCGCGACCTGAGCTGTCACGCGCAGCAACGGCAGAACCGTGGCCAGTCGCGAGCCGCCGGCACCGCCGCCTTCGCCGGCTTCCTCATCGGGGCTCTGCTCCGAAGCCGTCTGCTCTTTGGCAAGCCGGCGGTTGATCCAGAGCGAGACGACCTCGTTCAGGATGTAGCCGATTGCGATGATGATGAAGAACTGAACCAGCTTGCTGCCGGTTTCCGAGTCCCCGCCCGCAATATCCTGCAGGTCCAGATTCCAGGCATTCGCAATCATCAAAATGACCAGAATGCCGGCCAGAACGCGTCCGATGCGGATGTAGCTACGTTTGGTCGATTTGTAGGCACGTTCCGCGATCGGGCCATCGCCCATCATCGGCGGCAGCAGGTGCCGGGTCAGCCCTCGGATCAGCGTGTCGAGTGCCGGTGCGATCAACAGCCAGAACATCGTGACGAAATGCGCGCCTTCGGCCAGAAGGGCAAACACGGCCGGATTACGCTGAGCTGCGAGGAATTCGACCAAAAGCCAGGTACCCGCCGACACGGCGATCGCGAAATACGGATAGTAGCGGGCGACTTCTTCGTCGAAATGCGTACGATCCGGATCGGAACCACGCATCATGTCGGTCAAGCCGTTGCGGGCCGTCCATGCAATGACGCCGACATAGATGTGGATGGCGGTGTTCAGCCAGAAACCAAGGCGCGATTCACCCGGCATCACGCCATTCATTGCATTGAAATCAAGGATGAAGAGGGTGAACCCGATCAGCAGGAACAGGCCGATCAGGTTCCGATGCAGGTATTTTGCCCATTTGTCATTCACATTGACCAGTCGCAGATTGCTCTGCTTCGGAGCCAGAATGAAACGGGAAATCGCGGCTCCCAGCCGGGGGAACCAGATCAGGAAGAATACGAACGGTGCCGCCTGGGCAATCTGTTGTTCGTCCAGCAATCGACGCCCGACGAAGACCAGCGTGTAATAAAAGACAAGCAGCCCTAGAAACTCGACGCAGAAGCGCTTGAACAGAAAGACAACGGCACCTTTTAGGTTGGTCGAGGCATCCCCATCGACGACTTTTATCCAACGGCGTGTCCAAAGGCCAACCGCCGTTTCTGCGGCGTACCCGATTGCCAGCGCCAGGAAGGTGAACCCGAACAGGGTTGCCAGACCGCTTGCGCCAAACTTGTTTCCGAAATTGCTGAACGCTTCGACCTGCGCCGAAACCAGCAGCGGAACCTTGCGGATGACATCCAGCCAAGACGCAGCCATGTCGCCCGCCGAGGATGAGATCGTTTGCAGCAGCCCCTTACGGGAAGTCTGCGTTTCAGCCTGTTTCGCCGCGACTGCATCAAGCCGTTCCAGCAGAATGGCCCGGACCTGATCGTCAGACATTCGCGCCACCAGATCGTCGACCTGTTCAGGGGTCAGATCTTCGGGGATGGTCACATGTGTGGTTGTGGGTTCGCTGGTGCTCTGGGCCATGCTTGGCCGAGCCAGGAACGTGACGGATACCAACGCCATCAAAAACAGGCGGAGTAGGCTGGTCATAAACTTTG
Source organism: Ruegeria sp. BB9 (assembly GCF_056539345.1). NCBI lineage: Bacteria > Pseudomonadati > Pseudomonadota > Alphaproteobacteria > Rhodobacterales > Roseobacteraceae > Ruegeria > Ruegeria sp. BB9. The sequence continues at coordinate 1,073,134 of NZ_JBQFUU010000001.1, read as the reverse complement.
TCCTCGAACACGAAATATTATGGTTTTCCGCGATCATAGGCCCGTTGGCAAAATATTTCCAAACGATTTGGCACCGAGCGCGCGGGTGCAGGCCAAAAAAAAGGCCGAGCACTAAGCTCGGCCGTAGTCCAACAGGGAGGTATGAAGATGATGAGCGTTTCAGCATCATCGCCTTCGAGTGCTCATTTAGGGGTCACTCTGTGAACGATCAAGGTTTTTTGGGCGCATTGAGGGCATGTCCGCTATGCTGAGGGCGCATAGCTACAGTTTTCCCAGATGTTTCAGCTGTTTGCGGTGCGCAATAATTTCATCTTGAACGAAATCACGGAACGCTGCGACCCGTTTTGAGTGCCTCAGTTCTTCGGGATAGGCCAAATATACCGGCACATTCGCCGTCTCGATGTCGGACAGGATCGGGACCAGGTCGGGGAAATCCTCGGTCACGTAGTCGGGCAGGACGCCAATTCCGAGGTCATTCAGGACACCCTGCAGAACACCAAAGTAGTTGTTCACCGTCAGCAGTGAGCTGGGTTCGTAGGTCATCAGGTGACTGACCATCGATGCGCCAACGCCAACCTGGGGTGCGGCGGGGGTCTGACAGATCAGGCGGTGTTTCGAAATGTCCTCCAGCGTCTGAGGCGCGCCTCCGTGCGAATCCAAATAGGTCTTGGTCGCATACAACATCATTCGAACGGTCATCAGTCGCTTGCGGACAAGATCGGCCTGACTGGGTTCCTTCATCCGGATCGCGACATCTGCTTCGCGCATCGGAAGATCCAGCACACGTTCTTCGAGCATCAGGTCAATATTCAGGTCCGGATACTGCTCGTACAGCTTGGGCAGACGCGGCGCCAGCCACAGGGTCCCGAAGCCAAAAGTCGTGGTGACCCGCAGGACTCCAAAGACCTCATCCTCGCTGTCGCGGATTCGCGCCGCGGCAGCGTCCAGACGCTTGGACATGGCCGTTGTTGCATCGAACAGAAGCTCGCCCTGTTCCGTTAGAATCAGACCACGGGCGTGGCGGTGGAACAGTGTGGCGCCCAGCGACTCCTCAAGCGCGCGAACCTGCCGGCTGACCGCGGATTGGGACAGATTCAGCTTGTCTCCGGCATGCGTCAGGCTGCCGGCGTCAGCTACCGCGTGAAATATTCTGAGCTTGTCCCAATTCATCGTCGCAACTTTCGTTATCCTTTGGCAGCCCTATATGAAAGAGGTAACAAATTCCATATTCAAACGGGGAAATCGTTACAGAACAGGGGGAATTTTGTATACAGGTCAGAAATTATGACCTAAAATGACGTCAAATGCAGCACACTATTCCGACGTGGGGAGGCGTCTGATGAGTCAGCCAAAGATTTCGCTCAACGACCGTTTCGATCTGACTAAAAGCCCGGTGCTTTTGAATGGTACGCAGGCGCTTGTGCGTCTTATGATGATGCAGAAGGCCCGCGATACCGCCGCGGGCCTGAATACTGCCGGTCTGGTCACAGGTTATCGGGGGTCTCCGCTGGGTGCGGTCGATCTGCAAATGTCACGTGCCGAAAAGCAACTGGCCGAGTGTGATGTGACTTTTCAATACGGTCTGAACGAGGACCTGGCCGCCACAGCCCTGTGGGGCAGCCAGCAGGCGGGTCTGCGCGGCGATGGAAAATATGACGGCGTTTTTGGCCTGTGGTACGGCAAGGGTCCGGGCGTGGACCGGTCCGGTGACGTGATGCGCCACGCCAACATGGCCGGCAGCGCCAAGCATGGCGGCGTGCTGATGGCGATGGGCGACGATCACACGGGCGAAAGCTCGACCGTGCTGCACCAATCGGAATGGTCGCTGGTCGACATGTACATGCCCGTGGTCAGCCCGGCCGGAGTGCAGGAAATCCTCGACTATGGAATCTACGGCTTTGCCCTCAGCCGGTTTGCCGGGGTCTGGGTCGGGCTCAAGACGATGAAGGACACGATCGAGGTGACCTCGGTCGTGGATGGCCGGCCCGATCGGATGCAACTGGTGACGCCGGAATTCGACATGCCCGAGGGCGGGCTGAACATTCGGCTGGGCGACACGCCGCACCTGCAGGAGGCGCGGATCATCGACTACAAGCGGTTCGCGGCCGAGGTGTTCTCGCACACCAACCGGATGGACCGGCGGGTCTGGGGCAAGCCCGGCGCCAAGATCGGCATTGCCGCGGCGGGCAAGAACTGGCTGGACCTGGTGCATGCCATGTCGCTGCTGAACATCGATGAGGCCGAGGCCGAACGGCTGGGGATCACCACCTACAAGATCGGTCAGACCTTCCCGCTGGACATGAAGGGGTTCCATGACTGGGCCGAGGGGCTGGACCTGATCATCATCGTCGAAGAAAAGCGCAAGCTGATCGAAGTGCAGGTCAAAGAAGCGATCTTTGACGACCGTCGCGGACGTCGCGTGTACGGCTGGTACAAGGGCGGGGCAGGCACGCTGCACCGCGAAGAGCTGTTCCCGACCCGCGGCGCGCTTGATCCGATCATGATCGCCGAAAAGCTGGGCGGGATCTTCATCGAAGAAGGCCGCGAAACCGACGGAATCCGCGCAGGGCTGGCCAGCCTGCAAGAGGCGCGCCGCAACGACAACGCGCAGGAGATCGCGACGCGGCTGCCGTATTTCTGCTCGGGCTGTCCGCACAATAGCTCGACCAAAGTGCCGGAGGGCAGCCGGGCCTATGCCGGGATCGGCTGTCACTACATGGTGCAGTGGATGGATCGCGAGACTACCGGCTTTACCCAGATGGGCGGCGAAGGCGCCAACTGGATCGGTGAGGCGCCGTTCTCGACCACGAAACACGTGTTCCAGAACCTGGGCGACGGCACCTACAACCACTCGGGCGTGCAGGCGATCCGGGCGGCGCTGGCGGCCGGAACCAACATCACCTTCAAGATCCTGTTCAACGACGCGGTCGCCATGACCGGCGGGCAGGAGAACGAGGGCCATCTGACCGCCGAGCGCATCGTGCGCGAGGTCAAGGCCATGGGCGTCCAGCATGTGGCCGTCGTCTATGACGAGAAGGAAGACGTGAACTTCAAGGCGCTGCCCGGCGACGTTGAAACCCACGAACGGGCCGAGCTGATGGCGGTTCAGAACAAGTTCCGCGAGATCGAAGGCGTGTCGGTCATCGTCTACGTCCAGACCTGTGCCGCCGAGAAGCGCCGCCGCCGCAAGCGCGGCACCTTCCCGGACCCGGACAAGCGCGTCTTCATCAACTCGGACATCTGCGAAGGCTGCGGCGATTGCGGTGTGCAATCGAACTGTGTCTCGATCGTGCCCAAGGAAACCGAACTGGGCCGCAAGCGGGCGATCGACCAGTCCAGCTGCAACAAGGATTTCTCGTGCCTCAACGGGTTCTGCCCGTCCTTCGTCACGCTGGAAGGCGCCAAGATCCGCAAGGAAGCCACCACCGAGATCGATATCCCCCATCTGCCGCAGCCGGTTCTGCCGCAGATCGAAGGCACGCACAACGTGGTCATCACGGGCGTCGGCGGCACCGGGGTCGTGACGATCGGGGCGGTTCTGGCGCAGGCCGCGCAGATCGACGGCAAGGGCGCGGGCATGATGGAAATGGCCGGGCTGGCGCAAAAAGGGGGCGCGGTGCATATCCACTGTCGCCTGGCCAACAAGCCCGAAGACATCAGCGCCATCCGCGTGGCCACCGGCGAAGCGCATGCGCTGATCGGCGGCGACCTCGTGGTGTCGGCCGGGGCCAAGACGCTGGGCCTGACGCGCACTGGTCAGACCGGCGCGGTGGTCAACAGCCACGAGATCATAACCGGCGATTTCACCCGCAACACCGAATTCCACATTCCGGTCGACCGGCTGGAATTGGCGCTGGAAGCGCGACTGAAGGACGGTCTTGCCCTGTTCGACGCGACCGAGCTGGCACGCGCGGTGATGGGCGATTCGATCTATTCCAACATGATGGTGTTCGGGGCGGCATGGCAGCGGGGACTGCTGCCGGTCAGCCACGAGGCGATCATGACCGCGATCGAGCTGAACGGCGCCGCGGTCGAGCGCAACAAGCGCGCCTTCGAGGTCGGCCGCTGGGCGGTTCTTCATCCCGAGGAAGTGGCGCGCATCGTGACCCCCACGGTAACCGAGTTGCCCAAGACGCCCGAGCAGGCCATCGCCTTCCGTGCCGATCATCTGGTGGCCTATCAGGGTAAACGATTGTCAAAACGCTATCTCAAGCTGGTCGAGTCGATCGAAGACCCGAAGGTCCGGGATGCCGTCGCGCGCGGGTATCACAAGCTGTTGTCCTACAAGGATGAATACGAAGTGGCCCGCTTGTTATTGGACAGCCGCGACAAGGCCGCCGCCGAATTTGACGGCGACATCAAGATGACCTTCCACTTGGCTCCGCCGATCCTGGGGGGCAAAGGGCCGGACGGGCGTCCGCGCAAGCGGCAGTTCGGCGAATGGCTGCTGGGGCCGATGAAGGTTCTGGCCAAGCTGAAGGGGCTGCGTGGCACTCCGCTGGACATCTTCGGCTATACCGCCGAGCGCCGGATGGAGCGGGCCTTGATCCGTCAATACGAGAAGGACATGAAAGAGGTCCTGCCCAAGCTGGATGACAACACCCGCGATGCGATTGTCGCGCTGGCGCGGTTGCCGCTGGACATCCGCGGCTTCGGTCCGGTATTGGCCGCCAACGAAGCCAAGGCCGCCAAGCGGCGCGAGGAACTTCTGGCCGTGATCCGGCAGGGAGGGACCGAGACGCGGGCCGCGGCCGAGTAACGTCATATCGGTGTCACGGAGGCGCGGTAGGGTTCCCGTCCGCGCCGTCCGATGACGGCCACGCCGGAGACCCGTGATGAAATCACGTCGCCAAGTCGCTCGGGATATTTCCTACGCCCATTCTGCAGAAACGCGGGGTGGGCGCATGGTCATCAAACTGATGGAGAATACGACCGGTCGGCTGCGTCTGATCCGGCGCGCGGATGGTTACGAGCGCGAGGTCGCCAATGGCCGCGATTTCTGGTCGGTCATGGTCGAACGCTACGGGCTGAGCCTGAATGTGGTAGGTGGGGCGCTGTCAAACATCCCCAAGGACGGCCCGCTGATCCTGATCGCCAACCACCCCTACGGGATTCTGGATGGATTGATGATGGGGCATGTGCTGTCCCAGACCCGCGGAGATTTCCGGATTCTGGCCAATCATGTGTTCCACAAGGCCGAGGATCTGAACCGGATCATCCTGCCGATCTCCTTCGATCAGACCAAAGAAGCGATGCGGCTGAACCTGCAGACCCGAAAAACCGCCTTGGATTATCTGGGGCAGGGTGGGGCAATCGGGATTTTTCCCGGTGGCACGGTCAGCACGGCGGCTCGGCCATTCGCGCACCCAATGGACCCGGGCTGGCGCGGATTCACCGCGCGGATGGTAGCCAAGTCAAATGCCACCGTGGTGCCTTTGTTCTTCGATGGTCACACCTCGCGCCTGTTCCAGATCGCCAGCCATCTGCATGTGACGCTGCGCATGGGTTTGCTGATCAAAGAGTTCAAAAAGCGCGTCGATACCCCAGTGGATGTGGTCGTGGGGCAGCCCATCGGCCGCGACGTTCTGGACCCATTGGCCGGCGATACGCGCAAGATGATGGATTTCTTGCGCAAAGCCACGTATGAGCTGTCTCCGAAGCCGCTGAAGTCGTATGACTATGGCTATGAATTCGAGGAACGGCATCGCGCCTGAAGGGGCAAATGGCAGTAGGCATCTTTGATTCCGGATTGGGCGGGCTGACCGTCCTGAACGCCGCGCAGACACGTCTGCCGGAGGTGGATTTCCTGTATTACGCGGACAGCGCGCACGCGCCTTATGGCGTGCGCGACGCTGAGGATATCTACAACCTGACCCGAAACGCGGTGCAGGACCTGTGGTCGCGCGGCTGCGATCTGGTGATTCTGGCCTGCAACACGGCCAGCGCTGCTGCGCTGCGGCGGATGCAGGAAGAGGGCGTGCCCCAGGGCAAGCGCGTGCTGGGTGTGTTCGTCCCGCTGATCGAAGCACTGACCGAGCGCCAGTGGGGCGACAACAGCCCCCCGCGCGAAGTGGCGGTCAAGCATGTGGCCCTGTTTGCCACGCCGGCGACGGTGGCCAGCCGCGCGTTCCAGCGTGAACTGGCGTTCCGCGCCATCGGCGTGGATGTTGAGGCACAGGCCTGCGGCGGCGTGGTCGATGCTATCGAGGATGGTGATATGATCCTGGCCGAAGCCCTTGTGCGGAGCCATGTGGACGCGTTGAAGCGCAAGATGCCGCACCCGCAGGCTGCGATCTTGGGCTGCACCCATTACCCCTTGATGGCCGAAGCCTTTCAGGCGGCGTTGGGCCCAGACGTCCAAGTCTTCAGCCAGGGCGACCTGGTGGCCGAAAGCCTTGCGGATTATCTCCAGCGGCATCCGGATATGCTTGGCGGGGGTGAGGCGGGTTACCTGACAACAGGCAATCCGCAGAAGGTCAGTGACCGGGCAACGCAATTTCTCCGACGACAGATCACCTTCAAGGCCGCCTGACTTAGGTCAAGGACCGGCCCCTGTCATGAATTTATTCGGTACCTGTCATGTCGGCGGGTGCCAGACGTGTCACATAAATCTACGAGGTCTGACATGACCCACAAAATCGCAATCCTGGGCGCTTCGGGCTATACCGGTGCCGAACTGGTGCGGCTGATTGCCGAGCACCCGAACATGGAAATCACTGCCCTGGCGGCCGAGCGTAAGGCCGGGCAGACCATGGCCGAGGTGTTTCCGCATCTGCGCCATCTGGATTTGCCGCGTCTGTGCAAGATCGAGCAGATCGACTTTGGCCAGATCGATCTGTGCTTTTGCGCGCTGCCGCACAAGACCAGTCAGGAGGTCATCCGGGATTTGCCCTCCGACCTCAAAATCGTTGATTTGTCGGCGGATTTCCGGCTGGCCGACCCCGACGAATACGAGAAATGGTATGGCAATCCGCATGCCGCACTCCCGCATCAGGATGAGGCCGTCTACGGCCTGACCGAGTTCTACCGTGAGGGCATCCGCGCTGCGCGGTTGGTGGCTGGCACCGGGTGCAATGCTGCCACGGGGCAGTATGTGCTGCGGCCGTTGATTGCGGCCGGTGTTATCGACCTGGATGACATCATTCTTGACCTGAAATGCGCCGTCTCCGGGGCGGGGCGTGCGCTGAAGGAGAACCTTCTGCACGCCGAACTGAGCGAGGGCACCAACGCCTATGCCGTCGGTGGTACCCACAGGCATCTGGGCGAGTTCGATCAGGAGTTCTCGAAACTGGCGGGCCGCGCGGTTCACATCCAGTTTACGCCGCACCTGATCCCCGCGAACCGAGGCATTCTGGCGACCTCGTATGTGAAGGGTGATCCGCAGAGCGTTTATGAAACGCTGTGTGCAGCCTATGCAGACGAGCCCTTCATCCACATGCTGCCTTTCGGCGAGACGCCTTCGACCCACCATGTACGCGGGTCGAACTTCTGCCATATCGGCGTCGTTGCTGACAGGATCGAACGGCGTGCCATCGTGATAGCGGCGCTGGATAACCTGACAAAAGGTAGCAGTGGGCAGGCCTTGCAGAACGCAAACCTGATGTTAGGTGAACCCGAAACGACGGGGCTTATGATGGCCCCACTGTTCCCATGAGGGCGAGATGAAGACGCTGAAGAAACGTCGTCGTGTACAGATCATTCTGTTGGCTTTTGTGGCTTTGGCCCTGGCGACGGGCCTGATCGGCTATGCCATGCGAGACGGGATCAACTATTTCCGCTCGCCCAGCCAGGTGATCGCCGAACCGCCGGCGCCGAACGAGGTGTTTCGCATCGGTGGCTTGGTCGAAGAAGGCTCGATCGTACGCGGGCAGGGTGAAACCGTACGGTTCACCGTCACCGACGGAGGTGAGAGCGTGAAGGTGGCCTTCACCGGTGTCTTGCCTGATCTGTTCTCCGAGGGTCAGGGGATGGTCGGCACCGGAAGCTACGTTGATGGTGTGTTCCAAGCCACTGAAATTCTGGCAAAACACGATGAGACCTATATGCCGAAAGAGGTCATAGATGCCTTGAAGGAGCAGGGCGTCTACGAAGAGCCGGCAGACAGCTGAGGCAGTACAGTCATCAATAGGCTGGCTGAATGAGTATTGAAGGGCGTTGCGTGATCTGGTCGTGCAGCGCCCTTCTTCATTTCATGGATTTAAGGATTTCACCGGACCGTATGCCGCAATGGAACACAGAGGTGCAGCATGCAGTCGGTTCAGCAGATTGCCAACGAGATCGTAGCCCGCGAGGGCGGCTTCGTCGATGATCCGGACGACCCCGGAGGGGCCACGAAATACGGTGTCACAATCCACACAATGCGACGGTTGGGCCTTGACCTGACGCGTGACGGCACGGTCGATCGTCGTGACGTGATGGCGCTTGGCCGGGATCAGGCTGTCGCGATTTTCATCACGCATTACTTTCAAAAGCCTGGTTTGGCACGGGTGCCCGACGCGCTGCAGCCAACGCTTTTCGACATGTACGTGAATGCGGGCGGACAGGCGGTGCGCATCCTGCAGCGTCTTTTGGTGCAGATGGGATTTTCGCTCGCCGTGGATGGCGTTTTGGGGCCGCGAACGGCTGGGGCGTGCGATCTGGCCGCAAAACCCGATCCGGTGGTGTTGCGCGACGCGTATGGGGTGGCACGAAGGAACTACTATTTCCGGCTGGCTGACCGACGTCCGGCCTTGCGCAAATACGTGCGCAGCCGCAACGATGGGAAAGGGGGTTGGATCCGCCGGGCCGAGAAGTTTCTATCTCCGCCCTATCACCTGAGCATGGCCGAGTTTCAGCAAAGGATAGCCGCATGGGACTGATCGCAGGTGTTCTTGATCTTCTGTTCGGGGGTGGGCGCAACGTGGTGCGCGAAACTGCAGAGGTGTTTCGCGAGAACTCGGAGGCCGGTGCGGAACGCGCTGTTGCGCTGCGTGGACAAGCGATGAACCAGTTCGGCGCGGAATTCGAGGTTCCTCGCAAAGGCGGGTTTGACCGTTTCATGGACGGTTTGAATCGGTTGCCAAGGCCTGCATTGGCGCTGGGGACATTGGGTTTGTTCGTGGCCGCGATGGTCGATCCACTGTGGTTTGCGGCGCGGATGCAGGGAATTGCGCTGGTGCCCGAGCCGCTGTGGTGGCTACTGGGCGTCATCGTGTCGTTCTATTTCGGAGCGCGGCACCAAGCGAAGGTTCAGGACCTTCAGCGTGATATCTCAGTCACGATGATGCGGGCGCCACAGGTCATGGCCAACTTGCAAGCTCTTCACGAGATGCGAGCGGAAAGTCCGGGAGCCGCCGATCCGGGGCCGGATGCGGAACTGACGGCCCAGGTGATCATCCCCGATCACAACCCGGCGCTGGAGGACTGGCGGCGTCTGCAGCGCGCCTGACCCGCGACACTATGTGCGCCTGATTGCGGCGAAAGTGATTGGCGCTTGCCCGGGCGCGGGATTATACCCGTGCCCATGATTACCGAGCTTGGACATTTCGCCCTTATCCTGGCCTTCATGGTGGCCATAGTTCAGACAGTCGTGCCATTGATCGGCGCCGCAAAACGCTGGCCGTCATGGATGCTGTTCTCCGAGCCCGCGGCTATTGCGCAGTGTCTGCTGACAGGATTTGCCTTCACTGCGCTGGTGTGGGCCTTTGCGACCTCGGATTTCTCGCTGCGGATCGTGGTGGAAAACAGCCACTCCCTGAAGCCGATGCTGTATAAGATCAGCGGAACCTGGGGAAACCACGAAGGCTCGATGCTGTTGTGGGTGCTGATCGTGGCGCTTTTTGGCGCAACGGCCGCGCTTTTCGGCCAGGGTTTGCCACCCACGCTCAAGGCCCGTGTCTTGGCGATGCAGGCCGCAATCGGGGTGGCGTTCTACGCCTTCATCCTGTTTACGTCGAACCCGTTTGACAGGCTTCCCGTGGCGCCGTTTGACGGCCGCGATCTAAACCCCTTGCTGCAGGATCCCGGTTTGGCTTTCCATCCGCCGTTTCTGTACCTTGGATATGTGGGCCTGAGCATGGCATTCAGCTTTGCCGTCGCTGCCCTGATCGAGGGGCGGGTGGACGCGGCGTGGGGTCGTTGGGTTCGACCGTGGACCCTGGCAGCGTGGATATTCCTGACCATCGGCATCGCGTTGGGATCCTGGTGGGCCTATTACGAACTGGGTTGGGGCGGGTTCTGGTTCTGGGATCCTGTGGAAAACGCGTCTTTCATGCCGTGGCTCCTGGCCGCCGCCCTGTTGCACTCGGCCATCGTGGTCGAAAAGCGCGAAGCCTTGAAAAGCTGGACCATTCTGTTGGCGATCATTGCGTTTGGCTTTTCTCTGATCGGCACCTTCATCGTGCGCTCGGGCCTTCTGACGTCGGTTCACGCCTTCGCAAACGATCCTGAGCGTGGTGTGTTCATCCTGTTCATTCTGGTGGCGTTCATCGGCGGAGCGCTGATCCTGTTCGCCGCCAGGGCGCAGGCGATGGAGGCCAAGGGGCTGTTCGGAATGGTCAGCCGTGAAAGCGCATTGGTGCTGAACAATATCCTGCTGGCTGTCAGCAGTTTTGTCGTGTTCTTCGGGACCCTGTGGCCGATGGTTGCCGAGATGATGTTCGACCGAAAGCTCTCGGTCGGGGCACCGTTCTTCAATGCGGCCTTTACGCCGTTCATGGTGGTGCTGGGCATCGCATTGCCGCTGGGCTCGATGCTGCCGTGGAAGCGCGGCAGGCTGGGCCGCGTCGCATGGCAACTGCGCTATGCGTTTGTTCTGGCCGTTTCGCTGGCCGTACTGGTTTGGGTGCTGCAGACGGGCCGCAGCGCGCTCGGGCCGGTTGGTTTGTTCCTTGGCGCATGGATCACCTTCGGCGCCGCGGTCGATCTGTGGAGCCGTACAGGCCGCACCGGCGGCTTCCGGCGTCTGATGCGTCTGCCGGGTGCGGATTGGGGCAAGGCGATCGCCCATACCGGTCTGGGGGTCACGATCTTTGCGATTGCCGGCCTGACCGCCTGGGAGGTCGAAGACATCCGTGTTGCGCGTATCGGGGAAACCTTCGACGTGGGCGGTTTCTCGTTCACTTTGGACGGCGTGCGCGAAGTTGAGGGACCGAACTATTTCTCCACCATGGCCGATGTGCAGGTTCAAAAAGATGGTCGAGAGATAGCTACGTTGAACCCGGAAAAACGGACCTATCCGGTGGCCGCCATGCCCACGACCGAGGCTGCGATTGACTACCGTTTTCTGCGTGATGTCTACGTGGTCATCGGGGATCAGCAGGACGATGGCGGCTGGGTCATGCGTACTTACATCAAACCTCTTGCGAATTGGATTTGGGGAGGCTGCATTCTGATGGCTCTGGGCGGATTGTTCAGCTTGTCCGACCGCCGCTTCCGGGTGGCCGCAGGCGCGCGCAAGGCCCCGGTAAGCGGGGTACCTGCGGAATGAAACGTCTGATCGTTTTGTTGTTGTTGCTGGCATCGCCGCTGATGGCGGTCCAGCCGGATGAAGTCCTGGAGGATCCGGCGCTCGAAGCCCGAGCACGAGACATCAGTACGGGCCTGCGTTGTCTGGTCTGTCGAAACGAAAGCATCGACGAAAGCAACGCGGAACTGGCCCGTGACCTGCGCATTTTGCTGCGCGAACGGCTGGTCGCGGGCGACACCGATGAAGAAGCGGTTGCCTATATCGTCGACCGCTACGGAGAATACGTGCTGCTCAAACCCACGACCACGGGGGCGAACCTTCTGTTGTGGCTGGCAGGGCCGGCCATGCTGTTGATTGCGGCGGGTCTGGGGTGGAACTTCCTGCGCGGTCGTGCGCGGGTTGACGAGACCTCCGCCGTAGACGGATTGAGTGACGACGAGAAAGAGCGCCTGCGCCGGATTCTTGAAGACTGACGTGCGGTTTGCCTTTCCCTTGCGCGGCATTTGCGTCAGGGTTCGGGAAATTCTGCGCATGTGAGGACTTCATGGAATACGAAACGGTGCTTTTGGACATCACGGACGGTCTGGCTGTGGTCACGCTGAACCGGCCGGACAAGATGAACGCGCTTACGACGAAAATGCGCGCCGAGATTACCCATGCGATGAAAAAAGCCGCTCATGACGCGCGTGCAATCGTTCTGACGGGCGCGGGTCCGGCGTTTTGCTCCGGCCAGGATCTGGGCGATGCGTCCAGCACTGGCAAGATCGATTTGGAACGCGCGCTGCGCGACGAATACGAACCGATGCTGGAAGCTGTTCATGATTGTCCGGTGCCGACGATCGCGGCCGTGAACGGTCCCGCGGCGGGGGCAGGGGCCAACCTAGCCCTGTGTGCCGATGTGGTCATTGCGACCGAAAGCGCCTATTTCCTGCAAGCCTTTGCCCGGATCGGTCTTTTGCCGGACGCCGGCGGGACGTGGTTCATGCCGCGCCAAATGGGTCTGGCCAAAGCCATGGGTGCGGCCCTGTTCGCCGACAAGATTTCTGCGCGTCAGGCCGACCAATGGGGCATGATCTACGAGGCGGTTGCCGACGATGAATTCGCCGCGCACTGGCGCAAGCGCGCCGAGTACCTGGCCAAAGGGCCGACTGCGGGCTTTGCCGCGATCAAAAAGGCGATGAGAGGCACCTACGAAAACACCTTGCCGCAACAACTGGCGACCGAGGCGCACCTGCAGGGAGAATGTGGGCGCACCCGTGACTTCGCCGAAGGCGTGGTGGCATTTCTCGAAAAACGCGCCCCCCGGTTCGAGGGGCGCTGACCATCAGGCCCGGCGGCGGCGACGCGCGCGCCGTTCGGGCATCGCCTCGTCCCCGGTTCCGTCACTGGCCGACGAGAAAGGCCCAAGGACTGCAGTAATTTGCTCGAGCGACGGACGGGCGCCACGGGGTTCAGTGTCCAGTGCCTTGCGCATCTCACGCAGGTGCGCTGGCATCGTTCCGCAGCAACCACCAATAATGGTCGCACCTGAATCCCGCGCCATGGCTGCGTAACGGCCCATCAGTTCGGGCGTGCCGTCATAGTGGATGTGGCCATCAACATATTTCGGAATGCCCGCATTGCCCTTGGAGATCAGGGGGCGTTCGGTTCCCTGAGCCACAAAACCCAGAACCGTGCGCAGGATGTCAGACGCGCCGGTGCCGCAGTTGGCGCCAAAGGCGATCGGCGGGTTGGGCAGGGTTTCGACCAGTTGCGCCAGATCTGCCGAGGTCACGCCCATCATGGTGCGCCCGGCGGTGTCAAAGCTCATGGTACCGCACCAAGGCATGTCGGCCAGGGCAAAAGCCTCGGCCGCGGCGCGGAATTCCTCCGGCGCGCTGATCGTTTCTACCCACAGCACGTCGACGCCGCCGGCTTTCAGCGCCTCGGCCTGTTCGTGGAACATCTCGACCGCCTCGGCATGGGTCAGGCTGCCCACAGGTTCCAGGATTTCACCGGTCGGACCGACCGAGCCCGCAACCACCACCGGGCGTCCGGCGGCATCCGCCACCTCGCGCGCCAGTTCGGCGCCGATGCGGTTCAACTCGGCCACGCGGGTGTGGGCGTCGTGCAGCTTCAGACGTGCAGCCGTTCCGCCGAACGTATTGGTCAGGAACAGGTCGCTGCCTGCATCCACCGACCCCTGATACAGGGCGCGGATCTTGTCGGGCTGGTCGGTGTTCCACAGCTCGGGCGCGTCACCCGATTGTAGCCCCATGTTGAACAGGTTCGTTCCGGTGGCGCCATCGGCAAGAATGGCGTCCTTCGTTTCCAGCAATCTGGTCAGCGCGTTGGTCATTGGAGATGTCCGGAGTTGTGGCCCCAAAGGCCAAAAATTTAGACGCCCCGTGTCGCATGACCGGGACGTCAAATCAAATTCATAATACTCATGAAGATCATGAGGTGGGCGGCATGCCTCAGTTGGCTTCGCTCATCACCTGAGCTTTGGCCTCGGGCAGCAGTTCCGCCATCTTGGCGCGGATTTCCTCGGGGCTGGACAGATCGCCCAGATCGGCGGCGACCTTGCGCACCACGTCCTCGTGGCCGGCCTCTTCGAAATCGGCGATCACGACGGATTTTGCATATTCGGCGGCATCGTCGCCGCTTTTGCCCATCTTTTCCGCAGCCCACAGGCCCAGCAGCTTGTTGCAACGGGCTTGTGCCTTGAACTGCATTTCTTCGTCATGGGCGAATTTTGCTTCAAAGGCGTTTTCGCGTTCGTCGAACGTGGTCATGGGTTTTGGGCCTCTTCAAGTAAAAGTGTGTTTCCTGATGATATGACCATACGCGATGCTGGGTGCAAGGTATTTGCGCTGCGTCAAAGCCTCTCGGATGCATGAACTTGCGGGAAAGGGGGGCTTGCACTATGAGAGCGCCAACGCGATGGGACTCATTCCCTCGCCCCAGCCTGGAAAGGTCGCACATGGCGCGTCGCAAGAAGATTTACGAAGGCAAGGCCAAGATCCTGTACGAAGGCCCGGAACCGGGCACGATCGTGCAGTATTTCAAAGATGACGCCACCGCGTTCAATGCGGAAAAGAAAGACGTGATCGACGGCAAGGGTGTTCTGAACAACCGCCTGAGCGAATTCTTCATGACCGGTCTGAATCAGATTGGCGTGCCGACCCATTTCATCCGCCGCCTGAATATGCGCGAACAGCTGGTCCGCAGCTGCGAGATCATCCCGCTGGAGGTGATCGTCCGCAACTATGCCGCCGGGTCGCTGTCGAAACGGCTGGGCATCGCCGAAGGTACGCAGCTGCCGCGTCCGATCGTGGAATACTGCTACAAGGACGACTCGCTGGGTGATCCGCTTGTGACCGAAGAGCACATCGCCGCCTTTGGCTGGGCCAGCCAGCAGGATATGGACGACGTCCTCAGCCTGGCGCTGCGGGTGAACGACTTCATGAGCGGCGTGATGCTGGCCGTGGGTATTCGTCTGGTCGACTTCAAGATCGAGATCGGGCGCGTCTACGAAGGTGACTTCCAGCGCCTGATCATCGCTGATGAGATCAGCCCGGACAGCTGCCGACTGTGGGATATCGAGACCGGTCAGAAACTGGACAAGGACGTATTCCGTCGCGATCTGGGCAGCTTGACCGATGCCTATTCCGAGGTCGCCCGCCGCCTGGGCGTTCTGCCGAAAAGCAACGTGAGCAAGCCCACCCTGATCAACTGATCGCGCCGACTGGCAGGGCCTAACAAGGATGCGCTGCTCCTATTCGGAGCGGCGCATTTTTCATTGCGGGTTTGACACGTCAGGCCCCCGTCACGCATCTTCGGGTTGACCGACCAACCCGGTCCGCTAACCAAGGTGGCACACTGAATGAGCGCGTTGTTCGATCAAGCGGTTTTCCTGAAATTTCTGGCGGCCGTGCTGGCCATATTCAACCCGCTCTACAACATCCCGATCTTCCTGAGCATGACGCGCGACTGCACACCTGCCGAACGGCGCAGGGTAGCCATGATCGTGATGGCCTCGGTGACGGTGATCGCGCTGATCTCAGTTGCAATCGGCGAAGAGGTGTTGGCTGTCTTCGGGATCGACGTTCCATCGTTTCGCGTGGCTGGCGGGCTGATTATTTTCGGGATCGGCATGTCGATGCT
Source organism: Ruegeria sp. BB9 (assembly GCF_056539345.1). Lineage (NCBI taxonomy): Bacteria > Pseudomonadati > Pseudomonadota > Alphaproteobacteria > Rhodobacterales > Roseobacteraceae > Ruegeria > Ruegeria sp. BB9. Next base: position 1,057,542 of record NZ_JBQFUU010000001.1, on the reverse strand, counting down.
GAACGCGCAAGACAGGGCGCCGGGCGATCAGGCCGCGGTGGTCGATGGTCACGCGCGCAAATTGAACTTTGCCGTTGTTCCGCTGGCGATCCCGTTGACAATCGGCCCGGGGACGATTGCCGTAACGATCGTGTTCTCGCATCAACTGTCCGATGGGGCCGAACTGGTGACCCTTGGTTCGGCGATCCTGATCGCCTGTTTCATCGTCGGGCTCGGCCTGTTGTTTGCCGACAGCATCTCGCGTCTTGTGGGTGAGACGATGATCAATGTGCTGACCCGGATCATGGCGATCCTGCTGGTTGCCGTGGCTGTCGAAATGGTTCTAACCGGCATCTTCAACGCGGTTGATGCACATTATCCCGGTCTGACCGGCAGCGTGGTCAATTGATTTCCTCAAGATGAACCGCCTGCGGTCATTCGACCGCATCACAAGGCTTGTTCTGCGCGGTCAGTCGCGCTATCCCCCGCGCAACGGAACAGGCCCGGCGCGGCGGGCCACAGGTGGAGTTGCGACGATGAAGGCACGGGTGCACGTAATGCTCAAGAACGGGGTTCTGGACCCTCAAGGCGAGGCTGTGCGCCACGCATTGGGCGCACTGGGGTTCGACAAGGTGCAGGGCGTGCGGCAGGGCAAGGTGATTGACCTGGAACTGGCCGATGGCGCAACCGAGGCCGATGTGGCCGAAATGTGCGAGAAGCTGTTGGCCAACACGGTCATCGAGCGTTACGAGATCGAACTGGTCTGAGTTCTCTGACCGTCATCCCCAAGGAGGGTTTCCCATGCGCGCAGCGGTTGTCGTTTTTCCGGGGTCCAACTGTGACCGGGATCTTGCCGTCGCCTTTGAGCAGGCCGGTTTTCAGGTCGACATGGTCTGGCACAAGGATGCCCAACTGCCGCAGAGCGTGGACATCGTGGGCGTGCCGGGCGGGTTTTCCTACGGCGATTACCTGCGCTGCGGTGCGATTGCTGCGCAGTCCCCAATCTGCAAGGCGGTGGTCGAACACACCGAACGGGGCGGCTATGCCATCGGCATCTGTAACGGGTTCCAGATCCTGACCGAGACCGGCATTCTGCCGGGCGCGCTGCTGCGCAATGCCGGCTTGAAATACATCTGTCGAACCGTCGGGCTGAAGGTTGCGACCAGCGAAAGCGCCTTTACTCAGGGCTACAACGCCGGAGACGTGATTCAGATTCCGATCGCGCATCACGATGGCAACTACTTCGCTGATGACGAAACCATTGCCCGCCTGCGGGACGAGGATCGGATCGCCTTCAACTATACCGACAACCCCAACGGCTCGCGCGGGGATATTGCAGGGATCTTGTCGCTCAACCGGCGCGTGCTGGGCATGATGCCCCACCCCGAGCGGGCGGCGGACGAGGCGCATGGCGGCACCGACGGAGTGGCGCTCTTCCGCGCATTGTCGGGTGTGCTTACACCTGCGTGACTTGAGGTCGTGGGCGCGGAAGCGTAGCTTCGGAGCATGAGTTCCGACGCGCAATCTGGCTGGACAAATCTATTTGGCCGCGGTGCCCCTTTGGGGTGGCGCCTGCGGCTGGCCGTGTTCGTGTTGCTGGTTGCTGCTGCGGCAACGGTCTGGGTCACCAACAGCCTGCTGACAAATCGGTTCACGGAATCGACCCGTAACAGGGCTGAACTGCGTCTGGCCCTTTATTCCGGCAACCTGCTGAGCGAATTGCGTCGAAACGCCATCGTTCCACAATTGCTGGCCCGGGACCCGACCTTGATCTCGGCCTTGCAGTCAGCCGATTTTTCCCTGTCGACGCAGCGGCTTTTGTCCTTTGTTGAGGAAATCGGGGCCGCGTCGCTGATGCTGCTGGATCGGGATGGTCGGGTCGTTGCCGCAACAGACCGCAATCGACTGGGCGAGTCCCATCGAAGTGACCCGTATTTCGTGAATGCCGTCAGGTCGAACGCAACGATCTTTTCGGAGATTGCGCGCGAGACCGGCAGTTATGGCTTTCTCTATTCCCGCAGGATCGAGGCCGGGTCGGAAATTCTGGGCGTGATCGTGGTCGAGGTTGATCTGCGCAAGTTCGAGAACGCATGGGCCGGGATCTCGGACGCGGTCATGGTGACTGACAGCACCGGAACGATCATTCTGTCCACCGAACCCCAGTGGCGCGGCCTGAACGAGACAGAGGCGTTGTTGCGGCAGCATCCGCAGGGTGCCATCCAGCGCGCAATTCGGGCGACTACCGATTGGACGGCCTTGCCACCGGACGCCTATGTTGCGGGCGAGGCCGTGATGCGGATGGAGACCCGCATCCCGTTCCGCGGCTGGAAGATGACCTCGTTCACGACCTATTCCTCGATCCGCGAAAAGGTGAACAGCGTGCTGGCGCTCGAGATCATGGGGTTTGCGATTCTCCTGGCGCTGACCTTCTATGCACTGAGCCGCAGGGCCACGTTCCGCATGGCGCTGTTCCAACGCGAGTCGGCGGAGCTTCGCGCATTGAACGCAAGGCTGCAGCGCGAAATCGCCGAACGCGAACGGGTTGAAAAGACGCTGGAAGTGGCGGAACAGACGCTGGCGCAAAGCTCGAAGTTGGCAGCCCTGGGCGAGATGTCGGCGGCCGTCAGTCACGAGTTGAACCAGCCGTTGGCGGCGATGAAGACCTATCTGGCGGGCGCGCGGCTGTTGCTGCGCCGAAACCGCCCCGAAGAGGCGCTGGCCAGCTTTGGTCGGATCGACGGTCTGATCGAGCGGATGGGCGCGATCACGCGGCAGCTCAAGTCTTATGCCCGGAAGGGTGCGGACGCGTTTTCGCCCGTAAATCTTGGGGAGGCGTTGGCCTCATCCCTGTCAATGATGGAACCGCAGCTGCGTCAGAGGCAGGTCAAGATCACCCAGATTCTGCCCGAAGAGCCGGTGATCGTGATGGGAGATCGGATGAGGATCGAACAGGTTATGGTCAACCTGTTGCGAAACGCGCTAGACGCCACCAAATCTGTTGCAGAGCCAGAGGTCGAGATCATTCTGGCCGCAGGTGAGACCGCCGTGCTGGCGGTGCGCGACAATGGCCACGGGATCGAGGATATCGAGAACCTGTTCGAGCCGTTCTACACCACCAAGCGGCCCGGAGACGGGGTCGGCTTGGGTCTTGCCATCTCGTCCGGGATCGTGAACGACCATGGCGGACGGCTGACTGCGCGCAACGGCCAGAACGGCGGCGCGGTATTCGAGATGCAACTGCCCATTTTGGGACATGACGGCCTTGAGGCCGCAGAATAACGAGGACGTACCTATGGCACAGGCCATGAAAATTGCCATCGTGGATGATGAACAGGACATGCGCCAGTCGATCAGCCAATGGTTGGCGCTGTCCGGCTATGACACCGAAACCTTCGCCAGCGCCGAGGATGCGCTGAAGGTTCTGGGGCCGGATTACCCGGGGATCGTGATCTCGGACATCAAGATGCCCGGCATGGATGGTATTCAGCTGTTGAAGAAGCTGATGGGCGCCGACAGCACCTTGCCGGTGATCATGATTACCGGTCACGGAGACGTGCCGATGGCGGTCGAGGCGATGCGGGTGGGGGCGTTCGACTTTCTTGAAAAGCCATTCAACCCCGATCGGATGTCGGAATTGGCCAAACGCGCCAGCAACGCGCGGCGGCTGACGCTGGACAACCGTGCGCTGCGGCGCGAGCTGTCGGGCGGCACGCAGATCATGAACAAGCTGATCGGCGCCAGCCCGGTGATGGAGCGCCTGCGTGAGGATATTCTGGACCTGGGCCAGGCCGACGGGCATGTGCTGATCGACGGCGAAACCGGCACCGGCAAGACCCTGGTGGCGCACGCGCTGCATGCAGTGGGCAGCCGGGCGGGCAAGAAATTCGTTCTGGTCTCCTGTGCCGCGCTGGAAGAAGAGGCGCTGGCCAAGCGGCTGTTCGGGCCCATGATGCCCGAGGACACGCAGTTGCCCGCCATCGAGGAAGCCCGCGGTGGCACTCTGGTGCTGGAGGACATCGAGGCGCTGAGCGACACGCTGCAGGCGCGGTTGCTGAGCGTGATGAACGAGCAGGGAACGCCGGCAGAAACCCGGATCGTTGCGATCTCGAACCTGCAGGAAGCTGGCAAGACCAGCGAGGACGTGCTGCGGCCCGATCTGTTTTACCGGCTGGCGGCGCTGCGGATCACCATGCCGCCGCTGCGGCAGAGAGGCGAGGATATCTTGACGCTGTTCACCCGGCTGAGCGAGCAGTTTGCCGAGGAATATGGTTGTGAGGCGCCGCAAGTCAGTGCCCAGGAGGCCGCGCAGCTGCTGCAGGCCCCGTGGCCGGGCAACGTGCGCCAGTTGATCAACATCGCCGAACGCGCGGTTCTGCAGTCGCGGCGCGGTTCGGGCACCATCGCGTCACTGTTGATGTCCGATCACGAAGAGATGCAGCCGGTGATGACCACCGAGGGTAAGCCGCTGAAGGAATACGTTGAGGCGTTCGAACGGATGCTGATCGACAACACAATGCGGCGCCACAAGGGATCTATCGCCTCGGTGATGGAGGAACTTTGCCTGCCGCGCCGAACTTTGAATGAAAAAATGGCCAAGTACGGGTTGCAACGGGCGGACTATCTGTAGGCGAGGGGGGCAATCCCTGTTGGCCTTCTGGCTAAAGTACACCCGGGAAATTTGAAGCCAGAGGATGCCCGACCTGTCTGTAGATCGGGCTCCTTTGCAGTTTGCCCATTGTGTTTTCCACAGGACTGCTTTTATTGTACCGGGACGGGTCAGGCGCATTTTTGTGCCTGAATGTCCCGAATCATTGAGTTTCGCTGCTTTGCTGCAGGTGGTGACCTTTCCCGCCCGGCCAAGCAGACCGATTGTGCCCCGTTACGGGGCAGTAGAGTACCTGAGCCCGAACTTCGGGCGAAAGGAATAATGGGCAGGCAGCGGCGTGTTCGCGCCTGTCGGAGAAGAACCGCGATGACGCGCGCGCTACGATTGAGTATACGGGCAGGGGGCCACAGCGCCGATCCCTGCCGTGCGCCGTCCGTAATCGCCCAGACAAGACACCACCCCAGATGCGCCTGTCCGCCTGGACAGGTCAGGACAACGCGTTTGGCGCGGTGCACCAAGGACACATGGCAAAGAAAATGCTTATCGATGCCACCCACGCGGAGGAGACCCGCGTCGTGGTGGTGGACGGAAACAAGGTCGAGGAGTTCGATTTTGAATCCGAAAACAAACGCCAGCTTGCTGGCAACATCTACCTGGCAAAAGTAACGCGCGTCGAACCTTCGCTGCAGGCGGCCTTTGTTGACTATGGCGGGAACCGGCATGGCTTCCTTGCGTTCTCGGAAATCCATCCGGACTACTATCAGATTCCGGTCGCAGACCGCGAAGCCCTGATGGAGGAAGAGCGCGCCTATGCCGAGGCAATGAAGGCGCGGGACGAGGCCGAAGAATCCAAGCCCAAGAAGCGCCGCTCGCGGTCGCGCTCGAAAGCGGCAGAGGTCAAGACGGACGATCCGGTCGAAACGCTGGACGTATCCGCCGAGCCGACAGGCATGGAAACCATCGACCTGCTTGAGGAAGAGGCCGCTGATCAGGATGTGCCCGAAGGCACGTCTCCGATGGAGACGGTCGCTGAAACTCCGGTCGAAGAGCCGAGTGAAGACGCGAGTGACGAACCGGCGGACGAAACGGCCGAAGCCGAAGTCGACGCCGCACCCGCGGAACCCGTCGAAGCAGACGAGCCCGACGCAGATCTAGCCGACGACACAGACGCCGAAGCTGATGAGGCCAAGCCGGATGCGGCTTCCAAGGATGACACCATCGAGTCGGTTGCGGATGATGATGACAGCGAGGACATCCGTCCTCCGCGCAAACCACGCCCGCGCCGCTACAAGATTCAGGAAGTCATCAAGGTGCGCCAGGTTCTGTTGGTGCAGGTCGTCAAGGAAGAACGTGGCAACAAGGGTGCCGCGCTGACCACTTACCTGTCGCTGGCCGGCCGGTATTGTGTGTTGATGCCGAACACCGCGCGCGGGGGTGGCATCAGCCGCAAGATCACCAACGCCGCGGACCGCAAGAAGCTCAAGGAAATAGCATCCGAGATCGACGTGCCTACGGGCGCTGGTCTGATCATCCGTACAGCCGGTGCCAAGCGTACCAAGTCCGAGATCAAGCGCGACTACGAATACCTGCAGCGCCTGTGGGAGCAGATCCGCGAACTGACGCTCAAATCGATCGCTCCTGCAAAGATCTACGAGGAAGGCGACCTGATCAAGCGGTCGATCCGTGATCTTTACAATCGGGACATCGACGAGGTTCTGGTCGAAGGCGAAGGTGGCTACCGCATCGCCAAAGACTTCATGAAGATGATCATGCCGTCGCACGCCAAGAACGTGAAGCGGTACGAGGATCAGTTGCCGCTGTTCGCGCGCTATCAGGTGGAAAGCTATCTGGCGGGGATGTTCAACCCGACGGTCCAGCTGAAATCGGGCGGATATATCGTGATCGGTGTGACCGAGGCGTTGGTTGCCATCGACGTGAACTCGGGCCGGGCCACCAAGGAAGGCTCGATCGAGGAAACCGCGCTGAAGACCAACCTGGAAGCCGCCGAGGAGGTTGCACGCCAGCTGCGCCTGCGCGACCTGGCCGGTCTGATCGTCATCGACTTCATCGACATGGACGAGCGCAAGAACAACCTGGCGGTCGAAAAGCGCCTGAAGGACAAGCTGAAGACCGATCGGGCCCGTATTCAGGTCGGACGGATCTCGGGCTTTGGCCTGCTGGAGATGAGCCGCCAGCGCCTGCGCCCAGGAATGCTTGAGGCAACCACACAGCCTTGCCCGTCCTGCCATGGCACCGGTCTGATCCGCTCGGATGACAACATGGCGTTGTCGATCCTGCGTCAGATTGAAGAGGAAGGAACACGCCGCCGTTCGCGCGAGGTGCTGGTGCGGTGTCCGGTCAGCATTGCCAACTTCCTGATGAACCAGAAGCGCGAGCATATCGCGCAGATCGAGGCCCGCTATGGCCTGTCGGTTCGGATCGAAGGTGACATTCATCTGGTCAGCCCTGATTTCTCGATGGAAAAGTTCAAGACGGCCAGCCGGATCGTTCCCGAAGCGTCTGCGCCGGTGGTGTCCGCGACGGCATCCCTGATGGATCTGGTGGATTCCGAGGACGAGGTTGAGGACAGCGCCGTCGAGCCGGAACAGGCGGAAGAGGAAGCCAAGCCGAAGCGCAAGCGCCGCCGGCGTCGCCGCAAGAAGAACGGCGGTAACGGCGAGCAATCGGAGGCAACCACTTCTGACGAAGCTGTGGAAGACAAGGCGAGCACTGAGGTGCAACCTGAGGACCTCGGGACGGAAAAGACCGCTGAGCCTGAATCCGCTCCGGCTGAGGCCGCAGAAGCTGGTGCTGAAAACGTGACCGAGGGTGAAGCGGAGCAGGCCGAGGAAAAACCGGCCAAGCCCAAAAAACGTCGGGCACCGCGCCGCAAGAAGACGGCCGAGGTTGAAGAGGCCGCCGCGCCGGAACCCGAGGTGGCCGAGGAAGCGGTTCAGGTTGCTGCAGAAACGCCTGCCGAAGAGGCGTCCCCTGCTGAGGACAATGCCCCCGAAGCGCAAGCTGAGGAGCCGGTCGAAGCGAGTGAGCCCGAGGTAGCGGCAGAAGTCGAAACGCCCGATGCCGGGCCCGTGGCGGAAGCGCCGGAAGCGGCAACAGAAGAAAAAGCCGAGGACACAGCAGAGCCGGTGCTTGAGACGGTAGCGGAAGAACCCGAGCCGTCCCCGGCCAAGCCCAAGCGGCGCGGTTGGTGGTCTCTGGGCCAATAAGACAACAAAGGCGGACAGTATTGTCCGCCTTTTTTTCTTTCAGGCCCCGCCGTTTTTCCGAATGAGATAGACGTGGTGATCCGCAGCTTCTTCCATCCCGATCAGCTCGTGCCCGGACTCCGAGCAGAAATGAGGCACATCGACGATTGCGGCCGGATCGTCGGCAAGGACCCGGAGTAAGGAACCCGCAGGCATGGCCTTGAGCCGTTTGCGGGCTTTCAGGACGGGCAGGGGGCACAGCAGGCCCAATGCATCCAGTGTTTCGGCTTCTTGTGTCATGGCTCTCAGATATTTGCACCGTGCACGGCTGTCCAGCCGGCAACCACGAGGATGTGACCGAATGGCCCCGTGACGCGCCCCATTGGATATCATATGTGCAGTGGCATGTTCGGAATCGATATCATCGACGCGGGGCTGCTGCCCGCCATGTTCATCGCGCTGGTCGGCGGGTTGATCAGCTTTCTGTCGCCCTGCGTTTTGCCGATCGTGCCGCCCTATCTGGCCTATATGAGCGGCGTGACCATCCACGAGATGCAAGATCAGGCGCAAGCCCGGCGCAAGGCGACCCTGTCGGCGCTGTTCTTCGTTCTTGGACTGTCGACGGTATTCCTGCTGCTGGGCTTCACGGCCTCGGCCTTCGGCGCATTCGTGCTGCAGAACCAGGAGCTGTTCGCCAAGGCCTCGGGTCTGGTGGTGATCGTCTTCGGCCTGCATTTCCTGAACGTGTTCCGCATTCCGATCCTGGACCGCGAAGCGCGGCTCGAAACCGGGGACTCAGGCGGCTCGGTTTTTGGGGCTTACATCCTGGGGTTGGCTTTCGCATTCGGCTGGACCCCGTGCATCGGTCCCCAACTGGGCGCGATTCTGTCGCTGGCCGCGTCCGAGGCCTCGGTGGCGCGGGGCACGCTATTGCTGGGCGTCTACGCGGCGGGTCTGGGTATACCGTTCCTGCTGGCTGCGATGTTCCTGAACCGGTCGATGGCGGTGATGAACAAGCTGAAACCGCATATGGGAACGATCGAAAAAGTCATGGGTGGCTTGTTGCTGGTCGTCGGCATCATGCTCGTGACAGGTCTGTTCACCGAGTTCAGCTGGTGGCTGCTTGAGACGTTCCCGGCATTGGCCACTCTGGGCTGACGCAGCGCCCGGCCGCGATGATCGGGCCTTACCTTGGCCACATCGCTGCGCTAACCTGCCCGCAACAAGGGCAAAGGCATGAGCAGTCAGGTTCCGCAATCTGGGGTACAACGACGCCGGGTGTTCTATATCCCCGGCTATGATCCGATCCATCCCCGCCGCTATCGCGAACTCTATCGGAAAGAGGGGCGCGCGCAGTCAGCGATTTCCGGGTATCGGTTGGAGGTCTCGGCCAAGACGGGCGATGGCCCCTATGGCTGGCACGTCCGGTCGGAGCAGGACGGGGCCGAAGTAGATACGGATGTCGAGGTTTTAGTCTGGTCCGACATCGTGCGCGACAGCATGGACAGCTCGATCCCGGCGACCTACTGGCAACTGCTGTGCACGGCCTCGATCTACATCTCGACTGGCACGCTGTGGCGGCTGATGCGGCTGCGCAAAGGACCGGTGATCGCCGCACTCTATCCGGTGGCGATGTTGCTGGGGCAGTTGGCGCTGGCGGGATTGGTCTTCTACGGTGTGGCAATGTTGTCCGAGTCCGCGATGCATTGGTTGGTTGAAGCTGTGGAAGGACCCGCGCTGTTCGGTCCCTATTTTGCGGCGCGGATGTATCTCAGCCTGGCTATTGGCGTGTTGGCGGGCTGGTGGGTCTTGCGCTGGTTCCGAAAGATCGACAACCGCCTGTTCGCCTATTACCTGATGCACGACTATGCCTATTCTGCGCGGCTGCGGGGAGAAACGCCGCCCGAGTTGCAGGCTCGGCTGGACGAATTCCGTGCCACTATTGCGGCAGCGCTACGGTCGCCCGTCGATGAGGTTCTGGTGGTGGGCCACAGTTCCGGCGCCCATCTGGGGGTTTCGGTTCTGGCCGACCTGCTGCGGCGGGGCGAGGTGCCACCGGATGGCCCGGTCCTGTCGTTCCTGACATTGGGGCAGGTGGTGCCGATGGTGTCATTCCTGCCGCGGGCCGGCCGGTTGCGGTCCGACCTGCAATTGCTGTCGCAGACCGAGCAGTTGACATGGGTCGATGTCTCGGCACCCGGGGATGGCTGCGCCTTTGCCCTATGTGATCCGGTTGCGGTCAGCGGGGTTGCCGGGCCGGGCAAACGCTGGCCTCTGGTCCTGTCGGCCGCTTTCACGCAAACCCTGTCGCCCGAACGCTGGGCCGCGCTGCGCTGGCGGTTCTTCCGCCTGCATTTCCAGTATCTTTGCACCTTTGATCGGCCGGGCGGCTATGACTATTTCCGCATCACCGCGGGGCCGCTGACACTGGGCGCGCGGTTCGCCGGGCGGGCGCCGTCGAAATCGCGGATCGAGCGGGCGGTGTCCAAGTACCGAACGGTGCGCGCATGACCCCGCCCAAACCGTCCACCAGACCGGACAAGGTATCGCTTTGGCAATACCTGCGCCTGTTCCGGCGTGATATCCTGTCAGCTCAGCCGCAACGCCTGTACCGCGCCTGGATGGCCGAGTTCCGCACCCCGTTCTTCCGGTCCTACCTGATCAACCAGCCCGAGCTGATCGACCGGGTCCTGAAACACCGCCCCCAGGATTTCCCGAAATCCGGCCGGATCAGCGAAGGCCTGCGGCCCTTGCTGGGCCAATCGGTATTCCTGACCAATGGTGCGACCTGGGAACGGCAGCGCCGCATCATCGACCCGGCCTTCGAAGGCGGACGGCTGAAGCAGACCTTTCCCGCGATGCTGGCCTCGGCCGAGGCTTGCGCCGATCGCCTGCGCGACAGGACGGGTGTGCCGATCGAGATCGAGGAGGTCACCAGCCATGCCGCCGCCGACGTGATCTTTCGCACCTTGTTCTCGGTGCCGATCGAGCACGAGATTGCCGCGCAGGTGTTCGAGAAATTCCGCGCCTATCAGCGGCAGCAACCTCTGCTGAACCTTGCGGCTTTCGTGCCGCTGCCCGGCTGGGTGCCTCGGTTCCACCCGCGCAAGACCCGCCGTGCGGCGGCCGAAATCCGCGCCTTGATCGCCCGCCTGACCCGCGAGCGGGCCGCGCAGATCGCCGCCGGCACCGCGCCCGACGATCTGGCCACCAAGATCATGACCACGCCCGACCCTCTGACCGGTCAGTGTTTCGATACCGATGAGATGATCGATCAGGTCGCCATCTTTTTCCTGGCCGGGCACGAGACCAGCGCCTCGGCCCTGGCATGGACGCTGTACCTGATGGCCGCCTATCCCGACTGGCAGGACCGCGTGGCCGAGGAAGCCCGCGCGCAGGATGAAATCAGTTTTGCCAGCATGTCCAGACTGCGCATCAGCCGCGATGTGTTCCGCGAGGCGCTGCGCCTCTATCCCCCGGTCCCGATGATGGTGCGCGAGGCCACATGCCCCGAACGCTTCCGCGACCGCGACGTGCCCAAGGGCGCTCAGATCGTGCTCAGCCCATGGCACCTGCACCGGCATGAACGGCTGTGGGAGGACCCCGACGGCTTTGACCCGTCCCGTTGGGCGACCGAAAACGGCAAGGCCTGTCAGCGGGCGGCCTTCATCCCGTTTTCGGCCGGGCCGCGCGTCTGCACCGGGGCGGGGTTTGCGATGGTCGAGGGGCCGTTGATCCTGTCGACCCTGCTGCGGCGGTACCGGTTCGAACCTGTCGAGGCCCGCACGCCGGTCCCGGTGGCGCATCTGACGGTCCGGTCGCGCCACGGAATCTGGCTGCGCGTGGTTGAGCGCTAACAAACTATCATCGGCCCGCGCCATGCTGTATGCGATTGGAAAAGCGGAATCATTACTGAACGGGAAAGTGTTATGTCCAAGGCTGAACAGCGCGAACAGATGATCAACGGTGCAGGCTTCATCGCGGCTCTGGATCAGAGCGGCGGCTCGACGCCCAAGGCGCTGGCGCTGTATGGCGTGCAGCCGTCCGACTATGGCTCGGACGAGGAGATGTTTGCCGAGATCCAGAAGATGCGCGCCCGGATCATCCTGGCCGACGACTTCACCCGCGACAAGGTGATCGGCGCGATCCTGTTCGAACGCACCTTGGGCGAGGAAATCGACGGTCGCAAGGTGGCCGATTACCTGTGGTCGGTCAAAGGCATCGTGCCGTTCCTCAAGATCGACAAGGGGCTGGAAGACACCGCAAACGGCGTACAACTGATGAAGCCCATCCCGGGCCTGGCCGAGACGCTGGCCAAGGCCGAAGGCGTGTTCGGCACCAAGGAACGCTCGGTCATCCACGAGGCCAATGCCGAGGGCATCGCCGCCGTGGTGAAACAGCAATTCGACGTGGCCCGCGAGGTGATCGCCACCAGCATGGTTCCGATCATCGAGCCCGAGGTGAACATCAAGTCGGACACCAAGGCCGAAGCCGAAGAGATCCTGAAAGCCGAAATCCTCAAGAACCTCGACGAGTTGGGCGAGGGGCAGGACGTCATGCTGAAACTGACCCTGCCCAGCAAGGCCAATCTGTATGACGAGGCCGCCGATCATCCGCGTGTTCTGCGGGTGGTGGCGTTGTCGGGCGGCTATTCGACCGACGAGGCCTGTGACCTGCTGGCGCAGAACGGCAAGATGATCGCCTCTTTCTCGCGCGCGCTGACCGAGGGGCTGTCGAAACAGCAATCGGATGCCGAGTTCAACGCGGCCCTGGGCAGCAATATCGACAAGATCTATCGCGCCTCGGTCTGAGGTCAGACCGGTTTGATGAACGAGCGGCGCATCTGCGCCGCTTTTTCGCGCATGGCGCAGCCGGTGGCGTGGTCATTCACCAGCCCCATCGCCTGCATGAAGGCAAACACCGTGGTGGGGCCGACAAATTTCCACCCGCGCTTTTTCAGATCCTTGGACATGGCAACCGACTCGGGCGAAGTCGAGGCCGTCTGCGGCGCAGGAGGGGTCTCGGGCTCGAACCGCCAGACATAGGCCGCCAGAGAGCCGGTTTCGGCCACCAGCTCCTGTGCGCGGCGGGCGTTGTTGATCACCGCCTCGATCTTGCCGCGATGGCGGATGATGCCGGAATCTTGCAGCAGGCGTTCAACGTCTGCATCAGAAAAACCGGCCATCACGTTGAAATCAAAATCGGAAAAGGCTTTCCGGAAGTTCTCGCGCTTGGCCAGAATGGTGCGCCAGCTGAGGCCAGACTGAAAACTCTCAAGGCAGAGTTTCTCGAACAGGCGCTGGTCGTCACCTACCGGATAACCCCATTCATTGTCGTGATAGTCAAAAAACTCCGGCGCGGCCTGACACCAGCCGCATCGCGGTTGGCCATCCGGCCCGGTCACGAGTTCGCGCATCGAATGTACCCCTTTTGTTCACCACCAGCCTAGACACCGACGGGGATCAGATCAAGGGCTGCGATGGGGTGACCGGTACCAGTTCAGAACAAAGACACGAATGGCCGACGCCAATCCAGTCTCAGGGTCGCGCGCGACATCAATTTCCGAGGCCAAAACATTGATAGGTAGACCTTTTGCCTTGGCGATGTCCCGAAACGCCTGCCAGAACTCGTCCTCAAGCGAAACCGAAGTGCGGTGCCCCTTGAGGGTCAGCGAGCGTTTGACGGGCGGGCCGCTCATTCATCCAGCTCGTGATTGTCCAGATCGCGGCGGGCTTTGTTGGCACGGGCCTTGTCCAGCTGTTTGTCCGCCTTGCTGCGCCCGAACGCCGCCGCGTTCCGGTCGGCGCGGGCCTTTTTCTCGGCCCGCGCCTTTTCCTTGCGATACCGGTTCAGATTGACCGGCTTGCCCATCAGTCCTTGGGCCCGATCATCTGCTCGGGGCGCACGACGGCGTCAAAGGTTGCCTCGTCGACGAAGCCCAGCTTGATGGCCTCTTCCTTCAGCGTGGTGCCGTTCTTGTGCGCAGTCTTGGCGACCGTGGTGGCGTTGTCATAGCCGATGGTGGGGGCCAGGGCGGTCACCAGCATCAACGATTCTTTCATCAGCTTGTCGATGCGCGCCTCGTTGGCCTTGGTGCCCAGCAGCATACGCTCGGTAAAGCTGTCCGTTGCGTCGCCCAGCAGCTGGATCGACTGCAGCAGGTTGTAGGCCATCATCGGGTTGTAGACGTTCAGCTCGAAATGGCCCTGGCTGCCAGCGAACTTGATCGCAGCGTCGTTGCCCATCACGTGGGCGGCGACCTGGGTCAGCGCCTCGGCTTGGGTCGGGTTGACCTTGCCCGGCATGATCGACGAGCCGGGCTCGTTCTCCGGCAGGATCAGTTCACCCAGACCCGAGCGCGGACCCGAGCCGAGGAAGCGGATGTCGTTGGCGATCTTGTAGCAGCTGCCCGCAACGGTGGCCAAGGCGCCCGACAGGAACACCATGGCGTCATGAGCGGCCAGCGACTCGAATTTGTTGGGCGCTGTGACGAAGGGCAGGCCGGTGATTTCGGCCATGTTGGCGGCAACGGCCTCGGCCCAGCCATTCTGGGTGTTCAGCCCGGTACCGACGGCGGTGCCGCCTTGTGCCAACTCGTAGATGCCGGGCATGGCGGCGCTCACGCGGGCGATGCCCTGACGGATCTGATGGGCATAGCCGCTGAATTCCTGGCCCAGGGTCAGCGGAGTCGCGTCCTGAGTGTGGGTGCGGCCGATCTTGATGATGTCCTTGAATTCCTCGGACTTTTGCTCGAGCCCGGCGGCCAGCTTCTCCAGCCCCGGCAGCAGCACGTCACGCACGCTCATTGCAGTGGCGATATGCATTGCGGTGGGGAAGGTGTCGTTCGACGATTGCCCCATATTGCAGTGATCGTTCGGGTGCACCGGATCCTTCGAGCCGATCACGCCGCCCAGGATCTCGATCGCGCGGTTCGCGATGACCTCGTTGGCGTTCATGTTCGACTGGGTGCCCGATCCGGTCTGCCAGACGACCAGAGGGAAATTGTCGTCGAACTTGCCCTCGATCACCTCGCTGGCGGCCTGGATGATGGCGTCGGCGATGCGTGCGTCCAGCTTGCCGGTGGCCTTGTTCTGCATGGCGCAGGCCTTCTTGACCACGCCCAGCGCGCGCACGATGGCGACGGGCTGCTTCTCCCATCCGATGGGGAAGTTCATGATCGAGCGCTGCGTCTGCGCCCCCCAATACTTGTCGGCAGGAACCTCGAGCGGGCCAAAACTGTCGGATTCGGTGCGGGTCTGAGACATCTGTCACTCCGTCTGGTATGCAGTCGCATGCCGTTTAACCGCAGCAAAGCTATGGTGCAATCGGCCAGTTGCGCGCACCTTAGTCCGAAGGGCAAAAAAGGTATAGCCATGCGGTGTGCGTCATTTTTCTTGGTCGGTCAAAGGGCCGTACCATTGTGCCCGATCCCGGCTGAGCTAAGATAAAGAAGGCAACCGCGGAGAAAGAACCATGAATCGCTCAGACCGGACCTCATCTTTCGCGCTAATGGCCCGATGGCTGTCGGTACTGGCGATTGGGCTTTTGTTGGCGTCTCCAGGATGGGCGCAGGACATCGGTCCCTTTGTCGGCGACTATGTCGGATCTGCCAACCTGGTGGATGCGGACGGATCGTCGACCCCGCGCGACATGAGCGTTTCGATCGCAGAGACCGGCGAAGGGTTCGTGGTCAAATGGAAGACTACCACCTACAAAGCCGACGGTCGGGTGAAAGAACAAAGCTTTTCGGTCGAGTTCCGACCTTCTGATAGGAACAACATCTATTCCGCAGCCATGAAGCGGAATGTCTTCGGTCATGAGGTTCCGCTGGACCCAATGAAGGGTGAGCCTTTTGTCTGGGGCCGGATCGAAGGGGAAACGCTGACCGTCTTCTCGCTGTTCATAGATGAGGACGGCGGGTACGAATTGCAGCAGTATGACCGGACGCTGGCCGAGGGTGGGCTGAACCTATCCTTTTCTCGGTTTAGAGATGGACAGAAGTCGCGCTCGGTCGAAACATTCCTGAAAAAACAATAGGCTCCGCCAAAAAAGCGAAGCCTTGTCCAATGGATGCGAATTACTTGCGGAAGCTGTCCAGCGATACGATATCCGCATCATGATGCGGCTCGTCTTCGGGTTCGACCTCGATCGACTCGGCATCGATTTCCGCCGGGTCCTCATCCTCTTCGTCCGAGCTTTCGAAGCGCAGGCCGAATTCGACCGAGGGATCGACAAAGGTCTGGATGGCCGAATAGGGGATATACAACGGCTCCGGAGCGTCACCAAAATTGAGCGTGATGGCAAATCCGTCCTCGCCAACCTCGAGATTTTCGAACCAGTGCTGCACCACGATCGTCATCTCATCAGGGTAGCGTTCGCGCAGCCAGTCAGCGATTTCGACGCCGGGCTCACGGGTATCGAACGTGATGAAGAAATGGTGCGCGCCGGGCAATCCGGTTTCGGAAACGCGCTTCAGAACAGTCTTGATCAGCCCGCGCATAGCGGTGTGCATCAAGTTGCCGTAGTCAATGCCTTGCGACATGTGTCATCCTCGAAAGTGGTTACCCCAAGCATAAGGGATTTGATCGGAAACGAAAGAGCGTGTTGCGTCTGATTGTTTAAACCAGATGCAGGATTGCGCCTGCTCCTATCATTATGCCCAGCGTCATTGCCAGACCGGTTTTTCTTATGAAAATCAAGAATCCGGCAAGGGACGTCAATCCAACGGCTGCGATGTCCAAGGTCGAAAAAACCGGAATGGGCAGTGAGATCGGACCAAACTCGACTTCTCCGATGGTTCCAAACAGGACGTGCAGTCCGAACCACACCGACAGGTTGAGAATCACACCGACGACCGCCGCGGTAATTGCGCGCAATGCTCCCGACAGTCTCGGTCTTTGCGCTATGACGTCCAGGTAAGGCGCGGCAACGAATATCCACAGGAAGCACGGAACGAAGGTCGCCCACAGCGCAACGACCCCGGCTGCCAGCGCAAGGGACATCCCGCTCGCCAATTGCCCGGCGAGCATGGCGACGAATTGCGTGACCAGTATCAATGGGCCGGGGGTGGTTTCTGCCAGTCCCAGCGCATCGATCATCTGATCGGTAGAGATCCATTGATAGTTCTCGACGACCGTCTGGGTCATGTAGGCCAGCACCGCATAGGCCCCGCCAAAAGTGACTACTGCCAATCGTGCAAAGAACCAGCCCAGATCGCTTAGCAACGTCTGGCCGGAAAGGGTCAACAACACCAGCGGAGCCAACCAAAGAAACAGCCAGAGCGCTGCGGTCCGCGCGGGCCGAGCCAATGCGGTATCGACATTCTGCGAAACTGAAGGCTGCTCTGAAGGCTTACGTGAAAAGCCCCAGACAGCCGCGGCCAGAATGATCAGGGGGAAAGGTAGATTCAGAGCGAAGATCGCCAGGAACGCCAGTATCGCAAGAATCCCGGGCTCTGCCCCAGATAGAGTTTTGCGCGAAAGATTGAGCACGGCCTGGAGAACGATCACAATAACCGTGGCCTTGATCCCGAGAAATGCAGCCTGGACCAGGGGAATGTCTCCGTAGGCGGCATACAGGCCGACCAGCACGGCTATCACCAGCGCTCCGGGAAAAACGAACAGGCCGCCGGCAATCAGCCCGCCCGGCACGCCCCGCAGCCGCCAGCCGGCATAGGTGGCCAGTTGCATGGCTTCGGGGCCGGGCAGCAACATGCACAACGACAGCGCGCGCAGAAAGGTCTGCTCATCCAACCATGGCCGCCGTTCGACCAATTCTTGGTGCATCAATGAGATCTGTGCCGCTGGGCCACCAAATGAGAGGAGGCCGATGCGGCCGAAAACCCTAACCAGCTCTGACAGTGAGGGTTTCAATACCGGGGCTCCGTCACGCATGGGTCGGTTGTGGCGGTCCACGGGTGCTGTCCCCATCCGCTGTCCGGAGCATAGGTACTGATCCGACCACCAGCGATCATTGAAACTGCGCAGCCATGCCATGTGCCCCTTTGGATTTGGAGACATGCGAACCCGGGCTGCCGCCGGGCAGGGCGTTCACATGCTGACCCCGTGTGCTCTTGCTACTCGGGGTCAGCACACGCGGTCAAGAACCGGTTCAGGCCCAGTCCAGCCGTTGCCCTGTCATGCAGACGGGCAAGGTATCCTGCGGGAACTGGCCGAGCTGTTCGAACAGGGAAACGAAGTCGAACTGGTTGTAGGCTTCGACCATCTTGTCACCTTTGAAGCGCGCCATCACTTGGCCTGTGACCTCCAAGGGCGCGCCGTTGTCCGCCCGCGAGGTCCGCACATGCAGAACGGCCGACGCCCAATCGCCGTTTTCGATAATTTTGGGCAAATCCACCTGAATTTCGCCCAGAACGTGCCGGAAGGCCATGACCAGGTCGCGAAAGTCGTCCGCGCCGACCTGCATTTCGGGTATCAGCCCTTCGGCCATCGTTTCCGGGGCAAAATACTGGTCGATCGCGTCAATATTGCCTTTTTCCCAGACCTCGGAATACCAGGCCCTGAGTATCTCTGAATGAGTCATCCCAACTCTCCTGTCTGTCTTCCGCTACTTTGAATGACAGGAGTGAACAGTTTCTGAATGGCGGCCAAATTCGGCGCAAAAACTCAGACAAAATCTAGGGAAATGCAGGTTTCTGTTGCCAGGTACCTGCGAACCCCGCCTTACGCGGCTAGGCGCAAGGACTTAAGTTTCGGTCTGGTTACTGCTTACGCAGCAACGGCAACCGGAGCACGATTGTCATTTGCAATTGTACTGTTTTCGCCGGTAACGGTGGCAGACAGCCGGGACAAAGCTAACCCCTTTAGACGTTCGTCGATCCTGTTTCGGCCCCATGATCCCCAAATGAAGGATGTATGGTGGAGCCGCCGGGTACCGCCCCCGGGTCCGATCCGCTTATTACGAGCGCGTTTATGTCCATAGTCCAGAAGGACAGCATTTATATAGGTGAGGAATTTTGCGGATGCAAACCCCCAAAGCGCGAGACGATCGCGATTTTTCAACCGTTCACGCGGGCTTGGAAAGGTTGGCGGCGATCAGCCAGATCGCCAGCACCAGCTCGATTCCGCCGAAGGTCAACGCCTTGGCCAAGGGGGGATTGTCCAGCAAAACGGACACGAACCGACCCAGCGCCGCGCCCGCATAGACCACGCCCAGCATCGCGTAGGCCATCGGGTGGTTCAGCCACAATACGGCGATGCCGGTCACGACAAACAGCCCGCCGACCGAGGCCCGCATCTCGCTGAGGCCCATCGTGCTGTTGGTGGGCGCAAGGTCAAGCGAGGCCGCCGTCCAGGCCGGGGCCAAAAAGCCGAACAGGCCAAAGCCGATGGTCAGAAGGGCTGCGATGATGTTGAGTGTTCCGGTCATGGGGCCTCGCGTTTCAAATGCCTGTACGTCGAACCTAATCTGTTTCGGGGCAGGGGGAAGACCTCAGATTGCGGCCCAGAAGCCGAGCACGCCCACAAGGATCAAGCTGAGCGCCCAAACCATTTCCAGGTTGAACCAGCTGCGCGACAGAAACTGCAGGCCCAGCCAGCGATAGACCGCGAAGGCCAGCGCACCGCCGCCCAGCATCATTGCGCCGGTATGGACCGCGGCCACAGCCAGAACCAGCAGGCCATTGCTGCCCATGATCTCGGACACGGCTCTGTGGCCGGTATCCAACTCGTCCAGCCCGCACAGGCCCAGATAGATCGGGACCAGCATCAGCGCCGCACCATGCGCCAGCGCCACCAGAAACGACCACAGCGCCAGCCGACTGGGCGGGACGCGCGCCAGAAACCGTGGGTGACGACGGGTGATCGCAATGTAAAGGCCCATGGCGATCACGATCAGAGCCGCTCCGATCCGGATTTCGCGCTGATAGTCTACAAGGATGGTCATCAGCGCAAAGGGCAGCAGCACGCCCAGCATCGCCAGGAAATGCCCGCCCGCCAGCGCTGCCAACGCGCGCCAGAGGGCGGATTGGCGTTGCTCCATCAATGCCGCCGACACGGCCAGCGGCCAGCCCATACCGGGGTTCAACCCGTGATAGGCGCCGCTCAGAACAACGGCCAGCCAAAGGCCGGCCGTCGATGTCATCAAGACGTCCAATTCAGACCGAAGGGTAGCAGAAACTGTCGGTGGAGCAGTCTCCTCCCTCAAGCCGGATCTGGTGGCTGCGATACCCTTTCGGGAAATCCACCCAGAAATCCTTGTCCAGTGTCAGGCCGCCTTTTTCGCCCACATCCGCCTTGACCATCGCAGCGCCGCGATCGCCGGGATAGAATTGGTCATCCCACGTGGAATAGAGCGAATTGGTCCAGTAGACGCGTTTGCCGTCGCGGCTGATCTCGACCATCTGCGGGCCATAACCAAAGTCCTTGCCGTTGGGATGCTTGGTTTTCTTGACGATTCCGCCGATCTCGACCTTGCCGGCCAGCTTGGGCTTCATCGGGTCCGAGACATCGTATTGGTGCATTTCACCGGTGCCCCAGCACGCGACGTACAGATATTTGTCGTCCAGACTCAGGTCGATGTCGGTCACCAGCGGCGGCACCGCCGAGAATCCTTTGAGTAGATCGGGAAGATCATTCGGATCAGCGGGTTGCGGATCGATCGTGATGGTCTTCTTGGCCTCGAAGCTGCCATCCTTGTTGCGCCACCAGGTAAAGATCGCACCCTGAAGATTGGTGGTGTCGACCACCACGCCGCAGAACCCGTATTGTTTGACCGGGTCATGCGCCGGCCGGATTTCCAGCGCCATCTGGTGGTTCTCGCCCAGGTCGATGGTCTGGATGTTGGTGCGGTCGCGCAGGTTCCAGAAATGGATCCGGTGGCCATATTTGTTCGACAGCAGATCTTCGGCCACGATCCCGTTTTCGAATTGCGGGGGCAGACCCCATTCGGAACTGACCATGTAGTCACGCGGCAGGTTCCACCAGAAATCATAGTGCTTGTCCTGCACGCCGCGCTCGATCTCGTAACGTCCGATGATGTCGAAGGTTTCGCAATCCATGATGAAGATGCCCGGAGGCCCATCGGTGCCATCTGGTCCGCCGCCGCCCAAGGTGCTGACATAGATACCTTCGGGTCCGCAATGGATCGTGTGGGGGCGGGAATACCCCGTCTTTGCAAAGACTTCTTCGGGTTCGATGATCTTGTGGATTTTGGCCTTCAGCGGCTCTTTCACGTCAATCACGTAGATCCGGCTGGAACGGATACCGGGGATGATCAAGTACCGGCGCTCAAGAAAAGCATGGCCGGTCAGCGGAGACAGGGCCGAGGAACAGGCGTTCCATCCGAAATGGTGAAACTCGTCGCCCTTGTTGGGCATCATCACCTTGTGAACGATCTTGCCATAATCGCCCGAAGTTGGGTCGACATTCACAACCGCCAGGCCATCGGGCTGCGAAAAATCGGGGCTGAGCATCAGCGTAAAGGCCAAGGTCTCGGGCGGGGCCTCCATGGCCATCTTGGCGGATGGATAGAATGTTGGATCCGGTCTTTTATTCATAACGTCCTCCCGTAAGTCATTGAAAATCAATTTTATTGAGAGTGCCGGTCTTCCCGCCGGATGATGGTCTGCCTGCTCGAGTGTCCTTTCCGTTGATGTGATGCGTCAAGAAGTATTCAGAGTGTCTTCAGGCCGGTTTCCGCCGACGTTCGGCCACGTCATGAGCCAGGCGGCGTGTGTAGGTTTCCAAGTCGACCAGAGCTGCGTCGACTGTTTCGGCGTCCTGCGCCTCCAGCGCGTCGGCGATCTTGCTGTGCAGGCGGATGATCTCTTCGCGCGAGCGTGCGGTGAAGGTGATCATGTTCATCAGGGGCTGCATCGCTTCGACCGCGCCGGCCAGTTGATAGGACAGGACAGGGTTGCCCGCACCATCGACCAGCGCCCGGTGAAAGGCCACGTCCGACGCACAGAAGGCCTCATCCGTCAGGCCGGGCTGCGCCTGCCGGAAGATCTCCGCGCGCATGGTGGCCAATTGATCCGCGGTGCGCCGTTGGGCGGACAAGGGCGCGCAGGCCCGCTCCAACGCATAGCGGGCCTCGCAAGCGGTGTCGAAACTGACCTCGTTCATCGAAAGCAGCAGCGTCGAAGTCGTGATCTGCTGGGAATAGGCGTCCTGGAAACTCAGCCGATTGACGAAGGCACCTCCCGTCGCGCCGCGCTGGGTGCGGATCAGCGATTGCGCCGCCAGCCGTTTCAGCGCTTCGCGCACAGTGGGGCGCGACACCTGGAACTGGTCCGCCAGCTCGGATTCCGAGGGCAGGCGCGCGTCCACGATCAGCTCTCCTGATACGATAGCATCACGGATGGCCTGGGCGATCTGTGCAGACAGGTCGGTGCTTTTCTGAGGATCGATTTTCATATTCTGCAGGCCGCCGTGAAAAATTTATTTGTCTGACATTTAAAAGTCTGACATTTGAAAAGCAAGCACCGAGTCGGGAGGGAACATGAGTCGGGCACTTCTACGCAACGGTTTGTGGCTGGGCTTTTTCGTCCTGATCCTGTGGGCCTGGTGGGTGATGTACACCATGAGCCGCGACATGGGCGTCGATTGGATTGGCCGACCCGGGCCGATGGCCGAAGCGATGCGTGCAATGGATCCCCGCATGGACATGTACATGCCGATGGCCGAGTTCGGCCCGCTGTTCGTGATGTGGGCGATCATGATGGCCGCGATGATGCTTCCGACGTTGGTTCCAACACTGAGAAGCTATGAAGATTTGATCCAGAGCGCCAATGGAACAAGGCTCGGGTGGGTCGGCGTTCTGATGGGTTATTTCGTAGTCTGGGCCGGGTTCGCCGCGTTGATCACAGGTGTTCAGCTGGCGTTGCTGTTCGGAGGCGTGATCGACATGCTGGGCATTGCCAAATCTCCGCTCTTTGCTGCCGGCCTTCTGATCGCCGTCGGCGCCTTTCAGTTCACCCGAGCCAAGGAGGTGTGCCACGGGGTGTGTCATGCACCCATGACCTATTTCCTTGGACACTGGCGCACCGGTTTCTCTGGCGGTCTGCGCATGGGGCTGGGGCTTGGCGCCTTTTGTGTCGGCTGCTGCTGGGGGTTCATGGCGCTTGGCTTTGTCGGAGGCGTGATGAGCCTGCTGTGGATGGGTTTGGCGACCCTGTTCATGGTGTTGGAGAAATTGCCCCAGATCGGTCATGTTCTGACACGGCCGCTGGGTTTCGCTTTGATTGCAGGTGGCTTTGGGCTGCTGATCTACCCAATTGCATACGGAGGATAAGCCGATGGCAAAAAACAGAAAACCCGATGCCGACAAGCTGCCGGTCAGTCAGCGAATTGACAGCCGGATGCCCAATCCCAAGCGCCGAGAGATGAGCCCGACGGACTGGGCCATCAAGGGTGAGCTTATTCTGAACTGCTCCTGCGACGTGTTCTGCCCCTGCGTGGTTTCGCTTGGGGCGCATCCTCCGACCGAAGGGCATTGTCATGCGTGGATGGGTGTGATCATCGACGAGGGACACTATGAAGGTGAGGACTTGTCGGGTCTGAACGTCGGTCTGCTGGTCGATATTCCCGGCCGGATGGGCGAAGGCCAGTGGAAGGTCGCCGCTTACGTGGATGAGCGCGCAAGTGGCAAGGCGTACAACGGCCTGTTGCAGATTTTCAGCGGGCAGGCCGGTGGCACCACTGGGCTGTTCACGATGCTGGTGAGTGAAATCATCGGGGCCGAGCGTGCTCCAGTGCAGATCGAGCGCGACGGCAACAAACGCCGCATCGTCATCGGCCGCAAGATCCAGGGTGAGATCGAGATGCTGGCAGGCAAAGATCCCGAACATCCGGTCATGGTTTCGAACTCCAAGTATTGGATGGGTCCGGACATCGTCGTGGCG
Source organism: Ruegeria sp. BB9 (assembly GCF_056539345.1). Classification (NCBI taxonomy): domain Bacteria; kingdom Pseudomonadati; phylum Pseudomonadota; class Alphaproteobacteria; order Rhodobacterales; family Roseobacteraceae; genus Ruegeria; species Ruegeria sp. BB9. The sequence goes on along the minus strand of NZ_JBQFUU010000001.1, from coordinate 1,033,889 downwards.
CGTGGCACCAAGTCGAAGGTGCGCGACTATGGTCGTGTCTGGGATTTCGGCGGCAAATCGGCCGAAATCTGCCCGATCGACTGGCACGGACCCAAGTGATGATCACCGGCGCCTATGCTCGGCAGATGGCCCGCTATAACCGCTGGCAGAACAGCCAGTTGGCGGGTTTTCTTCAAGAGCTTTCGCCCGAGGAGTTGATCCGCGAACGCGGAGCGTTTTTCGGGTCGATCCTGGGGACTGCCAACCATCTGCTGTGGGGCGACTGGATCTGGATGTCCCGGTTTGACAAAGGGTCGGGGCCTGAAAGCAATCCGCACCGCAAGGGCGGCGGCATTCACGAAAGCGTCCACCTGTGCCCGGATCTGGCGCACTGGCTTCCACTGCGCGAGACCATCGATGCGCGGATCGATGCTTGGGTTGAAACTCTGGGCGACGAGCCAATCTCGGGTCCGTTCACCTGGTATTCCGCGGCAAAAGAAGAAGACATTACATTACCTTACGCCGTGTGCGTGATGCATTTTTTCAATCATCAAACGCATCACCGGGGACAAATCCACAAAATGCTGACCGAGGCCGGATCTGGGGCGCCGGTCAGTGATCTCGTTTTCTTGCCCGAGGAGGTCTAAGTGCCACAGATTTCTTTGTCGCGCCGGCTCCGGCGCACGCCGTTCTCTGACGGGGTCGAGGCGGCCGGTGTCAAAGGCTATACCGTGTACAACCGGATGTTGCTGCCGACGGTGTTTGAAAGCGTCGAGGCCGACTATCGGCATCTCAAGACCCATGTGCAGGTCTGGGACGTGTCTTGCGAGCGGCAGGTCGAACTGCGAGGCCCCGATGCCGCGCGGCTGATGCAGATGCTGACCCCGCGCGACCTGCGCGGCATGTTGCCGGGCCAATGCTACTATGTGCCGATCGTGGACGAAACCGGGGGAATGCTGAACGATCCCGTGGCGGTGAAACTGGCGGATGACCGCTGGTGGATTTCGATCGCAGACAGCGATTTGCTGTTGTGGGTCAAAGGCTTGGCCAACGGGTATCGACTGGATGTTCTGGTGGATGAGCCGGACGTGTCGCCTTTGGCGGTGCAGGGACCCAAGGCGGATGACCTGATGGCACGGGTCTTTGGCGACCGGGTGCGCGATATCCGCTTTTTCAAGTTCGACATGTTCCAGTTCGAGGGGCGTGATCTGGCGATTGCGCGGTCGGGCTATTCCAAACAGGGCGGGTTCGAGATCTATGTCGAGGGCGGCGACATCGGCATGCCCTTGTGGAACGCGCTGTTTGCCGCCGGAGAGGACCTGCAGGTTCGGGCGGGCTGCCCCAACCTGATCGAGCGGATCGAGGGCGGGTTGCTGTCCTACGGCAACGACATGACCGACGACAACACGCCCCATGAGTGCGGTTTGGGCAAGTTCTGCAACACGCATACGGCCATTGGCTGCATCGGGCGGGACGCTCTGCTGCGGGTGGCCAAAGAGGGGCCGGTTCAGCAAATCCGCCCGATCGCGATCGAGGGAGATGCGGTGCCACCCTGTGATCGGCCGTGGCCGGTCTATGGTGGCGGCAAGCGTGTGGGCCAAGTGACCTCGGCCACTTGGTCGCCGGATTTTCAAACCAACGTGTCGATCGGTATGCTGCGGCTGAGCCATTGGGATCCGGGAACGCAGGTTGAAGTCGAAACGCCGTCTGGAATGCGGACTGCAATCGTGCAGGACAAGTTCTGGATTTGAGCCGGGAAGGGCGCGCGGGACGCGCCCGGGAAGTATTTGGGCCAGATGAGAAATCGCTCGGGCCACGGTCAATGAAAGGAATTGGAATATGTTCAACGCTTTGGTGATGGAAAAGGACGAGGAAAGCGGACTGGCCAGCCCGGTGATCAAGCAGATCTCGGAAGATGACTTGCCGCATGGTGAAGTACGTGTGGCCGTCGAGTTCTCGACCGTCAACTACAAGGATGGTTTGTGCATGTCGCCCAAGGGCGGCGGTCTGGTCCGAAATTATCCGCATGTGCCCGGGATCGACTATGCTGGAACTGTCGAAGAATCCTCGGACGACCGGTACAAACCCGGCGACAAGGTCGTGCTGACCGGTTGGCGCGTGGGTGAGGCGCATTGGGGCGGATACGCCCAGAAGGCCAGCGCGCTGGCCGACTGGCTCGTCCCTCTGCCCGAGGGGTTGAGCACGCGCCAGGCCATGGCCGTGGGAACTGCCGGTTTTACCGCGATGCTGGCGGTGATGGCGCTGGAAGATCACGGTCTGACGCCCGACCGCGGGCCGGTTCTGGTAACCGGTGCAGCCGGGGGCGTCGGCTCGGTTGCCACGGCGATTTTGGCCAATCTGGGATACGAAGTTGCGGCAGTGACCGGGCGGCCTGAAACCGAAGGCTATCTGAAGGCGCTTGGTGCGACGTCGATCGTGCCGCGTGACGAGTTGAACGAAACCACCAAACGTCCGCTGGAAAGCGAAACCTGGGCTGGCTGCGTTGATGCCGTCGGGGGCGCAATGCTGGCGCGCGTTCTGGGTCAGATGAAGTATGGCGCCTCAGTGGCAGCGGTCGGTCTGGCCGGTGGCGCGGGCTTGCCGGCGACCGTCATTCCGTTCCTGCTGCGCGGAGTCAACCTGTTGGGTATCGACAGCGTGATGCAGCCGTTCGACAACCGACTGCGGGCCTGGCAGCGGGTGGCTTCGGATCTGCCGATGGACAAGCTGGAAGCGATGATTCAGCCGGCCACTCTGAATGATCTTCCGAAGCTGGGTGCCGACATCCTCAACGGTCAGGTCAAGGGACGCGTGGTCGTTGACCTGAACGCCTGAGCCTTGGTTTTTTCTGTGCCAGACCGGCCCGCCACAGGGCCGGTCTTTTTTTGTTTGGGGGATCGGGTTTTTCGCGGAAACAACTCTGGTCATTGCCACATTTCCCGATCATGATTGCTATACATCCCAGGTGCGATGGCGTAAGAGCCATTCCAACATCACCTGAAGACGGGGAGTGAGCAGCATGTCTGACGATTTTGAACTGGACACCGATGATCTGAAACGCCGCATGGATGGCGCGATGGCCAACCTCAGAACCGAATTCGCGTCGCTGCGCACCGGACGTGCCTCGGCTTCGATGCTCGAGCCGGTTATGGTGGATGCGTATGGGTCGATGACACCGATCAACCAGGTCGGCACCGTGAACGTTCCCGAGCCGCGCATGGTCACCGTGAATGTTTGGGACAAGTCTTTGGTCGGCAAAGTTGAAAAGGCGATCCGGGAAAGCGGACTGGGCATCAACCCGCAGCTGAACGGCACGATCATCATGCTGCCGATCCCCGAGCTGAACGAAGAGCGCCGCCGCGAGCTGGGCAAAGTGGCCGGGCAATACGCCGAACACGCCCGCGTTGCCATTCGCAATGTGCGCCGCGATGGCATGGATCAGATCAAGAAAGCCAAGGCCGACGGCCTGTCGGAAGACGATCAGAAGTTCTGGGAAACCGAGGTACAGGAACTGACCGACCAGATGATCAAGGCCGTGGATGCGGCCCTTGAGGCCAAGCAGGCCGAAATCATGCAGGTTTGAGCGCAAGCCATGCCCGCTGATCCCCAAAACGAGCCCCCCTGTGGTCCGCGTCACGTGGCCATCATCATGGATGGCAACGGTAGGTGGGCCCAGGCGCGCGGCCGGCCACGGCTGTACGGGCATCACGCCGGTGCCCGTCGGGTGCGCGAAGTGGTCGAAGCCTGCCCGGGGCTGGGGATCAAGTACCTGACGATTTTTGCCTTCTCGACGGAAAACTGGAAACGGACCCAGGTCGAGGTTGCCGGTCTGATGAGCCTGTTCAAGCGCTACATCATCAAGGAAACCCGAACCCTGGCCCAAAACGGTATCCGTGTCCGATTCATCGGCGACAGGGTGCGGCTGGATGCCAAACTGATCGAGTTGATGGACACGCTGGAGCGCGAGACGGCCGACAATGACCTTGTCCACCTGACCGTCGCTCTCAACTATGGTGGTCGGGACGAAGTGGCCCGGGCGACCAAGCGGCTGGCGCGGGACGTTGCCGCAGGCAACCTGCGGCCCGAAGATGTCGACGAGGAAACGCTGCCCAGATATCTGGACACGCGCGTCCTGCCTGACCCCGATCTGGTCATTCGCACCAGTGGCGAGGCGCGGATATCGAATTTCCTTCTCTGGCAATCCGCTTACTCGGAATACGAATTCATCGACACGCTCTGGCCCGACTTCACCGCGGCCGAGCTGGAACGGCTGTGCAAGAGCTTCGGGTCGCGTGAACGCCGGTTCGGAGCAGTTCCGGCATGACGGACGGCCGATGGTCCGACCTCACCACCCGGGTGTTGTCTGCCCTGGTACTGGTCGCAATTGGAGCGGTCGAGGTTTGGCTGGGCGGACTATGGTTTGAGACATTTGTTGCCGCCGCGTGTGGTCTGATGACTTGGGAACTGGTTCGCATGATCGATTCCGATCGGATGGGCGTCGCGGTTCAGTTGGGAATCCTGACCGGCGTTGCCGTCATGCTCAGCTATCATGTTCCGCCGCTCTACAAACTGCCCTTTCTGATCGCACCCGCACTGGTCGGGGCAGGGCAGGTCTCGCACTCACGCGGGATCTACGTGCTGTTTGCCATGTGGATTGCCTGTGCGGGTTACGGGTTTATCCAGATCCGCGAGACGATGGGGTTTGGCTGGATGGTCTGGTTGATCTTGGTCGTCGTTGCCACGGACGTAGCTGGGTACTTCGTGGGAAAGACGTTCGGTGGCCCGAAGTTCTGGCCGCGGGTCAGCCCCAAGAAAACCTGGTCGGGCACGGCGGGCGGCTGGGTGGCAGCCGCGCTGGTGGGCGCAGCCGTTGCCGCGTATGCCGGGTTTGGCTACCGGTTTGTTTTGGTTTCGGTCCTGGCCTCGATGGCCAGCCAGGCCGGTGATATCGTGGAAAGCGCCGTCAAGCGGCGGTTCGGGGTCAAAGACAGCTCGAACCTGGTGCCAGGACATGGCGGTTTTCTGGATCGATTTGACGGCATGATGGGTGCATCGCTGATGGTTCTGATCGCGTCGCTGGTCTATTCGCCCGGGGAAATCTGATGCGAAAGGTTTCGATATTCGGCGCGACCGGATCGATTGGCCAGAATACGATCGATCTGATTGCTCGGGCCCCGGAGGATTACAAGGTGGTCGCCGTCACCGGCGGGGCGAATGTCCGGCAGTTGGCGCAGGACGCCCGCCGGCTGGGCGCTGAAGTGGCAGTAACCGCCTTTGACCAGCATCTGGATGATCTTCGTGATGCATTGTCCGGCACAGGGATCGAGGCTGCCGCGGGCGCAACCGCGCTGATCGAAGCGGCCGCTCGCCCGGTAGACTGGGTCATGTCCGCCATTGTTGGCTCGGCCGGTTTGGCGCCGGGGCTTGAGGCTTTGAAGCAAGGCGCGACCCTGGCCTTGGCAAACAAGGAAACGCTGGTGTGTGCCGGCCCGCTTGTTCTGGAAACCGCGGAACGCCATGGCGCGCGTCTGCTGCCTGTCGACAGCGAGCATTCGGCGGTCTTTCAGGCGCTTGTGGGTGAAGACATGGATGCGGTCGAGCGCATCATCATCACTGCCAGCGGCGGCGCCTTTCGCGACTGGCCGGTCGAGAAGCTGGCCGGCGCTACGGTCGAGCAAGCTTCGAGCCACCCCAATTGGGACATGGGTCAGCGGATAACGATCGACAGCGCCTCGATGTTCAACAAGGCGCTGGAAGTAATAGAGACCAAAGAGTTTTTCGGGATCAACGCTGAACGGATCGAGGTTGTGGTTCACCCGGAATCCATCGTGCATGCTCTCGTCGGATTTCGCGATGGCGCAGTGATGGCGCATTTGGGCGCGCCTGATATGCGGCATGCGATCGGCTATGCACTGCATTGGCCCGAAAGGCGCGACCTGCCGGTGCCGCGCCTGGACCTGGCCAAGTTGGGCCAGCTGCGTTTTCGTGATCCGGACCCGGCGCGTTACCCGGCCCTGCGGCTGGCCCGCGAGGTCATGCAGCGCGGTGGCCTGTCAGGCGCGATCTTCAACGCCGCCAAGGAGCGTGCGTTGGATCATTTCATCGGTCAACGCATCGGCTTTCTGGACATGACCGACGCCGTGGCCGCCGTTCTGGGCCGTTTCGACGATGCAGGCGGCCTTATTGATGCCCCTTTGACCCTTGATAACGTCCTGAAAACGGACCATCTGGCACGTCAATGGGTGGATGACGCCGTACTACGAAGAGCAGGATAGAATTTTGGACATACTCTCGCTGATCCCGCAATTTGGAGGGCTGGTCTATACGATTGCCGCATTCGTCGTGGCGCTGTCCGTCATCGTGGCGGTGCATGAATACGGGCACTACATCGTTGGCCGCTGGTCGGGGATCCATGCCGAGGTGTTCTCGTTGGGGTTTGGTCCGGTGCTATGGAGCCGAATGGACAAACGCGGCACCAAATGGCAGATCGCTCTGCTGCCTTTTGGCGGTTACGTGAAATTCCTGGGCGATGCCAATGCGGCCTCGGGCAAGGACACCGAGACGATGGCCGAAATCACCACGCAAAGCCCCGAAGAATTGCGTCGGACGATGCATGGCGCACCGCTTTGGGCGCGGACAGCCACGGTTGCAGCCGGGCCGGTCTTCAATTTCGTTCTGTCGATCCTTGTCTTCGGTTTGATCTTCTGGTCGCAAGGCGTGACCCGCGAGCCACTGACGGTCGGATCGCTGAAACCTCTGCCGGGCACCGTGCAGGAGCTTCAGGAGGGGGACGAAATCGTTGCGATCGCTGGCATCCCCACGCCTGATTTCGATCAGGAGGGGGCCTGGACCGAGTTTACCGAAGCGCTGCCGGTGCAGCCGGTTCTCGAATACACTGTCATCCGCGACGGCCAGACCCTCGACGTGTCGGCTCCGTGGCTGTTCCCGCCCTTGATCCAGCAGGTCGCCCCGCGCAGTGCTGCGATGGATATCCAGTTGCAGGCGGGCGACGTCATCACCTCGGTTGATGGCGACCCGATTTTTGCCTTCGAACAGCTCAAGGAAAAGGTCGAAAGCTCGGACGGAAAGGTGCTTCTGCTGGACGTCTGGCGCGACGGCGCCGAGTTGGAATTTGCACTGGCGCCGCGTCGCACGGATGAACCACAGGCGGACGGCGGCTTCAAAACCGAATGGCGGATTGGAATCGTCGGCGGCATGATGCTGGTCCCGGCGACCGAACCTGCGGGTCTAGTCGACTCGCTGCATGGCGGTGTCATCCAGACCGGCCGCATCATCGAGGGGTCGCTGTCCGGCATATGGCACATGGTCACCGGTGCGATCAGCACCTGCAACATGTCCGGACCCATTGGTATCGCGGAAACCTCGGGCGCGATGGCGAGCCAAGGGGCGCAGAGCTTCATCTTCTTCATCGCGGTTCTGTCCACTGCTGTAGGCTTGCTGAACCTGTTCCCAATCCCGGCATTGGACGGGGGGCACCTTGTTTTCTACGCCTACGAAGCAGTCGCGGGGAAACCGCCCAGCGACCGAGCTTTGCAACTGTTGATGGCGGTGGGCATCACGTTAATTCTCAGCCTCATGATCTTCTCGGTAAGCAACGACCTGTTCTGCTGATTGTGGCGGCATTGACGCGTTGCGGTCGCAAAATTGCCTCAATTCAAACCTAGTTTGTTTGGGGTAATTCTGCCGAGACATGCAATTAAGCGGGCTGTAACCAATGACCAAGGCATTGCGAAATTCCTATCGGGGCTTCAGCTTCCTGTTCGTATTGAACTGGGACGCGTTGCTGAGCTTTGGGCTGACCGCTTTGGCACTGGCAGGCGCCGCATATCTGGCCGGTATGTGATTCCCCATACCCAGCTGAACGACCCGAGCGCGACCGATCCGGTCGCGTTTTTCGTTTGTGCTTTTGACAAGGCCCACCAGAGCGGCTACTCAACTTCTAAAGTCCGAAATTCTAGGTAGAGACAAAAATGGCTTACAGGAGAGGCGCGGGCACATCCTGCGGTACTGCGCAACCGCACGGCAACATTTTGTGGCGGGCACTAACGATTTTTTTCCTCTTTGCGGCAATGAGTTTTACGGCGGTTCCGCAAGCCGCCCAGGCCCAGACCTACACGATTTCGTCGTTCGATGTTCAGGGCAACCGTCGCATTGAGACGTCCACCATCATCGCCCGGACAGGAATCACACCCGGTCAGACAGTCACTGCGGGCCAGTTGAATGACGCCTACCAGCGTTTGCTTGACAGTGGTGTTTTTGAGACAGTCGAATTGACCCCGCGAGGGAACACTCTGGTGATCGAGGTCGCCGAGTATCCGACGATCAACAAGATCAGCATCGAGGGCAATCGCCGCGTCAAGGATGACGTGTTGATCCAGGCAATCTCGTCGCAGCCGCGCCGCGTGTTTACGCCGCAAGTCGCGGAGTCCGACGCTGACAAGATCGCCGAAATCTACTCGGCGCAAGGCCGCGTATCGGCCACTGTCATTCCGCGGATCATCCGCCGCAGCGACAACCGGGTGGACCTGGTTTTTGAAGTGGCGGAAGGCACCACGATTGAGATCGAGCGCGTCAGCTTTGTTGGAAACCGCGCCTATTCCGACCGTCGTCTGCGCCGTGTCCTTGAATCCAAGCAGGCCAACATCCTGCGCACCTTCCTGCGCGGTGACACGTTCATTGCCGACCGCATCGAATTCGACAAACAGGTTCTGCGTGATTTCTACCTGTCGCGCGGCTATGTCGATTTTCGGATCAACAGCGCCAATGTCGAGTTCACGCGGGAGCGCGACGCCTTTTATCTGGTGATGAACATCACCGAAGGTCAGAAATTCTCGTTCGGCAACATCTCGACAGTCAGCGAAATCCCGGGCGTTGATGCGGCCGAGTATCAGAAGGCCCTCAAGATCAAACCTGGTGTCACGTATTCGCCAACTCTGATTGAGAATTCGATCGCTCGGCAGGAACGTCTTGGCCTGAAGCAGGGCGTCGACTTCCTACGTGTTGAGCCGCGCGTGACCCGCAACGACCGTGACCTGACGCTGGATGTTCAGTTCGTGCTGACCAGAGGCCCGCGCATCTTTGTCGAACGGATCGACATCGAGGGCAACACGACCACTCTAGACCGGGTCATCCGGCGCCAGTTCGACACGGTAGAGGGTGACCCCTTCAACCCGCGCGAAATCCGGCAGAGCGCCGAACGTATCCGGGCCTTGGGTTTCTTCTCGGTCGCGGATGTGGAAACCCGCGAAGGGTCCAGCCCCAGCCAGGTGATCGTGGACGTGGATGTCCAAGAGCAGCCGACCGGTTCACTGGCGTTGGGCGGTAGCTACTCGGTTTCCGACGGTTTCGGGATCGCCATCCGGCTTGAGGAACGGAACTTCCTCGGGCGCGGACAGGAATTTGGCCTGACGCTGTCGACTGCGCAGGACTCTGAGCAGTACGTCATCAACTTTGCCGAACCGTATCTGCTGGGCCGCAAACTGCGTTTTGATCTGGGCTTTGGTCTTTCGAGAACCAATTCCAGCTTTGCCAGCTATGACACCAAGAGTGTGTTCTTCAATCCGCAGATCAGTTACGCAATTGGCGAACTGTCCTCGTTGCGGCTGCGGTACAACTGGAACAAGTCCGAAATGTCGCAACAGGACGATGAGGTAAACGGGGCAGTCATCGCGTCGGAAATCGCGCAAGGCAAACGTTCGACAAGCTCGCTGGGGTTGGCCTATGTCTATGACAGCCGACTGGGCGGCCTGAACCCGAATGCAGGTGTTCTGTTCGAGGTCGGCGTGGACGCGGCTGGCCTTGGTGGCGACAACAAGTACTTCAAGACCTCGACCCGGGCGATTGCCCAAACAAAGGTCCTTAACGAGGAAATGACGCTGCGCGCGTCCTTCGAGGCCGGCGCGCTCCATTGGCAGGGTGACGACTTCAGCCGGGCAATTGACCGTTATGTTCTGGGTCCGACAACGTTCCGCGGCTTCGAGCCGGCCGGTATCGGCCCTCGTGACCTGTCGAACGGGCAGGATGATGCGATCGGCGGCAACTACTACTGGGTCGCCCGGTTCGAGTCGGACTTCCCGTTGGGGCTGCCCGAAGAACTGGGGCTGCGCGGCGGTGTCTTCTATGACATCGGCAACCTGTACAACATTAACAATGTTGATACGACAGGTGCCAATATCGTCGGCGCAGATGGCTCGATCCGTCAGGTTATCGGCGTCTCGCTGCTATGGGATACGCCGTTCGGTCCGCTGCGGTTCAACTTCTCGCAGGCCGTGAAGAAGGAAGACTTCGACAAAGAGCAGAACTTCGACTTTACAATTCAGGCACGGTTCTGACGTCCATGGTCAAGACGATATCGAAGTTTGTACAGGGCCCGTTGCGGGCCCTGTGTGTTTTGATCTTCCTGGTAGTGTCGCTCCCAGTGGCGGCCCAGCAGTTGGGTGTGCCGCAATCCGGCGTGCTGACCATCTCCAGCGACCGGATCTTCACCGACTCCGCATTCGGGCGACGGATTTTTGATGAGATCGAAGCAGAAAGTGCTGCGCTGGCCGCTGAAAATGAACGCATCGTTGCCGAGCTGAGCCGCGAGGAAAAAGAGCTGACGCAAAAGCGCGAAGTTCTGAGCCCTGAGGAGTTCCGCCCGCTTGCGGAAGCCTTCGACCGAAAGGTCCAGTCTCACCGCGAGGGGCAACGCGCGAAACTGGATGCTCTGGCCCGCCGCAGTGACGAGGCGCGCAATCAGTTCTTTGAGCTGGCCCAGCCCGTGCTCATCGACCTGCTGCGTGAAACTGGCGCGTCGCTGATCATCGAACGATCCAACGTATTTCTCAGCTCGGACGCCTCGGATGTTACGGCCATCGCCATCCGCAAGATCGACGCTGCCATCGGCGACGGATCGCAGCTGGAAGAGGGCGACAAGCCATAGCGTGGCTTGCCCTTGGGTACGGGTATTGCTAACCACGCGTGAACGAGACCCCGAGAACAGGACATCCTGAAAATGACCACGGAAACCAAGAGCGCCGACATTCAGCTGATCCAGCGGATCCTGCCGCATCGCTATCCGTTCCTGCTGGTTGACAAGGTTGTCGAGATCGACGGCTATCAGTCGGCGGTCGGCATCAAGAACGTCACCATGAACGAGCCGCATTTCCAGGGCCATTTCCCCGGTACGCCGATCATGCCCGGCGTGACCATCGTCGAAGCGATGGCGCAAACCGCAGGTGTTATGCTGGGCGTCGGCATGGATGTCATCGACAGCGAACTGCTGATCTATTTCATGAATATCGACAAGTGCAAATTCCGCCGCAAAGTGGTGCCGGGTGACGTGCTGAAAATGCATGTCGAAACCGTGCGCGGCAAGAAGGGCGGCAAGATCTTCAAGTTCAGCGGCCGTGCGACCGTTGACGGCGAAGTGGCGGCCGAGGCCGAGTTTTCGGCCTATGTCGATTGGGATATGGAAAAAACAGCATGAGCCGAATTCATCCCAGCGCGATCATCGAAGACGGCGCTCAGATCGGCCAGGACTGCGTAATCGGCCCGTTCTGCCATGTGGGGCCACAGGTGCGTTTGGGCGACCGAGTCGAATTGAAGTCGCATGTGGTGGTCACCGGGGATACCTCGATCGGTGACGACTGCGTCATCTTCAACTTTTCGGTGATTGGTGAAATCCCGCAGGACCTCAAGTTCGGGGGCGAAAACACGCGACTGGAAATCGGCAGGCGAAACCGCATCCGGGAACACGTTACGGTCAATACCGGCACCGAGGGTGGCGGCGGCGTGACCCGCATCGGCGATGACTGCCTGCTGATGGCCGGGGTTCATGTGGCGCATGACGTCCAGATCGGCAACCGGGTGATCATGGTGAACCATTCCGGCGCCGCCGGCCACTGCATCATCGAGGATGACGTGATCCTCGGCGGCATTTCCGGCTTGCATCAATGGGTGCGCGTGGGCCGCGGCGCCATCATCGGTGCGCTGACCATGGTGCCCAACGATGTCATCCCTTACGGCCTGGTTCAGGCCTCGCGTGGCGAATTGGAAGGGCTGAACCTTGTCGGCCTTAAACGCCGTGGCGTTTCCCGGGCGGACATTTCGGCGCTGCGTGCGGCCTTTCGCGAACTGTCCGAAGGCGAGGGCACCTTCATGGACCGCGCCAAGCGACTGGGCGACAGCACCGACAGCGACTATGTACGTCAGATCGTGGAATTCGTGACGGGCGAAAGCGATCGTTCGTTCCTGACACCAAGGAAATAGGATCATGCTGGCTCTGATCGCGGGAACAGGGGTTTTGCCGGACGAACTGGTTGCGCACCTGCCGGAACGCCCCTTGGTTTGCGCGATGGAGGGATTTCAGCCTGACACTCTGACGCCAGACGTGACCTTCCCGCTGGAGCAGTTGGGCAGTTTTATCGCCGAGCTCAAAGCGCGCGGCGTCACAGATGTATGCCTCGCAGGTGCCGTTCGCAGGCCAGAAATAAACCCCGCCCGGATTGACGCGCAGACCATGCCCTTGGTTCCGATCATACAGCAGGCGTTGATGTCGGGCGACGACGGAGCCTTGCGGGCGGTGATCGGCATTTTGGAGGACGCCGGTCTGCGCGTGCGGGCCGCGCACGAGATTGCGCCGGACCTGTTGCCTCCGCTCGGGTGTCTGACCCAGGCCCAGCCGACCGAGGCGGAGCTGGGCGATGCAAATCGGGCCGTGGGTGTCCTGCGGGCTATGGGGGCTGCGGATATCGGACAGGCCTGCGTGGTTCACAAGGGCCAGGTTCTGGTAGTCGAAGGGGCCTTCGGCACGGCCTGGATGCTGCAATCGCTGGCCGCGCGCCCGGATGCGGGCGGCGGTATTCTGTTCAAGGGCCCCAAGCCGGGCCAAGACCGACGTGCCGATCTGCCTGCCATCGGCCCCGACACCGTATCCAGCGCCGTTGCCGCCGGATTGTCCGGCATCGTCATCGAAAAGGGTGGGGTGATCGTGCTGGACCGGCCCCAAGTGATCGCGGAATGCGACCGCCTGGGCCTGTTCCTGCATGTGCACGAGCGGGCTGTCTGATGCGCGTCTTTCTGGTCGCCGGTGAACCGTCGGGCGACCGTCTGGGCGGTGCGCTGATGGAGGGGTTGAAGACCCTTGTTCCGGAGATCGAATTCGACGGGGTCGGCGGGCCGCTGATGCAGGCCCAGGGTCTGGTCAGTCGCTTTCCGATGTCCGAGCTCAGCGTGATGGGCCTGATCGAGGTTCTGCCCAAGTTTTTTCACCTCAAACGCCGCATCGCCGAAACCGCTCAGGCCGTTCTGGACACCCAGCCCGACGTTCTAATCACAATCGACAGTCCCGACTTTTCGCTGCGCTTGGCCGAGCAGGTCAAGGCGCGCAGTAGCATTCGGACGGTGCACTATGTCGCGCCCAGCGTCTGGGCCTGGCGCCCCAAGAGGGCGGACAAGATGGCCAAGGTCATCGACCATGTTCTGGCCCTGCTGCCGTTCGAGCCACCCTATATGGAAAACGCCGGAATGGAGTGCGACTTCGTCGGCCATCCGGTGGCCAGCGAGCCGGTTGCAACCGAAGCGCAGATCGCGCAGTTCCGCGCCGATCACGGTCTTGGCGACGCGCCGATCCTGCTGGCCTTGCCCGGCTCGCGCCGGGGCGAAGTCGATCGGCTGGCGCCCGTATTCGGCGCGGCGCTTGCCTTGTACCTGAAGGACCGCCCCGACATTCGGGTGGTAGTTCCGGCGGTCGCGCATGTGGCCGATACCGTGGCTGCCCATGTCCGGTCCTGGCCGGGCCAGCCGGTCGTGGTGGACCCGCGCAACATCGACACGGATCAGGCGGTGGCCAGCAAGCGCGCGGCCTTTGCCGCCGCCGAGATCGCCCTAGCCGCGTCCGGCACGGTCTCGCTGGAACTGGCGGCCCAGTCCACGCCGATGGTAATTGCCTACAAGCTGACCTGGCTGACCCAGAAGATCGCCGAGCGCATGGTCAAGCTGGATACGGTCACGCTGGTCAACCTTGTGTCCGAGACCCGAACGGTGCCGGAATGCCTGCTGGATGACTGCACGCCTGAAGCCATTTCGGCCGCGCTCAGCGCAGTGTCTGCCGCGCCGGGCGCGCAGGAGCAGGCCATGGCCGTCACGATGGAACGTCTCGGCCGGGGTGGCGAAGCGCCCGGTCTTCGGGCCGCGCGTGCGGTGTTGGAGCGGATGACGCCGTGATGCTGGACTACGCGGTCTTTGCGGCCTCGGCCTTCATGGCGCAGGTGCTGACCAATCTCGACAACCTCATGGCGCTGGTCGCCCTGATGATCGTCACTGGTCCGCAACGCGCGGTTCTCGGGTTTCTGCTGGCACAGGGGCTGGTGATCGGCGCGGCTTTCCTGCTGGCGCTGGGGGTCGAGGATGTGGTGCCGCACTGGGCGGGCTACCTCGGCGCCATCCCGCTGGCCTTGGGGCTTTTCGGGGCCGTTCGACAGCTTCGCGGAGCAAATGGCCAGGACGCAACCGCTGTGCCGGGCAGCGCCTCGGCGCTGGTGACCATGCTCTTGTTCGCAAGTCTTTCGATGGACACGTTTGCGGTCCTCGCCCCCTTGCTGGCCGACTCCACCCCCGATTTCCGGCTGGCAGGTGTGCTTGGGGCAGGTCTGGCCGCTCTCTCACTTGCAGTAGTGGGGCTGATCGGTGGGCGCGCCCAGATCAAGACGGGGCGCCTGGCGCAACGGCTGGAGTACCTCGTGCCTTACGTCATGATCTGCGCCGGGCTTTATATCCTCAGCAATTCGTGGACCGACGCGGTTCAGTAACCGCGCCAGATCCAGCCACCGCCAAAGATGCGGCTGCCCTCGGTTTCATAGAACACGCAGGCCTGCCCGGGCGAGACACCTTCCTCGGGGGTCAGCAATTCGACCTCGGCGGTAGTGTCAGTCAGCGGGCGGATGATCGCCTCGCGCGGGGGGCGGGTCGAACGTACCTTGACCGAGACATGCCATTCCTTCTGCGAGGTGAAGGGTTCGTCGCCCAGCCAGTTGATCTCGCGTACGGGGATGGTGCGGGTGGCCAACAGTTCCTTGGGGCCGACGACGACCTGCTTGCGATCAACGTCCAGCTTGACGACATAGAGCGGCTCACTGAGCCCGCCGATACCAAGGCCGCGTCGCTGGCCGATCGTGTAGTGGATCACGCCGTCGTGCTGGCCCAGAACACGGCCGTCGGCGTGAACGATCTCGCCGGGCTCGGCCGCGCCGGGGCGCAGTTTCTCGATCACACTGGCATAGTTGCCGTTGGGCACGAAGCAAATGTCCTGACTGTCGGGCTTGTCGGCCACGCTCAGCCCGTATTGCGCGGCCATCTCGCGGGTTGCGTCCTTGGACGGCAGGTGCCCCAGCGGGAAGCGCAGGAATTCCAGCTGCTCGGGCGTGGTCGAGAACAGGAAATAGGACTGGTCGCGGTTGGCGTCCTCGGCGCAGTGCAATTCGGGGCCGCCCGGGCCCATCTTGCGCTGGATATAGTGGCCGGTCGCCATGCAGTCGGCTTCCAGATCCTTGGCAGTTTCCAGAAGGTCCTTGAACTTGACGCGCTCATTGCAGCGGATGCAGGGCACCGGAGTTGCGCCGGCCAGATAGCTGTCGGCGAACTCGTCAATCACGGCGTCCTTGAAGATGTTTTCATAATCCAGAACGTAGTGCGGAAAGCCGCGTTCCTCGGCCACGCGGCGGGCGTCGTGGATGTCGATCCCGGCACAGCACGCGCCCTTCTTG
The DNA here is from genome assembly GCF_056539345.1 of Ruegeria sp. BB9. Taxonomy (NCBI): domain Bacteria; kingdom Pseudomonadati; phylum Pseudomonadota; class Alphaproteobacteria; order Rhodobacterales; family Roseobacteraceae; genus Ruegeria; species Ruegeria sp. BB9. The sequence goes on along the minus strand of NZ_JBQFUU010000001.1, from coordinate 1,018,146 downwards.
GCCAGCGCCGCTCCGTGGTCGTAGAGCTGCAGCGTCACACCCACCACATCATAACCCTGATCCGCCAGATACGCCGCCACGACCGAGCTGTCGACACCACCCGACATGGCGACGACCACCCGCGTTTCCGACGGGGGTTTGGCAAAGCCAAGCGAGTTCAGAGGGGTCTCGGTGTCGAGGGCCATGGGCTGTTCCAGTCCGGGTTAAGAAAGACCGGCAGAATATAGGAAAATTCTACGCACTCTCAAGGGGCGGTTTCACCGCGCATTAAGTAGACTGCCGTCAGCTTTGTGGCACCAGAAAAAGGGTCAAAAGATGTATTTGCACAAAGTTGAGGGACCAAGGTCAGTTACCCTGCCGGATGGGTCTGTTTTGTCCCGAGCGGATTTGCCGCCTGCGGATACGAAACGCTGGGTCGCATCAAGAAAGGCCATTGTCGTTCGAGGCGTGCTTTACGGATTGATCTCCTTGTCGGACGCCAAGAAACGATACGGCCTGAGTGACGAAGAGTTCAACACATGGGTGTCTGCGGTCGCCGAACACGGAATCGAGGCCTTGAAAGTGACGGCGCTAAAAAAATATAGACAACCTAAAGGCGAAAGCGAATAAATGATTCAACGGTAACGTCAGATTAACCATTTGTGATCAGGGTTAACCCGAACTGGAATAGTTGACCTGAATTGGAGCAGTGCAATGCGAATTCTTCTTGTCGAGGATGATCCGACCACGTCCAAAAGCATCGAGCTGATGCTGACGCATGCCAACCTGAACGTGTATGCGACGGACCTGGGCGAGGAAGGCATAGATCTGGCCAAGCTGTATGACTACGATCTGATCCTGCTTGACCTGAACCTGCCGGACATGAACGGACATGAAGTCCTGCGTCAGTTGCGCATTGCAAGGGTTGAAACGCCGATCCTGATCCTTTCCGGAGCCGACGACACTGAAAGCAAGATCAAGGGCTTCGGTTTCGGGGCCGACGACTACCTGACCAAACCGTTCCACCGCGAGGAGTTGGTGGCGCGAATCCATGCGATCATCCGCCGATCCAAAGGTCATTCGCAATCGATTATCCGAACCGCACGAATCGCGGTCAATCTGGATGCCAAGACGGTCGAGGTTGACAATCAGGCGGTGCATCTGACCGGCAAGGAATACCAGATGCTTGAGCTTCTGAGCCTCCGCAAGGGCACGACCCTGACCAAGGAAATGTTCCTGAATCACCTTTACGGCGGCATGGACGAGCCGGAACTCAAGATCATCGACGTTTTCATCTGCAAGCTGCGCAAGAAGCTCAGCAATGCCACAGGCGGCGAGAACTACATCGAAACGGTGTGGGGCCGAGGATATGTATTGCGCGACCCCCAGACGGACACGGTGGAAAGCACTCGCTTGGCCGTCGGCGCCTGAAAATCTGACCCATCCGCCACCGCGGTCCAGGGTGGCACTCGCACTCACGGCTCAGCACATCTGGACCTGACCATGACCTCGCCCTATCACTGGGGTCCAAGACGATGTGACAGGGCGAGGCCATGAGCAATTCGATTGCAGTAGAAGATCTGACCGAGGACCAGGCTCGAGAGGAATTGGCACGCCTTGCGGAACTCTTGCAGCAGGCCAACGACCTGTATCACGGCCAGGACGCGCCCGAGATCTCGGATGCCGAATACGATGCCCTGAAACTTCGGAATCTCGAAATCGAGTCGCGGTTCCCGCAGCTAAAGCGCCCCGACAGCCCCAGCGATCAGGTTGGTGCGCGACCGGTGGACGGTTTCGGTAAAGTGACCCATGCGGTCCGCATGATGTCGCTTGGAAACGCATTCGACGATGAGGACGTAGCAGACTTTGTTCGGTCCGTACGAAACTATCTTGGGCTGAGCGAAGAGGCGCCCCTCGAATTCACGGCCGAACCAAAGATCGACGGTTTGTCGCTGTCTCTGCGTTACGAGGACGGCGAACTGGTGCAGGCGGCAACACGGGGCGATGGTGAGGTCGGCGAAAACGTCACGGCCAATGCGTTGACCGTTTCAGATATCCCTCAAAAGATCGCCGACGCGCCCGGGATCCTGGAGGTTCGCGGCGAAGTCTATATGTCTCATGACGATTTCGAGAAGCTGAATGCCAAGCAGGCAGAGGCGGGGGCGAAGTTGTTTGCGAATCCGAGAAATGCGGCCGCCGGTTCGCTACGCCAGCTTGACCCAGAAGTTACGCGCGCAAGACCCCTGCGGTTCTTCGCCTATGCCTGGGGCGAAGTGTCCGAGCCGTTGGGAACCACTCAGTCATCTGCGTTGGATCGGTTGAAGTCCTTTGGCTTTTCCACCAACGACCTGACTGCCGTTTGCAGCTCGACCGCGCAAATGCTGGAGCACTACCGCGCAATCGAAGAGCAGCGCTCTACGCTTGGCTATGACATCGACGGCGTCGTCTACAAAGTGAACGATTTGTCGTTGCAGGCCCGTCTTGGGTTTCGCTCGACCACACCAAGATGGGCGATCGCTCATAAATTTCCTGCCGAACTCGCCTGGACCCGGCTTGAGGCGATTGACATTCAAGTTGGCCGCACCGGCGCGCTTAGCCCGGTTGCGCGGCTGCACCCGGTGACGGTTGGCGGTGTGGTCGTGTCCAATGCAACCTTGCACAACGAAGACTACATCGCCGGCCGGGATTCGAAAGGCGAGCAGATCCGCGACGGTAAAGATATCCGTGTTGGCGATTGGGTGCAGGTGTACCGCGCCGGCGATGTGATCCCCAAAATAGCCGACGTCGACCTGAGCAAAAGGCCGGAACAAGCTGTCCCGTTTGAGTTTCCGACGAAATGTCCGGAATGCGGCAGCGACGCGATCCGCGAGGAAGGCGACTCGGTGCGCCGCTGTACCGGAGGGGTGATCTGCCCGGCGCAAGCGGTCGAGAAACTGAAGCACTTCGTTTCCCGCAAGGCGTTTGACATCGATGGGTTGGGGGCCAAGCAGATCGAAATGTTCTACAACGACCCGGATCTGCCGATCCGTACGCCGGCAGACATTTTCACATTGCAAAAGCGGGACGCTGCAAATCTGAACAAGCTGGCCAACCGAAAAGGCTGGGGCAGTCAGAGCGCCGCAAAACTCTTTGCCGCGATCGAGGAAAAGCGGACAATTCCGCTGGGCCGCCTTCTGTTTGCGCTGGGTATTCGACACCTTGGTGAAGCCGCCTCGAACCTGATCGCCAATCACTACGGCACGTGGGACGCGTTCGAGCAGGCTGTCACGGCTGCCAGCCAATTCAGCGGACCCGAATGGGATGAACTGCTGAATATCGACGGCGTCGGTGAAGTCATGGCCCGGACCCTGGTTTCGACATTTGCTCAGGACGCAGAGCGCCAAAGCATCGATGCGCTGGTCGCCCAACTGAACGTACAAGAGGCCAAACGGCCGGATACATCGGGCAGCCCAGTCGCGGGAAAAACGGTTGTCTTTACGGGTACGCTCGAAAAAATGACCCGGGCCGAAGCAAAGGCCCGCGCGGAAGCCTTGGGGGCCAAAGTGGCTGGCTCAGTCAGCGCAAAAACGGACTATCTGGTGGCCGGCCCCGGCGCAGGTTCCAAGGCCAAGAAGGCGGCAGAGCTGGGGGTCGAAACCTTGGATGAAGACAGCTGGCTGCAGTTGATCGGGGACGCATGAGCGGCCGTCCAGAGCAACTGTTCCCGCTTTTTGCAGGGCTCGAGAGGCTGGATGGTATCGGTCCCAAGACCGCACGCCTGCTGGCGCAGACCGGGCTGGAAACGCCACGCGATCTGCTGTTTGCATTGCCATATGCAGTGGTTGACCGGCGGCGGCGTGATACGATCCGGGGCGTCGATCTGCCGAAAACACTCACGGTGGAAGTCACCGTCGGCGCCCACCGCCCGCCGCACAACAGGGGCGGAGCCTATCGGATTTTCGTGCAGGACAGTCAGACCGATTTCCAGCTGGTCTTCTTTCACGCCCGTGCCGACTACCTGAAAAAGGTCCTGCCTGAGGGGGCGAGACGGGTGGTGTCCGGCAAGCTCGAACTGTTTGACGGTACAGCGCAAATGGTTCACCCGGACCACATTCTGCCGGTCGAACAGGCGAACAGCATCCCCGAGTTTGAACCGGTCTATCACCTTACCCAAGGTGTCACCCAAAAGACGGCCTACAAGGCGGCGCAAAGCGCGCTGGCACGCCTGCCAGATTTGGCGGAATGGGCGGATCCTGCACAGGTTGCCCGCCAGAGCTGGCCGACCTGGGCCGATGCAGTCCGGGCGGCCCACACACCGCAAGGTTCCGATGACGTGGCAGCCTTTGCTCCCGCGCGCGAACGCCTGGCCTATGACGAACTGTTCGCCCATCAACTGACTCTGGCTCTGGCCCGCCTGCGGGAACGCAAAACACGTGGAACCGTAAGTGTCGCGACCGGGGCGTTGCAGACCCGTGTACTGGATGCGCTTCCGTACAAACCCACTGGGGCGCAGTTGCGTGCCATACGCGAGATAACCGAAGACATGGGCGCTCCGACCCGAATGAACCGCCTGCTGCAGGGGGACGTCGGATCCGGCAAGACACTGGTTGCGTTCATGGCGCTTCTGGTTGCGGTAGAGGCCGGTGCTCAGGGTGTCATGATGGCTCCGACCGAGATCCTCGCGCGCCAGCATCTGGAGGGCCTTCGCCCCCTGGCCGAGGACGCCGGCGTGGTTCTCGAAATCCTGACGGGACGGGACAAGGGGTCCGAGCGCAAGGCGAAGCTGGCCGCGCTCAAGGCGGGTGACATCCAAATTCTGGTGGGCACTCACGCGGTTTTCCAGAACGATGTGGCATTCCATGACTTGCGTCTGGCGATTGTCGACGAACAGCACAGGTTCGGTGTCCGCCAGCGGATGGAGCTCTCTGAGAAGGGACAGGGGGCCGATGTTCTGGTCATGACAGCCACACCGATCCCACGCAGCCTTGCGCTTGCACAATATGGGGATATGGACGTCTCGGTCCTGGATGAGAAACCGCCGGGACGCAAACCGGTCAAAACTGCGATTGTCAGCACTTCGCGCATGGAGGAGGTGGTCGATCATCTGCGCCGCGCGATCGAAGACGGAAAGCAGTGTTATTGGGTCTGTCCGCTGGTCGACGAATCCGAGGTCTCCGACCTCACCGCGGCCGAGGAACGGTTCAAACACTTGCGGGCCCAGCTGGGTGACGGAATCGTCGGCCTTGTGCACGGACAGATGCCCCCGGCCGAGAAAGATGCGGCAATGGCCGCCTTTCAGGACGGGCGGACCAAGGTTTTGGTTGCGACGACGGTCATTGAGGTGGGAGTAAACGTCCCCAACGCCACGATCATGGTCATTGAGCGGGCGGAAATCTTCGGGCTGGCCCAGTTGCACCAGCTACGCGGTCGGGTCGGACGCGGGCATGACGCGTCAACCTGTCTGTTGATGTATCAAGCGCCGCTCAGCGAAGGAGGCCGAAGACGGCTGGAAGTTCTGCGGGAAACCGAAGATGGATTCAGAATTGCCGAAACGGACCTCGAGATGCGCGGGGCAGGGGACCTGATCGGGACCGCTCAATCCGGTCTTCCCCGGTTCCAGATTGCCGACCTAGAACGGCAGGCTGGACTTATGGCTGTTGCACAATCTGACGCGCGTGCGCTGCTGGCTTCGGACCCGAAATTGACCTCGGAAAGAGGTCAGGCCGCGCGTGTTCTTCTTTGGTTGATGAAACAGGATCAGGCCATCCGTTTGATTTCAGTGGGTTAGCGGGTTGCGCGCAAAAAGTTCACAAATGTTCTCATAAAGTTCTTTACTGATCCCCGGAAATATGAGAACAAAAGGTCAACAAAGGATTAATTCCCGACCGGAGGTGAAACATGCTGACCCAGATCAAAAGCGCTTTCAGCCGTTCGCAAGCCACGCTTTTGCAGGATGCAGCCGGCGTAGCTTCGCTGGTTGTCATGCTGATGGTGGCGCTTCACGTGCCCGTCGGGTTCTAAGCCTTTCTGCCTGCGATCTCGTGCCGATCAACCCGCGTATGTCATCCCCATTTCAGTCAAGGGTGACCTGCCTGTCCCAAACCCCTTGAAGGGGCCGTGCCTCGGCCCCACGCGGTAATCCGGACCCCACGCGAGAAACGCATTGACTGCCGCCGCCCTTTCCGCCCGGAAGGCGCGGCGGTTTTTTTTACAGTTGACCGGTTTTGAAGATCTCAAGCAGGGCTGACAGGACCGAGTTGACGGCCACCGAGGCCAGGATCATTCCCATGACCCGGCTGATGATTGCCGCCCCCGAATGACCGATCAGCCGGATGATTGGCTCGGCCAGCAACATCAACACAAAGGCGCAGGCCAGCACGGACAGCATGACCAGCGCAGTAATGCCCTGGTCCGCCACGCTGTAGCGGTGGTTGTCGGTCAGAATGACGATGGCCAGCATCGCACCGGGTGAGGCCAATGACGGGACCGCCAACGGGAAGATCGCCGGGTTGTGCCTGTGCAGCTTGTCTTCCATGTCTTCTTCGGCCTGGCGCTGTTCGATTTCCTGTTTGCTTTCGCCAAAAATCATCGTCAGCGCGAACAGGAACAGGATGATCCCGCCGGCGACCTGAAACGAGTTGAGGCCGATATCCAGCGCCTCGATCAGCAATTGCCCAAAGACCAGAAAGAACAGAAGGATCCCGGCGCTGATCAGTGCGGCCAGCAGGGCAGTGCGCCGGCGCGCGGCGGCTTCGATACCCGCGGTGACGGCAATGAACACCGGGATGGTTCCGATCGGGTCAATGACGACCCACAAGGTTACAAAATGTTCCAGAAGGTTGTTCAATTGGCTTCTCTGTCAAATTGGTCAGGAGGTTAGCCGCCTTCGATTCAAAAGACCATGTTCAGGCGCAGTTGGCTTGTTCGGCCTTCTCGAAAGCCTCGGCGGTCGCGTCCAGCGCAAGCATGATCGACGCGTGCCGGTTCTTGTAATCGCGGGCGGGCCGCAGAACTTCCAACTCGTCAAACGGCGCATCCGGGGTAGGGCCATCACTCTTGAGCATGGCCGCCAACTGGTCGCGCGCGGTTTCGATTTGGGGGCGGGTTGCCCCGATGACCGATGCACCGACTACTGCCGCTGCTGCCTGACCCAGCGCGCAGGCTTTCACGTCCTGTCCGAACTCGGTGATCCTTCCGTCCCGCACTTTGATGTCCACGGCAACCGTCGAACCGCACAAGGGGGACCGTTTCTTGACGGTCGCATCCGGATCGTCCAACCGCTGCAGGTGCGGAATGTCGGCCGCCAGCGCCAGAATGCGCCCGGAGTAGAGCTTGATCAGGTCGGTTTCGCCGGACATGGGTTTCCCTCGGTGGCTGTTCCCCATACATAGTGGCCATGTTCTGGGATGCAAAAGGTTTTTGCGATGTCGCGCTCTGCTACGTTCGACCCGTCGACACTCAAATTCAATGAGGCTGAGTTGGTCCCGGCCATTGCTCAGGAGGAGAGCACCGGCGAGGTTCTCATGATGGCCTGGATGAACGCCGAGGCGATCCGAAAGACGCTGGAAACCGGACGCGTCACCTATTGGTCGCGCTCGCGCCAGTCCTTCTGGGTCAAGGGAGAAAGCTCGGGCCACGTACAAGAGTTGGTGGATTTTCGCGTCGATTGCGATCGAGACTGCCTGTTGGTTCTGGTACGACAAAGCGGCCCCGCTTGCCACACAAACCGCCAAAGCTGCTTCTACACCGCCGTCCGGGACGGGGAAGAGGTCGAATTGATGTCGCCGATGGTTTGACGGCGCCTAGCGGGCCTAAAGACCGACCATTGCGCGGACGTCTTCCGGCGTCGCTCCTTCGGCCCGATATTTCGCAATCGCCCTGGCGTCGTCTCGCTTGGCCAGCCGTTTTCCCGTTTCGTCCCGGATCAGTCGGTGATGGTGATAGGTGGGCGTCTCCAACCCCAACAAGCGCTGCAGCACCACGTGAATCCCGGTTGCGTCAAACAGATCCTGACCGCGAACCACATGTGAGATGTTCTGGGCGGCATCATCCAGAACGACTGACAGGTGATAGGACGTGCCCATACCCCGCCGGGCGAGGACGACATCGCCGACGCCGTGCAGCATCTGTTCGTCCGACAATTCTATCCAGCCAGTCGCGCCATCCGGACCGGACCCGGTCTCGTGAAACCTCAACCCGGTGGCGTCCCTCGCGATCCGGCGCAGCGCTTCGGACATATTGAGACGCAGGGCCACATCCTCCGGGATCGCGGACTGCACCTGATATGTCCATTTTTCACGGCATGTTCCGGGATATATGACGCCGTCAGGTCCGTGCAGAGGATACCCTTCCTGCGGCGCACTGGCGGCGGCCGCGATATCCTTGCGATTGCAGGTGCACGGATATAGCAGCCCTTGGGACCACAGCCGGTTCAAGGCCCGCCGATAGAGCGGCATACGATCGGATTGCCGCAACACAGGGCGAGGCCACGTCAAACCCAACCACGTCAGATCGTCATAGATCTGATCCTCCCAATGCCGACGCGCCCGGGACTGATCGATATCCTCGATCCGCAGCAGGAACGTGCCGGAGTTTCGGGCAGCGAGGCCATACGCCAGCAATGCAGAATACGCATGACCAAGATGCAATGGCCCGGTTGGAGATGGGGCAAATCTTGTGGTGAATTTCACGTCTTTTCAACGATATATACGTCGGATTTCAAGTCCAGCCCTGGCAAGTGCGGTCCGTGTTCGCGAAACAGAAGGCGCGCCGCTCCCATGTCCAGCCATTCGTTCAGGCGCCCGGTATAGCCGGGGTCGTCCAATGTATGGTCGTTGAACGAAAACGCCAGCAGGCCACTCTTTGGCAAGACTTTCATAAGCATGTCGAATGTCTGGGGCGGCGCGGCGCCGGCGCCGATCACTCCGATCGCGGCGATTGCCTTGTATGCCCCCGTCTCCAACGGGTTGGGATCGGTGATGTCGATGGCAGCAAGGTTGCGGTAGACGCCCTTGGCAGCAGCACCTTTCAGCATCTCGGGTGTCGGATCGACGCCGTCGATTGCCCGGTATCCGACCTTGTGCAAGGCGACACCGGACAACCCGGTCCCGCAGCCATAGTCAAGGATAGGTGTGTCCGGTTGCGGCAACTTGGACCACAACGCCTCGGCCACGCGGCCCGGCGTGGCATACCCGTGCTCGGCCACCTCATCTTCGTAAGAGGCCGCCCATTTCTGGTAATGCGCCTGGGTTTCCTGCGGCGTGTTCAGATCATATGTGTTTTTGAGGAACTTCTCGCTCATGCCGTCAGTTTAGGCGCGTGGCCCGGTCTGCGTCCAGTCAGCTTTGCGTCAGCCACTGCCGCCATGCCTCCTTGGCGCGATCGGTATAGGCTTTGTAGCGATCCTTGCGGCCGCGCCGTCCGCCTTTCAACCCGTCGACCGGTCGGAACAAACCAAAATTCACGTTCATAGGCTGAAAGGTCTTGGCCTCTGCGCCGCCGGTGATGTGGTGGATCAGCGCGCCCATGGCGCTGTCCTGCGGAACCGGGGGCAGGGGGTGGCCCAGAATCTCGGCAGCCGCCAGACGTCCGGCCAGCAGGCCCATCGCGGCGCTCTCGACATATCCTTCAACCCCGGTGATCTGCCCGGCAAATCGGATGTTTGGCTTGGATTTCAGGCGCATCTGCGCATCCAGCAAGGTGGGCGAGTTGATGAAGGTGTTGCGATGGATGCCGCCCAGTCGGGCAAAACTGGCATTCTCGAGCCCCGGGATCATCCGGAACACCTCGGTCTGGGCGCCGTATTTCATCTTGGTCTGGAACCCAACGATGTTGAACAGCGTGCCCAAAGCGTTGTCGCGGCGCAGTTGAACCACGGCATGGGGCTTTACGTCCGGCTGATGCGGATTGGTTAGGCCCACCGGTTTCATGGGCCCGTGGCGGAGGGTCTCGCGCCCACGCTCGGCCATCACCTCGATCGGCAGGCAGCCATCGAAATAGCCAGCTGTTTCACCTTCGTGGAACTCGGTCTTGTCAGCGGCCAGCAGCGCGTCGATGAAAGCCTCGTACTGGTCACGGTCCATCGGGCAGTTCAGATAGGCGGTACGCTCTTCCTCGGTCTCACCTTTGTCATAGCGCGACTGCATCCACGCCTTGCTCATGTCGATCGTGTCAGCGTAGACGATCGGGGCGATCGCGTCGAAAAAGGCCAGTGCTTCGGCCCCGGTCTCGCGCTGGATCGCTGCGCCCAACGCTGGCGAGGTCAGCGGACCGGTGGCAAAAATCCAAAGTCCATCGTCCGGAAGCGTGGTGACTTCCTCACCGGTGACGGTGACGCGTGGGTGCGTCTTCAGCTTGGCGGTCACCGTTTCGGCAAAAGGTTCACGGTCTACGGCAAGAGCGCCGCCCGCAGGAAGTCGGTGGGCGTCAGCGGTGGTCATGATCAACCCATTGGCCGCGCGCATTTCCCAGTGCAGCAAACCAACGGCATTCTGCTCGTCATCATCAGACCGGAACGAATTGGAACAGACCATCTCGCCCAGGTTGCCGGTTTGATGCGCAAAAGTGCCCACTTTGGGGCGCATTTCGTGAATCACGACGTCCACGCCCATTTCGGCGGCCTGCCATGCGGCCTCGGATCCGGCCATGCCGCCGCCAACGATATGCAATTTCTGTGTCATGTGCGTCCAAATAGGGCAGGTGGCCCGCGCGTGCAACGGCCAACGAAAACTGCTGCCAACAAGGCAGCAACGCTATGATTTTATTGGGAAGTCTTGGGGTCGCCGCTGCGGGAATGTCTGCGCCGGTGAGAGAAACCAGCTTGGAGGGACCTTCCGCCCACGGCGACCCAAAAGATAGTGAAGGCCTCAGCCCTGTCCCAGCTTTGCCACAGAGATGCCCTTTTGAAAAGTGCAAAAATGCGAACAGTCGATAATTTTAGCCATAACAATTGCGTCATTGGGTCCAATTTGGTGAGCGTTTTTCGATAAATGCGGAAATACCTTCCTCGGTATCCCGGTGCAGCATATTTTCGGCCATTACGCCGCCGGTATAGGCATATGCCTGATCCAAAGGCATCTGAAGTTGCTGATAAAACGCCTGTTTCCCGATCTTTACCGCCGCGCCCAGTTTGGACGCCAACTGCTCGGCCAACGACAGGGTTTCATGCTCCAGCAGCGTTTCCGGAACGACACGATTGACCAGGCCCAGCTCGGCGGCCCGCTCCGCTGGTATGAAATCACCGGTGGTCAGCATCTCAAACGCTAGTTTGCGCGGAATGTTGCGGCTCAGCGCCACCATCGGCGTCGAGCAGAAGAGACCGATGTTCACGCCATTGACGCCGAATCGCGTTCCTTCGGCCGCCACGGCCAGATCGCAGGTCGCCACCAGTTGGCAGCCGGCGGCCGTTGCAATGCCATGGACCTGCGCGATCACCGGTTGGGGCAGGGATTGGATCGACATCATCATTCGGGCGCAGCGATTGAACAGTTCGGTGAAGTAGGCCTTGCCTCCATCTTCAGCCTGCCGGCCCGCGGTCATCTGCTTGAGGTCATGACCGGCACAAAACGCCTTGCCTGCCCCTGACAGTATTACAGCGCGGATCGTGCGATCATCGCGCAGCGTATCCAATTCAGATTGCAGTGCCTCCAGCATTTCGTCGCTCAGCGCATTCAGCCGCTCGGGCGTATTCATTTTCAGATGAGCGATCGCGCCCGTGTCGTTACGTTCCAAAATTGCCATCTTGCCCTCCTGCCGGCTGTGGGGCCAACTTTAGGTCGGCAAATCGAGGAGGGGAAGCATGTCATTGGCAATGAACAAGGAAGAGCTGACGGAATATCTGGCGCAGGTCTTCCCGCAGGTGCACAAGGATTTCGTCGTCATGGATCTGACCGACGACTCGATCCGCATGCGCCTCGTTGTCGAAGATCGGCATCTGCGTCCGGGCGGAACTGTGTCCGGACCTTCGATGTTCGCCCTGGCCGATGTCTGTGTCTATTCAATGGTTCTGGCGCGAAAGGGTCGTCAATCCCTGGCCGTGACCACCAGCAGTTCCATGGATTTTCTGCGCAAACCTGCCGGTGGAGCCGACATGATTGCCGAGTGCAGGTTGCTGAAACTGGGGCGTACGCTGGCTGTTGGCGACGTCCTGATGTACTCGGAAGGGCAGGAGGCGCCGGTGGCGCGCGCAAGCATGACCTACTCGCTGCCACCTGCCGGCTCCGCCGCAGCTGCGTTCGGATAAAAAAATGCCGGGGACAAGCCCCGGCACAGGAAGAGGTCCCGTAATTGGGACTGGGGATATTCTAGCCAAGCCAGAATTGGCGGCGTGCTTCGCGGTCAGCCTCAAAGCGCGTCAGCCCGACATCCTTCAGCAGACGGTCATCCAGCCTGCTCAGGTTGACGCGGCTGCGGCGCCGGCGTTCCCATTGGGTGACAGTCGCCGCAAAACGCACGGCCAGCGCAGCGATCAGAGGCAGCCGGGGGCTGTCGTTCAGCAGCAAGAGGGCGGGGGTGTGCATTGCGCGTGTCATGGTAAGTATCCTTTCAAATTGTATTGACACAAAGCATAAATGTTCGGTACATTGCTGTGGTACATTCAAGATTGTACTGAACGCAAAGGAAGAATTGTAATGGATACAATTTGGCCGACAGACCTGCCAAAATCCAAGGGACCAAAGTACACACTGGTCGCAGATACAATTCGAAAAGCCATCGAAAACAAGCAGCTGGAAGTCGGGGTGAAACTTCCTCCGGTGCGGGAATTGGCGTATCGATTGCAAATCACACCGGGAACGGTCGCCCGGGCTTATTCCATTCTGACCGAGGAGGGGTTGCTGCAGGCCGAGGTCGGGCGTGGTACATTCGTGGCACCACCGAAAATGCCATTGCTAGACGATGTCTGGTCACGGCAGCTTCACCTTCGGGACGACAAGTATGACGCCAATGTCAGCCTGTTCAGCCCGCGACTGCCAGATGTCGGGCAGGTGTCCCTGATACGGTCATGCCTTGCCAAGGTGGCGCAGGGGGATCCGAAGATGTTCATGAACTATCCCACCCGCGACGCTTACCTGCCTGTGCGCCAGGCGGTCGTAGATTGGCTCTCCGACTTGCCGCTGGGTGCTTTGAACGCCGATGACATCGTTCTTACGCATGGCGGGCAAAGCGGACTGTGCGTCGTGTTCCAGACCGTTCTGCGCGATCCGAAACCCGTTGTTCTGGTCGAGGACCTTTCTTATGCTGGGTTCCGTCGAGCCGGTGAGTTGATGCGCGCCGAAGTTATTGGTGTGAAAATGGACAAATGGGGTATCAGCCCCGACGCGTTGGACCACATCCTTCGTCAAACTCGGGCGCAAGCGATTTGCGTGTCGCCCGAGGTTCAGAATCCGACCGGTGGGCATTCGCCTCTTGAACGCCGCAACGAGGTGATCGAGATCGCCCGCCGCTACGATCTGCAAATCATCGAAGACGATTGCTATCGTATGGGCGAGGCGCGCGCACCCAGCTACAGGGCACTTGCGCCTGAACGGGGCTGGCATGTGTCGTCGATTTCCAAGACCCTTACGCCTGCGTTGCGCGTGGGGTTCGCCATCGCTCCGCGGGAACGCAGCGGAGACCTGCGCCGATCGGCGGAATACGGGTATTTCGGATTGGCGCAGCCATTGGCCGAATTGACCCGCTTGCTCCTCAGTCACCCTCAATCCAGGCAAATGGCGCGGGATGTTCGCGCGAAGATGGGTGAGTATGTACGGGTGGCCGTCAATGCACTGGGCGGCTTCAATCTGAACTGGGACCCCGATATTCCATTTGTCTGGCTGAGCCTGCCGTCCGGCTGGCGCGCCGCAGCCTTCAGCAGGGCTGCCGAGCGTGAGGGCATTCAACTCCGATCGGCAGATGAATTCGCGCTGAGGGATGGAAGGGCGCCAAATGCCGTGCGCATTGCGATGAACGGGCATGTCTCGCTGAAGCAGTTCGAATCCGCCATGTTGCGTCTGCGCGCCTTGCTGGACAATCCGCCCGAACAAATCAGTGTTTGATTTGGGGTAAATAGATACCTATTTTTTAAGCTGCTGTTTTTTAAACTTAAATTGGACGTTACCGTTCTTGACGTGCACTTTCGAGCCATCTAAATACCCATTCATCGAATTCGGGCCGCTCCGCCTTGGGGGCGGTCTTTCACATCAAACAGGATTGTCCTGACATGAAAACCTTCTCTGCAACACCTGCAGACATCGACAAGAAGTGGATCCTGATCGACGCCGAGGGCGTTGTTCTGGGCCGTCTTGCCTCGATCGTCGCCATGCGCCTGCGTGGCAAGCACAAGCCGTCGTTCACCCCGAACATGGACATGGGCGACAACGTCATCGTCATCAACGCCGACAAGATCCAGATGACCGGCAAGAAGCGCGACGAGCACTTCTACTGGCACACTGGCCACCCGGGCGGCATCAAATCGCGCACCAAACAGCAGATCCTGGAAGGCGCGCACCCCGAGCGTGTGGTCTTTCAGGCCGTCAAGCGCATGCTGCCGGGCAACCGTCTGTCGCGCAAGCAGATGACCAACCTGCGCATCTATGCCGGTGCCGAGCACCCGCACGAAGCCCAGGCCCCCGAAGTTCTGGATGTCAAATCCATGAACAAGAAAAACACCCGGAGCTAATGACCGATGGCTGATCAGATCAATACTCTCGAAGAGCTGAGCGCCGTCGCAGGCGTTGAAACCGTGGCCGAAGAAGTTGTTGTGCGCGAGCCCGTGCGTGACGAACTGGGTCGCTCCTATGCAACCGGCAAGCGTAAAGACGCTGTTGCCCGCGTTTGGATCAAGCCGGGCTCCGGCAAGGTCACCGTGAACGGCAAGGACCAGGACGTGTATTTCGCACGCCCCGTTCTGCAGCTGATCCTGCGCCAGCCGTTCCAGGTTGCTGGTGTCGAAGGTGAATTCGACGTTGTGGCAACCGTCAAGGGCGGTGGCCTGACCGGTCAGGCCGGTGCGGTCAAGCACGGCATCTCGAAAGCGCTGCAGCTGTACGATCCCAGCCTGCGCGGTGCGCTGAAGGCCGCTGGCTTCCTGACCCGCGACAGCCGCGTCGTGGAACGGAAGAAATACGGCAAGCGCAAAGCCCGCCGTTCGTTCCAGTTCTCGAAGCGTTAATCGCTACCGAGTTTTTCAAATGCAAAGGGCTCGCATTCGCGAGCCCTTTTTTCGTTGTGTTTCTTTGGTTTTACTCTTCGTAGACCATTTTCCACGCGCCGTTTTCCACCACGTTGACGTAGACAGTATCGGCGCCCTGATGGTCATCGGGTCCAAAGGTCATGTGGTTGCCGACCAGTTCATCCTGATAGTCCAGCGTCTCCATTGCAGCGATAAAGCTTTCCTGGGTCAGGTCGGGGCCGGCGGCCTCCAGCGCCTTGACCATCATTTCGGCCGCGGCATATCCCAGCATTGAAAAGCCCACCGGGTCTTCGCCGGTGGCAGCCTTGTATTCCTCGATGAAGGCCTTGGGGGCCGGTTCATCCGCGCGGGCCCACAGGTCCTGCCACGAGGCGGCGGCGTAGAAGCCATCGGTCACGCCACCCGGCACCTGTGCCACCACGGTCAGGAAACTGGCCGAGGTGCCCAGGAACTTCATGTCCGTCAGGCCCATCTTCTTGGCGGTGCCGACCACGGTGATGGCCTGCCGTACGCCCAGGGCGATGGTGACGATGTCGCAGCCTTCTTCCTTCAGCTTGCTCAGCGAGCCCACGAAATCGGTTTCGTCAGGTTTATGAGTGGTTTCCGCGGCAAAGGTAGTGCCGGATTCCCTGGCGCCTTCCTGGCTGCCTTCCAGGATTTCCTTGCCGAAATCGGTGGGCAGATACATCGTGCAGACCTTGTCGCCGCCGAATTCCTGCGCCAGATATTTCACGCCCACGCGCGCTTGGTCGTAATAGCTGGAAAACGAGGTGAACTTGTTCTTCATCGGCTCCTGCAGCATCTGCCGCGCGGCCGACAAGGGGGCGACGTTGGGAATGCCTTTGGGGTCCAGCAGCTTGAACCCGGCCAGGTTCATCGGCGTGCCCAGCGATTGCAGCATGGCAAACACCTTGTCGCGGTTCAGCAGCTTGTTGTAGCCCTGCATCGCGCGCGGCATCTGGTATCCGTTGTCCTCGACCACATAGCGGATCTTGCGGCCATGCACGCCGCCATTTGCATTGACCCGGTCGAACACCACGTTCGCGCCCTTGGTGGCCGGAACCCCGACGGCGGCGAAAATGCCGCTGAGGTCATTGACCGACCCGATGACGATTTCGTCGTCAGTCACGCCTTGCGTTTCGGCCCAGCCCACCGAGGCCAGGGCGGACAGGGCGGTTGCTGCCGCCAGCCGTCTGATTGCTTTGGTCATGTGTCTTCCTCCCTTGGGATTGATCCCTGTTCTATTTGTACATGTCTTCAATGAGATGCGCGTGTTTCTTTTCCACCAAGCTGCGTTTCAGTTTCATCGTCGCGGTCAGTTCGTCATCTTCGGCAGTCAGCAGCACGTCGATCAGGCGGAAATCCTTGATCTGCTCGACCCGCGCGAATTCCTTGTTCACCGCCGCCACTTCGGCACCGATCAGTTCGCGCACCTCGGCTGCAGCGCAGAGCGAGGCGAAGTTCGAAAACGGCACCTTGCGGTCCTGCGCGAACTTCTCGACGTTTTCCTGATCGATCATCACCAGCGCCGTCAGGTACTTGCGGCGGTCGCCGATGATCACTGCGTCCGAGATGTAATGCGAGAACTTCAGCCGGCTTTCGATCTCGGCCGGGGTGATGTTCTTTCCGCCGGCGGTGATGATGATGTCTTTGAGGCGGCCGGTGATGGTGACATAGCCGTCCGCGTCCACGTGCCCCATATCGCCGGTGCGCAGCCAGCCATCGGCGGTGAAGGTCTCGGCGGTTTTGGCATTGTTGCGCCAATAGCCCTGGAACACGTTCAGGCCGCGGATCTGGATTTCGCCCTCGTCCGAGATACGCAGGTCGATCCCCGGTGCGGGCTTGCCGATGGTACCGATGTGGTTGGCCTCGGGCGTGTTCAGCGTGGCGATGCCCGAGGTCTCGGTCATGCCGAAGCCCTCGACCAGCGGCACGCCGATGGCCCAGTACCATTTCAGCAGCTCGGGCGAGATCGGGGCCGCACCGGACCCGCCGCGCCGCAGCCGGTCCATGCCTAGCATCCGGCGCAGGTTGCGCAGCACCAGCCGGTCCCACAGCCAGAAATTCGCGGCCACCGCCGGCGGCACCGGTTTGCCCTGCAGGATGTACTCGGCCCGTTTCATCCCGGCCTTCAGCGCCATGCCAAAGGCGGCGCGCCCGGCCGGGGTGGCCTCTTGCGCCATGATCAGCACCTGCGAATAGATCTTCTCCCACACGCGCGGGACGGCGGTAAAGGTCGAGGGCGACACTTCCTGCAGGTTGGCAAAGACCGTCTCGGGGCTTTCGGCGAAGTTCACCGTACATTTCGAGGCCAGCGGGAAATAGATCGACACGTCGCGCTCAAGGATATGACACAGCGGCAAAAAGCAAAGCTGCTCGTCCGTTTCCAGCGCGGGCAGGCAGCGTGCGCCGCATTCGATCGCGGCCATGATGTTTTCGTTGCTCAGCATCGCACCCTTGGGCATGCCGGTGGTGCCCGAGGTATAGATCAGCAGCGCCGTGTCCTGCGGCGTGGCCAGTGCGATTTCGGCTTCGAACCGGCCCGGTTCTTCGCGCTCGGCCGCGCGGCCGAGGGCATAGAGATCCTCGATCATCATGCAGCGGGGGTGGGCCAAGTCGTGCAGGCCTTCGTCTTCGAGTATGATGACCTTCAACAGGCCGGGCACCTCGTCTTCTATGTCCAGAAATTTGTCCAGCTGCTCTTCGTCTTCGACGATCAGAAAGCGGCTGTCGCTGTCATTGATCAGGTACTTCAACTGGCTGGCCGAGTCGGTGGTGTAGACGCCCGAGGCGATGCCGCCGACGCATTGGATGCCCAGATCGAACCAGGCCCATTCCTTGCGGTCCTCGGACAGGATCGAGACGACCTCACCGCGTTGCAGTCCCAGCTTGCGCAGCGCCAGCCCGATCCATTTGGCGTGCTGCCAGTAGACGGCCCAGGAATAGGATTTCCAGATGCCCAGATCCTTTTCCCGATGCGCGGTGCGGTCGCCCAGGGCGGCACAGCGTTTCTGGAACAGCTCGGGGATGGTGACGCAGCCATCGACCCGCACGGGGCGCTGGCCGGGGGTGGCGTTGAACTGGACGCCGTTGATGGTGGTCTGCGGGGGCAGGGTGGTCATGTTCATCCGGCTCACCTCCACGTCTTCTTGCGTTTCCAGCGGCGGTTTTCCCGCGCGCCTTCCTCCTGCACGCCCAGATAGAAGTTCTGGATGTCCTCGGACCGCATCAACACGTCGGCGGGGCCGTCCATCACGATGCGCCCGACCTCCATGACATAGCCATGATCGGCCAGTTCCAGCGCGGCGTTGGCGTTCTGCTCGACCAGCATCATGGTCATGTTCTGCTCGCCATTCAGGCGTCTGAGGATGCCGAAGATCTCTTGGACCAGCAGCGGCGACAGGCCCAGCGAGGGTTCGTCCAGCAGCATGATGCGCGGGTTGGCCATCAGGCCGCGGCCGATGGCCAGCATCTGCTGCTGCCCACCAGACAGTGTGCCGGCCTCTTGGTTGCGACGTTCCTTCAGGACCGGGAAGTAGGAAAACACCAACTCGCGATCGCGCTCGATCTGGGCCTTGTCATGCAGGGTGTAGGCCCCGAGGCTGAGGTTTTCGTTCACCGTCAGCAGCGGGAACACCTCGCGCCCCTCGGGCACATGCACGATGCCCTTCTGGACGATCTTGTGCGGCTCCAGCCCCTGGATTTCCTCGCCGTCGAAGGTGATCGTTCCCTTTTCCGGGTCCATCACGCCCGAGACGGTCTTCATCAGCGTCGTCTTGCCCGCCCCGTTGGCGCCCAGGATTGAGACGATCTGGCCCGGGTGCACGTCCAGCGACACGCCGCGGATCGCCATAATCGGGCCATAGAAGCTTTCGATGTTGCGGATGCTCAGGATCGGTGCGCTCATGAGGCTTTCCCCAGATAGGCTTCGACGACGGCGGGGTGCGATTGCACCTGCGCCGGTGTCCCAAGGGCCAGTTTCGCCCCGTCGGCCATGGCCAGCACCCGGTCGGACACGCCCGAAACCAGCCCCATGTCATGTTCGACCATCAACACCGTGATCCCCATCTGCCGCCGGATGTCGTCGATCCACCAGCGCATGTCTGTTGTTTCCTCGACCGACAGCCCCGAGGCCGGTTCATCCAGCAGCAGCAGCTTGGGGTCGGTGGCCAGCGCACGCGCGACCTCGACCACCTTGCGGACGCCGTAAGGCAGGCCGGCAATCATCTTGTCGCGATAGGCCTGCAGATCGAGGAAATCGATGATCTCTTCGACCTTCTCGCGGTTCTCCAGCTCTTGCCGGCGGGCCGAGGGAGTAAAGAACACCTCGGACAGCAGGTTGGTCCGCCGGTGGCGGTGCCGCCCGACCAGCAGGTTCTGCAACACGGTTGCATGTTCGAACAGCTCGATGTTCTGGAAGGTGCGCGCGACGCCATAGGCGGCCACGCCCGAGGGCTTGACCTGCAGCAGATCGTGCCCGTCGAACCGGATCTGGCCCGCGAACGGGTCGTAAAAGCGCGAAATCAAGTTGAACACCGTGGATTTGCCGGCCCCGTTCGGGCCGACGATGGCAAAGACCTCGCCTTCCTCGACCGAAAAGGACAGATCGTTCACCGCCGTCAGGCCACCGAATTTCAGGGTGACGTTCTCGAATTCCAGCAGGCTCATCTCAGGCGCTCCGTCTTGAGATAGGATTTCTGCCGCTTGAACATGTCCTTGCGGTAGAAGGGGAACAGCTCGAACCAGGTGCGGATTTTCAGCCATCGGCCGTAGATGCCCATCGGCTCGAACAGGATGAACCCGATCAGGATCATGCCGAAGATGCCGAATTCAAGCCCCGGAATGGCGACGGTTCCGCCACCGAACAGGGCGGCTGCGTATTCCTTGGCGATCGACAGGAACTGCGGCAGAAACCCGATGACGATGGCGCCCAGAAACGCGCCGTGGATCGAGCCCAGTCCGCCGATCACGATCATCATCAGCAGCTGGATCGAGATCACAACGCTGAAGGTTTCGTTGTTGAAGGCCCCGGCATACAGGCCCATCAGCGCCCCCGCCCATCCAGTCACGGCGCAGGACAATGCGAAAGACACGGTCTTGGTGCGCGCGATGTCGATGCCCATCGCCTGCGCGGACACTTCCGAGTCGCGCACCGCGATGAAGCTGCGCCCCAGCGGCGTACGCAGAAGGTTGATATAGCCCAGCGTGACCAGAACCGTGACGGCCAGAACCAGCCAATAGAACTGCTCGGGCGTGCCCCAGCGATCGACCAGATGGCCGAATATCTCGACCCCGCCCATGTATTTGCCCGCCACGCCGCCGGTGATCGGTTCGGCCAGAACGATGAGGTCGTCCATCAGGATCGACAGGGCCAGGGTGAAAATCGCCAGATAGATTCCGTGTAGCCGCAGGGCAGGGATGGCAACCGTGACCCCGGCGATACCGGTCAGGATGCCGGCCAACGGAAAGGCCACCAGAAACGGCACGCCTGACTCGATCAGGATCACGTTGGCATAGCAGCCAAAGGCCAGAAACGCCGCGTGGCCCAGGCTGGCCTGGCCGGTATGCCCGGTCAGGATCATCAGACCCAGCCCGGCGATGGCCCAGATCAGAACGTTCGTCAGCTCTCCCAGATAGAACGCGTCCAGCCACCACGGCGCGGCAAAGACCACCGTCAGCAGGATCAGGTAGAGTGACAACTGGTATCCGTCCTTCCACGGGCGGATGTCCTGCATGTAGTCGGTTTTGAAAACGATCCTCATGCGCTCAGACCTTCTTGACCCGGACCTGGCTGAACAGGCCGTGCGGACGGAAGATCAGCACCGCCAGCAACAGCGCATAGGGCGCGATCTGGCTGTAGCCCGCAGCGATGTAGCGGCTGGCGAAGGGTTCGATCACGCCGACGATCAGACCGCCCGCCAAGGCTCCGGGCAGGCTGCCAAACCCGCCGATGACCGCGGCCGCAAACGCCTTGATTCCCAGCAGCCCGGTGGTCGGATCGACCGAACCCTTGGCGGCGAACAGGATGCCCGCGATCCCGGCCACGACGCCGGCCAGACCCCAGATGAAACCCTGAACACGCTTGACCGGTACCCCCATGTAATAGGCCGCCAACTGGTTCTGCGAGGCGCCCTGCATCGCCAGACCCAGCTTGGTCTTGCTGAAAAACACATACAGCCCCCACGTCAGCAGCACCGTCACGACGATGACCGCCACGTCCTCCATCCCCAGAACCAACCCGCCAAAACGGACCTCCTTGCCGGCCAGCGGATTTTCCAGCGTCTGCGGCTCGTGCCCCCAGATCAGCCCGGCAACAAAGCGGATCACGAAACCCAGGGCGATGGTCAGGATGACCACGGCGGTCTGGCTTTCCCCGAACAGGCGGCGGATGATCAACCGGTCCAGCAGATACCCCAGCGCACCCATGATCCCCAGCGAGATGGGCAGGGCCAGCCAGAAGGGCAGGCCCATATACTCGGTATTGGTCAGCCCGATGGTGACGAAGGCGCCCAGCATCATAAAATCGCCCTGGGCGAAGTTCACGGCCTCGGTCGCCTTGTAGATCAGTACGAAGCCGAGTGCGATCAGGCCGTAGACACAGCCATTCGCCAGCCCGCTGATCAGCAGCTGTGCGTTGTCCAAATTCTCCTCCCAATTGCCGGTTTGCCCGGCGTCCTAACGCCCCGGATCTCCTCCAATCACCGGGGCGCCTGTTCTACTATGGCGTGATTATTACCTTACCGTCACTCTTTTTCAGTGCAACTGCCAGATCGGAAACGATTTTGTTCAGCGGGACATGCGCCGAGACATCCGTTTTCCACCGTCCGTCCGCAAAGCGGGCCTGCACCTCGGCAACCGCGCGCATCTGCTCTTCGGGTGGCGTGGACATCATCCATTTGGTCAGCCAGAAGCCCTCGATCTGCTTGCTCATGAAGATCAACTGGCCCATCTGGGTCAGCTTCGGCGGCTCGCTGCTGAGTTTGCCATAAGACACCCAGCGCCCGCCGTTGGGCATGGCGCAGAATACTTGCTCGGACAGCTGATCCGAGACCGCATCCAGAAAAACCCGAGGCTTGAGCTGTGCGCTGATGGCCGCAAACTTGGAGACGGCATCGTCTTCGGTGGTTACGATGACCTCGGCCGCTCCGTGGCTTTTGAGCAGTTCGACCGTTTCAGGGCGCCGCACCATGGCAATCGGCTTCAGGCCAAGGTCTCGGCCCAGCCCGCACATCAGCTTGCCCAACTGGCTGGTGGCCGCGGAAACGACAAAGGCCTCACCTTCGGAACGCGCGATCTCAACCATTGCCATTGCGGTCAGCGGATTGACGATCTGTGCAGCACCGTCATCGTCCGAGATCTCGGGCCGCAAAGGAATGCACATCTGGGCCTGTGTCAGGGCATACTCGGCCCATGCGCCGGACCCGGAGGCGACGAAGGCGACCCTTTGCCCCTTCAGCGCTTCGGCGCCCGCGCCGGTGGCGACGACGTCCCCGCACCCTTCGAAACCGGCCGGTGCACCTTTGACCCGCGGCTGACCGTACTCACCCTTGATGAAATGAAGGTCCGAGGGGTTCACCGATGCGGTGCGCAATTTGATCAGCACCTGGCCGGGGCCCGGCGTGGGCACCGGGATCTCGGCATTCTCAACCCAGTCGGCGGCGTCATCGATCGCCGGGCCCGTGGCCGTACCGGAGTATCCGTCAAATTTCTGGATCACGGCAAACATGGATTTGGGGAGTTCAGTCATTCTTTTTCCTTTGTTTCCGACATTTTCAAGCAAACGGGTCGATCCGAGTGCACGCCCCAGGGCAGGGCGCACCGATGCCGACAATAGGTCGTCCCGACTTGATGCGACTGGTTAAGCCAAGCCAAACAAATGGCACCGGACAGGTCAATCGACCACAGGGTTAACGTTGGGGAATTGGGAAGCCGGTGCAGGTGTGACAAGGCCGGAAAAATGCCGGCCTTGTCGAAGGCCTTATTGCGTCAACAGGTTGCGCAGTTCCTGAATCTTGAGCGCAGCCGTTTCCGGCGCTTCCTTGATGCCATCGAGGATCTTGATCACCTGGTCCTGAATCTCCTGGCTCAGCTGACTGTTCTTCACGGATTCAACCATCGCGTCATAGTCGAACTGCTCGGCCGACAGCATGCCTTCGTCAACCCAGGTATTCAGCAACTCCTGCCCTTGGGCAGTGAGTGCTGCAACCTGATCGCCTGCCTGGTTGGCCAGATCCGTGGCTGCATCGCCGGCCTGGTTTGCCAGATCCGTGGCTGTCTGACCGGCTTGCTCGGCGGCTTCACCGGCCTGTTCGACGGCGGCCGAGGCTGCGTCACCCGCTTGCTGCGCGGCCGTCGACAACGCCTCGCTGGCGGCTTCCTGGGCTGCGGTTGCGGCCTCGCCGACGGCCTCGCCGGCTTCTTTGGCGGCAGATTGCAGTTTCTCGGCCGGGGTGGGCTCGGGCTGATTCAGGTAGAAATACGCGCCGGCACCCAATCCGGCGATGATAATCAGGATGATAATGCGGGACATTGGGGTCTCCTTTTCGGATGTGTGCCGCTGATGTGGGGAGAAACTACCTGAGATCAAAGGGGAAATCCCAAAAATTCGGCGCATGTTCGGGGTTTGGGCCACTCGGCGCTGATCAATCAGACGATCGGCGGCGGCAACACGCCACCGGCGAAAATACACGGTTGCAACCATCAGGCGAACAAGAAAGGGGGGCGTCATTGGGAAGTAATGGCGGAGAGACAGGGATTCGAACCCTGGGTGGGCTTGCACCCACAACGGTTTTCGAGACCGCCCCGTTCGACCACTCCGGCACCTCTCCGCGGGGGTCTGTGAGGGGGGGATTTAGTTGTGATCGCCGAGGGGTGCAAGCAGAAAATTCCCGAATTCGCCAAACCGAGGATTTTCCATTGCCAGTCCGACGAAATCTCCTAGGGTGACATGTATGAGACATCTTCTGCACCGCATTTCGCTTCTGCTCATCCTGCCCGTGTTCGCGTTCGCTCTGACGGCTCAGACCGCCTTGTCCGCCAGTCGGGATCGGATCGAGGCTTTTCTGACCACGACGGGTTTTGACGTGGCGCTGGAAAGCATCGCACTGGCCTCGGCCTCGGCGCCTCAGATGCTGGGGATCGACCCCGAGGGTTTTGGCTCGCAATGGACGCGTCTGACGGAAGAGGTGTTCGACACCGATGACATGCATGAAACTGCGGTTGCGATTCTCGAACAGACGCTGAGCGACGAGGCCCTGAACCACGCGGTCGAGTTTTATGCTTCGGATCTGGGGCAACGGCTTGTCGAGGCGGAAAATGCCTCGCACCTTGTCGAGGATGACGAAGCCAAGCAACTTGAGGGGCAGGAGATCATATCCGATCTGGTCAAGTCCGGTTCGAGCCGCATCGAAAGCCTGAAGCGGATGAACAGTGCCATCGATGCCAGCGAAACCTCGTTGCGGGCATTGCAGGAGATCCAGCTTCGGTTCCTGCTGGCCGCCAGCGCCGCCGGAGTGATCGACCTGCAATTGGACGCGGACGGGCTGCGCCAGATGATGAAGCTGAACGAACCCGAGATGCGGCAGTCATTGCAACTGTCCGCCTTGGCCAACGCGGCCTATACCTATCAGGATTTCTCTGACGCGGATGTCGACGCCTATACCAAAGCGCTGGAACAGCCGCTGATGCAGGAAGTCTATGAGCTGTTGAACGCCATCCAGTACGAGATCATGGCCATGCGGTTTGAAGTTCTGGCGGCGCGCATGGCCGAGCTGCGTCCGGCTCAGGACATCTAATGCGGTTGCTACTGGCTCTGTGGCTGGTTCTGGCCGGTTGGGCCAGTGCGGTCACGGCCGATCAGGTCGACCGTCTGACCAAGGCAATGCATTTGTCCGACGTGATGCAGATTCTGCGTGATGAGGGTGTCGCGCAGGGGCGCGAACTGGACAAAAGCCTGCTGGACGGTGAGGGCGGATCGTTTTTCGAGGCCCAGGTTGAAGATTTGTACGACAAGGCCTGGATGCAGGCCAAGATTCATGATGCGCTGGCTGGCGGTATGTCCGAAGGGCAATTGGAGCAGGCCGCGCTGTTTTTCGAAAGCGACCTGGGCCGCGCCGTTGTGTCTTTGGAAAACTCGGCCCGCCGAACGTTTTCCGACGAAGCCATCGAAGAGATGGCCATGACCGCCTATCGGGAGGCCGATCGTGATGCGGCCTATTTTCGCCTGATCGATGAGTATGTCGAGATCAACGACCTTGTTGATCGGAACGTGCGTGGAGCGTTGCAGGCCGATTACAATTTCTTCCGTGGGTTGGCGGATGGGCAGGGCATCACGGGCGACGACGGGGAAATGTTGGCCCAATTGCTGGCGCAGGGTGCGCAGTCCGAGCAACAAACCCGCGAGTGGCTGTACTCGTTCCTTCTGTTTGCATACCAACCGCTCAGCGAGGCCCAGCTGCGCGAGAATATCGCCTTTTCACGCACCGAGGCCGGGCAGGCCTTGAACAACGCCTTGTTCGCTGGTCTGGACACCATGTTCAACGAGTTGTCATACCAGCTGGGCGTGACGGTGGCGCAGGTTCTGCAAGCGTCGGATCTTTAGGCCGGTTTGCTGTTGACTTTGCCCTGTGATCCGTGGATAAGCGCGCATCCCGGCCGGAACCTCCGCGCCGGGTATCGTTATTGCTGGCCTGACGGGTGCGCCCTGACGGTCGTTCATCCGCCCTAAAAAGGCGCGCTGTTCGAGGTGGCCTTGGCCGAAACACCCGTCTGACGGGGACCACAGAACGCGGTAGAAAAAGGAAAGACGCATGTTTGCAGTCCTCAAGACTGGCGGCAAGCAGTACAAGGTTCAGGCGGGCGACGTGCTCCGCGTTGAAAAACTGGCTGCCGACGCAGGTGAAAAAGTCCAATTCAACGACGTTCTGATGCTGGGTGGCGATGCTCCTGTTGTCGGTGCGCCGTTCATCGATGGCGCGGGCGTTCAGGCGGAAGTGATCGAACAGATCAAAGGTGACAAGGTCATCAAATTCGTCAAGCGCCGCCGCAAGCACAGCTCGAAGCGCACCGTTGGTCACCGTCAGAAGCTGACCCTGGTCAAGATCACCGACATCCTGCCCTCGGGCGCGGACAAGTCGGGCGTCAAGGCCGCTACCGGTTCGGCTCCGGCAGGTGAAGTTGCGAAAGCAGCGAAACCCGCCAAGAAAGCCGCTGCCAAGGCAGAGGCTCCGGTCGCTGCTGCTGCCGCTGACGATCTGACCCAGATCACCGGTGTTGGTCCCGCAGCTGCCAAGAAACTGGCCGAAGCCGGTATCGAGAGCTTTGCCGCTCTGGCCGCCTTGTCGGACGAGCAGATTGCTGCTATCGAGACGGTCAAAGTGAAACCCGAATGGGTTGAGCAGGCCAAAGAGCTGGCCAAAGGCTAAGGAGAGAGAGAATGGCACATAAAAAAGCTGGCGGTTCCTCCCGTAACGGCCGCGACTCAGCGGGTCGTCGCCTTGGCGTGAAACTGTATGGTGGCCAGGCCGCCGTTGCAGGCAACATTATCGTGCGTCAGCGCGGCACCAAGTTCTGGCCGGGCGAAGGCGTGGGCATGGGCAAGGATCACACCATCTTTGCAACTGTCGATGGCGCCGTGAAGTTCCACAAGGGACTGAAAAACCGCACCTTCATTTCGGTCCTGCCAGTGGCGGAGGCCGCAGAGTAAGCCGAAACCCAGAAGGTTTAAGAAAAATTCATGGGGGACCGGCACAAAGTGCCGGTCCCCTTTCTCGTTTTGACACAGATTTGATCGAAAGCCCCGATGCCCGTTGCAACCACCAGTTTCCTGATCTTTGCCGCCAGCCAGGTCGGCACGCCGGGACCGGCCAACATGGTCCTGTTGGGAACGGGTGCGCGCTTTGGGTTCCGCGCGGCGCTGCCTTTCGTGGCAGGCGTGATTCTGGGCAAGCAGCTGATCATCTGGCCGCTGGGCTTTGGCCTTCTGCAACTGGCAGAACAGGCTCCGACAGCGTTCGCGGTTCTGAAATATGCTTCGGCGGCCTATATTTGCTGGCTTGCGTGGAAAATCGCCAACCTGCGCCTGTCGCATCAGGACGCGGGCGAGGCGGTTCCCGGATTCTGGGCCGGGTTGGTGGTCCATCCGCTGAACCCCAAGGCCTGGGCGATGACCATCGCGGGATTCACCGGGTTCGTCGCGGCGGGAACATCGGTGCTGAGTGCGACGCTCACGATCGCGCTCGTTTTGTTGACCTGCCAGGTGGTCCTGCACCCGATCTGGACTTTTGCGGGCGATAGAATTGCCCGCGTGGTTGCGGGACGGCCGGCGGAAAAATATCTGATGTGGACTCTCGCGGGTCTGACTGTTGCATCCGTACTTTTCGTGTTGTTCGGAGGAGGAACACACCAATGAAACTTGAGGCAATCATAAATCAGCCGGTCATTGAAACCGAGCGGTTCGACCTGCGCCCGCTGCGCCGGTCGGACATGGGCCTGATCGAGCACTACGCAGGGGACGAGCGCGTGGCGCGCATGACCACGTCGATCCCGCACCCTTTGCCGCCCGGTTCGATCGAAGCTTTCGTGACCCGCGCCATGGCCGAGGACCGGGACGAGGACGTCTGGGCGATGGACGCCACCAAGGATGGCGGGCCCGAGTTGATCGGAGTGATCTCGCTCAAGCGGCTGGATCGCAACCAGTCCGAAGTGGGCTATTGGGTCGCGCCCCTGTACTGGAACACGGGCATCGCCTCGCTGGCGGTGGAAACGCTGGTTCATTCGAACCCGCTGGAAAACGCCACGATGTTTGCCAGCGTGTTTCAGGACAATCCCGCCTCGGCCCGGGTCCTGACTCATTGCGGGTTCCAGTACCTTGGCGATGCCGAAAGCTTCTCGGTGGCGCGCAACGCAAATGTGCCCACCTGGACGTACAGCAAAAAACTCTGACTTGTGGCCGATGGGGCCTTTGCAGTAGGGGACTGACATGAAATTTCTCGATCTTGCAAAGGTCTACATCCGGTCCGGGGCCGGCGGTAGCGGGTGCGTCAGCTTTCGACGCGAAAAGTACATCGAATACGGCGGCCCCGATGGCGGGGACGGCGGCAAAGGCGGGTCCGTCTGGGCTGAGGTCGTGGACGGGCTGAACACCCTGATCGACTTCCGCTATCAGCAGCATTTCTTTGCCAAAAACGGACAGCCCGGCCGGGGCCAGCAGCGCACTGGCAAGGACGGCGACGACATTATCCTGCGCGTGCCGGTCGGAACCGAGATCCTGGACGAGGATCAGGAGACGGTGATCGCCGACCTGACCGAAGTGGGGCAACGTGTCCTTCTGGCGCGGGGCGGCAATGGCGGTTTCGGCAACCTGCATTTCAAATCGGCCACCAACCAGGCGCCGCGCCGTGCCAATCCGGGGCAGCCGGGCGTGGACCGTACGATTTGGCTGCGCCTGAAGCTGATCGCCGATGTGGGCCTGCTGGGCCTGCCGAATGCGGGCAAGTCAACCTTTCTGGCCGCCACCTCGAATGCCCGGCCCAAGATCGCCGACTATCCCTTTACCACGCTGCACCCAAATCTGGGCGTCGTCGGCGTGGACAACGTGGAATTCGTGGTGGCCGACATTCCCGGCCTGATCGAAGGCGCGCATGAAGGCCGCGGCATCGGCGACCGTTTTCTGGGCCATGTCGAACGCTGCGCGGTGTTGCTGCATCTGGTCGATGGCACGTCTGAGACCATCGCGCAGGACTATCACACCATCATCCACGAGCTTGAAGCCTATGGCGGCGCGCTGGCCGACAAGCCCCGGATCACCGTGCTGAACAAGATCGACGCGTTGGACGAAGAACAGCTCGAACTGGCCAAGGCCGAATTGGAAGAGGCCGTGGGCGGCCCTGTCATGACCATGTCGGGCGTCGCCCGACAGGGCGTGACCGAGGTTCTGCGGGCCCTGCGCGCCCAGATCGACGAAAACCGTCTGCGCCAGAAACCCACCGAGGAGCGCGAGACGTGGCAGCCCTGACCGACGCAAAGCGCCTGGTGGTCAAGATCGGCTCGGCGTTGCTGGTCGATCGTTCGACCGGCAAGCTGCGTTCGGACTGGTTGCATTCGCTGGCGCAGGACGTGGCGTGGCTCAAGGGGCAGGGGGCCGATGTGGTTCTGGTCTCGTCCGGTTCGATCGCGCTGGGGCGCGGTGTTCTGGGCCTGCCCGCAACCGCGCTGTCGCTGGAGCAGTCCCAGGCCGCGGCCGCCGTCGGGCAGATCCGGCTGGCGCGGGCCTATGAAGAGGCGTTGGCCCCCCACGACATCACCACGGCACAGGTTCTGGTAACGCTTGAAGACAGCGAGAACCGCCGCCGGTACCTGAACTCGCGCGCGACGTTGGAAACTCTGCTGGGGCTGGGTGTCGTGCCCATCGTGAACGAAAATGACACGGTGGCCACGGATGAAATCCGTTACGGCGACAATGATCGCCTGGCCGCGCAGATCGCCGTGACCGTCGGTGCGGATCAATTGATTCTGCTGTCCGATGTCGATGGGTTCTACACCGGCAACCCCGCCGAGGACCCGTCCGCCACCCGGTTTGCCGTGATCGACGCGATCACGCCCGAGATCGAGGCGATGGCCGGTGATGCCGGTTCGGGGCTGTCCAAGGGCGGAATGAAGACCAAGCTGATGGCCGCGCAGATGGCGACGGCGGCGGGCTGTGACATGGCGATTACGGAAGGATCGCCGTTGAACCCTCTGAAACTGCTGAACAATGGCGCGAACAGCACTTGGTTCAAAGCCAAGTTGGACCCGCATGCGGCGCGCAAACGCTGGATCTCGGCGATGAAGCCGCGGGGCGAGATCACGGTCGATGCAGGGGCTGCGCGGGCGCTGGAGAATGGCAAGAGCCTGTTGCCGGCCGGCATCGTCGAAGTGACGGGCGATTTCGGACGGGGCGACCCGGTGGCCATCAAGGACCACGAGGGCCGGCGTCTGGGATTGGGCCTCAGCCGCTATACCGCGCACGAGGCCGACGCCATCAAGGGGCGCAAATCCTCCGAGATCGAGGACGCACTCGGCTATCCCGGCCGTGCGGTGATGATCCACCGTGATGATCTGGCTTTGTAGCCGCGAAAACTGATAGATTTGGCTGGTCCGACGAC
The DNA here is from genome assembly GCF_056539345.1 of Ruegeria sp. BB9. Taxonomy (NCBI): domain Bacteria; kingdom Pseudomonadati; phylum Pseudomonadota; class Alphaproteobacteria; order Rhodobacterales; family Roseobacteraceae; genus Ruegeria; species Ruegeria sp. BB9. Next base: position 987,876 of record NZ_JBQFUU010000001.1, on the reverse strand, counting down.
CGGAAAGGCAGATGACATGAAGGACTTTGACAGCATTCCCGCCCTGATGGCCGATCTTGGCAAGCGCGCCAAGGATGCATCTCGGGACCTGGCCTTCGCCTCAGCCGAGCGCAAACACGCCGCGTTGATCGCCGCCGCCGAAGCCGTGTGGAAGAACCGCGCGCAGATCATCGAGGCCAACAGGAAAGACTTGGGCTATGGCCGCGAAAAAGGTCTGAGCCCGGCCATGATGGACCGCCTGATGCTGGACGAGTCGCGCATTCAGGGCATGGTCGACGGGTTGCGCACCGTGGCCGAACAGTCCGATCCGGTGGGTGAGGTTCTGGCCGAATGGGATATGCCCTCGGGGCTGAACATCCGCCGCGTACGCACCCCGCTGGGCGTGATCGGCGTGATCTATGAAAGCCGCCCGAACGTGACCGCTGATGCCGGGGCGCTGTGCCTGAAGTCGGGCAACGCCGTGATCCTGCGCGGCGGGTCGGAAAGCTTTCATTCTTCGACCGCGATCCACGCCTGTCTGGTCGATGGTCTGAAGGCCGCCAACCTGCCCGAGGATGCGATCCAGCTGGTGCCGACCCGTGACCGGGCGGCGGTGCAGGAATTGCTGACCATGACCGACTATGTCGACGTCATCGTGCCGCGCGGCGGCAAGGGACTGGTTGGGCTGGTCCAGCGCGAGGCGCGGGTTCCGGTCTTTGCCCATCTTGAAGGGATCGTGCACATCTACATCGACAAGGCAGCGCATCCGCAGAAAACGCTGGACGTGGTGTTGAACGCCAAGACCCGCCGCACCGGCATCTGCGGGGCGGCCGAATGCCTGCTGGTGCATCAGGATATCGCGGAAACGCTGGGGCGTGACGTGATCGCCGCGCTGCTGGCCGCGGGCGTCGAGGTCCATGCCGCAGGTGCGCTGGCCATCGACGGCACCGTGCCGGCCAGCGATGACGATTGGGGTAAGGAGTTTCTGGACAGCATCATCGCCGCAAAACCGGTGGCTGATATCGACAAGGCAATCGCGCATATCCGCCAATACGGATCGAACCACACCGATTGCATCATGACCGAGGATCAGCCCGCCGCCGACCGTTTCTTTGAACGGCTCGACAGTGCGATCCTGATGCACAACGCCTCGACCCAGTTTGCGGACGGTGGTGAGTTCGGCATGGGCGCCGAGATCGGGATCGCCACGGGCAAAATGCACGCACGCGGCCCGGTGGGGGCGGCGCAGTTGACCAGTTTCAAATACCTGGTGCGCGGCAACGGCACGACGCGCGCCTGAGGCGTCGGGTCAGAACCGCAGCACCACGCGGGTCGCGCCCGTCTCGGCCGACACCCGGCGGCCCTGAGCGGCCGCCGTCTGCGGCAGAAGGGCGAACTGGACCTGCGCCGGTGTCACCTTGTTGGCGAATGTGCCGGTCGGGAGGCCTTTCCAAAGGTCGGGATCGACATTCATGCGATCAGCCGTACCGGTGACCGTCCATTTGTCGCCCACGCTGTCAATCTTGACCTCGCCGCCCATCGGCATGGCGCTTTCGCAGCACATGATGGCCAGAAACGCCAGTTTGATCTGATTGCGCGGCATTGCCTCGGTGACGTTCCAATGCACCCGGACTCGGCCCGCACGCTCGACATCGCGCAGCAGGTCCGTCACTTCGCTGCGGCCCAGCGGCTGATCGCTGGCCGCGCCAAAGGCCACGCGGAAAAACCGGATCCGCGCCCCGGCGCTGCCGACGCTGCCGGTAATCAGCTCCATCTCGGGGCCCTGGGTGCCGCCAACCATCTCCAACAGTTCCAGACCGTTCGTGATCGCGCCGATCGGGCTGATCAGATCGTGGCAGATCCGAGAGCCGATCAACTCGGCCAGGTTGACGTTGGTGTCGCCCATGCGTACCTCCTGTGGTATCCGCCCATGCCCGACCCGGAGCCGCCGCATGACAGATCTGAATGCCATTCTTGCACCGGGCATGTATGTCCGCCATCCCGATTTCCCCGACTGGGGCGTCGGACAGGTCCAGTCCAACATCGCGGGCAAGATCACCGTGAACTTTCGCGACCAGGGCAAAGTGGTGATTGACGGAACACGCATCGCCTTGATGCCGGTTCTTGATCCCTGAAACTGGTTTAGGAAAGGTTAACGGTGTCCGCCACCCGGTTCGTGTTGCCATTCGCCGCGCAGCTGCGGTATCAGCGCTGGGATCGCAACAAGACGACGACCATTCCAAATGCCGGATACGGGCCCTTCTTTCACTGTCAAACTTGCCGAAACCGACGAGGAACTGCGCGCGGCGCAGCGGCTGCGTTATGATGTCTTCGTGCGTGAACTGGGCGGTGGGGGAGAGATGGTCGATCACGCCGAAGGTCTGGAGCGCGACCAGTTCGACCCGTATTTTGATCACATGCTGGCCTATGACGACGCCAACGGACAAGTGGTCGGAGTCTACCGCCTGTTGCCGGGTGACCGCGTAGCTGAAGTCGGACGGTTCTACTCTGAGGATGAATACGACCTTACCGTTCTGAAAAACAGCGGCCGCAAATTGCTGGAACTCGGCCGGTCCTGCCTGCATCCGGACTATCGCGGCGGAACCGCAATGTATCATTTGTGGAATGGCCTCGCGAAATATGTGTCCGAACGGGAGATCGAGGTTCTGTTCGGCGTTGCCAGTTTTCACGGCACAGACGTCAAGCACCTTGCCCAGCCTCTGTCGATGCTGCATCACAACCACTTGGCGCCACCCGAGCTGCGGGTGCGGGCGCAGCCGGATGTTTTTCAGAACATGAACCTGGTTCCGAAAGATGCGCTGGATCGACGGGGTGCGATGTTGCAAGTTCCGGCCTTGATCAAGGCCTATCTTCGATTGGGTGGGTTTGTGGGCGAGGGGGCATTCATCGATCATGCATTCAACACCACCGACGTTTGCCTGATCCTCGACACCACTCGGATGAACGAAAGACAGAGACGCATCTATGGCGGAGCGTGACGTGCCAAACGGCGCTGTCTGGCACAGCTCGGACGACCCGGACCCGGTTGAGTTGGGCGTGTCGGGTTGGATTTTGGTGATCCTGCGGGGGCTTCCTCTGGCTGTGCTGGTGTTCGGTGGTCTGATCGTTCTGTTGCTTGTGCGCCTGGTCGAAAGACCCATCTTTGGCCTGCGTCGGCCGGTAACGCCGTTCATTGCCCAATTCGTATGTCGCAATGCGTTTCGAATTCTTGGGATCGGATTTTCCAGCTCGGGTGAGTTGATGCAGCAGCGCGGGGCAGTTGTGGCCAATCACACGTCCTGGCTGGATATCTTCGCGCTCAACGCCCGCAAGCGTGTATACTTCGTGTCCAAGGCCGAGGTGGCGAATTGGCCCGGCATCGGTTGGCTGGCCCGGGCCACCGGAACCGTGTTCATCGAACGTAATCCCAAAAAAGCGCGCGAGCAGACCAGATTGTTCGAAGACCGTCTGAAGGCCGGGCACAAGCTGTTGTTTTTTCCAGAGGGCACATCGACAGATGGCCTTCGGGTTTTGCCATTCAAAACAACGCTTTTTGCGGCATTCTTTGCAGATGAGCTGCGTGATTTCATGTATGTTCAGCCGGTTTCGGTTGTCTACCACGCGCCCGACGGGCAGCCGGACCGGTTCTATGGCTGGTGGGGGGACATGGATTTTGCCCCGCATCTTCTGAAGACGCTGGGCGCGCGGCGGCAGGGGCGGGTCGAATTGATTTATCATTCTCCGGCGCGGGTCAGCGATTTCGACAACCGCAAGGCTTTGGCCGCGCATTGCGAGCAGGCCGTTCGCCACGGGCATGCCTTGGCGCGGCCAGAAAAATAGGGGTAAAAGCCCCTTGCACCATCAGTCAACCTGCCGTATACGCGCGGCATTCAAATCCGCAGGCGGGGTTTGGTCGTTTTGAGGGAGACATCCTCATCAAGGCCGCCGGTTGGAGCAAACGCTTCTTTCACCCCCGCCAAGGCGAAAACCGGAAAAGGAAAAGATAGCATGGCTCTTCCCGAGTTCACCATGCGTCAGCTGCTGGAAGCTGGCGTTCACTTTGGTCACCAAACACAGCGTTGGAACCCCCGCATGGCGCCGTTCATCTATGGCGCGCGCAACGGCATCCACATCATGGACCTGACCCAGACCGTTCCGATGCTGGACCAGGCGCTGCAGGCGGTACGTGACACCGTCGCCAAAGGTGGCCGCGTTCTGTTTGTCGGCACCAAGCGTCAGGCTGCACAGCCGATCGCCGAAGCCGCTGAAAAGTCGGCTCAGTATTACATGAACCACCGCTGGCTGGGCGGCACGCTGACCAACTGGAAAACCGTTTCCCAGTCGATCAACCGTCTGAACCAGATCGACGAAGCCATGGAATCGGGCGCTGAAGGCCTGACCAAGAAAGAGCGTCTGGGCATGGAGCGTGACCAGGCCAAGCTGCAGGCTTCGCTGGGCGGCATCCGCGAGATGGGCGGCGTTCCTGACCTGCTGTTCGTCATCGACGTCAAGAAAGAAGCGCTGGCCATCGCCGAAGCCAACAAGCTGGGTATTCCGGTTGTGGCCGTCGTCGACACCAACTGCTCGCCGGATGGTGTGGACTACATCATCCCCGGCAACGACGATGCTGCCCGTGCAATCGCACTGTATTGCGACCTGGCCGCACGTGCTGCGCTGGACGGCATGACCGCACAGCTGGGCGCCGCCGGCGTCGACCTGGGCGAGTTCGAAGAAGCACCGGTTGAAGAAGCCGTTGCAGAAGAAGCCGAAGCGTCGGCCGAAGCGTAAGCTGCCCGTCACGTAAATGACATATGGGGCAGGGTAGACCTGCCCCAATTCCGTTTGAATTGAGGAGAGCCAAGAGATGGCAATCACTGCAGCAATGGTGAAAGAACTGCGCGACTCGACCGGCGCAGGCATGATGGACGCGAAAAAAGCGCTGACCGAAACCGGCGGCAACATGGACGAGGCCGTTGACTGGCTGCGCACCAAAGGTCTGGCAAAGGCCGCAAAGAAATCCGGCCGTACCGCAGCAGAAGGCTTGGTTGCCGTTCACGTCGAAGGCGGCAACGGTGTTGCTGTCGAAGTGAACTCGGAAACCGACTTTGTCGCGAAGAACGCCGAGTTCCAGGAAATGGTCGCCAAGATCACCTATGCAGCCCAGGGCGTTGACTCGGTTGAGGAACTGCTGGCTGCTGATCTCGGCGGCAAGTCGGTTGCCGACACGCTGACCGACAAGATCGCCACCATCGGCGAAAACATGTCGGTCCGCCGCATGGCCAAACTGTCGGGCGACACCTTAGTCTCGTATGTCCACAACGCCGCGACCAACGGCATGGGCAAGATCGGTGTTCTGGTTGCTCTTTCGGGCGGCGATGAAGCCATCGGCAAGCAGGTCGCGATGCACATCGCAGCCGTGAACCCGGCCGCTCTGTCCGAAGCCGACCTGGATCCGGCCGTTGTCGAAAAAGAAAAGCAGGTCCAGATGGACATCGCGCGCGAGTCTGGCAAGCCCGAGCAGGTCATCGAAAAGATGATCGAGGGCCGCATGAAGAAATTCGTTGCGGAATCGACCCTGCTGAGCCAGCAGTTCGTTGTGAACCCCGACCTGACCGTGGAAGCAGCGGCCAAGGAAGCCGGCGCAACCATCACCGGTTTTGTTCGTCTGGAAGTTGGCGAAGGCATCGTGGTCGAAAAAGAAGACTTTGCTGCCGAAGTCGCCAAAGCGGCTCAGGGCTGACGCCTATTCAGCCCGGGTTTTCCGGGCTGATCCAAAAACACCCGAAACCGGTTGCGCAACGCGCGACCGGTTTTTTCTTGGCGAATTTTCCGATTGATCAGAGTAGTAATTGGAGGGCCCCGCAAGATGGGGATGGTCGAGGCCCCCCAAAATTTCCGACATCGGCACGCGGACGAATAAGCGCCCTTTGTCAGAGCGAACGGAGAGCCTTGGGAATACAAAGATCCGTCCAAATGTTCCTTGGCTAAAGCCACCACTCACGGAACGGGATCAATGTGCAATTTCTGCGCAGTTTTAGGAAGTCATGTATTCCTTACCTAAGGTCAACCGTCGTGCGACAGCGGCTTCAGACCTCCATTACGAACATCTGATTCTGCAGCGAAGCCTTCAAAACCGCCTGTGCGGTCGTTTCGACGGAAAGAGCCTCGCGCGCCAGCCTGAGGTGTTTTTCAACAGTTGCCGATGTCAGTCCCATCAGCAGGGCAATGTCCTGGGTCGTTTTGCCGTCACCCACCCATTCCAGAGCCTCACGCTGCCGCTTGGTCAAGGCGCGGTTCGGGGGATTGTAGGGCAGGGTCAGGATCTTGAGATGGGCGATGTTGTTCATCAGCAGGATGTCATCACCATGCTCGGCCCACATCTCGTCCATCTCGTCCTGGCTGCGGTTCAGAGCGGCCAGCGAAATTGCCCCCTTCGACCGCATGGACACCGAAGTGAAACTGATCGTGTAACCGACAGTGATACCTTTCGAGCGGTTGAACTCGTACACCTTGCGTTCTTCGTTGGTCATCGTGCCGCTGGACATCATCTCACGGATCATGCTCCAGCTTGCGGCCCCTTCGTGATCCAATGCCCATTTCAGCATGGGCGCATGGAAATACAGACCATCCCGAAGGAAACCGTCCATGTATTCCTTGCAGTGATTGGTCAGGATCACGAAATCTTCGGGGTCGCCCAAAGACGTTTGGGTGCGGTACTGTGTGTGTCCGTACAACAGGCGGTCAAAACCATACTTGGCCATCTGTTCGGTGTGCGCGGCCCAAAGCTCCTCGAGGGTTTTCACATAGCTCAGAAAGTTGAGGTATTCCTTGAGCGTCATCATGCGCCGCCACCCTCCTGAAGATGCGCGGCCAGCGCTTCCAGCGCCAGAACATAGCTTTGAGCGCCAAAGCCGCAGATCTGCCCGATGGCCACGGCCGAGATGTAGGACTTGTGCCGAAATGCCTCGCGGGCGTGGATATTGGACAGGTGAACCTCGACTACCGGCAGTTCAGCCGACGAAATGGCATCCATCAACGCTATTGACGTGTGGGTATACGCGCCGGCGTTCAGGACGATCCCGTCATGGGTCCCGCGCGCGCCGTGGATGGCATCGATCAACACACCTTCATGGTTTGATTGAGCGCACTCGACACGCAACCCGATCGATGCGCCATGCGAAACGCACAAGTCTTCGATCATCTTCAAGGTGGTATGACCGTAAACCTCGGGCTGCCGTGTGCCCAAAAGGTTCAGGTTCGGTCCGTTCAATACAAGAATAGTACGCATTATTTTTCTGTCCCCATACCTGTTTCATAGCCGCGAATTGAAAACGCGTCTACCGGCTTTGCTCTCATGAGGCGAGCGGGTGCAGGTCAGGTCATGGGGTCATGCTGTGAAACGACCGTGAATGTCGTTCCTAGTCGATGGACACGACAACTTTGCCGAGAACCGACCGATCGCCCAACATCTCCAAAGCTTCGGCGGCGCGGGGCAAGGAAAAGCGGGCGCTGATACGCGGCTTGATCTTGCTGCCATGATACATGGCAAACAGTTCCCGCAAGTTTTCGGCATGTCCGGCCGGATCGCGGAATACGGACGCGCCCCAGAACACGCCGACGATCTCACAGCCCTTAAGCAAAGGCAGATTCAACGGGATATTGGGGATTCCGGCCGGAAAACCAACGACCAGAAACCGCCCCTTCCAGGCCATCGCGCGCAATGCCGGTTCGGCATAGTCGCCGCCAACCGCATCATAGACCACGTCAACGCCATCACCGCCCGCCAACTTCTTGATTTCGGCAGAAAACGCCTTTTGCGCCTCTCGCGTCATCTCTTTGGAGTAGACGATCGCCTCATCAGCGCCCAAATCCTTGCAGAACTGAGCTTTGTCTTCCGTGGACACCGCGGCAATTACACGCGCGCCCATCGCTTTGCCCAACTCAACCGCGGCCGAGCCGACACCACCGGCGGCCCCAAGAACCAACAAGGTCTCACCGCCCTTGAGCCCGGCGCGATCCTTCAGCGCATGGTAGGACGTTCCGTAGGTGAAGATGAAACAAGCCGCATCCTCGTACGGCATGGACTCCGGGATCGGAACGGCGCTGGCGGCCGGAATGCACAGCTGCTCGGCGAAACCTCCGTAGCCTGTCAGGGCCAGAACGCGGTCACCGATCTTCAGATCGGAAACACCATCTCCGACGGCGATCACATCGCCTGACACTTCCCCTCCGGGCGCGAACGGGCGCGGTGGTTTCATCTGGTACAAATCGCGGATGATCAGCGTGTCAGGAAAATTCACACCTGCCGCACGTACCCGGATCAGCACCTGACCCTTTTTGGGCGTTGGATCGGGCAGGGTGGTAAGTTCCAGTGTTTCCGGACCACCCGGGGCGACGCTGAGTAATGCTTGCATTTCGTATTCCGATCCTCGCCATTTGTCGGCCCGAAGGTCGGGTCCTGACACCATGTTGTCAAGGCAGATGTGAAATGCAATTCTGCACAGTGAAACTGACCCGACCTGAAATAGAACTCAGGACGCAACAAAAACGAATTATGGGGAGAGGCCGATGACACCGGAGAAATTATTTTCGCTAGCGGGCAAGACTGCTTTGGTCACGGGCGGTGCGACCGGCATTGGCCGCATGGCAGCCGAGGCTTTGCTGCGCGCGGGTGCGAGGGTGCTGATCGCCTCGCGCAAGGGCGAAGCTTGCGAAGCTGTAGCCGCCGAACTGAACGCGCTGGATGCTCCCGGAACCGCCGAAGGGTTTGCCGGTGACGTCAGCAGCGAGGCCGGTATTGATGCGCTGGTCGAAGAGGTGAACACCCGCACCCAAAGGCTTGATATTCTTATGAACAATGCCGGCGTGTCATGGGGTGCGCCTATGGGACAGTTTCCCTATGACGCCTGGGACAAAGTCATGTCCGTGAATGTCGCCGGCATCTTTCACCTGACCCAGAAGCTGCTGCCCCTGCTGATGCAATCAGGCTCGGACGATGATCCTGCACGGGTGATCAACGTCGCATCGGTGATGGGAGAGGTTCCCATGGGAGATGGCGCCTACAGCTATTCCGCGTCCAAGGCGGCCGTCATCCATCTGACCAAGATCATGGCAAAAGAGCTGTCGCCCTACCGCGTAACCGTGAATGCCTTGGCGCCGGGACCGTTCGTTTCGCGCATGACCGCCTTTGCCACGGCTGACGAGGAAAAACGCGAGAAAGTGGGCAAGTCGGTCCCGCTGGGTCGTGTCGGGCGCGACGAGGACATCGCGGGCTGTATGCTGTTCCTCAGCGGGCGCGGTGGCAGTTACGTGACCGGCGCCGTGATCCCGGTTTCGGGTGGAATCAACGTTCTGACCGGAGGAAACATCTTTGCCGATGCCCTGTGAAACCCGGTCCAGTATCAAGCGAGGCCGATCGCATGAGCGATGACCCGAACACCCTCGACCTTGTCGCCGTAGATTCCTATCTGCGCGCCAACCTGCAAGGCTATGCCGGTCCGCTTGAGGCGACGAAGTTCACGGTTGGTCAGTCCAATCCGACCTACGAACTGTGCACGCCGGGCAAATCCTATGTTCTGCGGCGTAAACCGCCCGGAGTTCTGCTGAAATCCGCCCACGCGGTCGACCGCGAATTCCGTGTTCAGACCGCGTTGGCGCACAGCAATGTACCGGTGCCGCGCATGTACGTGCTGTGCGAGGATGACAGCATCATCGGCTCTGCCTTCTATGTCATGGAGCGTCTCGACGGTCGGAATTTTCTGGAACCGACCATGAAGGCCGAAACCAACGAAACCCGCAGAGCCGTTCTGGATGAGATGAACCGGGTTCTGGCCGAATTGCACATGGTCGATATCGACGCCGTGGGCCTGTCCGACTACGGACCGACCGGCAACTACTTTGAACGCCAGATCGCGCGCTGGACCAAACAGTATCGCGCATCGGAAACCGAAACGGTTGCCGACATGGATGCGCTGATCCACGCGCTGGAAAGCTCGATCCCGGCGGATGATGGTCAACGAACGCTGGTTCATGGCGACTATCGCATCGACAATCTGATGTTCGAGCGTGACGGCACCACCTGCATCGGGGTCCTGGATTGGGAGCTGTCCACCATCGGCCATCCCTATGCCGATCTGGCGGCCGTAATCATGCAATGGCAGATGCCGCCGGGCAAAGAGGGTCGGGGGCTGGCCGGTGTTGACCGAGACAGCCTCGGGCTGCCCAGCGATCAGCAGTTCATCGCCTCATATTGTAAGCGGCGCGGTTTGCCGGGGATCGACAATTTCGGCTTCTATCTTGCGTTCAACTTCTTCCGCATGGCCGGAATTCTCCAAGGCGTCTACAAACGCGCCCTGGACGGGAATGCATCCGATCCGGCCCGAGCGCGCGCATTCGGAGCTTATGTGCCGATGTTCGCCAAACATGGTCTGGCAGCGCTGGGATAGAGGGGCAGGCGTGGTATCCGAGACATCATCAAGCGCCGACATTGGCAAGGATCGGAACTTCGTCACTGCACTGGCGCGGGGGCTTGAACTGCTGCGGTGCTTTCGCCACGGCGAAACGGCCCTGACCAACACGGATTTTGCCGAACGCACGGGTCTGCCCAAGCCAACGATCTCGCGGTTGACCCATACGCTGTGCCAGCTTGGTTACCTTGTTCAGGATCACGCAGGCGGTTCGTATCGGCTTGGTGTCGGAGTGCTGCGGCTGGGATTTGGAGTTCTGGGAGCGGCTGACATATGCGAACGTGCCGTCGAGGTGCTGAGGGAACTGCGCGATGGCGCCAATCCTTACCTGACGGCCGCCCTCGGCGAAGCGCATCGGGCCGAGGTCGTATACGTCGCGGTCAGCAGGTCGACGCAGAACGTGGCGCTTACCATGCATGTCGGATCCCGGCTGCCGTTGTTCTCCTCGGCCATGGGGCGGGCCATTCTGGTTGGCATGACCGAGGATCAAAGGGAAACCGCGGTTTACGCTGCACGACGCGATCTGAACCTGCCCGAAGGTCACCTGCGCGACTCGATAAAAACCGCGTTGGATGAGTACGATACACAAGGTTATTGTACCGGATATTCTCTGTGGCGGGACGACGTCCATGCCATTTCCGTTCCAGTATCCACCGCCAGCGACGGGCGGGTATTTGGATTGAATATCGGCGGGCCCAGCTTTTACGTGACCCCGGAAGAGCTTGAAAAAGACCACGCGCACAAGCTTATTGATGCTGCCCGGCAATTGGGACTGCGTCCTTGAAACCTCAGTGCAACGCCTCGAGTTCGAGTTCTACGTTGGCCAGGCTGTTCTTACCAAAAAACATCTCGGAACCGACAAACAAGCTAGGCACCCCAAAAACTCCGCGGCGAACGGCCGCCTTTGTCTGATCCTTCAGAGTCTGCTTGCCCAAATCGCCGGTGATCGCCTCGCGGATTTTTCGTACGGGCAGCTCATGTTCTTGAACGATGTCGGTCAATACATTCAGGTCGTCAATCTTCTGCCCGTGCACCCATATTGCATCAAAAACGGCATCTATGTATCTGCCTTCCCAAGGTCTTCCCATCGCCGCGACTGCCCCACGCATGGCGAACTTCGTGTTCAGCGGAAAATAGGGGCTCATATGAAAGATCAGGCCTCGCCGCCGCGCAAAGCGGTGCAGGTCATGGGTCAGATACGCCGATTTCTTCCGATTTTCCGAAAACGCCTGAAATGGGCTCTGGTTGTTGGTGGCCTTGAAAACTGTGCTCAGCAGAACCGGCACATAACGGATCCTGGCCGCGTGCCGCGCGGCGAGATCTGGCAAAACCTTATGAGCGAGGTAAGCGTTTGGGCTGCAAAAGTCGTATACGAATTCCACGTTCTGCGTCATCTGGCACCTCCGGCCGGTGGCGAAATCAGGGGGTAACGGCTGCAAATCACGAATCCAGAACGCCGTCAGTCTAACAGCGTCGTGGGTCGTGGCCGAGAGCGGACTTGCTGATCGCCCGCCCGGCAATTTTTGCCGGCTTTGTTTTTTGGGCTGTTTTTCTCTGCCACGGGGCGGCAGGATTGCGCGTAGGTGAAAGAAAAAACGGGGAAATTTCGGCCAATGCAGTTTGATCGGACGAGGCTGAACCGCATTCAGACATGGATGCAAAGGTATGTGGACGAACGAAAATACCCCGGTTGTGCCTTTCTGTTGAAGCAGCACGGGCGCGAAGAGTTCTTTCACGATTGCGGATTGCGTAGTCTCGAGGGTGATTTGCCGTTCGACCGCCAGACCTTGGTTCGCATCTACTCGATGACCAAGCCAGTAACCACGACAGCGCTGATGATGCTGGTAGAACAAGGTCTAATGCACCTTGAGGCGCCGGTGTCCGAGTTTCTGCCGGAATTCGCCGACATGAAGGCGTTGCGGAAAGACGCGCAATCCATTGATCAAACAGAAGACTCGACGTCGCCGACCCTGCATCAACTGCTGACCCACACCAGCGGGCTAAGCTATCCATTCAACCCGGGCATTCTGCCCGCTGCGATGGATGCTCAGGACCTGATGTTCAAACCGGACCAGGGTCTGCTGGCCGATCAGGTTCGGGCCGTGGCTGCATTGCCGCTGGCGTTTCAACCCGGCAGCCGCTGGGAGTATTCGGTTGGCATCGACGTAATCGGACGCGTGGTCGAAGTGGTGTCCGGCAGGAGTCTGAGCCAATTCTTTGCCGATGAGATCTTTGGCCCGCTTGGGATGGACGAAACCGGGTTTTCGGTTCCCAAAGGGGCAGGGGACCGGTTCGCCTCGCTCTACACACCGCTCGAGGGGGACGCGATGGCCCTGAACGCGGCCAGGTCCGGCGGCGAAACGTTGCGATTGGTGGATCCGGCCGGAAACTCGCCATTCGAAGCGGCCACGCTGTTTTCCGGCGGTGGTGGGCTGGTCAGCACGATCGACGATTTTGCCCGTTTCGCCGAGATGCTACGCGCAAATGGGCAGGTGGGTGATCAACGACTGCTGGGCCCGAGCACAGTGGACTTCATGATGCGCAACCACTTGCCGGGCGACATCGCGTCCATGGGGCCCCAAAGCTTTGCCGAACAGCCAATGGACGGCATGGGGTTCGGGCTTGGCGGCGCTGTGGTTTTGGACCCGGGCCGTGCACGTACCCCCGGATCGGTCGGAGATTTCAGTTGGGGAGGAATGGCGTCGACCTTTTTCTGGGTCGACCAAAAGAACGACCTGTCGGCGGTTTTCTTTACTCAGTTGTCGCCCTCCAGTTCTTACCCGTCACGCTCGGAACTCAAAGCGCTGGTTCACGCCGCCCTCATTGAATGACCCGCGCGGGCCTGCTAGGCCGATCACGAACAGAACCAGAGAGAGTCGAATGACCGAAGCCGAACGCATTCTGTTGGATTTGCTGGACATTGAACGCCTTGAAGTTGACCTGTTCCGAGGCACCGGGTCCGGCGGTGAAACGCCCACGCGGATATTTGGTGGTCAGGTCATCGCACAGGCTTTGGCAGCAGCATACCGAACGGTCGAAAACCGCCTTTGCCATTCGCTGCATGCCTATTTTATCCGTCCGGGAGATCCGGAAATTCCGGTTATCTATCAGGTGGATCGCGCACGGGATGGCGGGTCGTTCACCACACGGCGCGTGGTGGCAATCCAGCACGGCAAGCAGATCCTCAACATGTCGGCCTCGTTCCACATTCAGGATGAAGGCTGGGACCATCAGCACGCGATGCCTGATGTCCCAGCGCCCGAAACGCAACCGTCACGCGATGAATTGCGGCAGAAATACCTGAACCGCGTTCCCGAAAGGCTGCGCGCCGAATTGCTCCGCGAACGCCCGATCGAGGTGCGCGAGATTGATCCCCTGGACATATTTCAGCCCGAGAAAAGCGACGACCGAAACCATCTGTGGTTCCGCATGGGAGCAGCGGAACAGGCTGATCACGTGACCCAACACCTGTTGCTGGCCTATGCCTCGGACATGGCGCTGCTGAGTTCCGGCATGCGTCCGCACGGGTTGAGCTGGTTCACGGGCGAAATCAATGGCGCGAGCCTGGATCACGCGATCTGGTTTCATGCGCCGGTTCAATTCCAGAACTGGCATCTCTATTCCATGGAGTCGCCATGGACAGGGCAGGGACGCAGCTTCAACCGCGGGTCAATCTATACGCAGGATGGTACCTTGGTCGCGTCCGTCGCGCAGGAAGGCCTTCTGCGCCGCGCTCGTAAGAAAGACTAGGTATCGCCTGCAAACTGCTGATTCAACTTGTTCATTCCCGAAATCCAACGGTCGTAATCGGCGGTTTTCAAGCGCATGTAGTCCAGAACCTGCGGGTGCGGCAGAACCAGAAAGCTCTCAGCCCCAATGGCCTCGACACATGCCTGTGCCACGTCCTCGGGTTCAAGCATGCCATCAATCGCGGCTACTGAGTCTTCAAACCCTTTGGTCATTTCCGATCGGACGGCCTGAGGACACAAGACCGAGACCCGGATGCCTTTGTCGGCATAGGTCAAAGCCAGCCATTCCGCGAAACCAACCGCCGCATGTTTGGTGACTCCGTATGGCGCGGCTCCGGGCTGGTTGAGCAGCCCCGCAGCGGAAGCCGTGATCAATATGTAGCCGCCGTCGCGCGCAATCATCCGCGGCACCAGATGGCGGGCCGTCCACACATGAGACATGACGTTGATCTTCCAGATCCTATCCCAATGCGCATCGGGAACATCGAGACCGCCAAGCGTCAGAATGCCGGCGTTGGCACAGAACAGATCAATGGGGCCGATGCTGGATTCAACGCTTTCGATCATTGCCTGGATTTCGTGTTCGTCGGCCACATCGCATTTGACCGAATGCCCGCCAATGTCCTGCGCGACGGCTTCGGCACCGGCTTCATCGATATCCGCACAGATCACACGCGCGCCGTCCGCCGCGAAGCGCGTCGCCATACCTTTGCCGATGCCGTGGGCTGCACCGGTAATAACTACGATTTTGCCTTGAAGGTCCATCAGCGCATCCTGTCTTGGTTTCACACAGGACCGTAACAGGTTGAAATAGCACCGCCAACGCGAACGTAGCGGTGCCAGGCCTTGCACTTTAATTACATAATACCGATTACGCGCACTTTGGGTTGCGGATCAGTAGAATGCTTGCAACCCGGTCTGCGCCCGCCCCAAGATCAACGCATGAACATCATGCGTGCCCTCGTAGGTATTGACGGTCTCAAGGTTGACCATGTGACGAATGACTTGGAACTCCAACGAGATCCCGTTGCCACCATGCATGTCCCGCGCCATCCGCGCGATATCCAACGCCTTGCCGCAATTGTTCCGCTTGATGATCGAGATCATCTCAGGCGCGGCTTCGGCTTTGTCCATCAGCCGTCCGACCGTCAGGCTGGCCTGTAAACCCAACGCGATTTCAGTCTGCATGTCCGCCAGTTTCTTCTGGAATAGCTGTGTCTGCGCCAAAGGACGATTGAACTGCTTTCGATCCAAACCGTACTGACGCGCCGCATGCCAGCAGCATTCTGCAGCCCCCATGACACCCCAACTGATGCCATAGCGCGCTCGATTCAAGCATCCGAATGGCCCTTTCAGGCCCTGGACGTGCGGCAACAAGGCACTGTCGTCGACCTCCACGCCGTCCATAACGATTTCACCGGTGATTGACGCGCGCAGGCTAAGCTTGTTTTGGATCTTTGGCGCGCCCAGACCCTTGGCGCCTTTTTCAAGTACGAAGCCGCGGATCTTTCCGTCATGCGCATCGGACTTGGCCCAGACAACAAACACATCGGCGATTGGCGCGTTTGAAATCCACATTTTGCTGCCGGTCAGACGGTAGCCGCCGTCGATCTTTTCTGCCCGGGTTTTCATACCAGCCGGATCAGATCCCGCATCCGGTTCGGTCAGGCCAAAGCAACCGATCCATTCACCACTGGCCAGTTTCGGCAGGTATTTCCGGCGCTGCTCTTCGCTGCCATAGGCATAGATCGGATACATCACCAGCGAGCTTTGCACCGACATCATCGAGCGATAGCCGGAATCCACACGTTCGACCTCGCGCGCGACGAGACCGTAGGTTACGTAACCGGCGCCAATCCCGCCGTATTCCTCGGGAATGGTGGTGCCCAGCAGGCCCATTTCGCCCATCTCACGGAAGATTTCAGGATCGGTTTCCTCGTTCTGAAACGCCTGAGTTACCCGAGGTTGCAGCTTTTCCTGCGCATACGCACGGGCGCTGTCGGCGATCAGGCGTTCATCCTCGGTCAGTTGATCAGACAGGCGGAACGGATCGTACCAAGTAAAGCGGCCAAGATCGGGCGCATCCTTTGCGCGCAATGCAGGTTTGGTGTCGGGGGCGTTCATCTTCTGGCTCCAAACTGAAGTTCACACGCACCCTACCCTGCAATTTACGCAAAAAACAGCGAGACATTTGCAAGTTTTCATGAGTAAAACGCATAGATGGATACGCCTCGTCGACTCTTTCCGTCAATTTCTTCGCTTCGCGCGCTCGAAGCGTTGGACCGGCTGGGCTCCGCCTCGGCCGCCGCGGAAGAGCTTGCGCTGACCCAGAGCGCCGTCAGCCGGCAACTGCAGACGCTCGAGACCCAGCTGGGCGTGCAGCTCATTCTGCGTGACAAAAAGCGATTGGCGTTGACGCCGGTGGCGCAGGACTATGTCGCGGAAATTCGACAAGGTCTGAACCAAATTGCGCAGGCTTCCCTGAAACTGCACGTCGCGCCAGTGGGTGGAACGCTGAATCTGGCAATCCTGCCGACATTCGGAATGCGTTGGCTGGTGCCACGGCTGCCGGATTTCGCCCGTTTGCATCCTGACATCACGATCAACATGTCCACGCGTCTGAGGCCATTCAACTTCTCATCGGAACCCTTTGATGCCGCGTTACATTTCGGGGAACCGGATTGGCCCGGCACCGAGCGCTTGCTGCTGAAGGTGGAAAGGGTTCTGCCTGTATGTTCCCCCGCGCTGCTGCCAGGAGGCGCGCCGGACGATCCGCGCGAATTGCTGAAACTGCCCCTGCTTCACATCCAGACCCGCCCGCGCGCCTGGCAAGAATGGTTCAAGCAAATGGGTGTTCCGCATTCAGGCGCCCTGCCCGGTACGGTGCACGATCAATTCACGACCATCAATCAAGCCGCCCTGCATGGGCTGGGCGTCGCCTTGCTGCCCAACTACCTGATCGAGCAAGACCTGGCGACCGGCAGGCTTGTTGCGGCCTGCAAGGATCCGGTTGAAACCATGGGGGCCTATTACCTGGTCTGGCCAAGCTCAAAGTCCGAAGATCCGACACTTCGGCACTTCCGTCACTGGTTGGCTTCTCAGGCCCAAAACGACGAAACACTGCCCAGGTAGGCTAATCCAGCGCGTATCCAGCACCTCGAACCGTTCGAAGGGGGTCGGATCCGCCGAATGCCGTCAAAGCCTTGCGCAGTCGACCAATATGGACATCCACGGTGCGGGAATCGACATAGACGTCACGCCCCCAGGCACGGCCCAATAGCTGATCGCGACTGAACACGCGCCCCGGCTTTTCCATGAAGGTGCTCAGCAGCCCGAATTCGGTTGGTCCCATCCGGAGCGGCTTGCCCGCTCGACTGGCCTTGTGGCTTTCGAGGTCCACGATGATGTCGTCGTATTCTAGGGTTTCCGCAGCCGCCGCCGGGCGTACCCGACGCAGTTGAGCTCGGATCCGCGCCATCAACTCCGCCATCGAATACGGTTTGGCCACATAGTCATCGGCCCCCGTCTCCAAACCACGCACTTTGTCCACCTCATCCGACCGCGCCGACAGCATGATGATCGGAATTGCGCGGGTCTGCGGGCGTGCCTTTAGCTGACGACACAACTCAATCCCACTGAGATTGGGCATCATCCAGTCAAGCACGATCAAATCAGGCGCCACCTCTTGGACCAGCACCAGGGCTTCTTCGCCGCTTGCCGCCTGAACCACTTCGTACCCGGCGGACTGCATGTTGTAGGCCAGCACCTCGCGCAGCGCCGGCTCATCATCGACGATCAGGATAGTCGGCTGGCCTGTCGGCATGCCGGCCACTCCCTACAGAGATTGCGAGGTGTTGTCTGCTTTCGGGCGCGCTTCGGTCGGCCGTTCGCCGGTCACCAGATAGATCACCTGTTCGGCGATGGCAGTGACGTGGTCACCCATCCGCTCGATGTTCTTGGCGATGAAATGCAGATGCATGCATGCCGTGATGTTGCGCGGGTCTTCAGCCATGAAGGTCAGCAACTCGCGGAACAGGCCGTTGTACATCTGGTCCACTTCCTGGTCCCGATCGATGACGTCACGGGCCAGCTCAGCATCCCTTTGAATATAGGCATCCAATGCGTCACGCAGCATCCGCTCGACCTCGCGCGCCATGCGGCGCAGTGCGGCGGTGCTGCCGCCGATCTGGTTGGCCTCGACCAGAATGGTGGTACGCTTGGCGATGTTCTTTGCGTAATCGCCGATGCGTTCCAGGTTGGCCGAAACCTTGAGAACCGACAGCACCAACCGCAGGTCGCCGGCGGTGGGAGCCCGCAAAGCGATCACCCGGGCGGTTTCTTCGTTGATCAGGTCCTCGAGCGCATCAATGGCCTTGTCGCCCTGCCGCACCTGCTGCGCCAGTTCCTCATCCCGCGTTTCCAGCGAACGGGCCGCACCTGTGATCGCGGCCTCGACCAGACCACCCATTTTCATGATGTGGGCTTGAACCGCCTCAAGATCGCGGTCGAAGGCAGATGCAATATGTTGTTCGCTCATGGTCTTTTACCTGTTCTCAGCCGATACGGCCGGTGATGTAGCTTTCGGTACGCGGGTCTTCGGGGTTGGTGAAGATTTGGGCGGTATCACCGAACTCGACAAGATTGCCCAAGTGAAAAAACGCCGTTTTCTGGCTGACGCGCGCCGCCTGTTGCATCGAGTGGGTGACAATCACGACCGAAAACCTCTCACGCAGTTCATCAATCAGCTCTTCGACCTGGGCGGTGGCAATCGGGTCCAGCGCCGAACAGGGCTCGTCCATCAACAGAACTTCGGGAGCTGTGGCGATGGCGCGGGCGATACACAGGCGCTGTTGTTGCCCCCCTGACAAACCAGTACCAGGGGCATCCAGGCGATCCTTCACCTCGTCCCAGATGGCACCGCGGCGTAGGGATTTCTCGACGATCTCGTCAAGTTCGGCCTTGGTCTTGGCCAGACCATGAATGCGCGGGCCGTATGCGATGTTGTCATAGATCGACTTTGGAAAAGGGTTGGGTTTCTGAAACACCATGCCGACCTTGGCGCGCAGTTGCACGGGGTCGATCCGCTTGTCATAGATGTCTTCCCCATCCAGGCGGATTTCACCTTCGACCCGACAGATGTCGATGGTGTCGTTCATCCGGTTCAGACATCGCAAAAAGGTAGACTTGCCGCACCCCGAGGGCCCAATGAACGCCGTGACGGTCTTGTCCTGGATTTCTACATTCACGTCCTTGATGGCGTGCGTGTCACCATAGAACACGTTCACGTTCCTGGCTGAGACCTTGAGGGTTTCGGGTTCCAATGCGCTATCCACGGGTGGCGGGTCCTTCGTTTTTTGGTCCGAGTGCTCGGCTTGGCCGTTCCTAGCCTATCACGCGCCGGTCTTACATGGGCAAAATGACGGTGAACACCGCGCCCTTTCCCAAATCACTTTCCACCCGCAACCGGCCGCGGTGGCGGTTGATGATGTGCTTGACGATAGCCAGGCCCAGCCCCGTACCCCCCAGTTCGCGCGAGCGATGGCTGTCGGCGCGGTAAAACCGTTCGGTAAGCCGGGGCAGATGAACCGGGTCAATGCCCGGCCCCTTGTCGATGACCCTCACCCGGGCGGCCGCCCCCCGGATGGCGGTATCCTGATCAGAGACCGACACTTGCACATCCACACTGCCACCGCTGCCACCATATTTGATTGCGTTTTCAACAAGGTTTGTGAAAACCTGCCGCAACTGGTCATTGTCGCCCGGAAGGCGAACGGGGTTATCCGGGGCGCTCAGGGTCAGGGAAACACCCGCGTCATCAGCCAAGGGGCGTAGCGTCTCGAGCGTCACGTGCAGCAGCTCGATCAGTTCGATCTGCTGCCTTGGCCGAATGCGCTCTTCGCTTTCGACCCGATTCAACGACAACAGGTCACCAACCAGACGATTCATCCGGTTGGCCTCGGATGTCATGATCTTCAGGAATCTGTCCCGGGCGGCCGCGTCATCCTTCGCTGGTCCTTGCAAGGTCTCGATGAATCCCATCAGAGCGGTCAGTGGGGTACGAAGTTCGTGGCTGACATTGGCAACGAAGTCACGACGCATCTGGCTGGCCTGCTCGAGGTGGGTCACATCCATGAACGTTGCCAGAACCGCGCCACCGGAAACCGCGCCGACGCCCTGCATGTACCGACAGTGGACCTGAAACGCAGTGTCCTGTGCGCCGTCGTTCGCCAGATGCCGGCTGTTGGCCGGCCCCTTGCTTCGCAAGCTCTTCTCCATCGCTTCGATGACCTGCGGCTGTCGCAGGATCGTCGCAAAATGGCGACCGTCGATGTTTCGACCCAACAGCGCACGCGCATCCGCGTTCGAAGCGATGATCCGCTCGGTCTGATCGACCATCAATGCGGGCATCGGCAAGGCAGAGACGACTTCGGCAAGCAATTCGTTGCTCATGACCGGTTCACAGGACCTATGCGCCGGGCGAAACGGGCGCCAGCGTTTCCCGGAACTTGCGCATGTTCTCTTGATAGTGGAGCGCGCTGAACGTGATCCGCTGAGCCGCCGCCTCGTCCAGTTGCCGGACCACCTTGCCCGGGGCTCCCATCACCAGCGAGTTGTCGGGGATCTCCTTGCCTTCCGTGATCAGGGCCCCTGCCCCGATCAGGCAGTTCCGGCCGATCTTCGCGCCGTTCAAAACGATGGCCCCCATACCAATCAGGCTGTTGTCACCGATGGTGCAGCCATGCAGCATCACTTTGTGGCCGATGGTGCAGTTCTTTCCGATCGTCAGAGGAAATCCGGCGTCGATATGCATCACGCAGTTCTCCTGAACGTTGCTGCCCTCGCCCACGCGGATTTCTTCGTGATCGGCGCGGATCGTGCACCCGAACCAAACAGATGCACCTTGCTCCAGGACAACTTTGCCGATCAGGTTCGCGTCCGGCGCAACCCAGCTGTCTTCGTGAATCTGCGGGACGTCCTGTCCCAATGCGTAAATGGTCATGACATGCTCTCGAATTCGTATTGCAGGGCGCGGACGTGATCCTGCAACCGAGGCTGCTGAATACGGCGCATCCGCTCGGCGCTGACGATCGTCTTCAGCTTTTCCTCGGTTGTGGCCAGATCGTCATTGATCAACACATAGTCGTAGTAGCCCCAATGGCTGATTTCGTCCCAGCTTTTCATCATGCGCTTGGAAATGACGTCGGCGCTGTCCTGACCGCGGGTTTCAAGCCGGCGGCGCAGCTCTTTGATCGATGGCGGTAGAATGAAAATGGACAACGCATGTTTGCCCAGCTCGGAATTCCGTATCTGCACTTCACCCTGCCAGTCCACGTCAAAAAGCACGTCCCGCCCGCTCTGGATCGCTTCGCGCACTGGACCAGCTGGTGAGCCGTAGAAATTGCCGAACACGTGGGCATGCTCAAGCATCTGCCCATTTGATACCTGCTGGCGGAAATCATCTTCGCTGAGAAAATAGTATTCGCGTCCATGTTCCTCACCCGGGCGCGGGGCGCGTGTGGTGGCCGAGATCGAAAATTCGAGATCGGTGTCCCACTCCATCAGGCGACGGGCCAAAGTGGATTTTCCGGCACCCGAGGGCGACGACAGGATGATGAGTAGACCGCGGCGATCCGCCATTACACTTTTCCTTGCTTATTCAACATTTTGCACCTGCTCTCTCAACTGGTCGATCACCGCCTTCAACTCCAGACCGACCGATGTCAGTTCCGAGTTCTGGGATTTGGAGCACAGCGTGTTGGCCTCGCGGTTGAACTCCTGCATCAGGAAATCCAGCTTGCGGCCGACCGGGGCCTCCTGCTCCAGCAGAGCGCGCGCGGCTACGACATGCGCGGCCAGGCGGTCCAGTTCTTCGGTGATGTCCGCCTTGACCGCGATCAGGGCCAACTCCTGCGCCACCCGGTCAGGATCAGCGCCCTGACTGTTTTCCATGACCCGCGCGAGGTTCTGGCGCAGAGTGTCGGCCATGGCTTCCTTGCGCCGCTCGGCCAGCTCGGTGGCCTGCTCGGTCAGGGTCTGGATCTGATCCAACTGGGCAGACAGGACGGAAGCCAGGGCTTGCCCCTCATCCCGGCGCATTGTCACAAACTCGGCCAGCAGACTGCCAAATTCGGATTTCAACGCCTCGACCAGCGGAGCGGGATCGTCGTCTTCGGCTGCTGCGTCCAGCATCCCCTTGAGCATCAGCAGATCGCTGGCTTTTGACGGTGCAAGCGCGACGCCCTTGTTGACCGCCAATTCCTCGGCTTGCGCCAACGCATCCAGCGCGGCGCTCATTGCGCCTTCGTTCAGCTTCAGTTCCGCGGCGGTTTCTTCGCGGGCGACGCGCAGGCTCAGCGTCACGTTGCCCCGGCTGATCTGTTTGGACATATCCGCGCGCAGCGCAGCCTCAAGTCCCGTCAGCCAGTCCGGCACCCGCAACCGCATGTCCAGACCCTTGCCGTTGACACTGCGCAGTTCCCAGCTCCAGCTGTGCGGCCCCAATGCGCCCTTTCCGGATGCAAAACCGGTCATGGATTTGATCATGCCTGCCCTTTCCCACTGCTGCGCAGCCTTGTTCTGCTGCACCTAAAGCTATCGTACCCCATAGGGCAAGACCTTGCCGGATGTGCAATTCATCGCAAGAAGTTAACCATTCCTTAAAGATTTGGTCCAAAATTGAATAAACCCGTGTCAATCTGTCAGTCGAAGGATGGGTCGGCCGCTATCGCTTTGCATGGCGCACGGACCGGATGGCCGCCAATCGACACGAGGTGCATGGTAATGAAAACCTTCCTCTGGAATGGTTCCGGGTCGAAAGCTGGAAAGATCATCGCAATGGATCGCTTTGACAGTGGGCGCAGTCTGTCCCCCATCCGTCAGGCTGAGGCGTATTGGACCGCGCTGCTGAGCGGCGACGGCGTTCCCAAGCGTTCCCAGATCGACCCACGCGGCCTCGAAAACATTCTGGAATACACATTCATTCTGGAACGCATCGCGCCCGGCCTCGCCCGGTTTCGACTGGCGGGAAGCCATCTGAACAAGATCGCGGGGATGGAGGTGCGCGGAATGCCTCTGACCGCCTTCTTTGATCCCAGCGCCCGTGATCAGGTGTCAGAGACACTGGAAGAGGTGTTCGCCGCTCCGGCGATCGGTGAGTTCAGCCTTGTTTCAAAAGGCAAGCTCGGCCGGACGCGGCTGCAGGCCCGCATGATCCTGTTGCCCCTCAGAAGCGATCTGGGGGATGTCAGCCGGGTGCTGGGTGTGATGGTCAGCGATGGCACGATCGGCGCTACTCCGCGCCGGTTCGGAATCGCGGACACTCGAATCCGCACGCTGGTGAACATTCAGGATCAGGCCCACAACAGCCGGCCTGTCGAGGTGGGTTTTGCCGAGGATCAGGCCGATTTCCAGAGACCGGCGAAACACCTGCGGCTGGTATTCTCTCGCGACGAGTAAAAAGCAGAACGGCGGACCCGAGGGCCCGCCGTTTGCGTTTCAATCCGACATGCCTCAGCTTGCCGCGCGGTCCTTTCGGTCACGGCGCAGGTTGGTCAGCTCTTCAGCCACCAGGAACGCCAGCTCCAGCGATTGCGATGCGTTCAGGCGCGGGTCGCAGGCGGTGTGGTAGCGGTCCGACAGGTCCTCTTCGCTGACGGCGCGGACGCCGCCGGTGCATTCGGTCACGTCCAGACCTGTCATCTCGAAATGCACGCCGCCGGGGATCGTGCCCTCGGCCTGATGCACGCCGAAGAAATCCCGCACCTCGCGCAGGACCGATTCGAACGGACGGGTCTTGTAGCCGGTGGCCGACTTGATCGTGTTCCCGTGCATCGGGTCGCAGACCCAGGTCACCTTGGCGCCCTCTTCCTTGACGGCCTTGATCAGGCGCGGCAGGTGCTCGCCCGCCTTGCCCGCGCCGAAGCGCGCGATCAGGGTCAGACGGCCTTCTTCGTTGTCCGGGTTCAGCTTGGACATCAGAACCTTGAGGTCTTCGGCCGTTGTCGTCGGGCCGCATTTCAGACCGATCGGGTTCAGCACGCCCCGGCAGAATTCGACATGCGCGCCGTCGGGCTGACGGGTGCGATCGCCGATCCAGATCATGTGGCCCGAGCCGGCCAGCCATTTGCCCGAAGTCGAATCCAGTCGCGTCAGCGCCTCCTCATATTCCAGCAACAGACCTTCGTGGCTGGTGTAGAACTCGACGGTCGAGAATTCATGGGTGGTATCTGCGGTGATGCCAGCGGCCTCCATGAAGTCGATCGTGTCCTGAATGCGGTCGGCGATCTCGGAATACTTCTGGACGTCCTGTTCGTTGGTAAAGCCCAAGGTCCAGGAATGCACACGGCTCATGTCCGCGAAACCGCCGGTCGAGAACGCGCGCAGCAGGTTCAGAGTGGCTGCAGCCTGGGTATAGGCCTGCAGCATCTTTTCCGGGTTCGGGATACGCGCCTCGGGCGTGAAGGCCAGCTCGTTGATGATGTCACCACGGTAGCTTGGCAATTCTACGCCATCGACCACTTCGGTCGGCGCGCTGCGCGGCTTGGCGAACTGGCCGGCCATACGGCCCACCTTGACCACCGGAACCTTGGCACCATAGGTCAGAACCATCGCCATCTGCAGCATCACCTTGAAGGTGTCGCGGATCGCATCGGCGCTGAACTGGTCGAAGCTTTCGGCGCAGTCCCCACCCTGCAGCAGGAAGGCCTCGCCACGGCCGGCCGCGCCCAAGTGCTGTTTCAGACGCCGGGCCTCGCCCGCAAAAACCAGCGGGGGATACTGCGAAAGCTTGGCCTCGACTTTGGCCAGCGCGGCCGCGTCGGTATAGTCTGGCATCTGAACCCGCGGCTTGCTGCGCCAGTTCGTTTTTTGCCACTCGGTCATAGCTTTGATCTCCGCTGAGGTAATTCAGGTGGTCTCTATACAAAATCCATAGACCAGAGACCATATCCGATTTGCGCCTCTTGACGTCGGAAACAAGCTTTGAGCATGGTGTCGGTCAAATTCGCCGCAGGCCTCGGGCCTCGGCCCGCCGAATCAAGGACAGTTCGCCATGCAAGAGCAACGCCAAGTTGTCACTGTGGACAAGCGCGCGGCCAAGCCGCTCAATTTCGTATTCGTGTTGCTCGACAAGTTTTCGTTGCTGTCTTTTGCCTCGGCACTGGACAGCCTTCGGATTGCCAATCGGATGGCGGATCAGCAGATCTATACCTGGTCGCTGGCCGGTGAAGGCGGAGAGGTGGTCAGCTGCTCGGCCGGGACGACGTTCGAGCTTGACCGCGACCTGGACGAACTGCAGCGGGACGAGGTGATCCTTGTATGTGGCGGCGTCGATGTTCAGGCGGCGACCACCAAAAAGGTTCTGAACTGGCTGCGCCGCGAGGCCCGCAAAGGTCTGAAGATCGGTGGCTTGTGCACAGCCGCCTATACCCTTGCCAAAGCCGGCCTGCTGGACGGCAAACGCGCCACCATCCACTGGGAAAACGCCGACAGCTTTGCGGAAGAGTTCGAAAACGTCGAACTGACGAAATCCGTCTTTCTGATCGACGGCAACCGGATGACAACGGCTGGTGGCACCTCGTCAATCGACCTGATGCTGAAGCTGATTGCCGATGACTACGGTGAAGAGTTGGCTAACGCCGTAGCTGACCAGATGATCTATTCCTCTATCCGCACCGATCAGGACACCCAGCGCCTTTCGACGCCCACGCGGATCGGTGTGCGCCACCCCAAGCTGAGCCAGGTCATCCTGATGATGGAGAAGAACATCGAGGAGCCGATTTCGCCCTCGATCCTGGCCAAGGATGTTGGCATGTCGACCCGCCAGCTCGAGCGGCTGTTCCGCCGGTATCTGAGCCGTTCGCCCAAGCGCTATTACATGGAATTGCGGCTGCACAAGGCGCGCAACCTGCTGATGCAGACCGACATGAGCGTGATCAACGTGGCCTTGGCCTGCGGTTTTGCCAGCCCCAGCCATTTCTCGAAATGCTACCGCGCGCATTACAACACCACGCCCTATCGCGAGCGTGGAACGCAGAGTGGACGGCTGTCGGTCTGACACCTAGAACTTCGCCAGAATGGACTCGGCGCTGGTGTTGATGCTGAACTGCAGAACCATCACGCCGTCGTCGCGTTGGTGCAGAAGAGCGTAATAGTAGAGATAGCTGTTCTTGTCGTTCCAGTAGATCCGCATTTCCTGCGCGAACCCGTTCTCAAGCTCGACCCGTTTGGCAACGTCGGCATTGGTCAGGTAGTACGGAACAAGGTCACGTAGCTGCCCTTGCAGGACTTGCATCTGCTGCGGCGTGTATTCGTCGGCGCCGCCCAACCGGTTGATGACGTTCGAGAACTCGCGGTTCTTGATCTTGGTGTCGACGAAGGCTTCGTAATCGGCATAGGTCGCAAAGACCTCGTCGGCCGCGGCGGGAAGTGTCGAAAGGGACAAAAATATTGCTGCGAGAATGCGGAACATCTCAATCCTCTTAGAAGTGTATCGCTGCACTCCTAGGACGAACGGGAAATCCTGTAAACCGCACCCTGCCCGACCGAGATGAACCAGATCGCCCCATCCGGGGCCTGCACGATGTCACGGACCCGTTCGGTCTCGGGGCCTTTGATCTGCTCGACCTCGCGCAACGGGTTGCCGGACAGCCGTGCGATATAGTCGAATTTCAGCGAACCCACGAAGATGTCACCCTGCCATTCGGGAAACATCCCGCCGGAATAGACCATCAAGCCCGACGGCGCGATGGACGGATCCCAATACAAGCGCGGCTGTTCCATTCCGGCCTTGCTGGTGCCTTCGCCGATCTTCTCTCCGGAATAATGCGTCCCGTAGGAAATGACCGGCCAACCGTAGTTGGCGCCGGGTTTCACAAGGTTCACTTCGTCCCCGCCCTTGGCGCCATGTTCCGAGACCCACAACCGGCCACTCGTATCAATATCAGCGCCTTGCGGATTGCGATGACCAAAGGACCAGATCTCGGGGCGGATGCCTTCTTGCGCGACAAACGGATTATCCGCCGGGATCGAGCCATCGCGGTTGATCCGAATAACCGTCCCCATGTGGTTCGAGCGGTCCTGTGCGGTCGGCCTGTCGCCACGATCCCCCAAAGTGATGAACAGCGTCCCGTCCTGCGCCTCGACCACGCGCGATCCGAAATGCCGGCCACCCGAGCCGCCGGGAACCGCTTCGAATATCACCTTCAGGTTGGTCAGCCGCTTGCCGTTCTCGGACAGGCGCGCCACGGCAACCGCCGTACCGGCCCCGCCGCTCTGTGGCTTCGAGAATGTGAGAAACACCTCTCTGGTGCGGTCAAAATCGCGGGCGATGGTTACGTCCAGCAGACCGCCCTGCCCTTGCGCCGCGACTTTCGGAACGCCCCGTACCTTGGTGGCCTTGCCGTCACGCGCCAAAAGCAACTGGCCGTCGCGCTCGGTAACCAAAAAACTGCCATCAGGCAGCAGGCCGATCGCCCAGGGCGTATCGAGGCCGGCAAGCATGGTCGTCACCGAGACCTCGCCTGCGGATGTCTTCAATGACTCGCCCGACGCGACGCTGCCGCAAATCATCAGAATGAGAATCGTGAAAACCCTGATCATATCTATCGCTCCAATCCCGGTCAGAATGAGCCGCCCGGGAACCAAACCTTAGAAAACAAATAGAGTTGTTCAGCCAAAAGACACATTCCTGTTTGGACTTTTCTTTTCTGAACAGCTTGCCTAGGGTCTTGCTCAGAACGCATACGTTCCAACAAGGGAGTAACCTAATGAAAAAGCTGCTTACTGCGACTGCAGCAACCGCATTGCTGGCTGGTGCCGCAATGGCCGAAGACGTCAAACTGGGCGTTCTGTTCGGATTTACCGGGCCGATTGAATCGCTGGCCCCGGCAATGGGTTCGGGCGCCGAACTGGCGATGGCCGAAGTGACCGAATCCGGCAAGCTGCTGGGCGGCGCCACCGTCACCCCGTCGCGTGCCGATACCGGCTGCATCGACAACGGTCTGGCCACCTCGAACGGCGAACGCATGATCGCCGATGGCGTTGCCGGCATCATCGGCGGCGACTGCTCGGGTGTGACTGGCGCAATCCTGCAGAACGTCGCTATTCCGAATGGCATGGTCATGATCTCGCCGTCGGCGACCTCGCCCGGCCTGTCGACGATGGAAGACAACGGCCTGTTCTTCCGCACCGCCCCGTCGGATGCGCGTGAAGGTCAGGTTATGGCCGACATTCTGAAAGACCGCGGCATCAACTCGATCGCTCTGACCTATACCAACAACGACTACGGCAAAGGTCTGGCCGACGCGATCCAGTCGTCGTTCGAGGCCGTGGGCGGCGAAGTGACCATCGTTGCAGCACATGAAGACGGCAAAGCGGACTATTCGGCCGAAGTCGGCGCGCTGGCCTCGGCCGGCGGTGACATCCTCGTGGTTGCCGGTTACCTGGATCAGGGTGGTCTGGGCATCATCCAGTCCGCTCTGGACAGCGGCGCGTTCGACACGTTCGGTCTGCCGGGCGGCATGATCGGTGACTCGCTGCCTGCGAATGTCGGCCCCGATCTGGACGGCTCGTTTGGTCAGATCGCCGGTTCCGGCGGTGAAGGCGCCGAGAAATATTTCGCGATGGCCGAAGCCGCGGGCTTTGACGGCTCGTCGCCCTACTCGCCCGAAAGCTATGACGCTGCCGCGCTGTTCATGCTGGCCATGCAGGCCGCAGGGTCGGCCGATCCGGCCCAGTACGGTGGCAAGATCCTGGATGTGGCCAACGCCCCCGGCGAGAAGATCTATCCGGGTGAACTGGCCAAGGGTCTGGAACTGCTGGCCGCTGGTCAGGACATCGACTATGTCGGCGCTTCGGGTGTCGAACTGATCGGTCCGGGCGAAAGCGCTGGGTCCTACCGCGAGATCGAAGTGAAAGACGGCAAGAACGAGACCGTCAAGTTCCGTTGATCCGTCAGCTGACCGCATGATACCAAGCAGCCCGGGCCTTGTGCCCGGGCTGTTTCAATGACAAAAGGCGCCACCTTATCTTTGGGATGGGGCAACACGAAGAACCGCGAAAGCCGCGGACAGGGGAACACATGATCGTCGTCGAGGACGTGCACAAGCATTTCGGCGGTTTCCATGCGGTGGACGGGGCATCGCTGGAGATCGAAAAGGGCTCGATTACTGGCCTGATCGGTCCAAACGGGGCCGGAAAAACCACTCTTTTCAATGTGATCGCGGGTGTTCTGCCTCCGACCAGCGGCAAGGTCTGGATGGATGGCGAAGACATCACCGGCCTGCCGCCCCATGATCTGTTTCACAAGGGGCTGTTGCGCACGTTCCAGATAGCGCACGAGTTCTCGTCGATGACATGCCGCGAAAACCTGATGATGGTCCCCGGTGGCCAATCCGGTGAATCGCTGTGGAACACATGGTTCGGCCGCAAGCGGATTGCGGATGAGGAACGCGCCCTGCGCGCCAAGGCCGACGAGGTGCTGGAGTTCCTAACCATCGAACATTTGGCCGACCACAAGGCGGGTCAGGTCTCGGGCGGCCAGAAAAAGCTGCTGGAACTGGGCCGCACGATGATGGTGGACGCCAAGATCGTGTTCCTGGACGAGGTCGGCGCAGGCGTGAACCGCACCCTGCTGATGACCATCGCCGATACGATCCTGCGTCTGAACAAGGAACGCGGCTATACCTTCGTAGTGATCGAACACGACATGGATTTCATCGGCAAGATCTGCGATCCGGTGATCTGCATGGCCGAGGGCAAGGTTCTGGCGCAAGGCACACTGGACGAGATCAAGGCCAACGAGCATGTCATCGAGGCCTATCTGGGCACTGGGCTCAAGAACAAAGACCAGTTGGAGGCCGGGGCATGAGCGACAACCCCTATCAGGACGACAAGGGCAACAAGGACGCCTCGATCACCAACACGCATGGCATCGGCACGATGACGCCGGCCCATCGGGTCAGCGGCAAGACCCACCGGGTAGAGGGCGGTCCATTCCTGATCGGTGACACCATGACCGGCGGGTACGGCAAAGGCCCCGACATTCTGCACGATTGCACGATCGCCGTGGACAAGGGCGAAATCGCCGTGATCGTCGGCCCCAACGGCGCTGGCAAATCCACCGCGATGAAGGCCGTTTTCGGCATGCTGGACGTGCGCGCCGGATCGGTGCGGTTGGATGGAGAGGACATCACCAACCTCAGCCCACAGGACCGAGTGATCAAGGGCATGGGCTTTGTGCCCCAAACGCAGAACATTTTCACCTCGATGACGGTTCAGGAAAATCTGGAAATGGGCGCGTTTATCCGCACGGATGATTTCTCGGACACGATGGAACAGGTGTTCGAACTGTTCCCGATTCTGCGAGACAAACGCAACCAGGCGGCGGGAGAGCTCTCGGGCGGTCAGCGCCAACAAGTGGCCGTCGGCCGCGCGCTTATGACCAAGCCCAAAGTGCTGATGCTGGACGAACCGACCGCGGGCGTTTCGCCGATCGTAATGGACGAGCTGTTCGACCGCATCATCGAAGTGTCGCGCACCGGCCTTCCGATCCTGATGGTCGAGCAGAATGCACGCCAGGCGCTTGAGATCGCCGACAAGGGCTATGTGCTGGTCCAAGGGCGAAACGCATACACCGGAACCGGCAAGGAACTGCTGGCGGACGAGGAAGTGCGCAAGTCGTTTTTGGGCGGCTAACCGACGCTTTTCAGAACTGATTTTTTTATGGGGCTGGTCGGGATTCTCGACTGGCCCTTTTTCTTGATCGCTTTGCGCAAAATTGAAGGCCAGAAGATGGCAATCGGTGTTTCCGGCTATGACCTTCTTCTTGAGAACCCTTATTAGGCATCTGAAAAGTATAAATTATTTCCTGGTAGCGCACCGCTTCAAAAAGCCTGTGGAAATTCCCGGAATGCCTATCTGCTGCTTTAATCAGGTCAAATTTCAAAAATATCGCTGCGCCCGAACCACTACACCAATCCCCGAAACGCGCCCCGGTTGGGGGCACAGAAATTGGAAGACAAAATGAAGAAATGGATGATCGCCGCACTGGTCGCACACTTGGCAACTGGCGCTGTGGCTCAGCAACGCGAATTTGTGTGCATATCGGATATTGATGGAACCGAGTACCGGCTGACACGGCTTGAAGGCGAGCAGAAGGGATCGGTCAAATTCGGTGACACGACCGGGGATGCTCAGGTGTTTCCTGGCCTGAACAACATGACGTTCATCCTGGCGACCGAACAGCATGTCATGACCTTCTTCGTCAAAAGCCCGGATCTGTCCTACAACCTGTCCATTCGCCGTCCGGTCCTTCAGAATGACCGTGGTCAATGCACGGAAACCGGAGCCTAGTCCCGCAATCATCTGCGATTTCAGGCCGCGTCCCACATGGTGGCGCGGTCTTTTTCTTTCGGGGATCAGCAGACGGTTGGAGCGCGCATGATCAATGTTCGCCAAACCGCATAAAAACATGCACAAAGCCGCAAAAATCATGCTCCAAATTGTTGTGTCTTTCGTCGGCGTCATGCCATAAAGCCGCACCCGGACAGTGAGAAGAACATAATGGACCTACTGAATGCGCTTGTTGCGCTTGCGAACTTTGTGATCGTGCCTGCGGTTGCCTATGGCAGCCAGTTGGCACTTGGGGCGCTGGGGGTCACCCTGATCTACGGCATCCTGCGATTTTCCAACTTTGCCCACGGGGATACGATGGCCTTCGGCGCAATGATCGCCGTGCTGGTCACCTGGGGTCTTCAGGCGGCAGGGATCGGGTTCGGGCCCCTGCCGACGGCGCTTCTGGCGCTTCCGTTTGCGATCCTGGGGTGCATCCTTCTGGTGCTGATCACCGACAGGCTGGTCTATCGTTTCTATCGCGAGCAAAAAGCCAAACCTGTGATCCTGGTGATCGTATCCATGGGTGTGATGTTCATCATGAATGGGCTGGTGCGTTTCATCATCGGCCCCGATGACCAACGGTTCTCGGATGGGGCTCGGTTCCTGATTTCTGCGCGGGATTTCAAAAAGATGACCGGGCTGGATGAGGGGCTTGCGATCAAAACCTCGCAGGGCATCACCGTGATCGTCGCCGTCGTTGCCGTAGCCTTGCTGTTCTGGTTCCTCAACAAGACCCGCACTGGTAAGTCGATGCGCGCTTATTCCGACAACGAGGATCTGGCCTTGTTGTCCGGCATCAACCCGGAACGTGTGGTGATGATCACCTGGATCATCGTTGCGGCGCTGGCCACGACGGCCGGGGTTCTCTATGGGCTGGACAAGAGTTTCAAGCCGTTCGTCTATTTCCAACTGCTTCTGCCGATCTTTGCCTCTGCTATCGTGGGCGGATTGGGCAACCCGATTGGGGCGATCGCAGGCGGATTCATCATCGCCTTTTCCGAAGTCACGATCACTTATGCCTGGAAGAAGGTGCTGACCTACCTTGCCCCGGAAAGCCTCGAACCTTCGGGCCTGGTGCAGTTCCTCTCCACCGATTACAAATTCGCCGTCAGCTTCGTCATTCTGCTGATCGTGCTTCTGTTCAAGCCAACGGGTCTGTTCAAGGGGAAAGCGGTATGAACGAAGCAGTCAAAAACACCCTGCTTTTCGTGATTGTCGGCGGGCTCATCCTGCTGACCGGTTTCGTTCAAAGCTGGAACACGGCGATCCTGATTCTGAACATGGGTCTGATTTCCGCGATCATGGCGATCGGTGTAAACCTGCAATGGGGCTTTGCCGGACTGTTCAATGTCGGCGTCATGGGTTTTGTTGCGCTGGGCGGACTTGCGGTTGTGCTGGTCTCGACCCCGCCGACACCCGGAGCCTGGTCCGCAGGCGGGTATGGGATCGTGCTGGCGCTTCTGCTGGGGGCAGCGACCGTTGTCGCAGCCGTGATGGCCGCGCAAAAGATGCCCAAGGGCCGGGCACGAACGCTGGCAATCATCGCAATCCTCGTCGTCGGGTTCTTCGTCTATCGCGCGGTGTTCGACCCGAGCATCGCTGCCGTCGAAGCCATCGACCCAGCCATTGCCGGAAATATCGGCGGGCTGAATCTTCCGGTGCTGCTTGCATGGCCGGCGGGTGGGCTGTTGGCCGCGGGCGCTGCCTGGCTGATTGGCAAGACGGCCTTGGGTCTGCGCTCGGACTATCTTGCGATTGCCACGCTGGGTATCGCCGAGATCATCATTGCGATCATGAAAAACGAGGACTGGCTGGCCCGAGGGGTCAAGAACGTCTACGGCATCCCCCGCCCTTCACCTATCGTAGGCTATGAGATTGACCTGCAGAGCGATCCGACCTTCGTCGAACGTGCAGCCTCATTCGGGCTGGACCCGGTGACCGCTTCGACCCTGTGGGTGAAACTGGGTTATGCATTCCTGTTTCTGATCGTGCTTCTCATCCTGCTCTGGATGGCTCAGATGGCGCTCAAAAGCCCGTGGGGCCGCATGATGCGCGCGATCCGCGACAACGAGGTCGCCGCCGAAGCCATGGGTAAGGACGTCACCCGCCGTCATCTGCAGATCTTCGTTCTGGGCTCGGCCATCTGTGGCATTGCCGGGGCGATGATGACGACGCTGGACGGCCAGCTGACACCCAGCGCCTACCAACCGCTCCGGTTCACCTTCCTTGTCTGGGTGATGGTGATCGTCGGCGGTTCCGGCAACAATTTCGGCTCGGTCCTGGGGGCCTTTCTGATCTGGTTCCTGTGGGTCGAGGTCGAACCGATCGGTCTGTGGCTTATGAACCTGATCACTTCCAGCATGCCAGATGGCAGCGCGCTTAAGGCCCACCTGATCGAAAGCACGGCACATATGCGCCTGTTCACGATGGGGCTTATCCTGCTGATTGTTCTCAGATTCAGCCCAAGGGGCCTGATCCCCGAGAAGTAGACATCTTTCATCACTAAACCGTCAGGCCGCGCCATGCGAATGGCGCGGTTTCTTGATTGCGGCTTGAAAAATCAATAGACGGCTTCACACTCTATGAACCATATCGGCGCATATTGTTCGAAAGACCACTCACCTGATGCGCCGATCTTAACGAGTAAACTCTGACCCAGAAGAAAAGTTCTTGCACCATGAAGACTTCCACAAAGAAAATTGCCCTTATGGTTCCGGTCCTAGCTGTTGTGGCCGGATGTATCCCGAGCCCCCGTGAACTGGAAACCACACCCGTCCAGGTACAGACGCCCAAGGGCGTCGTGACCTGCCAACTGTATCGCCAGGATCGGGTTGTCTGGGATCGCGCGATTGATTTCCCGGCCACCAAGATGTCGGTTCCCGAAGCTGACGCCTATTGCCAGCAGGAAGGACAGCGGCGCCTCAAGCGCTGACGCGGCACGCCCCGCCAGTTCCGGCTGGCAGGGCGATGAAATTCAACGGTTGCGAAACAGCCCGCCCAGAATGCCGCGAACGATGCGGCGTCCTGTGGTTCCTTTCAGCTCTTTGATGACTGCCTCGCTCATGGCAGAGGCAAAGCTGTCCTGCTTTCGGACCGATCGTGCAGACGATCGCCCTACTCTGCTGCCGCTGTATCTGCGCGCCGCCGAATACTCCCGCTCGGACACCGACCGGGTGTCGTCATGCTCCTCGGGTTCGGCTACTTCGGCCTCGGCCGCGGCCTTGGCCGCGCGCGCCTGCAGGATTTCGAATGCCGATTTGCGATCCAGAAGCGTTTCGTATTTCCCAGCCATCGGAGACGCCGCCATCACAGCCTTGCGCTCGGCGTCGGTAATCGGGCCCAGTTGTGAACCCGGCGGACGTATCAATGTCCGCTCGACCATACCCGGCGCGCCCTTCCGTTCAAGCATCGAGGTCAACGCCTCGCCCACTCCGACTTCCCGGATCGCGGTTTCCGTGTCGAAGGCCGGGTTTTCCCGATAGGTTTCCGCGGCCAGCCGCAAATTCTTGCGATCGCGCGCGGTGAAGGCGCGCAAAGCATGTTGGACGCGGTTGCCCAACTGTCCGAGGATATCTTCGGGAATATCGGCCGGGTTCTGAGTAATGAAGTAAACCCCAACGCCCTTGGATCGGATCAATCGCGCGACCTGCTCGACCTTGTCCACCAGAACCTTGGGCGCATCATCGAACAACAGATGGGCTTCGTCGAAGAAAAAGACCAGCTTGGGCTTGTCGGGATCGCCGACTTCGGGCAGTTCTTCGAACAGTTCGCTCAGCAGCCACAAAAGGAACGTGGCATACAGCCCGGGCGCGCCCATCAGCTTGTCAGAAGCCAGGATGTTGACCATCCCGTGGCCGTTTTCATCCGAGCGCATCAAATCCGACAGTTCGAGCGCAGGCTCACCAAACAGCCGTGCGCCTCCTTGGTTCTCCAGCACAAGCAATCGTCGCTGTATGGCGCCAATCGAAGCGGTCGAGACATTTCCGTAGCGCAGCGACAGCTGTGACCGGTTTTCACCAATCCAGACCAGA
The DNA here is from genome assembly GCF_056539345.1 of Ruegeria sp. BB9. Taxonomy (NCBI): domain Bacteria; kingdom Pseudomonadati; phylum Pseudomonadota; class Alphaproteobacteria; order Rhodobacterales; family Roseobacteraceae; genus Ruegeria; species Ruegeria sp. BB9. Next base: position 952,257 of record NZ_JBQFUU010000001.1, on the reverse strand, counting down.
AGAGCCTGCAGGTCCTTGAGATCCAGCAGCGGCATCCCCTCTTCATCCGCAACCCGGAAGGCGATGTTCAGCACACCTTCCTGCGCTTCGCTCAGGTCCAGAAGCCGGGAAAACAACAGCGGCCCCATCTCGGTAACCGTTGTCCGGACAGGGTGGCCCTGCTCACCAAACAGATCCCAGAACGTGACTGGGCACGCGGCATAGGAATAGTCGGCAAACCCGATGCGCTGGGCACGGTCCATGAAGGCCTGGTGCAACTTGTGATCGGGGCTACCGGGACGCGCCAGTCCGGACAGGTCACCTTTAACGTCAGACAGGAAAACAGGAACGCCCTGCTGCGAGAACCCTTCGGCCAGGATTTGCAGGGTCACGGTCTTGCCCGTCCCCGTTGCACCGGCAATCAGACCGTGCCGGTTTGCATATTTCAGCGTCAAACCCTGCGGCTGCTTGTATTCAACACCGCCACCGCCGACAAAAACGTTTTCCGTCATATTGATACGTCCCAAAACTTAGCGTCCCGGCACCACCATACAAACTTAACCTTTGACTGCGATAGTGATTTTGCCCACCTCGCAATTCCCTCGTGTGGTGGGCAAACTTCCTCCCTGTCGACTGGCTGTGCTTTCGGGCACAGCCATTTTTTGAAATTGCCAAGTTTCTGCTTGTGGAAACATTAAATTTCGCTGTTAGCAGTTGACCACTGGGTTCGCCTCTCGTAACGTTCGGGCATAACTAAGTCGGCCAGTCCGACGGGGAGATACATTGATTGAAGGGAGCCGCACGTACGGCTCCCTTTGTCGTTTGTACTCAAAGGCTTCTCGGCGTCACTTCAGGTGGCCTCCGATGTGTCGGCGAAAATCCGTCCAATCCCGCGTGCAGCGCGCGCTTTGCAACTGACATGGCCGAGCAGGAATGCTAGAGACGTTTGAAAAAGCTGTATCAGCACAATGAGGCACTGATGATCACCAAACTTGTTCCAGCCACCCTGGTAACGGCTGCATTGCTGGGCTCAGGCGCGTTCGCCCAGGAAGCCACGACTGAAACTCAAGAGCAGACCCAAGCCGGTCAGACCACGGATACCGGCTCCGACCTGGATCTGGGTCAAAGCGGCCCGCGTGTCGGCGAGCAATATGTCCGCGAGAAGTCGGGCGACTGGGAGATCTCCTGCATCAAGGCGCAGACCGGCGATGACCCCTGTGCGATGGTTCAGATTCTCAACGGAGCGCAGAATGAACCTCTGGCCGAGATTACCGTTGGCAAGCTGCCCGCCGGTGGTGCCGCCGCAGCCTGGGCGAACGTCATTGTTCCGCTGGAAACCCTGCTGCAGGCACAACTGGCCATCTCGATCGATGGCGCACCTCGCAAGCTGTACAACTATCATCACTGTGTTCCGGTCGGTTGTGTTGCGCAGCTGGGTCTGACCCAGGGCGACATTGACGCGATGAAAGCGGGAACGAAGGCTACCATTTCACTGGTGCCCGCACGCGCGCCCGATCAGGTTATCAACATGGATCTGTCGCTGAGCGGATTTACCGCTGCCTTTGACGGCCTGGAGGTCAACACCAACTGATCACGCCAAGATGAATGACCAAAGCCGCCATCCCCCGATGGCGGCTTTTTTCATACCTTCTTGAGGGCTAAGACCGCGTTCAGACCGCCAAACGCAAAGGCGTTGCTCAATGCCACATTCACCTCGGCCTCGCGCGCCTCGTTTGGTACGACGTCCAAAGCGCATTCCGGGTCGGGTTCTTCATACCCTATGGTCGGCGCTATCACGCCGTCACGGACAGCCATGATACAGGCCAGCAGTTCAACCGCGCCGGTTCCGCCGATAAGGTGGCCGTGCATGGATTTGGTCGATGAGATCATCAGATCGTCGGCATGGCGTCCGAACACATCCGCTACTGCTGCGCATTCGGTCTTGTCATTGGCGGCGGTTCCGGTGCCGTGGGCGTTGATATAGCCCACGTCACTTGCGTTCAGCCCGGCGTCCTTCAAGGCCTCGGCCATGGCACGGGCCGCGCCCTGCTTGCTGGGCATCACGATATCCGTCGCGTCCGAAGACATCGCATAGCCCGCAACCTCACACAGAATTTCAGCGCCTCGAGCACGCGCATGTTCGTATTCCTCGAATACGAACACACCGGCGCCCTCGCCCTGAACCATGCCATTGCGATTTGCGCTGAACGGCCGGCAGGCGTCCTTCGACATAACCCGAAGGCCTTCCCAGGCCTTGACCCCGCCAAAACACAACATGGATTCCGACCCGCCGGTAATCATCGCCGGGGCGGCGCCACTGCGCACCATCTGGAACGCCAGCGCCATCGCGTGGTTGGACGATGCACAGGCCGTCGAAACGGTGAAGCTGGGGCCTTTGAGGTTGTGCTCCATCGAAATGTGGCTTGCCGCCGCGTTGTTCATCAGCTTCGGCACGACGAATGGATGGACCCGGTTCTTCCCGTCTTCGTAGACCGAGCGGTAGTTGTCATCCCAGGTCGAAACACCACCGCCGGCCGTTCCCAGAACGACCCCCGACCGCACGGCCAATTCGCCGTGAAACTCCAGCCCCGACTGGTCGATCGCCTCTTTGGCCGCAGTCAGAGTGAATTGCGTGAAACGGTCATACAGCGCCATCTGCTGGCGATTGAACCGGCCCTCTGCCTCGAACCCGCGAACCTGGCCGCCAATTTTGATGCTCAGTCGGTCGACGTCACGAAATTCAAGCTCGGAAATGCCGCAACGGCCTTCGCGCATCGCTTCAAGGGTGTCGGGCACGGAATGGCCCAGCGAATTGATCGTGCCAGCGCCGGTGATGACAACCCGTTTCATGACCGCGGATCAAACCTTTTCCGCGACCAGCTTTTCGATCCCGGCAATGATCGCCGCAACATTCGAAATGTCGAAATCACTTGCCGTCGGTTCGTTGGCGTTGAAGGGGATCGAGATGTCGAATTCTTCCTCGATGGCAAAGATGCTTTCAACGAGGCCCATGCTATCGATCCCGAGATCTTCCAGAGAGCTTTCGGGCGTCACGTCGGACGGCTCCAGCACGGCCTGCTCTGCAATGATTGCGATGACGCGGTCGCTGATGCTCATGTCGTTCCCCTGATTGTCGCGTTGCGGTTGATTTAGTCGCTCGACGAGGGTTTGAAAACCGTCTTTTTAAGCGCCTCTACGTCACGGGCCATGCGTGGAAGCCGACGCTGCGCCTTGTAGATTTCGGTGTGCGTTTCCATTTTCACGCCCGGATAGCCCATGATCACACGACCTGCCGGGACATTCGAAAGTACCTTGGTTCCACCGCCCGCGATCACGCCGTCACCGATGAAAATATTGTCGACGACTCCGGTCTGGCCACCCAAAACCACGTTGTTGCCGATCTCGACCGAACCGGACACGCCGGTTTGACCGCAAAGCAGACAGTCTCTGCCGACCTGAGTGTTGTGCCCGACATGAACAAGATTGTCCAACTTGGAGCCGTCTCCGATGACGGTGTTGCGGATCGTACCGTTGTCGATGGTGCAGTTCGCGCCAACCTCGACATCATTGCCGATCTGGACCGCACCGAGTGAATGGATGCGCAACCAGCTCTGTGCCTTGGCGTCCCCGGCGTCGCCCATGGTCTTGCGCACGTTTTCCACCCCGGACACCTCGGGCGTGACAAAGCTGAACCCATCTCCGCCGATCCTCGCTCCGGGCTGCGCAATAAAGCGATCGCCAATCATGGCGCGCGCACCGATGCTGACCATTTCGCGCAACAGGCAGTTCTCGCCCAGCACGACATCCATACCCACGTGGCACTGGGCGCCGATCACCGTTCCGGACCCGATGCGGGCCCGGGGGCCGACAACGGCCAGAGGCCCGATGGACACATCTCCGGCGATCTCGGCCGTCGGGTCCACGACCGCCGAAGGATGGATCCCGGGTGCGACGCCCTGCCCCCGGTCCAGCATCGTGGTAATTCCGGCCATTGCCATACGGGGGCGGCCGACAAACACGGCGCCCTCCAGACCCAGTGCGCGCCAGTCGGCACCTTCCCACAGAACAGCACAACGCGCCTGACCCTCAGCCAGCGCCTCGGCGTATTTCGGAGCCATCGCCATAGCCAAATCGGTCGGACCGGCATCCTTGGGCTCGGCCGCCCTCAGAATCGTCAGGCTGGTGTTTCCCTCGGCCGGCGCCCCCAGAGCATCGGCGATTTGCTGTAAGGTGAACTGCATCGCGGGCTTCCTTGTCGCAGGATTTGCGCCCCGTGCTTACCCCTGAACGTTCGGCAGGGCCACCCCTGCTTTTTGCAGGGCATCCCAAATCTTCTGATCCCGCCCATAGACATCGCGCCGATACTGCACGTCGCCCTTCGGCCCGACGAATGCGGTGCGGTAGATCAGATGAACCGGGACCGGCTGCTTGAGGTCAACCTTGGTTTCACGCCCGGTGCCCAGAACCCTGTGGAAAAAGGCCTTGGGGTCCTCTTCCTGTTTTGCCAGCAAAGCATATGCGAAATCAAAGGGTTGCGCCAAACGAATGCACCCGTGAGAGAAGGCGCGCACTTCGCGTGCGAACAGGCTCTTCTGCGGGGTGTCGTGCAGATAGATGTTGTACTTGTTGGGGAACATGAACTTGACCAGCCCCAGAGCGTTGCTCTGCCCCGGAGGCTGGCGCATCGCAAACGGGAAGCTGCGAGCCGTGAACTGGTTGAAGTCCACCGCGTTGCGGTTCACCTGCCGCCCGCGCCGATCGGTTATCTCTAGATGCCGGACGGCATTGGGGTTGGCCCGCAACTTCGGCAGGTATTCCTTGGTGATGATCGAGCGCGGCACATGCCAGCTGGGATTGATCACCATGTGCTCCATCACATCCGAAAATTCGGGGCTTTGACGATCGCTGGTGTTTTTGCCTATCACTGCACGTGTTTCAAATGTCACCCGACCATCGTCGACGATTTTCGCGGAAAAGTCGGCCTGATTGACCAGAACATGCCGTGCCCCCCTCTCGCGAGGGAGCCAGCGTTCACGTTCCATCGCAACCATCACCGCCTTGAGCCGGTCAGAAGGTGAACGGTTGATTTCGGCAATCGTTCCCTGGCCGGCGACACCATCTGGTTCAAGTCCATGGGCGCGTTGGAAGGCTTGCACCGCTGCCACCATGGAGTCGTCATATTCCGGGCTGGCCGTGGGCTTGAGGAACCCCATCGCAACCAGACGATTACGCAGCTTTATGACGCTCAGCCCCGTATCGCCGCGTTCGTATTTTCCGGTTGGTACGGTCGGACCCCATTCGCCATGTTCGTTCAGTGACTGCAGCGCCATCTTCTGCTTGAGCAGCGCCCGGTACTGGCTGGACTGCGGCGGAAGCTGCGCGAGATAAGAGCCGTCGGTGGATTTCATCATCGCCGCAAGATGATCCGAAGCCGGCTTCCGTTCGACCGCACGCACGAGGCCGGCGTCGATCTGAGCCGGGCGCAGCAGCCCGGACTGAACATCCTGCGCATAGCGGACAAACGCCTCGCTCAGCGCAGCCTCAAGCGCCCCGAGATCGCGGTTTGACCGAGCGCTCTGCATCTTCGCCATCAGGCCATCAACGTCATATCGTTCGGCCGGAAGACCGTGCATCTGAGCATGGGACAATGCTTTTATAAGTGCCGACCGACGCGCCGCGTGATCAGAGGTAGGACCGACCCAAATCGGCGCGAATTCCTGTTCTCGATAGAAGGACGCGATATCCGGGGTTGTCCCTGCGCTTTCCGCGACAGCCATCCGAAACGCGAAACTCTCAGCCTGGGTCGGAGCCGCCTGAACGGATGTGGCCGACACGGCGATGCTTGCGGCAAACAGAAAAATAGTACAGGTCCGACGGACAGAATTCATGGGATAGCCTTGGTTTTCAATAACTTGGAACACTAGTTTTTGCGCCCGACAATTATGTTTCACGCCTCGGGGGATTGTCCACTCACATTTCCAACAGCACATCACACCGCTGGGCCCCTGATGCGCGTTTGCATCGTCTGGAAAAAAACGAAAGGGATTCAGGCCTGTTCGCCACATTTTTCGTCACTTGCGCAGATTTTCGCCGAAAATTCCCCGTAAGAAAGCACAAGACCAAAAGATCACTTGGCGCAAGAATCCCTCTGTGGCATAAAATCCGCATCTGGGATGGGAAAGAATTAAGAAAGCGCACGTAACATCGTGTGCAGGCAGGAACTGTACGGGACGAAACACGTTATGACCAAGAGCAGTACCTCGGGGATGACCCGGCGTGCCCTATTGGGCGCATTCGCGGCAACGGCAGTTGTTGCAGCACCAACCTACTCAAACGCAGCAGGCTTCCTTCGCGGGGGTGGAGACATCCGCAGGATCCGTATGTATTCGGGTCGTACCGGCGAGCGCTTGGACATGATCTACTGGGTCGATGGTAAATACGTCAAAGACGCGGTCAAGGAAATCAACCACTTCATGCGTGACTGGCGCACCGATCAGTCAAAGGACATGGATCTGCGCACGATCGACATCATGGCCGCGGCCCACAACCTGCTGGATGTGAACGAGCCCTACATGCTGTTGTCGGGCTACCGCTCTCCGCAGACCAACGCCATGCTGCGCCGTCGGTCGCGCGGTGTCGCCAAGAACTCTCTCCACGTCAAAGGTCAGGCTGCGGACCTGCGGCTTGCCTCCCGCTCGGTCTCACAGATGGCCAAGGCAGCCATTTCGTGCCGTGCCGGCGGTGTCGGCCAATACTATGGATCAAATTTCGTGCACATGGATTGCGGCGACGTTCGCTCCTGGCGCGGCTAATACACTACCACTCACCAACCCCGCAAAAAGCCCCGGCGCATCACTGCCCGGGGCTTTTTGCTGCGCAGCGCGCATCTGGCAGTGACGGACACAGGCGCAGAAGCGCTACGCCTTGAAACTCTGGAAGAAAGTGGCGCACCTGAGAGGATTCGAACCTCTGGCCTCTGCCTTCGGAGGGCAGCGCTCTATCCAGCTGAGCTACAGGTGCGTTGGCCGTTAGCTAACCTTGTTCCGATCCGGGTGCAACTGGATTTTGCATGTCGGAACGCGGTTTAGCGACGAACAATCAGGCAAACAATTCGTGCGCCAGTTCCAGCGCATCGATCAGCGTGTCGACCTCATCGGTTGTGTTGTACAGACCAAAACTGGCGCGGCAAGTGGCCGTAACCCCGAGATGATCCATCAACGGTCCGGCGCAATGGTGCCCCGCCCGAACGGCGACGCCCTTCTTGTCGAGAATAGTGGATACATCGTGCGCGTGGCCCGCACCATCCAGCGTAAAGCTGAAGATAGCGGCCTTGTCGGGCGTCGTCCCCTGAACCTGCAGCCAGTTCAGCCCGGTCAGGCGCTGCATTGCATAGTCGCGCAAGCCCGCCTCATGAGCCGCGATGTTGTCCATCCCCAAACCCATCATGTAGTCCAGCGCAACGCCCATGCCGATCGTCTGGACGATACCCGGAGTGCCGGCTTCGAATTTCATCGGCGGATCGTTGTAGATCACCGTCTCCTTCGAGACCTCCTTGATCATGTCTCCACCGCCGATGAAGGGGCGCATTTCCGCCATCCGTTCGGACTTGATGAAAATGGCGCCAGATCCCGAGGGGCCGTACAGCTTGTGCCCGGTGATAGCATAGAAATCACACCCGATATCCTGCAGATCCACCGGCATGTGAACCGCGCCCTGGCTTCCGTCGACCAGCACAGGCACGCCTTTGGCATGGGCGCCTTCGGTAATCGTCTTTACGTCAACCACGGTACCCAGAACGTTGGAACACTGGGTCACCGCCACCAGTTTGGTCTTGGGCCCGATGGCGTCGATCACGGCCTGCGGATCCAGCGCACCACTTGCATCCACGTCCACCCATTTCAGAACGACGCCCTGGCGTTCGCGCAGGAAATGCCAGGGTACGATGTTGGCATGATGCTCCATGACGCTCAGAACGATTTCATCGCCGGCCTGCATCCGTGGCATGGCCCATCCATATGCGACAAGGTTGATCCCCTCGGTCGTCCCGGAATTCAGGACGATCTCATCCTCATTCGCGACATTCAAAAACCGGGCGACGGTCCCGCGCACGGATTCGTATTTTTCGGTCGCTAGGTTCGACAGGTAGTGCAATCCGCGATGCACGTTCGAATACTCGTGCGCATAGGCATTGGTAACCGCATCTATCACCACCTGAGGTTTCTGCGCCGAGGCCCCGTTGTCGAGATAGGTCAGGGGTTTCCCGTTCACCTCACGCGAGAGGATCGGGAAATCGGCGCGGATTTTCTGGACGTCATACATGATCGAATTCCCTAAACAGGCCCGCTTGGGGTCATCAACAGGACGAAAGGTATCGCCAGCAATCCCGAGATGAGGATGACCACAAAGGATTTGCCCAGCGAGTCGAAATGGTGCGCCTGATTGATGAAATGCAGGCTGATGTAGAGGCTGTACAGGCTCATCCCCAATACGAGGATCAGGAACATAGTCGGCGCAATCATCACCATGACGAAGATGATCAATTGGCCCAGAATCTGCAGGAATTGCAGCCAGACCATCAGCAGCATCATACCGTCCAGGCTGCCGGTGCCGCCAATCATCCTGCCGACAAAATGAAACGCGAAGATGCCCAAGAGAACGGCTCCGGCCGAAGTCGCCAACGACTGCACGACCGGTTCAAACGCCATATCCAGCGATGGATCAAGCGCCGGAAACACAAGGGTCGATAGTGATTGAGACAAAGCGTTCAGGACAACGACCAATGCCAGCGCTGTCCAAAGCACATCCCGACCGGGTACTCCGGCCAACAGACGCCTTGCCGCCTCGGCCGGATTTGCCAATGTCAGAACGGCCAGATGTCCCAGAAATGCGGCGTTCATGCCCGCGCCCTTCGTGTTTGAGAAAACCCGGAAAACCAGAACCAGACGAATACCGCAACCCAAAGGGCTCCGGTCAGTGTCTGGACAGGGCCCGGACCGATGAAACCAGCCACCAGCCCGTTCAACAACACCAGCGGTGATGAGGCGAGCAGAGCCCAGAACAGCGCAAGCCGCGCCTGATAGGACGTGGTTGCACCGCCGAACATGCGAGAAATCAGGTGAGTCCCCCATGCAAGGACGTAAAACAGCAACGGCAGAATGAAGACCGACCCCAACAGGGCCCCACCCATCAGCATGTTCAGGTCCAGCCCCTCAAGATGGGCACGGCGCGCAAGGCCCGGCAACTGTGCGATAAAGCCAATCACACAGAACGCCATGACAAAGGCCAGCGCGCGGTCTTCGCGCGGGCCCATGTCCAGAAGTCGACGCACAACTCGACCGGGCCCGCGATAGGAGGCGACGATATCGGTGGTCACCGGCATCAGCTGTGCCGCGCCAACCAGCCTTCCAGCCGCGAGACGATGTCCTCGGCCAGCGCTTCGTCTTCGATCTCTTCCACGGCTTCTGCCAAAAAGGCCAGCGTCAGCATGTTGGTCGCTTCCTTGGCCGGAACCCCGCGCGAGCGCAGGTAGAACATCGCGGTCTCGTCGATGGCACCCGAGGTCGACCCGTGCGAGCAGGCCACGTCATCGGCATAGATCTCAAGCTCGGGCTTGGCCAGAAACTGACTGTCGTCATCCAACAGCAAAGACTGGCTGATCTGGTAACCGTCGGTCTTCTGGGCGCCCTCCTTGACCAGGATCTTGCCCTGGAACACGCCGGTCGCGCCGTTGCGCAGAACCTTCTTGAACACCTGACGGCTTTCGCAGTTCACCGCGTCATGGGTGATGAACACCGTGTCGTCATGGTGGAAGTCGCCATCGCCCACACAAGCGCCGGCCACATGCGCCACCGCATCGTCGCCGGTCAGCTCGACCACCTGTTCATTGCGCGTCAGCACACCATTCACGGTCAGGGTAAAGGATTTATAAACGGATTCCTTGCCCAACCGGGTGAACATATGCGTCGCGGCGCGGCGCTGATGGTCCCTGCCCTGCGCCCGGACATGGTGCAGCGTGCCGCCATCGGCGATGTCGATCTCGATGCATTTGTTGAACCGCGAGGCCGCCGGACCATTCTCGAGAATTGTCACCTCGGCGCCACTTTCCACGCGGATCACGTGGTGCAGGATCGCGTCCGAGGTCTCGGAGTCGTGGCGATAGATCAGGCTGATCGGCTTGGACGGTTTGCCGGTCACATGGATCGCCACGCCGTCCTGCGCAAAGGCGGTGTTCAAGGCCGCGAGCGGGCGCTGAACCGGGGTCTGGCCCCTTTCTTCCAGCACGCCATACAGCTGCTTGGCCCAGTGGATGTCCTTGCAGCAGATATCCTCAAGCCGGTCGATGCTCACGCCTTCCAGCGTCAGATCATCGCTGTCCTCGGGGCTGAATACGCCATCGACGAAGACGATCTTCAAGCGGTCAAACCCGTCAAAGACCATCGGCTCGTCGGTGTGGAATACCTCGGCCACCGGAACCTCGGGCGAGATCAGCGTATCGGGACGCGTGTATTTCCAATACTCGTCGCGCCGCCCGGGCAGACCCATGGCGCGCAGCCGGGCCAGGGCCACCTCACGCGCTTCGCGGGTGCAGCCGGCTTCGGGCATGCGCAGCGTGGCGAGCCGCGCCTCGGTCGCGGATTGTTTCACATCGGGCAAGGCCATCAGTTCACCTCGGCAAGAATGTCGGCGTAACCGTTGTTTTCGACCTCCAGCGCAAGCTCAGGCCCGCCGGTCTTGACGATCCGGCCATCGGCCATGATGTGCACCACGTCGGGTTTGATGTGGTCCAGCAGGCGCTGATAGTGGGTGATCACCAGAAACCCGCGGCCTTCGTCGCGCAGCGCGTTCACGCCCTCGGCCACCAGCTTCATCGCATCCACGTCAAGGCCCGAGTCGGTCTCGTCCAGGATGCACATCTTGGGTTCCAGCATCGCCATCTGCAGGATTTCGTTGCGCTTCTTCTCACCGCCCGAGAAGCCCACGTTCACGGGGCGTTTCAGCATGTCGGCGTCGATCTTCAGCGACTTGGCCTTTTCGCGGATCAGCTTGAGGAAGTCGGCGGCCGACAGTTCCTCTTCGCCGCGCGCCTTGCGCTGGGCGTTCACGGCGGTGCGCAGGAAGGTCATGTTGCCCACGCCCGGGATTTCGACCGGGTATTGGAACGCGAGGAACACGCCGGCGGCGGCACGCTCTTCCGGCTCCATCTCCAGCAGGTCGGCGCCATCCAGAGTCGCCGAACCCTCGGTTACCTCATACCCGTCACGGCCCGAAAGCACATAGCTGAGCGTCGACTTGCCCGAGCCGTTCGGCCCCATGATCGCGTGTACCTTGCCGGCCTCGACCGTCAGGTCCACGCCCTTGAGGATCTGCTTTTCCTCTTCCTCAAGTTTGACGTGCAGGTTCTTGATTTCCAGCATGTTTTTTCCTTTTGCGTATCGTCGGGACGCGCCGGCCCCGGTTTGTCCCTATCCCAGCACTCTGCGCAGCAGCCGCGCCGCGATCCATCCCAGGACCGCCCCGCCGCCGATTGCCCAGACCGGGTTGATGAAATCGGTGTAGTTGACGTTGACATAGGCCACGCCCAGCAAGCCGCCCAGAACCGGCAGCGCATAGCCAAGCCAAGTCAGCAAATTATCCTTGCGGATGCCGTTTTGGTGATTTCGCGCCATCAACTTCTCCAATACTTCCATATCTTCTGAAACTGACGCCACCAGAGCCTCCAAACCACGATCAACAGCGGCACGAAAATCAGAAGACTCAGACTTCCAGCCATCGGTCCGTTTTTGACGAATGCCGCAACAATGAGTCCCACACAAATCAACACAACCGGCAACACGGCCCGACGTGACAACCAACAGAAAGCCTCCGAGCGTGCGCCTTCCTTGGCATTGGTTTCGAAAACCTTGGCCTCTTGGCTGATTTGGCTGGTACGCGCCATCAGCCGACCGAGCCTTCCAGCGAGATCGCGACCAGCTGCTGGGCTTCCATGGCGAACTCCATCGGCAGCGCCTGCAGCACGTCCTTGCAGAACCCGTTGACAACTAGCGCCACGGCCTCTTCCTCGTCCATGCCGCGCTGGCGGCAATAGAAGAGCTGATCGTCATCGACTTTCGAGGTGGTGGCCTCGTGCTCGACCCGGCTGCTGTTGTTCTTGACCTCGATATACGGAACGGTGTGCGCCCCGCATTTGTCGCCGATCAGCAGGCTGTCGCACTGGGTATAGTTGCGGCTGTTCTTGGCCTTGGGGTGCATCGACACCAGCCCGCGATAGGTGTTCTGGGCCTTGCCCGCGCTGATGCCCTTGGACACGATACGCGACTTGGTGTTCTTGCCCAGATGGATCATCTTGGTGCCGGTATCGGCCTGCTGCATGTTGTTGGTGATGGCGATCGAATAGAACTCGCCCTGGCTGTCATCGCCTCGCAGGATGCAGGACGGGTATTTCCAGGTCACGGCACTGCCGGTCTCGACCTGCGTCCACATCACCTTTGACCGGTCGCCCCGGCAATCGGCGCGCTTGGTCACGAAGTTGTAGATGCCGCCCTTGCCGTTCTCATCCCCCGGGAACCAGTTCTGAACGGTCGAGTATTTCACCTCGGCATCTTCTTCGACGATGATTTCGACCACTGCGGCGTGCAGCTGCGCGGTATCACGCTGCGGCGCGGTACAGCCTTCCAGATAGGACACGTACGAGCCCTTGTCGGCGATGATCAGCGTCCGCTCGAACTGCCCCGTGTTTTCTGCGTTGATGCGGAAATAGGTGCTCAGCTCCATCGGGCAGCGCACGCCGGGCGGCACATAGACGAACGAGCCGTCCGAGAACACGGCCGAGTTTAACGTGGCGTAGAAGTTGTCCGACACCGGAACAACCGAGCCCAGATACTTTTTGACCAGTTCGGGGTGTTCCTTGATCGCCTCGGAGATCGAGCAGAAGATGACGCCGGCCTTCTTCAGCTCGGCCTGGAAGGTCGTGCCCACCGAAACCGAGTCGAACACCGCATCCACGGCGACCTTGCGGCCCTCGGCCGGGGCATCCTCAGCGCCTTCGACGCCTGCCAGAATCATCTGCTCTTTCAGCGGGATACCCAGCTTTTCGTAAGTGGCCAGCAGTTTGGGATCGACCTCGTCCAGCGACTTGGGCTTGGTCTCCATCGACTTGGGCCGGGCGTAGTAATACTGGTCCTGAAAGTCGATCTTCGGATAGTGAACCATGGCCCATTTGGGCTCTTCCATCTGGGTCCAGCGCTCGAAGGCTTTCAGACGCCATTCGGTCATCCACTCGGGTTCTTCGTTCTTTTCCGAGATCAGCTTGACGATATCGGGGTTCACGCCTTTGGGCGCGTACTCCATCTCGATATCCGTATCCCACCCGTATTTATAGGTTCCGACCTCGCGTACCGCGTCAACGGTTTCCTGATCGACACCTTCTTTTACCTGGGTCTGGTCCAAAGCGGCCATGTTCCACCCTCCGTCAGATCACGCGGCCCGCGCGCGATGCTTTTTCTCTTTTTCCAGCCACGTTTCGGCGAAACGTAGCACGTCTTCTTCACTCGTCTCGGGGCCCAGCGAAACGCGTACTGCGCTGGCTGCCGTGGCCTCGTCATATCCCATTGCGGTCAGTACCGCGCTTGCCTTCACCTTGCCGCTGGAGCAGGCCGAACCGGCGCTGATCGCAAAGCCCGACAGATCCATCTGCATTACCTGCGTTTCGCCCTTCCAGCCGGGCGTCGCAAAGCACAGGGTGTTAGGCAACCGATCCTGATCTTTCCCGACAAAAATAGTAGATTTAGAACCAGCCTCAAGGGCCTTTTCTAGAATATTTCTAAGTTCTGCAACCTTTTCCCAAACTCCGTTTGCCAGATCCCGCGCCGCTGCTTCAGCCGCAGCGCCGAACCCTGCTATTCCAATGACATTTTCCGTTCCCGACCGGCGCCCCATTTCCTGGCCACCGCCCTTAATCCGGGCCTCCAGATCGGTGCCGCGTTTCATCACCACGGCGCCCGCACCCTTTGGCCCGCCCAGCTTGTGCGCCGAGACCAACGCCATCTGCACGTCCAACCAGTTGAAGGCGATCGGCAATTTCCCGAACGCTTGCGTGGCATCGGTGACGGCCAGACCCTTGGGCAAGGCCTGAATGAGTCCGGTCTCAGAATTGGCGAGCTGCAACGTGGACCGAGCCGGATCGGAAACCGTAACAACGCCTTGGCTCGAAACCGGCAAATCCTCGACAGTCCAGGCCCTTACGGCATCATGTTCGATCGCCGCGCCATGCAGGTCGTGCCCTTCCAAGGCCAGCGCCGCGCCTTCGGTCGACCCGGATGTGAATACGATATCGGCCCCATCCGCCCCAAAGGCCGCCGCAACCTGCGCACGCGCCTTTTCGATGACGGCCTTGGCCGCTCGCCCCTCGGCATGTACCGAGGAGGGGTTGCCGCAGACCTCCATCGCCGCGATCATCGCGTCGCGCGCCTCGGGGCGCAGCGGGGTCGTGGCGTTGTGATCCAGGTAAACACGTCTCATGGACTCACCTTTTCATCCACGGCCACACCCTTCGAGATTCCCGATCCGCTCACCGGTCAATCATCCACGACCGAGAACAGCCCAGGCACCGCCGGACACGGCGCAAGGTCGTTCTGGATCACATCGGACAAGCGTGTTTGGTGCAGGAACACGTAGACATGCGCACTGAGACTTTCCCACAGGCGATTGGTCAGCGACTGCGCCCGGCTGCCCGAGGATCCCCCCGAAGCCCCGGCCCCCTTGTGCATGGCGTCCACGGTCTCGTCCACCGCCGACAAAATCTCGACCACGCGAATCTCGGACGCAGGCCGCGCCAGACGATAGCCGCCCCCCGGCCCGCGCACCGATGCGACCAGATCGGCGCGGCGAAGTTTGACGAACAACTGTTCCAGATAAGGAAGCGAGATGTCCTGACGCTCGGAAATCTCACCCAGCGTCACCAAAGTGTCGGCGGGCTGAAGCGCGATGTCAGCCAGCGCAACCATTGCGTAACGACCTTTGGTGGACAGCTTCATTTCCTCGATCCCTCCGGCGTGAACCGCGTGAAAACATTGACGTCGCCGCGGTCAGTGCGTATCTCCGACTGACAGCGTGTTCACGCTGCGATACTCAATTAGAACCGTTCTAAGGTGCCTGACGATAACCGTCAAGTATATCCCGGCGCCCGCGAGAAAAAGACAGGACAACCGCACACATGCCCGAGGTGATTTTTCCCGGACCTGAAGGCCGACTGGAAGG
The DNA here is from genome assembly GCF_056539345.1 of Ruegeria sp. BB9. NCBI lineage: Bacteria > Pseudomonadati > Pseudomonadota > Alphaproteobacteria > Rhodobacterales > Roseobacteraceae > Ruegeria > Ruegeria sp. BB9. Next base: position 937,023 of record NZ_JBQFUU010000001.1, on the reverse strand, counting down.
CCGTTACCACCCCCAAAAGGAAAAAGACGCACCGATCGCCATCGTGCTGCACCCGCACCCCCAGTTCGGCGGGACCATGAACAACAAGGTCGTCTACAACCTGCACTACGCGTTCTACAACATGGGCTTTACGGTCCTGCGCTTCAATTTCCGGGGCGTCGGCCGAAGCCAGGGCGAGTATGACCAGGGCGTCGGAGAACTCAGCGACGCGGCATCGGCGCTGGACTATCTGCAGTCGATGAACAACAACTCGAAACACTGCTGGGTCGCAGGCTTTTCGTTCGGAGCCTGGATCGGCATGCAGTTGCTGATGCGCCGCCCCGAGATCACCGGCTTCATCAGCGTGTCGCCGCCCGCGAACATGTATGATTTTTCGTTCCTTGCCCCCTGCCCCTCGTCCGGGCTGATCATCAACGGGACGGCCGACCGTGTAGCACCGCCGGCGGACACCACCGCACTGGTCGGAAAACTGCACGAACAGAAGGGTATCACAATCACCCATACCGAGGTTGAAGGAGCCGACCACTTCTTCCAGGGTGAGCACATGGATACGCTGATGACCAACGTGACCGACTACGTCAAACGCCGCCTGACCGAGAACACACGCTGATGTCCGACACCATCACCATTCTCGCGGCGAAACTGGCCGAGGATACGATGAAGGTCATGGACGAAACCGGCCAGGATCGGTTCTACGTCGAAGTCGGTGACGTGCTGGGCGCAGCCTCCCAATCGCTTGAGGAGGCTTTCCTTACCGAAATCCGCGTCCGGTTGGCCGAGCGCAAGGCGCGGCAATTCCTGATCAAGAGGCTGTCGGATCACCGGTCCAAAGTGAAGGCGATCGAAAAGCAATAGGCGCACAAAAAAGGAGCCCGCGGGCTCCTTTTTCGTTTCATTCGTGGCGTTCAAACTGTTGTTGCGCTTGACCTATCAACCAATTTGGCTGCGTCAGTATCGACGGACCCCCCGTCAGCAAGCCACCCAATCGCCACGATTATTGCCGAAGCCAATACGACCGTTTTTGCAAATGTCGTCATGAAACACACTCGTTAAAAAAGTAATCGAAAACGTGTATTAGTTTACACGCTTTATGGCCTTGCCATAGTCGGGTTTACCTGACCCTAGGTGAACCAACGAAAGGGGCGACTGCCTGAAATTCCTTGCGCCGTTTCTGAATTCTGTGCTCAACGTCGCAGCAGATGCATCAAGGGTTCAAGAACCATGCCCCAAGCCTACCTGATCCTCCTTCTCGCTGTTATTGCCGAGACAATCGGAACGACCGCACTGCAGGCCAGCCAGCAATTCACCCGGTTCTGGCCCTCGGTGCTGGTGGTGGTGGGCTATGGGTTTGCCTTTTACCTGATGGCGCTGACGCTGAAGGTAATGCCCGTCGGCATCGTTTATGCAATCTGGTCCGGGCTTGGCATCGCTCTGATTGCGCTGATCGGCTTTGTGGTTTTTGGCCAACGGCTGGACTGGCCCGCGGTTCTTGGCCTTGCGATGATTCTAGGCGGCATTCTGGTCATCCACCTCTTTTCGCAGACTGCGGGCCACTGATCGCGCGTTAGGGCTGGTAACTTGTGCCGCGCCGCGTTATGCGCGCGGCAACTTCCCGTTCAAAGGCTGACCTCATGGACCTGCGCAACATCGCAATCATCGCTCACGTGGACCACGGCAAAACGACCCTGGTGGACGAGCTACTGAAACAATCCGGTGCATTCCGGGAAAACCAGGCCGTGGCCGAGCGTGCCATGGACAGCAACGATCTCGAACGTGAACGCGGCATCACCATTCTGGCCAAAGCCACCAGTGTCGAGTGGAAAGGCACGCGCATCAACATCGTTGACACCCCCGGCCACGCCGATTTCGGCGGCGAGGTCGAGCGTATTCTCAGCATGGTTGACGGCGTCGTGCTGCTGGTCGATGCCGCCGAAGGCCCGATGCCCCAGACGAAATTCGTGACCTCGAAGGCGCTGGCGCTGGGTCTGCGTCCGATCGTGGTGCTGAACAAGGTCGACAAGCCTGATGCCGAGCCCGACCGCGCGCTGGACGAGTGCTTTGACCTGTTCGCCAACCTCGGCGCCGACGATGACCAGTTGGATTTCCCCGCCATGTATGCCTCGGGGCGGTCGGGCTGGGCCGACATGGAACTGGACGGCCCACGCAAGGACCTGTCCGCCCTGTTCGATCTGGTAGTCGACCACGTTCCCGCCCCCAAACAAGCTGAGCGCAAGGATGAACCCTTCCGCATGTTGGCGACCACGCTGGGCAGCGACCCGTTCATCGGTCGCATTCTGACCGGCCGTGTGGAAAGCGGCACGCTCAAAGCGGGTGATAGCCTCAAAGCGCTCAGCCGTGACGGCAAGCTGATCGAGAATTTCCGGGCCACCAAGATCCTGGCCTTCCGTGGTCTCAGCCAGCAACCGATCGACGTCGCCGAAGCGGGCGACATCGTAACCATCGCAGGCATGAGCAAGGCCACCGTTGCGGATTCGCTGGTGGCGCCCCAGGTGGATGAGGCCCTGCCCGCCCAGCCGATCGACCCGCCGACCATCACGGTGACCTTCGGCATCAACGACTCGCCGCTGGCGGGGCGGGACGGCAAGAAGGTCCAGTCGCGCGTCATCCGCGACCGCCTGATGAAAGAGGCCGAATCGAACGTGGCCATCCAGATCACGGACACCCCCGGTGGCGAAGCCTTCGAGGTCGCGGGCCGCGGTGAATTGCAGATGGGCGTTCTGATCGAGAACATGCGTCGCGAAGGGTTCGAACTCAGCATCTCGCGTCCGCAGGTTCTGTTCCGCGAGGAAGACGGCCAACGCCTGGAGCCTATCGAGGAAGTCACCATCGACGTGGATGACGAATTCTCGGGCGCAGTCATCGAAAAGGTGACAGGCGCGCGCAAGGGCGAGTTGGTTGAGATGCGCCCCGCAGGCGTTGGCAAAACCCGCATTATCGCGCATGTACCGTCGCGCGGTCTGATTGGCTATCACGGTGAATTCCTGACCGACACCCGCGGCACCGGCGTTCTGAACCGCGTTTTCCACGGCTGGGCACCGCACAAGGGCCCGATCCCCGGCCGCCGCGCCGGCGTTCTGATCTCGATGGAGAACGGCCAGGCCGTCGCATATGCGCTGTGGAACCTGGAGGAGCGTGGGCGGATGTTCGTCGGCCCCCAGACCGATGTGTACCAGGGTATGATCATCGGCGAACACTCGCGGGACAATGACCTTGAGGTGAACCCGCTGAAAGGCAAGAAACTGACAAACGTGCGGGCCAGCGGTTCGGACGATGCCGTTCGCCTGACACCGCATGTCCAGTTCTCGCTGGAGGAGGCCATTGCTTACATCGACGACGATGAGCTGGTCGAAGTAACCCCGAACGCGATTCGACTGCGAAAGCGGTTCCTTGACCCGCACGAACGCAAGCGTATGGCCAAGTCAGCCTGACCCCCGGTCCGTTCGATTTTGAACGTGTCGGAAACAATGGCGCGAATGTGGCATTTTTGCGTCCATCTGAAACGGTGTTTTCTCAGGGAAGCCATGAATGGTTCATGGCTTCCCTTTTGTTTTACCTGCAATTTCGCTCATAAGATGAGTTAATTCCGCATCGCTATCGCGGTGTTGCCCTTGAAAATGCGACGTGATAGGGGTGTATTTGTGTTCAAAGTGTGTCATCGCCAGGTTGTTCGGTGATGAGTTTAACGAGTTTAAGGAGGCGCGATATGCGCATCAAATCCCGTCTACTGACAATAGTATTTGCTTCAGCTTCATTGCCTCTGATGTCCGGCGGGCCTGTTGTCGCCGCGGACAAGTGTACGATCCAGACAGCCCGGCAGTCGGTTTCCACAGAAACCCTGTGTGCCTGTACGGTCGTGGATGCACGGATGCTGCGTTACATCCAGCGTCGTGCCGATTTCGAAGACATTCTTGCCCGCACTTTGCAGACCTGTCCTGCCTTTGCGGCCGTACTGACGGATTTCCCGACCGCGTCGATTGGTACGGTTGATCAAAGATCCGGCGACGGCCCTTCGGACCCGGGTGGTAGTTCTTCGGGCGGCAGCTCGAGCGGTGGGAGTTCCTCTGGCGGAAGCGGCGTTACCCCAACCGGTGGCGGCAGCTCCAGCGGTGGCAGTTCCAGTGGTGGCAGCTCCAGCGGTGGCTCGAGCGGTGGCAATAATCCCGCACCGCCCCCGGATGGATCGGGCGGTAGCTCCAGCGGTGGCAGCTCCAGCGGCGGCAGTTCCAGTGGCGGTAGCTCCAGTGGTGGGTCCGGCGACGGCGGTGGCAGCTCAAGCGGCGGCAGCTCCAGCGGCGGTTCTGGCGATGGTGGAAGCTCCAGCGGAGGCAGCTCCAGCGGCGGGTCCGGCGATGGCGGTGGCAGCTCGAGTGGCGGCAGCTCCAGCGGTGGGTCCGGCGATGGTGGTGGCAGCTCAAGCGGCGGTAGCTCCAGCGGTGGATCTGGTGACGGCGGCTCTGGTGGTGGCGACGGCGGTGACGGCGGCGGCTCGGGTGATGGCGGCTCGGGCGGTGGCGACGGCGGTGACGGCGGCGGCTCGGGTGATGGCGGCTCGGGCGGCGGCGACGGTGGCAGCTCAAGCGGCGGCAACGGTAACGGCGGCGGCAACGGTAACGGCGGCGGCAACGGTAACGGCGGCGGCAACGGTAACGGCGGCGGCGTTAACGGTAATAATGGCGGTGGAAATGGATCGGAAGGCGCAAGCCCTGGTCAGGGCAACAACGCCAACAACGACGAGGACTAACCGCCTTTGGTCGTGATGCCACGTTTGAGTGGCAGTCTGGCATACAAATGACAAAGGGCGATGAATTCATCGCCCTTTTTTGCTGGAGCCTTAAAGAAACTCAAATTCGCTGTTGCTTCTTAGCTTCGCCCGTAGATCCCAACCCAACGCTGGGGCTGTTTCGGGTCCTGCATCCGCAGGAACAAATAGCGTGTGGCCGACCAGGGTTTGATCCGATTGGTCAGGTTGTCCAGTACGAGATCACCCTGATTGGAGCGGTAAACCAGAACCGCGTGAGGTCCGCGACGGGTGTCCAGGACGGTCGCCAGCAAAAGCTTGTTGGGATCAATTCCTGCCTTGATTAGGTCACGCTTTTTCAGCAGCGCAAAATCCTCGCAATCACCGCCGCGCGATGTTGGCAGGGCCCAACGCTCCCGCGTCTTGTACTGCACCTGATCCGTGACCTCACGCGTTGTCGCATTGACCTGGGCATTGATTTGCTTGACCAGTCGCAGCTCCTGATGGCTGGGCAGCGAAACCGATTTCTTGTTCGCACAGGCCCACGCATACTGTCGGCACAGTGTCCGTGCGCCCGACGGCGGTGGCGAAGCCGAAAATCCCGAAATGAAAGCTGTCTCTGAAGCGCTGGCTTGTCCTGTCGTAAGAACGGCACCGCCGATCACTCCCAACACACCCAGAGCCAATGTGGCCTTTCTGGCTGCGCGACTTGCCACTGCGTTGAACCTGTCCAAAACCCGATTCATGCCTGTCCCTCGATCCCATACGTTCGACTGACTGCCGCTTCTGAGGACCATATTCTGCTTTTGGAAACTATCCGTTAACAGACTGGCTCTGGCAATCCTCGGTCAGGTTGTCGGCAAAAAACGGCGGAAATTCGTAACTCAATATGACCTTTTCTGCGCAAGAAAATGGCGAAGCCTGACACAATTAGAGGTAGAGCGTCATAATTTCACCGCCACAAAAAGGCTCAACCAATTGAAAACATGAGTAAATTTTATTGCGGGACGTGATCACCGGAACAATTTTGGCCCAATTCCCGGATCGGTGTCGCAACTTTGTCTGACGTTGCGTCATCCAAAGCGGGTTCCGGAGCCGATCCAAAACCGGCTCCGGCTGATTCTCACTCGGTCGTTTCGACGACCAGCAATTCGCGCTCGCTTGCGCCCCGGGCGTGGCTCAGGGCTTCTTGGTATTCAGCCGAGTTGTAACAGGCGACGGCGGCTTCAACCGACGGGAACTTGGCTACGACATTGCGGGGCCGCTCTTTGCCTTCCAGTTGGACGTAGCGCCCTGCACGGGCGATGAACGTGCCCCCGTGTTTGGAAATGGCCGGGCCGGCAAGCTCGGCGTATTTGCCATAAGCTTCGGCATCAGTAACCGTGACATGTGCTATCCAGAGTGCTGGCATCTTATCCTCCCAAAACCTCTTCCGCGGCCTTGATGGCCGCCGCGGCGTTGGCGGCGTCGCGACCACCGCCCTGCGCCATGTCGGGACGCCCGCCGCCGCCCTTGCCGCCCAGTTCCTGCACCGCAGCCTTGACCAGATCGACGGCCGATATCGACTGCGTCAGGTCACTTGTGACACCGGCGGCGACTGCAGCCTTGCCCCCCGTGTCGGCGATCAGAAGAACGGCTCCTGATCCCAGCCGCGCTTTGTGCTCATCAATGAGGGCCGGCAGATCCTTGCCCGACACCCCATTCAGAGCCTGCGCCAGGAACTTGACGCCATTGATCTCTTTGGCCTCAGCGCCGCCGCCTTGACCGGCTCCACCGGCCATCGCCAGATCGCGGCGCAACTGCGCCACTTCGTTCTGCAACGACTTGCGCTCGTCCAGCAGAGCTTTGATGCGATCGACGACATCATCCGGCTGCGCCTTCAACTCGGCGGCAATCTGGCCAAGGCGCCGATCCCGCTCGGTCAAATACCGCATTGCAGCGTCCCCGGTCAGAGCTTCGATCCGCCGCACACCCGCGCTGCTTGCGCCGTCACCCAGAATGACAAAGGTCCCGATATCACCAGTCTGGCGCACATGCGTACCGCCACACAGTTCGATCGACCAGGTTTGGCCGTCATGGCCCTTGCCGGTCTGGGCCTTGCCCATCGAGACAACCCGGACTTCGTCGCCGTATTTTTCACCGAACAACGCCTGTGCACCCAAGGCGCGGGCATCGTCCGGGGTCATGATACGGGTTTCGACCGTCGAGTTCTGACGAATGAACTCATTCACCTCGCGTTCAACGGTCTGCAGCTCGGCCGGTGTCAGCGCTTTGGCGTGGCTGAAATCAAACCGCAGACGGTCGGCAGCATTCAACGATCCGCGCTGTGCAACATGATCGCCAAGCGTTTCGCGCAGCGCTTCGTGCAGGAGGTGCGTCGCCGAATGGTTCGCTCGAATGGCCGAACGCCGGGCGTGATCGACTTCTAGTTCGACGGTATCACCTTTGGCTACCGCACCGCTGTCCACGACGATCTTGTGTGCATAGACCTTGCCATCCGCGAACTTCCGGGTGTCTTCGACCGTCGCGCTCTGGGTGCGATCTTCAAGACGGCGGATGCTGCCGGAATCGCCAACTTGGCCACCCGCCTCGCCGTAAAAGGGTGTCTGATTTACGACCACCCAGCCGGATCCGCCCTGCTCGATACGGTCTACAAGGTCACCGTCGACCACCAGGGCCACAACCTGACCCTCAGCCACTTCTGTTTCGTAGCCCAGGAAATCGGTCGCACCGCTTGCGTCCAGTATGTCGAACCAGACTGCCTGATCTGCAGCCTCACCCGAACCAGCCCAGGCGGCGCGCGCCTTCGCCTTCTGCTCGGCCATGGCGGTGTCGAATCCGTCGGTATCAACCGTCCGACCTTTTTCGCGCAGGGCATCCTGGGTCAGGTCAAGCGGGAACCCATAGGTGTCATACAGCTTGAAGGCGGCATCCCCGGGCAGTGGCGCCCCGTCCGGCAGGCCCGCCACTTCGTCATCCAGCAGTTTGAGGCCGCGGTCCAGCGTCTGCTTGAACCGGGTTTCCTCCAACAACAACGTCTCTTCGATCAGAGCCTGAGCACGACCCAGCTCGGAATACTGCGCGCCCATCAATTGAACCAGTGTCGGAACAAGCTTGTGCATGACCGGATCCTTGGCGCCCAGAAGATGCGCATGGCGCATGGCCCGGCGCATGATCCGGCGCAGGACATATCCGCGACCATCATTCGAGGGCATGACCCCGTCAGCAATCAGGAAAGAGGTCGACCGCAAGTGGTCGGCAATTACCCGATGGTGCACATTCTGATCGCCATAGGGGTCCACATGCGTGACTTCGGCCGAGGCCTCGATCAGTGTCTTGAACAGGTCGGTGTCATAGTTGTCATGGCTGCCCTGCAGCAACGCGCCGATCCGTTCCAGACCCATGCCGGTATCGATCGACTGCATGTCCAGTTCACGCATCGAGCCGTCTTCGAACTGCTCGTTCTGCATGAAAACGATATTCCAGATCTCGATGAACCGGTCACCGTCTTCCTCGGCCGATCCCGGAGGTCCGCCCCAGATGTGGTCGCCGTGATCATAGAAGATCTCGGTACAGGGGCCGCAGGGGCCGGTCGGGCCCATCTGCCAGAAATTGTCGCTGGTGGCGATGCGGATGATCCGGTCTTCGGGAACGCCGACTTTCTTCCATATCTCGAACGCCTCGTCATCGGTATGATAGACGGTCGTCAGCAGACGATTCTTGTCGATCCCGAACTCCTTGGTGATCAACTCCCAAGCGAACGGAATCGCTTCCGATTTGAAATAGTCTCCGAACGAGAAGTTGCCCAGCATCTCGAAGAACGTGTGGTGGCGGGCCGTGTAACCGACATTGTCCAGGTCGTTGTGCTTGCCGCCGGCGCGCACGCATTTCTGCGCCGTGGTGGCACGTGTGTAGTCGCGTGTCTCAAGGCCGGTGAACAGGTTCTTGAACTGCACCATGCCCGAGTTGACGAACATCAGCGTCGGGTCGTTGCGCGGCACAAGCGGGCTCGACGCGACCACTTCGTGCCCTTGTTTGGCAAAGTAGTTCAGAAAGGTTGAGCGGATATCGTTCAGCGTGGGCATTGGGCTCTCTCAGCGCGCATTCATGATCTATCGCGACGGTTTAGCCCCCTGCCCGCCGATAGTCCACAGGATTGCTGCAGTGCAAACGAAACAAGGTGAACCCGAAGGCTCACCTTGCCAGTGTTCTCTCTGATCTTCCGATCAGGCTTCGAGGATATCATCCTCATCCGCCGCAGGCGGCATGTCGAAATCAAGCCCGTGCGCGGCACGGATCTTGTCCTCGATTTCCAGCGCAACCCGACTGTTGTCCCGCAGGTATTGCTTGGCGTTCTCGCGCCCCTGCCCAATCCGCTCATCCCCATAGCTGAACCACGAGCCGGATTTTTCGACCACTCCGGCTTTGACGCCAAGATCCAGCAGTTCGCCCATCTTGCTGATGCCTTCGCCATACATGATGTCGAATTCAACCTGCTTGAACGGCGGGGCCACCTTGTTTTTCACCACCTTCACGCGGGTCTGGTTGCCGACCACCTCGTCGCGGTCCTTGATCGCGCCGATGCGGCGGATGTCCAGGCGGACCGAGCTGTAGAATTTCAGGGCGTTGCCCCCGGTCGTGGTTTCCGGGCTACCGAACATGACGCCGATCTTCATGCGGATCTGGTTGATGAAGATCACCATGCAGTTGCTGCGGGCGATCGAGCCTGTCAGTTTGCGCATCGCCTGGCTCATCAGCCGGGCCTGCACGCCCACGCTGCTGTCGCCCATGTCGCCTTCCAGCTCGGATTTCGGCGTCAGCGCCGCCACCGAGTCCACCACAACCATGTTGACTGCGCCGGAACGCACCAGCGTATCGGTGATTTCCAGCGCCTGTTCACCCGTGTCGGGCTGTGAGATCAACAGTTCGTCCAGATCCACCCCCAGCTTGCGGGCGTATTGCGGGTCCAGCGCGTGTTCCGCATCGACGAATGCACAGACGCCGCCGCGTTTCTGCTGCTCGGCGATACAATGCAGGGTCAGGGTCGTCTTGCCCGAGCTTTCCGGGCCGTAAATTTCGACAATCCGACCCATCGGCAGTCCGCCGATGCCAAGGGCGATATCCAGCCCGAGTGACCCGGTCGAACTGGCCTCGATCTCCTGCCGGGCGCCATCGCCCAATTTCATGATCGAGCCCTTGCCGAACTGCCGCTCGATCTGCGCCAACGCGCTGTCCAGCGCCTTTTGCTTGTCGGGGTTTTTCTTGTCGTTCATTGTCAGAAGATCCGCCATTGTCCTGTCGCCTTCCCTTTTGTCACACCCATCACCGGGCGGCAATCGCTGCTTTGTTCGCCTCTTGTTCCTTATGAGATCAAAAAGAGAACATTTCAACAAAAACTTTCATTCCTTACCCTTCGATGAAGAGGTTAAAGAGTCGTTTATTCTGATCTCGAAACTGCTCAATCATGCCCAAGGCTCTGTCTTTGCGATGAAATTTAACTTGAACAGGCTGGTGATTTTGTGCGGAAGCAATTGACCTCGGCCGCCGGGGCGGACAATCATGCGGCACGACAGCCTTCGGCGCAGGAAAGACATGAAATGCTGATCTTCTTCAAGGAACGCCTTGCGCTTCTGTCGCTGCCCAAAACCGGAAGCACCGCCTATCAGGTCGCGTTGCGGGACCGCGCAGATATCGTGGTATCGGGTCCACCGGATCTGAAACATGCGCCGGTGCGTCGCTATGACCGTTTCTTCCAAAACATTTTCCGCAAGATGTACGACACGGAAATGGAAATCATGGCCGTAGTCCGCGAACCCGTCGATTGGCTGGGCAGCTGGTACCGGTACAGGACGCGCACCGAATTGACTGGCCACCCGCATTCGACCGCCGGCATGTCTTTCGACATGTTTGTTCAGGCCTATATGCAATCGCCCCGTCCCGGGTTTGCCGATGTCGGAAGCCAAACTGAATTCTTCCGGAGCCGCAGCAATGGCGCCGGCGCTTCGCATATCTTTCGCTACGAACACCAGGACGAAATTCTGGACTTCCTTCAAGATCGGCTGAACGCCCGGATCAGTCTGCCCCGCGAAAACGTATCGCCCAAACGGGAACTGACACTTTCGGACCAGACATTGGATGCATTCCGCAAGGCTCATGCCGTCGAGTTTCGTCTGCATCAGCAGGCGCGTTAGTTGAGGTGCTGAAACACCGCCTCGGTCAATTGTGTCAGTGAAAAGGGCTTGGGCAGGAAAGTCGAGTTTCTGATCTCCGGCCCAGCGTCCCCAAACGCGCCTTCGGTATAGCCTGACATGAAGACCACCCGAACATCGGGCCGGCTTTCCAGCGCCTTGGCAACCCAGGTTGGACCATCCATTCCGGGCATGACCACGTCCGTGACGAAGACGTCGACATGCAGGTTCTGATCCTCGAGAATGCGCAACGCGTCCTCGGCCGAGCCCACCTCAAAGACGGTATAGCCCTTGAGGCGCAAGGCCCGGGTGGCAAAGGCGCGTACCGGCGCCTCATCCTCGACCAGCAAAACGACACCTTCGCCTTGATGCGCGTTCGGTTCCGGTTGTGCCGGCGGTTCGATCGCAACCTCGGTGTCCCGTGCCAAGCAGACCGGCAGCATGACGTTGAACTCGGTCCCACGCCCTTCGGTGCTGTCCACAAAGATGAAGCCGCCGGTTTGCTTGACGATGCCATAGACCGTCGACAAACCCAGCCCGGTCCCCTCGCCTGTCCGCTTGGTCGTGTAGAAGGGTTCGAAAATCTTCTGCAGCTTGTCTGACGGAATACCGACGCCACTGTCGATGACCTTGACCGAAACATATTCACCCACCGGAACGGTCGCCCTGTCCCGCATCAGCGGCTCGGTCAAAGAAAACACCTCTGTTTCGATACGGATTTCTCCGCCGTCGGGCATCGCATCGCGCGCGTTCACCACCAGGTTCATGATGACCTGTTCCAACTGCCTCTTGTCTGCGCGAACGGGCTTGAGAACCGGATCATGACTGAGGATCAGCTTGACCTTCTCGCCCACCAGGCGGTTCAACAAGTGGATCAGATCGGAAATGGTATCGCGCAGATCCAGCACTTCGGGTCGCAGAGTCTGTTTTCGGGAAAAGGCCAGCAACTGGCTGACCAACGCAGCGGCCCGGTTGGCATTCTGGTTTATCTGGACGAGATCGCCGTAGTTCGGATCACTTTGATCATGGCGCAGCAGCAGCAGGTCGCAATGTCCGGAAATGGCGGTCAGCAGATTGTTGAAATCATGCGCAACACCGCCCGCCAGCTGCCCGACCGCCTGCATCTTTTGCCCTTGGACGAACTGAGCCTCCAGCGTCTTGAGTTCGGTCGCGTCGTTCAACACGGCAACCAGGCGCACCTCACCGTTCTTGACGATGCGGGTCAAGGTCAGTTGAACGAAAACCTCTCGGTCCTTTCCACCCAGCCGCAGGAATTCGGAACGTGGTGGCCCGTCGCACGCGGCGACCTGAAGCAGCCAGTCCCGCAAGGGATGCCCCAATCCGCTCAGGATCGTGTCAATATTGGTCTGACCCAATTCAACATCACCGATCAGCTTGCGCGCCAATCGATTGGCATCCAGAATCTCTCCGCCCGGAGCAAGGTGCATCATGGGTACCGGGACGTCGGCGAAAGTCGTGGTCCACCGATCTGCAGGTGCGTCGTCAAGCGCGACCAGCGCTATGTCCTGGCCCGCACTGGTTTTTTGAACCTCGCACACGAATACCCGCCGCGAGCCTTCTTGAGCAGGCAGGCGTAGAACCGTTTCACCGGATATGACCTCCGGCGTCAGAGCCTCGGCCGCGCCCACTTCGCTGCCTCGGAGCATCGCCTCGGCCGCTGCATTCATGTTCAGGACCACGTCGTTTCGCCCGAGCGTCACGATTGGAAGCGAAGCATACGCCCAGGGTTGCCGACCCGAGGCCTTGATCCGCCACAGGTACAGATCATCGCCAAGGTCGATCGCCAGAACTGGAATTGTCGTACCCTTTGTCACGATGTCTTCTGCCGCGCGCCCTTCGACTTGCGCCAATGACTGCATCCGAACCAGTATCGCCGCAGGATTGGCGAAAACGGACTGCAAACACATGTCCAGCCTTGCGCCTGTCGAGGCGTTGAACCTGTCTCGCGCTGCGGAATTCACGATCAGCACCCGCCCGTTGGCATCCGTGATGAATCCCGGGGCGGGCTCTTTTTCTAGAAACGACGCGAGAATGGTTTGCGCCTGTTTGTCAACGCGATACGAGAACCATCCGCGCAACATAACAAACGCGCCAACGGCCAGAAAAGACCCTCCGACCGCCAGCAGGCCCGAAACCAACTGGGGTGAGATCGGAAAGAACTGTGCGAGAATGACCAACAAAAGCGCGACACCGACCAGAGAGATGGCCCGCGACCAGCTCGGAAAGTGCCGCCCAGTCAAGCTTGGCGTAAATTGAGCGACTTCGGTCATCAACAACTCAATTCAAAATCAATCCACGGCATATCGTGGCACAAAGGGTTAATATCCGCTTAAGGAATCCGGCGAATATTCTCCTTTAAGTTGTTTTCAGCGTATCAGCGTCGCGTCAAGTGGGCGGAATAGAAGCCGTCGGTGCCGTGTACAACCTGCCACAATCGGCTGAACGTGCATTGCCATTCCGGATGCGACGACAGGAACGTGTCTATGACGCCTCTGTTTTCGACATCCAGCATCGAACAGGTGGCGTAGGCCAATACACTACCATCACCGACGAGGGGTGCGGCTGCGTCCAGAATGGACAATTGTGTCTGAGGCAACTGGGCCAGTTGCTCGGGCGTCAATGCCCATTTGCCCGCAGGTGCGCGCCGCCACGAGCCGCTCCCGGAACAGGGAGCGTCAGTCAGCACCACGTCAAACGGGCCGTGTTTTACCAAGTCATCTGTCGACAGGATGGTAATGCGCGCTCCCGCCCGTTGCGCTCGATCAGGAAGGTCACGCATGCGCCCGGGGTTGGCGTCATGGGCGAAGACTTCGACACCGCCGGTGGCGGCCATGGCCAGCGCCTTGCCGCCACCCCCGGCACAATAGTCCAGAACCCTCATGCCAGGCCTGAGGTTCAATGCAGCAACGACAGCTTGGCTCGCTGCATCCTGCAACTCGACCAAGCCGTCACGATAGCTTTGGGATTGCGAAATCTTCCGGGCACCTTCGACAACTTCAAGCGCTGTCTCGCAGGCCGGGTGCGGCGCAGTGGAAATCCCTTCCCGCGTCAGCGCGTCCACCGCCTCTTGCAAGCTCGTGCGGGCCAAATTGACCCGCAGGTGAACCGGAGCGCGCGATTGCAGCGCGGCGGCGGCCTCTCTGGCATTTTCACCAAGCGACCGCTCGAAAACCGGCCAAAGCCACTCGGGAATGTCAAACTGCTCGGCTTCCGTTTCGAATAGGCGACCGACCTCGTCCGCCGTGACGTGGTCTGGGGCGTGACGATCTCCGGTGAACAGATCGCCCGGGTCCTGACCCTGCGACCGCAGAGCGCCCAACATCAGGCCTCGCCCCGTCCTTGCGCCGCCGATCGCAGCGTAAGACCGAAGATGCCGAAGCGCGTCAAAGACATGGTCGCGGATCGCTGCCCTGTCCTTCGATCCGGCAAAACGGCTGCGCCGCGCCCAGCCCGTCAACGCTTTCTCGGCGGGAGTTCCGCCCAGAAAATCGTCTAGGATTTCGATAGCGGCCTGAACGCGCGCGCCTGGGGTCATGTCGAGGTCCTGAGTCCGACGGAAACCGTCACATCACGCGATAGTTTGGGCTTTCGCGTGTGATTTGTACGTCATGCACGTGGCTTTCCTTCAGACCCGCTCCGGTAATCTTCACGAACTGACAATTGCGGCGCATTTCATCAACGGTCGCGCAGCCGGTATAGCCCATGGCCGCACGCAGACCGCCGACCAGTTGGTGAACAACGGCGCTGGCCGAGCCCTTGTAGGGCACCTGTCCCTCGATCCCCTCGGGCACCAGCTTGTCATTCGCGGCGTCCTTCTGGAAATAACGATCGGCTGAGCCGCGCGCCATCGCGCCCAAGCTGCCCATGCCGCGGTAGGATTTGAAAGAGCGGCCCTGGTACAGAATGACCTCGCCCGGGCTTTCATCGGTGCCGGCGATCATCGAGCCGACCATGGCGCAGGACGCCCCCGCCGCGATGGCCTTGGCGAAATCGCCCGAAAACTTGATACCACCATCGGCGATGACCGGCACGTCGCCAGCCGCAGCCGAGCAATCCATGATTGCCGTCAACTGGGGCACGCCGACACCGGCCACCATGCGCGTGGTGCAGATCGAGCCCGGCCCGATCCCGACCTTGACCGCATCGGCGCCAGCGTCGATCAGGGCCTTGGTTGCGTCGCCCGTTGCGACGTTGCCCGCGATGATCTGCACTTCGTTCGACAGGGCCTTGATCCGCTTCACCGCGTCCAGCACCCCTTGGGAATGGCCGTGCGCCGTGTCGACCACGATGATGTCGACGCCAGAGTCGACCAATTGCTCGGATCGTTCAAAGCCGGCATCGCCAACCGACGTGGCCGCCGCAACCCGCAGCCGACCCAGATGGTCTTTGCAGGCCGTGGGGTTCAGCACCGCTTGTTCCGTATCCTTCAAGGTCAGCAGACCGGTCAGTTTGCCCGATCCGTCGACGACCAGCAGCTTTTCAATCCGGCGAGCCTTCATCAGGCTCTTTGCCTCTTCCAGGTCGGCCGGCTCCTGCAGCATCGCCAGATTATCCGTGGTCATCATCGCGCGGATCGGCTGGTCGTCCGACGTGGCAAAACGCATGTCGCGGTTGGTCACGATGCCCACGACGCGGCCGTCGTCATCCACCACCGGGAACCCCGTGAAGTTGTAGCGTTCAACCAGGGCCTTGGCATCGGCCAGCGTTTGATTGGCGCGCAGGGTGACGGGGTTGTAGACGATGCCGGATTCGAAGCGTTTGACCCGGCGCACCTCACGCGATTGCTCCTCGACGGTCAGGTTCTTGTGGATGACCCCGATGCCCCCGGCCTGCGCCATTGCGATGGCCATCCGCGCCTCGGTCACCGTGTCCATGGCCGAGCTGAGCAGCGGTATGTTCATGGTGATCGCGCGCGTCACGCGCGTGGACGTGTCCGCCGTTGCCGGCAGCACCGACGAGGCCGCCGGAACCAAAAGAACGTCATCAAAGGTGAGTGCCTCACGAATCTGCATCTGCTAACCCCATGCAAAACCCCGTTTGGCGGTGACCCTATTGCATGGTTTCGACCAAAGGAAAAGCCCCTGCCCCAACTTGTTCGCCCACAAACCGCCGTGATGGCGCGGAAAACGACGCAAGCCGCGCAAAACCTGCCGCGGATTGGCCTTTCCCTTTGCCGCGAAACCCATATCTTGCCGCCATACGCGCGAACACCAAAAAGGCATCCGTCATGACCACCGATCCCCTTGTCGTCTTTACCCCTTCGGGCAAACGCGGACATTTCCCCGTTGGCACTCCGATCCTGACGGCGGCCCGGCAACTGGGGGTCGATCTGGATTCGGTCTGCGGTGGGCGCGGGATCTGCTCGAAATGCCAGATCACGCCCAGCTATGGCGAGTTTCCCAAACACGGCGTCACGGTCCGCGAAGACGCGCTGAGCGAATGGAACGCGGTTGAGCAGCGCTATGACGACAAACGCGGTCTGAAACCGGGCCGGCGTCTGGGCTGCCAGGCCACCGTTCAGGGCGACGTGGTGATCGACGTCCCGCCTGAAAGCCAGGTGCACCGCCAGGTGGTGCGCAAGGCCGCCGCCGCGCGCGCCATCACCATGGACCCGGCCACGCGCCTTTATTTCGTGGTGGTCGAAGAACCCGATATGCACTCGCCCACCGGCGATCTGGAACGTCTGGAGCGCGCCCTGCGCGAGCAGTGGCAGATCGACGCCGTCACCGCCGACCTGTCGCTTTTGTCCAAACTGCAGCCGACCCTGCGCAAAGGCAAGTGGGAGGTCACGGTCGCCCTGCACAAGGGCCACAAGGACAGCGTGGCGCGCATCGTCGAAATCTGGCCCGGCCTGCACGAAAACGGGCTATACGGGCTGGCCATCGATTTGGGCTCGACCACCATTGCCGCGCATCTGACCGATCTGGAAACCGGCGAGGTCAAGGCCTCGTCCGGCCTGATGAACCCGCAGATCCGGTTCGGCGAAGACCTCATGAGCCGCGTCTCGTACGCGATGATGAACCACGGCGGTGACCGGGAGATGACCCGGGCCGTACGCGAGGCGATCAACGATCTGGTCACCTCGATCGCCGACGAGGCCGGGATCGACCCGGCCCTGATCGTGGAAACCGTGTTCGTCTGCAACCCGGTCATGCACCACCTGCTGTTGGGCCTGGACCCGGTCGAACTGGGCCAGGCGCCGTTTGCGCTGGCCACGTCGGAAAGCGTCTCGCTGCCCGCGCGCGAGATGGATCTGACCACGATGAACCCGCGCGCGCAGGTCTACATCCTGCCCTGCATCGCGGGCCATGTGGGAGCCGACTGCGCCGCCGTGGCGCTAAGCGAAGAGCCGGGCAAGTCGCAGGACCTGGTTTTGATCGTGGACGTCGGCACCAACGCCGAGATCCTGCTGGGCAACACGACCCGCGTGCTGGCCTGTTCCTCGCCCACCGGACCGGCCTTCGAAGGTGCGCAGATCAGTTCGGGCCAGCGCGCAGCCCCGGGCGCGATCGAGCGCATTCAGATCGACCCGGTGACCAAAGAACCCCGTTTCCGGGTGATCGGCTCGGACAAGTGGTCGGACGAAGACGGATTCGAGGCCGACATCGCCACCACCGGCATCACCGGCATCTGCGGGTCGGGCATCATCGAGGCGGTGGCCGAACTGCGCATGGCCGGCCTGCTGGACGACAGCGGCCTGATCGGCTCGGCCGAGCAGACCGGCACCAGCCGCTGCATCCCCGAGGGCCGCACTCATTCCTACCTGATCCATGACGCCAGCGCCGAGGGCGGCCCGCGCATCACCGTGACCCAAGGCGACATCCGGGCGATCCAGCTGGCGAAATCCGCGCTCTATGCCGGGGCGCGGCTGCTGATGGATGAGATGGGCGTGGACAAGGTGGATCGCGTGGTGCTGGCCGGGGCGTTCGGCGCCCATATCTCGACCAAACATGCGATGGTTCTGGGCATGATCCCCGACGCGCCGCTGGACAAGGTCCAAAGCGCGGGCAACGCCGCCGGCACCGGCGCACGCATCGCGCTGTGCAACATCGCCGCCCGGGGCGAGATCGAACGTGTGGTACGCGAGATCACCAAGGTCGAAACCGCGATCGAGCCGAAATTTCAAGAGCATTTCGTCGCCGCCAACGCGATCCCGCACAAGACTGATCCGTTCCCGGAACTGGCCAAGATCGTCACCCTGCCCGCCCCGTCCTTCAACACCGGCGGCGACGCGGAAAAAACTGGCCGCCGCCGCCGCAGAAAGGCATAGTCCGAAAAACTGCGGAGGACCCCCATGCAAACAGCAAACGAAGATCAGGCTGAGTACTGGGGCAACTCCGAATCCGGCACCAAGTGGCTGACTTTTGAGGACAAACTGGATCACATGCTGGCCCCGGTTCTGGACCTCGTTCTGGAACAGGCCGAGCTGGATTCTGGAATGCGCGTGCTGGACATCGGCTGCGGGACCGGCGCCAGCACCATCGCGGCCGCCCAGCGTGTCGGACCGCAGGGCCATGTTCTTGGCGGCGACATTTCTGAGCCGTTCCTCAATCGAGCGCGGGAAAGGGCCTTGTCCGCAGGTGTTGAAAACGTCGATTTCCAATGCGTCGACGCTCAGGTCGCCCCGTTCCCCGTGGGCGCGTTCGACGCTGCGATATCGCGCTTCGGTGTGATGTTCTTTCAGGATTCGGTTGCGGCGTTCGCCAACATCGCCAAGGCTCTGGCCCCCAGCGGACGGATGACCTTTGCCGCGTGGGGACCGCTGGCGGACAATCCCTGGTTCAGGATTCCCCACATGGCCGCCACAGCGCATCTGGGCCAACCGCCAAAATACGGTCGGTTCGCACCCGGGCCACTGGCCTTTCATGATATCGATCAAGTGACCGGGATGATGGAAACGGCAGGTTTGGATGACATCTTCGCCAACCCAGTAAGCCTCCGACTGCCGGGCCTTGGATCGGTGGAGGCCACCGCCGAGCTATGCACCCGGGTCGGGCCGGCCGCGCGCGTGATAGCGCATTTTGAAGGCGATGAGACCGACGAACGAAAAATCCAGAGCGCCGTGGCCCAAGAGTTTTCGAGTTTTCAAACGGCAGATGGGTTTGGCATCCCGGCGGTCATCAACGTCTTTCAGGCCCGCAAGCCCTCCTGACACACCAGAGCGTGTCGCCCTTGACCAATCATACCCGCTGACAGCCATTGTTTCTGACCGCCTGCTCTTTGCAGCCTTTTGGGCCGAATTGTCTGCGTTTTACGTGTGTTTTTCTCCACATCCGGAAACTTAATAAGATTCTTGGTGATTTTTGCGTAAAAATCGTAAAATATGAATGTATTGGGCAGAGTAATTCAAATCTACAGAAGCCGCTGAACCGGCTCGCTTTAGTGAGTAAGACGTTTACCAGTTGGTGCTATATGGACAGGGGGATGGGCCGTGCAGGTGCGTGGCTACCGAACACGCAACACACACGCGCATTGATCAATTTCATTCAATGGAGCCAGGGCGGAGTGGTTCTGGACGCTGCGTTGACCGAAGTTGTCAACGCGTTTGGAGCCGATTGCGGTACCCTCAGCCGTGTCTGGCTCAATAAAGTTGGCAGCCGAATAGCTGCGCGCGCAGATACCCGTGACCAGACAATAAGTCGGCCGCTTTTCCTTTCCTTCACGAATGACGTGATTGGTCCGTTTGCGAGCAAGCCAAAGAAAGGCGTCGTCTTCAGCCTCAAGGATCATGGGAAACCCGTAAACGAGCTTTCTGCCGTTGTTCTGGACTGGATCTCGCACCGCAAGCTGCACGATATCCTGTTCGTCTGTCTCGACAACCAAGGCTGCGAAATCGATTTTCTGGAGCTGCATTTCGCCAAAGGTCTCGAACCCGGCTGGCGCGAAGCGATAGAGACAGTTGCACCCGAAATTTCCGAAATCTACCGCAACAGACGCGCCGGTCTGATTACCGAAGCAATTTCCCGCCAATCCGTAACGACCATCCAAAGGGCGGTGAATGACGCGCCGCTGATGAGCCTCGAAAACCCAGCGGGCCTGACACGGGCCGAATGGCGGGTCTGCGTTCTGATTTCCCGGGGACTGTCGCAACAGTCCATTGGATCCGAGCTCGAGATTGGTCCCGCGACTGTGAGAACGCATCTCAAGCATATCTACGGCA
This sequence comes from Ruegeria sp. BB9, assembly GCF_056539345.1. NCBI lineage: Bacteria > Pseudomonadati > Pseudomonadota > Alphaproteobacteria > Rhodobacterales > Roseobacteraceae > Ruegeria > Ruegeria sp. BB9. The sequence continues at coordinate 916,895 of NZ_JBQFUU010000001.1, read as the reverse complement.
AGACAGGAATGGAGAACTTCCACATGTTGGCCAGACGGCTGGTTTCGATCGAAGAACGCGAAGCCTTGCACGGCAGACACAATCAGGCACGCGCATGATGATCGATCTGCCTTGGCATATCTGGGTACCTCTGTGGTTGATGGTGCCGCTGTTTGTGGCGGTGGCGTGGACGGACCTAACCGAATACCGGATACCGAACCTGTATTGCCTGATAGGGGTTACCCTGTTTCTGGTCGGGTCCCCTGCCCTCGGCTTGCATGAAGTTGGATTGCGATTGATCGCCGCCGGGCTTTGCTTTGGGATCTGTTTTGCCCTTTTCGCCGCCGGTTGGCTTGGGGGCGGAGATGCCAAAATGCTACCGGTGGTTTTTCTGGCGATACCGACCCAAGCCCTTTCGACATACATGCTGCTGTTATCTGCCGCGATGGCGTTTGGACTGACCAGCTTGACCCTGCTGCGCCTGTTCGTCCGACAACCGACAGGAAAGCTTGCAGCAACGCTCAGCGGACGCGAGTTTCCCCTTGGGATTGCCATAGGCCTTTCAGGCCTGATCCTGGCCGGCTGGTCGATGCTGCTTTACGGCGCCTGAAAGAGCGCAACCCAAGTCGGGGACGCACAGTTGACCTCGTGCAGACCCGGGAGCGCCGCACCTACAAAAACAGCGTCATTTCACGAAGGTTTCGACGTATCGAATGATGATCGGTGCAAGGATCAGCCCAGCGATCGAGGGCAACATCAGGCTCGCCATGACGGCGGACATCTGCACCGGCAACTTGTTGGCTTTTTCCTGCGCGCGAAGCTCTCTCAGTTCGCGCATTTCTTCGGAATACGTAGTCAAGGCAGCCGACAACGGGACACCGAACCGGGACGACTGGAGGACGACGCTCACGAACGAACTCATTTCGTCGATGCCCGTCCGGCGCGCCATTCTCATCAACGCGACTTCACGGTCGCGCCCGGCCTGAATCTCGCTCAGGGCAATTAGAATTTCCTCGGACATTTCGGGCGATACAGTCTGCATTTCCACTGCAACTTTGAGAAGCGCCTGGTCAAAGCCCATTCCCGCCTCGATCCCAATCTGGAGCAAGTCCAGCATGTTCGGGAACGCGTTTTCCATCCGACGTTTACGCTCCTTGATCCGGGCGCTCATCCAAAGTTGGGGGATGAAGAACCCGATGCCGCAGAGGATACCAAGGTTCCGCAATATCTGAAATGAATTCAGGCCAGACACATAATCGTTGATCGTGGCGCCGATATTGGACGAAGGCTGCCACGACATGAGGACGAGAAAGACAAGCGGCAGAAACGTCGCCAAGCCCAAACGGATCAGATAGAAATTGGCGATTGCATTCCGGCCGCGAAACCCCGAGCGCGCAAGCACTTGGCCAACTTCGAACCTGACACTTGCATCACTGGGTATAAGTGCGGCGCTCAGCCCGGTCGGTGTATCGCCCTCCACCTTTTCCGGCACAAGACGTGCAAGGCTCTGGCCCCTTGTTCGTTTGGGAAGCATCCGTTCGGCCGCTGTAGACCGATCGCCGAGCGACGATGATATCCCAAAGAACGCAACGATCGCGCCGGCGGCAACAAAGCCCAAGATCATGAGTTGGGAAAAAAGACCAGTGTCGAGTACCGAGTTCACGATTTCCATTTCGACAACCCTCCCTCAGATCCGGAAATTGACAAGCTTGAACAAAACGATGGCATTCAGAACGATGGCCGCAGAAATGACGCTCATGACGGGCCAGAAAATCGGGTATTGCACCACGCTTCCGTAATAGTCCGGCGTCATGACCGTCATCACGAGGGCAATCCCGACAGGAATGAACGACAGGATATAGGCGGTCATCCGACCCTCGGCAGAAATGGCCTTGATCTTGCGCCGCAAGGACATTCGGGCACGGATGACGCGCGCCAATGTCCGCAGAATGCCGGCCAGATCGCCGCCAGTGCCGTGCTGCATCGTCAGCGCGACCGAGAGGTACTGGATATCCTCTTCATCTACTCGGTCTGCCATGTTGCGAATGGCGGTCGTTAACTCTTCTCCGTAAGCGACTTGGTCCACGACCAGACCGAATTCAGTTCCGATCGGATCGGGCATTTCGTTTGCCACGCTCTGCAAGGTCGTGTTCAACGGATGTCCGACCTTCAACCCACGCGACATCAGGTCCAACGCATCCGGCAACTGCTTGATCAGCGCAGCCTTGCGCCGTCTGAGGTTGGCGCCAAGGTAGACCAACGGAGCCAACAGGAAGCACACAGCGCTCACGGGTATTACCGTCAGTGGGTTGGCCACCAATGAGCCTCCTGTCGCCGAAACCAGAAAAGCACCCCCACAACCCAACAGGAACATTTCCGGCACCATGTTCAGGCCCGATGCCGCAAGGGCACCCGGCAAGTCGCCGACCAGCGGAAACGACTTCATGAGTGGTTTGCTCTCCCGCGGCTTGAGCAATTCCAGAACGTCCTCGCCAGTCTTTCCCTGGTTCAGCATCTGGATGCGCCGGTTTATCGCCTCTTCCCGGTTTTCTCCGCGCTTCAAAAGCTGACGGACCCCTTCGAAGGCAATCAGTGCGCCGAGGAATATCAAGAGTGACAGGACAAAGCGGACATCGTAACCGCCCACTTCCATCTCTGGTCCGATCAACGAGTCTATGCTGTGCGTCGAAAAGAAGGATCTGAGATCTTCCAACATGGCCGGGTCCCTCAGTTGAACTTGATCGATGAAAGGTCGACACCCGCCGCCGCCAGCGCATCGCTGGATTTCGGTCGGATACCGGTCGGCATGAAGCGCCCAAGGATGTTGCCGGCCTCGTCCTTGCCTTCACGTTTGAAGACGAAGATGTCCTGCATGGTCACGATATCGCCCTCCATGCCGGTGATCTCGGCAATCGAGGTGACACGGCGGGTACCATCAGACAGGCGGTTCAATTGCAGAACAAAGTGAATTGCCGAAGCGATAGTCGCGCGGATTGCTGCATGCGGCAGCTCCAGCCCGCCCATTTGCACCATCTGCTCGACCCGGGAAAGTGCATCGCGTGGGCTGTTGGCGTGTACCGTCGTCATCGACCCGTCATGGCCGGTATTCATCGCCTGCAACATATCGAATGCTTCGGAGCCGCGCACCTCGCCGATGATGATCCGATCCGGACGCATCCGCAGCGCGTTTCGCACAAGGTCTCGTTGGGCAACGGCGCCAGTACCGTCGAGGCCAGCAGGCCGCGTTTCCATGCGCAAGACATGTTCCTGCTGAAGCTGAAGTTCGGCCGCGTCTTCAATCGTGACGATCCGCTCCCGAGGGCTGATATACGACGACAATGCATTCAGCATCGTGGTCTTGCCCGATCCGGTTCCGCCCGAGATCAGCACGTTCATCTTGGCTTCAACCAATCCCCGCAGCAGTTTGGCCGCGCTTTCGTTCAAGGCCTCGTTTTTGATCAGGCGTTCCATCGTCAGCGGAACCCGCGAGAATTTTCGAATGGAAAGCGCCGGCCCGTCCAGTGCGCAGGGCCGAATGATCGCGTTGACGCGGCTGCCATCTTCCAACCGCGCATCCACCCACGGTTGCCGTTCATCAATACGGCGACCAATCCGGCTGACGATCTTGTCGATGATCCGCAGCAGATGACGTTCGTCCCGGAAGCGTGCCGATGTCTTTTCGAGGATGCCGGAGCGCTCGACAAAAATCTGCGTGTGGCCGTTCACGAGGATATCGTTGATCGTGGGGTCGGCCAACAACGGTTCCAGCGGACCCAGTCCAAGCACTTCGTGCATCAGCTCTTCGACAAGCTGCTTGACCTCCTCGCTGCGCATCGCACGGCCTTCGGCGCGCAGCAGTTCGGTGACATGTCGCCCAATTTCGCCCCGCAGCGTTTCTTCCTCGACCTTTTCGATAACGGCGAGGTTCAGCTTGTCCAGCAAGGAGTTATGCAGTCGCGCCTTCAGATCTATCCGATCGTTCTGGATGTCATGCATCAATACGAGGTCATCGCCGGAGCCATGAACCGGCTTGCCGATCTGAGCAAACTGCTTGGTGTCCAACGGCACAACTTTCGAAGCGTCCGGTTTTTCCTGGCCTGGTCGGTCGAATTCTCGAAACATCTACTTAACCTTCTGCAAATATTTAACTATTCCGAAACAGTCTGGCTCAGTTCTGGCCGACCCGAGGCGGCAATGACAGGCATGTCTCGTGCGCCAGCTTTCGGATTGCGCGTGTCATCGGTGCACGGGATGAAACATCCTCTAACGGCACGCCCCGATCGACCGACTCGCGTACCGTGCGCTCGTCGCGCGGCACCCAAAATGCAAAGTCCTTTTCAAGGAGTTTTGCCGCCGCTCTGTGGTGCGCCGCCGGAATGATGGGTTTCTTTTCAAGGTTGGCGACCAGTTGAATTTCCAGCGCTGGGTTTTCCGCTTGGTAGAAATCCATCAGCTTGCGGGCCGAGCGAACGGACGGAACGGCAACGTCCGTCACCAAATATAGGCGGTCCGCTTGCGTCAGGACGGGCGTAATCCATTCCACCAGCGCCCGCGGCAAATCTACCACGACGTAGTCATGGGTACGTTTCAGGGAATCCAGAATGGCCGAAATCTGCTCTTCCTTGATTGCAGTCAACGGACCATAGCGCGACGGAGCCGCCAGGATATCGACCCCGCAGGGCGACTTGACCATCGCCTGTTCCAAAAAGGCACTGTCGGGAATGCTGCCTTCCATGGCCATACGCCACATCGCGTCGCTTTCGGCGACATCCATCAGGGCCGCAATCGAGCCGAACTGAAAGTCCAGATCCACCAGCGCAACCGAGTTCGACGCCGTCTTTTTCAGGAATCCGGCCTTGGATTGAAGCTCGTTCGCCATATTGGCCGCAACCAAGGACGATCCGACGCCACCACGAGATTTGCCAACCGCGATCAACTTGCCAAGTGTGGCTTGTCCACCCCAAACGGCGGGAAGCTGCGCCTGCCGCCGGGCACGGATCGCATCCACCTGCGGAATGATCTCCTCATGGATTGCATTGCGCGGCAGCACGTCATCAACTCCAAGCTTTTTGAGCTGTCGGGCTTTCTCCAGCGGCAGATCTTCGGACGCCAGCGCGATAATGATCGCATTGGGCATGCGCGCGTCACAAATTTGCTGTGCGGTCTGCAACAGCTCGGGCGAACTGTCATCCACATCGAACAGAACCACGTCATGACGCGCTGACAATGCAACAGCCGTCCCGTTGACCCGCGCGACAGTGTCCTTGCGGCCCGTAAAACGGCAATTGCTCAGCCCCTCCAACGAGGTTTCGATTGCCGCGAAAATCTCTTCGTCCGGTGAAATCAACAGCACTGAAATCTGCTTGGCACTCATGACTCTTCTCCTTACTCAACGGCACCGATGGCAAGATCCTCGGCCGGGACGGATGTGCTCATCGTTGGGATTGAAATGGTGTTGGGGCTGCTGGCGGATATGGCAGGGTTGCCAGCAGCAAGGGCGACCAGCGGCCCAATTGGCAGCGCGAAATCGTAGTCCAGGTTTACCAGTTCGGCTGTAACTACCGGCGTATAGGGTCCACCAAGAAAACCAAGACGAGGATCGTGCGAATAGGTGATTTGCACATTTGCCGCGGTGGCTCCGGGCGGCAGCAGCATTTCGATCTCGTCCCAGATCCGGCTGCCATAGGCGGTTGATGCGTCAAGCTGACACGGCGCCGGCAGGTTCGGAGTGGCGCAGATGCTGCCACTGCGGCACAGCGCGCCGAACTTGGTTGTTGCGGGGGCGCCACCGGCCAGCGTGTGCGTGGCCGGCATCGCGCCACACAGGGGCGGCCCGACCGTGGCAAGCCGTGAGGCTTTTTGCATCGCTTTCTGCGCCATCGTCGTGGACCAGTAGAGCCGTCCGTACTCGAGAATTCCAAACACGAGCACCAGGAACAACGGAACGACCATGCCCAGCTCGACCAGTGCCGATCCATGTTCACGGCGCCAGAAAGCGCGCAGCATATGCAGATTACCCGTCATACCCCAAACACCCGGCTCTGGTCCGAGATCTCGGTGTCGAGAGGCCCCAGCGCTGCCCCGAAAAGGCTGAAAACATTTCCAAACAGGTACTCGATCCGGATCTGAGCCGTGACCTCGACCACCGAAGTCGGATTGATCCGGTACACGCCAGCCCGCGAGATACAGCGCGGCGTGACGTCGATGACGGTTGTGCCATGCGGCATGATCGACGAACCGCCCAACTGGTTCTGGACGATGTCCGTGGCCAGAGCGTCATAGCTGCCGACTCCGCCCGCTGCGCACAAGTCCAACGGCGCGATCCGCGCGATCATACGCGAGGCGTCACGCACACCGGCCGACGTTGCCTGATGAATCCAAGTGATACGCCCACCTTCGATGATCACGGCAAAGAACAGCAGGATCAACGGAAGTACGATCCCGAACTCGACCATCGGGGCGCCGGCCTCGCACGACCGCAACCGTCGGATATGTCGAACGAGCCGAGTCATCGATACAACCTCACGACATCGCGAAAAATGCCATCATCGCTGCTGCCACCTACTCCACCGCCGACCTGCTCGACCACCTCGACATAGATGTCAAAATCAGTCCCCGAGGATTCTTCGAGCGGCTGGATCAGGAAAACCTTTACAAACTCCTGCACCGGAACGTTCTCCGCGCGTCCCGCGACCGGATTGGCACCGCAGTTTATGGCGGCTGCGATAAATGTGCGGCGGTCAGGGTCGTCCAGCGTTGTGCTCGCGCATTGCGGGCGGCCGGACTCGCTGCGCCCGAACAGCACATCACCCGTACCAGCCCTGGCGATCTCGTCGAGATACATTTCGTATCGCGTATTACCCGTCGGGTTACCCAGCGGGTGCGGCGTCAGATCATTGGCCGGACCGTCGCCATAGTTCATGTCCAAATAAGCCGCTTTGCCGGAGGTCCAGACACCGTTTCCAAAACGGCCGCCATGCGCGCAGGTGCCGGCGGCAAAGCAATCGTCGGGCGGAAACGGCATCGAGTCGGTCGAAACCTCGGGATTGTTCTTCAGACAGCTTCCGCCAGAGTTTTCCCAGCCCGCGATGACCTGCGGTCCGGGCGCATAATCTTCATCATTCTTGAGGTTGCTCATCGTCGAGTGGAAAATATCGAACCGTGAATTGTAGATTGCGCTGCCAATGCCATTGCGCTGACCGGGTTCGGTATCGACCCCGCGCTGAGACACGCATTGCGTCAGGTTTCCATGCGCCGCGATCAGGCAGATATAGAGTTTTGATCCGGTCTGCCCCGCGCAAGGACCGTTGGGGTTTATGCCGATGTCCGTCGGGTCGAGGAAACCAAAATTCCCCGGCCCCCAAGCGGCACCGTTACCTCCAGTGCGCAACTTGATGGTTGACCCTTTGTTTGCATTCGCCGTCCAGCCGGGAGGGATGCAGAACATCAACGGCGTCACATCACAGGCATATTGGGTGTAACCCGCAATCGCGACAGCCTCGACATCCTCATCCGGACGCGTGACGCCCAACAAGTCAGCGAGCGCCCGACCGAACGGAAGGAAAACGGTTCTAGGGGTCGCGGTCACCTCAACCAGAACGGCCAGAGCGGGATCGGTCGTCACAAACCCATCGACTGGATCATTGTCATCCGGATCGGCGGCAGGATCGGGCAGTCCCGACAGAAACCGCAGCGAATAATCTGCGGCCGTCCCCAGATCTTGGCTGCCCTCGGCAAAGAACTGGGAGTCTTCGATCATTCCGGCTGCAGCGGCCGTGGCGCGTGTGATCGCATCACTACCGCCATCCAGTTCTCCGGCGGCGGCCAGAGCCACGTGATCGGTATAAGCCTGCAGGTCGGTCTGCGTAGAAGCCAGTCGCCCAAGATCAAAGGTCAGCGCCGCCATGCCAACGATCACGGTCATGCAAATTCCGACGAAAACCAGAATGGTCCCCTGTTCGTCGTCCTTTATGTTGCGCAGCGTGGGCATGAACAGACCTCGAGAGCGATCAGTTGGACACGGTTGCATTCGAGGGGTTGCCGGCAACAGGAACTTCCTGGACGTCCGTGGTGCCCCGACGCACCTTCACGATCGGCTTGGGCGCGCCCTCGGCAACCGGCGACTTTTCAAGCAGAATGTCGCTGAGGCGGATGGCCTCCAATGGCTTGTCTTCCTGGATTTGCAGCGACCGAAGCGACAGGCTGAGTTGCCCGGCCTTCTGAGCCAATGCCAACCGCTGTCCCTGGTCCGGAGTGACTTCGACAGTCACCGTTCGGGCAATCCCGGGCTGGTCGACATCTTCATCAGCCGTCTGATCAACACCAATGACACGGATATTTTGCAGGATCGTTACCGCCCGCAGCGACTCGTTCTTGCCCTGCGTCAGCACGATATCAACAAAGTCACCTGGTGTGACGAACCCGCCAACACCGGTCTGCGCATCCACATTGATGGCCATTGCACGATTGTTCTCGCCCAAGGTCTGAACGATGGTGACCTTCTCACCGAAGTCAGAAACCTTTGACGCCAACAGGATTTCACCCTGCGCCAACGCGCGCTTGGCGCGCCGCGGATCGGCACCTGCTGTGGGCAGAACATCTTCGAAACTTGTAAATACCCCTGCCGGCACAGAATCCGCCGGCCAGTCGATGGCGGTCAACTTGTGACCTTCAATCGGAGATCCGAACGGGATCTCTTCTGCTGCGGCGACCACGCGAACGATCGTCGGATCAGCGGCGGCCTGGCTGCGTCTCAGCTGCTCCTGCGCAATCATCACGGCGCCACCCGCCAGACCCACGCCAAGAATAGTCATCATCAAGGATTTCAATCGCATAGGTCCCTCCAAATAGCCGGGCCGGTCATTCTGAAAACGTGGAGCCAGTTCTAGGCCCAAACTGCGTCACGCGGGACGCCGAATGCCGAGACTGGGCTGGTTCTGGATTCCCGCCGTCTTCGCGGCGGAAAACCAGTTGCTTTTCAGGCTAAAACAGCAGGATTACGGCCGTGTTGCAGCCGTGTTGGCGTCATTGAAGTTGGTGTTGGTTGTGCCGCCCAGACCGGTCAGCAGGGTCCCGCCAACAGCGATCGCGATGAACAGTGCGATACCGTATTCGACAAGAGTGGCGCCACGCTCGTCACGGCGCAGACGAATAAAAAGACTACGAATTGCCTTCGACATGATTTGAACTCCAGTTTGTACTCATTAATGTGCGAATTTCGCACAGGAACGAGGGTTCCCCCGTCAGTTCAAATCGTAGCGAGCCCGCATCTGGCAAACCTCCCCACAAACGAAAAGGATTTCCCGTATAACGCGAGAATTCGTTCATTTAGGCTTTTTTGTGGCGGGATTTTGGCGCGAAATGGCCCCAGTCCACCTCAGCTTTTGAGCTTCAAGCGGGCCAATATCAAAGTGTTTTGGAGCGGGTAGCGGGAATCGAACCCGCACGTTCAGCTTGGGAAGCTGACAGGCTACCATTACATCATACCCGCCGCTCGGTGCTGAATATCACCCGTCCTTCGCCGAATTCAAGATGCTTCGACCAGCGCGGCAAACAAAAAGGCCGGGCAGATTGCCCGGCCCGTTGACAAAGCAGCCTGCTCAGGCCCGGCGACGTCGAGCACCGCCCCGGCGGCCGCGTGCACTCTCGCCTTCGGCGCCTGCAGCATCGGCCGGTTTGTTGAACTTGATCCACTCGCCGCCATGCGGGTCATTGTTGGTCAGCAGGTTGGCGGCGCGGATGGCCTCCATTTCCTTGCCGGCGCGCGGCTTGGTCGAACCCAGACCGAACATCTGAACGAAAGTTTCGTCGTCCATGCCGTCGGGCAGGATGATGCCCGCCGCCGCAACCTCGGCCTTTTTCTCGGCAATCTTCTTCTGCGTCACCGGCAGCGCCACCGGGTTCATGATGGCTGACGTCATGCCCGCGCCCATCGCCATCGGCAGGAAGGCGTTGTTGATGCCGTGACGGTTCGGCAGACCGAACGAGATGTTGGACGCACCGCAGGTGGTGTTCACGCCCAGCTCCTCGCGCAGGCGGCGTACCAGGGCAAAGACCTGCTGGCCGGCAGTAGCCATCGCGCCGATCGGCATTACCAACGGGTCCACAACGATGTCGTGGGCCGGAATGCCGTAGTCAGCTGCGCGCTGAACGATCTTCTTGGCAACTTCAAAGCGCACGTCGGGGTCTTCGGAAATGCCCGTGTCGTCGTTCGAGATCGCCACGACCGGCACGTTGTATTTCTTGACCAGCGGCAGAACCAGTTCCAGGCGGTCCTCCTCACCGGTGACCGAGTTCAGCAGCGGACGGCCTTCGGCGGCCTCCAGCCCGGCCTCCAACGCACCCGGAACCGAGCTGTCGATGCACAGCGGCACGTCGACCAGACCCTGCACCAGCTGGACGATCTGTCGCATCAGCGGCGGTTCAGTCTCATTGGGGTTGGGGTTCGAGTTGTAGACCACACCCGCGTTGATATCGAGCACGGTCGCCCCGGCCGCGACCTGTGCCAGCGCGTCCTGCTCGACGGTCGAAAAATCGCCCGCTTCCAGCTCGGCGGCCAGCTTCTTGCGGCCGGTCGGATTGATCCGCTCGCCGATCACGCAGAACGGCTGATCGAAGCCGATGATCGCGGTTTTCGTCTTTGATTCTACGACTGTACGGGTCATGTCGGGTCCTTAGGAGTTTGCAGGCTTCGCCGAGGCGCCGCCGTTTTCGATGGCCCAGTTGGCATTGGTCTTGATGCCGCCAAGCGGGAAGAAGTGCACGTTGGTGATGTTGAAGTCGGGGTTGGCCGCCTTGTGCTCGGCCAGCGCGGTGATCACGTCGGTCGGCTCGTAGGGCAGCAGCAGCTTGGACACGTCCATGGCGCGCTTCTGCAGCACCTTCAGCGACGGGCCCACACCGCAGGCGATCGCGAATTTGATCAGGGTCTGCAGCTTGGCCGGACCGGCGATGCCGATGTGGATCGGCAGTTCGATCCCGGCCGCCTTCAGGCCGTCGGCCCAAGCGATGATCGGCTTGGCGTCAAAGGCAAACTGGGTGGCCAGCGCCATTTCAGCGTCAGTGGTTTCGCTGAATTTCTGCTTCCAGCGCAACGCCTCGTCCACGTTTTTGGTCGAACCGTCCGGGTCAATGTCCTTGTTGCCCTCGGGGTGACCCGCGACGTGCAGGCGCTTGAAGCCCGCCTTGTCGAGCAGCCCCGTTTCCAGCAACTGCATCGAGCTGTCGAAGTCGCCATGCGGCTTGTCCACGCCGCCTGCCAGCAGCAACGCCTGCTCGACGCCGGCCTCGCCCTGATACATGGCGATCCAGTTTTCCAACGTCGCCGCGTCCTTGATGATGCGGGCCGGAAAATGCGGCATGACAGAATATCCCTCGGCCGCGATCCGCTTGGCGGTCTTGACCATGTCCTCGATGGGTGTGCCCTCGATATGGGCGATGTACACGCGCGTGCCTTCGGGCAGCAGGTCGCGGAAATCCTCGACCTTCTCGGCTGTGCGCGGCATGACTTCGATCGAATAACCCTGCAAAAAGGCTTCGACGGTCGGGTTCACCGGGGCCTTGTCGGCCGCATCACGTTTCTTGAAGTTCAGCAAAGCCATTGCGGCCTCCCATAAAGATCTGGGGCTCATGCCCAACCGTCATTTGCGATCAGGGCCTTGATGCGGTCCTGATCGTATTCCGTTTCCAGGCGTAGCGCTTCAGCCTCGGCGATCTCGGTCGGGTCACCCTCAACCTCGAACGGCTCGGCTTTGCGCCACTCGGCCAGATAGGCATCACTGTCCTTGGCGTTCACCTTCATGGCTGCGCGATCGATGGCTTGCTCGAACCGCACATCCAACTGTCGTTTTGCGCCACGGCGGCCCTTGCCCACGATGACCTGAGCGGGGATGTCGCGCCAGTAAACGATGGTGACGTCAGGCATTGATCTTGATTCCTCCTAACCAGATGATCCGGTTCTAAACGGCTATGTGGGGCCGGGTCGGTCGGATTTCGACACCCGGGGCTTTTACAGCGACGTTTTGCAGTTCGGGATACAGGCCCTGCACCGGTTTCTCCAGTGTCGGGGTCCATCAAAATCCTCATGACTTTAATGAGCGTCTTGCACGACGCGCGCCCGCGACCTAAGGTCGGGGTAACTCGAAAATCGGAGGGCGTGACGATGGCGCCCAAGCGTCCCAAAGGTGCGGGCGCGTTCCCGAAGGTGGTCGAAAGCCCCGCGCCGGCAAGACCCGATCCAGACGCCCTGTACGCTGCGCTGGATCTGGGAACAAATAGCTGCCGCATGTTGATCGCCCAGCCCAAGGGCAGCGGGTTTCATGTGGTGGACAGCTTCTCGAAGTCCGTGCAACTGGGCTCGGGGCTTGAAAGGACCGGACGGCTGTCGCGGTCCTCCATGGCGCGAACCATTCAAGCCTTGCGCATTTGTCAGCAGAAGCTGAAGCGCAACAAGGTCAAGCGCATGCGGCTGGTGGCGACCGAGGCCTGCCGCCGCGCCCGAAACTCACGCGACTTCATACGTCAGGTGAAGCGTGAGACTGGCCTGAACCTTGAAATCATCCAACCCGAGGAAGAAGCCCGTCTGGCGGTCATTTCCTGTGCTCCGCTGGTCAGCACCAAGACCGAGCAGTTGTTGGTCGTCGATATCGGCGGCGGCTCGACCGAGCTGGTCTGGATCGACCTGTCCTCGGTTCCGCGACGCGACCGTTCAACGGCGATCATGCGGCTGCATAACGGGTTTCACACCGTCGACAGTCCCTTTCCCGCCGCCAAGGTGGTGGACTGGATCAGCGTTCCACTGGGCGTCGCCACACTGCGCGATCAGTTCCACGATGTCGAAGACGATGCTGCCCGCTTTGCCCTGATGAGTTGGTTTTTTGAAGAAAACCTCGCCGATTTTGCGCCGTATAAGGACGAACAGGCCCGTGAGGGGTTTCAGATCGTTGGCACCAGCGGCACCGTCACAACCGTTGCTGCCTCTCATCTGGGCTTGAAACGCTATGACCGGACCAAGGTGGACGGCCTGCGCATGACCAGCGATCAGATCGACAAGGTCATTCGCGGCTATCTGGAGCTTGGCCCTCAAGGCCGCCGTCGCGATCCACGCATCGGCGAGGACCGGCAGGCCCTGATCATGTCCGGATCTGCCATCTTGCAGGCGCTGTTGCGCTGCTGGCCGACCGACCGCCTCTCGGTGGCGGACCGCGGGCTGCGCGAGGGTTTGCTTTATGCACAGATGAGCGCCGATGGCGTCCTGGAAGACGGGCCGTTTTGAGAAAGCTCTGCGCTGCATGCCGCTTGCGACCATAGCGATCGCCTACCGGGTTTCGACGGCTGCAACAACGATCTGTGCGCTTGAGGCTGCCGGGTTCAAGGTGTTCAGCCCGGGTTTACACATCGCCAACACCGTTCCGCACTATGCTTTGGCGATTGGCGGCATTGGGATCGCCGTGCCAGCGGTCGACTCGGCAGAGGCGCTAGAACTGTTGCACAGTTTTTCGAGCCCACCGCCGACATCTGGCACCCTCGGCGGGAAGCTCTTGAACGGTCTTGGATGGGTGGCATTTGGTATTTCTACGCCCTGGCCCGATCTGCTATTGATGGAGCGGTCGATATCATCGGCTTGATGCCACATGAACAAGCGGGTAAAGGCCTCGCAGTCTTCAGGAGACCTTTTCAATGGCCAAGAAACCCAGCGGCAAAAACACTTCGGGACGCGGGCAGCGTGACCTGAAGGTCAAGGTCAAGACCGCGCGCGGACGCAAGCTCAGCTCGACCCGCTGGCTCGAGCGGCAGCTGAATGACCCGTATGTCAAGCGAGCGCAGGCCGAGGGGTATCGGGGTCGCGCGGCCTACAAGATTCTGGAGTTGGACGACAAGTTCCGCTTTTTGGTTCCGGGCGCACGCGTGGTCGACCTTGGTTGCGCACCCGGTGGCTGGTGCCAGGTCGCGGTCAAACGCGTGAATGCGCTGGGCGAGAAATCGGGCAAGCGGATCGGGACGGTTCTGGGTGTCGACCTCCAAGAGGTCGAGCCCGTGGCGGGTGCCGAAACCCACGTTCTGGACTTCATGGAAGACGATGCCGACGAGAAGGTAAAACAGTGGTTGGGCGGCAAGGCTGATGTTGTCATGTCGGACATGGCCGCCGCGTCCTCCGGGCACAAGCAGACCGACCACCTGCGGATCATGGCGCTGTGCGAAACCGCCGCCTATTTCGCCTTTGACGTGCTGGAGGTCGGAGGAACCTTTGTCGCAAAAGTCCTGGCCGGTGGCGCCGAGGGTGATCTGCAGAAACTGCTGAAGCAGAAGTTCGACAAAGTGGCAAACGTCAAACCGCCAGCTTCACGGTCGGACAGTTCGGAAAAATTCGTGGTGGCAACCGGTTTTCGGGGCTGATCAGTCGTCGTCCAACGCGATCTTGTCGGCTACAATCCGCTGCGGCCGCAACGACGCCGCCGCCATCCCCTGCAGCAGCAACGCCTCGCCATGGTTGAGATACGTGGCCGGCTTGTTGCGCAACTCGTCGATCCGCTGATCCAGCGAGACCCGGCGCGTGGCCACAGGTTGGTCGAGCTTGGTCGACGGGCGTTTCAAATACAACATGGATTACCACATCCTGAACTGGTCAATGCCTTGACCATGGATGTTGACCCGTAAATGGGACTGCAAAATGGCGCAACTGCGTCGCTTCGATGCCGGCCTACCGGCCTAGCTGCCGCGCAAAATCCTGAAGTGCTGGGCTGTCCGGCAGAGTCCGAAGACCCTCCTCCAATACCTGGCGGGCTGCATCCGTGCCGCGGTTGATTTGGGCCAGTTGGATCAGCATTGGCCAAGCATCTTCGCGCTGGGGATCCATCGATACCACCTGACGAAAGGCCTGTTCGGCGGCGACAGGGTTTCTCAGCGTAAGCGCCATCCCCCCAAGGACCAGATGAGTTTCCGGGAAATCCAGACGGTTTGACAAGGAGCGCTGCCAATCCGCCATGTTCTCACGCGCGTTGTTGCGCTGCAGGGGCGTCAAAGCCGCGGCGGGAATGGGCAGGAACTCTTTGGCAGCGGCAAGGCGTACGCTTCGCACTGGGTCGGACAACAGCGGCGACAGCCGGGCCACCCTGTTGTCCAGCCCTGCCGCCCGCTGCAACACTGCCGCGTTGGCGCGGACCAACGGGTCTTCATCGGTCAGCATCGCTGCTGTTTGCTCGGCCATTTCGGGGGTCGCGAAGGGTTGCAGCAGATAGGCGGCCGTCGCCCGCACGATGCCGGGTTGCGCACCGTCCTGAGCAACTGCTAGCAACGCGGCCGGGTCCTCGACCTCTCCGGCGAATGCGGGGGCGAATGCCGTACCGAAATGGGGCGTACGGTGATCCGATTCCGGGAACCAGTCATTGATGGCGGCGGCGGCCCACGGCTGATCCTGATCCGTGTGGCAATCAGTGCAGGCATCCTCTCCCAAGCCCAGATCGGGGCGCGGCACACGGAAACTGTGATCGCGCCGACCATCCACGCCCATATAGAGGCGTTCGATCATGTGGCAGCTTTTGCACTGCGCCCCCTCGCCTCCCTCCGGGTGGTGGTGGTGTGAGGGATCGTCGTATTGCGCCTTTCGCAGTGATGGAAAATCGGGATTGCCGGCCGGAGAATGGCACTGCGTACAGACCGCATTGCCCTTGGCCTTTAAAGTTGCGCTGTGCGCCTCATGGCAATTCAGGCAGCCGACGCCTTGTGCATACATTTTGGACTGCAGAAACGATCCATAGACATAGACCTCGTCCAGTATCTGGCCGTCGGGCTGGTACAGACCCGGACGCAGAAGCGCCAGATTGTAGGCATCGTGAAATGGCGTGCCAGGCAGCGGGTTTCCGTCCTCCAGCGCTTCGCGGCGGGAATGACAGCCGGCGCATTGCTGAATCTCGACCTCGGTGTCGCCCGTACCCCAGATGGCAGGGAAGCCAAACTCGTTCAGCCCGGCAGGCGCGGGCTGACCTTTTGTCCAATCCAGATGGGCCGAGCCGGGGCCATGGCAGGCCTCACAGCCCACGCCGATCTCAACCTGCTCGGAAGCAAAGGACTGGGTCTGCGGCTGAAAGTTTTTTTCGAACCCTGTCGCGTGGCACTCCGCGCAGCGGCCGTTCCAATTCTTGTAGGGGCCGGTCCAGTGCAACCCATCGTCTGGCGGCAAGTCCTGATCGGGATACAGGTGGTACCAGCGCTCGGCCTGCGTGTCCCAGACCACATCAAAGCTCTGCAATCGGCCGGGCTCGGTTTCAAACAGATATTGCTGCAACGGCTCAATCCCCGCGACGGAATGAACCCTGTATTGCTGGCTTTGGCCGTCCTTCTCGGTCACGTCGGCAAGATAGTCCGACCCCTCCTGCCGAAACGTGACGGACATGCCGTCATGAGAAAAGGTCGTTTCATCAAAATCGGCCACAACGGTGTCTGGCGTGGGTTCTGTCCAAGCCAAGGCGTGGTGGGATCCCGCCCAGGCTTGCACCTGTTCGTCATGACAATCACGACAAGCGTCCGAGCCGACATAGTCCTGCGCCCAAGCCCAACCGCCGTTTTGCAACAGGGCGCATCCGGAAAATGCGATGATCCGGGCGATGCGGTGCAAATTTCTCATGAAGGTCCGACCTCACCCTGGTTGTCGATGTCCATCAGCGCGCCATTGAACTCTGCGCCGAAAATTAGGATGGCGGCGCACAGATACATGAAAATCAACGCGGCCATGGCCCCGGCCAGGCCAGCATAGGTGGCGCTGTACGTCGCGAACTGCGCGATATAGACTGAGAACCCCCACCCTCCGGCCGCCCACAACAGAAGGGTCAGCGCCACGCCGGGCAGGATTTGCATGATGCGGTGACGCTTGGTCGGCAGGATCAAATGGGCCAGCAGAACCGTTCCCGCCGGCACCGCCACCGTAAAGGTCCACCGCAAACGGTCAACCGACAGCCATTCGCCCACGTCCACGGCAGTATTCTCGGACACCAGACGTGTGTAGACCGGCAGCACCAGTTCAACCGCCGCGATCAGCAGGATCGCGGTTCCGCCCAAAATGACCAACCCGAGGCACAGCAGGCGCGTCTTCCAGAATGGCCAGCTGTCATTGTCATGATAGGCTTGGTTCATGGCGGCTCGTACCGCCGCCACTCCGTTCGAGGCGAAGTAGACGGCCAGCAGACCGCCCAGCGTGATCACACCCGAACCCGACCCGTCCAGAACCGCGCGCAGTTCTGCCACGATGGGCTGGGCCACGTCCTGTGGCCACGCACCGAAAATCAACTCGATCAGTTCGTCCGTCACATATCCCTGCGACAACGATCCGGCCAAAGCGACGGTGAACAGAACAAACGGAAACAGCGCCAGCATCAGCGACATCGCCACATGGCTGCTCATGACGAAACCGTTTTTGTCGCCGAAGCGTTGGACCGCCAGCCACAGCGCCCGGCCAAACCGGCCAAAAACGGGAATCGAAAGACGTGTCATTGGGAAACTCTAGCCTGCAATCCGCGTTGGAAGAACCAGCCAATGTGCCAATTGCACGAGATTCTTCCGAATAACTGTCTGGCCCGATTGCATAAAGCCCGCCGCCTGTGCAGGATTGCCCCACAAAACTCCAATCGCTGCCGGCTTGCGCCGGTATAGCTGAGGCCCCGCATGACGCCATCAGAGCCCCCCACCCGCACACCGCTGAGGTTGAGTGTCGTACGCGACGTCACCATCGTGCTGACGCTTGTGGTTCTGGGGCTTTACGCAGGCGCCAGCTTTCTGATTCCGCTGACCATGGCCTTGCTGATCAACGTGCTGATCATCGCACTCAGCGATCGGGTTATCGCGCTGACCCGTGCTCCGGTCTGGCTTGCCAACCTGGCCGCAGTCACAGTGGTTCTGGCAGGCCTGTTCATGATCACCTACATCCTCGGCAGTCAGGCCACGCAGTTCGCGCGAACCGCGGGCACCTATGAAAGCCAGTTCGACGGCGTGATCAACCGCGTCACCGGTCTGGTCGGGAATGATGTCACCTCTTTTGTCCGGGACAACCTGATCAGCATCGACATGACTTCAGTCGCCCGGATTTTGCTGGGCAGCGCCACCTCGATGCTGAACCAGTTCTTCCTGATCAGCCTTTATGTGGCCTTCCTTATGGCCGAGCGGCTGGCCTTCCGCAAAAAGCTGCGGATTGCAGCCGGCAACCCCGTCACCGGAGCTGAGCTTTCCTCGGTACTGGATGCGATAACCTTCAGCTTGCAGCGCTATGTCGGGGTCAAGACCTTCATCAGCCTCGTTACCGCTGGAATCAGCTATTCGGTTTTTCGCGTGTTGGGTTTGGAATACGCGGAAACCTGGGCCGTTCTGACGTTTGCCCTGAACTTCATCCCATCAATCGGGTCGATCATCGCTGTGATCTTTCCCGCGATGATCGCCCTTGTTCAGTTCGAGACGATCGGCCCGTTCCTGATCATCGTCTTCGGGTGCGGTACCATCCAATTCCTGATCGGCAACTTCCTTGATCCGGCCCTGCTGGGCCGCTCGCTGAACATGTCGACCTTTCTTGTGATTTTGGCGCTGACCTTCTGGACCACGGTCTGGGGCCTGATCGGCGCGTTTCTCAGCGTTCCGTTGACCGTGTGCATTCTGATCATCTTCAGCCACATTCCGGCCCTGCGCCCGATCGCCGTCCTGATGTCGCTGGACGGACGTCTGGCCGACGACGTCAAGTCGGCACGGCCCTGATCAGGGCTGAACACCCTGAAATCGGGGGTGGATCGGCCCGAGGTGCGCTGCTAACTTTCAAATATTGCAATGGATTGACCGAAAAGATCCAGCGGGTCCGGCGCAAACGCATGATTGACCGTTTCTGATGATTGGACCGCCATGACACCGCTTGACCAAATCAACGATCTGAAAGCCCGGATGGCCCAATCGATCATTGGACAGACACAGGTCATCGACCGCCTTCTGATCGGGCTGCTGGCCAACGGGAACCTGCTGATCGAAGGTTTGCCCGGCCTGGCCAAAACCCGTGCCGTCAAGGCGATGGCGCGCAATCTTGATGCCGAATTCAGCCGCATCCAGTTTACGCCGGACCTGCTGCCGTCCGACGTGACCGGAACCGAA
Organism: Ruegeria sp. BB9; assembly: GCF_056539345.1. Lineage (NCBI taxonomy): Bacteria > Pseudomonadati > Pseudomonadota > Alphaproteobacteria > Rhodobacterales > Roseobacteraceae > Ruegeria > Ruegeria sp. BB9. The sequence goes on along the minus strand of NZ_JBQFUU010000001.1, from coordinate 897,800 downwards.
GTCTATACCCAGACCGACGCGGGCGGCACCTTTCGGTTCGAGCCCGGCCCGATCTTCGCCAACATCGTCCTGGCGGACGAGATCAACCGCGCGCCGGCCAAAGTTCAGGCCGCGCTGCTTGAGGCGATGGAGGAACGGCAGGTCACCGTATCCGGCACCACCCATAAGATGGAGCCGCTGTTCATCGTGATGGCCACCCAGAACCCGATCGAGCAGGAAGGTACCTATCCGCTGCCCGAGGCGCAGATGGACCGGTTCCTGATGCATGTGCAGATCACCTACCCCCCGGTCGAGGACGAGGTGCTGGTGATCCGTCTGGTCCGCGGCGAGGACACCGCCGCCAATTCCGGAACCACTGCCGAGAAACCCTCACCGATCCCGCAGGATGCCGTTTTTGCCGCCCGGCAGCAGATCGGGCAGATCCATGTTTCGGATGCGATGGATCGGTACATGGCCGATCTGGTTCAGGCGACCCGGACGCCGTCCGCGCTCAGCGATGACCTCGCCGCGTGGATCGAGATCGGCGCCAGTCCGCGGGCGTCGCTGGCGCTGGACAAATGCGGCCGGGCCCATGCCTGGATGAACGGGCGCGACTATGTCGACCCGGCCGACATCCGTGCCATTGCCCATGACGTGTTCCGCCACCGCGTCACGCTGAGTTTCGAAGCGCAGGGGGACGCCAAGACCGCCGATGACGTGATCGACGAGATCCTGAAGCTCGTCGCCCTGCCCTGATCGCAACAAAGGAGAGCCGCGTGTCCCCGACCGCAGCGACATCCCGCGACCCACGCATCCACGTCGATGCCCGCCACCTGCTGAGCCTCGGCGGACGCAGCGGCGCACTCAGCCTTTTGCCGCGACAGCCTGCCCGTTCGGTGCTGAACGGCCGCCATGCCTCGCGCCTGCGCGGGCGCGGCCTGAATTTCGAGGAACTGCGCACCTATCTGCCCGGCGACGACATCCGCACGATCGACTGGAAAGTGACGGCCCGAACGGGCGAGCCGCATGTGCGCGTCTATACCGAAGAGCGTGACCGCCCGGCGCTGCTGCTGGTGGATCAGCGGGTTTCGATGTTCTTCGGCACACAAGTCTACATGAAATCGGTAGTGGCAGCCGAGGCCGCGGCCATCGCTGCTCATCGGGTTCTGGCGCAAGGCGACCGCGTCGGCGGTATCGTGTTCGGCGATACCGACCTGGCCGAACATCGGCCACAGCGCCGCCCAGCGGCCTTGCGGCGGTTTCTGTCCTCGCTCGGTGCGCTCAATTGCAGCCTGGATGCCGGGCTGCGCCCACAAGCCTCGGTCACGCTGAACCAGGTGCTGCAACAGGCTGCGCGCATCGCACATACCAATGCCTTGGTCTGTGTATTCTCGGATTTTGACGGCCTGACCGACGGGTCCGAACGGCTGCTGCGCCGCCTGGCCCATTCCAATGACCTGATCCTGTTCGACATCTCCGACCCAATCTCGCGCCATATGCCGCCCGAGCTGCGGCTGACGGTCTCGGACGGCGACCAGCAGATCGAACTGGATGCGTCAGACCGCCAAATGTCGGACCGCGTGACCCAAGCGATGGAGCAAAGACTGGCGCAGCTGCAATCCTGGTCGCGCCGATACGGGTTTCCCATCGTCCCGCTGACCACCGCCGAGCCCGCATTGGCCCAGATCCTGAGGCTGTTCGGCCATCAAGGGGGGCGGTTATGACCCCGGACACCGAAGGCAAATCGCTGGTCGAGCTTCTGGACATGCTGGAACCCGCGCCCGAGCCGGCTCCGATTTCCATGGTGCCGCAGACCTGGGGCTGGGTTGTTCTGGCGGTGGCGCTGTTGCTCGTGCTTGGTCTGATCCTCGTTACGATCTGGCGGCACCGGCGGGCAAATGCCTATCGGCGGCTTGCGCTGAAGGAATTGGACCGGTGTCAGAATGACCCGGCCAAAGCCGCGGAGATCGTGCGCCGTGCCGCCCTTGCCGCCTTTCACCGGTCTCAGGTGGCCAGTTTGACCGGTGACGACTGGACGAATTTTCTGGGCCAAACCGCTGATCTGTCCGGGTTTTCCGCCTCTGCCCTCGGCAATCTGGCGGCCGCCCCCTACCGCAAGGGGGTCACCGATCCGGATGCCACCGAACTGGCGCGGCACTGGATCAAGTCGCATCGGTCCAAGGGGGCGGTCTGATGTTCAGTTTCGCCGCGCCTTGGGTGTTTCTTCTGCTGCCGCTGCCGGCACTGGTCTATTTCTATGCTCCGCCGCACCGGCAGCGGGTCGATGCCATTCGCATCCCGTTCTTTCGCCACGTCGCCCAGGCGGCCGGGGCCGAGCCGCAATCCGGCTCGGTAACCCTGAGACGGAGGCGGCTGCAAACCGGTCTGGCGATCCTGATCTGGGTGCTTCTGGTTCTGGCAATGGCACGGCCCGAACGGTTGGGCGACCCGATCGTCATCGAAAAAACCGCCCGCGACGTGGTGCTGGCCGTGGACATCTCGGGTTCGATGGACCAGCGCGATTTCAAGGCCGCAGATGGCACGCCCAAGCAGCGGCTGGAGGCCGTCAAGGACGTTCTGCGCGCCTTCATCGCCGCGCGCGACGGCGACCGGATGGCGCTGATCATCTTTGGCACCCGCGCTTTCGTTCAGGCCCCGTTCACCGAGGATTTGCAAAGCCTCACCGGCTTTCTGGACCAGACCGCCGTCGGCATGGCCGGTCCGAACACGGCGCTGGGCGATGCGATCGGGCTGGGCATCCGAACCTTCGAGTCGAGCGAGGTGGACCAACGCCTGATGATCGTGCTGTCGGACGGTGCCGACACCTCAAGCCGCATGACGCCGGTCAATGCCGCATCGATTGCCGCGGACAAGGGTGTCGTGATCTACACGATCGGCGTCGGCGACCCGGATGCCACGGGCGAAGACCGGGTCGATCTGGACGCGCTGAAGGACATCGCCAACAAAACCCAAGGCCAGTATTTCTTTGCCGATGATGAGGCCGCTCTGACCGAGGTCTACCAACAGATCGACGCCCAGAACCCCCGCGTGGTGGAAACCCAAAGTTATCGCCCGAGGGTCAGCCTTGCGCATTATCCGCTGGCGGCGGCGCTGCTGCTCATCCTCGCCAGTACCCTGGGCTTTTACCTTTCACAGGGTCGGAGGCGCGCGGCATGATCGACGCTCTGGCCCAGTTCCATTTCCTGCGCCCCTACTGGTTGCTGCTTTTGCTGCCGATTGCCACCGCCTGGTGGCTTACCCGGCCGCGCAGATCGGGCAGCTCGGACCTGCCTGCGGGCATCGCGCCCCACCTGGCGCAGGCACTGCGTCTGGGGGCCGAAGATCAAAGGCGAGTCGGTCCGCTGGACCTCGCCGCGCTCGCCGCCGGTCTTCTCACCCTTGCCGTGGCAGGGCCGACATGGTCACGGGCGCCAAACCCTCTGATCGCGGACACCGCGCCGCTGGTGATCGCGCTCAAGGTCACCGACAGCATGGAGGAGGCGGACCTTGCGCCGTCACGGTTGGACCGTGCCAAGTTGAAGATCACCGATCTGATCAACACCCGCGCAGGCGCGCCCACCGCCCTGATCGCCTATGCCGGATCCGCGCACCGGGTCGCGCCGCTAACCGAAGACGCCAACATCCTGCGCCCCTTGCTGGAAGGCTTGACCCCGGCGGTCATGCCGGTTTCGGGCGATGCCGCCGGTGACGCACTGACGCTGGCGCAGGACATTCTTGGCGATCAGATGGGCACAGGCGCGGTTCTCTTCGTACTCGACGACATCGATCCGCAACAGGTTTCCGCATTGGGACAATCTGATACCCCGTTGTTTTTTCTGACAATGCTTCCGGATGGCCGCCAGATTCCGCAACTGGACGGCCTGCGCAGCGCCACGATCGTTCCCTTCTCGGGCGACGACCGCGACATCACCCGGCTGAACCGCGGGATCACCCGCAGTTTTTCTGCAGCCTTGGGCGAGGATGATCGCGTCGACTGGCAGGACCGGGCCTGGATTTTGGCCTGGCCCGTCGCCTTGATCGCGCTTCTGTGGTTCCGACGTGGCTGGGTCATTCGCTGGGGATTTGTGGCATTGCTGTTTCTGCCGCCGACCGGCGCGCGCGCAGACGGTTGGCGGGACTGGTTCCTGACCCCGGACCAGCAGGGCCACATCGCCATGAACCAAAGGGACTACGCCGCCGCCAGCACCCTGTTTCAGGATCCGTATCACCGAGGGTATGCGCAGCTAAAGGCCGGGCAATATGCGGAAGCCTCCGAGACCTTTGCTCAGCTTTCAACGCCCGAAGCGGCGTTTGCCGAAGGCATGGCCCGCATCCGAAATCGAGAGTATCGTCCGGCCATCGCAGCCTTTGAAACCGCGCTTGAGCGCCGCCCGGATTGGCCGGAGGCCGCGTACAATCTGGCCGTCGCCAAAGCCATTCTGGCCGAAGTCGAATCCACCCGCGAGCAATCCGATACCGGCGAGGAAGCGGGCATCGGGGCTGATGACGTGGTGTTCGACAACGAAGCCGGTCTGGGCGCGGACACCACGCAACAGGCCGAGACCGGGGACGCCGCGCCCCTGTCTGCCGACCAGTGGATCAGCGCCATCGACACAGACATGCAGGACTTCCTGCGCAGCCGGTTTGTTCTTGAAAATCAGGAGAGGTCCCAATGAGGTACCTGGCGCTCTTGATGCTGCTTCTATGCCCAGTCCAGGTTTTGGCGCAAGCAACAGACATCCAGCCCCGCGTCACGATCGAAGTGCCTGAGGATCCGACAATCGTCGGCCAACCCGCCATCGTTCGCCTGAAGGTGCTGGTGCCGACCTACATGCCAGATCCGCCGGTCTTTCCATCGCTTGAACAGGAAAACCTTCTGGTACGCCTGCCCGATCGCGCTTCTGGGCCGGTCAGCGAGAGCGTTGAGGGCGAAACATGGTCAGGGGTTCAGCGTAGCTATCGGCTGTATCCGCTGGCTCCCGGCACGTATGATTTCGCCGCTGCCGAGGTGCAGGTGACATTTGCGGATCCGGAAACCAATGATCCCGTTCAGGTCTCGGTTCCCCTGCCCGCCGTTCGCCTGACAGTCGAGGTTCCTGACGCAGCCCAAGGATTGGATCCCCTGATAATCGCTCACGGGTTCGAGCTGACCCAGGAGATTGAGGGCGATACCAGCCTTCAAACCGGCGACGCGCTGACCCGCACCCTGACGGCCAAAATCACTGGAACGACCCCGATCATGATCCCGCCTTTGTTACCCGAGATCGAGGGCCCGTTGTTGCGAGCCTATCCCAATGAACCCCGATTGTCGGAAACCGAAGACCGGGGCGTTCTGTCCGGCCAACGAACCGACCGGGTGACCTATGTGGCCCAGGACGGCGGACAAACTCAATTGCCGGCTGTCGAGATCGATTGGTTCAATCTCAAGACCAACAAGGTCGAAACTGCGCGCGCCGATCCTGTCGACCTCGTTCTTGCGCCGCCGCCTTGGCGGCCTCCCGACCGAGAAACCGTCCTGCGGCTGGCAGGCTATTTCATCATTGGGATCGCGATATTATGGCTTGTGTTTCTTAGGCTACATCCGGTTATCAAAGCACGCTGGGCAGCGGCCAGGCAACGCAGGCTGGCCTCGGCAGCGCATGCCTTTTCGGAACTCAAGCAGGCTGTGCGCCAACAAGACTTGGCCCGTGTTTATCAAAAGTTGGAAGTCTGGAAACGGCGACTGGCCGACCCGCCAGACACTGCTGAATTCGAGGCTTCTCTGGCCGAAATCGGCGCGTCCAGATATGGCGGCGGCGATCAGCAAGCGGAAAACTGGAGCAAGGTCCGAGATTGCCTTGACCGTATCGCCCGCCCCCTAGGCCACTCTCAATCCGCTTTGCCTCAGCTCAATCCCTGACGCGGCTGCCAATTACTTACCTTACGTCAACCCAATCTGAGCCAAATCCCAGGGCGCTATCTTCAAACATAAGTATTTTTAGATTGGTCTTTGTGATAGTTATCAATTGCCTAGAGGGGCTTGTCTTGATTCCCCCTTTTTGCCGAACCGCCTGACCTGCGAAGGGCGTGTTGAATGATTGACGGATCGGGGGACGCATTTTCCCCTTTTTGACTTTCCTGCAAGGCCGTTTTTGCCTGACCACATAAGGAGAAAAAGATGTCATCACAGGGAAATTTAACGCATCTATGGCGCAGAGGACTGCGACGATTGGCAGTTGCTACGGTTTCTGTCGCGCTGGCCGCGCCGGCCTGGGCGCAAGATCAGAAACCCAACATTCTGGTCATCTGGGGCGACGACATCGGTCAGTCGAACATCTCGGCCTATACCAAAGGCATGATGGGATACCGTACGCCCAATATCGACCGGGTCGCGAATGAAGGTATGATCTTCACCGACTATTATGGTGAGCAGTCCTGTACCGCAGGGCGGTCGTCTTACATCATGGGTCAGTCAGTGTTCCGCACAGGGCTGTCGAAGGTTGGCCTGCCAGGTGCCGATCTTGGTATGCAGGTCGAAGATCCGACCATTGCTGGGTTGTTGAAGGACCACGGCTATGCCACCGGTCAATTCGGCAAGAACCACCTGGGAGACAAAGATGAACATCTTCCGACAAACCACGGATTTGACGAGTTTTTCGGAAATCTCTATCACCTGAACGCGGAAGAGGAGCCCGAGAACGAAGACTATCCGGGTGACACCGTTCTGCCCGATGGCCGGACTTTCCGCGAAGCCTTCGGTCCCCGTGGCGTCATCAAGTCCAAGGCCGACGGAACCATCGAAGATACCGGACCGCTGACCAAGAAGCGGATGGAAACCGTGGATGAGGAAACGGTGGCTGCGGCGATCGACTTTATCAAGCGGGCCCACGAGCAAGGCCAGCCCTTCTATGTCTGGTGGAACGGAACGCGCATGCACTTCCGCACTCACGTCAAAGACGAGATGCGCCAGCAGGCCAATGACATGACCGGTCGTGTGATGGACGAATACTCGGCCGGCATGATCGAACATGACATGCATGTGGGCCAGTTGCTCGATCTGCTGGACGAGTTGGGCATCGCCGACAACACGATCGTCCATTACTCGACAGACAACGGACCGCACTACAATACATGGCCTGATGCTGCGTCCACACCGTTCTGGGGCGAAAAGAACACCAACTGGGAAGGCGGCTGGCGCGTGCCCTCGATGGTGCGTTGGCCCGGCAAGATCGAACCCGGCTCGGTCACAAACGAGATCGTGCATCACATGGACTGGCTTCCGACCTATCTGGCGGCGGCCGGAGATCCCGAGATCAAGGACAAGCTGAAAGCAGGCTATTCGTCCTCGGGGATGGGTCGCGACTACAAGGTGCATCTGGACGGCTACAACATCCTGCCGCTCTTGACGGGTGAAACCACAGAGAGCCCGCGCAAGGAGATCTTCTATTTTTCGGATGACGGCGACATGACGGCGCTTCGCTTCGGAGACTGGAAGCTGATCTTCCTGGAGCAGAAGGCCTGGGCCACCCTGCGCGCCTGGATGGAGCCGTGGACCGAACTGCGCGTTCCGATCATCGTGAACCTGCGCCGCGATCCCTATGAGCGTGGATATCGCACGTCCAACACGTACTATGACTGGATGATCGACCGCGTGTATTTCCTGGTGCCCGCGCAGCAATACGTGGCGAATTTCCTCGCAACCTTCCAGGAGTTCCCGCCGCGCCAGAAGGCGGCGAGCTTCAGCCTGGATCAGGTGATGGAAAAGATGCTGACGCCGACCAACAACTGATAAAGGTCGGTTCTACTCTCGAGGGTCGCCGGCTTGATCGGCGACCCTCATTTCTTTGATGCGAAAGGATATTTCATGTTCCGCCTGATCTTCTCAGCCGCCGTTTTCGCGTTGCCTGCGGGCCTTGCGGCGGACCCTCTGCCCAGTTGGACCGACAGTCCGGCCAAGGAACGGATCATCGCCTTTGTCGATACGGTGACGACGCCGAACTCGGACGACTATGTCACCCCCGCAGACAGGGTGGCGGTGTTTGACAATGACGGAACGCTCTGGGCCGAGCAGCCGGTCTATTTCCAGTTCATATACGCCATGGATGAGTTGGCCGAGATGGCGCAGGACGATCCCTCGATCCTGACCACGCCGACCTTGGAGGCCGCGGCCAAGGGCGACGCCGAAACCGTTCTGAAGGGCGGTGAAGATGCCTTGATCGAAGTCGTCAGCGCCACGCATTCGGGGCTCAGCGTCGATGCGTTCCAGGCTTCCGTCGCCGAATGGCTTCATACGGAACGCCATCCCGATACGGGGCTGGCCTATGACCAGATGACGTACCAGCCCATGGTCGAACTGCTCAGGTATCTGCGCGACGAGGGATTCACGACCTACATAGTTTCGGGTGGAGGCCTGCATTTCATGCGCGTGTTCGCCGAGGACGCCTATGGGATACCGCCCAACCAGATCTTGGGTACCTATGCGGACAGCACCTACGAACTTGTCGACGGCACTCCCACGATCATGAAGGCGCCCGCGCTGGCGTTCATCGACGACAAGGAGGGCAAGCCAATCAACATCGAGCGTACGATCGGGAAACGCCCGATCCTGGCGGTCGGCAACTCGGACGGTGATTTTGCCATGCTGGAATGGACCACCGCCGGCGACGGGCCGCGGATGGGCGTTCTGATCCACCACACAGATGCCGAACGGGAATGGGCCTATGATCGCGACAGCCACATCGGGCGGCTTGTCGACGGGCTGGACAAAGGCCCTGAAATGGGCTGGGTTATCGTGGATATGGCCAAAGACTGGTCCCGGGTTTTCACCGGCTCGAACTAAAGCGCGGAAAGGTCGGCACACACATGTGGACATTCATCGCCTCGCTGTCCGTCTTTGCCATCTACTGTGTCGCGGTGTTTTTCGCAGTACGGGCCGCCCAGACGGCGCGCACCCCGCAGGGTGCCGTGGGATGGGTGGTGTTTCTGCTTTCGGCACCGTTTCTGGCGGTGCCGCTATACCTGTTTCTGGGACATCACCGGTTCAAAGGGTATCGGATCGCCCGCAAGGAAAGTGAGCGCGTGGTCGAAGGGATCCGCAGCTTTGCCGATCACTCAAAACCCGATCCCGCGACGCTGACCGTCAATCCGCGCCCGTTTGAGGCGCTGGCTCACCTGCCCCTGTCCCGCGGCAACGGGGCCGAACTGTTGATCGACGGACAGGCGACGTTCCAATCCATCTTCCGCGCGATCGATGCGGCCAAAAACTACGTCCTCATTCAGTTCTACATCGTGCGCGATGACGCGCTGGGGCTGGAACTGCAAGACAGGTTGATCGATGCGGCCAAACGCGGGGTCAGCGTCCGGTTCATGACTGACGCGGTGGGCAGCTATGGCCTGCCGTCCTCATACCTGGAGGATCTGCGCTCGGCCGGTGTGGATGTCGCTGATCCACGGGACCAGCGCGGGCCGAAGTTCCGGTTTCAGCTGAATTACCGCAACCACCGCAAGACCGTGATCATCGACGGCGAAACCGGGTTCATCGGCGGGCACAATGTGGGCGTCGAATACCTGGGGCAGGATCCGTATTTTGGCCGCTGGCGGGACACCCACATCAAGATGACCGGCCATATCGTTCGTCAGTTGCAGCTGATTTTCACCGAGGACTGGCACTGGGCCCGCGGAGAAGACCTGATTGACGTGCTGGACTGGGCCGGATCGGAATCCGATCAGGACATGAACGCGCTGCTGGTCGCCACCGGACCGGGCGACGCGACTGAAACGGGGTCGTTGATGTTCTTTTCCACGATCGCTGCGGCACAGGAGCGGCTGTGGATCGCATCACCCTATTTCGTGCCGGATATCGACGTGATGACGGCACTGGAACATGCCGCGCTGCGCGGCGTCGATGTCCGCATTCTGGTGCCGGACATGATCGACCACCGCCTGCCCTGGTTGGCCGCCTTTGCCTATTTCGATGAAATCCGGGATTCCGGCGTACGTGTGTTCCGCTACACCGACGGGTTCATGCACCAAAAGGTCATTCTGGTGGACGATACGTTGGCCGCAGTTGGCACCACCAACCTGGACAACCGCTCGTTCCGTCTGAATTTCGAAGCGATGGCGCTGTTCTTCGACAGCCGGGCAGCCGCTGCCACCGAGGACATGCTGAAGACCGATTTCGAAGCCAGCTACGAAATGACCAGAAGCCTCGCCCAGCAACCGCCGCATATCCGCTATGGCGCGCCTTTGGCGCGGTTGTTCTCGCCGATCCTCTAGGTCAGGAATCGTTCTTGGAACACGCGCGTCATCAGCGCGACCATGAATGCCGTGGAAAGACCGAAGGCCAACAATCCGGTGACCGAGGCGAAGGCCCCGAAAATCCGCAACCCCTCGCCCAATACAATGTCGCCATAGCCCAGTGTCGTGAAGGTCACGAGCGAGAAGTACAGGGCCGAGTTCCAGTCCGGCAGGACATCTCCCATCACCCAGACGATCGCCCAGATCCACACCTGGATCGTGTGCGTCGCCACGATGACGGCCAGCGCCAAGGCGATCGGGCCTGCCGTGGGCAGAAAGGTTCCCTGCCCTTCCCACCTGTCGATCACCTTGCGCACCATGATGGTGCACCATGTGAGCAGCCCGATCTCGATCAGGAAACACAGCCCCAGATAGAAGCTGCCCCAAAGGATCTGCTGCGACAATGTCATGGTGATACCCTGCATCGGCCCGGAAACTGAAACTGCACAATGGCGGCTCTGCCCTCTAGGCACAAGGCCGGACAGCGGGCGGTCATGCGACGAAAAGAACCGAAACTTTTTGAAGGCTGGACAGCGGATCGGCGCGCCGCACATTGTAGAGCGCACCAAGTGGAACTGATCATGTTGTTGGAAATACAGAATATCCACAAAACCTACCCGCGCGGGCGGCCTGTCCTGAACGACGTATCCTTGTCGCTGGAACGCGGTCAGACGCTTGCCATCACCGGCGAAAGTGGCAGCGGTAAAAGCACGTTGCTGAACCTTGCCGGCGCGCTGGACAGTTTTGACAGCGGTGAGATCGTTCTGGATGGCACGGCGTTGTCGCGACTGGACGATCGCGGCCGCGCCTTGTTAAGGCGCGAAGACGTGTCCCTGGTGTTCCAGCAATTCAATCTTATCCCGTCGCTGACGGTTGCGCAGAACTTGTCATTTCATGCCCGGCTGGCAAATCGCGTTGACCCCGAGTGGCTCGCGCATCTGACCGCGACGCTCGGTCTCGCCGATTTGACCCAACGCTATCCCGAACATCTGTCGGGCGGCCAGCAACAGCGGGTCGCGATTGGCCGGGCCCTTGCCGTCCGGCCCAAGCTGCTGCTGGCGGACGAGCCGACGGGAAACCTGGACGAGACTGCAAGCGCGGCGGTTCTGGACCTTATGCTGTCCTTGGTCGCGGATACCGGGGCAGCCCTGCTGTTGGTGACGCATTCGCCCGTGATCGCAGCCCGGCTTGACCGAACGGCGCACCTTGCAAACGGGCGGATCGCATGACGCGCACCGTGATCCAGGCCCTCTGGTCGCATTGGCGTTGGCACCATATCCAACTGGCCACGCTGCTGATCGGAATCGCGCTTGCGACAGGCCTTTGGTCGGCGGTCCAGGCCATCAACGCCGAAGCCCGTGCCAGCTATGCGCGTGCCAACCAACAATTGGCGCTTGGGCAGATGGAGATGCTGCGGCATCCGTCCGGCCACATTCCATTGGAAACATACGTAAATATGCGTCGCGCCGGATGGCAGGTCGCGGCCGTTCTGGAAGGTCGGTACAGGGTTGGGGACCGGTCGGTTCTTTTGACCGGAGTGGACCTTGTCTCCTACCCCCCGCTTCCGGCGGTAACGCAACTGGAACAGGAAGAAGCCCCACCCGACCCGGCGGCCATGCTGACCGCGCCCGGCCGACTGCTGGCGCCACCCGACTTGGTGCCGATGCTGGAGGATCGGCCCGATCTTCCACCGGCGATCGCCAGCACTGCGCTTCCCCCCAATGTGGTTCTGACCGATATCGGCGTGGCTGAGACGTTGCTGAACAAACCGGGTGAGATTTCGCGACTTGCCATCCTGCCAGATCAGCCTCGCGGAGTTGCGCCCCTGTCCCAGGTTGCGCCAGAGCTGAATCGCCAGCCCCCCGGAAACAGCGTCGACACTGCTCGCCTGACCGACAGCTTCCACCTGAACCTTTCCGCGTTCGGCCTGCTGTCCTTCGCCGTCGGGCTGTTCATTGTACATGGAACGGTTGGGCTGGCCTTTGCGCAGCGCCGCGGAATGGTGCGCAGTCTGCGTGCGATGGGTGTCCCGATGGGGACGCTTTCCCGCATCATTCTGGCCGAACTTGTAGGTCTGGCTTTGATCGGTGGATCCATGGGCCTGCTGCTGGGTTTTTTCCTGGCCGGAGCGTTGTTGCCCGATGTCGCCGCAACCCTGCGCGGGCTCTATGGGGCTCCGGTGGATGGCCAGTTGCAACTGAGGGGCGGTTGGGTGCTGGCCGGGCTGGGTATGTCCATCGCAGGGACCCTGGCGGCCAGCGGATACGCCCTGTGGCGTCTGAGCCGAATGCCGATATTGTCCGGCCCCGGCCTGCAGGCATGGCGTGGACGCAGCACACGAGCCGTCGTGACCGGACTGGCGGGTGTGGGGCTCGCTCTTGGCGGGGTCGTGATCTTTCTGCTCTTTGACGGATTGGTCGCTGGTTTCGCTCTGATGGCAGGCATTCTGACCGGCAGCGCCCTTTTGCTACCTTTGGTTTTGTCCAGCATATTGCACCTGTGTGCAGGGCGCGTCCGTGACCCGGTGCGGCAGTGGGTGCTGGCCGACATGCAGGCCCAGCTGCCGGGCCTGTCGCTTGCGCTGATGGCCCTGCTGCTGGCCCTGGCCGCCAATATCGGTGTCGGAACCATGGTTTCCAGCTTCCGGCTTACCTTCGTCGGTTGGCTGGACCAGCGCCTGATGGCCGAGCTGTACATCACGGCAAAGGACTCGGATCAAGGACGCGAGATCGAGACATGGCTGACCCCGCGCGTGGACGCAGTCCTGCCGATACGCAATGTGGAGCTGGATCATCCCACAGGCCCGCTGTTTCTGTACGGAGTGGTCGATCATGCGACCTACCGGGACAACTGGCCCCTTGTCGCCGCGGCCCCGGACGTATGGACCAAGGTTCTGTCCGACGGCGCCATCCTGATAAACGAACAGCTTGCCCGCCGTGCTGATCTGTGGCCTGGGGATTCGATTGCGCTCACCGCCGATCACACTCTGGCAATCGCTGGGGTCTATTCCGACTACGGCAATCCGACCGGGCAAGCGATCGTCTCAATGGACCTGTTCGGCAGGATCGCGCCAAATGCCGAAAACCGACAGTTTGGTATTCGCATCGCTCCGGAGCGCTCAGATGAGCTGGCGGCGGATCTGCAGAACAGGTTTGATCTGGACCCCGGCGCGATCATCCGGCAGGCCGCGCTGAAGGCACAGTCCATGGCGATCTTCGAAAAGACATTTGTCGTGACATCCGCGCTGAACATCCTGACGCTTGGCGTGGCCGGCTTTGCCATTCTGACCAGCTTGCTGACGCTCTGGACCCAGCGGCTGCCTCAGATCGCTCCGGTCTGGGCAATGGGGCTGACGCTGTCGCATTTGTCCAAACTGGAACTGGCGCGCAGCATGGTTCTGGCTTTCCTTACCGCCTGCCTCGCCTTGCCGCTGGGCCTGGCGCTGGCGTGGATTCTGCTGGCTGTCATCAATGTCGAGGCGTTCGGATGGCGGCTACCCATGCACCTTTTCCCGTTGTCATGGGTGCAGCTCATGCTGTGGACACTTGTGGCCGCCGCCCTTGCCGCGGCGCTGCCTGCCTGGCGGCTTCGGCGGGTGCCGCCGGCCGATTTGCTGAGGGTCTTTGCCAATGAACGCTAAACTACTTGTGTGTGCACTGTTCTGGCCACTTGCGGCAATGGCGCAGGGGTTTGCCGGTTTGGGCGGTTCTGCCGACGGGTTTGACGTACCACAGCCAGAGTACCAGTTCGATTTTCCCACCGACCACGGCCCGCATCCATCCTATCGGATCGAATGGTGGTACCTGACGGCCAACCTGACCGGAGAGGACGGTCGGGACTACGGCATACAGTGGACTCTGTTTCGCTCTGCCTTGAAGCCATTTGAAACCGCCAGCTGGCAAAGCCCACAGATCTGGATGGGCCATGCCGCGCTGACAACTCCGGAACGCCACTTTTTTGCCGAGCGCCTGTCTCGTGGTGGAATTGGTCAGGCCGGTGTCACAGCCGACCCGTTCGAAGCATGGATCGACGAATGGCGCATGGCAGGACCAACGCTCCAGACCCTGACCCTGACTGCAAACGGAGCCGATTTCGGGTACGACCTGAACCTGTCTGCTTCGGGGCCGCTGGTTTTTCATGGTGAGAATGGGTTTTCCGTGAAATCCGCTGATGGGCAGGCCAGCTACTATTATTCCCAGCCGGGCTACGCCGTCCAAGGCACGCTACATCTGCCCGACGGCGATGTGGCGGTCACTGGGAGCGGATGGCTGGACCGCGAGTGGTCTTCGCAGCCTTTGGCCGCCGATCAATCCGGGTGGGACTGGTTCTCACTCAGTTTCGAGGACGGCGACAAGTTGATGGCGTTTCGCCTGCGCGGCGGACGTGGGGACTATACCTCGGCCACCTGGATCAACGCGGACGGTTCCAGCCGCAGTCTGCCGGACGGATCGGTTATCTTCACGCCACTGGAAACCAGCCGGGTGGCGGACCGCGATGTTCCGACAGATTGGCGCGTGTCCATCCCGGGCGAGGATCTGGACATTCGCGTCCGAGCTCAGAACTCCCAAGCCTGGATGGGAACGCGCTTTCAATACTGGGAGGGACCGGTCACCGTGTCAGGCAGCCACAACGGGCGCGGCTACCTTGAGATGACCGGGTATTAGCGGGACTTAGCGGACCACGTAGACCGAGACGTTCGAGTGGCGCACCACTCGCGCCGCGTTCGGCCCCAGCAGGTAGTCCTTGAAATCCGGCTTGTGCGCACCAATCACGATCAAATCGCTGCCGGCGCTTTCGGCGGTCTTCAGGATCTCCTGATAGGCCGTGCCGGTTGCAACGACATGGCGGATCGTGGCGTTGCGCTCCGACCCGACCGCATCGACACACAGCTCAACCAGCTTGTCATGCGCTTCGTGCTGCGCCTTGTCGTGGAAGTCGGGCCGGAAAAAGCCGGACACCCAGCTTTCACCGAAATCCGGCAGAACGGTCACCACGTCCAGCTGCGCCCCGTCGAGATCGGCCAGTTTCGCGGCAATTTTCAGGACAGGAGCATCGATATTGCCGTTGCTGATATCAACGGCGCACAGGACGGACTTTGTCATGCGGGCACCTCTTGTCTGGCGGCACGGCCGCGTTGCAGGAAGGCGATCAACCCCAGCAGCAGCATGGCCGGGATATAGATCAACTGTTTTGGCGGCTGGCTGACCGGCAGATCGGCGGATGCGATACGCACCGGCTCGTCCGCGTAATAGTCGAAATTGGCCAGGTCATCGGCGATGGGCGAGCCGAACATAGGTTCGTCCATCTTCACCAGGCCATCTTCCTCGATCAACAAAAAGCCCATGGCATCAACACGCGCCGCACCATCAGGTTCGGCCCCCACGGTGACGACGACCGTGGTCTCGGTCATGTTGCCGGTGTCGAAATCCGGCCCGCCGACCACGACCCGCACGTCGGTGCCGGGTTCAGCGTCACCAATGGCCTGAACGAATCCGGCCGGCTCAACTTCGAGGTGCGAGGGCGAGATGCGATCCATGAAATAATCCGGCCGGAACAGCGCGAAAGCGATCGCGATCAGCGCAACGCTTTCGTAGATGCGGCTGTGGGTCAGGAAGTAGCCCATCGTGCCGGCCGTGAACACGAGAATCGCAATCGTGGCGAATATGGCCACTATGATCCCCTCAACCCAGGTGACATCGATCAGCAGCAGGTCGGTGTTGAAGATGAACACGAAAGGCAGCGCCACGGTACGCAGGCTGTAGAAGAAGGCGGTGAAGCCGGTCTTGATCGCATCACCTCCCGAAACGGCGGCCGCAGCAAAGCTGGCCAGACCCACAGGAGGCGTCACGTCGGCCATGATACCGAAGTAGAACACGAACAGGTGGACCGCGATCAGCGGCACGATCAGGCCGCTTTGCGCGCCCAGTTCCACCACAACGCCCGCCATCAACGAGCTGACGACGATATAGTTTGCCGTGGTCGGCAGCCCCATGCCGAGGATCAGGCTGAGCAGCCCGACCATCACCAGCATCAGGATCAGGTTGCCGCCGGACAGGAACTCGACCAGATCGGCCATCACCTGCCCCACGCCGGTCAGGGTCACGGTGCCGACGATCACACCGGCCGTGGCCGTGGCCAGAGCAATGCCGATCATGTTGCGCGCGCCGTCGATCAGGCCCTGCCACAGATCGGCAACTCCATCGACAAAGGAGTTTGCCAGATCGCTTTGACCCCGGAAAATCGCCTTGAGCGGTTTCTGCGTCAGCAGGATCACGAACAGCAGCGCGGTTGCCCAGAAGGCCGACAGACCCGGCGACTTCTGTTCGATCATCAGGAAGTAGACCAGAACGATGATCGGCAGCAGGTAATGCAGGCCGGCCTTGTAGATCTCGGAGATCACCGGCAGCTTCACTTCGGTCGCGTTCGGGTCATCGGGCTCAAGGTCGGGAACCTGAGCCGCCAGGTACAGCAGAGCAACATAGACGGCGCACACCGCCACGCTCAGGATCAGACCAGCGCTGGACGGCGCCCAGCTTGTGACGGCATCCACCGGGAACTGCGAACCATAGCAGAGCCCCGCAAACACCAGGAAGAACATCAGCATCCCCACGACCGTGCGCGCCAGATGCACGTCGCGGTCGCCCAGAGTGGGCATGTTCCGCTTCACGGCCTCGAGATGGACGATGTAGACCAGCGCGATGTAGGAAATCGCCGCCGGCAGGAAGGCGTGGGTGATGACCTCGACATACGAGATGCCCACGTACTCAACCATCAGGAAGGCGGCGGCGCCCATCACGGGCGGCATGATCTGGCCGTTGACCGAACTTGCAACCTCGACCGAGCCGGCCTGCTCGCTGGTAAAGCCTACGCGCTTCATCAGCGGGATGGTGAAGGTGCCGGTGGTGACGACGTTGGCGATGGACGAGCCCGAAATCAGGCCGGTTGCGGCCGAGCCGACAACGGCGGCCTTGGCCGGACCGCCGCGCAGGTGACCCAGCGCGCCGAAGGCCATCTTGATGAAGTAATTCCCTGCCCCGGCCTTATCCAGCAAAGCGCCGAACAGAACGAAGAGGAACACGAATTTCGTCGAAACACCCAAGGCGATACCGAACACACCCTCGGACGTGATCCACATGTGGCTCATCGCCTTTTTCAGGCTGGCGCCTTTCCAGCGGATCACCTCGGGCACCCACTCGGACGAGCCGAAGAACACATAGGCCAGGAAGATCGTCGCAATGATCGCCATGGCGGGGCCAAGCGCGCGCCGCGCGGCTTCGAACAGCAGGATCAAACCACCGAGGGCGATCCACTTGTCGACATCATCCGCCAGACCGCCCGCATTGACGATCTTGTCATAGAAGAAATAGCCGTAAAGGGCGACACCGGCCCCCAGTACACCCATGATCCAATCCTGGATCGGAATGTAGTTTCGCGGACTGGATTTAAGCGCTGGATAAGCCGCGAAGGCCAGGAACATCGCGAAGGCCAAATGAAACTGACGCGCGTTGTTCACAACGCTGCCGGGCAGCACATAGTTGGCAATCGGTGACGCCAGAACGACTTGAAAGATCGACCAAATCGCGGCCACGATCGCCAGGAACAAGCCGACATTGCCAGCCGGGTCCCGCGCCCCCGCATCCGAGGATGCGACCAGTTCCTGTAGTTCTTCTTCGGATAACGGACGATTGCCCTGTTGATCAGCGCTCATCAAATGTCTCCCCGTCCAACGGCCGGTTTCCGGCGCAGTTTTGGTATTACCGGCCTCTCACCGGTGAAAACGAGGCGCGAACAGCGCCTCGTTTCTGGACTTGAAGGTGGATTACTGGATCCAGCCTTTTTCTTTGTAGTACTTCTCGGCGCCCGGATGCAGCGGAGCCGACAGACCGTCCTTGATCATTTCCTCAGGCTTGAGGTTGGCGAAGGCCGGGTGCAGCTTTTTGAAGTCGTCGAAGTTCTCGAAGACCGAGCTGACAACCGCGTACACCGCATCGTCAGACACGTTTGCCGAAGTCACGAAGGTCGCGCCGACACCGAAGGTCTGGGTGTCAGCGTCCGAACCGCGATACATGCCGCCGGGGATGGTGGCCGTACGGTAGAACGAGTTGTCGGCAACCAGCTTGTCAACGGCTTCGCCGCTGACGTTCACCAGAACCGAGTCGCACGCAGTGGTGGCTTCCTGGATCGAACCGGACGGGTGGCCGACGGTGTAGACCATCGCATCGATTTGGTTGTCACACAGCGCGGCCGACTGTTCGGCGGCCTTCAGCTCGGTTGCCAGTTCGAAGTCATCCGTGGTCCAGCCCAGGGCTTCCATCAGAACTTCCATAGTGCCGCGCTGACCCGAACCGGGGTTGCCGATGTTGACGCGCTTGCCCTTCAGGTCTTCGAAGTTCTTGATGCCGGAATCGGCACGGGCCACCACGGTAAACGGCTCGGGGTGAACAGAGAATACGGCGCGCAGCTCTTCGAACGGGCCGTTTTCCTCGAATTTCGAGGTGCCGTTGTAGGCATGGTACTGCCAGTCGGACTGGGCCACACCGAATTCCAGCTCGCCTTCGCGAATGGTGTTGATGTTGTAGACCGATCCACCCGTCGATTCGACCGAGCAACGCACGCCATGTTCTTTGCGGCCCTTGTTCACCAGACGGCAGATCGCGCCACCGGTGGGATAGTACACGCCGGTCACACCGCCGGTGCCGATGGTGATGAATTCTTCGGCATAAGCCGCCGGAGCCATGAGGGCAGCGGTCACGACCGCGCCGAGGCTGAGCTTGCTTTTCTTGATCATTTAGGAACTCCCAAGATTCTTATTGTGGACGGAAGACAGGCCAAAGGCCCCTTGTCCGGGGGACGAGCCATTATGACAATCCGCATGAGCAGGCAACGGATGAGCTCAAATTTTCCCGAATTCTCCCAACGGTCACGATGGTTTGTTGCCCGTACCGCTGTTGTCAAGCGTTAAGCGCCCGTCCCCGGCGCCGGGACGCACATATGACGTAGAACCCGAAAATTTCCCCGGCTTGACCCCGCAACTATGGGTGTCGCACCGTGTTGACCGGTCTGTGGCGCGTCAAGTATGATCTCTCAGGTCGCTGAGTTCGAAGATTTCTTGTTTTGTGACAATCGGTTATTTGTTTTTTTCCTGTTCGTGTGAGTTCACAGCGTGATTGGTTATTCTTCATTGCAAAGCAAATCGTCATCAATCAGCGAGTTCCGCTGGCATTTGTTTCTGGCGCTGGTCTTCACGGTCGCCGCCGGCGAGATGTTTTTCGACACATATCGCGTCGTTTACTTTGGCGCGGTCTCTTTTGACGACTATTCCCACTACCTGCTGTATCTTCTGGATGAAGAGCGTGGCCGGGTTCCCCCTTCGCCGCATGTTTACCGCATAGGCTCGGTTATACTTGCGCTGCCGTTCTACAATCTGCCATTCGTCTCACTGTCCACCGGGTCGGGAGAAGTCTTTCTTCCTGACAGCGTTGCTGACGCAAAGGCACTGGCCGCGATGTGTGCCGCAAACGTCTTCTACCTGGTTCTGACGGCGCTTCTGGTTTACGCCTATTTGCTGCGGCGTGTTGGAACCAATGCGCAGTGGGCATTCATCGGCGCCGCGTCAGTTCTGTTTCTGGGGCAGTTTCTGGCGCTGGAAGGCAATGACGGCATCTCGGTCTTTCCATTGACAGTGGCCCTTCTGTTTGCTGCCGAGAAGAAATGGAAGTGGTTTCTTCTTACCGTGTTTCTTGGCGCGTTCATCAATGAAAAGATCATCATCGTGACGCTGCTGATCTTTGGTCTGCGCGCATTGGCAATAATGTCCTTGCGCAGCCACGAGGCCAAGGTCACGGCCGCTCTGTTTTGCCTGTTCGTTGGATTTCTGGTTGTCATTACCGCATTTCCGTTTCCGGGCGTGAACGACAATCAGAGAGAGATTGGGCAATTCATCTCCAGCGCGCTGTCCACGCTGAAAGGCAGCACAAGTGTCAAAGGACTGTATCTGAACGTCTGGCCGTTGTTGGTTCTGACCGCCTGCTGGTGGATTGCCGTGACCGGTCAAGCTGAAAATCAGGTCCTACGCCGGACGGACGTTTTGGCGCTGCTGGCGTTTTTCTCGCTCATCGCCATGTTGAACGTACAGTTCAATATCGGTCGGCTGGTCATGTACTTCATGCCGTTTTTTGTCGTGGGCTGCATTCAGGCCCTCGCAGCCAGCGACAACTTGCGCGCGACTTCGTCTAGAGACGGCAATGAGTGACGAGGCCACCCGGCAACGCGAGGTCAGATGCTGAGCTTCTTGAACACCGGCTCGGGGATGTTTCGGATGATCGCCATGATCAATTGCCAAATCGGCTTAACGTAGATCACGTTCCGACCGCGCTCGACCGCCCGGGCCGTTGCGGCGGCAACTTCGGACGGCTGCGCCGTCAGACGCTCGGGCAAGTCCATTCCTTCGGTCATTTGTGTGTCGACGAATCCCGGAAGAACCGTCACGACATGCACGCCTTTCTTGGCGAGCCGGTTGCGCAAGCCGGACAGAAAAGCAGTCAGGCCGGCCTTGGCCGATCCGTAAACATAGTTGGTCGCCCGGCCCCGATCACCGGCCACGGAACTGACACCCACAATCGTACCCGATCCGCGCTCTTCAAACCGGTTGGCAAACGCTCCGAGGATCTGAGCCGGCCCTTCGAAGTTGCTGCGCATCACCAGAGAAGCCGCGGCAGCGTCCCCTTCATTCTCGGTCTGCTCGCCCATGTACCCGACAACGCACACGACGATCCCCGGCAAATCAGGCAACGCATCGATGAACCCATCGAAGCTGCCGGTTTCCAGAACGTCGAACTCGTGCAACGTTGCCCCGACACCATAGCGCAGTTCGATATCGGCCTTGTCGGCCTCGAGCGTCTCAGCATTCCGGGCGGCCAGCTGGACCGGGTGCCCCCGCTCGGCAAACTCATGAGCGATGGCCTTGCCGATATCCGACCGGGCACCAAGAACGAGAACGTGTTCCATTGTCATATTTCAAGCCTTTCTGACTGGGCCGAGCGGAACCGGTCCCGCCACCCATTGACGTTGCGCGCCTCGCGGAATCGGGTCACGCGATCGTCTGATCTGTTCAAAGTATTGGCCGACATTCTGCTGTCTTTGGCCAGGTAGAACCGTCCACCATGTTCCAGAGTAATCCGATCCAGCTTGTCCATGAGGATGAGCGTTTTGTCGGAAATCGGGAAATCAAGCGCCAGCGTGTATCCCTCCATGGGGAAGGAAAACGGACTGTCCTGTGGACCGAACCGTTTCAGCACGGACAAAAACGAACCCATGCCTTTGCCAGCGATAGCTTGCAAAAGCTCGGTCAGACCGGCGCGTGAACGGTGGATAGGCAACGCGCATTGAAACTGGGCAAAGCCGCTGCGACCGTAGATACGGTTCCACCCCAATATGGCGTCCAGCGGATAAAAGAACGTATCCCAGTTCACCAGCTTGGTGTCGCCGTTTCGAACCCCCATCCAGTAGTAACCGGCGTTGAACGCCCGAACCGAATGGCGATTCAAGGCAAACGACGGCAGATCCATCGGCACGGATTTTTTTCGCTTGGTCGGGCAGATCAGGGGTTGCCGGGCATACCGCCCCGGCAGGTCCGAGACCGCAGCGTGTTCTCCCAGCATCACCAGAGACCGCCCCAGGTTTCGGCCAGTGGACAAGCAGTCGATCCACGCGACCGAGTATGTTGCATCCTGTGCGGCCTCGAATGCATTCATCGCATCCTGAAGGCTGGGTGCGGCTATGGTCTTTTGCTTGATCCAACCTGTCTCGACCGGCTGCAGCCGAACCGCGGCCCGTACGATGATCCCGGTAAGGCCCATGCCGCCCAAGGTGTGGTCGAACAATGCGCTGTTCGAGGCGCGGCTGCATCGGGTGATTTCCCCATCATCGCCCATGACCTCAACCCATTCGACGCAATGGCGGAAACTACCGACACGGTGGTGGTTCTTGCCATGAACATCTGCGGCGATGGCACCGCCGATCGTGACGAATTTGGTGCCCGGTGTAACGATCGGAAACCAACCCCGGGGCAGAAACGCTGCGATCACGTCGCCTAGCAGAACTCCCGCCTCGGCAACCAGCACTCCGGTCTGGTTGTCGAAGGACACCATCCTGTTCAGATGCCGGGTGTGTACGGTTGTCGTGCGCCCAATTGCGCTGTCCCCGTAGGCACGTCCATTGCCGCGCGCGATCACATCGGGTCCCTCCCGCACGACCGATCGAAGGCTTTCGACGCTGCGCGGCGCGATCACGCTGGTCTCAAGAACGGGGTACCTGCCCCAGCCGGAAAGCCTCATGCCCGCGCCTCCGCCGAGCCGGTGTTGAATACGAAGCGCTTATCGAGATGGTACTTTATCACGTAACCCACTGTCAGCCCGATAACCGCGCCAACCTCCCTCATGAGATCGGTTTTCCAAACCACCCAAAAGGCCGTCTCGGTGCCCCAAAAAATTGCAGTGGTGACCACACCCATCGCCGTATACAGCGAGAATTTCTGACCGTGGGCCTTCAGTCCCGTCTGCCGGTCATAGAAAATCCAGTGCTTGTCGAGGGTATACTTGACCACAAGGCCGACCAGAGTACCCGCAAACACTGCAGCCGCGAAGTACCAGCCACCCTCGCCAAGCGACAGGACTGCGCGCTGCGCGGCCAGGTTCAAGGCCATCGCCACGATGGCAAAGGCGGAATAGCGCAGAATCAATCCCTGAACCGTCACAGCATTGACCCCGCGACGACGAACAGCAAAATTATGGCAAAGCAAAGCAGGCTGACCTGGTCCTTGGCCGCGTAGATCACGGGATCATCGTGCATGTTGCCACGATGCGTAATCATGACGGCCCGGGTGATCCAGAACAGCAGAACAGCACACACGCCCCACAGGGCCTGCGGGTAGGAGTAGAGCTGCACCACCGCCGGCGAGCTGACATAAAGTGCCATCACCAGTACGGCGACATAACCCGCGCTGACGGCGATCATGGAGATGATTGGAAGGTCATCCACGTGATAACCGCGCCCGGTTGCCGACAATTTACCGCGTGCCGCATAGTCCACCAACTCGGCCTGCCTTTTGACCGCCGCAAGCGACAGGAACAGAAACATCGAAAATGCCAGGAGCCAGACTGAAAGCTCCAACCCTGTTGCCGCTCCACCCGCCACGATCCGGGTCGTGTAAAGGCCGGCCAAGACACAGATGTCGATGACCAACTGGCGCTTTAGATACAATGAATACCCGGTCGTCAGTGCATAATACGCCACCATCACAAGGAAAAACTCCAGCCCGACCATGGCTGCAATGACCGAGCCTGAAATCAGCAGACCGGCAGCCATCCACGTTCCAGACGAAATCGGAATGCTGCCCGAAGCAAACGGCCGCGCGCGTTTGCGCGGATGCGCCCGATCTGCTGCAAGGTCCAGCAAGTCATTCAGGACATAGACACTGGATGCGATCAGGCTGAACGATATGAAAGCCAGCAACGACAACCAAAACACCTGCCCCGTTAGTTGATGGGCCGCCAGCATCGGCAAAAAGACCAGAAGGTTCTTCATCCATTGATGCGGACGCAAGGCCTTGAGGTAGGACTTGGCGGTCACTTCGTGTGTGTGCAGATGCTCGACCTTGGGTGCGACCGCTTCCGCTTGTTTCGCCAGTCCCGGCCCCGCGTTCACGGAAACCGCCAGATTGGCCCTTCGCCACACCGCAAGGTCGGCGTGGGAATCGCCCATATAGGCGTATCCGCCCGGACCAAAGCGTTCGTCCAGAAACTCGGCTTTGTTTTCACCTTTCAGGTTCAGCGACCCGTCGGAGCCATAAACCTCGTCGAAAATACCCAGATGGGCTCCGATGCTTTGGGCAATGCCCTCATCCGAGGCCGTCACAAGAGCGGTCTTGCCGCCATCAGCGCGCCATTTCTCGACGTATTCCACCACCTTGGGATCATAGGGCAACGAGGTGACGTCAATTTCGGCCTCTTCGGCCAGGTAACGTTTCAATGAAGCGCGTCCACCCAACAGAGCCGCGGCGGAGTGAAACGGGCTGCGCCAGTTCCGTCCGAAAGCCGACCAAAAGCTTTCGTACAGCATGTCACTCTTCAAAAGAGTGCCATCCAGATCTACCACAAGGATTTTGCACATAAATCAACCAACTATAATCATTACCCGGGACGGGGAACTATGAGGTCCGTTATTGCAAAGCTCAAAAGGCATGGCAACTGCACAGCCGTGCCCGCCAACTCTTCTCGTCATAGCCTGCTTTGATATCACGTCAGTGCCTGTCACGGCTCTTTGTTTCACCAATTTCTATGGCCAAATGATGGCGTCACGGCCTGTCCCGGTGACGCTGTACCATAATCGCGTTCTTTCAAGTGTTTGACAGCTCTGCACCCAAAGCGGCCGTATTCATATTGCGCGAGCTTTAAGGATCACGTCACTCTGGAATGCGCCCACTTCAGCGCCCAGTCGCGCGCGGATACGCTGCCAGAGACACCGTGCAGCGGAGACACAGACGACCCTTGTTGTAGCTATAGTTGGCGATCTGGAAACTCTACCGCCGCCCCCGATATTGCATCGAAGACGGTCCAGATCCCGCTAGTCCGCGTACAGTTTCGTCGCCCAATTCGAGGCTGGATGCCCGAGTCGCAGTCAACCGCACACGCCACAATTGACAGAGCAAATGCCCTGAACACTATACCAAAACGGGTGCGGTGGTGGTGCCCAAGGAGAGACTCGAACTCTCACGCCCGTGAAGGCGGGGGATTTTGAATCCCCTGCGTCTACCATTCCGCCACTTGGGCCACGCGCATTGAATTACCGCCCATCTGGCCGAAGGTCCAGAGGCAAAAATCGGTCAATCGACGATCAGCCCGAGACAGATCGGTTGACGCCCCGTCGGGCGCGTGGTTTGCCTCGTCATGACTAAGCTTGGGAACTCGCGCTGATGCTGCAATCGCTTTATGATCGGACGATCCGACTGGCCGACCACCCACACGCCCTGTGGGTGTTGGCATTTGTGGCATTCATCGAAAGCTCGGTCTTTCCGATTCCACCCGACGTGCTGATGATCCCAATGATTCTGGCGCGCCCATCGCGGGCATGGCTGATTGCCACCGTCGCGCTGGTGTTCTCGGTCCTGGGCGGGCTTTTGGGATACGCAATCGGCGCGTTTTTCTACGACAGCATCGGACAACCCATCCTCGAAGCGATGGGCAAGGGTCACGCGATGCAGGAATTCAACCAGAGGTTCAACGATTTCGGGTTCTGGGCCGTTCTGACCGCCGGTGTCACGCCTTTCCCGTACAAGGTCATCACGATCATGTCCGGTTGGACGGGAATGCCGCTGGGAACTTTCATCGCCACTTCGATTCTCGCCCGCGCTTTGCGGTTCTACATCGTCGCCGGGTTGCTTTGGGGCTTTGGCGAGCCTATCCGGGACTTCATCGAAAAGCGGCTTGGGCTGATGTTCACCTTGTTCATCATTCTTCTGATCGGCGGATTTCTGGTGGTGAAATACATATGACGCGGAAACGGACACTCATTTTGCTGGCCGCGGGTGGGTCTGCAGCATTGCTTCTTGCGGCTTGGGGGTTCCAATATCTGGGCGGCATGGCCCCGTGTAAATTGTGCATCTGGCAACGCTACCCGCATGGTGCGGCTGTGCTGCTCGGCGTGCTGGCTTTTGCATTTCCGGGCGTGCGCCTGCTGCCCCTCCTCGGCGCAGCCGCTGCCGCCGCCACGTCCGGCATCGGCGTCTATCACGCCGGGGTCGAGCGCGGGCTGTTGGAAGGCCCGTCCAGTTGCACATCGGGCAGTATCAGTGGCCTGTCCGCCGAGGAGTTGATGGAGCAGATCATGGCCGCCCCGTTGGTACGGTGCGATGATATCCCGTGGGAAATGTTCGGGCTGTCCATGGCTGGGTGGAACGCACTGCTGTCCGCAGGTCTGGTTCTGGTGTGGCTGGCCGCCTGGCGCGCGCGCTGACCCTATTAGGCGTCCAGTTCCGCGTCCCAGTACAGAAAGTCGATCCAGCTTTCGTGCAGGTGGTTCGGCGGAAATTTCCGTCCGATATTCTGCAGCATTATGGCGTCAGGCTGCCGAGGCGGCTTGCGCAGGCTCATCCCCGCCTGACGCAGCGATTTCGACCCCTTGCGCAGATTGCATGGACTGCAGGCGGCCACCACGTTCTGCCAACTGGTGACGCCCCCTGCTGCACGCGGCACGACATGGTCGAAAGTCAGTTCGCCCCGGCTGCCGCAGTACTGGCAGCGGAATTCATCCCTCAGAAATAAATTAAAGCGCGTGAAGGCCACGCGCTTTCTGGGTTTCACATAGTCTTTCAGGACAACCACCGACGGTATTCGGATCACCGTACTCGGGCTGCGGACCACTTCGTCATACTCGGCGACGATATCGACCCGGTCCAGCCAGGCGGCCTTTATCGCCTCCTGCCAGGGCCACAGCGACAGCGGATAGTAGGAAAGCGGGCGGTAATCGGCGTTCAAAACCAATGCCGGATGGTGCTTGAGGGCACCTGGCTCCCTGACAAATTCGGTCCTGAAATCTCCGTCCATGGCTGAATCGCTCCTCGCTCTCGGCTGCCTGTATGGGACACCAGAGCGGGGAGCACCCGCCCCGGTCTTAACTTAACTATATATCGTGTTAAAACTCTGACAAGTCCTGTTTTTCCACAACATCTCGGTAACGGACTATTCCGAATCCGTAACAATCACGTGACAGTTATCCACAGCTTGCGCAGGTCCGGAACTGAGAGTAAGGCGGAGCTCATGTCATGGTTCATCCGCTTCAACAAACCCTTTGACGTGCTGCCGCAGTTCACCGACCGGAAAAATGCCGAGTCGCCCCGCAGCACCCTGTCGGATTTCATCGACCTGCCGGGGGTCTATCCGGCCGGGCGGCTGGACCGTGACAGCGAGGGGTTGATGCTGCTGACCGACAATGGGCGGCTGCAATCCCAGATCTCGGACCCCAAGCACAAAATGCCCAAAACCTACTGGGTTCAGGTCGAAGGAATCCCGGATGCGGCGGCCATCCGGGCCCTGCGCGACGGGGTCGAGTTGAATGACGGCATGACCCGCCCAGCCAAGGCGCGGCTGATCGACGAACCCGAGGGCCTGTGGCCACGCACGCCCCCGATCCGCGAACGCAAGTCGGTGCCGGATTGCTGGCTGGAACTGACGTTGCGCGAGGGGCGCAACCGTCAGGTGCGCCGCATGACGGCCGCTGTGGGCCACCCCACCCTGCGCCTGATCCGCGCCCGGATCGGCGACTGGACGCTGGACGACCTCGCCCCCGGCAGCTGGGACAGCCTGCCGATGCCCGTTCTGGAAACGGCCCCCCAACGCAAGCGGGACCGGCGTCCGAGGCGGTGACTTTTTCGGCGATTTCCGCTATCATATCTCCATGAAAGTAGCAGCCGGAATCCCGTCGCCTTCGGGCATTCTCGAGGCCGCGTTGTATGTCGATGATCTGGACGCCGCCGAACGGTTCTATGGCGAAGTTCTGGGCCTCGAACGTATTCAGCGCGTAGAGGGCCGGCACGTGTTCTTCCGGGTCGGCGCCTCGGTGTTGCTGTTGTTCAACCCGGACCAGACGGAACAGCCCACGACCAACCCTGACCTGCCGGTGCCGCCACATGGCGCACGCGGTCCGGGGCATGTGTGCCTGATCCTGACGCGCGACCAGATCGCGTTGATGCGCAAGCATCTGCTGGACTGGAACGTCCCGGTCGAGGCCGAGTTTGACTGGCCCAACGGGGCCCGGTCACTCTATGTGCGAGACCCGGCCGGAAATTCGGTGGAGTTTGCCGAGGGTCACCTGTGGGGGTGACCCTGCCGCGTTACAGGCTCAGCTTGTCGCGCATGAAGGCCAACGCGACGCCCAACCCGTCGGGTGCGATACCGTGGCCCGTGCCCTTCATGACATGAGCAAAGACCTCCTTGAAGCCTGCGCGCTGCAGGGCCTCGGCGGCCTCGGGCAGCGATTGCGGCGGCACCACGTCATCGGCATCGCCATGGACCAGCAGCACCGGCATCCGGCTGACCACCTCGTCGGCCAGCAGGTCTGGCTCCAGCAGGCGGCCCGAAAACGCGATCACGCCGGCCACCGGATCTTCGCGGCGCGGGGCCACGTGCAGACTCATCATGCTGCCCTGGGAAAAGCCGAACAGCACCACCTGCTCGGGCAGCACGTCCTCGTCCACCATCAGGGCATCGAGAAAGGCGTTGAAATCCTCGACCGCCATTTCCATGCCGCGCCGGGCCTCTTCCTCGGACGAGCCGTCGATCCACGGGATCGGAAACCACTGATACCCGTTGGGCATGCCGGGGATCTGCTCGGGCGCGTCGGGGGCCACGAACAGCGTGTCGGGCAGGTGTTCGCCCAGAACATCCGCAAGCCCCAGCAGATCGGCCCCGTTGGCGCCGTAGCCATGCACGAACACCACAACCGAGCGCGTGTCGCCCGAAACCGGCTCTTTGCGGAGCGCGTTCAAAACCCGTGTCATCTGATCCCTTCCCTATCTTTGGCCACGCGGTAATAGGCCCACAGAACCCGGGCTGCAACCGACCGCCACGGCGACCACGCCTCGGCCATCTGCCGCAGCGCCTTGTCGGTCGGCCGATCCGGCAGGCCGTACAGCATCCGCGCGGCCTCCTGCAGGGCCAGATCGCCCGGCGCGATCACATCCGCCCGCCCCAGCGAGAACATGGCATAGATCTCGGCCGTCCAGACCCCGATGCCCGGCACCTGCGTCAGAGTCGCAATGACTACGTCATCGGGTGCGTCGCGCAGGGCCTTGTAGTCGATCCGCGCCTCGGCCAACGCCCGGGCATAGCGGATCTTCTGGCGGCTCAGCCCCACTGCGCGCAGGTCATCATCGCTGGCCCATTTGATCTTGCGCGGCCCGGTCAGGCCCGCCTGCTGCATCCGCCCCCAGATCGCGTTGGCCGAGGCCACGCTGACCTGCTGGCTGACGATGGCGCTGAGCAGTTGCGCGAAACCGTCGGGCCGACGGCGCAGGGGCAACGGGCGGGTCAGTTCGATCGCGTGCGCCATGCGCGGACAGGCGTCAGACAGCCACTCGGCCCCTTCCGCAACGCATTCTGGTGTCTCGATAATTCGACCAACGGTCATGGCGGCTCCGGGTGGCGGTTCGGGGCGCAGGTTAGGCTGCTTTGTCGCATATGCAACCCGCTTGTATGTCTGTCGGTTCGCCGATACCCATTTGCGCATGACGATGACCAGCACCGCCCCCGACGATACCCGCGCCAAGCGCAACGTTGCCGTTCTGGTGGCGGCCCAGGCGATTCTGGGCGCGCAGATGCCGATGATCTTCATCGTCGGCGGATTGGCGGGCCAGTCGCTGGCCAGCAACGCTTGCCTCGCCACGCTGCCGATTTCGCTGATCGTTCTGGGTTCGATGCTGGCGGCCACGCCGGTCTCGGCCATCATGCAGCGCTGGGGCCGCCGCGCTGGGTTCCTCGTCGGCGCCACCGCCGGAGCGGTGGGCGGCGCCGTAGGCGCCTATGGCCTGTACCTGGGATCGTTTCCCGTGTTCCTGTTGGGCAGCCTGCTGACCGGCATCTACATGAGCGCACATGGCTTCTATCGCTTTGCCGCCGCTGATACCGCGTCGGACGCGTTCCGGCCGAAGGCGATCTCGTACGTCATGGCCGGCGGTCTGGCTGCGGCCATCATCGGGCCGCAGATCGTCAAACTGACCTCGCAGGCCTATGTCATTCCGTTCCTGGGCACCTATTTCGCGGTGATCGCGGTGAACGTCATCGGTTCGGTCCTGTTCCTGTTTCTGGACATTCCGACCCCCGACCGTCCGTCACAGGATGCACCCAAAGGCCGGTCGCGGCTCGAACTGCTGAAAACTCCGCGCATCGCCGTGGCCATCATCTGTGCCATGGTCTCATACGCGCTGATGAACCTGGTGATGACCTCGACGCCGCTGGCGGTCGTCGGCTGCGGCTTCTCCGAAGGTGATGCGGCGGATGTGGTCACCAGCCACGTTCTAGCGATGTATGTTCCCAGTTTCTTCACCGGCCATCTGATCGCCCGGTTCGGGGCCGAGAAGATGGTCGCCATCGGTTTGGCGGTTTTGGGCGGTGCGGGCGTTGTGGCCCTGCAAGGCGTTGAGGTCGAGAACTTCTTTCTGGCCCTCGTGCTGCTTGGCATCGGCTGGAACTTCGGCTTTATCGGCGCCACCAGCATGCTGGCGGCCGAGCACGAGGTGCATGAACGCGGCCGAGTGCAGGGCCTGAACGACCTGCTGGTGTTCGGCGGCGTGACGATAGCGTCGCTGGCCTCGGGCGGATTGATGAATTGTTCGGGCGGATCCCCGGTCGAGGGATGGACCGCCGTCAACCTGGCGATGGTGCCGCTGCTGACCTTGGCGGGCGGCGCGCTGCTGTGGCTGGTGCTCAGACCCCGCGAGGCCAAACTCTCCTGATCACCACCGACCGGTCGAAGCCGTCCAGATCAGTGACACGCGCCGTCGGATTTCGCCCACGTCCAGCGCACCAGCAGCGACCCGACCAGGCTCAGCCAGCACACGACGCAGGACACGGTCTGCCTGCCAGCCGACAAAAAGCGCAGGGCGCGCCTGATCCGAAACATCGGCGCGCCGTGCTCGCGCCGCGGACATCCTGTCCAGCGCGCGCTCGGCCAACTGGCGCACCCCGTTCGGCGTCCCGTCCAACAGGGGAATGCGCCCGCGGGCTTCAAGCTCGGGGATGGCGCGGAACCAGTTCGCCACACCGACCGCGTAGCCAAAGTCGCGCAGGACCGTTTCGTCGGCGGCACCCAGGGCTTGCGCCGAGGCGACCATGAGCGACCCTGCGCTGTGGGTGAGGTAGGCCTCGAAGTGTTCCTCATCCTCGAACGGATCCCGGTAGATATCCCAACGCCTTACGGCCACGAATTCATCCAGCATCGCCGCCAGATGCGGGGACAGGACGCGCGACAGGGGCGTGACCACCTCGTGCCGCCGCACGGAGGGCCCTTCGGCGATCTCCTGCAGTGCGTCGCGCCACCATTGCAGGCGCATTTCCGCGATCATCGGCTCTTGGGTGACCCACGGCGCGCGGGCGACCTCGATGTTCATCGCATAGATCGGAAACAGCACGGCCCGCGCCGGCACCGGCGCCGCCATCGCGGCCATGAACCGATCGGGGTCGGCCCGGTGGACCAGCGCCGCGCAGGCCTTGACGTCGTCGTCGAAGGGCACGCTCACTCGGCCACCACCGATTGCGGGCTGCAATCGCGCACCAGCTTCCACTGGATCGCATCCAGCAGCGCCTCGAACGAAGCATCAACGATGTTCGCGCTGACCCCAACCGTGGACCAGCGCCGTCCCTGCCCGTCTTCGCTGTCGATGATGACGCGGGTCACCGCCTCGGTCCCGCCCTGGGTGATGCGCACCTTGAAGTCCACCAGGTGCATATCGTCCAGGATCGGCGAGTACTGCCCCAGATCCTTGGCCAAAGCTTTGGCCAGCGCGTTCACCGGGCCACGGTCGCTACCGTTTTCGTCCATCGACTCGCTGACCGACAGCTTCTTCTCGCCATCCACCTTCACCACGACGACCGCCTCGGACAGGCTGACCATCTGGTTGTACTTGTTCTTGCGCCGCTCGACCGTGACCTTGTAGCGCTTGACCTCGAAGAATTGCGGCAGCTGGCCCAGTTCATCGCGGGCCAGCAGCTCGAAACTGGCCTGCGCGGTATCATAGGAATACCCCTCGGCCTCGCGCGCCTTGATCCGTTCCAGAATGCGCCCCAGCGCCGGGTCGCCCGGCTCTACCTGCAACCCAGCCTCGGTCAGGCGTTTGCGCAGGTTCGACTGGCCCGCCTGGTTCGACATCGGAATGATCCGCGCATTGCCCACGGTGGCCGGATCGACATGTTCATAGGTCGACGGATCCTTGAGGATCGCGCTGGCGTGCAGCCCCGCCTTGTGCGCAAAGGCCGAGGCCCCGACATAGGCCGCCTGTTTGCTGGGCACCCGGTTCAGGATGTCATCCAGCATGCGGCTGATGCGGGTCAGACCGGTCAGCGCGTCGCGGTTGACGCCGATCTCGAAGGCCGAGGCATAGGGCTCCTTCAACAGCAGCGTCGGGATCAGGGCGGTCAGGTTGGCGTTGCCGCAACGCTCACCCAGCCCGTTCAACGTGCCCTGGATCTGGCGTGCGCCGGCATCCACGGCCGCCAAGGAACAGGCCACAGCATTTTCGGTGTCGTTGTGGGTGTGGATGCCCAGCCGGTCGCCGGGGAAGCCCGCGGCGACCAGGTCGGACACGATCCGCCCCACTTCGGCCGGCAGCGCGCCGCCATTGGTGTCGCACAACACCACCCAGCGGGCACCGGCCTCCAGCGCCGCCTGGCAGACCTGCATCGCATAGGCGGGGTTGTCTTTGTAGCCGTCAAAGAAATGCTCGGCATCGAACAGCGCCTCGCGCCCCTGCGCCACGATATGCGCGACCGAGGCGCGGACGTTCTCGACATTCTCCTCCAGCGAGATCCCCAGCGCGTCGGTCACGTGATAGTCATGCGACTTGCCCACCAGACAGACCGCCCGCGTGCCGGCGTTCATGACGGCGGCCAGCACGTCGTCATTCTCGGCCGAGCGCCCGGCCCGCTTGGTCATGCCAAAAGCGGTCAGGCGGGCGCGCGTCTTTGGCGCAGTATCGAAAAACGCGCTGTCGGTGGGGTTCGCGCCGGGCCAGCCGCCTTCGATATAGTCCACCCCCAAAGCATCCAGCGCCTGCGCGATCTGGACCTTTTCGGCGGTCGAGAACTGAACGCCCTGCGTCTGCTGCCCGTCGCGCAGCGTGGTGTCATAGAGGTACAGGCGCTCTTTGCTCATTCCACGCCCTCCAGCCTGCTGGCGTCAAAGCCCGCGCCGGGCACCAGTTCGACCCCGTCCTTGCTCATCCGCACTTCCAGACCAGCCGCCAAATAGACGGCCTTCAACCGATCCACTTCCGAGAAATCCTTGGTCTGCATCGCCTCGGCCCGAACACGGGCCAGCCTGTCGGCATGGGCCGACAGATCCACGCCGTCGGTTTCGGCCCAGCCCCCCATCTCGGATTCCAACAGGCCCAAGACCCGCGCACTGGCCAGCAAGGTAGCGGCGTCGCCGTCCGAGGCCAGGCGATGCAGCTCGGCCAGGGCGCCCGCAGTGTTGAGGTCATCGGCAAGCGCCGCGATCACCGCGGGCGCCGCGCTGGCTGCGGGTTCAATGCCCGCAGTCAGCGCCCGCCACTTGCGCAACGTGGCCTCAGCCTCGCGTGCCTTCTTCTCGGTCCAGTCCATCGGCTTGCGATAGTGGGTCTGCAGGAAGACGAACCGGATCACCTCGCCCGGCACGCCCTGATCCAGCAGGTCATGCACGGTGAAGAAATTGCCCAGCGATTTGGACATCTTCTTGCCTTCGACCTGCAGCATCTCATTATGCAGCCAATAGCGCGCAAATTCGCCGTGCGGATGGGCGCATTTGCTCTGGGCGATCTCGTTTTCGTGGTGCGGGAACATCAGGTCATTGCCGCCGCCATGGATGTCGAAACTCTCGCCCAGCAACTCATAGCTCATGGCCGAGCACTCGATATGCCAGCCCGGACGCCCCCGGCCCCAGGGCGACTCCCAACCGGGCAGTTCATCGTCCGAGGGCTTCCACAGCACGAAATCCATCGGGTTCTTCTTGTAGGGCGCCACCTCGACTCGCGCGCCTGCGATCATGTCATCGACCGACCGGCCCGACAGCTTGCCATAGTCGTCGCGCCAGCTGTCCACCGCAAACAGAACATGCCCCTCGGCCTCATAGGCGTGACCCTTGGCGATCAGGTCCTCGATCATGGCGATCATCTGGTCAATGTACCGCGTGGCCCGCGGCATCTGGTCGGGCTCCAGCGCCCCCAGCGCGCCCATGTCATGCAGGTACCAGCCGATCGTCTCGTCCGACCGCTCCTGCACCAACTGTTCGAGCGTTCCTTCGGCCCCGGCCTGCTTGCGCGCCAGGGCCGTCGCGTTGATCTTGTCATCAACGTCGGTGAAGTTGCGCACATAGGTCACATGCTCGGGCCCGTAGACATGACGCAGCAGGCGATACAGCACGTCAAACACCACCACCGGCCGCGCGTTGCCCAGATGCGCCCGGTCATACACGGTGGGTCCGCAGACATACATCCGCACGTTGTCGGGATCGATCGGAACGAAATCTTCCTTCGTCCGGGTCCACGTGTTGTGCAGTTTGATCGTCGTCATGCGTCTGGCTCCTGGATACAGCAATAGCGTGCGCGTTGACGCGGGCTTAGCAACTTGTCTCAGGGAAGAAAACGAAAGAAACCGGCCCGCGTGAAAGTTCAGCAGGGAATGCAGCAGATAATGATGCAGGTCTTCCGGTTCATGGCCCATCGCATAGCACGCCCGGTCCCGCGCGCCAAGACTTCTGTTGCCAACCGGGGAAGCTGATTGACAAATCACCGCGGCTCTGACCCATTCGGCGGGCTTGCTGCAACGGAGGCGCGCCATGAAACTTTCGCACCGCATCACGCATCTGACCGGAGGAGGTTCGGACGGGTGGGACGTGTTCTATCGTGCGCGCCGCATGATCGCCGAAGGCCAAGCCGTGACCGAGCTGACCATCGGCGAGCATGACATCCGCACCCACCCCTCGATCCTGGCCGAGATGGACCGGTCGGCGCGCGCGGGCCATACCGGATACGCCATGGTTCCGGGCACCGATCTGCTGCGCGATACCGTGGCCGCGCGGGTGCAGACCCGGACGGGCGTTCCCACCACGCGCCACAACGTGCTGATCACCCCGGGCGGACAGGCCGCGCTGTTCGCCGCGCATATGGCCGTGTGCGACCCGGGCGATGTGGGCCTCTATCTCGATCCGTTCTACGCCACCTACCCCGGCACGATCCGCGGGGCCGGCGCGATCGCGCGCGCGGTTCAGACCCGAGCCGAGGACGCCTTTCAACCCGACGCGGCCATGATCGCGGAACAGGCCAAGGGTGCCGCTTCGCTGCTGATCAACACGCCGAACAACCCGACCGGGGTCGTCTATTCCCGCGAGACCCTGACCGAGATCGCCGATCTGTGCCGCGAACGCGACATCTGGCTGATTTCGGACGAGGTCTATGACACGCAGGTCTGGGACGGCGCGCACCTGTCGCCCCGCGCCCTGCCCGGTATGGCCGACCGCACCCTTGTCGTGGGCTCGATGTCGAAATCCCACGCCATGACCGGATCACGCTGCGGTTGGATCGTCGGCCCCGAAGAGGCCATCGACCATTTGATCAACCTCGCCACGCACACCACCTACGGGGTTCCGGGATTCATTCAGGACGCTGCCAGCTTTGCGCTGACCGCCGGGGACGAACTGGAGGAAGAGGTCGCGGCTCCCTTCCGCCGCCGCCGCGCCTTGGCGATGCAGGTTCTGGCCCGACAGAACACCGTGGGCCTGATCCCGGCCCAAGGCGCGATGTATCTGATGCTGGACATCCGCGCGACGGGGCAAAGCGGCGAAGACTTCGCCAATGCGCTGCTGGACACCCACGCCATCGCGGTCATGCCCGGAGAAAGTTTTGGCCAAGCCGCCGCAGGGCATGTGCGTGTGGCCATGACCATTGACGATGACCGGTTCGCCGCCGCCCTTCAGACCCTATGCGATTTCGCCGCCCGGCTAGCGGGTCAGACAGCGGCCGAGTAACTGCAGACGGGTTTCGTTCAGAACCGGAAGGTCGTGCGCAGATTGAAGGTGTTGGTGTCCAGATCGCCGCGCGACCGCGTGACATCGTTGAAATTCTGCCGCAAGGCTTCGCCACTGATGATCAGCCGGTCACTCAGAGGATAGGCTACGCCGATCCCGTAGACGGCCGCCGTGTCGCTGTCGCCCGAAGTATTCGCCCGCGCGGCACCCACCACGACGTAGCCCAAAGCGGGCCCGAACTCGTACCCTCCGCGCAGTTTCACGCGGGACACGCTGTCCAAACTGCCCTCCGAGGCTCCTAAGTCGAGATTCAGCCGGTCATATTCCAACTCACCCCCGACGACGAAGCTGCCCAGATCCAGATCGTATCCGATATTCGCACCGATGCTGCCCGAATTGCCACCGCTGCCGCCAGGACCGTCCGCGTCGGTATAACCGAAGGTGAACCCGGCATAAGCACCCGTCCAATCCTCGGCCAACGCCACCTGCGCCGCTGGAATCAGCAGGACCGACAGCAAGGCGCGGATCAGTTTCATGCAGCCCTCCGAGTTTTCATTCAGCACCCTTTGCGATTGCAACAGATGCGGTGATGTGCACCTCAATTAAACATGTGCTTTGGTGCCGTCAGATCAATTCAAGTCACGCAAATCTTAACAATAAGTAATGGAAGCATAACATATTTCGCCCTTTGCGTGAGGATTTCCTGCGGCGTTCATCGAAGTTCCAAATTTTCGGGGCCAAAAGCGACATCGGTCGCAAACAGGACAGATTGCTTGCGCGGACCCTGACACCATTCGTCGCAGGAGTTGAGGACCACATGCCAAACGATATCTGGAAGATCTGCCTGATCAGCCGCACCATCGGTGCCGATCGGGGGCGTGCGGCACGAGGACGGCCGGGACGGGTTGAAGCTTCCCCCTTTTGACCTGACTTTCAATTTGGAATCCTCACCATGAACGACCAATCCCGCTCAACGTCCCGCAGTGGCGGCCGCGCCGCCCGACGGGCCGCCCGTGCCGCGGCCCTGCCCGAACATCTGCGCCCCGTCCGCCCGGGGCTTGAGGGCGGCACCTACAAACCGCTCAGCCAACAGGACATGGAGCGTATTCACTCCGCCGCTCTCGATGCGCTCGAAACCATCGGTCTGGCCGACGCGCCACCCAGCGGGATCGATTACCTGGTCAATGCCGGCTGTACGCTGGGCGATGACGGACGCATCCGTTTTCCCCGGGCGCTGGTCGAGGACACGATCGCCCGCGCCAACCGGTCGGTAACGCTGTACAGCCGCGACGGCAAAACCGATCTCGAACTGTCCGGCGGACGCGTTCATTATGGAACCGCCGGTGCAGCCGTCAGCATGGTCGACGCCCAAGGCCGCAACTACCGCGACTCAACCGTGCAGGACTTGCACGATGCCGCGCGGATTTGCGAACAACTGGACAATATCCATTTCGTGCAGCGCCCCATGGTCTGCCGTGACATCACCGACAACCGCGAGATGGACCTGAACACGATTTATGCTTGTTGTTCTGGGACTTACAAGCATGTCGGAACATCCTTCACAGACCCCAGCTATGTAGCTCCGGCCATGGAAATGCTGCATATGATCGCTGGCGGCGAGGATAAATGGCGTGAACGGCCCTTCGTCTCGAACTCGAACTGCTTTGTCGTGCCGCCGATGAAATTCGCGACCGAGAGCTGCCAGGTGATGGAAGAATGCATCAAGGCGGGGATGCCGGTCCTGTTGCTATCCGCTGGGATGGCGGGTGCCACGGCCCCGTCAACGGTGGCCGGTGCGATTGTCCAGGCTACGGCGGAATGCCTCGCCGGTCTGGTTTATGTAAACGCCGTAAGCCCAGGCGCCCCGGCGGTTTTTGGCACTTGGCCATTTGGCCTTGATCTCAGGACCGGTGCAATGAGCGTCGGGTCTGGCGAGCAGGCCCTGTTGACGGCAGGTTGCGCCCAGATGCACAAATTCTATGACCTGCCCGGTGGCGCTGCAGCCGGTGCTTCGGACTCCAAACTGCCCGACATGCAAGCCGGATGGGAGCAGATGTGTTCCAACGTCATGGCCGGGCTGTCCGGCCTGAACATGGTCTACGAAGCAGCCGGCATGCACGCTTCGCTGCTGGGTTTCTGCTTTGAAAGCCTGATCCTTGGTGACGATCTGATTGGTCAGGCCCTGCGATGCGTTCGTGGGATCGAGGTCACGGACGACACGCTGGCGCTGGACCAGATCGCGTCGGTCTGTCTCGGTGGCCCGGGTCACTACCTGGGAACCGACGCAACACTCAGCCGGATGCAGGCCGACTATGTCTATCCGGCGCTTGGCGACCGGACCTCGCCCAAGGAATGGGCCGAGCTGGGCAAGCCGGACCTGGTCGAAAAGGCCACCGCGCGCAAAGAAGAGATCCTTGGCGCTCCGTCTCCGGCGCGTTTCGATCCCGCGCTGGATGCGGAACTCAGAAGCAGGTTCAACATTCACTTGCCTGCATAACCAATTGAAAAGCAGCCCAGATCACTCTGGGCTGCCTCGTTTTTCAAACTGTTAACCGTTGCTGGGCGGCAGCAGACCGGCTTCTTGCGCGGCTGCGATTTCGGCCTCATCCAAAGCGCCGTCACCATTCGCGTCCAAAAGCGCGAACGCATCGGCATCCATGTCCGGCACAACGGCCTGAACCTCTTCGATGGTCAGAACGCCGTTGCCATTTGCGTCTGCCGAGCTCTGCGCGAATGCAAGCACAGGGAACCCGAGGGCAACTGCGGCCAGAACGGCCAGTTTCTGAGAGTTCATTGTCAGTCTCCTGATAGGGGGTTTGTGGTAGTCTGTCCGGACAGGCACACAAAACACCCGCTCAGCCGCACTGTCATCGACCGCAGAGATTTTCCCGCAATTCGCGCCAATCCCTGCCCGTTTGGGCCATTTGGATTCGCAAGCTTTCGCTGCGCCAAGCCGCTTGCCGGCCTATCGGCACAACTTCCCTCATCCGTACCCCTGTTCCCGGCAAACTGTCGCTCAGCCCGACTGAGTCGAAAAAAGAAAGGGGGCCGAAGCCCCCTGTCAGTTTTGCCGTCCAGGCTCAATTCGTTGACCGCCCGGTGTTTTTTTGCCTGCGGCCTGGACTGCACATGGGGCGAGCGCACCCGCCCCGTGAGAGAGTGGGAAGGACCGATATTCCGCCCCACCCTGTTCCCGGCCAGCACGGGCATGCCGGCCGAGTGGACCAGGGCGACCTAGGGTAAGTCTCAGGTTTTGCCCTGCTCCGAATTCGTCGGGACCGGAAGTCCGGGGGGAAATCCAGGTCCCTACACCCCGCCTGGCGGGGCGTTTGCCTTAACTACACCCGCTGGTTGCCCCGCAGGTGTTGCACTTCATGCAGGTGCCGTTGCGCACCAGCGTGTAGTTTCCGCATTCGCCACACGGATC
The DNA here is from genome assembly GCF_056539345.1 of Ruegeria sp. BB9. Classification (NCBI taxonomy): domain Bacteria; kingdom Pseudomonadati; phylum Pseudomonadota; class Alphaproteobacteria; order Rhodobacterales; family Roseobacteraceae; genus Ruegeria; species Ruegeria sp. BB9. The sequence continues at coordinate 858,349 of NZ_JBQFUU010000001.1, read as the reverse complement.
ACCCTCGTATCCCTGCATTTTGGCTTTGGTCCGGGCATCCATCCCGGTGGCCGTTTCGGTGACGACGGTGGTTTCACTCTTGGTTTCAAAGGTCACGGCCGCTTCGGACAGTCCGGTCGCTTCGGCGGCACCGTTGAACATCATCAGGTCCTGCGGCAAACGCTTGCGCAAATAGCCGGTCGAACTGATCTGTTTCAGCACCTCCAAGGATTTCGAAGCCGCGCTGTCGCTGATCTCCGAGACGTTCGATACGCCCTCTTCCTCGCCACGACCCAGGTCGTCGAATGTTGCGCCCTCGGGCTTCACATGCGCCAGGTCGGTGCGATCGAGGTACGACACGGCCAGTTCGCGGAAGATGTAGTCGAGGATCGACGTCGCGTTTTTGATCGAGTCGTTGCCCTGAACCATCCCGGCCGGTTCGAACTTGGTGAAGGTGAAGGCGTCGACAAACTCTTCCAGCGGCACGCCATATTGCAGACCGACCGAGACGGCGATGGCGAAGTTGTTCATCATCGCACGGAAGCCAGCGCCTTCTTTGTGCATGTCGATGAAGATCTCACCCAGCTGCCCATCTTCGAATTCGCCGGTGCGCAGATAAACCTTGTGCCCTCCCACGATCGCCTTTTGGGTATACCCCTTGCGACGGTGCGGCAGCTTTTCGCGGTGACTGCGGATGATCTCTTTGACCACCACCTTTTCGACGACCTTCTCGGCCAGCGTCACGGCCTTTTCCTGGATCGAGCCGCTTTCGAGGATTTCAGCCGCTTCGTCGTCATCCTCGACCAGCGCCGCTGCCAGCGGCTGGCTGAGTTTGGACCCGTCGCGATACAGCGCGTTGGCCTTGACACCCAGGCTCCAGGACAGCTCGTAGGCCTTCTGGCAATCTTCGATCGTAGCGTCATTGGGCATGTTGATCGTCTTGCTGATCGCGCCCGAGATGAAGCTTTGCGCCGCAGCCATCATGGTGATGTGGCTGTCAACACCCAGGAACCGCTTGCCCTTCTTTCCACACGGGTTGGCGCAGTCGAAGATTGCATAGTGCTCGGGCTTCAGATGCGGGGCCCCTTCCAGGGTCATGGTGCCGCAGACATGGTCGTTGGCCGCGTCGATATCCGACTTGCTGAAACCCAGATGGCGCAGCATGTCAAAGGTCGGATCGTTCAGCTTGCTGGCCGGGATGCCCAGAACACCGGTACAGAAATCCTCGCCCAGCGTCCACTGGTTGAAGACGAACCGGATGTCGAACGCGCTTTCCAGCGCGGCGTCAATCTTGGCCAGCTCGTTCGGGCCGAACCCGTGACCGGTCAGCGAGGTGTGGTTGATCCCCGGCGCGTTGCCCAAGGTGCCGTGACCCACCGCGTAGGACACGATCTCTTCGATCTGGGCCGAGGAATAGCCCAGCTTTTCCAGCGCCGACGGCACCGAGCGGTTGATGATCTTGAAGTAGCCGCCCCCGGCCAGTTTCTTGAACTTCACCAGCGCAAAGTCGGGCTCGATCCCGGTGGTGTCGCAGTCCATCACCAGACCGATCGTGCCGGTCGGCGCAATCACCGTGGCCTGCGCGTTGCGATAGCCGTTCTTCTCGCCCAAGCTCAACGCTTCGTCCCAGGCACTCATGGCCAGATCGACAAGGCGTTTGTCCGGACAGTTGGCGTGATCCAGCGGCACCGGCTTGACCGAAAGCTTCTCATAGCCCTCGGTCACACCCTGCGCAGCGCGACGGTGGTTGCGGATGACCCGCAGCATATGCTCGGCGTTGCGCTTGTAGCCGGCGAACGGCCCCAGCTCTCCGGCGATCTCGGCCGAGGTGGCGTAGGCAACGCCGGTCATGATCGCGGTCAGGGCGCCACAGATCGCCCGACCCTCGTCCGAGTCGTAGCCATAGCCCATATTCATCAGCAGCCCGCCGATGTTGGCATAACCCAGACCCAGCGTACGGAAGTCGTAAGACAGCTGTGCGATCTCTTTCGACGGGAACTGCGCCATCGTCACCGAGATTTCCAGCGTCAGCGTCCACAGACGGGCCGCGTGCATGTAGTCGGCCGCCTGGAACTCGCCATCCTTCAGGAAGGTCAACAGGTTCATCGAAGCCAGGTTGCAGGCCGTGTCATCCAGGAACATGTACTCTGAGCACGGGTTCGAGCCACGAATCTCGCCGTCTTCAGGGCAAGTGTGCCATTCATTGACCGTGTCGTGGAATTGAATGCCCGGATCGGCGCAGGCCCAGGCCGCGTGGCCGACTTTTTCCCACAGATCCCGTGCCTTGACCGTCCGGGCAACCTTGCCGTCGGTACGGTTGATCAGCTCCCAATCGGCATCTTTTGCTACCGCCTTCAGGAAAGCGTTGGTCACACGGATCGAGTTGTTCGAGTTCTGCCCCGAGACCGAACTGTAGGCCTCAGAGTCCCAGTCGGTGTCATAGGTCGGGAACTCGATGCTGTCGTGGCCCTGCTTGGCATAATCCAGCACGCGCTTGATATAAGTCTCGGGGATCGCGACCTTTTTCGCTTCGCGGATCGCCGCTTTCAGCGCGTCGTTTTTCTTGGGGTCATAGGCGTCGTCCTGTGCGCCGTCCCAAGCGCGGATGGCCTCGAAAATGCCGTTCAGCATCTTCTCGTGCATCTTCGATCCAGCAACGATCGAGGCCACCTTCTGCTCTTCGATCACCTTCCATTCGATGAATTGCTCGATGTCAGGGTGATCTGCATCGACGATCACCATCTTTGCTGCCCGACGGGTTGTCCCGCCTGATTTGATCGCGCCAGCGGCGCGGTCGCCGATCTTGAGAAAGCCCATGAGGCCCGAGGACTTGCCGCCACCCGACAGCGCTTCGCCTTCTGCACGCAGATGGCTGAAGTTGGTCCCGGTACCCGAGCCGTATTTGAACAGGCGCGCCTCGCGCACCCACAGATCCATGATGCCGCCTTCGTTCACCAGGTCGTCATCGACCGACTGGATGAAGCACGCGTGCGGCTGCGGATGTTCATAGGCCGATTTCGACTTGGTCAGCTTGCCGGTTTTGTAGTCCACATAGTGGTGACCTTGGGCCGGGCCGTCGATCCCATAGGCCCAGTGCAGACCGGTGTTGAACCATTGCGGGCTGTTCGGCGCGGCGCGCTGGGTCGCCAGCATGTAGCGCATCTCGTCGAAATAGGCGCGCGCGTCTTCCTCGGTCGAGAAGTAACCGCCCTTCCAGCCCCAATAGGCCCACGCCCCCGCCAGGCGGTCAAACACCTGCTTCGAAGACGTCTCGCCGCCAAATTCGGCATCGTCGGCCGGAACCGAGCGCCACAAAAACTCGGGCACGTCCTTCTCACGGACTTTTTTCAGTTTGCTGGGAACGCCGGCCTTGCGGAAATACTTCTGAGCGATCACATCGCTGGCGACCTGGCTCCACCGAGAGGGGACCTCGATGTTATCAAGGCGGAACACGATCGTTCCATCCGGATTGCGGATCTCGGACGTGACGGACACGAAGTCCAACTCTGCGTATGCGTCCTGCCCTGCCTTGGTAAATGTTCTTTCAATCTTCATGTCCGCCGCCCTAGATCAATCAGCCCAAATTCGGTTGTCCGGCACCAATTCCATTTTTTGGCGGGGTGCCGCCCGCCTTGACCGCCGATCAGGGACGCTAAGGACCGGGCGCTGCCTTTGGCAGCGCAAACCCGTTCGCACGGTTGCACGTCAGTTTGGAGTGCTTTCCGACCCTCGCCCTATGCCAACTCCGGCTATTCCTACCAGATTTAGTGGCAACTCACTCGGCTCATACAATCTGGCGTATCTACCCATAGTTGGTCAACGGCATTTTTTGGCTCCGAACCAAAACTTTTCTGTTGACCGCAAAACCGCAGGATGGGCCAAGACAGAACGCGCCGATTCCTCCACAACGCTGTCCACAAAACCGTGCAGTTCGGTCAAATCGGATTTTCTTTTTTCCCGGCCCGGTTACGAGAAAATGGTCACCCGCCCGCCCGTGCCCCATACTGGGAGGAGAATCACCAATCTTCGTGGCAGCGCAACGCGACGCATCACGACACACAAAAGACGGAGTGCGCCGTGAAAACCTCGATTATCCGTTTGTTACCGGTTCTTACCTTGCTGGCCGCTTGCGCGACGCCGGAGCCGGAAAAGTCTTCACGCAGCGCTCAGTTCGCCGAATACCCCGATCAATTGTTCAGCACGTTCGAGATCAGCTGCGAAGGTCCGGAGGAACGGTTCACACGCCCCGAGCGCAGCAGTTTCGAGTGCCGTTCCTCTCTGCCTCCGGAAACCACCGCGTTCTTGATCCTCAACTATGACGGTTACCCGCAGGACTTGCCCAAAGGGGTGCGCCGCATGTCTTCAACCCGCAATCAGGCCGGTTACCGGGTCGATGCCGAGTTGTTTTTCCTGGTCCCCCAGAAGGACGGAGCGACGATCAAGGTTCCCGTCGAAAGCTCGGTTCTGGATGATGAATTGACACGGCTCTACCGTTATTTCGGTGGAACTCCGTTGTAAGGAAAGTGGTCGGGGCGGCGAGATTCGAACTCACGACCCCCTGTACCCAAAACAGGTGCGCTACCAGACTGCGCCACGCCCCGGACCGTGCGCCTTCCTAACGGCGTCATTCGGATTTGAAAAGCCCTAACAGGGCCAGATTGCAGAGCCTTGCGAAAAAATTTCGTGGCGCATGACCGTACCTGGTGCGATCGAGTAACGGGCGGCCAGTCCCGCATTGACCTCAAGGACCGCAAAGACCGAATCGCCGCCCTCGATTGGGGTCAGATCCCCCGGTACGGCGTCGGCATGAACACGGGTCACCACTCCAGTGCGATCCAGAAAGATCATGTCCAGCGGGATCAAGGTGTTCTTCATCCAGAATGCGACCGGCTGGGGCGGATCGAACACGAACAGCATCCCTTCGCCCTGAGGCATGCTTTCGCGGAACATCAAACCCTTTGCCCGCTCCTGCGGAGAAACGGCCAATTCGACCAGAAACCGGACCTGTGCCTTGTCATTGCGAAGGTCCACCCGGTCAGGCCGGCATTCGGCAAAGGCGCCTTGTGACAGAAAAATACTCAGAAGAAGACCGGCCAGAATCCGCATCACGCGCAGCGCTCAGTCATTGAGCGCGGATTCCCACGCAAGCACTTGCGCGGCCATGCGCCCCCGCTTGCCGTCGATGACCCGCATCGCCAGCGCCTCGCCCGGCTGGAGATCGGCCAACCCGGACCGGCGCAGAACTTCGATATGCAGAAACACGTCCTCGCTGCGGCCAAAGACATTGGCAAAGCCGAAACCCTTGCTCTTGTCGAACCACTTGACCCGCGCAGCCTCGAGCGGCGCATGCGCGATCTCATTGGGATCCATTTCGGCGAAATCCGCCAGCATCACCGAGTCGGCCCGTTCGGGCGGATCGATGCTCACGACCTCAACCGCTTGAACCCCACGATCGGTGCGGTGAGTCATGATCTCAATGCCCGCGCCATCCGCGACCGAACTTTGCCCGAAGTTCCTCAGAACGTTCACGTGCAGCAGGATATCAGGACCGCCATCGTCGGACACGACAAAGCCATACCCCTTTGCGGGGTCAAACCATTTTACGTGTCCACGAACGCGGTACATGCTGTTCAGGTCTTCTGGCACGGTGTTCCCATCACGAGATTCAAAGGGTCGTTAGGGGTCTGATGTGTATGGAAACGTCGGGCAAATTCAAGCTGAAAAAATTCAGACATTTCCGGGTGTTGCATTTCACGATACGCGAACGTCATGGATTCAACCTCTGTACGTTCCACTTTTGCTCGGACGGGTCGCGCCGCCAGCGGAACCTGTCGTGCAGCCGAAAGGCACCATCCGCCCAAAACTCGATTTCAACCGGCGTCAGCCTGTAGCCACCCCAGAATTCGGGCCTCGGCGGGTTGGATCCCAGCTTTGCCGTCACCTTTGCAACTTCGGCCATCAGGGCAGCCCGGCTGCTCAGAGGTTCCGACTGTCGCGATGCCCAGGCACCCAGCCGGCTTTTCAGCGAGCGTGACGCATAATATTCGTCGGCCAAGGGACCGTCTTCTTTGGTGATTGTACCACGAACCCGGATCTGACGCCGCAGTGATTTCCAGTGCATCACAAAGGCGGCTTTGCCGGCCGCATCCAGCTCTTGGGCCTTGGCACTGTGATAGTTGGTATAGAAAACGAAGGAGTCCGCCTCGATATCCTTCAGCAACACCATCCGTGCGTTCGGCATACCATCGGGGTCCACGGTCGCCAGGGCAATCGCGTTCGGATCGTTCGGTTCCGTCTTTTCGGCCTCGGCCAACCAACGGGCCGCGATCACGAACGGATCGTCACCGGCAAAGATGCCGTTTCGCTCACTCATGTCCATCCCCTGGAACGAATTGAACATGACCCTACGGCGAGAACCCGCCCCGGGCAAGAGTGCATGGCCTTGATGCAGCGCAATCAATGGCATAAACCAACGCAACACATCGCGACGACAGGCGGAGAACCGAACATGTCAAATCAGTTGATGGCCGGCAAGCGCGGCCTCATCATGGGACTGGCCAATGACAAATCAATCGCATGGGGAATCGCCCGCGCCTTGTCCGAAGCCGGAGCCGAACTGGCTTTCTCTTATCAGGGGGATGCACTGAAAAAACGGGTCGACCCGTTGGCGGCTCAACTGGGGAGCGAAATCGTCCTGCCGTGTGACGTCAGCAACGAAGAGTCGATCGATGAACTGTTCGCAGCGCTGAAAGAGAAATGGGGCAAGCTGGATTTCGTCGTCCACGCCATTGGTTTCTCCGACAAGAACGAACTTCGCGGCCGTTATGTCGACACGTCGCGCGCGAATTTCAAGCTGACGATGGACGTGTCGGTCTACTCTTTCACCGCGGTGATGCAACGCGCCGAGAAGCTGATGACTGACGGCGGCAGCGCCATCACCCTGACCTATTATGGTGCTGAGCAGGTCATGCCGCATTACAATGTCATGGGTGTTGCCAAGGCTGCGCTCGAGGCGTCGGTGAAATACCTGGCCGAGGACCTGGGCAAGGACAACATCCGCATCAACGCGATCTCGGCCGGGCCGATCAAGACCCTCGCCGCCAGCGGCATCGGCGACTTCCGCTACATCATGAAGTGGAACGAGTACAACTCTCCCCTGCGCCGCAACGTGACCATCGATGACGTGGGCAAATCGGCCCTTTATCTTCTGTCGGATCTCAGCAGCGGCGTAACCGGTGAAAACCTGCACGTTGACTCGGGTTATCACATCGTCGGCATGAAAGCCGTCGACGCGCCGGATGTGGAAAAGGGATAAGACCATGAGCGCAAAGGACCGCCTGCCCCACGAAAAAGGCTTTCATATCAGCTGGGACCAGATTCACCGCGACTCGCGCGCGCTGGCCTGGCGGCTGGACGGTCAGGGCCCCGATGACGGTGCTTGGCGCGCCGTCGTCGCGATCACGCGCGGCGGCATGGCACCGGCGATGATCGTCAGCCGAGAGCTGGACATCCGCACCGTCGATACCATCAGCGTCAAATCCTATCACCATCAGGAACGTGGCGAGGCAGAGGTGCTCAAGGCCCCCGATGCCGATCTGATGGGGGATGGTGAGGGCGTGCTGATCATCGATGATCTGGTCGACAGCGGCAAGACGCTGGAACTGGTGCGCAAGATGTACCCCAAGGCCCATTTCGCCACGGTCTATGCCAAGCCCAAGGGCCGCCCGATGGTCGATACCTTCATCACCGAGGTCAGCCAAGACACCTGGATCTTCTTCCCTTGGGATATGGCCCTGCAATATGTCGAGCCCTATCGCGGCACCGACTGATCCCACTTAACCACCACAAATCAGCAAGACCGGACACCCGATGACATTGACCCGCACCGCCGCCACCTTCGCCCCTCCGGTGATGGAGGCGCGGCGTTGGCTCGAAGGGGTCACGTTCTCGGATGACCGCCCGCTGATCAACGTCAGCCAGGCGGCGCCGGTCGATCCGCCGCCTCTGGCGCTGCGGCAGGCGATGGCCGATTTCGCGATCAATCAGGACGCCGCACATCTCTACGGCCCGGTATTGGGCAACCCCGATCTGCGCGCGGAGCTCGCGCGTGAGATCGGCGATCACTACGCTGCCGAGGTTCGGCCGGAGCAGACAGCCATCACCTCGGGCTGCAATCAGGCCTTTGCCTCGGTCATCTCGGCGATCACGGATCAGGGGGATGAGGTCATCCTGCCAACGCCTTGGTATTTCAACCATAAAATGTGGTTGGACATGGCCGGTGTCAAAACGGTTGATCTGCCGACCGGGTCGGACCTGCTGCCCGATCCGGAACAGGCGCGCGCGCTGATCACCAAGCGCACGCGCGCGATCGCGTTGGTCACACCCAACAACCCGGGTGGCGTCGAATACCCGGCGGATCTGGTCCGTGCCTTCTATGACCTGGCGCAACAGCATGGCCTGCGCCTGCTGGTCGATGAAACCTATCGTGATTTCGACAGCCGCAGCGGCCCGCCACACGCGCTGTTCCAGCAGCCCAACTGGGACCGGACGCTGGTGCATCTCTATTCCTTCTCGAAGGCCTACCGCCTGACCGGCCACCGCGTGGGCGCGATCGCCACAGGTGCGCCGCTGCTGTCCGAGGTCGAGAAATTCCTCGACACCGTCGCCATCTGCCCCGGCCAGATGGGCCAGTTCGCGGCGCTGTGGGGGATGCGGAACCTGTCGCAGTGGCTGGCGGGCGAACGCGCCGAGATTCTCGATCGCCGCGCCGCAATCACGCAGAACATGCCCCGCCTGACCGACAAGGGCTGGCGGCTGCTGGGTCTGGGGGCCTACTTCGCCTATCTCGAACATCCGTTCGACATGCCGTCGGACGAACTGGCGCGCAGATTGGTCTCCCAGGCCGGTATTCTGCTGTTGCCGGGTACGATGTTCATGCCCGATCACGACCCCGCCGGGAAACGCCAGGTGCGCATTGCTTTTGCCAATCTAGACCGTGCCGGAATCGGGCTATTGTTCGACCGCTTGCAGGCTCTGTCCTTCTGAGCTTGCCCCCCGGCATCCCGCGTCGTATTCAGGGCCGCAACAGTCACGGCAGAACCCTGCCGCAAGATCCAAGAGGGCACTATGGCCGCAGGCATTAATAAACTCTCCAAAACCTTCGTTTGGATTCTCATGGGCATGCTGATGCTGGGTCTTGCCGGTTTTGGCGCCGTCAACCTCAGCGGAACGGTACGCACTGTCGCCCAGGTCGGGGATGAGGACGTTTCGGTCGATGCCTATGTCCGCGAGCTGCAGCGGGAAATCCGCGCGGTCGAGGCGCAGACCGGTCAACCGATGCAGATGTCACAAGCCCGCGAGCTGGGGCTGGATCAGCGGGCCTTGGCGCGTCTGGTTTCGCTGGCAGCCCTGAACAACGAGGTCGCACAGCTGGGTGTTTCGATCGGTGATGCCAACCTGCAGAAGGAAATCGTCGGCATTCAGGCCTTTCAGGGCCCTGACGGATCTTTTGACCGCGAAGCCTACCGGTTCCAGCTGGAACAGATCGGCATGACCGAAACCGAGTTCGAGGAAGACCTGCGAAAGGAAACAGCACGGACAATTGTCCAAGGCGCGATGATGGACGGTGTTGAAATGCCCGCAATCATGACCAAAGCCTTGGCCGACTATGTTCTCGCTCGCCGCAGCTTTACCGTCGCAACTCTGTCGCCGGACGCTCTGACGACCCCGATCCCCGAGCCGACAGACGCCGAGATTCAAGCGTATTACGGCGCGAATACCGATCGGTTCACTCTGCCGCGCACCAAAAAGATCACCTACGCCGTTCTGTCGCCGGAGATGCTGCAGGATACGGTCGAAATCGACGAAGACGCGCTCAAGCGTCTGTATGAGCAGCGCAAGGACCAGTATCAGCAACCCGAACGTCGTCTGGTTGAGCGGCTGGTCTACCCCTCGGAAGAAGAGGCGACTGCGGCGATGGCGCAGCTGGAAGTCGGCGGGGCGGATTTTGAGCAGCTGGTACGCGAACGCGAACTTGAACTGAGCAGCGTCGATCTGGGTGATGTGACCCGCGAAGATCTGGGCGAGGCCGCGGATGCTGTTTTTGCCGCGGAGATTGATCAGGTCGTGGGTCCCCTGCCCTCGGTCTTTGGTCCGGCCCTGTTCCGGGTCAACGGATCGCTGGCCGAACAGAACGTGAGCTTTGAGGACGCCGAACCGGAACTGCGCGCAGAGCTGGCCGGCGAACGCGCCCGGCGCCTGATCGAAAGCCAGGCCGAAGATATCAACGACATGCTGGCCGGCGGCGCCACGCTGGAAGAGTTGGCCAACGAAACCGAAATGGAGCTTGGCAAGATTGACTGGACCCGCCAAAGCGACGACGGCATCGCCGCGTATGACGGCTTCCGCCAGGCCGCTCAGGCCGTCCGCGAAGATGATTTCCCGGAAATCGGATTCCTCGAGGATGGTTCGATCTTTGCCCTGCGGCTGGATGAGGTTCTGCCGCCGCGCCCCGAGCCGCTGGAGTCCGCTCGCGACCGCGTCGCCGCCGCATGGGTACAGGAACAGACGGCCAAGGCGCTTGAGGAACAGGCCAACGGCATCGTGACTCAATTGGCCGTCGACGGTGATTTCACGGCGACCGGTCTGCCATTCCGTGTCGAAAACGCGCTGACCCGTACCGCGTTTCTGGATAACGTACCGGCCGACTTCATGACCCAGATCTTTGAGATGGAGCCCAATGAGCTGCGCGTGATCGCGGGACCGGATGCGGCATTCATCGTTCGGCTGGACGAGGTTCTTCCGCCTGCGGAAACCGACGAACAGCGCCTGATGCAGGAAGCCGCTGCCGCTCAGCTGAACCAGGCACTGGCCCAAAACATCTTCGACATCTATGTGCGCGACGCTCAGACACGCGCGCGGCCGACCCTGGACCAGCGCGCGCTGAACGCGGTTCAGGCCAACTTCTGACCGGAACGAAAATGGCTCTGACACCCGATTTCGACAGCTTTGCCCGCGCCTACGAGGCCGGACAGAACCAAGTCGTTTATACCCGTCTGGCCGCGGATCTGGACACACCGGTTTCGCTGATGCTCAAGCTGACGGGCGCCCAGAAGGACGCCTTCGTCCTTGAATCGGTGACCGGAGGCGAAGTTCGCGGGCGGTATTCGATCATCGGGATGAAGCCGGATCTGATCTGGCGCTGTCGGGGCGAAACCTCGGAATTGAACCGTTCGGCGCGGTTTGATGCGGATGCGTTCGACGCGCAAGATGGCAACCCGATGGACAACCTGCGCGCGCTGCTCGCCGAAAGCGGCATCGACCTGCCCGATGACCTGCCCCAGGCTGCGGCCGGCCTGTTCGGTTATTTGGGATACGACATGGTGCGCCTTGTCGAATACCTGCCGGATGTTAACCCCGATCCTTTGGGCCTGCCGGATGCGATACTGCTGCGCCCGTCGGTGGTTGCGGTCTTGGACGGTGTGAAAGGCGAAGTCACCATTGTGTCTCCGGCCTGGGCCAGCGACGGGCAGTCAGCTAAGGCCGCCTACGCACAAGCGGCCGAGCGTGTGATGGACGCGGTGCGCGACCTGGAACGCGCAATGCCCTCGGAATCGCGGGATTTGGGCGAAGCGCACGAGATCGCGCCGCCGGTATCCAACTTCACCAAATCGGGCTACATGGAAGCCGTGGAAAAGGCCAAGGAGTACATCCAGGCTGGTGACATCTTCCAGGTGGTTCCGGCACAACGCTGGACGCAGGATTTCCCGCTGCCGCCCTTTGCACTGTATCGTTCCTTGCGCCGCACGAATCCGTCGCCGTTCATGTTCTATTTCAACTTCGGTGGCTTTCAGGTGATCGGCGCCAGCCCCGAGATACTTGTGCGCGTGTTCGGCAACGAAGTGACCATCCGGCCGATCGCCGGAACACGTCCCCGTGGTGCGACCCCCGAAGAGGACAAGGCGAACGAGCTGGATTTGCTGGCCGACAAAAAGGAACTGGCCGAGCACCTCATGCTGCTGGACCTGGGCCGCAACGACACAGGTCGCGTGTCCAAAATCGGCACCGTCCGCCCGACCGAGGAATTCATCATCGAGCGCTACAGCCACGTGATGCACATCGTGTCGAACGTTGTGGGCGAGTTGGCCGACGACAAGGATGCCCTGGACGCCTTCTTTGCCGGGATGCCGGCGGGCACGGTGTCAGGCGCACCTAAGGTCCGGGCGATGCAGATCATCGACGAGTTGGAACCCGAAAAGCGCGGTGTCTACGGTGGCGGTGTCGGCTATTTCAGCGCCGGTGGCGACATGGACATGTGCATTGCGCTGCGTACGGCCATCGTGAAGGACCAGAAACTATATATCCAGGCCGGCGGTGGTGTCGTCTATGACAGCGACCCCGAGGCCGAATATATGGAAACCGTGCACAAATCGAATGCGATCAGGCGGGCCGCCGCGGATGCGGCGCGGTTCACCGGATCCGGGAATTCATAAAAAAGGCGGCTAACCTGGCCGCCTTTTCTTCTTTTTCTACACTGATTACTGGATCTGGCTTTTCATCACCGCCGAGATCGGGGCCAGGGCAACTCGGTTGCCGCGATCCTCAAGCCCCCAGAGCAACAACGCCGAAATTGTCTCGGGCCGCAATCGGCCCAGCATCACAACCGCGCCTTCCTGCCCGGCACGAAAAGCGGCCTGGTCCAGAAACCGGCGCATGACCGTTGGATCCTGACGCGCACCGTCGATGTCGCGGAACACCACACTGGATGGAATACCGGCCCGCGCGGCCAGCTTTTGAACGGTATTCAGCCCGTTGTCCTGCACGACCAGCCCACGGCCCGTTCCTGCCGCGATGGCAGCCACCTGATCGGCCAACTTTCGGTTGCCTTGTATCCCGGTGTTCACGCCCTCAAGCAGGCCAACGGTTTCAGGCAAGGTTTCAAGCCAGACCGCCAGCGAAACTTCGGCATCCTGCGCGCTGGCCGCCTTTGGCAGGTCGGTCAAGGCCAGAACCTCGAACCCAGCCTCGCGATAGCGCTTCATCTTCTCCGCCGCTTGCGGATCCGAAGGGCTGACCGCAAAGCTCAGTGGATACGGAAAATCCTTCAGCGCCTCGGCCCCGAACGCACCTTCGTCATCGATCAGGATGATCGACATCAGCGGTTTGGCATCCGGGTTGTCAAAGGCAGCCGCATAAGCATCGATCGGCTTGCCGGGCATGCCCTCACCCTCTGCCGGCTGATCGGCCGGGGCATCATCGCGTTCGGTCAGCGGGATCACGCGTTTGCCGGCAATCGAGGATGAGGCCGTTGCCTGTTCGCCGCCGATCTGGGGCAAGGCCGCGATCCGGGCCCGTTTGCGAGGCTGCGTGTCTTCGTCCCCCTCGACCGCGATCGGGCTGTCGCCGGTTCCGGTCGGTTGATCCGGCTCAGGCGTCGATGGCAGCGCGGCTGTTTCCGGCTCGGGGGTCGCTTCGGGTTCCGCATTTGCCGTGGTCTCTGGTTCGGCGGTCTCGGGCTCGACGGCCGTGACCTCTTGCGCCGGTGGCTGCGGTGCGGTCGGCGGCGTCGCGTCCACAGTGACAGGCTGGACCTCTTCGTCCGGGCTGGACGGAACCGGTCCGGGCGCCGGGGGCGCGGCTGGCGCGTCGGTCGTCACATCGACCGACGCGGCGTCTCCCGCACCCGGGTCGTTCAAGCCTGCCACGGTGTCACCGACCTGCGGACGATCATCCGGCTCGGCCTGAATGCCATCCAGTCCAGTGGCCCCATCCGACGTATCGTCCAGCGCCTCGAGCGCTCGTGGTGCGATTTCGACAAGATCGGAATCCGGACCAGCGCCCTGTACTTCCGTATCCGCCTTGGGCAGATCGGCTTCCGCCGCGGCTGGCGCCGCTGTCTGAATATCCGGTTTGCTGCCAAGTGGCGTGTTCAGGGAAAGCACTGCGCCCAGAACCAACACAACGACCGCGCCGGCGATCATTCCACCGATAAATCCGCCCATCTGTTCTTGCCTCTCGTCTTTCATCCTGCCTCGGCAGCCCGTGCACCGTCTCTGCGGCACTCACCCGTCCGGTCGTCTTGTAGAGGTTGTCCCCTTGACGCTGCCGCACAAGCCTGAGCATGTATGTCCCAACACTATACCGTGGCGCGGGGCTGTATCGCCAGTCCGAATTGCCCAAACACAAGACAAGTGCCAAATGCTGCTGCTGATCGACAACTACGACTCGTTTACCTACAACCTTGTCCACTATTTGGGCGAATTGGGCGCGGAAATGGTCGTGCGCCGCAATGATGCGCTGGATGTGCAGGAAGCAATGGCCATGAACCCTGCCGGCATCTTGCTGAGCCCCGGCCCTTGTGATCCGGACCAGGCCGGGATCTGCCTCGCGCTGACCGAGGCAGCTGCGGAAACGCGCACGCCTTTGATGGGTGTATGTCTGGGTCACCAGACCATTGGTCAGACCTTCGGCGGCAAGGTTGTGCGGTGCCACGAAATCGTGCACGGCAAAATGGGAACCATGCATCACACTGGCAATGGCCTGTTCGCCGGCCTGCCGTCACCGTTTGAGGCGACCCGCTACCACTCACTGGTCGTCGATCGGGATACCCTGCCCGATTGCCTCGAAATCACGGCAGAGTTGGAAGACGGCACCATCATGGGCCTGCAACACAAGGAGCTGCCGATCCATGGTGTTCAATTCCACCCGGAATCGATCGCCTCGGAACACGGCCACGCTCTGCTGAAGAATTTCCTGAACGAAATGAAAGTCCCCGCATGAGTGACGCGCTGAAACCGTTGATCGGAGCTGCGGCCGATCGCGCCCTGACCCGTGCCGAAGCCGAACAGGCCTTTGAGATCCTGTTTGAGGGTCGCGCGACGCCCAGCCAGATCGGCGGTCTGTTGATGGCTATGAGGACGCGCGGCGAAACGGTCGAGGAGTATGCCGCCGCCGCCGCCGTGATGCGAGCGAAATGCAACGCGGTCAAAGCACCAGCGGGCGCGATTGACATCGTGGGGACCGGCGGCGACGGGAAAGGCACACTCAATATCTCGACCGCAACGGCCTTTGTCGTTGCTGGCGCGGGCGTGACCGTGGCCAAGCACGGCAACCGGAATCTCAGCTCGAAATCCGGGGCCGCCGATGCATTGGGACAGATGGGAATCAATGTGATGGTCGGGCCGCAAGTCGTTGAAAATGCTTTGCAGACCGTCGGCATTGGTTTCATGATGGCCCCCATGCATCACCCGGCCATCGCCCATGTCATGCCCACCCGGCAAGAGCTTGGCACCCGAACCATCTTCAACATCCTTGGCCCCCTGACCAACCCCGCCGGCGTCAAGCGGCAGCTGACCGGAGCCTTCAGCCGTGACCTGATCCGACCGATGGCCGAGACCCTTGGCCTGCTTGGGGCCGAGCACGCCTGGCTGGTACATGGCTCGGACGGGACCGACGAGTTGACGATTACTGGCATCAGCTGGGTTGCGTCGCTTGAGGACGGACGGGTGAAAGAGGTTGAACTGCATCCCGAAGATGCGGGCCTGCCGGTTCATCCATTTGAAGATATTCTGGGCGGCACACCCGAGGAAAACGCCGTCGCGTTCCGCGCGTTACTGGATGGCGGGCCGTCGGCCTATCGGGATGCGGTCCTGCTGAACGCGGCTGCGGCCCTTGTGGTCGCCGAAGCTGCACCAGACCTGAAAGAAGGCGTCGAAATGGCCGCCGAAAGCATCGACAGCGGCAAGGCAAAAGACAAGATTGCTGCTTTGGCACAACTCACACAGGAAGCCGCATGACCGAAACCGTTCTGGATAAGATCAAGGCCTACAAGCTGGAAGAAGTCGCCGCCGACAAAGCCCAAGTTCCCCTGGACGAGGTTGAGCAACAAGCCCGCGAAGCGTCTGAGACGCGCGGCTTTGTGGAGGCACTGCGCACGGCCAGTCGCCGCGGGTATGGTCTGATCGCCGAAATCAAGAAAGCAAGCCCGTCCAAAGGGTTGATCCGTGAGGATTTCGATCCGCCCGCGCTGGCAAAGGCCTACGAAGAAGGCGGCGCCGCCTGCCTTTCGGTTTTGACCGACACACCAAGCTTTCAGGGTGCCAAGGAATTCCTGACCGCGGCCCGGGCTGCATGCTCGCTTCCGGCATTACGCAAGGACTTCATGTATGATCCCTATCAAGTGGTCGAAGCGCGCGCACTGGGCGCCGACTGTATCCTGATCATCATGGCATCGGTGGACGACCAGCAAGCCGCCGAACTGGAACAGACCGCGTTTGACTGGGACATGGATGTCCTGATCGAGGTACATGACGAGGCCGAGCTTGAGCGCGCGGCCGATCTAAAAAGCCCCCTCATCGGGATAAACAACCGCAATCTCAAGACGTTCGAAACTTCGCTTGATACCACTCGACGCTTGTCCAAGCTGGTTCCCGCTGACCGCATGATCGTGTGCGAAAGCGGGCTGAACACTCCGGAAGACCTAGCGGATATCGCCCGCTATGGTGCCCGGTGTTTCCTGATCGGAGAAAGCCTCATGCGGCAGCAGGACGTCGCCGCCGCAACCCGTCACATCCTGTCGAACCCGCTGGTGCCGGGGGTCATGTGATGCCCCTGACGCATTTTGACAGCGACGGCCAGGCCCATATGGTCGATGTATCGGACAAGGACACGACAAACCGGGTCGCCGTTGCCGCGGGCCACGTGAAAATGGCGCACCAAACCTTTGAAATCATTTCCGAAGGCCGCGCGAAGAAGGGCGATGTTCTCGGGGTTGCCCGGTTGGCCGGAATAATGGGGGCAAAGAAAACACCGGACCTGATTCCGCTGTGCCATCCCTTGCCTGTCACCAAAGTGTCGGTCGACCTGACATTGGACCCTGACCTGCCCGGCGTGCAGATCGAAGCGACGGTCAAGACCACCGGACAGACTGGCGTCGAGATGGAGGCCCTGACAGCCGTGTCTACCGCAGCGCTGACCGTCTATGACATGGCCAAGGCCGTTGACAAGGGGATGGAAATCGGCGGCATCCATGTTCTGCTGAAAGATGGCGGAAAATCCGGTCGTTACGAGGCGAAATGATAACGGTTGAAGAAGCCCGACAGCTGCTGTTCGGCCTGGTAGCCACCATGCCCGAAGAGAAGATTGCGCTGGCTGACGCGGCCGGCCGAGTGCTGATGCGGGATGTCAAAGCCGAGCGGGACCAACCCCCGTTTGCCGCCTCTTCAATGGATGGATATGCGCTGAAGTCGGCCGAGGTTGAACGTCACGCGATGTTCAAGGTCATCGGTGAGGCCGCCGCTGGCCAGCGTTTCACGGGTACGCTGGGCCCGGGTCAGGCGGTTCGGATCTTCACCGGGGCTCCGGTCCCCGAGGGGGCAGATTTCGTCGTCATCCAGGAAGATACCGACCGGCGCGGCGATCTGTTGACGATCACGGAAGAACCCGGCCAAAAAACCAACATCCGACCGGCAGGCGTGGATTTTACCATCGGCGATACGGTTAGTGCACCGCGAGTTCTCTCGCCCGAAGATCTTGCATTGCTGGCGGCGATGAATGTTCCAACCGTCTCAGTGGCCAGCAAACCTCAGATCGCGCTGATCGCTACGGGAAACGAGCTGGTCATGCCGGGCGAAACTCCGGGACCTGACCAGATCATTGCCTCAAACTCGTTTGGCATCAAAGCGTTGCTCGAGAAAGCTGGCGCAAATGTTCGCATGTTGCCAGTGGCACAGGACACCCTGTCATCGCTGGAAACCGCGTTTGGCTTGGCCGAAGGCTCCGATCTGGTCGTGACAATTGGCGGAGCGTCGGTGGGTGACTACGACCTTGTGGCCGAAGCATCGCATCGGCTGGGGCTCAAGCAATCCTTCTACAAGGTCCTGATGCGCCCCGGCAAGCCGCTGATGGCCGGGCGGCTGGGTGATGCGACGATGATCGGGTTGCCCGGCAACCCGGTCAGCGCGATGGTTTGCGGATATCTCTTCCTGGTCCCCTTGGTCAAAAAGATGCTGGGCATCCAGACTGTTGACCCGATTCTCCATCAGGCCATCTTGTCGGATGCCCTTCCACCAAACGGCCCGCGCGAGCATTACATGCGCGCTCGATTGGAAAGCAATGGGATACGCGCATTCGAGGATCAGGACAGTTCGCTGCTCAGCGTTCTGGCGCGGTCGAACGCCTTGCTGATGCGCCCTCCAAACGATCCCGCGCGGGCTGCGGGGGAAACGGTGTCCTACCTGGCCATCTAGGTTCAGTCGGCAAATCCATTGACACAAAACGTGAACATGCGTAGAACAAAAGAAAACGTATGGGCAACGAGGTGTGAGCGATGCTGACCAAGAAGCAATTGGATTTGCTGGAATTCATCCACAAACGCGTTCAGGCGGACGGTGTTCCACCCAGCTTTGACGAAATGAAAACGGCGTTGGACCTGAGATCCAAATCCGGCATCCATCGGTTGATCACCGCGCTGGAAGAGCGTGGGTTCATTCGGCGTCTCGCCCACAGGGCGCGCGCGATCGAGATCGTGAAACTGCCCGAAAGTCTGGGGGGCGAGCCGACCGCCGGCTTCACGCCCCGCGTGATCGAAGGTGACAAGCCCAGCGTGCCCCGCCCCGCCAATGTCGAGCCTGTGTCGGTGGACGCTCTCGAACTTCCGGTGATGGGCAGAATTGCCGCCGGTGTTCCGATCGAGGCGATCAGCCACGTTTCCCATCATGTTGCGGTACCGGGCACGATGGTATCGGGCCGTGGCGAACACTATGCCCTTGAGGTGCGCGGAGATTCCATGATCGACGCCGGTATCAATGACGGGGACGTAGTCGTGATCCGCGAAACATCTTCGGCAGACAATGGCGACATTGTCGTGGCCTTGGTCGAAGACCAGGAAGCAACCCTCAAAAGGTTCTTCCGGCGCGGCCAGGCGATCGCGCTCGAGGCTGCCAACCCCGCCTACGAAACGCGGGTATTGCCCGAGGACAAGGTCAAGGTCCAAGGGCGTCTGGTCGGACTTATTCGGACTTACTGAAGCCGTCGGGCCGAGCCGGTGACCAAAGGCGCGGCCCCGTCGCATCAGCGCTGCTGAACAGCTTTCCTTGGCGGATCGCAAGGCTTCCGGTCTTTCGCAGTCGATCTGGATCAAAAACGGCGCAGTCACCAGTCAGCT
Source organism: Ruegeria sp. BB9 (assembly GCF_056539345.1). Taxonomy (NCBI): domain Bacteria; kingdom Pseudomonadati; phylum Pseudomonadota; class Alphaproteobacteria; order Rhodobacterales; family Roseobacteraceae; genus Ruegeria; species Ruegeria sp. BB9. The sequence goes on along the minus strand of NZ_JBQFUU010000001.1, from coordinate 839,208 downwards.
TGATCGGCACAGCAGAGACCACGAGTTCGCCCGGGTGGCAAACGGTGACCTGCTGGGCCGCGCGCTTGCCCGTGATGTGGACCAGCTGGAATTTCTCGAAAGGGTATCGCTGAACAAGATCTGGGGCCGATGGCCACCGGCCTGCAGCCTCCGGCTGGGTTGCTCCGTCTCCATCGTTTTCAAGCCAGACCGAAGCGACGAACCCAGCGCCCTTTTCCTTGCTCAACGCGCGGCCCCGCTCGGTCATCACCCCAACCAAACCACCTGAATCGGCGATCAGCACCTCGGGTCGCTGGCCTTGTCCCCAGAATACGGCGGCAAACGCCATCGGAAAAACTCCGACCCAGCGGCTGCGTCCCTGCCACAAAACGACCCACAGCGCACCCAAGGAAAACAGCGGCAGGACAAAACCGGGCGAGCTGGCAACAAAGCTCCGCGCACCATCCAGGCCGGACACCCAGTCCGAAACGGCCAGGATCCACGCCAGCCCGAAACCCATCACATGGATCGCCACGGCCTCGATCCCGAAAGGCGCGAGGATCGCTGCCAGAACTGCCGAGGGAACCACGACGGATCCCATAACCGGCACGGACAGGGTGTTGGCCAGCAAGCCGTAGTGCGAAACCATGTTGAAATGCGCCGCACCAATTGGGGCGGTCGCCAAACCAGCGACCGCCGAGGAGCACAGAAGCCCACCCACCGGGCGCAACCACTTGGGCGCTCTTGGAACCTCGACGTCGCGAAGGGCACCGAAAACCGCGACCAGTGCTGTCGTGGCGGCAAAGGACATCTGAAAACCGGGGCTGAGCAATGATTCAGGGCGAAGAAACAGCACCAACAGCGCGGAAACCGCGACGGCCCGCAAGGATATGGCACGCCGATCGATCAAAACTGCCCCAAACAGAACCGATACCATCACGAAGGCGCGCTCGGTCGCGACATTGCCCCCAGAAAGCAACAGATAGAGCGTTGCAGCGATCAGCGCGCAGACCGCGGCAACCTTGCGAACCGGCCACCGCAACGCCAAGGCGGGCAAGGCCGCAAGCAGTACCCGGCAAGTCACAAAGACGAACCCCGTCAACAACCCCATATGCAGGCCGGAGATTGCAAGCAGATGGGCAAGGTTCGACGCACGCAAATTGTCCAAAGCGGCGGCGCTGATGCCGCTGCGATCCCCGGTCGAAACAGCTGCGGCAAAGCCGCCGACATCACCTGGCAGCACTTCTCTCACTCTGTCGGAAATGGCCATGCGCACGGCAGCGATACGCACCCCGGCCTCAAAGCGGGACGGAGCGGCGGTGACCACTGGCGTGCGCGCGTATCCGACCGCGCCCAAGCGCTGAAACCAGGCGTGTCTGCGAAAATCAAAGCCGCCGGGTTCGACGGGACCTTGCGGCGGTGACAGATGGGCCGTCGTCATAACGCGTTGCCCTGGCACAATCGGTACATGGTCGCCATGCAACGAAAGTCGGATGCGCCGCGGGGCTTGGTCCGACGGCACGTCCCCGATCCGTACCTGGTCCAGCGTAACCCGCAGCGCATCCGAAGCAGAGCGATCCAACGCCACGACCCTCCCCTCAACCGGGCCGTAATAGCGCCATTTCAAAACCGGCTCTGCAACCATGTGAGCGCGAGCACCCGCCAGGATGAACCCAACGGCGACCAGCGCCCCCCCTATTGCCAACGGAGCCCAGGCAGACGACATCCGGCGGCTGGCCCAAATGGCAAGCAGGACCAACCCGGACAGGCCGGAATAAATCCGCGCATCCGGCTCGAACCGGATTGCGAAATACAGGCCTATGCCGATGGCCAGACAAACCGGAGACCAAGGCAAAAGGTGCCCTCGCTGGTTTAGCAACGCACCTTCGACCCACGCCACAACACGCATGGTTGCCCCCGTCCTTGAGGCTCGTTAGACAGGCTCAACTCTACGCTCAACGCGGTTACCAAAAGGTTAATCACTACAATGTCCGATCAGGTCGTCACCCGATTTGCACCCTCGCCCACCGGCTATCTGCACATTGGCGGAGCCCGTACTGCGCTGTTCAATTGGCTTTACGCCCGCGGTCGTGGCGGAAAGTTCCTGCTGCGGATCGAAGACACGGACCGCGAACGGTCAACGCCCGAAGCGACCGAGGCAATCCTCAAGGGCATGAGCTGGCTCGGGCTCGACCACGACGGAGATGTCATCAGCCAGTTCGAGGGCGCAGCTCGTCACGCCGAAGTCGCCCACCAGCTGCTGGCAGAAGGCAAAGCATACAAGTGCTTTGCAACCCAGGAAGAGATCGCGGCCTTTCGTGAACAGGCCCGGGCCGAAGGCAAGTCGACCTTGTTCTGCAGCCCGTGGCGCGACGCCGATCCCAGCACCCACCCCGATCGCCCCTTCGTTGTGCGGATCAAGGCTCCGCAGGACGGCACAACCGTCATCCGCGACAAGGTCCAGGGTGACGTGACCATCCGAAACGATCAGCTGGACGACATGGTCCTCCTGCGTTCGGACGGCACACCGGTCTATATGCTGGCGGTGGTCGTTGATGACCACGACATGGGTGTGACGCATGTCATTCGCGGCGACGACCACCTGAACAACGCGGCGCGGCAGATGATGATCTATGAAGCCATGGGCTGGAAGGTTCCGGTTTGGGCGCACATCCCGCTGATCCACGGCCCTGACGGCAAGAAACTCAGCAAGCGGCACGGCGCGTTGGGCGCGCAGGAGTATCAGGCCATGGGCTATCCTGCCGCCGGTATGCGAAACTACCTGGCGCGCCTGGGCTGGAGCCACGGGGACGACGAGTTTTTTACAGATGAACAGGCCAAGGAATGGTTCGACCTGGACGGAATTGGGAAAAGCCCGGCGCGGTTCGATCTGAAAAAGCTCGAGAACTTGTGCGGACAGCACATCGCCATATCCGATGATGCTGCATTGCGGCAAGAAATCGAAGAATATCTGGACGCCGCTGGCCTGCCTGCGCTGACAGAAACACAATCGGGTGATTTGGAACGTGCGATGTATTGCCTCAAGGATCGGGCGCGTACATTTCCGGAACTCCTTGAAAAGGCGAATTTTGCACTGACTTCGCGACCGATCGAGCGCGATGAGAAGGCAGAAAAGGCGCTGAGTTCTGTATCCGACGGTATACTGGATCAATTGACGCCGCAGCTGCAAAATGCTAGCTGGACCCGGAACGAACTGGAGGAGACCCTCAATTCGTTTGCCGAGGCAAACGGGTTGAAGTTCGGCAAGCTGGCTGGCACCCTCAGGGCTGCGTTGGCGGGTCGGGCCGTCACACCTTCGGTTTTTGACATGATGCTCGTGCTGGGTCGGGATGAGACCATTGCACGGATTTCTGATGCAGCGGCACAGTCCTGACTTCACATTCGGGTAACGCTGCTCCGCTACGACCTGACTCGCGCAGACTTGCGCGATCACCGCCCGTTTTGTCGGTCAGCGAGCCGGCATTCGTATGATTGAGGAAGGGAAAACATGACCGAGAGCAACAAGACAGCGACTCTGACCGTCCACGGAAAAACCTATGAGTTGCCGGTTCATTCGCCAACGGCCGGACCCGACGTAGTCGACATCCGCAAGCTCTACGGTCAGGCCGGCGTGTTCACCTACGACCCGGGCTTCACTTCGACCGCAAGCTGCGACAGCACCATCACCTATATCGACGGTGAAAAGGGCGAATTGCTGCACCGTGGCTATCCGATCGACCAACTGGCCGAGAAATCGCACTTCCTCGAAGTGTGCTTCCTGCTTCTGTACGGGTACCTGCCCAAGGCCGACGAACTGGAAGAGTTCGAAACGACCATCACCCGCCACACGATGATCCACGAGCAGATGCACTATTTCTTCCGTGGCTTCCGCCGCGACGCGCATCCGATGGCTACGATGGTGGGCGTGGTCGGAGCCATGTCGGCTTTCTATCACGACTCGACTGACGTGGGCGACGAGCGCCAGCGCGAAATCGCGACGCACCGCCTGATCGCCAAAATGCCGACAATTGCGGCGATGGCATACAAATACTCGATCGGTCAGCCGTTCATCTACCCGCGCAATGACTTGGACTACGCGTCGAACTTCCTGTACATGTGCTTCGCCGTTCCGGCCGAGGACTACGTCGTCAACCCGATCCTCAGCCGCGCCATGGACCGGATTTTCACCCTGCACGCCGATCACGAACAGAACGCCTCGACTTCGACCGTGCGTCTGGCTTCGTCGTCGGGCGCGAACCCGTTCGCCTGCATCGCGGCCGGTATCGCCTGCCTCTGGGGCCCGGCGCACGGCGGCGCCAACCAGGCCTGCCTCGAGATGCTGGAAGAGATCGGCAGCGTCGACCGCATCCCCGAGTTCATCGAACGCGCCAAGGACAAGAACGATCCGTTCCGCCTGATGGGCTTTGGTCACCGCGTGTACAAGAACTTTGACCCGCGCGCCAAAGTGATGAAGCAGTCGGCCGATGAGGTTCTGGACTTGCTGGGCATCGAGAACAACCCGAAACTGCAGGTCGCCAAGGCGCTTGAGAAACAGGCACTGGAAGATCCGTATTTCGTCGACAAGAAGCTGTTCCCGAACGTCGATTTCTACTCGGGCATCATTCTCGAGGCGATGGGTTTCCCGACCTCGATGTTCACCCCGATCTTCGCCCTGTCGCGCACCGTTGGCTGGGTCAGCCAGTGGAAAGAAATGATCGCCGATCCTCAGAACAAGATTGGCCGCCCGCGCCAGCTGTATCTGGGCGAAACTCTGCGCGACTACGTCGACATCGAAAACCGCTGAGACAGACAAAAGGCCCCGCCATCGAGCGGGGTCTTTTCTTATTGGAACAGTGACAATTGATCCCCGGCCCGCGCAGGCCGGGCAAAGAGGTCGCAACGCAGTTTGGGAGTTGTGGTCGCCAATCCAAATCGCGCAATCGCAGACTTGAACCGCTTGGCGACCATTTCGGCGTAGACCCCCTCGCCGCGCATCCGATGCCCCCACCGCGGGTCGTAGTCCCTGCCCCCGTGCATTTCGCGCAACCGCGCCATGACCTTTTCGGCGCGACCGGGCTCGTGCTCGGACAACCACTCCTGCCACAGTTGAGAGACTTCGCGGGGCAACCGTAGCATGATCCAACTGGCCGCATCCGCGCCTGCGTCGCGGCCCGCCTCCAACAGCGCTTCAAGCTCGTGATCGGTCAGTCCCGGAATGATCGGGGACGTCATGACGCGCACGGGAATCCCGGCCTCGGTCAACTTTCGGATCGTGCGCAGCCGACGTTTTGGTGCAGGGGCACGCGGTTCCATCCGCCGCGACAGGCCATCATCCAACGTGGTCAGCGAGATGCCGACCCTGACCAGCCCGAGGGCGGCCATCGAAGCGAGAATGTCGATATCCCGTTCGATCAAAGCACCCTTGGTCACGATCGCAACCGGGTGGTTGAAATCTCTCAGAACCTCCAGGCAGGCCCTTGTGATTGAACGTGTTTTTTCGATCGGCTGATACGGGTCCGTATTTGTACCCAGCGCAATCGGCGCCACCTTGTACCGCGCGGACGAAAGCTCGCGCGCAAGCACATCAGGCGCGTTCGGACGTGCGATCAGTCGCGTTTCGAAATCCAACCCGGCAGATAGACCGAGATATGCATGTGTGGGTCGGGCAAAGCAGTAGACGCAACCGTGTTCGCACCCGCGATACGGGTTGATCGACCGGTCAAATGGCAGATCGGGTGACTTGTTGTAGGTGATCAGAGACTTCGCGACCTCGTCCCGAACCGAGGTTCGCAAGGGAGGCAGAGGCTCGGGATCCTCCCAGCCGTCATCGACCGCTTCGTGCGCATACGCCTCGTACCGACCAGCATCGTTCGATACGGCACCTCGCCCGGAAATAGTGTGGCGCAACGGCATATTTGTTCCCTCTTTGTTCCCGTAATTCCTAGCATCTGCGGGTTTCCGCGGCAAGTCTGCCATCACAGTTGCCGGCCTTGTCTCAAGCACAGAACCCATGAATACCGCTCAGAAAGATCATGTGAAATTTGGCGTCGAGCGCGGCAAGATTTTCACCTATAGGTCGGTCTCGGAACCGCCGAGGTCGCAATCGTCACAGTCTAACTGCGGCGAAATGGCCAAAACGGGAAAAACAGCCACCAAGGGCGCAAGGCCCGCCAGCTCAGGGAAATGACCCATGTCCGATGAAGAAGACATCGTCCTGTCGGAACTCAACGACGACGAACTCGTCGAACAGATGTTTGATGACCTCTACGATGGTCTGAAGGAAGAGATCGAAGAAGGCGTGAACATCCTGCTGGAACGTGGATGGGCACCTTATGACATTCTGACCAAGGCGCTTGTCGGCGGCATGACTATCGTCGGCCAGGATTTCCGCGACGGCATCCTGTTCGTGCCCGAAGTTCTGCTGGCCGCCAACGCGATGAAGGGCGGCATGGCCATCCTCAAGCCTCTGCTGGCGGAAACCGGCGCTCCGCGCGTTGGCAAGATGGTGATCGGCACCGTCAAGGGCGACATCCACGACATCGGCAAGAACCTCGTCTCGATGATGATGGAAGGCGCCGGTTTCGAGGTTGTCGATATCGGCATCAACAATCCGGTCGAAAACTACCTGGAAGCGCTTGAAACCGAGCAGCCTGATATTCTGGGCATGTCGGCCCTGCTGACGACGACCATGCCGTACATGAAAGTGGTCATCGACACGTTGGTCGAACAGGGCAAGCGTGACGATTACATCGTGCTGGTAGGCGGCGCCCCGCTGAACGAAGAGTTCGGCAAGGCGATCGGCGCTGACGCCTATTGCCGGGACGCGGCGGTTGCGGTCGAAACCGCCAAGGAGTTCGTCTCGCGCAAGCACAACCAACTGGCGGGTTGATCCTGCACGCCTTGTTTTGTCAAAGCCGCCTGTCCGGGCGGCTTTTTCATTTCCGGGCCGTGGCATCACAACGAGATCGAAACTCAGGTGCCGAGTGTGTGATCCCAAAGGCCGCGAACTTGCATCCGGGGCTTTTTCGCAGTCATTTGACATTGGAACCTTGCGGAGGCGACACATGCCGCAGCATGACATACCTGACGACAAATGCCTGACGGAACAGGGGTTTGACGAAATGGATTCACAGCAAAGCATCCTATTGATCGCCTGCGGTGCGTTGGCGCGCGAGATTCTGGATCTGAAGACACGCAACGGCTGGGACCACCTTGCACTGACGTGCCTGCCTGCCATCCTGCATGTCTATCCCGAACGGATCACTCAGGCTGTCGAGGATGCCGTCGCCAAGCATCGCGACCAGTATGACCGGATTTTTGTCGTCTATGCCGATTGCGGGACCGGCGGACTGTTGGAGCAGGCGTGTAAACGGCTGGGTGTCGAAATGGTGCGGGGGCCGCACTGCTATTCCTTCTTCGAAGGAAACGAAAAATTCGCCGAACGCGGCGACGATGAGACTACGGCCTTCTACCTGACCGACTTTCTGGCCAGACAATTCGATGCGTTCGTCTGGAAGCCGCTGGGGCTGGATCGGCACCCGGAACTGCGCGACATGTATTTCGGAAATTACACCAAGCTGATCTACCAGGCGCAGACAGATGACCCCGAACTGACCCGTCGGGCACAGGAATGCGCGGAGCGGATGGGGCTGGAGTTCGAACGCCGTTTCACCGGATATGGCGATCTCCAGACCACGCTGACAGACTGGGCCGGCGCAGGCCCCAAATCTTCCTGATTGGCCCCCGAGTGGTGAAACTGTCTCAGGCGTTTTCGCGCGCTACGTCTCGGATTCGGTCGATCATCGCACGCACACCGTTCGACCGCTGGGCCGACAGATGTTCATTCAATTCCAATCGGGCAAGCTCGGCCGCGGCGTCGACCTTCTCCACTTCGGCAACGGGCAAACCGTTGTAAAGCGAGCGCAATACAGCAATCAGACCACGCACGATCAGCGCATCGCTGTCGCCGTCAAACCGAAAAACACCATCTTCGATCACCGGATGAAGCCAGACCTGACTAGCGCAGCCATGGACTTTGGTTGCCGGCACCTTCAAGGCGTCATCCAGCGGCTCCATCGCCTTGCCCTGCTCGATCACGTGGCGGTACCGGTCCTCCCAGTCCTCAAGGAACTCGAAATCCTCGACAATCTCCTCAAAGGCAGGCGTGGCCATGAACGTGGGTCCTCTGGTTGCGGTTCTGGTTCTGACCTAAGTCGCCCGATGTCCGGTGTCCACCCCTATGGGCGGCTTTTCAAACGACCCAAAGTAGGCTACCCAGTGCGAGTAATACCTTGCAAAGCTTTGGGTCCATGCAAAAAACTGTTTCCGTCCTTCTCGTCACCCTGTTGACCCTGTCCGCCTGCAGCAGCTGGCGCGACTCCCGGGCAAACCCGTCGAACTGGTTCGGGAACAGCACCCCTGCCCCGGTCGAGACATCGGCCAGCGACGCAGACGCGCTGGTACCGAAGCAAAGCTCGGGCCGGGGACTGTTCGCGCGCCCTGAACCTGAAGACACCAGCGTACCGATCACCACCATCACAGAGCTGCGGATCGAGCCGAACGCCTCGGGTGCCATCGTTGTTGCGCAAGGCACCGCCTTCCGCCAAGGCGCCTATGACGCAAAGCTCACCTTCGTCGAATCCGAGGAAAACCGGAAGAACGGCGTCATGGAGTTCGTTTTTCGCGTGAACTACCCGACCTATGCCACTGCGCAGGGGCCCGAACGTACGCGTGAAGTGACCGATGCAGTCAATGTCAGCCGTCAGGACCTTGAAGGCATTCGTCTGATCCGCGTGGTCGGTCAGCAGAACGCCCTGGAATCGCGTCGGCGCTGAAATCGATCTTACAGGGGGACGACCTGAACAGTTTGTCCCTTCGCTGCCAAGGCAATCTCGCCTCTGCAGAGTTTGAGCGCGTCCTCTCCAAAAACCTCGAACCGCCAGCCGGACATCGCAGCAACGTCACGGTCCCCAGCCGCGATCTGATCCAGCTCCGAGCTGGTCGCGATGAGCTTGGCCGCGACCCCTGCGGTTTCCGTCTTTGACTTCAGCAAAACTCGCAGCAGGTCAGCCAGCGCAGGGTTCACCTTGATCTTGTCCCGGCTGTTGTCCACTTTGGGAAGATCCTCTGGCGGGCAATTCACACCTGCCTGCACGGCGGCCAGAATCCCGTCGGCGATGGCACCTTTCCGCGCTTCGCGCAGCAGCAAACGCGAGCCGCCCAGATCAGCATGCGTGCGTGGTTTGGTCGACGCCAGTTCGACCAGCGCATCATCCTTGAATACACGGCTTCGCGGCACGTTGTTTTGTTGGGCATATTCCTCGCGGAACCGGGCAAGCTCCCGCACCACCGCAAGGAACTTGGCCGAGTTGGTCCGGGTCTTGACCCGCCGCCATGCCTCTTCGGGGCGGATGTCATAGGTTGCGGGATCGGTCAGAACGCGCAACTCCTCCGCTACCCAATGGCTGCGTTTGGACTTTTCCAGCTCGGCGGCCAGATGTTCATAGATTTTGCGCAGATGCGTCACATCCGCCAGCGCATAGGTCTGCTGCGCCTCACTCAGCGGGCGCCGCGACCAATCGGTAAACCGCGAGGTCTTGTCCAGACCCTGTTTGCAGATCTTGCGAACCAGCGTTTCATAGCCAACCTGTTCGCCGAAACCGCAAACCATCGCAGCGACCTGCGTATCGAAAAGCGGTTTGGGGAAAATGCCGGCTTCTACCCAGAAAATCTCAAGGTCCTGGCGGGCGGCATGGAACACTTTGACGACGTTTTCGTTTTGGAACAATTCGTAAAGCGGCTCCAGCGACAACCCGTCTGCCAGCGGATCGACCAATACCGCGCTGTCCTCGTCTTCAGAGGGCACAGCCAACTGCACCAGACATAGCTTGGAGTAGTAGGTCCGCTCGCGCAGGAATTCGGTGTCGACGGTCACATAGGGGTGTTGGGCGGCAGCCTTGCAGAAGTCAGCCAACTCTCGCGTGGTTTTGAGGGTCTTCATGCGCTTGCTATTCTTGCTCTTGCTCTGGTCATTGCCCGTTGGTTTCTTCTGCCCCGAGCGCTTGGCCAGACCATAGGCCGAATTGGCCGCTCATGTAAATCTCTGGCGCAAGATCAGGGGAGTAACACCGGTGCGCGATCGCCACGGGCAAAGCGCTCCAGAACCGCCGGATACAGCTTGTGTTCCCAGGCCAGCACCTTCCGAGCAAGCGAATCCGGGGTGTCGCCGGGTTCGACCAGAACCCGCGCCTGACCCAGGATCGGACCGTCATCCAGCGCCGCGGTGACCTCGTGGACGGTGCAGCCGTGTTCGGCATCCCCGGCGGCGATGGCGCGGGCGTGGGTGTTGAGCCCTTTGTACTTGGGCAGCAGCGAGGGGTGGATATTCAGCATCCGCCCCTGAAACCGGGACACGAAATCGCCAGTCAGCACGCGCATGAACCCCGCCAGGCAGATGATGTCGGGCTTGGCTTCCAGCAGCGGCTTGCACAACTCGGCCTCAAATGCGGCGCGGTCGCCGCCGAACGGCCGGTGATCGACCACGGCCGTGGCAATCCCGCGATCCGCAGCCTTGGCCAGTCCGCCAGCATCTGCATTGTTCGACAGAACCAAACAAGGCCGCGCCGGGTGGTCGCCTGTCATGCTGTCGACCAGCGACACCATGTTCGACCCGCCCCCGGAAATCAGGATGGCGACGCGCTTGTGGCTCACAGCAGCTTGCCTGCGTAGCTGACGCCCGCCCCTTCGGTGACCGATCCGATGCGCGCGACGCTCTCGCCGGCATCCGTCAGCAGGGCGGCCAGGTCATCTGCGCGGTCGGCGGCACAGACGACGATCATGCCGATCCCGCAGTTGAAGGTCTTGAGCATTTCCGCCTCGGCGATGCCCCCGGTTTCCGCCATCCACCTGAACACCGGCGGCAGGTCCCAGGCATTCAGGTCGATTTGCGTACCCAGATCGTCGGGCAGCACGCGCGGCAGGTTCTCGGTCAGCCCGCCGCCGGTGATATGCGCCAGCGCATGCACACCACCGGCCCGGATCGCGGCCAAGGCGGGTTTGACATAGAGCCGCGTGGGCGTCAGCAGCGCCTCTCCCAAAGGCCCGTCGCAGAAGGGCGAGTCCGCGTCCCATCCCAAGCCCGAGATCTGAACCAGCTTACGCACCAGCGAATAGCCGTTGGAATGCACCCCGTCCGAGGCCAGCCCCAGCAGAACATTCCCGGCCTGCACACCGGCAGGCAGATCGCTGCCGCGCTCCATCGCGCCGACGGCAAAGCCGGCCAAGTCAAAATCGCCATCGGGGTACATCCCCGGCATTTCGGCGGTCTCACCCCCGATCAAGGCACATCCCGAGCGGACGCAGCCCTCGGCGATGCCTTCGATGATCCGCGCGGCAGTGTCAGTGTCCAGCTTGCCTGTTGCGAAGTAATCCAGGAAGAACAGCGGCTCGGCCCCCTGACAGATCAGGTCGTTCACGCACATGGCCACCAGGTCGATGCCCACACCATCGACCACGCCCGTGTCGATCGCGATCCGCAGCTTGGTGCCCACGCCATCGGTTGCCCCCACCAGGATCGGGTCGGAATACCCTGCCCCCTTCAGGTCAAACAGCGCGCCGAACCCGCCAAGGCCGCTCATGACGCCGGGGCGGTTCGTCCGCTTGGCGGCGGGCTTGATCCGGTCAACCAGGGCATTGCCCGCATCGATGTCCACACCCGCATCTGCATAGGTGATGCCGTTCTTGCCCGCTGTCATGGCCGTTCCCTCATGAATGCTTTCAGCGCGGGTTAGTCGATTGTGCGCCGCGTTGCAACGGTCAGGCTTGACGCGGCTGTTCTGCGTGGTACCCAAGCGCTCAGGCGGGCCTGTAGCTCAATTGGTTAGAGCAGAGCGCTCATAACGCTTTGGTTGGGGGTTCGAGTCCCTCCGGGCCTACCATATTCGGCCGAAATCACCGCCCGATGATGATGTCTGCGCACAAACCGCCCAAGCGCTCGCTTTGTCCCAAGCGTAAAACACCGCCGTGGACACGAGCAATATCTGCAACGATCGCCAGCCCGAGGCCCACCCCGCTGCCCTGATTCTGGTTCCGCGACGGGTCCAACCGGCTGAACGGCTTCACCGCCTCGGTCCGCTGTTCAGGCGGGATGCCGGGGCCATCATCCTCAACCCGAATGCGCAGCGATTTGTCGGTCAGAGTCATGCTGACCATCGCGTGCGACCCGTAGCGCACCGCGTTGCCGATCAGGTTTTCCACGGCGCGGCGGATCGCAGTCGGACGCAGCATCACTGCACCCTGCCCTTCGAGCGGCAGCAACTCGACACTTTGCCCGGCCCGTTGCGCATCATCCACGATCGAGCGCAAAAGCTCATCCGGACGAACCTCGACCTGCTCGCCCTCGGACGCGCCACGCGAGAAATCAAGGAAGGCATCCAGGAGTGACTGCATTTCGTTCACGTCCTGAAGCAGCGGCTTTGCATCTTCCTCGGGCAGCATCGACAGGCCAAGCTTGAGCCGGGTCAGAGGTGTTCGCAGGTCATGGCTGACACCCGACAGCATCAGGGTCCGCTGCTCGATCTGCCGCTCGATCCGGGCGCGCATGTCAAGAAACGCGCTGCCAGCGGCCCGCACCTCGACGGCCCCTCCGGGGGTGAACGGCACGACCCGACCGCGACCAAAAGCCTGCGCCGCATCGGCCAGCCGAGTGATCGGCCGCAACTGATTGCGCATGTACAAGAACGAAATCGAGGTCATGATCACCGCAAAGAACAGCATCGTGACGATCAACTGGTGCGGGGCGACCGTCGACAGACGCCGGCGATCGAAGCCAAGCTCCAAAACACCCAGATGGGTGTTCAAGAACAAAGTCGCGACCTGACTGTCCGGCAACGATACCGCTACGAGGTTCGGCAGCAGCTCTCGAAGATCAGCGTCGATCTGCGGTGCGATGAAATCATACCAGCGCCGAGGTTCAATCGTAGGCGTTTCGTTGATCCCCAGAAACCGGGCCTGCATGTCCAGCACCCTCAGATCCGGGCGCACCGCGGCCAACGCCTGCTGTTGGGTTTCGGCACCCTGAATATCTTCCAGAACCAGCCGCACTTCGCGCGACGCTGCGCGGGTCATCTGACCGGTCACATCCTCGAGGTGTTCACGCACGAATGCCACCGACACCACCAACAGAACCACGATCACCGGCAGCACCAGAATCAGGGCCGCCCGGGCATACAAGCTGCGGGGCAAATAGGGTTTGAGCCAGCGCGAGGACATGCGCTAAACCTAGCGGGCTGCTCCGCCAAGAGAAAGAGGCCAAGATGCTGCAAGCAGACGATTTCAACCCGAAACCGGGGATCCCTGTCGCCCTGCAGCCGGGCCTCAGGCTCTTGCTGGCCCCAAACCCGTCGCCGATGACCTATCTGGGGACAAATACATACCTCCTGGGCACCAGCGACCTTGCCGTAATCGACCCCGGACCGTTGAGCGACAGTCACATGCAAGCCATTCTGGATGCGCTGCAGCCCGGGCAAAAGATCAGCCATATCGTGGTCACCCACAGCCACCTGGACCATTCGCCGCTGGCTGCTCCGCTGTCAGAGCGGACAGGTGCCCCGATCTACGCCTTTGGCGGGCCACAGGCAGGGCGCAGCGCGATCATGTCCCAACTGGCCGAGCAAGGCCTCGCCGGCGGCGGCGAGGGAATCGACTCGGAATTCCGCCTGGACATCGAGTTGGCGGACGGCGACAGGATCGAGGGGAACGGATGGGGCCTTGAGGTCATTCACACGCCGGGTCATCTGGGCAATCACATCGCGCTGGCCTGGGGAGACGTGTGTTTCACCGCCGATCACGTGATGGGCTGGGCCAGTTCGCTGGTTTCGCCTCCGGATGGCGATCTGACAGACTTCATGAAAGCCTGCCACCGGCTACGCGCACGCGACTGGTCCGTCTTCCATGCCGGACACGGCGCGCCGATCACAGACCCTTCGGGTCGGCTTGACTGGTTGATCCGCCACCGGCTCGAACGTGAGGCACAAATACTCGACGCGCTGGCCGAGCGCCCGGGCACAGCCCGGGATCTGGCCCAGCGGATCTATGTCGAAACCCCGCCTGCCCTGCTTCCAGCGGCCGAGCGCAACGTGTTTGCCCATCTGGTGGACCTGACCGGAAAAGACCGCGTCGCCCCCCGGGGCGCGCTGTCGGTGCAGACCAGTTTTCATCGCATCTCCTGAACGCACAAAAAATTCGCCCTCGGTGCTTTTCCCCTCTGGACGCCGAAAAACCGGATTGCTATACGCGCCTCAGTTCCGGCGTAGCTCAGCGGTAGAGCAGTTGACTGTTAATCAATTGGTCGTAGGTTCGATCCCTACCGCCGGAGCCAAAACCTCCTCTGAAGACACTTTCAAATTACATAGTTTGGCGCGCATTTCTCGGTATTTGGGCAATCCGAAAATCGACCAAAAAATGTCGCATCTTCCTCTGGACGCCGCCGGACCGGGTTGCTATACGGCGCGCACCGTTCCGGCGTAGCTCAGCGGTAGAGCAGTTGACTGTTAATCAATTGGTCGTAGGTTCGATCCCTACCGCCGGAGCCAAAAATCCCAATAAATCAAGCGTTAACCTGCCAAGGCATCCTTGAACTCATCACGCAGTTTGCGTTTCAAAACCTTGCCCGTGGCGTTCAACGGCAGTGCGTCGACGAAGACCACTTTGTCCGGCACCTGCCACTTGGCGATCTTGCCGTCAAAAAACCCCAGCAGCTCGGCCTCGGACGGGTCTTCGCCCTCGGCCTTGACGGCCACCAGCAGCGGGCGTTCGTCCCATTTGGGATGTGGCACGCCGATCACGGCTGCGGTGGCCAGTTTCGGGTGCGCTACGGCAATGTTTTCCAGCTCGACCGAGCTGATCCATTCACCGCCCGACTTGATGATGTCCTTGGAGCGGTCGCGGATGGTCATGTAGCCATCGGGATCCAGCGTGGCCACGTCACCGGTGGCGAACCAGCCATCCTGCAGAAGCTCTTGATCCTGCAACTGGAAATAGCTGTCCAACACCCAGTGTCCGCGCACCATCAGGTCGCCCTGCGTTACCCCGTCATGCGGCAGATCGTTGCCGTCGTCATCGACGAGCTTCAGCTCGACCCCAAAGGGCGGACGGCCCTGATTCTCGCGCAGTTTGTGCTGTTCCTCGATCGGCAGCTTGCGATGCTTGGCCAGCGGAATGTTGGCAGTGCCCAGCGGGCTCATTTCGCTCATCCCCCAAGCATGCACGGTGTCGACGCCGTATTTTTCCCTGAAGGTCTCGATCATCGAGGGCGGGCACGCCGCACCGCCGATCACCGTACGTTCGAGGCTTTCCAGCTTGGTGCCGCATTTGGCGGCGTGGGCCAGCAGTCCCTGCCAGATCGTGGGAACCCCCATCGCCAGCGTCACGCCATAGGTGTCGATCAGGTTCACCAGCGCCTCGCCATGCAGGTCCGGCCCGGGCAGCACCATTTGCGAACCGGACATGGCGCAGCCATAGGGCGACCCCCAGGCGTTGACATGGAACATGGGCACCACCGGCATCACCACATCCATCGCCGAATACCCGATGACGTCGCGGGTGTTCGAGGCAAAGCTGTGCAGAACGGTCGAACGGTGCGAATACAGAACCCCCTTGGGGTGACCGGTCGTGCCCGAGGTGTAGCACAGGCTCGAGGCCGTGTTTTCATCGAAGACGGGCCATTCGAAATCGGCGTCGCCGGTCTCGATCAACTCGTCATAGAATTCCAGGCCGGGAATCTGCTGGAGTGCGTCCTCGTCGCGCGGCCCCATCAGGACAAAATGCTTCACCTCAATCAGTTGATCGCGGATCGCGGCAACCAGCGGGAGGAAGGTGGCGTCGAAGAACAGCACCCGGTCCTGCGCGTGGTTGATGATGTAAACCAGCTGTTCGGGGAACAGGCGCGGGTTGATCGTGTGGCAGACAAACCCTGCGCCCGAGGCCGCATAGTAGATCTCAAGATGCCGGCGGTTGTTCCAGGCCAGGGTGCCGATCCGATCCTGCGGCTGCAGGCCCAGCTTGGTCAGCGCCGAACCCATGCGCCGGGCGTTGGCGCCGATCTCGCCCCAGTTCGTCCGGGTGACGGTTCCGTCGGTTTCGACCGACACGATCTCGGTCTGACCATGATAGCGCGCAGCATGATCGATCAGTGACGAAATCAACAACGGTTGCGTCATCATCTGTCCCAGCATGGACATCCTCCCATTCATCGCGCCGCCTTGATGCGGCGTCTGTTGCGGCCCGGCGGCACGGCGACATGGCCGGCCCCGGGGCTTCTCCTCGGGGCCGATCCTGCCAATCATTTAATTGTCTGACAATAAAAGAATGCGACCTGCCGCAGCGGCAGGTCGTCAGATTTGCAGGGCTTCAGCTCCGGTGCCGCAGCGCATAGGCCACGAGTGCGGCGGTCGAGCCGTCCTTGCCCTCGGTGCCCGCATCGCCATCGACGATCGGCCCCAGCGAGGTGGCCAGCTCCTTGCCCAGCTCCACCCCCCACTGGTCGAACGAGTTGATGCCCAACAGCACGCCTTCGACGAACACCCGGTGCTCATAGAGCGCGATGATCTGCCCCAGAACGAAGGGCGTCAGCTGCGGATAGATCAGCGTGGTCGAGGGCCGGTTGCCCGGGAACACGCGATGCCGGGCCTGACGCTCCAACTCGTCGCCCTGCAGGCCCTTCTCGGCCATGCGCGCCCGCGCTTCCTCCAACGACCGGCCGCGCATCAACGCCTCGGACTGGGCCAGGCAGTTTGCCAGCAGCAGACGGTGATGATGGGCCAGCTCGGGCTCGTGCCCTTCCGCGGCCACCATGAATTCGCAAGGGATCACGTCGGTGCCTTGGTGGATCAGCTGGTAGAACGCGTGCTGTCCATTGGTGCCGGGTTCACCCCAGACCACGGGCCCCGAAGGCACGCTCAGCGCCGAGCCGTCCATAGCCACCGATTTGCCGTTCGATTCCATCTCGAGCTGCTGGAAATAGGCCGGCAACCGCAGCAGCCGTTGATCATAGGGCAGCACCGCGCGGCTGGCATGGCCCAGCACCTGACGGTGCCAGATGCCCACCAGCGCCAGCATTACCGGCATGTTCTCGGCCCAGTCCGCGGCGCGGAAATGCACGTCCATCGCCTGCCCGCCGCGCAGGAACGCGTCAAAGGCGTTCGAGCCCACCGCGATCATCACTGGCAGCCCCACCGGACCCCAGACCGAATAGCGCCCACCGACCCAATCGGCAAAGCCGAATACGCAGTCAGACGGGATGCCGAAATCGGCCGTCTTGTCCACGGCGCTGGACACGGCCGCGAACTGCCGCCCCGGGTCGCCGCCGCCGTCCAGCATCCAGGCCCGCGCAGTCCGCGCGTTGGTCATGGTTTCGATGGTGGTAAAGGTCTTGGACGCCACGATCACCAGCGTCCGCGTCGGGTCCAGTTCTCGCAGTGTGTCGGCGATGTGCGCACCATCCACGTTCGAGACATAGTGCAGGCGCGGCCCGTCGTGATAGGGCGCCAGCGCCAGCGTCGCCATCACCGGCCCAAGGTCCGAACCGCCGATGCCGATATTCACCACGTCGGTAAAGCTGCCCCCGGCCCCCTGGGCCGTTCCGCCCCGGACCTCTTCGGCGAACACGCGCATGCGCTGCAGGGTGTCCAAAACGTCGGGCATCACGTCCTGGCCATCAACCTCGACCGGGCCGCCATCCAGATTGCGCAGCGCCGTATGCAGCACCGCGCGGCCCTCGGTCTCGTTGATCTTGTCGCCCTGGAACATCGCGTCGCGCCGCTCGGCCAGAGCGGCCTGATCGCACAGGTCAATCAGCGCCGCACGGATATCCGCGTCGATCAGGGTTTTCGAATAGTCGAACAGCAAATCGCCTGTCGAGGCCGAGAAGCTCTGCGCCCGGCCGGGATCCTGCGCGAACAGATCGAGGATTCGGGTGTCGGCGCCTTTGGCCGCTAGAGTTCTTAGAGTGTCCAGTTGCATGAGATCAATCCGCCCAGTGTACCGTCATTCCATCCAAGACTGCCGCAATTGGCGCCTCCTCGGGCGGCAGGCTCATGGCACGCTCGAGCGCTGCGCGCTTTTTTTCACCATAGATGACCAAGTGTTTGGAAAGGGCGCCATCCAGAACCGGACCCGTCAGGGTGATGCGCGTCTCGGGCTGCGTCTGCGGGCGAGCAACGGCCAACGCCGGTGCGTTGCTGGCCAATGCCTGCGCCAGCCCCTCCATCCCCGGAAACAATGAGGCCGTATGCATGTCGTCGCCCATTCCAAGAACCAGCACCGCCAACGGGCGCAGCGGCTCGATCAGAGCTTCGATTTGGGGCAGAACCTCTTCGGGCGCCTTGCCGGGAACATAGAGCGGGACATAGTCCGCCGCCGCCGCCCGGTTGGTCAGAAGTCGGTCGCGGATCAGGCGTTCGTTCGACCGGTCACTGTCTGCCGGGACGCAGCGCTCGTCAGTGGGCAGCACACGGACACGCTCCCATTCAAGGTCCGCGGCGCACAGGCTGTCGAAGATCGGTCCGGGCGTGGTGCCGCCGGGAACCGCAAAAGCCACAACATCGTTGTGCAGCAGCGCGGCCTCCAACTCTCCGGCCAGAACGTTGGCAACATCAATGGCCAGCATGTCCCTGTCAGCGTATTCCTGAATCTTCATGGCTTGATCCCTTGCCAATGGCGACCGTCGCGTTTCATCAGCAGTTCGGCGTCGCCGGGACCGGTACTGCCGCTGTCGTAGGGTTTTGGCACGTCGCCGCGCGCCTGCCACCCTGCAATGATCGGGTCGGTCCAGGCCCAAGCGGCCTCGACCTCGTCTCCGCGCATGAACAGGGTTTGGTTGCCCCGGATCACGTCCATCACCAAACGCTCATAAGCATCCGGCGCTTCCTGGTTTTCGGGCCCGAGCGCTTCGGCAAAGCTCATATCCAACGGGACGTCGATCAAGCGCATGCCACCCTGCCCCGGTTCTTTGATCGTGACTTTCAACGTGATGCCTTCGTTCGGCTGCAGCCGGATCGACAGCGTGTTGGCATGCCGACCGGCCTCGGCCCCAAATATGGAATGCGGGGCGTCCTTGAAAATCACGTTGATGACCGAGGACCTTGCCACCAGCCGCTTGCCGGTGCGCAGGTAAAACGGAGTCCCCGCCCACCGCCAATTGCTGACATGCGCCCGCAGCGCCACATAGCTTTCGGTGGTCGAGCGCGGATTGCCCACCGCTTCGCGGTAGCCCGGCCCGTCGGGACCACCCGAATACTGCCCACGCACGATGTGGTGCGGCTGCACCGGGTCCAGCGCGCGGATTACCTTGAGCTTTTCATCGCGCACGGCGTCCGAATCGAACTTGGCGGGCGGTTCCATCGCGATCAGGCACAACAGCTGCATCAGGTGGTTCTGCACCATGTCGCGCATGGCCCCGGCGCGCTCGTAATATTCCTCGCGACCATCCACGCCGACGGTCTCGGCGACGGTGATCTGGATATGGTCGACATACTGGCTGTTCCACAGCGGCTCGAACAGCATGTTGCCGAACCGGACGGCCATCAGGTTCTGGACGGTTTCCTTGCCCAGGTAATGATCGATCCGGTAGACTTGGCTTTCGCTGAAATACGAGGCCAGCGTGGAATTCAACGCCCGCGCGCTGTCCAGGTCGTGACCGAATGGTTTTTCGACAACGATCCTCGTCTGCTCGTTTGCCAGACCGTGCTGGCGGATTTTCTCCGCCAACGGGGCGAACAACCCGGGTCCGACAGAGAAATAGAAGGCGCGGATCCGCGAATCCGTCAACTGCCCTGAAAGGTTTTCCCACCCATCATCAGAACTGGCATCCAACCGCAGATACTGCAGCCGGTTCAGAAACCCATCAATGTTGACGGGATCCGCCGCTTGAGGAGGTGCGTGCTGGGCCAGCGACTCGGCCACGATCGCGCGATAGCCCGCCTGGTCATGCGCGGATCTTGCTGCGGCAATTATCCGAACATCGTCATTCCACTGTCCCGCGCAATAACGGCGAAACAAGGCAGGCAAAATCTTGCGCTGCGCCAGATCCCCGGTGCCACCAAAAATGACCAGATCAAATGGGTCGACGGGTATAACTCGAGAAACCATGAGCCGTCCTTAACGCGCCATCGCCGGCATGTCCAATGTTAGCGCAATCATATCGTGGACTTTCTCTGATTTTCCAATCTGTGCCAATCGTATGCGCTGCGCCGAATTGCGACCGAAACGCAGAAGAATATTCAACCGCTCAGCGCGTCCGCCGTCAAAGGATTCCCAAGATCAGGTTGTGTTTTGAAATTAAGAGAGTGAGTAACCTGCGCCGAAACGCAGGTCGGCATTCATTCGATGATCCATCGGCCGGATCAAGGCGCATTGGCCTTGAGCGCAACCTAGCCGAAACGCTAGTTCAGCCGGTATTCTCCGACGACATTTCGCCATTCTCCGGGCGCGATCATCTTGCGGTGGGTAAAGCGCACCGAATGCAGCGGCCCCTCTATTTCGCGCTGCCAGAACTCGATGAAATTGAACAGCTTGGGATGATCCGGCGCCAAGTCGTAATCCTGCCAGATGAACGTGTTCAGAACATGGATGAAATCCGGCATGCGATAGAAGATTTCAGCCGTTGTCAGGCCATACCCCTTCAGCATCAATTCGGTTTCGTTTTTCTCCATTCAGACCTCCAGATTTCCTCAAAGGTCCCTTCAGGGTAACATGATTCCTTTTCAATCCGTATTAAAACAATGTGTTACCCGAAAAACACCGCGGTTTCTGGCCACTTCCGGGTTGCTTGCTTGCACCCTATGTGCCGGGTCTGATAAGATGCATCCACAAGATATAGACCCAGCACAATAAACGGGCAGTTTACGTGAGCGATACGCCAGAAATCCCCAAAAACATGGATGAAACCCCGCCCGAGCGCCCGGTTTACGACGGCCCGACGGTATCCATCGAATCCGAGATGCGCACGTCCTATCTGGACTATGCGATGTCGGTCATCGTGTCCCGTGCGATCCCCGATCTGCGCGACGGCTTGAAACCGGTGCATCGGCGCATCCTCTATGCGATGCACGAGACCGGGAACACCCATGACAAAGCTTACCGCAAATCGGCCCGTCCCGTGGGCGACGTGATGGGTAAATACCACCCGCACGGTGACAGCGCGATCTATGACGCGCTGGTGCGGATGGCGCAGGATTTCTCGATGTCGCTGCCGCTGCTGGACGGTCAGGGCAACTTCGGCTCGATGGACGGCGACAACCCGGCGGCCATGCGCTACACCGAGGTCCGCATGGACAAGCCAGCCGCCGCCCTGTTGGCGGATATCGAGAAAGAGACGGTCGATTTCCAGGACAACTACGACGGCAAGGACAAGGAACCCACCGTCCTGCCCGCGCGGTTCCCGAACATGCTGGTCAACGGCGCCGGCGGTATCGCGGTGGGCATGGCCACCAACATCCCGCCGCACAACCTGGGCGAAGTGGTCGACGCGACGCTGGCGCTGATCGACGATCCGGACCTGACCAGCGAACAGCTGATCGAATACGTCCCCGGCCCCGATTTCCCCACGGGCGGCGTGATGCTGGGCCGGTCCGGTGCGCGCAAGGCCTATCTGGAGGGCCGTGGCAGCGTCATCATCCGCGCCAAAACCCGCGTCGAGGAGTTGCGCAAGGACCGCTATGCCATCATCGTGGACGAGATCCCCTATCAGGTGAACAAGGCCTCGATGATCGAGAAGATCGCCGAAGCCGTGCGTGAAAAGCGCATCGAAGGCGTCAGCCACGTTCAGGACGAATCTGACCGCAACGGCGTGCGGGTGGTGGTCGAGCTGAAGCGCGACGCAACGCCCGAGGTGGTGCTGAACCAACTTTACCGGTTCACGCCGATGCAGACCTCATTCGGCTGCAACATGCTGGCGCTGAATGGCGGTCGCCCCGAGCAGCTGACCCTGCGCCGGTTCCTGACCAGCTTCATCGACTTCCGCGAAGATGTCGTTGCCCGCCGCACTGCATACGACCTGCGCAAGGCACGGGAACGCAGCCATATCCTGTGCGGTCTGGCCGTAGCGGTCTCGAACGTGGACGAGGTCGTTGCCACGATCCGGTCCTCGGCCGACGCGGCAGAGGCGCGCGAAAAGCTGATGACCCGCCGCTGGCCCGCAGCCGAGATCGAGAGCTATCTACGCCTGATCGACGATCCGCTGTCCAAGATGAACGACGACGGCACCTACAACCTGACCGAGGTTCAGGCCCGCGCGATCCTTGATCTGCGCCTGCAACGCCTGACCCAGATTGGTGTCAAAGAGGTCACGGACGAGCTGGAAGACCTGGCCGCCAAGATCAAGGAATACCTGGACATTCTGTCCTCGCGCGAGCGCATCATGAGCATCATCGCCGACGAGCTGCGCGAGGTTCGAGAGCAGTTCGCAGTGCCGCGCCGCACTGAAATCGTCGACTGGTCCGGCGATATGGAAGACGAGGACCTGATCGAACGCGAGGACATGGTCGTCACCGTGACCTCGGGCGGCTACATCAAGCGTACGCCGCTGGCCGACTTCCGCGCGCAGAAGCGCGGCGGCAAGGGTCTGTCGGGGATGCAGACCAAGGAAGAGGACGTCGTAACCAATCTGTTCGTGGCGAACACGCATACGCAACTGCTGTTCTTCACCACCGATGGGATGGTCTACAAGCTCAAGACATGGCGCTTGCCTCAATCTGGGCGCACCGGCAAGGGCAAGGCCATCGTCAACATCCTGCCGATTCCCACGGGTGTTTCGATTGCGGCGATCATGCCGGTCGATGTGCCGGATGAAGAATGGGAAAACCTGCAGATCGTCTTCGCCACCAGTGCCGGTGACGTGCGCCGAAACGCGCTAAGCGATTTCACCAACGTCAAGCGCAACGGCAAGATCGCGATGGATCTGCCCGAGGGTGTGGAACTGGTCAACGCGCGCATCTGTTCCGAGGATGACGACGTGATGCTGGTCACCAACTCCGGCCGGGCAATCCGCTTCCCGACCACTGCCGTGCGCGTGTTCAAGGGCCGCAAATCGACCGGTGTGCGCGGCATCAAACTGACGAATGGCGATCGAGTCGTCTCGATGTCCGTCATTCGCCACTTCGAGGCCACGGCAGACGAGCGCGCCGCCTACCTGAAGATGCGCCGCCTGATGGCAGGTGTCACCGAAGAGACCGAAACCGACGAAGACGAAGGCAACGCAGACAGCATCCTGCCTCAGGAGCGCTATGCCGAGATGTCTGCGGCGGAAAACCTTATCCTGACTATCACGGCCGGCGGGTCGGGCAAGCTCAGCTCGTCGCATGACTACCCGGTGCGCGGCCGCGGTGGAATGGGCGTGATGGCGATGGACAAGGCGATGCGGGGCGGCCCGCTGGTGGCCTCGTTCCCCGTCGAAATCGACGACCAGATCATGCTGGCCACGTCCAAGGGGCAGTCGATCCGGGTTCCGGTCGACGGTATATCGTTCCGGTCCCGCAGTGCGGGCGGGGTCAAGGTGTTCAACACCGGCAAAGGCGAGGAAGTCGTCAGCGTCGCTTGGATCGCAGACCAGGGTGACGAGGAAGACGATAGCGAAACGTAAGGATGGCCGCCTCTGATCGGCGGCCCTCATTTCAACGACGACGGAGCGGCTCTGCAACAGCAGCCGCTCCTTTTCGTTTCGGCGGATGTCGAAGCGTTCTTTCTGGGGTCAAGCCGGGCTTTGCGGTAGGCTCATCCAATGAGACCCGAACCCAGACTGGACATCATCGGCGCCGCCCTCGCCGACCCAACCCGCGCACGCATCCTGTGCGAAATGATGGACGGTCGGGCGTTCACCAACAAGGAGTTGTCCTGCGCTGCCAACATAACGCCACCAACTGCAACGGCCCATCTCAAGCAGTTGGAGCAGGCCGGCCTGACCACATCGATGCGCAGCGGCAGGCATGTCTATCACCGGATCACAAACGAACAGGTCGCATTGGCTTTGGAAAAACTGTCGACGCTAACTCCCAGCGATCATGTCCGGCGGGCCGCGAAACCGGACTCGGGCGTCCTGTTGGCCCGTTGCTGCTATAATCATCTTGCCGGGCGTCTCGGTGTGTGGATCACGGACAACCTGCTGGATACGGGTGTTCTGCAACTGGCACATGGCGCTCTGGCGCCGGGTCCGCGATATTACGCGTTTCTGACCGATCTCGACCTGGACCCACCGCGGGTCAGCGCCCACCGGCCGGTCGCCAAATTCTGTCTGGATTGGACGGAGCGCCGCCATCACATCTCAGGTCCCTTGGGAATCGCGATTCTGGAAAAAGCTCTGAAAGACAAATGGTTGACGCGCCAAAGGTCCAGCCGCGCCCTGACCGTAACACCTGAAGGCAAGATCGCTCTGGCTCGCCATTTCGGCCTGTCGGACTCCGCGTTTGATTGCCTCCGGCCGGCAATTCGGTCGATGGCGAAGCGATAAGTCACACTTGAGGTGCAAACCCGGCCATTCTGACGTTGCTTGGTTAGGAGACTGGAATGACCCAAAAACCACAGGACACCGAACGATATCTGACAGACGAAGGTTGGCGCGTGATCGTTCAGGTTCCCGAGGACCGCGCGCAGGCGGTGATTGATGCTGTTCTGGCCGAGGCCAACCTGGTTTACGGCGATTATGATCACGTCAGCTTCCGGTCGACGCCCGGAACTCAGAGCTTTCGGTCACTCGGGACCGGACGAAATGCCGTCACCTGCGACACGGTCGATGTTCCCTGCGTCGAAGTCTCGTTCTTTCTGGATGTATCGAACGGCGTGCGTTCGAAGGTGCTGCGCGCAATCTACGCGGCCCATCCCTATGAAGAACCGGTGATCTATCTGCACACGTGTTTTCGAACGCTGCACATCCGCGGGCAGGACGAAGACAACCCGAACCGGTTCTGGAACCGGCCTCTGGAAGACTGGGTGCCTGATGCACACCGCAGCTAGATGACCCCTATCATACCCATAGCGGTCATCTTTCCAGGTCACAGACCGTAGAGCGTGCCGAATTTGTCTTCGAGATAAGCCAACAACGGCTCGGGTCCGGGCTCCATGCCGCTAGCGCGGCGGATGACGTCGCGTGGGGCATACAGACCGCCATGCTGCTGAACATGCTCGCGCAGCCATCCGGTTGCCGCGGAGGTATCGCCATGCGCCAATTGGTCGTCCAGGCTTGGAACTGCCGCCCGCAGGGCCTGATACAGACAGCCTGCGTACACATTGCCCAGCGAATAGGTCGGGAAGTAGCCAAACAGGCCAACCGACCAGTGCACGTCCTGCAGACACCCGTTCGACGGCTTGTCGACCGCATAGCCGAAATCGGCATGGAAGCGGTCGTTCCAAGCGGCCTCAAGGTCCCGCACCTGCAGATCAGCAGACATCAATGCGCGTTCCAGATCGAACCGCAGCATGACGTGCAGATTGTACTGAACTTCGTCCGCCTCGGTGCGGATGTATCCGTTGTGCACCCGGTTGACGGCGGCATAGAAGGCATCTTCATCCGCGATACCGAAGTCACCGAAGGTGGCCGTCATCTGCCGGAACAGCCAGCCCGTGAAGGCGCGCGAGCGGCCCAGCTGATTTTCGTAGATGCGGCTCTGACTTTCGTGGACGCCCATCGAAACGCCCTCACCCAGCGGAGTCAGAGCGTAAGCCGGATCGATGCCCTGCTCATAGCAGGCGTGCCCGACCTCATGGATGGTCGAATAGAAACAGTTGAACGGGTCGGTTTCGCTGGTGCGGGTAGTGATCCGCACGTCATCGCCGCTGCCCGAACTGAACGGGTGAACAGCCTTGTCCACCCGCCCCCGATTCAAGTCGTACCCGAAAGTCACGGCCAGCTTTTGCGTCAGCTTCATCTGCGCCGCTTCGTCGAACGTGCCGGTCACCCCCGCCGGGGACGGCCGGTCCAGCACAGCCGCGCGCAGCGCAACCAGGCGTGGGCGCATGGCGTCGAAGATCGCACCGATCTGGGCAGAGGTCGTGTAGGGCTCGTAATCCTCGACCAGCGCGTCATAGACATCGCCGCCTTGCGCCAGAGCCGCCCCTTCCTCACGCCGCAGAGCCACGACTTCCTCCAGAACCGGAAGAAACGCGGCAACATCCTCGTCGGCGCGGGCCTGTGCCCACTTGCCCTGCGCGGCCGAGGTCACGCGGGCGATAGCCGTGGCCAGATCAGCGGGCACCTTGACCGTGCGCTCGTATGTGCGACGGATTTCGCGCAACTGCGCCTGACCGACCTCAGTGTCGGCATGGGCGTTTTCCAACCACTCGGCCACGCGCGGATCCGAACGGCGCGCATGTAGGACGGCTTCGATCGCGGCCATCTCCTCGGCGCGCTGGTTGGCGGCCCCGCGCGGCATGACAGTCTCCTGGTCCCAGCCCAGACGCCCGGCGATCTGTGCCAGTGCCGAGGTTTCCCGCTGAAAGGCCATCAGGTCGTTGAATGCAGTCATTGGGTCAAGCTCCGCGCAGCGAGGTTGCAATGGGATAAGCGGTCAGGAACCGGGCGCGCAGGATCAGGGTCCAAACGACCACGGCCATGAACTGGTGGAAGATGGCGATCTGCCAGGGCGCGCCATAGACCACGGTGAGGATGCCCACGACCACCTGCAGCGAAAGCGCCGCGAACATGGCGTTGAAGGCGAACCGAGTCTGCGGGTGGGCGCTGCTGCTGCCGCGCCGCCAGACGAAAATGGCGAAGGCGAACAGTGCATAGCCTACGCAGCGGTGGATGAACTGCACCAGTCCCGGACTTTCGAAGAAATTGCGCCACAGCGGTTCAAGCGCGGTGGCGTCCGGCGGCAGCAGTTGCCCGCCGATCAGCGGCCAGTCGGTATAGGACCGGCCGGCGTCGATGCCAGCCACCAATGCGCCGATCAAAATCTGCAGAAAGGCAAAGTGCAGCAGCCCGGTCGACAGCGAGAACAGCCGCGCCTCTTTCGCGCGGCGGGCCTGCATCAGGTCGCGTTCCTCGCGCCCCAGCATGAAGATGTACCAGGCCAGAAAGCCGAGGATCACGAACGCGAGGCCAAGATGGGTAGCCAGACGATAACTGGCAACTGCGGTCATCCCCTCGCCCTGCGTCACGCCCGAAGCCACCATCCACCAACCGACGGCGCCCTGAACGCCGCCCAGCAGTCCGGGGATCGCAAGGCGCCCGGTCCAGCCTGCGGGGATCTTGCGCAGCACCAGAAAGCCACAGAAGCCAAGCGCCCAGACAAGACCGATCACCCGGCCCAGCTGCCGGTGGCCCCATTCCCACCAGTAGATGGTCTTGAAGTCCTCCAACTCCATCCACTGGTTCATGATGCGCCACTGGTCGATCTGTTTGTACTTGTCGAACTCGGCCTGCCAGTCGGCCTCGGACATCGGCGGGATCGCCCCGGTGACCGGTCGCCATTCGGTGATCGACAGGCCGCTGTCGGTCAAACGCGTCAACCCGCCCACCGCGATCATCATGACGACAAGCGCGAACAGGATCATCAGCCAGATACGGATGGCCTTGCGCGCGCCGCCCCGGCCGCGGTCGATCATGCCGGGCTGGACCGTTTCCTGCTTTTGTTCACCCGAGACTTCTTCGAAGATGCTGCGCTTGCCGCTCATGCCGTCCTCATGTCCTTGATTTTCCCGCAAGCTAGGGCCAGTGCCCGGGAAGGTCCAGCCTCAGCCCTTGTCCTTCCAGCGGACCATCTGACGCATGATCCCGTGCAGCATCTGCACATCGGCCCGCGTCATCCGCATGCGCGACCAAAGGTTGCGCAGGTTCACCTTCATCCCTTCGGCCTTTTCCGGCGGGTAGAAGAACCCGGCCTCGTCCAGCCGCTGTTCGTAGTGTTCGACCAGTTTCTCGACCTCGATGCCGGTGGCCCAGTCGCCTTTGCCCAGATCGGTGGCCTCGTGCACCAAGTTGCCGGTCTGGCGCATCCACTCATAGGCGGTCAGCAACACGCACTGCCCCAGGTTTAGCGAGGCGTATTCGGGGTTCACCGGCACTGAGATGATCGCATTGGCCTTGGCGATGTCTTCATTCTCCAACCCGGCCCGCTCGGGCCCGAACAGCACGGCCACTTTTTCGCCCGCCGCCACTTTTTGGGCCGCGATCTGCATGGCGCGTTCGGGGCTGTAGACGGGTTTGGTCAGGCCACGCTGACGGGCGGTGGTGGCGAAAACGTATGTGCGGTCGCCCAACGCGCCGGCCAGATCGTCGAACAACTGCGCCTCGTCCAGCAGCCGCCCGGCACCACTCGACATGGCCACGGCCTTGGGGTTGGGCCAGCCGTCGCGCGGGGCGACGATGCGCATACGGTCCAGACCGAAATTCCACATCGCCCGCGCCGCGGCGCCGATGTTTTCGCCCATCTGCGGGCGGACAAGCACGAATGAGGGCTGGGGTCTGTCGATGGGCATTCTGATCTCCGAAAGTTGCGCCTGCCATACTGCCGCCGCTGGCACAGGGCAAGCCCGGCCGCCCTGCCCGATTGCAAATCACGCGGTCTGCGGGCAATAAAGTTTGCTTCGCCGCCGCAATCGGCTAAACCGCGCCAAAGACCAACCGCGAAGGATCCGCCAATGGACACCCCCGAGCAGCCTCAGATCTATCTGATCACCCCGCCGACCATCGACCCGGCCACCTTTCCCGACCGGCTGGCCCGCGTTCTGGACGGGACCGAGATCGCCTGCATCCGGCTGGCGCTGGCCGGCAGCGACGAGGACGCCATCGCCCGCGCGGCCGACGCCTGCCGCGAGGTGGCCCATGCGCGCGACGTGGCGCTGGTGATCTCGAACCATGTCCTGCTGGCGCAACGGCTGGGGCTGGACGGGGTGCATCTGGAGGATGCGGCCCGCTCGGTCCGGGCCGCGCGCAAAGAGCTGGGGGCGGATGCCATCGTCGGCAGTTTCTGCGGAACCTCGCGCCATGACGGGATGACCGCGGGCGAAGCCGGGGCCGACTATGTGGCCTTTGGGCCCGTTGGAGATGTGTCCTTGGGCAAAGGGACCCGCGCCGAGCGTGATCTGTTCCAATGGTGGTCCGAGATGATCGAGGTTCCGGTTGTCGCCGAAGGCGGCCTGACACCCGAACTGGTTGCCGAACTGGCTGAATGCACCGACTTCTTCGGTATCGGAGACGAGATCTGGACCGCAGAGGACCCGCTCAGCGCCCTGCACACGCTGATCGCGCCGATGAAAACCGGCGGTTAGGACACAACCGCCCAGTACAGCCCTAAGCCCGCCAACAACAGCGAGGCGACTGTGGAGATACGGCCGCGCAGCCTGGGCGAATCCGGCAAGAGCACGGTCAGGGTGGCGAGGATCAGGATCGCGACACCGCTCAGCGCCAACAGGATGCCAGCGGCAAAACCCAGCACCGCCGGCGCGACATGGTGCGGCGGCACACCCAGGCGCGACGATGTTTCTGACAGTGTCAGGCCAAGGACCGCACCGGTCGCCAAAAGGAACAGCACGCGCCAGACCCCCAACCGGTCGGTGACGAGGTTCCAAAGCGCCAACAAGGCGATGGCCGCCGGCACAACCGGCCACGGCAGGAACGGCCTCGCATTCAACACGTCGAACATCCCAAGCGGCAGCGTCACCAGAACGCCCAGCCCCAGCGCGGCAAGTTGAACAAGGACCGGGCGCAACTTCAGTGACAAGAAAACCAGAACCGAGGCCAGCGCCAGAAGCTGTGCCCCCGCGCCCGCGACATGCAGCAGCCCGGCCCGGAAAAAAGCCTCGGCCGCTTGCTGGGCACCCAGCCCGGCTCCGCCTGCCAAGGGAATGCGAGGACTGACCTCGCCGCCACTCAGAAACCCGGTATAGGGCGCCTCGACCCCTTGCTGGCGCAAGACCACGGGGCCGATCCCTTCGGGCCATGTCAGGCGCAGGCTGCTTACATCGGGTGGCAGAGGACCGGCCAAAAGCACTCGGGAAATTCGCGGAACGTCCGGGTTGCCGACCACCGGAATACTTGCGCCTTCATAGGACAACGCAACCGGCCCGTTCACGTCGATCTGCAAGGATTGCTTCCAATCCGTTACAAAATCGTGGACGTGTTCCTCAAGCTCGGACGAGACAAGCCGGCGCAGCTGTGCGTAACGCGCGCTCCCGCCGTCGCCGCCCTTCGCGACTTCTTGCGGATCGACCCCGGCCAGAACGGCCTCGGCGTTCAAGGCGATTTCGACCAGAAGCCGACCGTCCCGGACCTGAAAGTCAACGATTGTCCGTCCGCTTTGTTGCGCCCATGCAGGCATTGCCAAAAACATAAATGCCAGCAATGGCGCAATTATCCAGGCGCGAAACCGCAGGAAGGTCAGCAAACGGATATTGAGACCCATCCGAAAATATCCAAAAGAACCAAAAAACACTGTGTCCGAGTGTTTCGTCCTTCCAAACAATTGGCAAGCCAAATCGCCGACGTGGACCCAGCCCGCGCAGCTTCCGGCTTGCGCGCGCCCTGCGCCTGCGGCATGACGAGGAAATGACTCAGAACAGCGACATCCTGTGTATCGGATCCGTCCTGTGGGACGTGATCGGACGATCCGCCAGCCACATGCGGCAAGGGTCGGACGTGCCCGGCCGCATCACGCGCCTGCCCGGTGGCGTTGCGATGAACATCGCCATGACGCTTGTGCGCTTTGGCATGACCCCGACCCTGCTGACCGCCATCGGCAGCGACCCCGAAGGCGACGAGTTGGTCCATGCCTGCAAGCGGTTGGGCATGGACACGACCCATGTCTACCGCTCGCAGGACCTGCCCACCGACCGGTACATGGCGGTCGAAGGCGCAAACGGCCTGATCGCCGCCATCGCCGACGCCCATTCGCTGGAGGCTGCCGGCGCCAAGATCCTGCGCCCGCTGATCCATGGCCCGCTGGGCTATGAAAACACCCCGTTCGAGGGCCAGATCGCGCTGGACGGCAACCTCACGCTGGACCTTCTGGAAGAAATCGCCGTCAGCCCGGCCTTCGCCCGTGCCGACCTGCGCGTGGCCCCGGCCTCGCCCGGCAAGGCCGAACGGCTGTCGCCCTTCCTCAAGCACGGCCGGGCCACGCTGTACGTGAACCTCGAAGAAGCCGGGCTGCTGTGCCAGCGCGAGTTCGCCGATTCCGAAACCGCCGCCCGCGCTCTGCTGGACCGGGGCGCGCTGCGTGCGCTTGTTACCGACGGGGGCAACTCGGCCACCGTGGCCAGTGCCCAGGCGGTGATCACCCAGAAACCCCCGTCGGTTCTGGTCACGCGCGTGACCGGCGCAGGCGACACCTTCATGGCGGCGCATATCGCCGCCGAAGCCAATGGCGCCAGCATCGACGAGGCTCTGACCCGCGCCCTGCATGCCGCCGCAACCTATGTATCCGGAGAGACCCCCCTGTGATCGACATCCAGTATTCCGCCGAAGTGCGCGCGGCCAAGAACGACGGAACCCCCATCGTTGCCCTGGAAAGCACCATCATCACCCACGGCATGCCCTACCCGCAGAACATCGAGGTGGCGGCCCAGGTCGAGCAGGACATCCGCGACGCGGGCGCCGTTCCGGCCACCATTGCGGTGATCGACGGCAGGCTGCATGTGGGGCTGGAGCCCGATCAGCTGAAGGATCTGGGACAGGCGCAGGGCGTGGCCAAGATCTCGCGCGCGGACATGGCCGCCTGTATCGCTTCGGGCGGCACCGGGGCAACGACTGTTGCCGCCACGATGATTGCGGCCCATTTCGCGGGGATCGAGGTCTTTGCCACCGGCGGCATCGGCGGGGTGCATCGCGGCGCGGAAACCAGCTTTGACATCTCGGCCGACCTGCACGAACTGGCGCAGACCCCGGTCACGGTCGTGGCCGCAGGGGCCAAGGCGATCCTCGATCTGGCCAAAACGCTCGAAGTGCTTGAGACGCTGGGCGTGCCGGTCATCGCCCATGGGCAGGATGAATTCCCGGCCTTCTGGTCGGCCAAGTCGCCCTTTGCCGCGCCCTTGCGGATGGACACGGCCGAGCAGATCGCCAAGGCCCATGCGACGCGCCGCGCGCTGGGTCTGCCCGGCGGACAACTGGTAGCCAACCCGATCCCGCTGGCCGACCAGATCCCGTCCGAGGAACTGGACCCCATCATCGCCTCGGCCCAGCAAGACGCCGAAGCGCATCGCATCACCGGCAAAGCCGTCACGCCCTATCTTCTGCAGCGCATCTACGAGCGGACCGAAGGCCGATCGCTGATCGCCAATATCGCCCTGGTGCGCAACAATGCGCGCCTTGCGGCTGGTATCGCCAAGGCTTTGAAGGCTCAGGCTGGCTGAACGTCAAACGGACCTATTGTACCAAGGCGCCGGACTGATTAACTAGTCCGGCAAACCGCTCGGAACCGCGATGAACACACCGTTTGATGAAGAACCACACCGCCGCCCCGGCCTGCTGTCGCGGCTACGCGCGTCGTTTCTGACGGGTATCGTCGTCATCGCACCGGTCTGGCTGACGCTGTGGCTGATCCTGTCGGTGGTCGGTTGGATCGACAGCGCGGTCCTGCCCCTGATCCCACACCAGTTCCGCCCCGAGCAATATGTTGGCATCAACCTGCGCGGCGTGGGCGTGCTGTTCTTCCTGATCTTCACGGTTCTGGTCGGCTGGATCGCCAAAGGTATCCTGGGCCGGTCACTGATCCATTTTGCCGAAAGCCTGGTCAACCGGATGCCCGTCGTCCGGTCGATCTATTCCGGGATCAAGCAGATCTCGGAAACCGTTTTTGCCCAGACCGAGCGGTCGTTCGAGAAAGCCTGCCTGGTGCAGTATCCTCGCCGCGGCATCTGGGCCATCGGCTTCGTCTCGACCGAGGCTAAGGGCGAAATCAACAAACGCGCCGAAACCGGCGGCGGTCTGCTGAGCGTGTTCATCCCAACCACACCGAACCCGACTTCGGGTTTTCTGCTGTTCTTCCCCGAGGAAGACGTAATCCTGTTGGACATGTCGATCGAGGATGCCGCCAAGCTGGTGATTTCGGCCGGGCTGGTCTATCCGAACCAGAAAGACCCCACGCAGCCGCCTGAGTGATCAGCCGAACATCGCGGGCAGATCAACGGAGCTTCGCGCACCCAGATCGGGTTTGTGATCGGCCAGAAACTGGTCGGCCGCGGCCCGTCCCGCCTGTTTCAGGCTGTGCAGAACCACCGGGTTGGGCACTGTCTTGGTCGCCACCGACAGGCTGTTCATCAGCGCGTCATCGGCGATCATGTGCACGAAGACCCGGCTCATTTCACCCGCCTTCAGCTTGCCCTTGGCCAACAGGCGCTGCACGAAGTTGATCGCCCGCAGCTCGCGCAGAAGGGAAGAATTGAAGCTGATCTCGTTGATCCGGTTCTGAATCTGCTGCGGGGTCTTGGGAACCTCGTCGCGCTCCAGCGGGTTGATGTTCACGATCACAACATCTTCGGGCAGGCCCGCGTTGAACAGCGGAAACAGCGCCGGGTTGCCGGTATAGCCGCCATCCCAATAGGCTTCGGTCCGGTCGGTTTCGGGGTCGTGGATTTCAACCGCCTGGAACAGGTTCGGCAGGCAGGCCGAGGCGAGAATCGCGTCAGTCGTCACCTCATCGCCCGTGAAAACACGGATCTTGCCGCTGCGCACACAGGTGGCGCAGACGAACAGGCGTGGCCCCTGATCGGCGCAGACCTCGCCAAAATCAAACGCCTCGACCACCGGGGCCAGCGGATTGCGGTAGAACGGTCCATAGGCATAGGGCGACACCATCCGCGACCAGGTATCAGCCACCGAGAACGGCAAGGAATACTCCATCGCCTGCGCGATCTGAGCGGGCTCCGTCCCGGCCAGCCAGTTGGCGATGCGCATGTCGCCCACCGCGCCCATCCTCTCCCACAGGGCGTTCAGGGTCTCGCGCGCGCCATCGCGACCGGCATGAACCATGCCGGCCTTGAACGCGGCTCCGTTCAGCGCCCCGGCCGAGGTTCCGGTAATCGCCGCAACCTCAATGTCTTCGTCGTCCAGCAGACGGTCCAGCACGCCCCAGGTGAATGCGCCATGCGCGCCGCCGCCCTGCAGGGCAAGATTGATACGCTTTACCATATCGGCCAGCCCCGGCACGCGCCGCGGATCACAACGCGGTCCAGCCGCCGTCGACCGAGATCGTGGTGCCGGTGATCTGGGCCGCGGCGTCCGAGCACAGGAACACGGTGGTTCCACCCAGCTGTTCGACGGTCGCGAACTCTTTCGAGGGTTGCCGTTCGAGCATGACGTTCTTGATCACGTCCTCGCGGCTCATGTTGTATTCCTTCATCGTGTCGGGGATCTGCGCCTCGACCAGCGGCGTCAGCACATAGCCCGGACAGATGGCGTTGCAGGTGATCGGCTCCTGCGCGGTTTCCAGCGCAACGGTCTTGGTCATGCCGACAACCCCGTGCTTGGCCGCCACATAAGCCGCCTTGTAGGGCGATGCAGTCAACCCATGCGCCGAGGCAATGTTGACGATCCGCCCCCACTCGGCCTTGCGCATCATCGGAAGCGCCGCCGCCATCGTGTGAAAGGCCGAGTTCATGTTGATGGCGATGATCGCGTCCCATTTCTCGACCGGGAACTGGTCGATCGGCGCGACGTGCTGAATGCCTGCATTGTTGACCAGGATATCGCAGGCTCCGGCCTGTTCGATCAGCGCCCGGCATTCCTCGCCCTTGGACATGTCGGCCTTGATGTAGCGCGCGTTGGTTCCGGTCTCCTTGCTGATCTCGGCCGCCAGCGCGTGATCTTCATCGCGGTCGGTGAACGAGTTCAGAACCACGTCGGCCCCCGCCTTGGCCAATTCGCGCGCAATGCCCAACCCGATGCCCGAGTTCGATCCGGTGATGATTGCTGTTTT
Organism: Ruegeria sp. BB9; assembly: GCF_056539345.1. NCBI lineage: Bacteria > Pseudomonadati > Pseudomonadota > Alphaproteobacteria > Rhodobacterales > Roseobacteraceae > Ruegeria > Ruegeria sp. BB9. The sequence continues at coordinate 804,328 of NZ_JBQFUU010000001.1, read as the reverse complement.
TCCCGACAGGTTCATTTTGGGTCTCCCACAGACTCATGATTTGGAGACACAGTGCCATGCTGCACCTGCAAAATAAACGGGGAAAGACCCGGTTGCGGATACGGTCAATTTATGGGCGGGAAGTTCGGAGCTCGAGGCAGAAAAAAACGCCCGCACGAAGCGGGCGTTAAGTTATTGAGGCAGGTTTCATACAGGCAAGAAACCTATCGAGCAGTGGAACCTTTATAAGCAATTCCGCGCCGTCATCCAAGCTAAAAGTTTGATAATAAGAAAAATCATCGGTACGGTGAATCCCAACAAAATAAGGCCAGAGCAGGATTGTTTCCAAAATGAGCCCCGATATTCTCCGTCCCATCCGCCCGTTGATCGCGGGAATCGCTGCCTCGGTTGTCGCCACGTTAGCGCAAGCAGAATCGACCCATGGCATAGCTATGTATGGAGACCCGGCCCTACCACCGGATTTTGTGTCGCTGCCTTATGCCAACCCCGACGCGCCCAAGGGCGGCAAGGTCGTGTTCGGCAATACCGGCGGCTATAACAGTCTCAACCCGTTTGTGCAAAAAGGCACCGCCCCTTGGCAGCTGAGATTTTGGACCCACGAGGGGTTGATGGGCCGTTCGTGGGACGAACCTTTCACTCTTTACGGGCTTTTGGCCGAATCAATCGACACCGCGCCGGACCGATCCTGGGTCGAATTCACCCTGCGTGAGACTGCCCGATTCTCTGACGGATCGCCGGTCACGGTAGACGATGTGATCTGGTCTTACGAAACCCTCGGAACGCAGGGGCATCTGCGCTATCGCGGTTTGTGGTCCAAGATCGACAGCATTCAGCAGACCGGACCACGCTCGGTCCGGATCATCTTCAACGAGCCAGACCGCGAGCTGGCCCTGATCGCAGGGCTGCGGCCGATCCTCAAGAAGGCCCAATGGGAGGGCAAGGATTTCGCCGAGGCAGCGCTGCAAGATGTCCCGATCGGCACCGGCCCCTATGTCATCGATGACTACGAGGCCGGGCGTTTCGTGAACCTCAAACGCAATCCGGATTATTGGGGCAACGATGTCCCGTTCCGCCGGGGTACCATGAATTTCGACGAGATGCGGTTGGAGTTCTACGGCGACCAGACGGTTCTGTTCGAGGCCTTCAAGGCCGGCGCGCTTTCGGCCGTCCGCGAGTTCAACGCCGACAAATGGGCCACACAATACGATTTCCCGGCCGTTCAGCGCGGCGATGTCATCAAAACCGAGATCCCGCATAAAAAGCCCTCGGGCATGACAGGTCTGGTCATGAACACGCGCAAAGCGCCTTTTGACGATTGGCGCGTGCGCGAGGCGCTGACGCTTGCGTTCAATTTTGAGTTCATCAACGGCACGATCACTGGCGGTGCTCAGCCTCGGATCACCTCGTATTTCTCGGGGTCTGAACTGGCGATGCAACCCGGACCGGCAACCGGCCGGGTGGCTGAGATGTTGCAGCCCTACGCGGCTGATCTGCCTCCGGGAACTCTGGAAGGGTATGTTCTGCCCGAAGGCGACGACTCGGTTCGCAACCGAAAGGACATCCGCAAGGCGGCAGATCTGCTGGAGCAAGCCGGATGGACAATCCAGGACGGCGTGTTGAAGAACGCAGCGGGAGAGCCGCTCAAGATAACCCTGGTCATCAGTCAGGGAAGCTTGAATGTGGTTCAGAACGTGGATGCGATTGCCGAGATGTATGCCCGCGCGCTGGAACGGCTGGGGATCGAGCTGACCGTCGACAAGGTGGATGACGCACAATACACCCAGCGAGTGTCCGAGCTGGATTTCGACATGACCCCGTTCCGCCGCGCACTGTCGTTGTCGCCGGGCAACGAACAACGCCTCTACTGGGGCAGCGAAGGCGCGGATGCTTCAGGGACACGCAACCTGATGGGGGTCACCTCTCCGGCAGTGGATGGGCTGATCGATGCGATGCTGGCCTCGGAAAGCCGTGAGGATTTCGTGGCCGCCACCCGCGCGCTTGACAGGGTTCTGACCGCCGGACGGTATGTCATTCCAATCTGGAGCTTTGATGTTGGCCGCATCGCCCATGTGAAGGAAATGAAGCATCCTCAGATCTTGCCAATCTACGGCGACGGGCCGCAGTTCATGCCCGACGTCTGGTGGTACGAGGAGTAGCAGGCAACCGGCAGGGGCTTGTGCCCCGGCCCATTTCAAGTGATGCACTTAGCTCGGATCGGACGCCGCGCGGGCGTCGGCAATTTTCGGCACATGTGACCAAACACCAAAAGGCGATCAAACAAATCCGCTGGCCGCTATTTCTAGAGCATTTGACTACTTTTTGCGGGTGGAACGCTTGTTACCACGATATCTCGCAATCCAAGTGAGGATCGACGCAACGGACACCTGCACCGAAAACAGATTTCTTAGATAGAACAAAGCCCTGTATTCGGCGCAGTCCAGAGTGCGAGCATTTGAACGATCGCCAAAACCGACAGTGAGTGGGAAAACGGGCCGAGCACGGCGTGAAAAACCGCTTTGATTTTCCAGCGCCCTGACCTGCGACATTTTGTCATGTCTTCGCGCGGGCTGCGCGCTCCGTACGCTGGTCTGGGGAAGAGCAGTCCTGAAACCCGAACCACGGAAGGCTCGCAGATGTTGAACTGGACTGATTTGACACAAGACTGGAGCGCGTCCTACGCACGTGCCAAGCGCCGTTTTCCGAACCTGCGCGATCAGGATATGGCGCGCGTGAGGACGGACAGGAAACGCTTTGAGGCCTATCTGGCCGAGCGGCACCACCTGACGGTGAACGAGGCCCATGAAGAGGTCGAGGATTTCCTTTACACCGAAGGCCTGAACCGCGAGCTAGCCCGGCGTTAGGCCAGCGACGTGACCCACAGGATGGTCGCGTCCTCATCGCTTACCGAGATCACGTTGTGCCCCATGCTGCCGTCGTAGTAGGCGCTGTCGCCCCGACGCATCTCAACCGGTTCATAAAATTCGGTGTACAGGCGGATCACGCCGGTCAGCACATACAGGAATTCTTCGCCATCGTGACGCACCCAGCCGTCGAACTCGTCCATTGACCGGGCGCGCACACGGGCCCGATAGGGCAGCATCTGCTTCTTGGTCAGCGTTTCGGCCAGCAACTCGTGCTCGTAGGTCGTGGTGGCGTGCGCGGTGCCTTCACCCATCTTGGTCACTGCCATGCGACCGATAACCTGATCCCGCTCGGGCGGGGTGAACAGCTGCGGTACAGAGATTTCGAGACCGATCGCCAGCTTCTTGAGCGCATCATAGGTCGGCGACATTTGGCCATTCTCGATCTTGCTAAGCGTGGACCGGGCCAACCCGGCCTGGTTCGCCGCCTGCTCGAGGGTCCATTTCCGTGCCTTGCGCAGTTCACGCACTCGGGCACCCAGATCCACCGGCTCCAGCTCGGTGCGGGAACCGTTGTCGCGGGCGATGCGTACGATGGATTTGTGGTCTTTGCTCGTCATGCGTCATTCTATAGGGCCAGCGCCGAGCGCTTGCAACGCATGACAAACGGCAATAGCCAAGGCGCATGTTGTCGATTTTCGATCAGGGGCCGCCGACGCCCTGCCCCGCGCCGTTCAACCTGGCCGCCCATGTGCTGCGCCGCGCCGATGCCACGCCCGACAAGGTGGCCCTGTCCGTGCTGCGCCCTGACGGTTCGAACGACTGGACCTTTGCGAAGTTGAAATCTGCAGTTCTGGGCACAGGAACCGGGCTGCTGCGTGCAGGCCTCGTGCCCGGAAACATCGTGCTGATGCGTCTGGGCAATACGGTCGATTTTCCCATCGCCTATCTTGGGGCAATCGCGGTCGGGCTGGTCCCGGTGCCCACCTCCTCGCAACTGACCGAGCCGGAAACGGAGCGGATGATCCGGGAACTGTCTCCAGCCGCCATTCTGCGCGATCCGTCCGTGGCCTGTGCCGCGCACCCCAACCAGATCTGCCTGGCCGACCTTGCCGCCATGCGCAACCTGCCGCCCGCGGCGTTCGACATGGGCGATCCGGAACACATGGCCTATGTCGTCTATACCTCGGGCACCTCGGGCAAACCACGCGCCGTGGCCCATGCGCATCGCGCGATCTGGGCGCGGCAGATGATGGTCGATGGCTGGTACGGTCTGCGCGAGGCCGACCGCCTGTGCCACGCGGGCGCGTTCAACTGGACCTACACGCTGGGCACCGGCTTGATGGACCCGTGGACCATCGGTGCCACCGCGCTGATCCCCGAACCCGGAACCGACCCGGCAGCCCTGCCTGAGTTGCTGCGCCGCCACCGCGCCTCGATCTTTGCGGCCGCCCCCGGTGTCTACCGCAAGATGCTGAATGCGGCGGACACGCTGTCCTTGCCCGATCTGCGCCACGGCCTGAGCGCCGGTGAGAAACTGTCGCGCGCCTTGCACGAACGCTGGGTTCAGGCCACCGGGACCGAGCTGTACGAGGCCTATGGAATGTCGGAATGTTCGACCTTCATCTCATCCAGCCCATCCCACCCCGCGCGCGGAGACTCTCTGGGCCAGCCGCAACCGGGGCGCCGCGTGGCGATCCTGGGGCCTGACGGGCCGGTTCCGCAGGGGCAGGAAGGCACCATCGCCATTCACCGCTCGGACCCGGGGCTGATGCTGACCTATCTCAACGCCCCGGACGAGGCCCGCGCGCGCATGCAGGGCGATTGGTTCCTGACCGGCGATCAGGGGGCGATGGCCGTGGATGGGCAGATCACCTATCTGGGGCGCGACGACGACATGATGAACGCCGGTGGCTATCGGGTATCCCCGGTCGAGGTCGAATCCGTCCTGTCGCGCTTTCCCGGAATCGTTCAGGTCGGCGCGGCGGCGGTCGAGGTCAAACCGGACACCTTCGTGATCGCCGCCTTTTATTCCGGGCCGGAAAAACTGGACGAAACCGCCCTGCGCGCTTATGTCGAGGCCAACCTGGCGCGCTACAAGCAACCCCGCGCCTTCATCCATCTTCCCGAACTGCCCACCGGGGGCAACGGAAAACTCCTGCGCCGCGCATTGCCGGCCTATTTCAAGGCACCCGAAGAATGACCCAGACCGTCAAGCTTGATATCCTGTCCGACCCGATCTGCCCGTGGTGCTATATCGGCAAGACCAACCTGGACAAGGCGCTGGCCTCGGTCCCGGATCATCCGTTCGTGATCGAATGGCATCCGTTCCAGCTGAACCCCGACATGCCCGAAGGCGGCATGGACCGGCGCGAATACCTGGAACGCAAATTCGGTGGCAAGGAGGGTGCGGTTCGCGCCTATGCGCCGGTGGTGGAGCATGCCGAAAAGGCCGGCCTGAACATCGATTTCGAGGCCATGAAACGCACCCCGAACACGCTGGACGCCCATCGCCTGATCCATTGGGCCGGGATCGAGGGCAAGCAGAACCAGGTGGTGGATGCGCTGTTCACTGCGTATTTCGTGCAGGGCCGCGACATCGGCGACCACGAGGTTTTGGCCGACATCGCCGACAGCGTGGGCATGGACGCCGCAGTTGTTCTGAAGCTGCTGAAATCCGACGCCGACCGGGACGACATTCGTCAGCGGGATACGCACTCGCGTGAAATGGGCGTAAACTCGGTCCCCACCTTCATCGTCGCCAACCAGCACGCGGTCCCTGGGGCGCAACCACCGGAATTGTGGGCGCAAGTGATCGGCGAAATAATGTCTCAGCTTGAGCCTTCCTCTGCAGAATAGCACAGAGTTCTGTGCGCGATTGCACCTAGCCCACCTTGCCCTGTCGTGTTAGCGCGTTGGAGCAAGGAGTCCCCGCATGGCTGACCGTATTTCCAAGGCCGAATTCATCGCGCTGATCGCGATGATGTTTGCCACCATCGCATTTTCGATTGATTCAATGCTGCCTGCCCTGCCCGAGATCGGCGCGCAGCTCAGCCCTGATGACGTGAACCGGGCGCAGTTGATCCTGACCAGCTTTGTTCTGGGAATGGGAATCGGCACGTTCTTCACCGGCCCGATCTCGGATGCGGTCGGACGCAGGCCGGTGATCTTTGCCGGAGCAGCAGTCTATATTCTGGCATCGGCCGTGGCCTGGGCCAGTTCGTCGCTAGAGTTGGTTCTGGCCGCCCGGGTGGTTCAGGGGCTGGGGGCCGCCGGGCCCCGCGTGGTCGCCATGGCGATCATCCGCGATCTGTTCTCGGGCCGGGAAATGGCGCGGATCGTGTCCATCGCGATGATGATCTTCACCCTGGTGCCCGCCATCGCGCCCATGGCCGGAGCCGCCGTGATTGCCTTCGCCGGTTGGCGCGGTGTGTTCATGTCGTTCATCCTGTTCGCGCTGGTGATCATTGTTTGGATGGGGTTCCGACTGCCGGAGTCGCTTGCGCCGGAAAACCGCCGCCCGTTCCGCCTGCCGCTGATGGTCGGTGCGGTGAAAGAGATGTTTGCCCACCCCACCGTGCGCCTGTCGATCTTTGTCCAGACCCTGTGCATGGGCATGCTGTTCACCATGCTGACCATGGTGCAGCCGGTCTATGACGTGATCCACCACCGCGCCGACAGCTTCCCCTTCTGGTTCGGATTCGTGGCGCTGATGTCCGGCTCGGCCAGCTTGTTGAACGCTGCCGTCGTGGTGCGCGTGGGGATGCGCCGTATGGTGACCTGGGCGCTGGCCGGACAGATCCTGATCACCTCGCTGGTGATTGCCCTGAACATGTCGAACCTGTCGCCGCAGGCCTCGTTTGCGCTGTTCGTGTTCTGGCAGACCACGGTCTTTTTCATGGCCGGCGTCACCATGGGTAACCTGAATGCCATCGCGATGGAGCCGATGGGCCATATCGCCGGCATGGCGGCCTCGGTCATCGGGTCGATCTCGACCGTGCTGGCCGCCGCGATCGCCGCGCCGGTGGGGCTGCTGTTCGACGGCACGCTGGGGCCGCTGACCATCGGCATCCTGACCATGTGCGCGCTGGCCTTCGGGCTGATGGTCCACATGGGCCGGATCGAAGACCGCGTTCCCGCCTGACCTGTGCAGCGCACCCGAACTGCGCTAGGCTCGCCCCAGTCAGGGAGAGTTCGGCATGAGCGACTATTACGATCTGGGCACGCATAGCTGCCCCGTCACCACGTCCTCGGATCAGGCGCAGCTGTGGTTCGACCGGGGCCTTGTCTGGACCTACGGCTACAACCATGAAGAGGCGGTCGTGTGTTTCCAGCGCGCGCTGGAGCATGACCCCGACTGCGCCATGGCCCATTGGGGCGTGGCCTATGCCGCCGGGCCCAACTACAACCTGCCCTGGGATCTGCTGGACGACCGCGGTAAGGCCAAGGCCCTGAACTGCGCCTATGACGCAACCCAATGCGCACAGGCCCTGCTGGATCGCTGCACGCCCGTCGAACGCGAACTGATCCGCGCCCTGCCCGCCCGCTATCCCCAGCGTGACCCGGCGCCCGACATGCACCGCTGGGACGACGACTTCGCCGACGCCATGCGCGCCGCCTTCGCGGCCCAGCCCGATCATCTGGACCTGCGCACCATCTATGTCGAGTCGCTGCTGAACCTGACCCCCTGGCAGATGTGGGATCTGAGGACAGGCCAGCCTGCCGAAGGCGCCGCCACGCTTGAAGCGCAGGAGGCGTTGGAATGGGCCATGGCTCACGATCCGGCGGCGATGTCGCATCCGGGTCTGCTGCACCTCTATGTGCATCTGATGGAGATGTCGCCCACGCCCGAAAAGGCACTGAAGGCCGGTGACGTGCTGCGCACGCTGGTGCCGGATGCCGGGCATCTGGTGCACATGCCCACCCATATCGACGTGCTGTGCGGCCACTACCAGAACGTCGTCCACTGGAACGAACAGGCCGTCATCGCCGATCTGAAATATTACCAGCGCGAAGGCGCGTTCAACATCTATACCGGCTATCGCCAGCACAACTACCACTTCGTTATCTATGGCGCGTTGTTCTTGGGCCAGATGGAGCCCGCCCTGCGTGCCAACAAGGGCCTGTGGGACACCACGCCCGAGGAGATGCTTCGCATCGAAAGCCCGCCGATGGCGGATTACTTCGAAAGCTACATGGCCATGGGGCCGCATATCCTGATCCGTTTCGGCCGGTGGGAGGAAGCCAAGGCCCTGCCCCTGCCCCCCGATCCCGACCTGTATCTGACGGTGACGGCCACCACGCATTACGCCCGCGCCATCGCCCATGCCGCCACCGGCGACGTGGCCGAGGCCGAGGCCGAGGAACTGCTGTTCCTCGCCGCCAAGGACCGCGTGCCCGAAACCCGCCTGCTGCACAACAACCGCGTGATTGACCTGCTGGAGATCGCGCGCGAGATGCTGCGGGGCGAGATCGAGTACCGCAAAGGCAATTTCGACACGGCCTTCGCCCACCTGCGCCGCTCGGTCGAGCTGGACGACAATCTGCCCTATGACGAGCCCTGGGGCTGGATGCAGCCCACCCGCCACGCGCTGGGGGCGCTGCTGTTCGAGCAGGGCCACGTGGCCGAGGCCGAAGCCGTCTATCGCGAGGATCTGGGTCTGGGCGGCACCCTCAGCCGCGCCTCGATCCATCCCGACAATGTCTGGAGCCTCAAGGGCTTGCACGATTGCCTCAAGGCGCGTGGCGCGGTAGAGGAATTGCAGCTGATCCGACAACGACTTGACCTGGCCCTGGCGCGGGCCGACCGCAGCGTCGGCGCCTCGTGCTTCTGCGCCCAGGCCGCGATGAGAGCCGCTGAATGAAACTGTTGAACGCTGCGCTGATCGCGCTGTGCTGCGGTCCCGCCTGGGCCGACCGTCAGACCTTTCCGCCTGTGGACGAGGCCAGCCAAGACCCGGCACTGGAAGCCTTTCGTGCGGACCTGCGCGCAAAGGTCGCCGCCCGCGACCTCGAGGGCGTGATGGCCGCCACCTGCCCCGAGATCTACACCAGCCACGGCGACGAGGACGGCCCCGAGACGTTCCGCGCCAATCTGACGGTCGATCCCGAAACCCTGCCCGAGGCCGACCACCGCCACGCCGCCACCATCCGCGAGGACTACTGGCGCGACCTCGAGACCACGCTGGCCCAGCCCGGCTATTTCGACGAGGATGGCGAATTCTGGATGCCGCACCAGTGGCGGCTTACCCTGCCAGCGAAGCTGGATCCGTTCACCGCCTATTTCGTGACCGGTCAGGATGTCACCCTGCGCCAGGCCCCAAACCGCGGCGCGCCCATTCTGGACCTGATCAGCCACGAGGTGGTGATCGTGCCGGACTATCTGGAAGAGGCCGAATATCAGGGCGTCATCCTGACCGACGGAACGCGCGGCTATATCTATTCCGAATTCCTGTGGTCGATGGTCGGCTATCGCGCGGCCTTCGTGAAGTCGGACAGCGGTGACTGGCAGCTGTGTACGTTCGTGGCCGGGGACTAGGCCGCGCCCTCAGGCGCTGGCCTTCTTCTTTTTCTCGGCGGCGACCTTCTCGGCCAGATCGCGGGCAATGGCAAAGGCGCCCTTGATCTTGTCGCTGTCCTTTTTCCAGTCGCGCCGCACCACGATCTTGTTGTCCTTGACCTTGGCCAGCCCGCGCTGGTTCTGGATGAACTCGACCAAACCTTCCGGCGAGGCGAACTTGTCATTGTGGAACTGGATCGTGGCCCCCTTCGGTCCGCCGTCCAGCTTGGCAATGCCGGCGCGTTTGCACATGGCCTTGATCCGCACCACCAGAAGCAGGGTGTTCACCTCTTTCGGCAGCGGGCCGAACCGGTCGATCAACTCGGCGGCAAAGCCCTCCAGTTCGACCTTGGTCGACAGCGACGACAGGCGGCGGTAGAGGCCCAACCGCACGTCCAGATCAGGCACATAGTCTTCGGGAATCAGTACCGGAACGCTCAGGTTGATCTGCGGCGCCCACTGGTCGTCGGCCTCGCTCAGCCCCTCCATCTCACCGGCCTTGATCTTGGCGATCGCCTCTTCCAGCATCGACTGGTAGAGTTCATAGCCCACGTCGCGCATCTGGCCCGACTGTTCCTCGCCCAGCAGGTTGCCCGCGCCGCGAATGTCCAGATCCTGGCTGGCCAGCGTGAACCCCGCCCCCAGCGTATCGAGCGAGCCCAGAACCCGCAGCCGCTTTTCGGCCGCCGGGGTGAGCCGCGCGCGCGGCTTGGTGGTCAGATAGGCATAGGCGCGGGTCTTGGACCGCCCCACCCGGCCCCGGATCTGATAAAGCTGCGCCAGCCCGAACATGTCGGCCCGGTGCACAACCATCGTGTTGGCTGTGGGAATGTCCAGCCCGCTTTCGACGATCGTGGTGGCCAGCAGGATGTCATACTTGCCGTCATAGAAGGCATTCATCCGATCATCCAACTCGCCCGCCGCCATCTGGCCGTGGGCCACCACATAGGTCAGTTCGGGCAGCTGTTCTTTCAGGAATTCCTCGATCTCGGGCAAGTCCGAGATGCGCGGGACCACATAGAAACTCTGCCCGCCGCGATAATGCTCGCGCAGCAGCGCCTCGCGGATGGTGACGGCGTCGAACTCGCTGACATAGGTGCGGATCGCAAGGCGATCGACGGGCGGCGTGCCGATGATCGACAGGTCGCGCACGCCGGTCAGGCTCAGTTGCAGGGTACGCGGAATGGGCGTCGCGGTCAGCGTTAGCACATGCACGTCCGAGCGCAGTTGCTTCAGCCGCTCCTTGTGGGCCACGCCGAAATGCTGCTCTTCGTCGATGATCAGCAGGCCCAGATTCTGGAACCGGATGCCCTTGGCCAGCAGCGCATGGGTGCCGATCACGATATCGACCGTGCCCTTTGCCAGCCCTTCGCGGGTCTGCTGCGCCTCTTTGGCCGAGACGAAACGTGACAATTGCCGGACTTCCAGCGGGAAGCCCCGGAACCGGTCCTTGAAACTGGCCGCGTGCTGACGGGCCAGCAGCGTTGTGGGCGCGATCACTGCCACCTGCAGGCCGGACATGGCCGCAACAAAGGCCGCGCGCATGGCGACCTCGGTCTTGCCAAAGCCCACGTCGCCGCAGATCAGGCGATCCATCGGCGTGCCCGAGTGCAGGTCCTCCATTACGTCGGCGATGGCGCGCAGCTGATCCTCGGTTTCCTGATAGGGGAAGCGGGCGCTGAACTCCTCCCACGCGTGGGGCGGCGGGTCCATGATCGGGGCCTTGCGCAGGGCGCGTTCGGCGGCGATGCGGATCAGCCGGTCGGCCATCTCGCGGATCCGCTCTTTCAACTTGGCCTTCTTGGCCTGCCACGCACCACCGCCCAGCTTGTCGAGCAAACCTTCCTCGTGCCCGTATTTCGACAGCAGCTCGATGTTTTCGACCGGCAGGTACAGCTTGGCGCCTTCGGCATATTCCAGCAGCAGGCATTCATGCGCGGCGCCGAGGGCGGTCACGACTTCCATGCCCATATAACGGCCGATGCCGTGATCGACATGCACCACCAGATCGCCGGGGCTGAGCGATTGGGTCTCGGTCAGGAAATTCTCGGCCTTGCGGCGTTTCTTGGGTTGGCGGATCAGCCGGTCGCCCAGCACATCCTGTTCCGAAATCACCGTCATGTCGGGCGTCTCGAAGCCGTGCTCCAGCGCCCAAACCGCAAGGTGTAAACCGCGCTTGCCGATGCGCGAGCCGTCGGGCACATGAATCGCCTCGGCCAAGCCCTCATCCTCGATCAATCCGGTCAGGCGTTCGCGCGCGCCCTCGGAATAGGACGCGACCAGAACCGGCCCCTTCTCCAGCTTGTTCTTGATGTGGCTGGCCAGCGCGCCGAACAGGCTGATGCTTTCCTGCTGCCGCTCGGGGGCAAAGTTGCGCCCGATCCGACCGCCCGCATCGATCACCCCCGGGCCACTGGCCTGCGGAAGGGGGCTGAACTGCAGCACCCGCCGCTGCGCCACCGCCTGGGTCCAGGCGTCATCATCCAGATACAGCAGGCCCGGCGGCGTGGGTTTATAGACCGAATCCATCCGCGAGCGGTTCTCGAGCGCCAGACGCCGGGTTTCGTATTGATCGGCGATGCTGTCCCACCGGGCCAGACGGGCGGGCGTGACCTGATCGTCCAGCGTGATCGTCGCGTCCGGCAGGTAGTCGAACAACGTTTCCAGCTTTTCGTGGAACAGGGGCAGCCAGTGCTCCATGCCCTGATGCTTGCGCCCGGCGCTGACCGCCTCGTACAGCGGATCATCCGTACCGGCCGCACCGAACTCGATGCGATAGTTCTGACGGAACCGGGTGATTGCGGCCTCGTCCAGGATCACCTCGGAAACCGGGGCCAGTTCGACTAGATCAAGCTTTTCCGTGGTGCGCTGGGTGGCCGGATCGAACCGGCGCGCGCCGTCCAGCACGTCACCGAAGAGGTCCAGCCGCACCGGCCCTGCTTCGCCCGGCGGGAAGATGTCGATGATCCCGCCGCGCACGGCATAGTCGCCGGGCTCCATCACGGTGGGGCTTTGGCTGAAACCCATGCGCAACAGAAAATCGCGCAGTGCGGCCTCGTCGATGCGCTGGCCGACCCGAGCGGTGAACGCCGCCTGCCGCAGCACGTCGCGCGCCGGCACGCGCTGGGTGGCCGCGTTCAGCGTGGTCAGCAGAACGAACCGCTCGGGCATCTGGTGCACCAGTGCCGCCAGGGTCGCCACCCGCGCCGCCGCGATGTCGGGGTTGGGCGACACCCGGTCAAAAGGCAGGCAATCCCAGCCGGGAAACAGGATCACCGGCATGTCGGGCGCAAAGAAACGCAGCGCGGCGCGCATCGCCTCGGCACGTTTGTCGTCGCGCGCCACATGCAGAACCGGCCCGCCCGAGCGGGCAACCTCGTTCAGCACCAGCTGCGCGTCAAACCCCTCGGGGGCGCCGCCGACTGTCACGTGGTTCGGAGCCTTCATCGCCTCGCCTTTCAGATTTTGCTATCCCAGAACGCCTATCGAAAGGTTCTGATACATGCCCCACATCGAAGTGACCAGTATCGCAAACATACCGATGACCTGCGTCGCCAGCCGGCATCGATGCAGCGCCTTGGACACAGCTTCAATCGTCAACTCCTGCCGCCGCAGGTTCCGGGCCACCCGCAGGCTGTTTGCGCCGACAAGAACCATCGGGAACAGCAGCAGGAACACCGCCTGGGCGAACTCGACCTGATAGTAAAACCCCAGCGTCGCCAGCCCCGCGAACAGGAAACAACACAGCGCCAAGATCACGACCCCCGAAACGTCGGCAATGTAGAGGATGCGGTTGGTGTTGATCCGCACGATGTCCAGCAGGTCGGTCTCGGCCTGGCCTCCGACGCGGCGGGCGCGCACGACCAGATCATAGGGAACGCCCATTACCCAATGGCTGGCTGTCGACCACAGCACCGCAAGCGCGATCCAGTACCACAGATTCGAGAAACTGCGCATGTCGATGAGCTCGAAGATCGTGGAGTACCAGTCCAAACTTGCCTCATTGTTCAAAATTCTCAGGCGGTTCTATCGCAACGGCGCGGCCATTGGTACCCTTGAGACCTGTGCAAATTCATGCCACCCAATGCGCGACTGTTCAAGGAGAACGCGCCATGAAACCGACAATCGCCCCCTACCCCCACGGCCGCTTTCGTCGCGCCCGCCAGTCCGAGGCGATCCGGGGCTTGGTGCGCGAGAACACCCTGACCGTGGATGACCTGATCTGGCCGGTTTTCGTGCGCGACGGCGAGGGCATCGAAGAGCCCGTGCCCTCGATGCCCGGCGTGGTGCGCCGCTCGGTCGATCTGATCGCCAGGGCCGCAGCCGAGGCGCAGGCTATGGGCATCCCGGCGATCTGCCTGTTTCCCTACACCGATCCCAGCCTCAAGACTCAGGATTGTGCCGAGGCGTGGAACCCCGACAACCTGTCGAACCGCGCCATCCGCGCGATCAAGCAGGCCGCGCCCGAGATCGCGGTGATGACCGACGTGGCGCTGGACCCCTACAACATCAACGGCCACGACGGATACGTGGTGGACGGCAAGATCGTGAATGACGAAACGGTCGAGGCGCTGGTCAAGATGACGCTGGCCCAGGCCGAGGCCGGAGCCGACATCATCGGCCCATCCGACATGATGGACGGCCGGATCGGCGCGATGCGCCGGGCGCTCGAGGCCGTCGGCCATCACGACGTCATGATCCTCAGCTATGCCGCGAAATATGCCAGCGCCTTCTACGGACCCTTCCGTGATGCGGTGGGCGCCTCGGGCGCGTTGACCGGCGACAAGAAGACCTATCAGATGGACCCGGCCAACTCGAACGAGGCGCTGCGCTTGATCGAACGCGACCTGACCGAGGGCGCCGACATGGTGATGATCAAGCCCGGCATGCCCTATCTGGACATCTGCCGGAGGGTCAAGGACACGTTTGGCGCACCCACCTATGCCTATCAGGTGTCGGGTGAATACGCGATGATCCAGGCCGCGGCGCAGAACGGTTGGATCGACGGCGAAAAGGTGATGCTGGAAAGCCTGCTGGCCTTCAAACGCGCGGGCTGTGACGGCATCCTGACCTATTTCGCACCGCAGGTCGCCCGGCTTCTGCACGGCTAATCCCGCGGGACTCCGCGATTTTTCGCCGATCGGCCGGCCTTGGCCTGCCGGTTTTCCCGTGACACCCGAGGCGGCTCGGCGTATTCTTGCACACAAGACCGGGACCACCCGGCTTTTCAGGCACATAGACAGAGAAAAACAAACATGAGCAGTTCCAACACACCACGACTGAGCCGTCGCGGCTTTGCCTTTGGCATGGCCGGACTGACCCTGACCGCCGCCTGCGGCAACGGCGTCGGAAACTCGAACGCGGCAACGATCGATGCCCGCGTCGATGCCACGCTGACCGAGATGTATACCCGCTACCCGAACACCCAGGAAATCGCCAACAAGGCCAACGGGATGCTGGTCATGCCGCTGATCACCGAGGCGGGGTTCGTCTTTGGAGGCGGCTACGGAAAAGGCGCACTGCGCATCAATGGCGCCACGGTCGACTACTACTCCGCCGTAAAGGGCACTGCGGGGCTTCAGATTGGCGCCCAGCAATACGCCCATGTCCTATTCTTCATGACCGAAGACGCCCTGAACGATTTCCGCCGCTCAAGCGGATGGACCGCCGGCGCGGACATTGGATATGTCGTCAGCGACCAGGCGGACCAGTTGTCGACCGACCTGACCACCCTGCGCAAACCCGTGCTGGCGGCGGTCTTCGGTCAGGCTGGGCTGCAATTGGGCGCGACGGTCGAAGGCATCAAATACACGCGCATTATTCCCTGACCCCCTGACCCCCCTCAAGAAAACTCCGTCACTGGCCAATGCCGTGGCGGAGTTTTTCGTTTCAGACGCAGATTCCGCGGCGCGGCCTCTTTCGGTCGCCAGAGCCATGAATTAACCTTCGCCTGATCTGCAAATTCAAATGGTGCGCTGCTGATGGGTGTCGTCTTTCGCTGGTTGATGCGTATCGCCTCGGGTCTGGTCCTGCTGACCCTCGCGGCGATCGGTCTGGTGTATTTCCTGGCCAGCCAGTCGCTGCCTGACTACGATCAAACGCTGCAGGTCAAAGGCCTGAATGCCCCGGTCGAGATCGTGCGCGACACAGCCAACGTGCCTCACATCCTGGGGCAGACCGACCCCGACGTGTTCTTCGGTCTGGGCTATGCGCATGCCCAGGACCGGTTGTGGCAGATGACGGTCATGCGCCGGACCGTGCAGGGGCGCCTGTCCGAGGTTTTTGGCCAGCGGACCGTGCATATCGACAAGCTCATGCGTCGGCTGGATCTATACGGGCTGGCGCATCAGTCCTTCGAGGTTCAGGACGATTACACAAAGGCCGCTCTTCGCGCCTATGCCGCCGGTGTCAATGCGCGGCTGGACGAAATCAACGAAAACGCCCTGGGCCGCGGCGCGCCCGAAATGTTCTTGTTCAACGCACCGGTTGCTCCTTGGCAACCGGGTGACAGCATAGCCATGATCAAGCTGATGGCGGTTCAGCTATCCGGGCATTTGCAGGACGAAGTGCTGCGGGCGCGCACCTCGTTGATGCTGAACGATCCGCAGCGGCTCTCAGATATTCTGCCGGACGTGCCTGGCGCGGGCATTGCAGCGCTGCCCGAATATGCGGCGCTGTTTCCCAACCTGCCCCGCTATGCCGCCAATTCGGAACCCGCGGCCTCATGGCTGAACCCGGTCCCGCAGCGCGGGTTGGCGGGTGCCTCGAATGCATGGTCTGCGGCTCCTTCGCGGTCGGCAACCGGTGGAACCCTGTTGGCAAACGATCCGCATCTGGGCCTGACTGCGCCGGGGATCTGGTATCTGGCGCGTCTTGAACTGACCAAGGGCGGCGTGATCGGCGCCACCATCCCCGGCATTCCGGCGGTTATGTCCGGCCGTAGTGACCGGCTGGGATGGGGCCTGACCTCGTCCTATCTGGACGATCAGGACGTGCATATCGAACGAGTGAATCCCGACAACCCCGAGGAATATCTGACGCCCGAAGGCTTCAAACCCTTCAAGTCGCGCCCTTCAATCATCGAGATCAAGGACGCCCCCCCAATCACCCTGACCCTGCGCTGGACCGAGAACGGCCCCGTCCTGCCAGGCACCCATTTCAACCTGGAAACCATCACACCGCCGGGGCATGTCGCCTCGCTGTCCTGGACGGCGCTCAGTCCGCGCGACACCTCGATCAGCGCGTCGATGGCGCTGATGAACGCGGATACCGTACGTGAAGCGATTGAAGCCGCCGAGCTGTTCATCGCGCCGTCGCAAAACCTGTCGGTGGTCGACAAGACGACCGTCGGCATGAAACTCATCGGCGCAATGCCCAGCCGCGACCTCAACAACCAGAGCCGTGGGCGCATCCCGACCCCGGGCTGGATCGCTGCCAACCGTTGGCAGGGCCGTCTGCCCTATTCCGACAACCCCGAATTCGTGGCTCCGGCCGGCGGCGTACTGGGCAACACCAACAACAAGATCATCGACCGGCCCTTCCCCCTGCATGTGTCCTATGAATGGGGCGATACGCAGCGCGTCCACCGCTGGGAATTCCTGATGCAATCCCGCGAGGTGCACACCCGCGACAGCTTCATCGAGGCGCAGTTGGACACGGTCAGCTTCACCGCGCGGTCACTGCTGCCGCTGATCGGGGCCGACCTTTGGTTCACCGGCGAGGCCGCGCCCGAAGGCACCCCCGAACGCCAGCGCCAGATCGCCTTGACCCTGCTGGCCGAATGGAACGGCGAGATGAACGAGCACCTGCCCGAGCCGCTGATCTATGCGGCCTGGGTCCGCGCGCTGCAAAAACGACTGATCGCCGATGACCTCGGGCCGCTGGCCAAGGAATTCAAGCATGTCGAGCCCTTGTTCATCGAACGCGTCTTTCGCGACATCGACGGGGCCTCGACCTGGTGCGACGTCCGGCAGAGCGCACCGGTGGAAAGCTGCACCGACATGGCCCGGCTGGCCCTTGACGATGCACTGGTCTGGATTTCCGAGCGCTATGGCAGCCAACTGGAATCCCTGCGTTGGGGCGATGCCCACCAGGCCACCCATGATCACACGGTGCTGGGTGAGGTTCCGGTGCTGCGCTATTTTGTTAACATCCGCCAATCGACCAGCGGCGGCGACAACACCCTGCAGCGCGGACGCACCTCGGGCGAAGGGCCGGACCCGTTCCAGAACGTGCACGGCGCGGGCTATCGTGGGGTTTATGACTTTGCCGACCCCGACAGCTCGGTCTTCATCACGGCCACCGGGCAATCGGGCCACTTCCTGTCGCGCTACTATGACGATCAGGCGCAACTGTGGCGCCGGGGTGAGTACATTCCGATGTCGCTGGATCTGGATCTGGCGCGCGCCGCCGCCGTCGGGACCACCCGCCTGATGCCGCAATAGGCGGGGTTTCGGCGGACCCCCGCCCCTTTTTTGTCGCCCCGTGGACGTGGCCCCGTGGCTTGGCCTACCATTCCGGAGCGCCCGGACCGCAGCGCGAGGGGGAAGATCATGGCCAGTTTGCGCGATACCCTGAACAATCTAGCCCGCGACTATGCCATCGCCTGGAGCTCGGGTGACGCCAATGCCGTGGCCGACTTCTTTACGTCGGACGGGCAGATCACGATCAATCGCGGCGCGCCCATCGTCGGGCGGGCGGCCATCGCGGAAATGGCGCGCGGGATTCATACCGACTTTCCCGATCTTGAAGTGCGCTGCGATATGCTGCGATGGGCCGGTCCCCATGCCATTTTCGTCTGGACCCTGGAAGGGCACCATGCACAGACCGGAAATGCGGTGATCACGCGCGGCTGGGAAGAATGGGAGCTGGACGCGGAGTACAAGATCCGGTCGTCGTTGTGCTGGTTCGATGCCGACGACCATCAGCGCCAGATCGACGGGGCCTGATCGTCAGAGGCCCGCGAACTGATTGGCCTGCTTGTCGGTCCACAGAACGGTGATCTCGAACCCGTCCTCGGTCTGTTTTTCATCGCGCACCACGTCCTGACGGAACAGCCAGGCGCGTTTGTCGCCGTCGGCAAAGCCCAGCTTCAAAACCTCTTCCCGGCGCACGCCCTGCAGGATCGTGGCGATCTCGGTCAACAGCGGGTCGATCCCCTCGCCGGTCACGGCCGATATCGGGAACACCGCCGGATCGCGCTCGGCCCGGGCCTGCACGGCATCGCGGTCCTCATCGGACAGCAGGTCGATTTTGTTCCAGACTTCAAGCTGAGGGCGGGTATTGTCCACACCCAGCGAGGCCATGATCGTGCGCACATCCTCGGCCTGCTCCTCGGTCTCGGCATGGCTGATGTCGCGCACATGCACGATCAGGTCGGCGGCCAGAACCTCTTCGAGCGTGGCGCGGAAGGCCGCGACCAGTTCGGTCGGCAGGTTCGAGATGAAACCCACCGTGTCTGACAGGATCACCTCGGGCCCGTCGGGCAGTTCGATCCGGCGCATGGTCGGGTCCAGCGTGGCAAACAGCATGTCCTTGGCCATGACTTCAGCCCCGGTCAGGCGATTGAACAGCGTGGATTTGCCCGCGTTGGTGTAGCCGACCAGCGCCACGATCGGATACGGCACCTTGGCCCGCGCGGCCCGGTGGAGCGTCCGTGTCTTCACGACCTTCTGCAGCTGACGACGCAGCCGCACCAGTTGATCGTCGATCGCACGCCGGTCGGCCTCGATCTGGGTTTCCCCCGGTCCGCCGACAAAGCCCAGCCCACCGCGCTGACGTTCCAGGTGGGTCCAGGCTCGCACCAGCCGCGTCCGCTGATAGCTCAGCGCGGCCATCTCGACCTGCAGCACACCCTCGCGCGTGCGGGCGCGGTCCGAGAAGATTTCCAGAATCAGCCCCGTCCGGTCGAGGATCTTGACCTTCCACGCCTTTTCCAGGTTGCGCTGCTGAACCGGGGTGACCGGCCCGTCGATCAGAACCAGCTCGATCTCGTTTTCCGCAAAACGCGCGCCCAATTCCTCGATCTTGCCGCTGCCGAACAGCAGGCCGGGCTGCGCCCGCGGTAGGCGCACAATCTCGGACCCGATCACATCCAGATCGGGCAAAGCGGCAGCCAGTGCCACCGCCTCTTCCAACGCCGGAACGGGGTCGCGGCGCTGGTCATCTGACTTGATATCGGGATGCAGCACCCAAGCCCGGGTGCGCCTCCGGTCATGTTCCATCAAGAGGCGTCTTCGCCCTCATACAGGTTGATCGGCTGCGACGGCATGATGGTCGAGATCGCGTGCTTGTAGACAAGCTGCGACTGTCCGTCGCGGCGCAACAATACGCAGAAATTGTCGAACCAGGTGATGACACCCTGCAATTTCACACCGTTGATCAGGAAAATTGTAACGGGAACCTTTGCTTTCCGTACATTGTTCAGGAAGGCATCCTGAAGATTCTGTCTGTCCGAAGCCATATTTTGTTATCTCGCCGTTGTTCTTGCTTACGCGCTGCGGACCAACGCGCTCCCTCCGCGCGAGTATGGAGTGACGCGCAGAGATATTCCAGATGAAAAATCAGGCAGTAACGTGAAGGCCCGAATTGGCGGTTCAATCCCGCCACAGGGCCGGAGTGATCAACGCGATGATCGCCAGTGTCTCTAGCCGGCCGATCACCATGCCGGCGCACATGGTCAGCTTGGCTCCGGCCGACAGATCGATCAGACGGATCGGCAGATCGGTGGCCAGTTCGATCAACGGACCGGTCGTGCTCAGCACCGCGACGCTCAGCACCATGGCGCGTTCAAACCCAACCCCTTCGGCAGCGAGAACGACATCAAGCAACGCAAGCGTCAGCGCGAACATCATCAGAAAGACCCACGCGATAAAGGCACCCTGGCTTTGGATGCGGCGGTTGCCACCGCCCGCCCCGCTGACCGATGACGGGTGGATCAGCCTGTCCAGTTCACGCGCGCCATTCAGGTAAAGCGCATAGACCCGCAACAGCTTGACCCCGCCGGCGGTGGTGGCGACCCCGCCCCCGATAAGCGCAAGCCCCATCAACACAAGCCCCGGTGTTCCCAGGCCGGACAACTGTTGCGCGTCGTTCCAATAAGCGCTTTCGAACCCGGCCGTCGTCAGGAACGACATCACCGTGAACAACATGCCCCAGATGACGTTCAGCGTTTGCAGGCCCGTCACCTGCCCGCCGATCTCGGCAACCCCCGCCAGCACTCGGAAGACCAACAGTGCCGCCACGCCGACGACGATCATCAGGCCGATCCGGAATTCTGGATCGTGGTCCAGCCGGGAATAACCCGTTGTTGCGGTGTCCTTTGAAAACGTCAGGCGGGACAAGGCAAAGAACAGGAACAGAAACAGGATGGCCTCGCCGGTGATCCCGGCGGTGGATCCTTCCAACCCGCCCACTGGCGATATGCCGGACGTGGCCATCACCGACATTGCGTGGCAAATGGCCGTCAGGCCCTTTTCTCCGGCGATCAACAGCAAGACCCAGATTACCGCTGTGAGGCTGGCATAAACCGGGGTCAATGTCGCCGTCACACGGAGCAGTCGCCCCCGCGGGTCGACCCTTTCGCTCTGGGCTACGCCAGAAACCGGGCGGCCCGGTTGTCCGCGCGCGGTAATCTCGAACCCGCCCAACGACAGAGGCGCCAGGATCGCAGCCGCCGAGATCCACATCAGCAGCCCACCCATCCAGCCGACGAGTGCCCGCCACAGGTGAACCGGCGCCGACAGGCGCTCGGGGTCGGGAAACAGGTCCGCTCCGGTGGTGGTGATGGCGCTGACCATGTCAAAATAGGCGTTCAGAAAGGTCGTGTTCCCCAACGCGTCATGGACCGGAACGGCCAGAAACAGCGGCAATACCGTCAACGAGCCCAGCAGGACAGCCAACTGCCCCAAGGTTCCGCGCCGCGGTTGCCGGCTGGCCGTCGCCAGACCTACGATCGTGACCAGAAACAGCCCAACCAAACCCGAATAAAAGAACGACCGCGACGTTGGATGGTCATCCAAGGCAAGGGCGTAGATCGCCGGGACCCACATCGCCAAGGACACAACCGCCGTGATCAACAGAAACAGCGGCAGCCGCCGAATTACGCTGATTTTGGGTGCGCGGGCGACAGCCATCAGAAAAAGTCGATCGAAACCTGCATCAGGCGTTCGACCTCGGGTACATCATTGGCCATTGCGAAAATCGCAACCACGTCCTTTTCGTCAATCCGCAGACTGCCAGTGGGCCGCAGGACCTCGTCGCCCTTGCGCACGGCGCCGACCAAGACGCCTTCGGGAAAGTCGATGTCGCGCAGTTTCTGCCCGGCCATTGGCGAGGTCGACAGCACTTCGGCCTCGATCACTTCGGCCTCGGCATCGCCGATCGAATAGACCTGTCGCACCCGGCCATGCCGGATATGGCGAAGGATCGAACTGACGGTCGTGGCCCGCGGGTTGATATAGGCGTCAATCCCCAATGGCCCCATCAAGGCCACCATGCTGGGGTCGTTGATCAGCGCAATCGCCAGCGGACAACCTTCGGCCTTGGCTCGGACCGCAGCCAGCATGTTGGTCCGATCGTCATCGGTGACGGCCAGCATCGCGTCCGCGCGCTCGATCCCCGCTTCGCTCAACAGGGCGGAATCCAGACCGTCGCCGTTCAGAACGATCGTACGCTCCAGCGACTCGGCGGCCAGTTCCGCACAGCGCCGATCACGCTCGATAACCTTTGCACGGATGCGGCCCTCGCGTTCTTCCAGCGTCCGGGCAACTTCGAGGCCGACGTTCCCGCCGCCCACGATAACCACGCGATCCTGCTTTTTCTGCGATTTACCAAAGACTTCCATCGTACGATCAACGTCTTGGACGCTGGTAAAGACATAACATTCGTCACCGACGAACAATTGGTCCTCGGATTCCGGCGCGAAAAGTGTTCCGTCGCGGCGAATACCCACCACGATGGCGCTGAGCGTTGAAAACAAGTCTGTCAGTTGGCGCAGGGGCGTGTTGACGATCGGGCAATCCTCGGCGATCCGAATACCCAGAAGCTGCGCCTTGCCATCCATGAACAGTTCCGTGTCAAAAGCCGCAGGCGCCGACAGGCGGCGCATGGCTGCTGCGGCCACTTCACGTTCGGGGCTGATCACCACGTCGATCGGAAGATGGTCGCGGCGGTACAGGTCGCGATGGATCGCTTCGAGGTAGGATTTCGACCGCAACCGCGCGATCTTGCGCTGGATCGAGAACACCGAGTGCGCCATCTGGCAGGTGACCATGTTCACCTCGTCCGAATGGGTCGCGGCGATGATCATGTCGGCGTCACGGGCTCCGGCCCGCTCGAGCACGTCGGGATAGCTGGCGAAGCCGGCGATGCCCTGAACGTCCAGCGTCTCGGTCGCCCGGCGTACCAGGTCAGGGTTGTTGTCCACAACGGTGACGTCATTCAATTCGCCCGAAAGGTGCCGAGCGATCTGCCAGCCCACCTGGCCGGCGCCACAAATGATGACCTTCATGCCTTTGGCCTTTCTGCCTGAGCGTTTTGAATGACAGATGCCCACAAAGCGGTCAATCGAATTGTCATGACGGCCTGTGTGATGCAAGATAAGCGAATGAAAACAGTGCTTCGATTGCTTGTTCCCCTTGCCCTGCTGGCCGGCTGCGGTCCGTTGTCGATGTATTATCGCGAAGGCGAAAGCGTCTCGCGGATGCAGGCCGAAACGACCGAATGCCAAGTGCAGGCGCTTAAGGATGCACCGGTTGCAAATCAGGTGCGCCAAAGCCCGCCCACCTATTGGCCGGGCCGCACCTATTGCGACGGGCGCGGGCGATGCTACCGCACCGGAGGTTGGTGGGAGCCGGGCCGCGTCTACACCGTGGATGTAAATCAGGGACTGCGAAACACGGTCGAGGCGCAGTGCATGGCTAAAAAGGGATACCGCCCCATCAGCCTGCCGCCCTGTAAACAATCGGTCAAATCGGGCGTTCCGCCGACCCGAACAACCGTCCTGCCGCCATTGGGCACGGCGTCTTGTTTCGTCAAATTCGACGACGGGTCATTCCAGATCATCACCCCGGGGTTGCCGGGCTGACCGACTGAACTCAGCCCAGATCGCCGGGTGACGGTCGCCGGCGGAGTGACAGGAGCAGATGTGCTGCGATGGCGGCTGCATAGAATACAAGTACGGCCACGAACATCGAGCCCTCTCCGGCACGCCAAAGGATTGCAAGCAGAACAGGTGTGCCCAGCAGGTTGCCCGCATTTCCCATCTGCGCCATCGCCCCATAGCTCAGCGCCTGATCCCGGGCCGAGCCATTCAGTTGAGGAACCGCCGCGAAACTGCCGCCCTGCACCAGGCCCAACACCGCAAACAGCACAATGCCGACAACGGGCAGAGGCGCTCCGAAAAACAGCAGAGCCAAGGCAACCATCCCGGCCGCAAAACCAAGATTTACAACCGTGACCGCAGACACGAACGTCAAGAGCACGGGCACCGCGACCCACGACAGCACGATACCCGCCAGCGGCATCAGACTGGCTACAAGAATCGACTGATCCTCGGGCATACGGCCGGGTAGGATCGCCAGCAACGACACGAAGGTCAGAGTGTAGAAGAACCATCCGATCGCCGGTGCTGCCATGCGGGGCGAGCGGTAGGTTTCAAGATGCGTCTGCAGGATGGACCCCAGCCCCCACCCCTGCCGTTCCGTCGCGATGGGCGGAACCTTTGGCGGAAACAGGGCGACCAGTCCTGCAATCAGCGCCATCAGGAAACCGTGGCCCATGAAGTAATCCGCCAATCCAAAACGCTGGATCATCGGCAGGCCGAACCAAGCGTTCAGCGCAAAAGCAACTCCAAAGAAAGAACTCCACAAAACCATGGCGGCATTGCGCGCGGCTCCGCGTGTGATCTGTGCGATCAGCGTCGGAGCGGCAACCACGATCGCCAGATGCGAAACGCCCTCGATGATCCGGCTGCCCAGCATCACGTGAAAGCCGGGTATAGTGGACTGGAACACCGATACAACGCCGCCCAGTAGCAAACCGAACACCAGCAGGCGGACCGGTCCGAACTGCGCGGTAATGGCGCCTGACATGGCCCCCAGCACGGCGCCCATCAAACTGATGATCGACAACAACCAGCCGATCGCATCCCCATAGCCTGGATACAATGCACCGACCGCGTCAAAGGCGACGGCGATCTTGGCGAACTGCGTGGCCGCGCCCAGTCCGGCCAGCCACAACAGGATCACCTGCAGGAATATGCGAAACGATTGAGTCACACCCGCGTTCTACCCTCGCCCCCAGGCAAGGTGAACGCATATATTATGCGGCGCGTACGCGCGTGCCACTGACCAGGCGCACTGGGGTTCCATCGGCCAGATACAGCCGCTCCCATACGATTTGGCCTGCGCTGATGGTGATCTGGTCGTGCACGGCCTGGGAAGTGATGAAAGCCTTGGGATTTGGCGCCTGCAGGTCCCACCAACCCTCGTCCGTCAACTCCATTTCGGCCTGGCGGATCTCGTCGGTGGCAAACTGCCACAGCGACACCCCCAACAACGAGTGCTGGCTGGCTGACCAATCCCGTGCGCGGCTGGGTGAATAGGCCAGACAAACATGGCTCGCCTCGTCCACCAGATGCAGACAGGCTTGCGAACTGCCGACAAGCCGCTTCAGTGCTGCATCGTCGGCGCGGTGATCCGAAAGCGCCGCGAAAACCGCGGCCTGTTGTTCGGGGCTTGGCGTCTGGACCCCGTTTTCCCAGCGCGACACCGAGGCCTGATCTACCCGCATCACATGTGCAAGCGCCGCCTGCTTCATCCCGGTGGCCCGCCGAAGCCGTTTGAGACGACGACCAAAGGCGGGAAATCCCCGCTGGATCATCGATAGCGTCATGGCCGGGCACCTCCCGTTGTCCTGCCGGTATGGCCGACCCCTACTCCGCCGGTTCAGGCTCGTCCAGTTGCGCCACCCGCGCGCCCGACTTGTTCGACGTCACCACACCCAGCGATTTCAGTTTGCGGTGCAAGGCGCTGCGTTCCATTCCCACGAAACTGGCCGTGCGGCTGATATTGCCGCCAAAGCGATTGATCTGGGTCAGCAGATACTCACGCTCGAACGCTTCGCGCGCCTCGCGCAGTGGTAGCGTTGCCAGAGCGCCCGACAGCACGACCCGGCCGGAATCGTCGGCTTTTTC
The DNA here is from genome assembly GCF_056539345.1 of Ruegeria sp. BB9. Lineage (NCBI taxonomy): Bacteria > Pseudomonadati > Pseudomonadota > Alphaproteobacteria > Rhodobacterales > Roseobacteraceae > Ruegeria > Ruegeria sp. BB9. Next base: position 778,713 of record NZ_JBQFUU010000001.1, on the reverse strand, counting down.
CTCTTCATTCGGCAATTCCCGCGCTTCGATCGGTCCGGTGCCATCACCAAGGATCAAAACCCGCTCGACCAGGTTCTTCAACTGGCGCACGTTGCCGGGCCAACTCATGGTCTGCAGCAGGGCCACGGCCTCTTCCGACAACTCGCGCACAGGGAGGCCCTGGGTTTCGTTGCACATCTCGATGAAATGCTTGGCGAGAACAGGAATATCCTCGCGCCGTTCTTCCAAAGACGGCACTGCGATCGGGACGACATTGAGGCGGTGATACAGCTCTTCGCGGAACCGGTCCGCGGCAATCTCGGATTCAAGGTCGCGGTTGGTGGAAGAGATCACCCGCAAATCGACACGCACGTTGTCCGAGCCACCCACCCGCTGAAACTGCTGATCGACGAGAACGCGCAGGATCTTGGACTGCGTGCCCAACGGCATGTCGGCAACCTCGTCGAAATAGACCACACCGCCATGGGCCTGTTCGAGCAGACCGGACTCAACGCCACGCTCGGCGGATTCACGGCCGAACAGCACTTCTTCCATGCGTTCGGGCTCGACCCCTGCGCAGTTGACCGTGACAAAGGGCGCGTTCGCCCGGTTCGAGTGCGCATGAATGTAGCGCGCGGCGATTTCCTTGCCCGATCCAGCAGGACCACGCAGCATCACCCGACCGTTGGATTTGGTCACCTTGTCCAACTGGCTCAGCATCGCGCGGAACGCAGCCGACTTGCCGATCATGTCGGAATTGCTGACTTCCTTGCGCTTGAGCGAGGCATTCTCGCGACGAAGGCGCGAAGTTTCCATCGCGCGGCGGATTACCACCATCAACTGGTCGATGTTGAAGGGCTTTTCGATGAAATCATATGCCCCCTGCTTGATCGCTGCGACGGCGATTTCGATATTTCCGTGCCCCGATATGATCACCACCGGAACATCCGGATTGTCGCGTTTGACCGCCTTCAGAATGTCGATCCCATCCATGCGGCTGTCCTTGAGCCAAATATCCAGGATCAGCAGCCCGGGTGGTTCTGCGTTGATCGCGGCCATGCACTCGTCCGAGTTGCCGGCCAGCCGGGTGGAATATCCTTCGTCCTCCAGAATGTCGGACACCAGTTCGCGAATATCGCGCTCGTCATCTACGATCAGAATGTCACTCATCTTTGGCCTGCTTTCAGTGTTTTGGTTTTAATTGCCTGCTTTTGCGGCGCTGCGACCGGGGCCGTGTTGGCCTTCGGCAACCGGATCACGGCCATTGCGCCAAAATGGTCCTGTCCGTCGAACACGGGCGCATCCTCAAGGGTCAGCGTACCGCCGTGTTCTTCAATGATTTTCTTGACGATGGGCAGGCCCAGGCCAGTCCCTTCGTCGCGCGTGGTCACATAGGGCTCGAACAGCCGCGCCCGGTCTTCCGGCAGCCCGATGCCGTTGTCGGCGATGGTAATCAGTGTTCCGTCGTCATCCGTGGACAGGCGCACCTTTATCTGCGGGCTGAGGTTGTCGGGCGGACCCTTCTTTTTCAGGGTTTCGATGGCTTCGCCGGCGTTCTTGATCAGATTTGTGAGCGCCTGGTTCAACATCGTCGCGTCCACATCGGCCAATACTGGCTGGTCCGGGATCTCCGCGTCGATCTGAACGTCTGGCTGACCGGCCTGCTGCAGCAGAACCGCCTCGCGCACCAGGCCCGCGATGTCTTCCTCGTGCCGGTCGGGCTCGGGCATGCGGGCAAACTTCGAGAATTCGTCCACGATCCGGCGCAGATCGTTGGTCTGGCGAACGATCACGTCGGTCATGGATTCAAGGCTGGCGCTGTCCTCTTCATCCAGCTTCCGCGCGAACTTCCGCCGGATGCGTTCGGCGCTCAGCTGAATGGGGGTCAGCGGGTTCTTGATCTCATGCGCGATGCGGCGGGCCACGTCCCCCCAGGCCGCCATACGCTGGGCGCTGACCAGATCGGTCACGTCGTCAAAGGCGACCACGTAACCTTCCAGCCTGCCGTCCTCGCCGCGTCGGGTTGCCATCCGGACCAGCAGGTTTTCCAACTGCCCCTTGCGAGTGACCTTGATTTCGTCCTGAATTGCTTCCTGGTTGCCTTCTTTCAGCGCTTCGAACAAAGGCAGGAACTCGGGTACTGCAATGCCGATTGCCAGTTGTTGCTCATGGCCTTTCCAGTCAAGCAAGCGCTCGGCCGAGCGGTTGACGAATGTCACCTGACCATCCGGATCCACCCCGACAACGCCAGAAGTCACCGAGCTGAGCACCGAGTCGAACAGTCGGCGGCGGCTTTCGATCTGGCGGGTGTTTTCCAGCAGCGTACCCCGCTGCGCCTTCAATTGCCGGGTCATCTGGTTGAAATAGCGCCCCAGCATGGCGATTTCGTCGTCGCTGGCCTCCTCGATGACCTGCACGTCCAGATCACCGGCCCCTACCCGCTGCGCGGCGGTGGTCAGGCGACCAACCGGGCGCGAGAGCCGCTCGGCGAACCACATACCCAGCGAAACGGCCGCCAAAATAAGGATTACCGCGAACCCCAGATACAGCAGCCCGAACTCGAACAGCACCCTGCCCCGTTCGTTTTCCAACTGTTGATAGAACTGCGCGGTTTCCTTGGTGTCGTCCAAAAGGGTCAACAACTGGCCATCTACGGCGCGGCTGACATACAGGTGTCGGTCCAGATAGGCGCGCAGCGGCACCAGAGCCCGGAATTCGTTGTTGGGCCAGTCCGCGATGATCAACAGACCCTCGTCTCGGGCCTGCTCCAACTGCTCGGGTGTCGGCGGTTCGTAGTTGAACAGATAAGACCTGTCTCCGCGGGCCCGGATTTCACCACTGCCGTCAATCACGTAGGCTTCGCGCAGTCCGCGCTGAATCTGTGCCTGCCCCTGGGCCAGCACCTCGCGCAGCTCGGCATCCGAGATGTAGAAGTCCAGCTTGCGTGCATTGTCCAGAAACCGCGCAAGAACCGTGGCATCCTGCGTCAGACCCTGTTCGTGCTCTTGTTCATAGGCCTCGGCGGCCGTCAGCGAAGATCCGACCACCTGCCTGACCCTGTCCGAGAACCATCCCTCAAGCCCGATATTCACGGTCAGACCGGCAAAAATCGCAACCGTCACCGTGGGCACCAGCGCCAACAGCGTGAACGCCCCGATCAGCCTCAGGTGTAGGCGAGAGCCCGCCGATTTGGCCCGGCGCGCCGCAATAAGATTGCCCAACTGCCCCAGAACCAGGGCCGCCACGACCAGAATGTAGACAAGGTCTGCCAGCAGAATCAGCCGAAGCGTGGGGGCATTCGCACCCAGGTCAAACGGCCCGATTACAAGGTAGGTCGCAAGTGTCAGGACCGGCCCCAACACAACCAGCCCCAAGGTGCCGAAATTGCGCAGTTTCCGGGACTTACGCCACCGATTCAGGGATAATGCCGGCCGTTTCTGTGCCCGGGATACCACCGTCTGCCCTCATCCTGATGTGCCGCTTTCGCGGCGTACCGCCATATATCGTGGTCTTTTCCGGGATCTTGCCCGGATGCCACGGTTTGTGTGGCGAGATTACATCAGTTTGCGCCGACGTGTCACCTGAATATCGAGATCAGTGATTTTTTTGCGCAGCGTATTCCGGTTGATCCCCAGCAAATCGGCACATTTTGCCTGATTTCCTCCGGTCGCATCCAGCGCGATTTCGATCAGCGGAGCCTCGACCTCGCGCAGAATGCGCTGGTACAGGCCCGGTGGCGGCAGCATGTTTCCATGAAGGTCAAAGTAGCGCCGCAGGTGCCGCGCAACCGACGACGACAGTTTCTCTCGTTCGCTCCCGCTCAGCAGTGGTTCGGCCTCGGGCTGGCTGCCCAAGACGGCCTCGACCTCGGACTTGGTGATTTCGTCGGATCGGCTGGTCAGGCTCAGCCGCCGGATCGCGTTTTCCAGTTGCCGCACGTTGCCGGGCCAGGAATACCGGCGCACAAGCTCGATCGCGTCAGGACCCAATCGCCGCTTTGTGCCGTTTTCGCGTTCTTCACGGGCCAGAAAATGCTCGGCCAGCAACAGGATGTCGTCGACCCGCTCGCGCAAGGCTGGCACATGAATGGTGGCACCGCAGAGGCGGTAATAAAGGTCCTGCCGCACCCGCCCGCTTTCCATCGCCTCGGTCAGGTCCGACTGGCTGGTCGCCATGAATCGCGGAACGTGGTCGCCGGGCGTGTCCATCATCCGCACGATCCGGGCCTGGATTTCATCGTCCAGGTCTGCAATTTCGTCGATCAGCAAGGTACCGCCGCGCACTCGGGCCATGACCCGGGCCGGACCCTCCAGGTCGCGCAGGTCTGCTGCAGTAGCAGTCACGAAGGGCAGTGTCCGCCGGTCTGAGAAATCGTGAATTGCCCGCGCAATCAGAGACTTGCCCGTTCCACTTTCACCGGAAATCATGACCGAAAGATCGGTGTTCATCACCCGGGCAACCAACCTGTACAGGGCTTGCATAATTGGGGTCCGGCCGACCAATGGCAACTCGTCGGGGCGGTCTTCGGATGTGTCCGCGGGTTCGATCTGAACCCGCTGCTTGCGGTCCAGCGCCCGGGCGGTGCGCTTCATCAGATCCGGCAGGTCGAACGGCTTGGGCAGATAGTCATAGGCATCCGCCTCGGCCGCCTGGATCGCCGTCATGATCGTGTTCTGGGCCGAGATCACGATCACCGGCAGGCCCGGCCGGTCCTGTGCGATCTTGGGCAGCATTTCCAGCCCGTTGCCATCGGGCATGACCACGTCCGAGATCACCACGTCGCCCTTGCCCTCGCCGACCCAACGCATCAGCGTCGTCAGGGACGAGGTCGCATGCACCTTGCAGCCCGCCCGCGTGAGGGCCTGGGTCAGAACCGTCCGGATCGTTCTGTCATCATCTGCAACCAGTACCGTGCCATCCATCTGGTGTTCTCCTTTATTATTCTTTGCCCTGCCCTGCCTCGCGCGGTGCGCGGCGCAGCGACAGCCGGAAGACTGTCCGCCCCGGAACCGACTCGGCCGTGATCCAACCGTCGTGGTCGGACACGATCTTGCTGACCAACGCCAGGCCAAGGCCGGTGCCGTTCTCCTTGCCGGATACGAACGGGTCGAAAATGTCGCCGCGGATGTCCTCGGGCAGGCCCGGGCCATCGTCAATGATCTCGATCTGCAGCGGTAACGAGTGGCCCGAGCCATCACTGCGCCGCAGGCGGAAGGAATGTTCGAAATAGGTGTGCAGGCGGATAATTCCGCCCTCGGGGCCTGCTGCCTCGGACGCGTTCTTGAGCAGGTTCAGAACCACCTGTAACAGCTGATCCGGGTCACCATAGGCCAGTGGCAGCGACGGGTCGTAATCCTCGATGATGGTCATGTCCGCGCCAAAGCCCAACAGCGCCGAGCGGCGCGCGCGGTCTAGGACATCGTGGATGTTGACGGGCTTGAACTCGGGACGCGAGAGGTTTCCGAACTGCTCGACCTGCTCGAGCAGCTTCACGATCCGGCGACTTTCGGCCACGATAAGATCTGTAAGCTCAAGGTCTTGCGGGCCGATATTCATGCTCAGCAACTGCGCGGCACCGGTGATCCCGGCCAGCGGGTTCTTGATTTCATGGGCCAGCATCTCGGCCATGCCGATCGCCGACTGCGCCGCCGATTTGACCGTGTTGCCGCGGGTCATGCGGCTGGCCAGTTCGCGCGGCGAGACGATCATGATCATCGACCCCGGGTGCCCCAGCAAAGGCGCGATCTGCAGCGCGCATTGCAGCGGCGCGCGATTGCCCGAGCCCACGTCCACGTCATTAACGAACAGCGGCGTGCCCTGCTCGCGGGCGCGCGTGAACGCCTCTTCCAACGGCGCGTCCACGGCGATCTGGTCCCAGACCGGATGCCCGACCACCGATTTGCGTGAGGCGTTCAGGAATCCCTCACCCGAGGAATTGACATCCGCGATGCGATCCTCGGGGTCGATGATGAAGGCGGGAACCGGCAGCGATGCCCAGATGACCTGATCCGAAATCATGCTGCCACCTCGGCATTTTCCGCCAACGCGTCGCCGATCAGCCGCAGAACTTCGGCCGGATCGCGCGCGGTCAGGACCGCGCGGCGCAGCGACGCCGGCGTTCCGGCCTCGTCCATGTACCAGCCCAGATGCTTGCGTGCGACACGCAGCCCCAGATCGGTGCCATAGAACCCCAGCATCGCTTCATAATGCGCCCGCACCATGTCGGCCAGATCGTCGCCCTCGGGAACCTCTGGCGCCGGCGTCCCCCACAACTCGTGCGCGATCTGCGCCAGCAGCCACGGTTTGCCCTGCGCGCCACGGCCCACCATGACGCCATCCGCGCCCGACTGTTCCAGCGCCGCCTGCGAACGCTCGGGGCTGGTGATGTCGCCATTGGCCACGACGGGAATGCTGACGGCATCCTTGACGGCGCGGATCGCGGCCCAATCCGCCTCGCCCTTGTAGAACTGACAGCGCGTGCGCCCGTGGATCGTCACCATCTGGACGCCGGCCTCCTGCGCCCGCCGCGCCACGTCCGGCGCGTTCAGCAGCGTGTCGTCCCACCCCAGTCGGGTCTTGAGCGTCACCGGCAAATCTACCGCACCCACAACCGCCTCGATCAGGGTCAGGGCGTGGTCGGGCGTCTTCAACAGGGCCGAGCCGGAATAACCGTTCGTCACCTTCTTGGCCGGGCAGCCCATGTTGATGTCGATCACACGCGCGCCCCGGTCGGCAACCTGCCGCGCGGCCTCGGCCATCCAATAGGCGTCGCGCCCGGCCAGTTGTACGGCGGTGTTTTCCACATCCGCCGACAGCTCGGCCCGTTCGCGCACGCCGGGCTTGGCCTGCACCATTTCCTGGCTGGCGACCATCTCGCTGACCACCATCCCGGCGCCGAACCGCATGACGAGGTCGCGAAACGGCCGGTCGGTGATTCCGGCCATCGGCGCCAGCAGAACCGGCGGGGTCAAAGTTTTCTCGGCAATTCGCAGCGTCAACGTGCCTAATCCTTGAGCAATTGCGGGTTTCATATCGAATCCGGGGCATATGAACAACAAATCCGCGACCAACAAGCCCGCAAAATCATCATGTGCCTAATTTTTAATCGACTTACCGCGAGTGATTGCCTCTGCTTTCACCGCCGCCTAAAAACGGAAGCCAAACGAAGGTCGGAAATTCAGACATGACAACCGCCGCAATCATCGTCGCCGCCGGGCGCGGCCTGCGCGCCGGAGGGGGCCAGCCCAAGCAGTGGCGCCCCTTGGCCGAGCGGCGTGTGGCCGACTGGACGATCGAGCGGATCAGGGCGCAGGTGCCACTGGTCGTGCTGGTCCTGTCCCCCGATGACCCCGAGGCTTGGGCGGACTTCGCCGACAGCGGCCTGATTCTTGCGCCCGGCGGCGCAGACCGAGCCGAATCCGTGCGCAACGGGCTGCAGGCGCTGGCCGATCGCGGCGTCAGCAAGGTTCTGATTCATGACGTAGCTCGGCCCTGTGTCAGCGCGCGGGTCATTGGTGACGTGCTGGCGGCCCTCGACACCCACGCCGCCGCGGCGCCGGGGCTGCCCGTCACCGATGCGCTGTGGACCGGAGAGAACGACCAGGTAACCGGCACCCGAGATCGCGCGGGCCTGTTTGCCGCGCAGACGCCGCAGGGGTTCCGCTATGACGCCATCGTGTCCGCGCATGCGGCGCATCCCGGCGGGGCCGCCGATGATGTCGAGGTTGCCCGCGCCGCCGGGATCGACGTGGCCATCGTGCCGGGCGACGCGGACAATCTGAAAATCACACGGCCCGAGGATTTTGCCCGGGCCGAACGCATATTGAGGTCAGACATGGATGTAAGGCTGGGCAACGGATATGATGTGCACCGGTTCGGGCCGGGCGATCACGTGATCCTGTGCGGCGTTAAGGTCCCGCATGATCGGGGGCTGCAGGGCCATTCCGACGCGGATGTGGGCATGCACGCCGTCACCGACGCGATCTATGGCGCGCTGGCGCAGGGCGATATCGGCCAGCACTTTCCCCCGTCCGACCCGCAATGGAAGGGCGCCGCCAGCGAGATCTTTCTGCGCCATGCGGTGGATCTGGCCGCGCACATGGGCTTTCGCATCTCGAACGTCGACTGCACGCTGGTCTGCGAATACCCCAAGATCGGCCCGCACGCTGCGGCGATGCGGCAGAAAATGAGCGAAATCATGGGGCTGGACGCCGACCGCGTGTCGATCAAGGCCACCACGTCCGAGCGTCTGGGCTTTACCGGGCGCAAGGAAGGCATCGCCGCTATCGCGACCGCCTGTCTGGTGAAACCATGACCCTGGCGCGCCTGATCGGAACCGTGGGCGGGGTCGGTTACCTGCGCCCTGCCCCCGGCACCTGGGGCTCGCTGGCCGCACTGCCTTTGGCCTTGGCGCTGCACCTGCTGGGTGGCTTCCCGCTGCTGGCCGTCGCAACCGTCGCCGTCTTTGTGGCCGGCACCTGGGCCACAGGTGTCATGACCGCCGGGCAGGACGATCACGACCCTTCGGAGATCGTCGTCGACGAGGTCGCGGGCCAGTTCATCGCCATCTGGGCCGTGTCCTATCCAGCCTGGGCGCATGACATCGCGATCACCGCCCTGTGGCCGGGCTGGATCGCCGCGTTTTTGCTGTTCCGCTTGTTCGACATCACCAAACCCGGCCCCATCGGCTGGGCCGACCGGCGCGGCGACCCCTTGGGCGTGATGCTGGACGACGTGATCGCGGGCGCGTTCGCGGCCGCGGGGGTTCTGATCCTGGCCGGGATCGCACATGGAGTACTGGGCCTATGACCGTCGCCGAACTGCTCGACCGCGCCAAGGCGCTGAACGTCATGATCGCCACCGCCGAAAGCTGCACGGGCGGCATGGTTGCCGCCGCGCTGACCGACATTCCCGGCAGTTCGGCCGTGGTTGACCGAGGCTTCGTCACCTATTCCAACGCCGCCAAGCAGGACATACTGGGCGTGCGCGCCGACACGCTGGCGGCCCATGGGGCCGTCTCCGAAGAGGTCGCCCGCGAAATGGCCGAGGGTGCGCTGGCGCATTCTCAGGCGCAGCTTGCGGTCTCGATCACCGGCATCGCGGGGCCCGGCGGGTCCGAGTTCAAACCCGAGGGCCGGGTTTGTTTCGGCCTCGCCGTCACAGGCCAGCCCACCCTGACCGAAACCGTCGAGTTCGGCGCCGCGGGCCGCGCCAATGTCCGACGCGCGGCACGGGATCATGCGCTTAAGCTGCTGGAAAACGGCCTTTCCGAAGTCGCCTAAATTTTTGGCACCCACCCGGACAAGGCGCACTTTTTGTCACCACTTGGAAAAAGGACGCCAAAACAGGCACCTTTTTCACAGCCTGCCTCTTTTTTCCTCGGCCGCCGTTCGGTTGAACCCTCGGCACGTCACTCACACCGCGCCCCTTGGCGCAGCTACAGGAAAGAGGAGAACGGCCCAATGAACGGAGCCGATACCGCCTGGATCATCGTCGCGACGGCGCTGGTCTTGTTCATGACCTTGCCGGGCCTCGCCCTGTTTTATGGCGGGCTGGTGCGCGCCCGCAACGTGCTGAGCGTTTTCATGCACTGTTTCGCGATCGCCTGCTTGATGAGCATCCTGTGGCTGGTCGCCGGGTATTCGATCGCCTTCGGTGACGGCGGTTCGGGCCTGTGGGGCGGGCTGGGCAAGGCGTTTCTGAACGGCGTCGATGCCGACAGCCTGTCAGGCACCCTGCCCGAGGTGCTGTTCTTTGCCTTCCAGATGACCTTTGCCATCATCACTCCGGCTCTGATCGTAGGCGCCTATGTGGAGCGCGTGGGCTTTGGCTTCGTGTTGGTCTTCTCGGGCCTTTGGATGCTGCTGTGCTATGCGCCGGTGGTTCATTGGATCTGGGGCGGCGGCATCCTGACCGATGGCGGCATTCTGGGCGAAATCGGCGTGCGCGATTTCGCCGGTGGCATCGTGGTGCACGAAACCGCCGGTCTGGCCGCTCTGATCATCGCGTGGGTCCTGGGGCCGCGCAGGAACCGCACCACCCCGCCGCACAACCCCGGATACGTCATGATCGGGGCCGCGATGCTGTGGGTCGGCTGGTTCGGCTTCAACGGCGGCTCGCAGCTGGCCGCGGATGGCGGCGCGGCCATGGCGCTGACGGTCACGCATATCTCGGCCGCCACCGCATCGCTCAGCTGGGCGCTGTGGGAGCGGATCAAGTACGGCAAGGCCTCGCTGGTCGGTCTGGTCACCGGGACCATCGCGGGTCTGGCCTCGATCACGCCGGCCTCGGGCTATGTCGATCCGGTTCAGGCGCTGATCATCGGCGCGGTCGCCGGCATCCTGTGCCAAGAGGCGGTGAACGTGGTCCGCAACGTGCTGAACATCGACGATACGCTGGACGTGTTCGCCGTGCATGGCGTGGGCGGCATTTTCGGCACCATCATGATCGCCGTTTTCGGCCTGGGCGCCTGGACCGCGCAGCTGGGCGGGCTGGTGATCGTGGGTGTCTTTACGTCAGTTGTCACATTTGTGCTGATCAAGGTGGTTGCGCTTGTCACCCCGCTTCGCGTAGACGCCGAGACCGAGACGAACGGGCTCGACCTGTCGGTCCACGGCGAACGGGCCTATGACATGAGCAGCTAAGCCCACCTTGGCTGGCTCGACTGCCCATCCGGGCATCAAGCGGACCTCTTGCGAGGTCCGCTTTTCTTTTGGGCCAACCCCTCTCGACATCGGGCCGGTCGGCAGGCTATCAGCCCGCAACGTCATTTCAGCACCGAGGTCCCGCCATGATCCCCAGTTCCTTTCCCGACAGCACGGAAATCGCCCGCCTGACCGCGCGGATGCTGCTGGAGATCAAGGCGGTGCATTTCAACGCGCGCGAGCCGTTCACGCTGGCCAGTGGCCTGCCCAGCCCCACCTATATCGACTGCCGCAAGCTGATCTCGTACCCGCGCATCCGGTCGACCCTGATGGACTTCCTGACGGTCACCGTCATGCGGAATGCCGGCTTCGAAGCCTTCGACAACATCGCCGGCGGTGAAACCGCGGGCATTCCCTTCGCCGCGATGGTTGCCGAGCGCATGGCCCTGCCGATGACCTATGTGCGCAAAAAGCCCAAGGGCTATGGCCGCAACGCCCGGATCGAAGGGGTCATGACCGAAGACCAGCGCGTGCTTCTGGTCGAGGACCTGACCACTGATGGCGGCTCGAAACTGTCCTTTGTGGACGCGATCCGCGAAACGGGCGCCACCTGTGGGCATACGGCGGTGATCTTCTACTATGGCATCTTCCCCGAAACCGAAAAGACGCTCGGCGATCATGGCGTGCAGTTGCACCACCTGTGCACCTGGTGGGACGTTCTGGCCGAGGCCAAGGCGCAGGGCACCTTTGACGCGGAAACGCTGGACGGGGTCGAAGCCTTCCTGAACGACCCGCGCGGCTGGCAGGAGGCCAACAAGAGCTGACTATCTGGCCATTGTTGACGGCCGGGAAACACTGGCCGTCAGCCTTGCTGCCTATCCACAAGATGTTGACGAATGACCAGTCCCTGCGGCAAGATGCAGGAGCGGAAGATATGCACAGCATATCCCCAGAAAACATACAATTTGCCCCGACTCACGGGGCCGAGATATGACCTTTGTCCCATGGGGACAGCGAGAGCAGCAATGAACGAGATCAGCAGTATCGAGCAGGCAGCGGCGCAGATTCAGAACGCCGAGACCATGCCGCATTCCATCGAGGCCGAACAGCAGCTTCTGGGTGCGATCCTGACCAACAACGACCTGTATGACCGGGTCGCCTCGATCATCGGGCCCGAGCATTTCTATGACCCGGTCCATGCCCGTATCTATGAGGTCGCCGCCGCGCGCATCGCCAAGAACGCGCTGGCATCGCCGGTGACTCTGAAATCCTTCATGGCCGAGGACGAGGGTTTGAAGGAACTCGGCGGCCCGGCCTATCTGGTCAAGCTGGCCGGGGCCTCGATCAGCGCCTTCGCCGTGCATGACTATGCCCAGATGATCTATGATCTGGCGATCCGGCGCGAACTGATCCGGCTTGGCCGCGACATCTCGGACAAGGCCGCGCGGGTCGAAGTGGCCAGCGAACCCAAGGAACAGATCGTCGAGGCCGAACAGAAGCTCTACAAGCTGTCCGAACAGGGCCAGACCGAACAGGGGTTCAAATCTTTCCTCAAGGCTGTGACCGAGGCGGTGAATGTCACCAACGAGGCCTATCAGCGCGGCGGCGGCATGGCCGGGATTTCGACCGGGCTGGCCGATCTGGACAAACAGCTGGGCGGGTTGCACCCGTCGGACCTGATCATCCTTGCCGGGCGTCCGTCGATGGGTAAGACCTCGCTGGCGACCAACATCGCGTTCAACGTGGCCAAAGCCTATAAGCGGGGTCAGCGCGCCGATGGCACCGAGGGTGCGGTGGACGGCGGCGTCGTCGGTTTCTTCTCGCTGGAAATGAGCGCTGAGCAGCTGGCCGGACGGGTTCTGGCCGAGGCGTCCGAGATCTCCAGCCACAAGATCCGCCAAGGGGACATGACCGAGGACGAGTTCCGCCGTTTCGTCGATGCGGCCAAGGCGCTGGAAGCCTGTCCGCTTTACATCGACGACACGCCGGCTCTGCCGATCAGCCAGCTGGCGGCCCGGGCGCGGCGGCTCAAGCGGACGCATGGGCTGGACCTGCTGGTCATCGACTATCTGCAGCTGTGCCGAGGCATGTCCGACAACCGCGTGAACGAGATCGCCGAGATCTCGATGGGTATGAAGGCTATCGCGAAAGAGCTGAATATTCCCGTCATCGCCCTGTCGCAGTTGTCGCGTCAGGTCGAGAACCGCGACGACAAGCGCCCGCAGCTGTCCGACCTACGCGAATCCGGCTCGATCGAGCAGGACGCCGACGTGGTGATGTTCGTGTTCCGCGAAGAGTACTACAAAGAGCGCGAAAAGCCTGGAGATCACGAGCTGGAGAAGATGGAAGAGTGGAAGCAGGCCATGGAACGCCTGCACGGCAAGGCCGAGGTCATCGTCGGCAAGCAGCGCCACGGCCCCATCGGCACGGTCGAGCTGTCCTTCGAGGCGCAGTTCACCCGATTTGGCAACCTTGTCAAACCCTGGCAGCAGGGTAGCCAGATCGAAGGCTACTAAGCCTATCAGGCCCGAATCCATGTGCCGCGGCCCAATGCGCCGGATGAACGATCTGGATCAGCCAACGGTTTTGGCCCGGATAGGCGGACAATGCTGGCAGGCTGTCTTGCCCGCGTTCAAGCCCGCCCGGACCTGCGCAACCCGGCTACAAGCCGCCCATGGCAAGGACTTTACGCGCGTTTGCAGCGCATTCCCCCTTGACCTCGTGCGGCGCAATGTCATGAACGGGTCATGAGTACTGCACGTTTGACGATCAACCTTCATGCGCTGGCCAGTAACTGGCGGGCGCTGGACGCAAAAACCGATGTCGAGACCGGCGCCGTGGTCAAGGCCGACGCCTATGGTCTGGGCGCCGGACCTGTGGCCAACACGCTGGCCGAAGAAGGCGTCCGCAAGTTCTTTGTCGCCGTTGCCGAGGAAGGAGCCGCCGTCCGCCAAGCGATTGGCCCCGGCCCCCTGATCTGCGTCTTTTCAGGCCATATGGAGGGCGACGCCGACCTGTTGCGCGATCACGACCTTGTGCCGCTGATCAACTCGCCCGAGCAATTCCAACGCCACCTGCAGGCGCTACCGGTCCATCCGTTCGGGATTCAGTTGGACAGTGGCATGAACCGCCTCGGGCTGGAGCCTTCCGACTGGGCCGCTCTGCGCAGCCGGGCCGAGGCGCTGAACCCTGTCGTGGTCATGTCGCACCTGGCCTGTTCGGACGAACCGGACCATCCCATGAACCGGCAACAGCTGAAAACCTTCCGCGAGATGACCGATGGCGTATCGGCTCCGCGTTCGTTGGCGGCCACCGGTGGCCTGCTGCTGGGGCCGGAATTCCACTTTGATTTCTGTCGGCCCGGCATCGGCCTGTATGGCGGCTTGCCCTTTGCGGGCGCCAAACCTGTGGTCACCGTCGATCTGCCGGTGATACAGGTGCGCGAGCTGGCGATCGGAGAAACCGTCGGCTACGGCAACACGTGGAAAGCCCGGCGCCCCTCGCGGATCGCAACCGTGGCTGCGGGTTATGCCGACGGGCTGCACCGCGCCATCGGTGGCGGCATCGACACCTTCGCCGGTGACCTGCCCTGCCCCGTCGTCGGACGCATCTCGATGGATCTGATCACCGTCGACGTGACCGACCTGCCGCACACGCCCGAACGTCTGCGCATTCTGAACGGCCACCAGACGGTGGACGACCTGGCCGAGGCCGCGGGCACCATCGGGTACGAGATCCTGACCTCACTCGGCAGCCGCTATTCGCGGGGCTATGTCGAATGAACCCACTCGCATGGCTTGGCGAACTGGGCCGCGCGGTCCTGAACCTGCTGGCGGCGTTCGGCCGCGTGGCGCTGTTTGCATTGGATGCTCTGTCACACATCTTTCGACCGCCGTTCTACCCGCGTGAACTGGGCATGGCTCTGCTGAACATCGGCTGGCTGTCGCTGCCGGTCGTAGGCCTGACGACCATATTCACCGGCGGCGCGCTGGCGCTTCAGATCTACGCCGGCGGCGCGCGTTTCAACGCCGAGGCCGTGGTGCCCCAGATCGTCGCCATCGGCATGGTCCGCGAGTTGGGTCCTGTCATGGTCGGCCTGATGATTGCCGCGCGCGTCACCTCGTCGATCGCCGCCGAGATCGCCACAATGAAGGTGACCGAGCAGATCGACGCGCTGGTCACCCTGTCGACCCACCCGATGAAATACCTGGCGGCCCCGCGCGTTCTGGCCGCATTGATCACCGTCCCTGTTCTGGTTGCCGTGGGCGACATCATCGGCATCGCAGGCGGTTATGCGGTGGCGACACAGAACCTCGGTTTCAACCCGGCAGCCTATCTGAAAAACACGGTCGATTTCCTCGAGCCGCTCGACATCCTGTCCTCGCTGGTCAAAGGGGCGGCGTTCGGGATGATCGCGGCGATCATGGGCTGCTATTTCGGCATGCATTCGGGACGCGGCGCGCAAGGCGTGGGCCGCGCAACCAAGGGCTCGGTCGAGGCCGCCGCAGTCCTGATCCTTGCCGCCAACTTCGTTCTCACGGGGGTGTTCTTCTCGCTATGATCCGAATGGAGAACGTACACAAGGCCTTCGGCGACAACCATGTTCTCAGGGGCATGAACCTCGAGATTGCCAAAGGCACGTCCATGGTGATCATCGGTGGTTCGGGCACCGGAAAATCCGTGGCGCTGAAATGCATCCTTGGCCTGATCAAACCCGACAGCGGCAAGATTTTTGTCGATGGGCAGGACGCCCGGACCGGCGACCGAGACGCCTTTCTGGCCAGGTTCGGTATGCTGTTTCAAGGCGCGGCCCTGTTTGACTCGCTGCCCGTCTGGCAGAACGTGGCCTTCCGCCTGCTGCGCGGCTCGCTGAAACGACCGACGGACGAGGCACGTGAAATCGCGATCGAGAAACTGCGCCGCGTGGGCCTGCGCGCCAAGGTGGCAGATCTGTATCCCTCCGAGCTGTCGGGCGGCATGCAGAAACGCGTGGGTCTGGCCCGCGCCATCGCCGCCGAGCCCGAGATCATCTTTTTCGACGAACCCACCACCGGCCTGGACCCGATTATGTCGGGCGTCATCAACGACCTGATCCGCGAGATCGTGACCGAAATGGGCGCCACCGCGATGACCATCACCCACGACATGAGCTCGGTCCGCGCGATTGCTGACAACGTGGCGATGCTGCATGACGGGGTGATCCAGTGGACCGGCCCGGTCAGCCAGATGGATTCCTCGGGTGATCCTTTCGTCGAGCAGTTCATCAGTGGGAGTGCCGAGGGACCGATCGAGGCGGTGCGGTAGGTCTATTCTACATCCATCCACAGTTTCGCTTTTTCTGAAACATCACCGGGCAACACCTCAGCCCGGCGTGTTTCCAAGTTCAGCAAAACACATTTAAACACAGCGATGAAAGCCGTTTCACCGTCCGCTACTTTTCTAAGCGTGTGGCGGAAAGTCATGGATTTCTTTCCAATTTCCAGAATTTCGCTCTCCATTTGGATCGCTTCGCCTGAACCAAGTTCCTGCCGGAAGTCGCTGTTGATATTCACCACTGCGAAGGAAAGCCGCCTACCGCTCCGCATATCGTCTGCCGTCAAGCCCATTTCGGCCTGCATGGCGAAAACGGAATCTGAACATGCTGCAAAATACCTGGATACATTCATGTGCCCAAGGAAATCGCAATCGGAAGGATCAACCACCGACTTGAACGCCAAATAGGCGGGCATAGAAATTATCTCCTTGCCGAATGACTTTACATGACTTCACTTGTACACGTTATCACATCATTCAGTCGAAGAAAGCGTCGTCCATAAACCCTACGATTTAAGCATAATGACCCTCCGCCTCGCCACCCTCTCGCTGCTGATCCTCTACCCCATCGCGTGGTTCGCCCCGTTGATGCGCGCGGGCCTGCTGCCGATCTTCGGCCTCAGCGAGATCAGCGTCATCACCGGCCTCCAATCCCTCTGGAAATCCGACATATTCCTCGCGCTGGTCGTCACCGTCTTTGCCCTGTTTGCGCCGTACATCAAAACCATCGGAACCGCGCTGGTCCAATGGGACCTGCTGGACCCGCGCGTCCAACCCGCGCTGAACATCATGGGCAAGCTCGCCATGGCCGATATCTTCCTCATTGCACTCTACATTACCTTGGCCAAGGGCATCTCATACGCAACGATCGAAACAGCGTGGGGCCTGTACCTGTTCACCGGCTGCATCCTTGCCTCGATCGCGCTGGGATACGTTACCGAAGTGAAACTTGGTTCACGAAATCCCCGGACCTGATTGATTGAAAACGCATTTCTGGCTATGATGGCCAGTATTCGAGCAGCCAAGTCATTTTTGTTTCGGGGTCCGACGCGGACCGTCTTGCACGTTTGATGGATACTCCGCCCGGGCCCGGTTTTGCCGGTTTCCAAAGGAGTAGGACTGCCATGGCCGCCCTCCATTCGATTTCAATTCATTTCCAGAACGTATTCCTGCGACTGACTTTTTTCCTGATCTGCGCCGCCGCTCTGTTTGCCGTATCCGCCACCCTGCTTGCCGCCGTGAATGTCTGGCCCTGGCTGACGATGCAGGCTGGATTGGGCGGGCAGGACATCCCGAACGCAGGCATCTACATCCAGATCGGCCTGACCGCTCTGGTTTTGATGCTCGCCTTCTATCTGCCCTCCAGCGCGCGCATGATGGCGTTGGAAAACGCGCATCGGAAGTTCTCGCTGCAGATGCAGGACGTGGTCGATGCCTACCAGATCGCCCATGCGGCCGACCGCAGCGGCGTGTTCGCGCTGGCCTCGGAGTTTGACGCGGTCAAGGAACGCATGGCCTTCCTGCGCGATCACCCCGACCTGCAATCGCTGGAGCCCGAGATCCTTGAACTGGCCGCGCAGATGAGCCAGGTCAGCCACGAACTGGCCGAGACCTACGGCGCGGCCAAAGTCGCCCGAGCGCGGGCGTTCCTGCAACAGCGGCAGGAAGAGGTCGAACTGTTCCAGCAACGGATCGAAGACGCCCAGACCATACAGCATGAATTGCGCCAGTGGACCCGCGACATCGAGATCGAGGAATCCATCGCCAAGGCGCAATTGGCCCGTCTGCGCGAAGAATTGTTCGAGCTTTTGCCCGAGCTTTCCGCCCAGTTGCAGACACCGCCGGACGACAGCGACCCGACCGCGTCGAGCGTCATCGCCATGCCCCCGCCCCGCGCCGCCGAATAGCCACTCACTCACCAGGTGCGCCAGCACCCGCCGCGAAGGATGGCCCGCCCGGGCCTGACGCCGCGGCCCGTCAGTCCGGATTGAACACCGGAAGGGCTTGAAGAACCGCGCAAGCTCGGGCACGAATTGCGCCATGGCAAAGACGACGACTTTCACCTGCTCGGCCTGTGGCGCCTCGCAATCCCGCTGGTCCGGCCGCTGCGACGGCTGTGGCGAGTGGAACACCATAGTTCAAGAGGCCCCATTGTCGGCAGGCCCGGCCAGGAAATCGCTGGGCGGCAAACGGGGCCAGGCCGTCACCCTGACGGACCTCTCCACCGAGGAGGCCCCGCCGCCCCGCACAGTCTGCGGCGTCGAGGAACTGGACCGTGTCCTGGGCGGCGGGCTGGTCCCTGCCTCGGCCCTGCTGGTGGGCGGCGATCCGGGCATCGGCAAATCCACCCTGCTGTTGCAGGCCGCCGCGCGATTTGCCCGGTCGGGCCTGAAAACCATCTATGTCTCGGGCGAGGAAGCCAGCGCCCAGGTTCGCATGCGCGCGCGCCGCCTGGGGCTCGAGGACGCGCCGGTGCAACTGGCGGCCGAGACCAACCTGCGCGACATTCTCACCACGCTCGAGGCCGAGAAACCCGGCCTTGCCATCATCGACTCGATCCAGACCATGTGGGCGGACAATGTCGACAGCGCGCCGGGATCAGTCAGTCAGGTCCGCGCCGCCGCGCACGAGTTGACCAGCTTTGCCAAGCGCCACGGCGTGTCCATCATCATGGTCGGCCATGTCACCAAGGAAGGCCAGATCGCCGGCCCCCGCGTGGTCGAACACATGGTCGATACCGTCCTCTATTTCGAGGGCGAGCGCGGCCACCAGTTCCGCATCCTGCGCGCGGTCAAGAACCGCTTTGGCCCCGCCGACGAGATCGGCGTGTTCGAGATGACCGGTAAAGGTCTGGCGCAGGTCACCAACCCCTCGGCCCTGTTCCTTTCGGAACGCGGCAAACCCAGCCCCGGCTCGGCCGTTTTCGCAGGCATCGAGGGCACGCGGCCCGTGCTGGTCGAACTGCAGGCGCTGGTCGCGCCCTCGCCCCACTCACAGCCCCGCCGCACGGTCGTCGGGTGGGACAGCGGGCGGCTGGCGATGATCCTCGCCGTGCTCGAAGCGCGCTGCGGCATCCCCTTTGCAGGGCTCGACGTCTATCTGAACGTGGCCGGAGGCCTGAAGATCAGCGAACCCGCAGCCGACCTTGCCGTGGCCGCCGCTCTGCTGAGCGCGCGCGAGGACACCGCCCTGCCCGCCGACACCGTGGTTTTCGGAGAAATCTCGCTATCCGGGGCACTTAGACCAGCGCCGCAGACCGAAAACAGGTTGAAAGAAGCGCAAAAACTTGGTTTCACAGCAGCAATTGCTCCGGCAGGCGGCAAAACCGGTACTGTGGCAGGTCTGACACTCACCCGACCCTCTGATTTGGTTGGGTTTGTTGGCGAAACCTTCGGAGCAGGTTAAAGTCGCGCCTCGAGGGGCAGAAAAAGAACAGGCGAGGGCCATGGAAGGTTTTACAATAATTGACGGGCTCGTTGCCCTGATCATCGTGCTGTCGGGGATTCTGGCCTATTCGCGCGGCTTCATGCGCGAGGTCATGGCCATTGCAGGTTGGGTCGCCGCCGCAGTCTTGGCCTTCATCTTTGCTCCGCAAGCCGTGCCGCTGGTCAAGGAAATCCCTGTGGTCGGAGACTTCTTGCGTGACAGCTGCGAATTGTCAGTGATTACGGGCTTTGCCGCAGTGTTTGCCATTGCGCTCATCGTGGTCAGCATCTTCACCCCGTTGTTCTCGTCCCTGGTACAGCGCTCGGCGCTGGGTGGGCTGGATCAGGCGCTGGGTTTCTTCTTCGGCATTGCCCGCGGCATTCTGCTGGTTGCCATCGCCTTCTTTGTCTACGACACCGTGATGACCGGCCAGTCCTACACGATCGTCGACGAAAGCCGATCGGCCAAGGTATTCGAGCAGTTCAGCGACAGGATCGAAGAACAGAACCCCGAGGCTGCCCTGGGTTGGGTGACCACCCAGTACGAAGAGCTTGTTGCATCCTGCACAGCGGATTCTCAGGGCCAGTAACAGCTACCAGCCAAGCAAAACGAACCAGCCCGGCTGCCAGCCGGGCTTTTCTTTTGTCAGAGGGTCAGACGAACCCTTCGCCCCCACAAACCGAGCAGCGGTTGGTTTTCAGGCCAAAGCATCCGTCACACCGGCTGAACTGGGGCTTGCCCAAGTGGTCTCGGCCCTTCAGGACTTCGCCCTTCCCGTTGCATATCTGGCAAGGGGCACGCCCCATTCCGCGGCACCGATGGCACCGGCGTTTGACGTGCTCGTCTTTTTTCTGGCCCGGTCGTCCCTGCCACATACCTGTTTTGCCCTCGGTCAAATGCTGCCGGCATCATTCCACGCAGCGCCTTCAAAACACGGGAAACACTCATGTTCGCGGCCCCATCAAACCAGAAACCCGGCCTGCGGCAAAACGAATTATGATCCTTTGGTGACATGGGGGGCATTAGGCATTATGTGAGGGCCAACTCGCCATGGAATCGGAGCTGCCTGTCTTGCATAGCCCGCAGATGCCCCCCGCCCACCCGTTCGATGATGACAAGCTCCGCGAGGAATGCGGGATTTTCGGGGTCGTCGGCGTCAAGGATGCCGCCAATTTCGTTGCTCTTGGTCTGCATGCCCTGCAGCACCGCGGGCAGGAAGCCGGCGGGATCGTCACCCATGATCCCGAACTCGGTTTCAACTCGGCCCGTCGATTTGGCTATGTGCGCGACAATTTCACCTCGTCCGACGTGATGGAAAGCCTGCCCGGACCGATCGGGATCGGCCATGTGCGCTATTCCACGGCCGGGTCCAAGGGCCAAACCGCCATCCGTGACGTCCAGCCGTTTTTTGGCGAGTTTTCGATGGGCGGGGCCGCGATTGCGCACAATGGCAACATCACGAACGCCAATGCCCTGCGGCGCGAGCTGATCGAGCGCGGCTCGATCTTCCAAAGTTCGTCCGACAGCGAATGCATCATCCACCTGATGGCCCGCTCGTTACAGCGCAACATCCCCGAACGGATGGAAGACGCGCTGCGCCGGGTCGAGGGCGCCTTCTCGGTGGTCGCCATGACCCGCACCAAGCTGATCGGCGTACGCGATCCGCTGGGCGTGCGCCCGCTGGTATTGGGCAAAATCGGCGATGGCTGGTGTCTTGCTTCGGAAACATGTGCCCTGGACATCATCGGTGCTGAATTCCTGCGCGAGATCGAGCCCGGCGAAATGGTGGTGATCAATGCCCAGAACGGCGTTGAAAGCCACTTCCCGTTCCGCCGGCAACCCAGCAAGTTCTGTATTTTCGAGCATGTCTACTTCTCGCGCCCAGACTCGATTCTGGGTGGACGCTCGGTCTATGAGACACGCGAAGCCATCGGACGCGAGCTGGCCAAGGAAAGCCCGGTCGAGGCGGATCTAGTCTGCCCCGTGCCCGACAGCGGCACGCCCGCGGCCATTGGGTACTCGCTGGAGTCGGGTATCCCCTATGCGATGGGGATCATCCGCAATCAATACATGGGCCGCACCTTCATCGAACCCACCGAACAGATCCGCAACATGGGCGTACGCCTCAAGCTGAACGTGAACCGCGCCCTGATCGAGGGCAAGCGGGTGATTCTGGTTGACGACTCGGTGGTGCGCGGTACGACCAGCCGCAAGATCAAGGAAATGATCTTGGATGCCGGAGCGAAAGAGGTGCATTTCCGCATCGCCTCGCCGCCCACGGCCTGGCCTTGTTTCTACGGCGTGGACACGCCACAGCGCGAAAAGCTGCTGGCCGCCACCATGACCGAGGAAGAAATGACCAAGCATCTGGCGGTCGACAGCCTCAAGTTCATCTCGCTGGACGGGCTGTACCGGGCGGTCGGCGAATCGCAGGGCCGCAGCAAGGACTGCCCGCAATACTGCGATGCATGCTTCTCGGGCGAGTATCCCGTCACTCCGGCGGACATGGTTGAACAAGGGTTCAAGATGCAACCGGCGGCCGAATAAGGCCGGAATTCAGAGACTTCTCCAAGGGGCCGCAGGGCCCCTTTTTTCATGGTCCGGATCTGCGTGGCGAAACATGGCCGAAACCTGCTGCACCGGCTTTTCCTTCCCCTTTGGCTCTGCTAGCCAACCGGCTGCTCACTCACGCAATCACACGGAGGCCGGGCCACCGGGCCGGCCAGTTTACATGGCAAATCCCAGCGTCGACAGCGCGGCCACCCAAAAGGGCGCGCTCAGCAAGAATGGTACGACCGTCCTGGGCGTCTTTGGCCCGCAGAACGACATGCGCGCCCTGATGCGCTCATCGTCTGGACGGGTGAAAGAGGTCAAGACAGGCAGCCGCTTTGGTTCGGGCACGATCGTGGCCATCGACAAAGACGGCATCATGCTGCGACAAAGCGGCCGGACCCAGCGCATCGCCATCCCCGGAAGCTGATCCGGGCTTGACGGGCTGCGCGCTTGGGTTCAAACCCCGCGCATGACCGATCAGACCAAAATCGCACTTGTTACCGGCGCGTCGCGCGGCCTGGGTGCCGCTCTGGCCGAGGCCCTGGCGCCCGAATATCACATCGTCGCCGTTGCCCGCACCACCGGCGGGCTGGAAGACCTGGATGACCGCATCAAGGCCAAAGGGGGCGCGGCCACCCTGGCGCCGATGGACATCGCCGACCCCAATGCCATGGCCACGCTGTGCCGGGGCATCCATGACCGCTGGGGCAAGCTGGATCTGTGGCTGCATACGGCCATCCACACCGCACCGCTGACGCCCGCAGATTTCATCGACCCCAAGGATTGGCAAAAGTCCGTGGACGTGAACGCCTCGGCAACTTCGGTGCTGATCCCCTATGTCGCGCCCTTGCTGGGTGAGGCTGGACAGGCCGTGTTCTTTGACGACCCGCGTGCCGGCGAGAAGTTCTGCGCCACCTACGGCGCAACCAAGGCCGCGCAGATCGCCATGGCGCGCAGCTGGGCCGCCGAAACCGTTCGCACCGGGCCGAAGGTTCATGTGTTGCAGCCCAAGCCGATGGCCACAGCCCTGCGCGCGCGTTTCTTCCCCGGTGAGGACCGGTCGAAGCTGGCCAGTCCCTCGGACGAGGCCCCGCGCCTGCTGTCCATGCTGGGCTGAGACCTCTCGGTCAGATCGACGGGAAAGATGCTGCGGCGCCCCAAGCGGGCGCCGTTTTCATTCGATGTGAACGCCCTTTCGGCCCGCCAGATCGACAAAGAACTGCCACGCCACGCGGCCCGAACGCGCGCCGCGCGTGGCCTGCCATTCGATCGCCTCGGCCCGCAGAACGTCGGCATCGACGCTGACGCTATAAGCCGCGCAATACCGGTCGATCATCGCAAGGTATTCGTCCTGATCGCAGGGGTGGAACCCCAGCCACAGGCCGAACCGGTCGGACAGCGAAACCTTTTCCTCGACCGCCTCGGACGGGTTGATCGCGCTTGAGCGTTCGTTTTCGATCATGTCGCGCGGCATCAGGTGGCGGCGGTTCGACGTGGCATAGAACACCACGTTTTCGGGCCGGCCCTCGATCCCGCCATCCAACACGGCTTTCAGCGACTTGTAGTGCTGATCGTCATGGCTGAACGACAGGTCATCGCAGAACAGGATAAACCGGTAAGGTGCGGCGCGCAGGTGGTTCAGCAGCCGCGCGACCGAGCCCATGTCCTCGCGCTGCAGCTCGACCAATTTCAGGTCCGGAAACTCGGGCTGAAGGGTGCCGTGCACCGCCTTGACCAGGCTGGACTTGCCCATGCCGCGGGCACCCCACAGCAGCGCGTTGTTGGCCTTGTACCCGGCGGCGAAGCGGCGCGTGTTGTCCAGCAGCGTATCGCGCGACCGGTTTATGCCCACCAGCAGATCCAGATCGACGCGGTTGACATGGTGCACCGGCTCAAGCCGGTCGGGCGAGACATGCCAGACAAAGGCCGGCGCCGCCGAGAAATCAGGCGCGGCCAACGGCGCCGGGGCCATGCGTTCCAATGCGTCGGCGATGCGGTTCAGAGCTTGGTCGTCCATGGGTCCTCCAAAGTCGTGCGGCCGATTTCAACCACGTTCAAGAGCCGTCAACAAGACCCGCATGAAGAAAGGGCGCACCCGTCAAGGCACGCCCTTCCCCGTTTA
The DNA here is from genome assembly GCF_056539345.1 of Ruegeria sp. BB9. Taxonomy (NCBI): domain Bacteria; kingdom Pseudomonadati; phylum Pseudomonadota; class Alphaproteobacteria; order Rhodobacterales; family Roseobacteraceae; genus Ruegeria; species Ruegeria sp. BB9. The sequence goes on along the minus strand of NZ_JBQFUU010000001.1, from coordinate 754,677 downwards.
TTGCTCGGGTTTATTTGCCGTCTTCTGCGTCAAACTCGTTCATCATCGCATCATCGGCGGCTTCTTCATCGTCGTAATAGCCCTCCTCGCGCAGCTGTTCTTCACGCTTTCTCTCGACCCGGGCCACCAGGAAGATCGAAATCTCGTACAGGCCATAGACCACAACGAACAGGATGATCTGGGTTATCACGTCCGGCGGTGTCACGATGGCGGCCAGAACCAGAATGCCCACCACGGCATATTTGCGCACCGCGCCCAAACCTTCGGCGCTGACCAGCCCGGCCTTGCCCATCAGGGTCAACAGAACCGGAAGCTGGAAACACAGACCGAAGGCCACGATGAACTTGATCGTCAGGTTCAGATATTCCTGCGCCGAGCCCTGGAAAACCACGCTCAGCGGCGCAGTGGCACCATCCGCCAAGGCCTCGCCCTCGGCCCCGAATTGCTGGAACCCAAGGAAGAAGTCATAGGCCAGCGGCGTGACCACGTAAAAGGCAAAGCTGGCGCCCAACAGGAACATGAAAGGTGAGGCCACGAGGAACGGCAGAAAGGCGTTCTTTTCCGACTTGTAGAGCCCCGGCGCCACGAACCGCCACATCTGCATACCGATATACGGAAAGGCCAGAATGAACCCACCCAAGAGCGAGACCTTGATCGCCACGAAGAAGCCCTCCTGCGGCGAAATGAAGATCAGGTCGCAGTCCTGTCCGCGCTCGGACAGAACATCGCACAGAGGCTGGGTCAGAAAGTTGAAGATCGGCGTGGCAACCGTGAAACAGATGATCATACCGATCAAAAAGGCCACGACGCTGTGGATCAGACGCGTGCGCAGCTCGGCCAGATGCTCGATCAGGGGGGCCGAGGTATCTTCGATCTCGTCGGTCTTGCTCATGTCTTGCCTTCGGTTTTCAGCGCGGCTTCGGCCTCTTCGGCCTTGGCCAAGGCCTCGGCGGCTTCTTTCGCTTTGCGCTCGGCGGCGGCACGGGCGGTTGAGGCCTGGATCTTCTTCGCCTGCTCGGCCCGCTCAGCGGCCAGTTTGCCGGTTTCGCTGTCGGGGTCGAACTTGGTCGGGTCCATGCTCTTGGCCATGTCCTGGGCCGCCTGCTTGACGCCGTCCATCGCACTGCCCACCGGGTTGGTGGCCGCGTCCAGACCTTTCTTGATGTCGTTCACGCCCGCCTGGTCGGCCGCTTCGTTCATGGCGCTTGAGAACTCGCGCGCCATTCCGCGGGCCTTGCCGACGAACCGTCCGACATTGCGGAACAGAACCGGCAGGTCCTTGGGCCCCACGACGATCAGGGCAACGATGCCGATGACCAGAAGCTCGGTCCAGCCCAGATCAAACATGGGCGATTAGACCTTGTCTTTGTCGGACTCGGGCGTGACATCCTTGGCCAGTTCGGACGCGTCCTGTTCGATCTCCTCGCCGCCTTCTTTGACGCCTTTCTTGAATGCGGTGATGCCCTTGCCCACTTCACCCATCAACGAGCTGATCTTGCCGCGGCCAAACAGCACCAGCACCACGACGGCGATCAGCAGCAGGCCGGGAAGGCCGATATTGTTGAGCATGTCTCTTCTCCTTCAACGTCGGCGCGTTGCGCCGGGAATGTGATCTGGAAGCCTGTCTACGCCCACCGGGCCGTCGAAAAAAGTGACGCAAGTCAAATCCGCGTTCAAATCCGCGCTGGTCAGGTGGTTTTTGCGGGCTGGCAATTTCCAACTGACAGGTTTATGTCAGTTGCAGGCGGCTAGGAACAGGGCATCGAAACCTGGTCAACGGAGACTCACATGACCCATGTTGCTGAAATCGTCACCTTCACCCTCGCTGATGGCACCACGCCGGAAGCGTTCGTCAGGCTCAGCCAGACGACCGAGGCCTTCGTGCGCGCGGCCCCGGGCTTTGCCCACCGCCAGCTGAGCCAGGGTGAGGATGGCCGCTGGACCGACTATGTCATCTGGACCGACATGACGGCCGCGCAGGACGCCGCCGCGCAGTTCCCGCAGCAGGACTTTGCCGCCGGTCTGATGGCGGCCATCGACCCCGCCAGCATCCAGATGCGCCACGAGAAAGTGCTATGGAACATGACCGCCTGATCGCGGTCCGGACGGCGTGTCATGCGCCGCACTGACCGCCTGTTCGACATCATCCAGATCCTGCGCGACGGCAAACTGCACCGCGCGCAGGACATCGCGGACCGGCTCGAAGTGTCGGTCCGTACGATCTATCGCGACATGGATACGCTGGTGGCGTCGGGCGTCCCGGTCGAGGGCGAACGCGGCGTGGGTTATATGGTGCGCGAGCAGATCACCCTGCCCCCGCTGAACCTCACCCCGGGCGAGCTTGAGGCCCTGAACCTCGGGATGGCGATCGTGGCCGAGGCCGCCGACCCCGACCTTAAGGCCGCCGCCGACTCGCTGGCCGCCAAGATCGACGCGGTGCTGCCCACCCAGGTGGTGGCCGAGGCGGATGCCTGGAAATTCGCCGTCTATCCCTTTGCCGATGCCGCGCGCGGGCTGGCGCATATGGCGCCGATCCGGGCGGCCATCAAATCGCGCCAGAAACTGCGGCTGACCTACCGGCGCATCGACGGAACCCTGACCGAACGCACGATCCGCCCCCTGCACATGGAATACTGGGGACGGGTCTGGACCCTGACCGCTTGGTGCGAGCTGCGCGACGCCTTCCGCGTGTTCCGCATCGACCTGATCGAAAGCGTCACGCCCCTGCCCGAGATCTTTGCCGACGAGCCCGGAAAGCGGCTGGCCGACTACGACCCGACCGCCTGATCCCGTTTTTCACCCAAGGCTACTTGGAACCGCACTCTGAGCCTCAGCGCAGATAGGTTTCGGGGTCGACGGATTCGAACCCTTTGCGCACCTCAAAGTGCACATAGGCATTCTCACCCCCGCGCAGCTTGGCAATGCTTTGGCCGCGGCTGACCCGGTCGCCTTTCTTGACCGAGATGTTCTCGACATTCGCGTAGACCGTCAGCAAATCGTTGGTGTGCTTGACGACGATGATCGGGATCTGATCCGCATCCGCCGTAATGGCCGCCACGGTACCGGCTTCGGCCGCCTTGACCGATGCACCGGGCGATCCGGCGATGTCGATCCCTTCGTTCTTGCCCTTGGCATACGGGCGAATGATCTTGCCGGTTACCGGCAGAGCCAAGGCTGACGAGCTGGAATTCGTCGGGGCCTCGGCCGTCACGTCCGGAGCGGGCGTCAACGGCGCAACTTTTTCGTCCGGCAGCGGCTGCGTTGCACTGGGCGGCGTCGGGGTGGGCGATCCCTGCCCCGGTTCGGTGGTCGCCGTGGGCGCTGCGGCGGCAGCTTGGCGCGGTGCAGCCTGATTTTTGACGGGGATCAGCAGAAACTGCCCTTCGCGCACGGCAAAATCCGAACCCAAACCGTTCCATTCAGCCAGCGCATCGACCGGAACCTGATACAGGCGCGAAATGGTATAAGCCGTCTCACCCCGCTTGACCTTGTGCCGGATCGGCTCGTCCGTCGAGGTGACGGGCGCCGGTTTGGCCGGCTCAAGGTTCGTGACCCGCACGCCGCCCGTGTCCGGCGCCTGATCAATCGCGGTCGTGGCGATCGAGGCGATATCGACATTCCCCGCTCCGGCGCCGACGGACCGTGGCAAGGCCAGCACTTCGCCCTCGCGCAGCTGGTCGGTGGGCTTGAGACCGTTGAACCGGGCCAGCTCGGCCTCGGGCAGACCGACCCGCGCAGCCACGGCGGCGACGTTGTCACCCCGTTGCGCGACGGCAACCTGATATGTCGGATAGGTGATCACGCCACGGCTGTCCGGCGCCGGCCGGTTCGTGGTGGCTGATTGTGCGGCCGGAGTGGTCGAAAAACCGCCGACCTGACCGCGCAGGTCGTAATCCAGCGGGCCTTCGCAACCGGCAAGCACCAGCGCGGCCACCATCGCCGTTGTTCCACGACCCAAGACTGACTTGGAAACTGCTCTCATATCACTGTCCTCAACACCTGCCCCTGTTTGCCGGGGTTCTGGCGCCCAATTCCTAAACCTACGTTACGCCTCGTCCTTTCCAAGCCCTTCCAGCAAGGGCACGAACCGAACAGGCAACAGTTCGTCATATTCCAGCGCGGTCTCGGTTCTGGTGACCCGTATCAGGGTCTGAACCGCATCCGACTGCCCAACGGGCAAGACCATGATACCGCCGATTTTGAGCTGCGCCAAGAGCGGGCCCGGCGGGTCCTCGGCCGCGGCGGTGACGATGATGCGGTCAAAAGGAGCCTGTTCGGGCAACCCGAAAGATCCATCCGACAGCATCGCCGTGATATTCGTCAGCCCCAACTCTCGAAACAGCTCTCCGGTTTCGCGTACCAGACGCTTGTGGCGTTCCACGGTGTAGACCCGCCGCGCCAGCTTGGACAGCACCGCAGCCTGATACCCCGAACCCGTCCCCACCTCGAGCACCTTGTCGCGCGGCGTGACCTGCAGCGCCTGCGTCATCAGACCTACGACCGAGGGCTGGCTGATCGTCTGGCCGCATGCAATCGGCAGTGGCGTGTCCTCGTAGGCACGCTCGGCGAACAGGCCCCGCACGAACTTGCCGCGGTCGATCTGCTCCATCGCGTCAAGAACACGCGCATCCGTCACCCCGCGCGACCGCAGGGCGAACAGGAACTGCATCTTTGTTTCGGGGTCCAGTCCGGTCATTCGATCGTCTTCAATGCCTCCAGCGCATCATCGGCGGTCAGGTCGGCCCGCATCGGCGTGACCGAAATATAGCCGTCCAGGTTCGCCGCCGCATCCGTTCCCGGAGCCGTCGGGTTGTGCTGATAGCCCCCCTTGATCCACAGGAAACGGCGACCCGAGGGCGAGCTGTGCGGTTCCACCCCAAAATGCGTGTCTCGTCGGAATCCCTGACGCACGACGCGTGTGCCAAGAACTTCATCGGCAGGCACCGGAGGGAAATTTACGTTGTAAAACAGGCGGTAGTCTTCCTGTGCGGGCGGATCGGCCTCAAGAATGCGTCGTACCAGATCCGCACCGAACCGCGTGGCGGCCTCGAACGGGTCGTCCAGCCCAAGATTGCGCGGACCAAAATACTGCGACAAGGCGATCGCCGGAATGCCCTGAAGCGCCGCCTCCATCGCCCCGCCGATCGTGCCCGAATACAAAGTGTTCTCGGCCGAATTGTTGCCCCGGTTCACACCAGAAAGAACCAGATCAGGCCGCGCGACCTTCATCACGTCATGCAGCCCGGCCAGAACGCAGTCGGCCGGCGACCCTTCGGCCGCGAAACGACGCTCGCCCAGTTTGGCGACCATCATGGGATGGGTATAGCTGATACAATGCCCGACCCCCGACTGTTCGAAAGCCGGAGCCACGATCCAGACCTCACCATCCGGGCCGGCCACATCCGCAGCAATCGCCTCGAGCGCGATCAGGCCCGGGGCGTTGATCCCGTCGTCATTTGTCAGAAGTATGCGCATTGCCTGCCTGTGCCCCCGCGTTTCGCCCTTGATAGACGGCCCCAAAGGATGCGGCAAGCGATGCCCCGGCGCATTCTGCGGCATTCGCGCACCACTCGCCGGGAAATCGACCTGCTGCAGCGTCTAGGCCGGAAAAACGAAGCAGCGATCCCGCCGGATGGTCAACCACATCACCCGGCCCGGATTGGGCACGAACACGTTCGGGACGGTCGCCTTGAGGATCGAGCCGTCATAGTCCATCCGAAACTCGATCAGGCTTTCGTTGCCCAGAAAGCGAGCGCGCTCGACCACGCCGCGGGCCGCAACGCCATCGGTCGCCGTCGGCAGCGGTCCCTTGCCATTGCGATCAAAGTCCAACCGCACATGCTGAGGGCGGAAAACGATTTCGACGTCAGTGCCATCGGGGACACCCGGCGCCAGGAATTGACCAAATGGCGTTTGCGCCAATGCTCCATTCACCTGGGACTGCAACACATTGACATCACTAAAAAATGCCACGGCAGCCTTGTCCACGGGTCGGGTGTAGACATTGTAGGGCGCACCCTGCTGGACGATCTTGCCGCGGCGCATCAGTGCGATCTCGTCAGCCATACGCATCGCCTCTTCGGGCTCGTGCGTGACCAGCAGCACGGCGGCGTCCTCTTCCTTGAGGATGGCCAGGGTCTCGTCGCGGATGCCGTCGCGCAGACGATTGTCGAGGCCCGAGAACGGCTCGTCCATCAGCATAATCCGCGGACGCGGAGCCAGCGCGCGGGCCAGCGCGACCCGCTGCTGCTCACCCCCTGACAGCTGGTGCGGAAACCCGTCGATATGGCGGATCAGGTCGACCTTTCTCAGCAACTCTTCGACACGTTCCCGCTTTTGCTCCTTGGCCCCCTTCAGTCCAAAAGCTACGTTGTCAGCCACGCTGAGGTGCGGAAACAAAGCGAAATCCTGGAACATCAGTCCGATCTCGCGACGTTCCGGCGGGACTCGGAACACCGTGTCACAGACCAGCTTGCCATCGACGTAGATTTCGCCCGAGTCCTGCATTTCGACGCCGGCAATCATCCGCAACGTAGTGGATTTGCCGCAGCCCGACGGGCCCAGCAGACAGGTCACCTGGCCCGCCTGAACGGTCAGCGAGACATCATCCACCACCGTGCGCCCGCCGAACCGGCAGACCAGATTGCGGATTTCCAATCGCGGAGGAGCTGTGTTGATTGCCACCGACGGACCCCAATTGCCTTTTCCCGATCAATTTCATCGGGCTTGCGCCGGGATAACAACCCCGCCCATCGGGCGCAAGAGAGGCGCTAGGCCAGCAGCTCGAACGGCACACCCGCGCGGACCTTGCCGTTGACCTGAATCTCAAGCCTGTGCGGCCCCGGCACCAACCGAAACGTCGTGGCGTCGCCCTTGAGTTTATGCCGCTTGCTCAGCCGCAGGCGGCCATTTGACAGATTAGCTTGCTTGAGCTTGTGAACCTTGGGTGAAATTTTCCCGCCAGGTCGCTGAAAATGCACGATATAGTCAATCAAGACCGCTTGATCTTCGGGGCCTGAAACCGAGACGGCGAACTCCAGAACCCCGCCGATGCAGGCCTCGCCAATCACCTCAACATTCACCTCCAGCGGTGCGTCGGGATCATAACCCAGCAGCGCCATCGCCCCGCCATGGCCGGACTTGACCAGCCCGCGCAGCGCATGTGCGGTGATCCACCGCATCTCGTCGCTGTTTTGCGCGCCCAAGGCGTGCCACTCCCTCAGGCGGTTCAATGCCAGGTCGGGGTCTTTTTTGGTGATGTCGTTGAGATGGTTCGCCACCGACCGCGTGACATAACGTGTCGGATCCGAGCGCAACCGATCCAGCAGCGGCAGCGGGTCAGACAGGTCCAGCCCGACCGCCTGCCCCCACGGCAGCCGCGGGCGTGTGCCTTCGGAGACCAGCCGCCGGACGTGATAGCTGGAATGCCCGCACCAGTCCTGCATCCGGTCCAGCACCAGATCGGGATGGCTGTTCAGAAAAGGCCGGATCGCCCATTCCATCGAAAACCGCTGGGTCAGCTCTGCAAGGACATCTAGCGCCATTTCTGGATGGTCCGCGCCGACCTGCGCCACCCAGTCACCCAGCGGAGCAAAGATGAAGTCACCAAAATCATCATCGCTCAGGGACGGGTCCAGAGGCGGCGGCAAGGCGCGCAGGATCACCGGGGCCACGTCGGGCAGCGCGCCAGGAAAGGCCGTCTGCAAACAATCGGCAATCCACGCGATCCGCTGCTTCAGCTCCAGCTCCGGCAGGCGCGACATGACCCGCGCCACGAATGCGTCGCCGTCAAACCCGGCGTCGGCCTGCGTGAACAGGCCGGCCAGGTAACGGGTCTTTTCCGCGTTGAACAGCTGATCCTTCAGCGAAAACCCCTGCGCCACGGTCACATCGTCAGGTTGGTCGCGCCGCCATCCAGCAGGATGTTCTGCCCCACGATGAACCCGGCATGTTGCGAGCACAGAAACGCGCAGGTCGCGCCGAATTCCTGCCGCGTGCCATAGCGCCGCGCCGGAATCGTGGCCGCGCGCTCGGCCCTTGCCTCGTCCAGCGAGATGCCCTTCTGTGCCGAAACCCCGGCATCCAGCGAGTCCGCCCGGTCGGTGGCATGAATGCCGGGCAACAGGTTGTTGATGGTCACGCCATAGGGCGCTACCTGCCGCGCGGTTCCGGCTACATAGCCGGTCAGCCCGGTGCGCGCCGCGTTCGACAGGCCCAGCACCGCGATGGGCGCCCGCACCGATTGCGAGGTGATGTTCACCACCCGGCCCCAACCCTTGTCCATCATTGACGGCAACAGCGCCTTCATGAAGGCGATCGGCGTCAGCATGTTGGCATCCAGCGCCTTGATGAAATCCTCGCGGTCCCAGTCCGACCACAGGCCCGGCGGCGGGCCACCGGCGTTTGTCACAAGAATATCAACGCCCTGCGCGGCCTCGATCACCTGCGCCTGACCGTCAGGCGTGGTCACATCGCAGGCCACGGTCTGCACCTCGACGCCATGTTCGGCGCGCAACCGGTCGGCCTGCGCCTCCAGCACGTCAGGCCCACGCGCGTTCATCACCAGATCAACGCCCTCGGCAGCCAGCGCCTCGGCGCAGCCCAGCCCCAAGCCCTTGCTGCTGGCACAGACCAGCGCGCGTTTTCCTTTTAGTCCCAGATCCATGTGATCCCCCCTGTCAGTTGTTACCCGCATGTCTAGCACCGGCCAGACAGGGAAGACCAGATTGGCGTCGGCAAATCAGTAGAAGAACTCTTCCCGCACGATCTTGCCGTTGACCACGTGATAGACTCCGACCTCGCGCATGTCGAAAGCTTCACCGCTTTCCTTCACCTTGCCCTGCACTTCAAAAATCACGGCAAAGCTGTTCTCACCATGCAGGAACGGGTCGCTGACTGACGCGCCCGAGACCTCGTGTGCGCTTTCCCACCAATCATGTTTGCCGCGAATGCCCTCGATGCCGTGGGTCTCGCGACCCATGCCCTGCATGTCCATCGCTTCGACCGAAACGGCATCGGCTGCGTATAACTTGTCCAGATTCTCCTTGGCGCGGTCCTCGCGGCAACCTGCCACCAGTTCCTGGGCGATTTCTTTCAAATTCATTGGTCCACTCCATTATTTGTTCACTATATGTTCTTATTGGCATATCCACCCGATTCGAACCACCCCCTTTGTCTTGCCTCGGCAGGATTCCCCGCCTATACGCGCCTTCATGCTTGATACCGCCTCGAACCAGCCCACCCTGCCGCCCGAGATCGCACGGCGCCGCACGTTTGCCATCATCTCGCACCCGGATGCGGGCAAGACGACCCTGACCGAAAAGTTCCTTCTGTATGGGGGTGCTATCCAGATGGCCGGACAGGTTCGGGCCAAGGGCGAGGCACGGCGTACGCGGTCGGACTTTATGCAGATGGAAAAGGACCGGGGCATTTCGGTCTCGGCCTCGGCCATGTCGTTTGACTATGGCCCCTACCGGTTCAACCTGGTGGACACGCCCGGCCACTCGGACTTTTCAGAAGACACCTATCGCACGCTGACGGCCGTTGACGCCGCGGTCATGGTGATCGACGGGGCCAAGGGCGTTGAAAGCCAGACGCAGAAGCTGTTCGAGGTCTGCCGCCTGCGCGACCTGCCAATCCTGACCTTCTGTAACAAGATGGACCGCGAGAGTCGCGATACGTTCGAGATCATCGACGAGATCCAGGAAATGCTGGCCATCGACGTGACCCCGGCCAGCTGGCCCATCGGCGTGGGGCGCGATTTCATCGGCTGCTACGACATGCTGCGCGACCGGCTGGAACTGATGGACCGCGCCGACCGCAACAAGGTGGCCGAAAGCATCGAGATCAACGGGCTGGACGACCCCAAGTTGGCCGAGCATGTGCCCGCGCATCTGCTGGACAAGCTGCTGGAAGAGGTGGAGATGGCGCGCGAACTGCTGCCCGCGCTGGACCCGCAGGCGGTTCTGGAAGGCCACATGACCCCGATCTGGTTCGGCTCGGCGATCAACTCGTTCGGCGTCAAGGAGCTGATGGAGGGGATCGGCCAATATGGCCCGCAACCGCAGGTGCAATCGGCCGAACCGCGCCAGATTTCGCCAGACGAGAAAAAGGTGGCGGGCTTTGTCTTCAAGGTGCAGGCCAACATGGACCCCAAGCACCGCGACCGGGTGGCCTTTGTCCGCATGGCCAGCGGCCACTTCAAGCGCGGCATGAAGCTGACCCATGTGCGCAGCAAGAAGCCCATGGCGATCACGAACCCGGTGCTGTTCCTTGCGTCCGACCGGGAACTGGCCGACGAGGCCTGGGCCGGCGATATCATCGGCATCCCCAACCACGGGCAGCTGCGCATCGGCGACACCCTGACCGAGGGAGAGGCGATCCGCGTGACCGGCATCCCGTCCTTCGCGCCCGAACTGCTGCAGGGCGTGCGCGCGGGCGACCCGATGAAGGCCAAGCATCTGGAAAAGGCGCTGATGCAGTTTGCCGAGGAAGGTGCTGCCAAAGTGTTCAAACCCTCAATCGGCTCGGGCTTTATCGTCGGCGTGGTGGGCGCGCTGCAGTTCGAAGTGCTGGCCAGCCGGATCGAGCTGGAATACGGCCTGCCTGTGCGGTTCGAGGCCTCGCAATTCACCAGTGCGCGCTGGGTGTCGGGCGACAAGGCCGAGGTCGAGAAGTTCGTCAATGCGAACAAGCAGCACATTGCCCACGATCACGACGGCGACATCGTCTATCTGACCCGCCTGCAATGGGACATCGACCGCGTGGTGCGCGACTATCCCAAACTGACGCTTACCGCGACCAAGGAAATGATGACGTGATGCTGACCCTGCCCCCCGTCAAAGCATCAGAGGCCGTCATCGCATGACCGCAGCGGGGCCGAGCTGGGGCATCGTCTCGACGGTGCGTGGATCGGCCTGCGACATTCTGAGTTTTGCGGCCTACCACCTGGATCTGGGCGCGGATCACCTCTACCTCTACCTTGACGAGCCCAACCGGCGGGCTTTTCGCCCCCTGCGCCGCCACCCCAAGGTGACCGTCCGCATCTGCGACGATGCGTTCTGGGCGGCGCGCAAACGGGACAAGCCCGAGCGCCACCAGGTCCGCCAGACCGTTCATGCGACCTATACCTATCGCCACACCGATCTCGATTGGCTGGCGCATATAGATGTGGACGAGTTCCTGTGGCCCACGGCCCCTATCGCGGACTTGCTGGGCGAAGTGCCCGAAACGGTACACGCAGTTCGGATTCGTCCGATCGAAGCCCTGGCCTGCGGCGACGATCTCTACAAGGCGTTCATCCCCCAGGGCCCCGAACGAGAAGCGCTTGTCGAGACGATCTATCCAAACTACGGCGCCTTCGTTCTGGGCGGCTTTCTGAGCCACGTACAGGGCAAGCTGTTCGTGCGTACGGGGATGGAGAACCTCAATTATCGCATCCACAACCTGTTTCAGAACAAGGTCATCTTGCCCTGCAAGACCGAAATGCCGCAGATCGACCTGTGCCACCGCCATGCCCCGGATTGGGAGCATTGGTGGTCACACTATCGGTTTCGGCTGGAGCGCGGCTCGTACCAGCCCGGCATGGCTCCGAACGTACATCGCGATCGGGGTGGGCTGAACATGAACGAACTGCTCAGTTGGATCGAGGCCGAAGAAGGCGAGAAAGGTCTGCGCAAGTTCTTTGACGAACTCAGCGCCACCGACCCGCAGGTCCGCGCGCGCCTGCAGGAACGGGGTCTGATCAAGCACCGACCGCTTGATCTTGAGGAAAAGCTGCAGAAACACTTTCCCGGAAGCTGCTGAATTGTTGCACGAAATCGCCAGTGACGCGATGTAGCGGTACAGATGAAACTGTCTTCATTTGACCCTGCCACACCTTTTTGTTATGTCCGCATCCAAGCCGAAACGCGCATGGTGCGCATGGCCATCCGGGCCCGGCATTTTTCATACGCGCGGGCCAGGTCAGTGTCCGCATGAACCGGACATACATGACGAAATTCACCGATCTGAATCTGAACCCCAAGGTCCTCAAAGCTATTGAGGAAGCCGGCTACGAAACCCCGACCCCGATCCAGGAAGGCGCCATCCCGCCAGCCTTGGAGGGACGTGACGTTCTGGGCATCGCCCAGACCGGAACCGGCAAGACGGCCAGTTTCGTCTTGCCCATGATCACCCTGTTGGCGCGCGGTCGTGCGCGGGCGCGGATGCCGCGTTCGCTGGTGCTGTGCCCGACGCGGGAACTGGCGGCGCAGGTGGCCGAAAACTTCGACACCTATACCAAGCATCTAAAGCTGACCAAGGCGCTGCTGATCGGCGGCGTCAGCTTCAAGGAACAGGATGCCCTGATAGACCGCGGCGTGGACGTGCTGATCGCCACGCCCGGCCGTCTGCTGGACCATTTCGAACGTGGCAAGCTGTTGCTGACCGGCGTGCAGATCATGGTCGTGGACGAGGCTGACCGGATGCTGGACATGGGGTTCATTCCCGATATCGAACGCATCTTCTCGCTGACGCCCTTTACCCGGCAGACGCTGTTCTTCTCGGCCACCATGGCGCCCGAAATCGAGCGGATCACCGACACGTTCCTGTCGGCCCCGGCCCGGATCGAAGTGGCCCGTCAGGCCACCGCGTCCGAGACCATCGAACAGGGTGTCGTAATGGTCAAAGGCGGCCGCCGTGACCGTGAGGGCAGCACCAAGCGCAAGGTCCTGCGCGCACTGATCGATGCCGAAGGTGACAAATGCACCAACGCCATCGTCTTCTGCAACCGCAAGACCGACGTGGATATCACCGCGAAATCGCTGAAGAAATACGGCTATGACGCGGCCGCGATCCACGGCGATCTGGACCAGTCCGTGCGCACCAGGACCCTTGAGGGCTTCCGCGAAGGAACGCTGCGTTTCCTGGTGGCGTCCGATGTCGCCGCGCGGGGACTGGACGTTCCGTCGGTCAGCCATGTGTTCAACTTCGATGTGCCCAGCCACCCCGAGGATTACGTGCACCGCATCGGCCGTACCGGCCGCGCCGGGCGCGAAGGCAAGGCCATCACTCTGTGCACGGCCCGCGATGAAAAGGCGCTGGACGCGATCCAGAAGCTGATCCAGAAGGAAATCCCACGTCTGGACAACCCGGTTCAGGCCGAACCGGCCGGGGACGAGGACAAAAAGCCCGAGAAGAGATCGCGCGCGTCGACCCGCAAGGGCGAGGGCAAATCCGAGGCCAAGGACACCGGGAAGGACAAGCCCGCCAAGGACGCTACGCCCAGGGAAACAGCCCCCAAGGACAAGCCGGCACGAGAAAAGGGCCAACGCGGCAAAAGCCGTGGACGCCGCGACGATGGCGGACCAGCCGTCGTCGGCATGGGCGATCACCTGCCCAGCTTTATCGCTCTCAGCTTTGACGAACGCCGCGCGGGCTGACTCGCCTGCATGGCAAAAAGATCAGAAGGCGCACGGACCTCCGCGCGCCTTTTTGCATCTCAGATCGCGGCGACCAGGATCAGGATCGAGAGACCCAGCAGGACCATCCCCATAGTCTCGCGCCGCGTCACCGTCTCGCGGAAGACCAGGACCGAGGCCATGAGGCTGAAAATCAGCTCCACCTGCCCCAGCGCCTTGACGTAGGCCGCGTTCTGCAGGCTGAAGGCCCAGAACCAGCAGAACGACCCGCCCAGGCTGGTCAGCCCGACGAAGATGCCGGTGCGCCGCGTGTCCCATACCGCGCGCAGCTCGGCCCGGTCGCGCCAAACCAGCCACAGCGCCATCGACAGGAACTGGATCGAGACTACGACTGCCAGCGTCACCAGCGCCCGAAACCAGGCCTCGCCATCGCCCAGTTGCAGCGATGCGCCGCGATAACTGACCGCGGAAAAGGCGAACAAGACACCCGATCCCAACCCCAATTGCGAGGCGCGGTTGGTCAGGTGACGCCACCACGCCCCACTGCCGCCCGGCGTTTTCGACAACAGCAGAACCGCCAGAAGCCCCAGCAGGATGGCCCCGAACGCACCGGCCGAAACCCGGTCGCCCAGCACGACGAAACCGACGATGGCGGTCTGGATCACCTCGGTTTTCTTGAAGGTGATGCCAACGGCAAAGTTGCGCTGTTTGAACAGCGCCACGACGCAGATCGTGGCGAGGATCTGGGACACCCCACCGATGGCGGCATAGAGCCAGAACAGAGGCGGCAGCGCAGGCAGCGGCAGACCGCTGAGACGCATCGCCACCACCAGACCCAGCAGCACCAGAGGCATCGAATAGGCAAAGCGCGCAAAGGTCGCGCCGGTCGCCGACAGCTTCACGCTGCTCAGCGATTTCTGCAGCATGAAGCGCACCGTCTGAAAGGTGGCGGCGGCCAAGGTTACGGGAATCCACAAACTCATGGCTTCCCTTCTGTCGTCAAATCAGGGTTTTGGCCAGAGCGGATGTTCTACAGGATCCTTGGCACGCCAGAAATACTGCCGGAAAACATGTCCGTACGAGCGATAGACATAGGCCTCGTTGCAGGCCAGATAGCGCTCTTTCCCACGGCGATAGAGCGCTGGCAGCCGATACCATGGCGCCGCCGGGTTCATGTGATGAACGACGTGCAGGTTGTTGTTCAGAAACAGAAAGGCAAGCGGTCCGCGGTCTTCGACGATCACCGTGCGGGCGCGCGATTTCTCGTGCGCGCGGTGTTCCAAAAAGGTGCGGATCTTGACAAGCGCCAGCCCCAGATAGGCCGCCAGAACAAAGGCCCAGACCGGCATCGCTGATTGCGCCACGATCCACAGAACCGTCGCTACGCCCGGCAGATGCAAGGCCCAGGCCAGCCAGATGTCGCGGTCCCCGCGCACTGCGCCCCGCCAGTCGTCGCGCAGAAAGGCCAGCTGGCCGATGATCGGGCCCAGCACCATACGCCCCAACAGCGTGTTGTTCGCCTGATAGACCCACCGCTGCCACCGAGGCAACCTGGCCCAGACAGCCGGGTCCAGATAGTTGGACTCCGGATCGTCATAGGGGTCTGTCAGGTTGGCATCCTGATGGTGCGCCAGATGCAGATCGCGGAAGCGGTTGTAGGGGATGAACAGGGTCAGCGGCAGCGCCATCAGCACCTCGTTCAGCCACTTTGCGCGGAACGGATGGCCGTGCAGCGCCTCATGCGTCAGCGATGAATGCAGCGACGCGACGACACCCATCATCGGCACCGCCAGCCAGAGCGACCACGCAGCCACACCGAAAATCGCGACCAACCAAAGGGTATAGCAGGCAAAGATCAGGGCAAAGGTCGGCCATTCGGGGGTTTTGGGGGTGGTCGCCTCAGCCATGCCGCCCCCAAGAAATACCGGCCCAGATGCGCTCGTAAATCACGTAGAGCGTCAGGCCAATCGCCGTGTTCACCACCGCCAATGCTCCACCGATAGCGACCGAGCCGGTGGCGAACAGCCCCACCACGGTCATGACCGCGAGGCCCATCGCATTCCAAATGATTGCTTTCACGACAGATCTTCGCCGCGTTTCCATTCCGGTCCCCAGTCTTTTTGCTTTTCACACAAGCGTTACCTGCCAGTGGCCCTGTCGAGAATTCCGAATATGATTAACAAATCTCAGCGTTCGTGATAATTATCATCACATGCAGGTAATTTTCGACAAACGAGACCGCGCCGCGCAGTTCCGCCTGCGCCTGGCCCGCGCCATGGAACAGCGGAAGATGAGCCAAAGCGCGCTGGCGCGCACCATCGGGGTCGATCGCTCAACCGTTTCCCAGTTATTGACCGATACGGGCGCACGCCTGCCCAACGCCCATGTGGTGGGCAGCTGCGCCTCGGCTCTGGGGGTGTCGGCGGATTGGCTGCTCAGCCTCTCGAACCGACCCGAGAGCGCGGCCGAGCTGCTGGCCAGTTCACTGAGCATGACCGAGGCACCCCGCGCCCTTGTCGACGAGCGCATCTTTGAATGGCATCAGGAGGCCGCCGGCTACAAAATCCGCTATGTTCCGGCCACCCTGCCCGACATGCTGAAAACCCGCGCCGTGCTGGAATGGGAATACGCGCCGCATCTGGGCCGAACCGCCGACCAGGCCATCGGCGCCTCCGAGGACCGCCTGACCTGGATGCGTGGTGCCCAGTCCGACTATGAAATCGCCATGCCACTGTATGAGATTTACAGCTTTGCCCATGGCACCGGCTATTATGACGGGCTGCCCCTGCAGGTGCGGCTGGACCAGATCGATCATATGCTGGAGCTGTGCGAACAGCTGTATCCGCGCATGCGTATTTACCTGTTCGATGCCAAGCGGCTCTATTCCGCGCCGGTCACCATCTTCGGTCCGCTGCTCTGCGTGTTCTATGCCGGCAGCCATTACATGGCCTTTCGCGACCGGGATAGGATTGAAGTTTTTACACGCCATTTCGATACCTTGGTCCGCGAAGCTGATCTGACTGCCCGGCATTTCCCGACCCACCTGCGCCAACTGCGCGCGGCCATTTCGGCAGGGTAACACAAGCCAACAGGTGCAATTTCCCACCCGATCCCCTATATTGAGGTGCGCGAAAATCCGAACGATCCGACCAAAAGGAGGATATCAGGAATGGACGCTCTCAAAACCGCTCAATACGCGCGCGCCCTCTACTCGGCGCATGGCGACAAGGCCGAGGCCGAAGCCGCCCAGAAAGCCCGCGAATTCGAAGCCGCCGGAAACGTGGAAGAGGCACAGAACTGGCAGGCCGTTCGCGCCTCGATCCGTCAGATGCGCGGCCCCAACCAGGGCTAAAGCTTGGGGTCGGGGTTCACGGTGTGCCCATCGACGGCGATGACCTGCCCCGACACCAGCCGTGCCGCATCCGAGGCCAGGAACACCGCCATGGCGGCAATGTCATGCGCTTCGACGAAGCGGCCCATCGAAGTACCCGCCGCATAGCCCTGATAGACCTGATCGCGGGTCATGCCCTTGGCGGTCGCTTCGCGCTGCAGTACGCCCTCCATCCGCGGGCCTTCCACCGCGCCGGGGCAGATGACGTTGCACCGCACGCCGTGCGGCCCCAGCTCCATCGCCAGGGTCTTGCCCAGCCCGATCACCGCCCATTTCGCCGCCGCATAGGGCGCACGGTTGGGATAGCCGTACTGCCCGGCGGTCGAGGATGTGATCAGCACCGCGCCGCGCCCCTGCCGCTTGAGCATCGGCGCCGCGTATTTCGCGCACAAAAACGCCCCGTCCAGGTTGACGGAAATACATTTTTGCCAATCGCTTAGCGCAACATCTTCGACCAATGCGGTCGGCCCCGCGATACCCGCATTCGCGCACAGAACGTCCAGACCGCCCCACTGCGCCGCGATCTTGCCGAACAGCGCTGCGACGGCGGCCTCATCCGACACATCGACCTGCGATCGCCCCCAGTGATCCGGGCAGGCCTGAAGCGCAGCCGCGTCCACATCGGCCACCCAAACCTGCGCGCCCGCGGCGTCGAACGCCTCGGCCATCGCGCGCCCCACGCCCGAGGCACCGGCGGTGATCAGAACCCGCCCTGTCATGCCGGTTTGCGGATCGCCGCCCCCGCGCCCTCGGGATAGGGCAACCCGGCCTGAGCTTCGGCGATGCGGGCCATCGCGGCCTCGATCCGCGGCGACGGCGCACAGGGTCGACGGGTTTCCAGGCTGACATGCAGCAGAAAGCTCTCGCCCGTGGCGAGCAGTTTGTCGCCCTCGTACATGCTGTGGAACAGGTGCAGCTTCTTGCCCTGCCCCAACAGCATCTGCGTGCGCACCTCGATTTTCGCCCCGGCACGGGCCTCGTCCAGATACCGGATGTGATTCTCAGCGGTGAAATAGCTGCCGCCCGAGGCGATGTAGTCGGCATCGCAGCCGACGATCTCCATGAAGCGGTCGGTCGCAGCGGCAAAGGCCTCAAGATACCGCGCCTCGTTCATGTGGCCGTTGTAGTCGGTCCAGTCCAGCGGCACCGCGCGGGCCAGTGTCAGGATCGGCTGGCTCAGATCCGCCTGCTCCAGCGTCGGCAGGGCACCCGGCTTCAGCAGCGCGTCATGCTGGTTCAGCACTGCCCCCGCACCCCAGTCGCGCGCCTTCAAGGCCCGCATCATGCCCACCAGATTGTTGTCACGAATCCGCTCCAGCTCGCGGATCGAGTGCATCCCCGATTGCGCGTCCGACTGGTCGGCGATCATGTCGACCAGCGCGTCGGTGAACTCGGGCACATCCATCAACTTGGTCCAGGGCCATTTCAGCGCCGGACCGAACTGGGCCATGAAATGCCGCATCCCGGCCTCGCCCCCGGCCACGCGATAGGTCTCGAACAGGCCCATCTGCGCCCAGCGGATGCCAAAGCCCATGCGGATCGCCTCGTCTACCTCCTCGGTCGTGGCCACGCCGTCTTTGACCAGCCACAGCGCCTCGCGCCAGACGGCCTCGAGGAACCGGTCGGCGATATGCGCGTCGATCTCCTTACGGACCTGCAGCGGGAAGAATCCGACCGAGCGCAACACGTTCTTGGCCTGCTCAAGCAGTTCGGGCGGGTTGGCGGCCGAGGGCACCAGTTCGACCAGCGGCAGCAGATAGACCGGGTTGAACGGGTGCGTTACCATGATCTGTTCGGGCCGCAGCGCGCCTTCCTGCAGCTCGGATGGTTTGAACCCGCTGGTCGAGGACCCAATGGTCGCCCCCGGATCACAGGCCTCCTGCAGCCCCTGGTAAACCTTCAGCTTCAGATCCAGCCGCTCGGGCACGCTCTCCTGTATCCAAGTGGCCCCCTGCACCGCGTCGGCCATGTCGCCATGAAAGCTAAGCGCGCCTTCGGGCGGCAGCGGCACATCGCTCAGCCCGGGCAGCGACCGCCGCGCGTTGTCCAAGACCTCGCCGATCTTGCGCTCGGCCTCGGGGTCCGGGTCGAACACCCGCACGTTCCAGCCATTCAGCAGAAACCGCGCGGCCCATCCGCCGCCGATCACGCCACCACCGATGATCGCTGCCGTTTTCATCTTCTCTCCTTCGCCCCGAACGTCCAGGCCGCACCGGGGGCCATCGTTATTCGACAGGTTTTGCGAGGGTCGCCCCGCCCGTCAGGACGCCACAGGCGCCCGTTTGACCAATCCCAGCTTCTCACGCACTTCCTGCGGCCCGATCACCCGCGCGCCCATGTTCTCGATGATAGTGCCTGCGCGCTCGACCAGTTGCCAGTTTTCGGCCAGCACCCCCTTGTCCAGCCACAGGTTGTCCTCGAGCCCCACGCGCACGTTGCCGCCGGCCAGAACCGAAGCCGCCACATAGGCCATCTGATGCCGCCCCAGCGAGAACGCGCTGAAGGTCCAGTCGTCGGGCACGTTGTTCACCATCGCCATGAAGGTGTTCAGGTCATCCGGCGCGCCCCACGGCACGCCCATGCACAGCTGCACCAGCGCATTCGGGGCCAGAACGCCCTCTTTCACCAATTGCTTGGCAAACCACAGATGGCCGGTGTCAAAAGCCTCGATCTCGGGCTTCACGCCCAGATCGGTCATCATCTGCCCCATCGCCCGCAAGGCGCCGGGCGTGTTGGTCATCACATAGTCGGCCTCGGCAAAGTTCATGGTGCCGCAATCCAGCGTGCAGATTTCGGGCAGACACTCGGCCACATGGGCCACGCGTTCCGAGGCACCGATCATGTCGGTGCCTTCGGCCACGGGAAACGGGGCTTCGACCCCGCCGAACACGATGTCACCGCCCATGCCGGCGGTCAGGTTCAGAACCACGTCCACCTCGGCGTCGCGGATGCGGTCCGTCACCTCGCGATACAGGTCCAGACGGCGGCTGGGCGCGCCGGTTCCGGGGTCACGCACATGGCAATGAACCACCGCCGCCCCGGCCTTGGCGGCCGCGATCGCACTGTCGGCGATCTGCTTGGGCGAACGCGGCACATGCGGGCTGCGATCCTGCGTCCCACCCGAGCCGGTCACGGCACAAGTGATGAATACTTCGCGGTTCATTTCCAAAGGCATGGTGTTATCCCCAAGTTATACACGGCTTCGCCATGGGTTTTCCCCAGGCTTCTCCCCGGATTCCGATTTGCGTCTGGCCCCGACTCTGGCGCAGCCTTGACCAGACAACTTGCCAGAATGCGAATCAGACTTGATGAAATCCGCAAAAAACATCCTCCAGCCCGAGCACCGCGCGCTGAAAACCGCCGTTCTGGTGCTGGACGAGTGCAACACGCTCAGCTTCGCCTCGGCCGTGGACCCGATGCGCGCCGCCAACCGGCTGGCCGACCGCCCGGCCTTCGACTGGGACTACGTGACCGCCACGCCCGAGCCGGCGATGCTGACCAGCGCGTTGCAAGTGCCGGGCATCCCGCTGGCGCGTCTCGACCACTGCGACCTGATGATCGTGATCGCGGGGTTCAACCTGGTGCGCCACGCCACCCCCAGCCTTCTGGCCGGACTGCGCCGCGTCGCCAATACCGGCGCCACGATGGCGGGCATCGACGGAGGCCCCTGGCTGTTGGCCGAAGCGGGGCTGCTTGACGGTCACGCCGCCACCACCCATTGGGAAGATCTCGAGACCTTCGCCAGCCGCTTCCCCGAAGTCGACGTGCGCCCCGACCGGTTCACCGTGTCGGGCAACCGCCTGACCTCGGGCGGCGCGATCCCCGCGGTCGAGATGATGCTGCAAATCATCGCGGCACGCCACGGCGCCGGCTTCGCGGCCCGTGTCTCGGGCCTGTTCCTCTACGAAGGCGCCCCCGAACCCGGCAGACCACAGAGCCGTACTGGGGCGCCACACCGCCACAGTGCCCTGACCGCCCGCGCCAACGCGATCATGCAGGCCGCGCTGGACGACCCGCTGCCCCTGGCCGAGATCGCAAAAGCCCTTGGGACCAGCCCGCGCACTCTGCAGCAGCAATTCCGCCTGCGCCTCAACACCACGCCGCAGGACCACTACCTGCAACTGCGCCTGGCCGAGGCCCACCGCCTGGTCACCGACACCGACATGCCGCTGATGGACGTGGCGCAGGCCACGGGGTTCACGTCACAATCCAGCTTCGCCCGCGCCTTCCGCACCGCGCACGGGCAGTCCGCCCGCGACCTCAGACAAGACCGCACGCAGCCCACCCATCACTGACGGGCGCACACTTCATCTGGCC
This sequence comes from Ruegeria sp. BB9, assembly GCF_056539345.1. Taxonomy (NCBI): domain Bacteria; kingdom Pseudomonadati; phylum Pseudomonadota; class Alphaproteobacteria; order Rhodobacterales; family Roseobacteraceae; genus Ruegeria; species Ruegeria sp. BB9. The sequence goes on along the minus strand of NZ_JBQFUU010000001.1, from coordinate 733,569 downwards.
AAAAAAAATATCCCGGGGGAGTCGCCCAAGGGCGACGGGGGCAGCGCCCCCATCCCTCAATACGGCATCGGATGCGCGCGATGGGCCGCGTTGATCTCGGCCATAACCTCATCGGACAGCACGACATCCCGCCCCTCCAGGATCCGCTCCAGCTGCGCCTGCGTGGTCGCGCCGAAGATGACCGAGGTCATGAACGGCCGCGCCTGGCACCAGGCCAGCGCCATGTGCACCGGGTCCAGCCCGTGTTTAGCGGCAATCGCCAGATAGGCTTCGACCGCGTCGAAAACCCGGTCGCCTTTGCGCCCGCCCATCTGCGGCACGATCGACATGCGCGATCCCTCGGGCACAGCCCCGCCCTGATACTTGCCGGTCAGAAATCCGGCGGCCAGCGGCGAGAAGGCCAGCAGGCCCACATCCTCATAGGCGCTCAACTCGGCCATGTCGGTGTCATACAGGCGGCACAGCAGGGAATACTCGTTCTGGACCGACGCGACCCGTGGTGCCCCCAACTCGTCGGACAGGCGCAACCACTGAGCGGTACCCCAGGCGCTTTCGTTCGACAGGCCGAAGGCGCGGATATTGCCCTTGTCCACCTGCACCTGCAGCGCCTCGAGGCATTCGCGCATGTTGTCCAGAACCGCCTGCCGATCACCGCCCGACGGGTCGTAGTCCCAATTCTGCCGGAACATGTAACTTCCGCGGTTGGGCCAGTGGAATTGGTACAGGTCGATGTAGTCGGTCTGCAGACGCCGCAACGATCCCTCGATGGCCCCGGGGATCGTGCTGGCCGAGATCGGTGCTCCGTCCCGCGCATGCGCGAAGCCGGCGCCCGAATGCTTGGTCGCCAGAACATAGCTGCCGCGGCGGGCCGGGTGTGCCGCATTCCAGTTGCCGATGATCTGCTCGGTCTTGCCCACGGTCTCCTTGGTGATCGGGTTGACCGGGTACATCTCGGCGGCATCAAGGAAATTGATCCCGGCCGCCAGCGCCGTGTCGATCTGACGATGCGCGTCCGCCTCGGGGGTCTGCGTGCCGAATGTCATGGTTCCGAGGCACAGGTCCGAGACCTGGATGCCCGTGCGGCCCAACGGTTTCATTTTCATCAATCAATCTCCTGTCGCGCGGATCGCCACGCCTGCAATCTGATTTCGGTCCCGAGTCAGCCGGATTCGGCCTTTTTCTCCCAACGGCCGGATTCCTCCGACCAATACTGCGCCGCGCAACCCGCCGCGGTCAGAGTCTTCCATTGACCACGCGCATGATCCACCGCACTTGGATCGTTGCCGTCGAACAGGATGCAAACCCGCTCTGAGGCGGTCACCTCATCCGGCGTCACCTCGGCCCCGTCCACCGCCATCAGGCAAGACGGGTTGTTGGCAGCGTCCGCCTCGGTAGTCAGCAGAATCGGCTGAACCGCGTCATACGGCCCACCTGCCTGCCCATGCGGCAGAAACGCGTCTTCGGGGCCCAGCCAAAGCCTTTCGTCCAGCCAGTCCATCCGCGCAGGGTCAGTACCTCGCACCGCAATCCGCCACCCGGCCTGTCGTGCCTTGTCCAGCAACACCGGCAAGGTCTGCTCAAGTGGTTGGCGGGTCAGGTGGTAGAAGTAGACGGCGCCCATCGACCTACTCGAAATTGTCCTGCACGAAACGGCTGAGCGCACGAACACCCCAACCCGTGGCGCCCTTGGGCGCAAAGGACGTTTCCGCCGCAACCGAGGCCACGCCCGCGATGTCCAGATGGATCCAGGGTGTTTCTTCCTTGACGAAACGCTGCAGAAACTGCGCTGCGGTGATCGAACCGGCCGGCCGGCCGCCCACGTTCTTCATGTCCGCGATGCGCGACTTCAGCAGATCGTCATAAGCCTGCCCCAGCGGCATACGCCACGCGCCTTCATCCTCGGCCCGGGCCGCCTTCAGGAACGCGTCGCAGAAGGTGTCGTTGTTGGAAAACACGCCTGCGTTTTCATGCCCCAGCCCGATGATGATCGCGCCGGTCAAGGTGGCCAGATCGATCATGCCGACCGGATTGAACCGCTCCTGCGCGTACCACATGACGTCACACAGCACCAAACGTCCCTCGGCATCGGTGTTGATGATCTCGACCGTATCGCCCTTCATCGACTTGACGACGTCGCCCGGCCGCGTGGCACTGCCCGAGGGCATGTTCTCGACGAGCCCGACCAGGCCCACGACATTGGCCTTGGCCTTACGCTTGGCCAATGCGCGCATGGTTCCCGCAACGACGCCTGCGCCGCCCATGTCCATGGTCATCTCTTCCATGCCCGCGGCCGGTTTGATCGAGATACCGCCAGTATCGAAAACGACCCCCTTGCCGACCAGAGCCAGCGGCGCGTCATCGGCATCGCCGCCATTCCACTGCATCACGACGACTTTCGAGGGGCTGTCCGAGCCTTGCCCGACGCTCAGCAGAGTCCGCATGCCCAACTCGGCCAGTTTGTCTTCGTCCATCACCTCGACCTTCAGGCCCAACTCCTCCATCTCTTTCAAACGGTTGGCAAATTCGGTCGTCGTCAGGATGTTGGCGGGTTCGTTCGTCAGGTCGCGGGTCATGCGCACACCATCAGCCACTGCATAGAGCGGTGCGAAGGCGGCCTCGGCGTCTTCGGGCTTGGCGTGGCAGATGGTCACCGTGCCGTCTGCGTCATCGTCCTTGGTTTTGTGTGCGTCGAAATCATAGCTGCGCAAAGCAATGCCCAGGGCCAGTTCCTCGGTCCGGACCTGGTTGCCCGCCATGACCAGCAGGTCCTTGCCACCTGCCAGCTTGGCCAGCGCGGCTCCGCCCTTGCGGGCTTCGTCCGGTTCCGGGCGGCGTGGCAGGACCAGAATGTCCAATGCCTCGGCCTCCATCCCGCCGGGCCAAGCCAACGAGATCACGTCGCCTGTCTTGACCTTGGCGAAACGGTCGCTTTCCACCAGCCGGGCCACGGCACCACGGGTCAAGCGGTTTGCGCGGCGCGCGGCGGGGTTCATCTTGCCATCGGCCGGTATGAGAATGGCCACTCGGCCTTGGGCCTGTGCCATCAGGTCCAGTTCGAAGGCTTGAAAACGGATCGGTACCAGACTGCTCATTTCTTGCTCCTGAAAAACTCTGCCCACAGACCTAGCCCGCGCCGCCGCCATTGACCAGATAGCAGTTTTCCCCGCCCGCCAATTGCATTAAGGTCGCGCCAAAATGACCGGCAGGCTCGGGGGAGAAAACTTGGCATCATTCGGCAGGCATAGGCCGTCGCGCATGTTTTTGTGCCTTGGCGATTCTGGCAACAGGCCTGCTGGACGCCCCGTGCCGGGGATGCGGCCGTGATTCTGGACCGGTACTTCGCCCGCCGCTTTTTGCAGAGCTTTCTGGTGATTGGGGCCATCTTCCTGACACTGATGATCCTGATCGACCTGATCGAACAGGCCCGTCGGTTCAATGACGCCGACCTGTCCTTTGGCCAGGTTCTGCAGCTGACGTTGTTGAACACGCCCGCTGCGATCAGCGAGATGCTGCCGCTGTTGATGATCCTGTCGACCATTGCTTTGTTTGTCGGCCTCGCCCGAAGCTCGGAGTTGGTGGTGACCCGGGCGATCGGCCGCTCGGGTATCCGCGCGCTGGTGGCACCGGTCCTTCTGGCGCTGCTAATCGGAACGCTGGCGGTGGCCCTGCTGAACCCGATTGCGGCGGCCACGTCCGAGCAGTACCGGCATTTCTCGGATCTATACAAAAACGGTGGCAATTCCGCCCTCTCGATCAGCCGCGACGGGCTTTGGCTGCGTCAGGGCTCACCGCAGGGCCAATCGGTGATTCATGCCCGCGCATCGACCAACGACGCCGAGCTTGAATTGATCGACGTGACCATCATCACGTTTTCGCCCGAAGGTCTTCCGACCCGTCAAATCATCGCCGACGGCGCTCGCCTCGAGGACGGGGCCTGGATCTTGCGCAACACCAAGGAATGGCCCCTGTCCAGCGACACCAACCCCGAGACCCACGCCGTTACGCATGAGACCCTGCGGCTGCCCACTTCGCTGACCCGTCAGCGCATCTTGGAAACCTTGGGCCAACAGGACAGCGTCTCGGTCTATGACCTGCCCCAGCTGATCCGCGACCTGCGCGAGGCGGGCTTTTCAACCAAGCAATACGAGGTTTGGCTGCAGGTGCAGCTGGCGCGCCCATTCTTCCTGATTTCGATGGTGTTGATCGGCGCGGCCTTCACCATGCGGCACGTGCGGTTCGGCGGCACCGGCGTCGCCGTGCTGACTGCTGTTTTGCTGGGGTTCGGCGTGTACTTCGTGCGCAATTTCGCTCAGATTTTGGGAGAGAACGGCCAATTGCCGATTGTGATTGCGGCCTGGGCACCACCGTTTGCGGCCATATTGCTGTCGCTCGGCCTTCTGCTGCACGCGGAGGACGGTTGATGCGGCGCCTTCTGCCCCTTCTTTTGTCCAGTGCCGTGTTCTTTTCCGGTCCGGGGCTGGCATTGGCCCAGACCTCGGAGACCAGTACGCCCGCGTCTGACACGGCACAACAACAGGATCAGCCTGCCCTGCTGGTCGCCGACAGGATCTTCATCACCCCGGATCGCAAACTGGTGGCCGAGGGCAACGTCGAAGCTTTTCAGGGCGACGTCAAACTGTCCGCACAGCGCGTGGTGTTCGACCGCGAGTCGGGCGAGCTGACGCTGGAAGGTCCGATCCGGATCGATCAGGGCGGACGCTCGACCGTCCTTGCGGACTCAGCGCAACTGGATGACGGCATCCAGAACGGGTTGCTGACCGGCGCACGGCTGGTCTTCGATCAGCAGGTACAGATCGCGTCGGTTCAGGCGACCCGCGCGGCAGGACGATACACGCAGTTCAGCAAGGTCTCGGCCACGTCCTGCCATGTCTGCGCCGACGGTCGGCCGCCCCTCTGGCAGATCCGGGCGCGCAAGGTCACGCATGATCAGCTCGAACGGCAGTTGTATTTCGAGGGCGCCCAGTTCCGCATTCTGGATGTGCCGGTTTTCTACTTTCCAACCCTGCGACTGCCGGACCCGACACTGGATCGGGCAACCGGATTTCTTGTGCCGTCAATCCGCACGACCTCGCAGTTGGGTACTGGCGTCAAGACGCCGTATTTCTTCAAACTGGGCGATCACAAGGATCTGACGCTGACCCCCTACCTGTCGTCCAAGACCACGACGCTTGGCTATCGCTACCGGCAGGCCTTCAAGAACGGCCGCATCCAGTTTGAAGGGGCCTATACCCGCGACGACGTCCAGCAGGAGCAGGATCGGGGCTATTTCTTTGCAAATGGCTGGTTCAATCTGCCGAACGATTTCCGGCTGACCTTTGACGTCCAGACCGCATCGGACGACTCGTACCTGGCGGACTACGGGCTGCCTGACTATGACCGCCTGCGCAGCGAGATCGCGCTCGAGCGCATCAAACGCGACACGGCGTTTCGGACCAGCTTCATTCACTACAAGACCCTGCGCGACAGCGAGGAACAGGATGAGATCCCGTCGCAGGTCTTCGATCTGTTCTACCAGAAACGCTATTTTCCCGCCTCCGCTGTCGGCGGTGAGGTGCGGTTGGGCTTCGTCACCCACACCCACACCCGGACCAGCGACGAGGATATCATCGGGCGCGATGTGGCCCGCGCCACATTCGACGCCCAGTGGCTGCGCAGCTGGACCTTTGCCTCCGGGCTGCGCGCGGATGCGGAACTGGGGGCTTCGGTCGACACGTTCGACATTCGCAATGACAGCGCCTACCCCGACCAGATCACCCGGTCGACCCCGCGCGCGGCTTTGACGCTGCGCTACCCGATGACCCGGCGCGAAGCCTCTGGTGCGACCCAGTTTCTGGAGCCGATCGCGCAGTTTGGCTGGACCCATGTTTCGGACACCGATGTGCCCGATGACGAAAGCACCTTCCAGGAATTTGACCAGGGCAACCTGTTGTCCCTGTCACGCTTTCCGGCCGAGGACCGACGCGAAGACGGCACGACCGCGGTCGTGGGCGTGAACTGGGCTCGGTATGCCCCGGGCGGTTGGCGGGCATTGGCCACGGTCGGCCAGGTCTTCCGCTCGACCGCCGATCCGAACTTCACCGCTACGTCCGGCCTGCAGGGAACTTCGTCCGACCTGCTGCTGGCAGGGCAGATCAAGACGAACAATGGCCTTACACTGGCCGCACGCGGATTGATGGATGGAGATTTCAGCTTTACCAAGGCTGAATTGCGCGGAACCTGGGCCAACGAGGGGACCCAACTGGGCGGAAGCTATATCTGGCAGCAGCCGGACCCGGCCGAAAACCTTGACATGGAGACATCCGAGATACGGTTGACCGCACGTCAACGACTGGATGAAAACTGGAGAGCCAACGCCCTGGCCCGTTATGATCTGGCAGAATCCGAACCGCTGCGGCTGGGCTTGGGTGTGACGTATGAAAATGAATGTGTGCAGGTTAACATGTCCGTCAGCCGGCGATATACTTCGACATCAAGTATTGAGCCTTCGACGGAATTCGGCTTTACCGTTGCACTGACAGGATACGCCGTTGAAGGCGGGGGCAAGAAGTATAAAAGAAAATGCAGCTGATTTCAGGTTTTTCCAGGTTCTTTCGTTCCCGTTGGCTGACGGTATTTGCGCCCGGCCTCGCGGTCGCCATGCTGACAGTTGCGCCTCAGCAAGCCCCCGCGCAAAGCTTGTTTTCACCGGCTATCCGCGTGAATCAGGATATCGTCACCTGGTACGAACTGGATCAGCGCCAGCGGTTTCTCGAAATTCTGGGTATCCCGGGCAGCTCTGAGGCCGAAGTCCGCAAGGCGCTGATCGACGAACGCCTGCGCAAACAGGCCATGCGCGAAGCCGGCATCCAGCCCACACCCGAAGACATTCAGGTTGCGATCGACGAATTCGCCTCGCGCGGTCAGCTGTCCCCGGATCAGTTCCTGAAGGCATTGGCCGACGCGGGCATCGACCGGGAAACCGTGAGGGACTACGTATCCAGCCAGCTGGCATGGCGCGACTATGTCAGCGCCCGCTTTATCTCTCAGGCCCGTCCGACAGACGACGAAATTGACCGCGCAATGGGTCAGACCGGCGGTGGCGGTCTCCAGGTTTTGCTGTCCGAAATCATCATCCCCGTGAATGCGCAAACCTTGGCACAGGCCGAAGCCTTGGCCGACGAGATCGCCCGTGTCGAAACCATCGATGCATTTTCGGCCGCCGCCACGCAGTACTCGGCAGCGCCGACACGCGAAAATGGCGGACGCCTGGACTGGTTGAACGTCAGCAACCTGCCTCCGGCGCTGCAACCGGTTATCCTTGGCCTGAAGAATGGCGAGGTCACGGCCCCGCTGAGCCTGCCCAACGCCGTAGCCCTGTTCCAGATGCGCGGCCTGCGAGAAGTGGCCGCCAGCACGCCGCGGTTCTCCAAGATCGACTATGCGGCCTATTACCTGCCTGGCGGACTCAGCCCCGAAACACTGCAAAGAGCCGCCGAACTGAAGGAAACGGTGGATACCTGCGACGACCTGTACGGCATCGCCAAGGGGCAACCGCCCGAGGTACTCGACCGGGTCTCGGCAAGTCCGTCCGAAATCCCGCGCGACATCGCGCTGGAACTCGCCAAGCTGGACCCAAACGAGGTGTCGACCTCTCTGACCCGAAACAACGGCCAGACGCTGGTGTTCCTCATGCTGTGCAATCGGACGCGCGATCTGGGTGAGGACACGTCGCGCGAGGACGTGGCCAACGCGCTGACGCAGCAACGCCTGCAGGCATTCGCCAACAGCCTCGTCGAACAACTGCGCGCCGACGCCACCATCATCGAGCAATGACCGCGCCCATCGCGCTCAGCTGCGGAGAACCTTCGGGCATCGGTCCGGAGATCGCCGCCAAGGCTTGGACCGCATTGCGCGACAGCTGCCCATTCTTTTACATCGGCGACGCCGGTCACCTGCCCGACGACATCCCCACGACCGAGATCGTAGACCCGGCCCAAGTGGCTGACATCTGCGCAGAGGCGCTGCCGGTGTTGCCGCTGACCTTTCCGGCCCCGAACCTGCCCGGCCACCCCGATCCAGCCAATGCGCCTTCGGTGATAGACGCCATCGAAACCGGCGTGTCACTGGTGCAATCGGGCGCGGCCTCGGCCCTCTGCACGGCACCGATCCACAAGAAGGCCCTGATCGACGGCGCCGATTTCGCCTATCCTGGCCATACCGAATTTCTGGCGGCGCTGGCAGGCCGTTCCCGCGTGGTGATGATGCTAGCCAGCGAGCAACTCCGCGTGGTACCCGCCACGATCCACATCCCACTGTCGCAGGTGCCCTCGCGCCTCACGCCCGACCTGCTGCGCGACACGATCGCAATCACCGCCGACGGCCTGCGCCGCCAATTCGGCATCCCGCATCCTCGCATCGCGGTGGCCGGGCTCAACCCCCATGCCGGCGAGGGTGGCAAGATGGGCCGCGAGGAACTGGACTGGATCGCCCCTCTGCTGGCCGATCTCACCCCCGAGGGCTACACCGTCACCGGCCCGCACCCGGCAGACACGATGTTCCACGCCGCCGCACGCGCCCGCTATGACGCCGCCATCGCCATGTATCACGATCAGGCGCTGATCCCGATCAAGACCCTCGACTTCGACCGTGGCGTGAACGTGACCCTGGGCCTGCCCTTCATCCGCACCTCGCCCGACCATGGCACCGCGCTCGACATCGCCGGACAGGGCATCGCAAACCCCACCAGCCTGATCGAGGCGCTGAAACTCGCCCAACGCATGGCACAAAGCACTTGATCCTTCATCTGGCGCCAAATATCCCCGCCGGAGGCAAAAATTCTCTGGCGCACCGCCTGCCCCTCGCGCCACGGTAACCGGATCATGAGCGCAATCGACACCCTCCCCCCGCTGCGCGAGGTCATCGCCAAGCACCAGCTCTCGGCCCGCAAGTCGCTGGGCCAGAACTTCCTGCTCGATCTCAACCTGACGGCCAAGATCGCCCGGCAGGCCGGCGACCTGAGCCAATGCGACGTGCTGGAGATCGGCCCCGGCCCCGGAGGCCTGACCCGCGGTTTGCTGGCCGAAGGTGCGCGCAAGGTGGTGGCGGTGGAAAAAGATATCCGTTGCATCGCCGCGCTTCAGGAAATCGCCGCTGCCTATCCCGGGCGGCTCGAGGTCATCAATGGCGACGCTCTTGAAATCGATCCGCTTGAACATCTGACCCCGCCCATCCGCGTGGCGGCCAATCTGCCCTACAATGTGGGCACGGAACTGCTGGTGCGCTGGCTGACCCCGCCGGAATGGCCACCCTTCTGGCAGAGCCTGACCCTGATGTTCCAGCGCGAGGTGGCCGAGCGCATCGTGGCGCAGCCCGGCTCCAAGGCCTATGGCCGACTGGCGATTCTGGCCCAGTGGCGGGCCGAGGCGCGCATCGCCATGTCCCTGCCCCCCGGAGCGTTCACCCCGCCGCCCAAAGTCAGCAGCGCCGTGGTCCACCTGACCGCCCGGCCCGAACCCCGCTTTCCGGCGGATGCCGACACCCTGTCCCGCGTCGTGGCCGCTGCGTTCAATCAGCGCCGAAAGATGCTGCGCGCAGCGCTCAAGGGGTTGACCCCCGATATCGAAGACCGTCTGACAGCCGCCGGCATAAAACCCACCGAACGCGCCGAGCAGGTCTCGCTCGAGGCCTTCTGTGCGCTGGCACGGGAACTGCAGAAAACCTGATCCCGAACGAAAACGGCCCCGGACATCTCTGACCGGGGCCTTTGAACTCTGTGCGCAACCGCTATGGCTTATTCGGCAGCCTCTGGTGCATCACCGCCGCCTTGGGGGGCCTGCTCTTCTACGGCCTTAGGCTTGCGTGCGCGCGGTCTCCGGGCAGGTTTGTCCTTGCGCTCGGCCGCTTCGGCCTTGGCGCCCGCGCTTTCGGGCGTCTCGACAAGCCCGGATTCAGGAGTATCCGAATCGGCGTTCAGATCAACGATGTCCGGCTGCGGAGCCTCGGCCGGGTCCGCCTGGCGTGCGGCTTCACGTTCCTGCCGTTCCGCCCGCTCCCGATCGCGCTCGGCCTGACGCTCGCGGTTCTGGCGTTCCTGCTCTTCCCGACGCGCTTCCATTTCGCGTTGCGCCTCGCTCAGCAGGCGCAGGTAATGCTCGGCATGTTGCTGAAAGTTTTCGGCAGCGACGCGGTCATTGGCCAGCTGTGCATCGCGCGCCAGCTGGTTGTACTTGTCAATGATCTGCTGCGGCGTGCCGCGCACCTTGCCCTCGGGCCCCGAGCTGTCGAAAACCCGGTTAACGACGTTTCCACCAGAGGGACGATTGCGGTTGTTCTTTGCCCGCGAGCGGGATTTGGAGGATCTCATCTTACTGTACGTCAGCCTTGTCTTGCACTGTCGATCCACCCGTATTCTGCGCTGCTCTGTGGCCTGTGCCGTCACGGGATGTCGACTTTTTTGGGCTTGGCGTCAGGGGTGCGCCGAAGGGGCGTCAACCGCGCTGACTACTCTGAGTAAGCATGTCCTGACGGCGCAGACAAGGGGTTAATACACCAAATGCCGGGTTTTTTACCCCGACCGGCGTAAATCGGCCTCAGAATCCGCGGCTAGCCCGGCATTCTAGCGCTTACCACCCGATCCCGCCCGTCCAGATCAGGAACGACACGGATATCCGCCAGCCCCGCCGCGTCGAACAACGCGCTGACCACCTGCGCCTGTGTCGGGCCGATTTCCACCAGAAGTCGTCCGCCGGGAACAAGGTGGTCCGGGGCGCCGGCCGCAATCCGACGATAGGCGTCCAGCCCGTCCGCTTCATCCGTCAAAGCCAGACGCGGCTCGTGCTCGCGTACTTCTGGCGACAGGCCATCCATCTCATCCAGCGCGATATAGGGCGGATTGGAAACGATCAGGTCGAAATACCCGCCAATGTTCTCAAACCAGTCCGAGCGCTGGATCTCTGCCCGATCCTGCACCCCATGGGCCACCGCATTGGCGCTGGCCTGCAGACAGGCGGCCTCGCTCAGATCGACGCCCAGCCCGGTTGCGCTGGTGCGTTCCGCCAGCAAGGTGATCAGGATGCAGCCCGAGCCGACGCCCAGGTCCAGCACGCGGTCAAACGGCTGGCTCAGGGCCGCTTCGATCAGCGCCTCGGTTTCGGGGCGCGGGTCCAGCACGTCGCGGCTGACGCGGAAGCGTCGGCCGTAAAACTCGCGCTCACCCAGCAGATGGGAAACCGGAACCCGGATCGCGCGCAGCGACACCAGTTGCTCATAGCGTTCGGCGATCTCGGGCGAGAGCTCTTCGGGAGCGATCAGGGTCACGCGGCTGGCCTCGATCCGGGCGGCATGGGCCAGCAGGACCCTAGCGTCCCGCGCCGGGTCGTCCACACCTGCGGCCCGCAGGCGCGCGGTGGCGGCCACCATGGCCTGTGCCGCTGTCAGCGCCGCGATCATTGCGCCATCTCCGCCAACAGGCGCGCCTGATCATCGGCGGTCAGCGCGTCGATCACCTCGTCCAGATCGCCCTGCATGATCTGGTCGAGTTTGTAGAGCGTCAGGTTGATCCGGTGATCGGTCATCCGGCCCTGCGGGAAATTATAGGTACGGATGCGCTCGGAGCGGTCGCCCGACCCCACCTGGCTGGCCCGGTCGGCCGAGCGTTCGCTGTCGATCCGCTGACGTTCGAGGTCATAGAGACGCGTCTTGAGCACCTGCATCGCGATCTCGCGGTTGCGGTGCTGCGACTTCTCGGAACTGGTCACCACGATTCCCGTGGGCAGGTGCGTGATCCGCACCGCCGAGTCGGTGGTGTTCACATGCTGTCCGCCTGCGCCCGAGCTTCGCATCGTGTCGATACGCAGGTCATTGGGGTCGATCTGGATGTCCACGTCCTCGGCCTCGGGCAGAACCGCCACGGTCGCCGCCGAGGTGTGGATGCGCCCACCGCTTTCGGTTTCGGGCACGCGTTGAACGCGGTGCACGCCGGATTCGTATTTCAGCCGGGCAAAAACGTTGTCGCCCTTGATATGGGCCACCACTTCCTTGATACCACCCAGTTCGGTCTGCTGTTCTTCGATGATCTCTAGCTGCCAGCCGCGCGCCTCGGCATAGCGCTGATACATCCGCAGCAGGTCGCCCGCGAACAAAGCCGCCTCGTCGCCGCCGGTGCCGGGGCGGATCTCCAGCATCGCCGGCCGCGCATCGGCCGCGTCCTTGGGCAGCAGCGCCAGTTGCAGCGCATGCTCGACCTCGGGGATGCGCGCCTTGAGCTGCGGGATCTCCTCCTCGGCCAGCTCTTTCATGTCGGGGTCGCCCAGCATCGCCTCGGCCTCGGCCAGATCGGCCCGCAGCTGACGCCAGGCTGCGATCTGTTCGACCACCGGCTTGAGGTCGGAATATTCCTTGGCCAAAGCCGCGATATCCCCGCCCGAGGCGCCATCGGACATGGCCGCTTCGAGGTACTGGAATCGCTGAGTGATCTGTTCAAGACGTTCTTCGGGGATCATTGGGGCGGTGTCTATCATCCGACGGCTTTGGTCAAGGCCCCGGCTTGTGCTAAGCTATGCGCATGAAACGGATCATTGCCCTGTTGATTGTCTGCGCAACGCCCGGTCTGGCCGATGTCATCGGCCCCGGTGGCAAGGTGCAGGATTGCTATTGCACCGACACATCCGGCAGCCGCGTCGAACTGGGCGAGATGGTCTGCCTGCAGGTCGATGGCCGCATGTTCATGGCTCAGTGCCAGATGTCGCTGAACGTGCCGATGTGGCGCGAGGTGTCAGAGGGGTGCCTGTCTTCAGGACTGCAGAGCCGCCAGCCAACCGTCGACCCGGCTCCGGTTGACGTCGAAATCCCGTCGGCCAAATCGTAACCGTCCATAGATGCGCAGTGTGTCGCCGTCCTGCTGGGCGGTGGTGTAGTCGGGAAAGCCGAACACCCGGCTGCGGGTCACATAGGTGATCAGGCCCTCATCCACCGATCCGGCCAGCACCGTCGTACGCGGAGTCGCCCGCGCCACTTGGTCCAGCCGCGCGAGGCCGTCCGGCCCGGTCTGCGCCACGCGGATCACGCCTCCGGGCAGGTCACGATCTGCCTCGGCCACGACCTGCACATGCCAGCGCGCGGGATCGGCCGGTGCCAGCCGCACATAGAGGCCAAGCCCGACAACCGCGGCGACAACCAACCAAACAACCATGCGTTTCATTCCAATCAGACCTTCCGGCAGAACCCTAGCCGCCCGCCGGTGCGGGGCAAGGCCTGCCGGCCCCGCTTACCGTGACGTCACACCGGGCAGGATGCACAGCAGCTCGAACAGCAGGTTTGCTGCCGTCAACGCGGTGTTGCCCGACGGATCATAGGGTGGAGAGACCTCGACCAGGTCGCAGCCCACCACGTTCATGCCCCCAAGCGCGTGGATCAGCTGCAGCGCCTGCGGCGTGGTCAGCCCTCCGATCTCGGGCGTGCCGGTGCCGGGGGCATAGGCCGGGTCCAGGCTGTCGATATCGTAGGTGACATAGACCGGGTGTTCGCCGATTTCCTTGCGGATCAACGCTCCGATTTGAGTCAGGTTTTGTTGCCACAACTCCCACGCAGGAAACTGCCGGAACCCCCAGCCCTTGGCCTCGGTGAAATCGCTGGCCGCATAGCCCGAGCCGCGGATACCGACCTGAAAGGTCTTGTCGGGCACGATCAGCCCCTCTTCATACGCGCGGCGGAAGACGGTTCCGTGGGTCTCGCGCTCACCGAACATCTCGTCATTGACGTCGGCATGGGCGTCCACATGGACCAGGGCAACGGGGCCGTGTTTCGCGGCAACGGCCCGCAGAATCGGCAGGGTGATCGAATGATCGCCCCCCATCGCCACCGGGATCACGCCCTGCGCCAGGATCGCGTCATAGCTTTCCTTGATGATCCGAAGGCTGTCGGCCAGCGAGAAGGTGTTGATCGCCAGATCTCCGATATCAGCGATCTGGAGGCTGTCGAAAGGCGCGGCGAAGGTGGCCATGTTGTAGGGCCGGATCATCGCGCTTTCAGCGCGGATCTGCTTGGGGCCGAACCGGGTGCCGGACCGCCATGAGGTTCCGATGTCCATAGGCACGCCCAGCACCGCCACGTCCAGCCCCGCCAGCGTATCGGCCGCGGGCAACCGCATGAAGGTGTTCGGGCCCGAAAACCGCGCCAAATCATTGCCGCTGATGGGTTGATTGTATTGGCTCATGGCGTGCGCGCCCCTTGTCCCTTTGGTTCACCTGATACCGGCCATAGCAAAACCATGGCTAACCAATGGTTAAAGCCGCCCGTCTTTTGCCAGTTTGGTCCATCCCAGCAGGCAGATAATCTGGGTCGCCACATGCGCCCCCGCAATCGCCGTTGCACCGGACGTATCATACGGCGGAGACACCTCGACCACGTCGCCGCCCTTGATGTTGATCCCGGCGATGTCGCGCAGAATGATCTGCGCCTGGATCGAGCTGAGCCCACCCCAGACCGGCGTGCCGGTTCCGGGGGCAAAGGCCGGGTCCAGCCCGTCGATGTCAAAGCTCAGATAGACCGGGCTGTCGCCCAAAATGCCCTTGATCTTCTGCGCCACGGTGGCGGGGCCGGATTCATAGACCTCGCGCGCATCGATGATGTTGACGCCCAGCGTGTCCTCGTTGGTGGTGCGGATCCCCACCTGAACCGAGCGCTTCGGGTCCACGATTCCCGACTTCACCGCCTTGTAGAACATGGTGCCGTGGTCCACCCGGCTCATGTCGTCATCGGCCCAGGTGTCGGTATGGGCGTCGAACTGCAACAGCGACATCGGGCCGTATTTCTCGGCATAGGCCTTGAGGATCGGAAAGCTGATATAGTGGTCGCCCCCCAGCGTGACCGAGGCCACATCCGCCGCCAGAATGGTGCGGATATGATCGGTCAGCGTGTCGGGAAAGGCCGGGATGTTGGCATAGTCATAGGCCATGTCGCCATAGTCGATGATCGCCAGCTCGCTGAGCGCATCGAAGGGCCAGCCATAAGGCGCATCGGGTGATTGCAGCGCGCTGGCCTCGCGGATCGCGCGCGGGCCCAGACGGGTGCCGGGGCGGTTGGTCACCGCCTGATCAAACGGCACGCCGGTCACGGCGATATCCACGCCTTTCAGGTTCTTGGTGTAGAGCCGCCGTAGAAAGGATGTGGCCCCGCCAAAGGTGTTTTCATAACTCAACCCCTTCAGGTCGGGGTTGGTAAAGGCCTCATCGACCTGATTTTTCGCGTCTTCCAATGCCATTTTGGCCCGTTTCCTTCCTGATATTGACCGGACCGTCAGGTCAACGGCTGCGCCTTTTCGACGATGCGCGCAAAGAACGAGGCACCCACCGGTGCGATCTCGTCGTTGAAATTGTACTTGGGGTGATGCAGCCCCGGCCCGTCGCCCTGCCCCAGGAACAGATAGGCGCCCGGGCGTTCCTGCAGCATGTACGAGAAATCCTCGGCCCCCATCTCGCGGCCCGAATTTGCGATCACCCGATCGGCGCCTGCCACTTCGCGCGCCACCTCGGCGGCGAAACCGGTCTTGTCCGCATCGTTGACCGTGGCCGGATAGCCGACGACATAATCCAATGTCGCCGTAACGCCGTAGGACGCCGCCTGCCCCTGCACGATTTCCTCAAGGCGGGTCATCACCATCTGCTGCACCGCCGGATCGAAGGTGCGGACGGTGCCGTTCAGATAGGCGGTGTCGGGGATCACGTTGTTCACGGTCCCGGTGTGGATCTGGGTGACCGAGATCACCAGGTCGTCCAGCGCATAATGGTTGCGGCTGACGATGGTCTGGATCGCTTGTGCGATTCCGCAGGCGGCCATGACCGGGTCGCGCGTCTCGTGCGGCATGGCGCCATGGCCACCGACGCCCTGAATGTGGATGTCGAACGTGTCGACCGCCGCCATGATCGGCCCGGGCGTAGTATAGAAAGCACCCTCGGCAAAGCCCGGCGCATTGTGCAGCGCATAGACCTGAGCGATGTCGAACCGGTCCATCACACCCTCTTTGACCATGATATCGGCGCCGCCGCCCTCTTCCTCGGCGGGCTGGAACAGCAACGCCACGCGGCCCCGGAAATTCCGCGTCTCGGCCAGATACCGCGCCGCGCCCAGCAGCATGGTCGTGTGCCCGTCATGCCCGCAGGCATGCATCATGCCGGGAGTCTTCGAGGCATAGTCCACACCCGTTTCCTCAGCGATCGGCAGCGCATCCATGTCGGCGCGCAGCCCGATCGTGGGACCGTCGCCCTGCCCGTTGATGATCGCCACGATCCCGGTCTGGGCGATCCCTTCGTGCAGCTCGTCCACGCCGAATTCGCGCAGCCGTTCGGCCACGAAGGCGGCGGTCTGATGGCAGTCCAACTCCAGTTCCGGGATCGTGTGCAGGTGCTGGCGCCATTCGGCCATGTCGGCGGCGTAATCGGCAATTCGGTTGACGACGGGCATCGGGGGTGGACTCCTGATCCAAGCTGCGGGATGGATGCATCTGACACCGGAACAAGGGGCTTCGCAATGGCTGAAAATCCACTGATCCACGATACTGACGCCGGAATCGAGCGGCTGCTGGAAATCATGCGCCGCCTGCGTGACCCGGACACCGGCTGCCCGTGGGACATCGAACAGGATTTCGCCACCATCGCCCCCTACACGATCGAAGAGGCCTACGAGGTCGCCGACGCCATCGAACGGCAGGCCTGGGACGAGCTCAAGGGCGAGCTGGGCGACCTGCTGTTCCAGTCGGTCTTTCACGCGCAGATGGCCGAAGAGGCCGGGCATTTCACCTTTCAGGACGTGGTGCGCACCATGTCCGACAAGATGGTGGCCCGCCACCCGCATGTCTTCGGCGACGAATCCCGCGACAAGTCTGCCGAACAACAGACCCGCGACTGGGAGGCGATCAAGGCCGCCGAGCGCGCCGGCAAAGAGCAGAAAGGTGCGCTGGACGGCGTGGCCGCGAACCTGCCCGCCCTGCTGCGCGCCTACAAGCTGCAGAAACGCGCCGCGCGGGTGGGTTTCGACTGGCCCGATGTCAGCCATGTGCTGGCCAAAATCACAGAAGAGGCCGCCGAACTGGCAGAGGCGCGCGACCAGAGGGACGCCGACGCGCTTGAGGATGAATTTGGCGACCTGCTGTTCGTGATCGTCAACCTCGGCCGCCATCTGGGTATCGAGCCCGAGGCCGCGCTGCGCCGCGCCAACGCCAAGTTCACCCGCCGCTTCGAGCAGGTCGAGGCCCGTCTGACCGCGCGTGGCAAGACCCCTTCGGACAGCACTCTGGAGGAGATGGACGCCCTGTGGGACGCGGTGAAAACCGAAGAACACCGGGCAAATGGCAAACTCCCGCCGGTGGCCACCGGAACAGGGGCCTGAAACCGCTGGACAAGCGGCGCGCGGATTGCCAGTCTCCGCCCTTCAAGACCCCGGAGGCCCCATGACCGCGCGCAAGATCATCATCGACACCGACCCCGGACAGGACGACGCCGTCGCCATCCTGCTGGCGCTGGCCAGCCCCGACGAAATCGAGGTGCTGGGCATCACCGCCGTCGCCGGCAACGTGCCGCTGGAACTGACGGCCAAGAATGCGCGCATCGTCTGCGAACTGGCCGGTCGCACCGATATTCCGGTCCATGCGGGCTGCGATCGACCGCTGAAACGCCCGCTGATCACCGCCGAGCACGTGCATGGCAAGACCGGGCTGGACGGCCCCGTACTGCCTGACCCGCAGATGCCGTTGGCCGAGGGGCATGGCGTCGATTTCATCATCGACACTCTGCGCGCGCAGGATCCCGGCACCGTAACACTCTGCCCGCTGGGGCCGCTGACAAACATCGCCACGGCCTTTCAAAAGGCGCCCGACATTGTTGAACGCATACAGGAAATCGTGCTGATGGGGGGCGCTTACTTCGAAGTCGGAAACATCACACCCACCGCTGAATTCAACATCCATGTCGACCCCGAGGCCGCTGATATCGTGTTCAAATCCGGCGTTCCGATCGTGGTGATGCCACTGGATGTGACGCACAAGGCGCTGGTCACCAAACCGCGCAATGACGCGTTCCGGGCCCTTGGCGCCAAGGTCGGCATTGCTGTCGCCGAAATGACCGATTTCTTTGAACGTTTCGACAAGGAAAAATACGGCAGCGAAGGTGCGCCCCTGCACGATCCCTGCGTGACCGCTTATCTGATCCGGCCCGAGCTGTTCTCGGGCCGCCATGTGAACGTGGAAATCGAGACCCAGTCGGACCTTACGCTCGGCATGACCGTCGCCGACTGGTGGGGCGTCACCGACCGCACGCCCAACGCGCTGTTCATCGGCGACGTGGATGCCGACGGGTTCTTTGCCCTGCTGACCGAACGGCTGGCGCGGCTATGAGCGCCGCTCTGCGCCTTGCCCGCCCCGAGGACCTTGATCGCCTGATGGGCCTGGTCGCCGCCTTTCACGCTGAGGCCGGGATCCAGCAGGACCCCGACCAAAGGCGCGATGCGCTGATGCCTCTGCTGGAAGGCATCCCGCACGGCTGTATCTATCTGATCGGCCCGTCGCGCGCGCCGCTGGGTTATATCATACTGACCTTTGGTTGGTCGGTCGAGTTCGGGGGGATGGACGGGTTCGTGGACGAAATCTACATCCGGCCGGCCATTCGCGGCCGCGGAATTGCCACCGAGGTTCTATTGGACTTGCCCAAAGCACTGGCCGGGGCCGGCCTGACGACCCTGCATCTGGAAGTGGATCGAACCAACGAGGCCGCGCAGAAACTCTACCTTCGGACCGGTTTCAAACCGCGCGACCGTTACATGTTGATGAGCAAAAAGCTCTAGCGTGATTCACCGCGGAAGATCAGCCCGGGATTGTAGTACATTTCTTGCACCGGATCGTTCTGCGACACCGGCTCGCCGGTGATCGGGTAAGTGTCAGGACCTGCGCAGGCCGCCAGAACCCCGACGGAAAGCACGGAAATAACGAGAAGGATTCTTGAAGCGGACATCACGTTCTCCTTTTCTGCTGTACCGTCAAACTACGCCCGACAACGTCGCACTTGTAGGAACAAGTTCACACATAATCACATTTATGTTTGCATTTTTTCTCCCTGCCTGCCCCGAACTCCGGGTTAAAGGGAGATTACCCTGCAATTCCATTGGGTTCAGCGGGGTCACCCGTCAGCGACATTTCGAAGAATAACAGCTGACCCTGGGCGATTTCGGGTATATCCGAATAGGCATCGCGCAGCTTGAACCCCAGAGACAGATACAGCCGAGTCGCCGCTTCCAGCGGTTTCCCGGTGTCCATCCGGATCAACTCAAACCCGTCTTTGCGGCACTGAGCGATCAGCGCCTGCATGATCGCACACCCCGCACCAGTGCCCCGAGCGTCATCGGTCACGAACACGCGCTTGATCTCGGCGATACCCGGACCGATCGTCTGGAACATCCCGCAGCCCACCGCCTGCCCGTCCAGCATCGCCAGCCGGGTCCCGCCCTTGGGCGGCATATGCTCGATCTCGATGGCGGACAGAACAGCCGCATATTTCTCGGGTGGATAGAACGTGTTCACGACCTGCCGCGACCGTTCATCCAGCCTCAGCAGATAGGCGTGATAATCCCAACACAAACGCCGGACAGCATCAAACTGGTCCGGCGTTTTTGGTTCAACGATACTCAGCATAAAGGACCCCCGGCCAATGTCGGGGGCAGCCTAGCAGCTTGCGGCTTACTTGCGAAGGATCGAACGCCCCGCGTATTCCGCGACCTCGCCCAGCGATTCCTCGATGCGGATCAGCTGGTTGTACTTGGCCAGCCGGTCCGACCGCGCCAGCGAGCCGGTCTTGATCTGACCGCAGTTGGTCGCCACGGCCAGATCGGCGATGGTGGCGTCCTCGGTCTCGCCCGAGCGGTGGCTCATCACGTTGGTGTAGCCGGCCCGGTGCGCCATATCCACGGCGCGCAGCGTTTCGGTCAGCGAACCGATCTGGTTCACCTTGACCAGCATCGAGTTGGCGCAGCCTTTCTCGATCCCCTCGGCCAGGCGCGCCGGGTTGGTCACGAACAGGTCGTCACCCACCAGCTGCACCTTGCCGCCCAGCTCGTCGGTCAGCGCCTTCCAGCCGTCCCAGTCATCCTCGGACATGCCATCCTCGATCGAAATGATCGGATAGTCGTTCACCAGGGCTGCCAGATAGGCCACGTTCTCGTCGCTGCTGAGCGTCTTGCCCTCGCCCGCCAGAACGTATTTGCCATCCTTGAAATATTCGGTCGCGGCGCAGTCCAGCGCCAGATAGATCTCGTCGCCCGGCTTGTAGCCCGCCTTCTCGATCGACTTGAGGATGAAATCCAGCGCCTCTCGGGTCGAGGCGATGTTGGGGGCAAACCCGCCCTCGTCGCCGACACCGGTGGCCAGCCCGGCGGCCGACAGTTCCTTTTTCAGGGTGTGGAACACTTCCGAACCCATGCGCACCGCCTCGCGGATGTTGCTGGCGGCCACGGGCATGATCATGAATTCCTGGATGTCGATCGGGTTGTCGGCATGTTCGCCGCCATTGATGATGTTCATCATCGGCACCGGCAGGACGCGCGCCGAGGTACCACCCACGTAGCGATAAAGCGGCTGGGTGGTGAAATCCGCGGCCGCCTTGGCCACCGCCAGCGAGACGCCCAGAATTGCGTTGGCGCCCAGGCGGGCCTTGTTGGGGGTGCCGTCCAGCTCGATCATCGCGGCGTCGATCGCCACCTGCTCGGTCGCGTCAAAGCCCACCAGCTCTTCGGCGATCTCGCCATTCACGGCGGCCACGGCTTCAAGCACGCCCTTGCCCATGTAACGGGACTTGTCGCCATCGCGCTTTTCAACCGCCTCATAGGCGCCGGTCGATGCGCCCGAAGGCACGGCCGCCCGGCCCATGGTGCCGTCTTCCAGAACCACGTCCACCTCGACGGTGGGGTTGCCCCGGCTGTCCAGGATTTCGCGTGCGTGGATGTCGATGATGGTGCTCATGATACCGGTCCCTGAAAATGCGTTCGGTTGCATGCCTCATACCAGCACGCGGGGAAAAGTAAACCGGGTCCGTTATCGCTAACACGCATATTTTCTGGCCTTTAGCGCCAACAGCGGCGTGTTTGCGCCAACAGGTCAGCAGACCGCCGGGGCCATGGACCGCGCGATGCGCCGTTCGCGGATGAACGTGTACATGCCCGACCCGATGATCAGCGACGCGCCGATCATGGTCATCAGGTCCGGCCGTTCGCCGAACATCCACATCCCTGCCAAGATCGAAAACAGCAGCCGCGTATAGCGGAACGGCGTCAGGGCCGAGGCCTCGCCCACGCGCATTGCGGTCACGATCCCCAGATAGCCTAGAACACCAAAACCAACGGCACCGAAATAGGGTCCGATCTGCCCCATCTGCAGCGGCGCCAGAGGCTGCGCCGAGGTCAGCATCAGCACGCCGCCGGCAATGGCGACCGCCGCATAGGCCTGCAACGCCACCACGGCCGAGGCCACGCGCGCGTCCAGCCGGCGGGTGATCAGGTCCCGCGCGGCAATGGCGATGACGCTGGCCACCACGAACAGAGCCTCGGGCCGAAACCCGTCCAGACCGGGGCGGATGATCATCAGAACGCCGATGAACCCAACGCCGATTGCGCTCCAACGGCGCCAGCCGACCTGCTCGCGCAGGAAGAGAGCGGCCCCCATCGTGACCACCAGCGGCATCGCCTGGAACACGGCCGCAACGGTCGACAGGTCGACCAAGGACAAGGCGGTGACAAAACTCAGCGCCCCGACCGCCTCGGTGCACGCGCGGATCACGAACAGCGGTTGCCAGGCTGCCGAGTCAAAGATCGGTTTGCGTGTCACGATGGCCATGGCGGCAAAGACAAGCGCGCAGAACAGCCCCAGCACGATCATGACCTGACCGGTCGGCACGGTGACCGACAGATGCTTGATGAACATGTCCTCAAGCGTGAAGGCGGCCATAGCGCCGATGACCAGCAGGATGCCGTTCGCGTTGTTCATGTCATTGCCTATTGATTTCGTACGGCCTAATTGCCGCGTCGCAACGCAGAAGACCCGGATCGCGCCGCCGTGGCAAGCGCGAAGAGGGCTTGGAACCATGAATAGATTTTAGATGACCAATCGCTTTTGGTGATGTGTCCCGGCCGGATCAGTCCTTGTCCAGCGGAACTCCGTACAACTCCAGCCGATGACCTTTCAGGCGATAGCCCAGCTTCGAGGCGATCTTTTCCTGCAGGGCTTCGATCTCGGGGTCCACGAATTCAATCACCTCGCCCGAGTTCATGTCGATCAGGTGATCGTGGTGGTCGCGCTCGGCGTCCTCATAGCGCGCACGCCCGTCGCCGAATTCCAGCCGTTCGAGAATGCCGGCCTCTTCGAAAAGTTTGACGGTGCGATAGACGGTTGCGATCGAAATGCCCGCATCCAGCGCCGAGGCGCGTGCGTACAGTTCCTCGACATCGGGATGATCATCACTGTCCTGCAGTACCTGTGCGATGGTTCGACGCTGGCCGGTCATGCGCAGGCCTTTGGCTTCGCAACGCGCGATGATCGTGTCCGCCATGTCATCCCCCAGAATCCGTTCGGGTTTCTGTCTTAGTACGTCCGCGCAGATTTCGCCACTGTGATTTGCGCCCGCTGCGCCTTAGCCCGCCAGCCGCAGATCGGCCCAGACCGGCAGGTGGTCCGAGGCGATATGCGCGGGCCGTTCCCCGTGCACGCCGTGGGCCAGCGCCTCGAGCCCACCGCCCAGCGCGATCCGGTCCAGCGCGCCCAGAGGCTGCGCGGCGGGAAAGCTGGGCACAGGCGGCAGGAACCGCATGTCGGGAGCCAGACGGTCAAGAATCGGTTGGCGTGACCATTCGTTGAAATCCCCAGCCCAGACGGTAGGCATCCGGTCCAGCGCGCGGCCGTCCTGCCGCAGGTGGATGATCTGCTGGCGGCGCCACGCCGAGAACAGCCCCAGATGCATCCCCATCACCCGCAAAGGCCCGATATGCGTGTCGAATTCGACCCGGACCGCTCCGCGCGGCTCCAGCCCCGGCAGATCGTGATGCGCGGCGCGGCGCACCCGGATGTGGTCTCCCCGCCAGATCACCGCGTTGCCATGCCAGCCCAGACTGCCCGCACCGCCCAGATCGACGATCTTCCACCCGGCCTCGTCCAGCATGAAATGCGGAAGCGCCGCCGGGCGCGGCGGCAGGCGTTTGTCGGCCTCTTGCAGCACCACGATATCGGCGCCCAGCCGGTCCAGCACCTGCAGGATGCGCTGCGGCTGGCGTCGCAGATCCAGTCCGACGCATTTCTGGATGTTGTAGCTGGCAAGGCGCAGCTTGGGCAAAGTGGTCATCGGTTTTCTACGGTTGTACCCCGTCAGGATTCGCAGGATCGCGCCCGGACGCAAGCCGATAGTTCAGCACAGATGCCGAAACCCGCTCAGGTGCCGCAAAAGGTGGCATGCACCACCTCGTCCTGCGTGGGCGGGCGCCTCAGATCGGCGGCGTCGGGCTGGTCGTCATAGGGCCGGGCCAGCACCGCGTTCAGCCGGTGGAACGGGGCATAGTCGCCCTGAACGGCAGCCTGGATCATCTGCTCGACCCGGTGGTTGCGCGGGATAAAGGCCGGGTTGGCCGCGAGCATCACCGCGGCCGGGTCCGCCTCGCGCGTCAGTCGCGCGCGCCACCCCTCGGCCCAGCCGTCAAAGGCCGCCGGATCGGTGAACTGGTCCCGCGTCGCATCGCTGCCCAGCGCGCGGAAGGTATTGGTGAAATCGGCCTGATTCTGCGCCATCCGCGTCAGCAGGTCCGAGATCAGTGCAAGGTCGCCATCCTCCTCGGTGGTCAGGCCGATCTTGGCCCGGAACCGCCGCAGCCAGTGCTGCTGCATCAATTCGGGCATGGCATGTACGATCTCGGTCGCCTCTTCCACGGCGGCCTGCTTGTCCTCGATCTGCTGGATCAGCGCCGTCGCAAGCTGTGCAAGGTTCCACACCGCAATCTCGGGCTGGTTGGAATAGGCATAGCGCCCCATCCGGTCGATCGAACTGTAGACGGTGTTCGGATGATAGCCGTCCATGAAGGCGCAGGGGCCATAGTCGATGGTTTCGCCCGAAATGGCGCAGTTGTCGGTGTTCATCACCCCGTGGATGAAACCCACCGCCATCCATTGCGCGATCAACGCGGCCTGCGCGTCACGCACGGCGCGCAGCAGGCCCATCGGCCCGACGGCGTCCGGGTAATGGCGTTCAACGGCATAATCCGTCAGCCGCCGTAGATCGGCGATCTGGCCGCGTGCGGCGAATACCTGGAACGTACCCACCCGCAGATGGCTCTGCGCCACGCGGGTCAGCACCGCGCCGGGCATCGGGCCTTCGCGCAGCACGACCTCACCGGTTTCCACCGCCGCCAAAGCGCGTGTGGTGGGAATGCCCAGCGCGTGCATCGCCTCGGACACGACATATTCACGCAGAACCGGCCCCAGCCAGGCCCGCCCGTCGCCCTGCCGCGAGAACGGCGTGCGCCCCGAGCCCTTGAGCTGAATGTCGCGGCGGATCCCGTCCGTGCCCACAACCTCGCCCAGCAGCACCGCGCGCCCGTCGCCCAGCTGCGGGTTGTAGTTGCCGAACTGGTGGCCGGAATACAGCTGCGCCAGCGGCTCGGCCCCGTCAGGCAGGGTATTGCCTGCAAAAACCTCGGCCATGTCCTGCGCGTCGCCGGGCGAGATGCCCAGCACCCGCGCCAGATCATCATTGAAAGCCAACAGCCGTGGCGCGCGCACGGGTTCGGGCGACTGGCGCGCATAAAAGGCGCCGGGCAGCCGGGCATAGGAATTGTCGAAGGGGATCGTCAGGGTCATGGCGCAAACATATGATCTGTGCGCAGTATTGCCAGCACCAAATCCCATCGCCGTGAAAGGCTCGCCATGACCGCCGACCAGATCATCGACCACCTGCAACTGCAGCCCCACCCCGAAGGCGGCTGGTATGCCGAGACCTGGCGCGCGGACAACAACGGCCGCCCCACCGCGACCTGCATCTATTTCCTGCTGAAACAGGGCGAGGCCAGCCACTGGCACCGGGTCGATGCGACCGAGATCTGGCTGTTTCACGCCGGCGCGCCGCTGATCCTGTCGATCAGCGAAACCGATACCGGGCCTGCAAGCGATCACATGCTGTCCCCTGACCTGAGCGAAGGTACGCCGCAGGTCATCGTACCCGCCGGACATTGGCAGGCCGCCCGCAGCACTGGGGACTACACGTTGGTCAGCTGTACCGTCTCGCCAGGGTTCCAGTTCGACGGGTTCGAACTGGCGCCTCCGGAGTTCGACATTCCCAGAGGCTAAACCTTCAGTCCTTGCTGAACCATGCTTGAACTTGCCCTGCCCGATGCGGCAAGGTTCGCTTGTGTATGATTGGGCAAGGACGAGGGCGCGATGCGGCTGATCAAGACTTTGGTGACCGTGGCCGTAATCCTCGGCTTGGTCGTGCTTGGGCTGCGGTTGGCCTTTCCGCTGCCCGAGACCAATTTCTCGGAGCAGACATACCGGCAGCCGACGGATTGGACTGGTCCGCTGGGCCAAGCCATCGAGCCGGCGATGCAGCGCAATCCCGGGCTGGATGGCGTCCGCCCCCTCGGTCAGGGGCATACCGCATTTGCCGCACGCGCCGTTCTCGCGCGTGAGGCGGTCTCGTCCATCGATGCCCAATACTATATCTGGCAGGATGACGTGACCGGCCTGATGCTGCTGGACGAATTGCGTGCGGCGGCAGAGCGAGGCGTGCGCGTGCGCCTCCTGGTCGATGACAACGGCATCTCGGGGCTGGACCCGCTTCTGGCTGAACTGGATGCCATGCCAACGGCCCATGTCCGCATCTTCAACCCGTTCACGCTGCGCAATCCCAAGCTGCTGTCCTATCTGTTCGATTTCGGAAGGTTGAACCGCCGCATGCACAACAAGTCCATGACGGTGGACGGCGTGGCCACGATTGTCGGGGGCCGAAACATCGGCGACATCTACTTCGACTATGGGGCCGGGACGCACTATCTGGATGTCGATACCATCGCGATCGGTCCGATCGTGGACGAGGTAGCCGAGTCGTTCGATGCCTTTTGGAACAGCGGCTCGGCCTATGATGCCGCGTTGTTCCTGCCCGATGCAACCGACCCAAGCCTGAAAGCGCTGGCCGAGGCCGCGCGTCAGACCGCGGCCGGGGCCGGATACCAAAAGGCGATCCGCGACAATGAACTGGCCGACCGCATCGCCGCCCGCGATCTGCCGTTCGAATGGAGCGCGGTCGAACTTTTTGTCGATGACCCGGCCAAGGGGCTTGGCCAGGTGGAGGACGAGAACCTCATGGTCGAGCGTCTCATCGCCTTTGCCGAAAGCTCTGAGATATCGCTCGATCTGGTCTCGGCCTATTTCATTCCCGGTCCCCGCGGGGCCGAGTTGCTTGAGCGGTTGGCGTCATCCGGGGTCAAAGTCCGGGTCCTGACCAATTCACTGGATGCGACCGATGTGATGCCGGTTCATGCCGCTTACATGGCCTATCGCGACGACCTGCTGGCAAGCGGGGTTCAGTTGCTGGAGCTGCGCGCGTTGCGCGACGAGCACAAGGAACGCAGCCTGCCCGAGATTCTTGCAGGTTCCGCGTCGGGCCTGCATGCAAAGGTGTTTGGCTCGGATGGCAAAAGGATCTTCATCGGCTCATACAATCTGGACCCGCGTTCGGCCCGGCTGAACACCGAGATGGGCCTGCTGATCGAGAGCCCCACGATCGCGACAGATCTTGCCCGGCAACTGGACAAGCCGGAATTTGCCTATCGCGTCGAGATGGACGATGACGGTGGGCTGGTCTGGGTTCAGCAGACCAAGGACGGGACGACCACGACCTTTGAGACCGACCCGAACACCTCTCGGTTCCAGCGCGGCCTTGCCGCCGTCGTCAGGTGGCTGCCGGTCGAGTGGATGCTCTGACCACCGCTGGCGTCAGTTAAGGACCGCGATCGACAGGTTCAGAACAGTCGCAAACGCCACCCATGCCAAATAGGGCACGAACGCCCATGCCGAAACGCGATCCACCGGGCGGACGTGTTTGATGAACAGAACAATCACCACCAGCAGCGCCAGGATCACTACCAATGCCAGCCAAGGCTGGTGCAGCACGAAGAATGCGGGCGACCACAAGAAGTTCAGGCCCAGCTGCGCCCACCACAGGCGCATCGCGGGCGATCCCCGGTCGCGTTCGAACTGCCGCCATCCCGCCATCGCGATCAGCACGTACAGAACCGTCCAGACCGGGCCGAACACCCAGCCCGGCGGGTTGAAGACCGGTTTGTTCAGGTTTGCATACCACTCCCCCGGCCCCGTCAGAGTGCCGATCAGTATGCCGCCTCCCATTACCAGAACCAGAAATGCGATACGTGTCAGGGTCTTGGTCATGCCGGTTCCATCCGCAGGTGCACTGCCGCTCAGCAGGTCCCTACCGGTATAGCCGCGCGGGCCGCCGAGGAAAAGACGCCACGCGGCGGGTTTTGCGCGCCTTCCAGAGAGACCGTCGCGCCCTGAATCTCGGCCCCCGACACGGTGATCTCGCGTCCGCCGCCCGTGTCATCCACGTCGATCGTAAAGGCGATTTCCGCACCGGGCGGCATGGCACGGATGTCCAGATCGACCATTGACTGCCCGTCCTGAACCTGAGGCAACCCGTTCAGAAACTCGGACCCCGAAACCATTTCAAAGGGCTGAAATACTTCAACCCCTGCCCCCGCACCGGTGACATCAAAGATCAGCCCGCCCTGCGACGAGGACAAATCCAGACGCACCGTTGCAGCAGACAGGCTGCAATCGCTGGCGTTGCGAAGAACGAAGCGGTCCTTTGGCGCTCCCTCGACGAACTCAACCTGCACGTCGGCCATGGCAGGCACTGCGAGCATGAACGCGGCGGCACAACCGGCCGCATTTTTGACAAGGGAACCGATCATCTTCATCTCCGGCATTGTTGTGGCTACTGCTACAATTACGCCCGAGCGCCTTGGCAGGATCATTTTTCGCCGCGTTTCAGCGCGGTGCGCCCTGCGACACCCGGCTGACCGTGCCCCCGCCGACCAACGCCTTGACACCGGTGGTGCCGGGGCAAGAGGTCGGCATCCCCCGCGCCACGCGCACCGCCAGATAGGCAAAGGCCTGCGCCTCAAGCATGTCGCCATCCAGACCTACGGCCTCGACCGGATCGACCGGGCAGTCCATCGCCACGCGCAGCATCTCCATCAAGACCGGGTTCCTGCGCCCGCCGCCGGTGACCAGCACCCGCGCGGGCGGTTTGGGGCAATGCTCCATCCCCTGCACCACCCCGGCGGCGCTCATGCCAGTCAGGGTGGCGACGGCGTCGGCGTCACTCAATTCCTTCACCAGGCCGATCATTTCGGCGAAATCGTTGCGGTCCAGCGATTTGGGCGGCAGACGGTTGAAATACGGCTCGGCCAGAAACAGCTCCAGCGCTCCGGTCTCGACCGTTCCCTGCCGGGCCAGCGCGCCGTCGCGGTCCATCGGCAGGCCCAGACGCGCCTGCACCAGGTCGTCGATCGGCGCATTGGCCGGGCCGGTGTCAAAGGCCAACAGCGCACCTGGCGCCTCGGGTCCGTCAAAGGACGGGTCCACATAGGTCAGGTTGCCGACACCGCCCAGGTTCAAAAAGCACAAGGGCGCCGTGGCCCCGACATACTTGGCGCAGGCAAAGTGGAAAAACGGCGCCAGCGGCGCGCCCTCGCCGCCCATGGCCACGTCATCACTGCGGAAATCCCAGACCACGGGCACACCCAGCGCAACCGCCAGCCCCTCGCCATCGCCTACCTGCAACGTGCCCTTGCCGCGCGGCTCATGCGCAAGGGTCTGGCCGTGAAAGCCGATCAGTTCCACGTCCTCGAATTCCGACAGCAGCTCGGCATGGGCGCGGGTCACCAGATCTTCGGCGGCGTGCACCTCGGGTCCGCTCCATTTGCCAAGCGCGGCGCGCAGCAGCTTGCGCTCGTCCTCGGTATAGGGCCGGTAGGCACTGTCGCCGAACCGCAGGATCTGCCGCCCGTCGGTTTCCACCACCGCCGCATCGACCCCATCGAGCGAGGTGCCCGACATGGCCCCCAGTGCCCGCACTGCCCCAACTTTGCCTCGGGCCTTATTCATGGCCTTTTCCTTCCCTCGTTCGCCGCCTATAACGTGCCCCGCAATTCAACCCCGAGGCAAGACATGACGTATCACCCCAAATCGGATTTCATCGCCACGATGATCGAGCGCGGCTTTCTGGCCGATTGCACCGATTATCAGGGCCTTGACGATGCTCTGACAAGCGGGGTGCAGACAGCCTATATCGGGTATGACGCCACCGCCCAGTCCCTGCATGTCGGGCATCTGATGAACATCATGGTGCTGCGCTGGTTCCAGAAGCTGGGGCACAAGCCGATCACCCTGATGGGGGGCGGCACCACCAAGGTGGGCGATCCCTCGTTCCGCTCGGACGAACGCCCCTTGCTGGGCCCCGAGCAGATCGACGCCAACATCGCCGGCATGCAGAAGGTGTTCGACAAGTACCTGTCCTATGACGACAGCGACACCGGCGCGCTGATGCTGAACAATGCCGAATGGCTGGACGATCTGAACTATCTCGATTTCCTGCGGGACATCGGGCGCCATTTTTCGGTCAACCGGATGCTGTCCTTTGAATCGGTGAAATCGCGGCTGGACCGGGAACAATCCCTGTCGTTCCTCGAGTTCAACTACATGATCCTGCAGGCCTATGACTTTCTGGAACTGAACCGTCGTTACAGCTGCATCCTGCAGATGGGTGGATCTGACCAGTGGGGCAACATCGTCAACGGCATCGACCTGACGCGCCGAGTGCTGGATCATGAGATCTATGGCCTGACCACGCCCCTGCTGACCACCAGCGACGGGCGCAAGATGGGCAAAAGCCAGGGCGGCGCCATCTGGCTGAACGGCGACATGCTGTCGCCTTACGAGTTCTGGCAGTTCTGGCGCAACACTACTGACGCCGACGTGGGCCGCTTCCTGAAGATCTTCACCGAACTTCCGGTGGACGAATGCGACCGCATGGGCGCGCTGCAGGGGTCCGAAATCAACGAGGCCAAGATCCGTCTGGCCAACGAGGTCACGACCCTGCTGCACGGTTCCGAGGCCGCGGCCAAGGCCGAGGCCACCGCGCGCGAGGTGTTCGAAAAGGGCGGCGTGGGCGGCGACCTGCCCACCCTGACCCTGACCGCCGAAGATCTGGGCGATGGCATATCGGTCGTGCAGCTGATCGTGAAGTCTGGCCTGGCGAAATCGGGCAAGGAGGCCAAGCGCCTGATTTCGGAAAACGGCGCCCGTCTGGACGACGCACCGCTGACCGATGCCGGGCTGATGATCGACGCGGCGGCCCTGTCCTCGCCCATCAAGCTGAGCGCCGGCAAGAAACGGCACGCGCTGGTGCAGCTGGGCTGAACCGCCTGACCCCGAATACGACGGCCGCCTTCGGGCGGCCGTTTTTCTATCCGCGTTCGACCGAGCCCAGCGGCAGGTCCAGACCGGCCGGCGTCACGAACAGTTCGATCTGATCGCGCGACAGCGCCCAGTGATCGGCCGCCAGCTGCCCCGCCGCCGCCTCGTCGCGCGCCTCGATCGCGGCGATGATGGCGTCATGCTGGTCGCAGGCCAGATCCAGGCTTTCACCCATCCCCGCCTGATCCGGGCGGTAGAAGGTCATGCCGATACGCGCATGGTCGATCAGCAGGCGCTGAAACGACGGCAGCAGGTAGACATTCGCCGCCATCTCGCCGGTGATCTCGTGGAACTGGTTGTTGGCCAGCGCGCGATCTTCGGCCGAGCCCGCCCGCAGCGTTTCCCGAAACGCCGCCTGCGCCGCCTTCAACCGGTCGATCTGGTCACCTGTCGCGTTCTGCGCTGCCAGCCGCAGCACCGCGCCATAGATCATCGGCGCCACCAGGAAGAAATCGCGCAGCGTGGCATAGGACATCTGCGCCACCCGCGCGCCCCGGTTTTCACGCAGTTCAAGATAACCCAGCCCGGCCAGATGCCGGAACACTTCGCGCAGGGGCGTGCGCGACAGGCCGAACGCCTCGGACAGCTGCGCCTCGTCTAGGTCATCGCCGGGGCGCAGTTTCAGCGTCATCACCGCCGCCTTCAGATGCGCGGCCAGCGCCGCCTTGCGGCTTTTCGTGTCGTCTTTCATCCCCAACCTTCGCTTTGGTCGAATCGCGACACCCAGGATGTCGCCCCTGCTCTTGCCCGATAAAATGCAACTTGTACACAATCAGCCTGACCGCCCGTGATAGACTAAGCGCATGACCCACCCGCAACATTTCTGTTTCATCCTCGTTCCCGAGTTCTCGCACCTGGCCTTCTCCTGCGCGGTCGAACCGCTGCGCATCGCCAACTGGGTCAGCGGCGAGGAGCTGTACCGCTGGTCCTTCGCCTCGGAGGACGGCGCGCAGGCGGTGTGTTCGAACGGGTCCGTAACGCTGGTGCATGGCGGGCTGACGGACCTGCCGAAATGCGACCAGATCTTCGTTTTGTCAGGCATCCACATGCGCGATCACGTCAGCCGCCCCCTGCTGGCCGCGCTGCGCCGCGAACGGGCGCGCGGAACGGCCATCGGGGCGCTGTGTTCGGGCGCGTGGCTGCTGGCCGAGGCCGGGTTCCTGAACGGGATGCAGGCGGCAATCCATTGGGAATATCACGACGCCTTCATGGAAGCTTTCCCGGACGTGAACCTGGTGCGCAGCGTCTTCGTGGCTGATGAAAAGCACATGACCGCCTCGGGCGGCACGGCGACGGCCGACCTGATGCTGCACCTGATCGAGCGCGACCACGGGCAGGACCTGTCGATCGCGGTCGCCGACCAGATGGTTTATAACGCCGTGCGCAACGCGACCGCCGATCAGCGTGTGTCGCTGCAATCGCGCAACGGCATGCGCAACGCGCATCTGGCCAAGGCGATCCAGATCATGGCCGACCGCATCAACGACCCGATCTCGCCGGCGGTGATCGCCGAACAGATCGGCATCTCGACCCGCCAGCTGGAACGGCTCTTCGGCAAATACCTCAACGCCTCGCCCAAGAAATACTTCATGGAACTGCGGCTGGACCGCGCGCGCAACCTGTTGTTGCAGACCGAATCCTCGGTCACCGACGTAGCCTTTGCCTGCGGCTTCGAAAGCCCCGGCCATTTCTCACGCGTGTACCGCGCCGCCTTTGGCGTCACCCCGATGCAGCAGCGCAGCCGGCTGGACTGAGTCACTGCCGACTGGACAGGACGGGCCATCTCGGATTATTTGAACGAACGTTCAGATCACTGGGGAGGAGCCCGCCATGCAATTGTCCACCACCGCCGCCGTCATCACCGGCGGCGCCTCGGGCCTCGGAGAGGCCACCGCACGTTACTTTGCCGAGAACGGCGCGCAGGTCACCATCCTCGACCGCGATGCCGAGCGTGGCGCGCAGGTCGCGACCGAGATCGGCGGACATTTCGCCCAGACCGACGTGACGGACGAGAACTCGGTGGCTGCGGCCATTGCGCTGGCGATGGAGAAGATGGGCAAGATCACCGCCTGCGTGAACTGTGCCGGCATCGCCTATGGCATCAAGACCGTCGGCAAGGACGGCCCGCACCCACTGGACGCCTTCCAGCGCACCATCGACATCAACCTGGTGGGCACCTTCAACGTGTCGCGTCTGGCCGCCGTCGAAATGGCCAAGAATGACCCCGAGTCGGATGGCGCGCGCGGTGTGATCATCAACACCGCCTCGATTGCCGCGTTTGACGGGCAAAAGGGTCAGGCGGCCTATGCGGCGTCCAAGGGCGGTGTTGTGGGCATGACGCTGCCGATGGCGCGCGACCTGGCCTCGACCGGGATCCGGGTGATGACCATCGCGCCCGGCATCTTCATGACGCCGATGCTCGCCGGCCTACCCGAAGAGGTGCAGCAGCAGCTGGCCGCCGACGTGCCCAACCCCGCCCGCCTGGGCGACCCGCGCGAATATGGCCGGCTGGCCGGATTCATCGTCGAGATGGGCTATCTGAACGGCGAAGTCATCCGCATCGACGGCGCCCTGCGGATGCGCTGACCCTCACTGACGATTTCCGGCCCGGTCGATCTTCGTCCGGGCCGGCCATTTTCGTTTCGTACAAAACGGAAGACCTCCGTCCCGGGGCCGGTACAAAACAGACGAATTGGCTCAGCCCGCCTCGGCCTTTTCTTCCAGTTCCAGCCATTCCTCCTCGGCGGCGGCCAGCTTCTCCTGCCGCTCGACAAGGGCTTCGGTCGCCTTCTGGAATTTCACCGGCTCGCGGGTGAATAGCTCGGGGTCCGACATCAGTTCCTCCAGCTTGGCGATCTCGGCTTCCAGCCGCGCGATCTCGGCGGGCAGTTTCTCGAGCCGGTGCTTTTCGGAAAAGGACAGGCCGGTTTTCGGCTTGGATTCTTGCTTGACCTTCGGCTTGTTCTCTTTTGTTTTCTCAGGCTTTTTCTCGACCAGATCGCCGCGCTGCGCGACATAGTCCGACCAGCCGCCCGCATAGACGGTCGCGCGGCCGTTGCCCTCCATCGCGATCGTGGTGGTCGCCACGCGATCCAGGAAATCCCGGTCGTGACTGACCAGCAGCACGGTGCCGTCATAGTCGTCCAGCAACTCCTGCAACAGGTCCAGCGTCTCGATATCTAGGTCGTTGGTCGGTTCGTCCAACACCAGCAGGTTCGACGGTTTCGCCATCAGCTTGGCCAGCAGCAACCGCGCTTTTTCGCCGCCCGACAAGGACTTGACGGCCGCTCTTGCCTGCCGTTCGTCGAACAGGAACTCCTTGAGGTAGCCGACCACATGCTTGGGCTGGCCGCGCACCATCACCTGATCGGCCTTGCCCGAGACGCGCATCTCGGGGTCGCCGGTCAGGCTGTCCCACAGGGTCATCTCGGGGTCCAGCTGCGCGCGGGTCTGGTCGAAAACCGCGATTTCGAGGTTGGTGCCCAGCGTCACCGCCCCCTCGTCCGGCTCCACTTCGCCCAGCAGCATCTTCAGAACCGTCGTCTTGCCCACACCATTCGGCCCGACAAAGGCCACCCGATCGCCGCGCTGCACCAGCAGGTCCAGGTTACGCACGATAGGCTTGCCGTCGAACGCCTTGCTGATGCCGCGCGCCTCGATCACCTTGCGCCCGGATTTCGGACCGGTCTCCAAGGACATGGCCGCCGACCCCTGACGCTTGATCTGCGCCGCGCGTTCGGCCCGCAGGGCCTGCAACGCCCGCACCCGGCCCTGGTTGCGCTTGCGGCGGGCGCTGATCCCCTCGACCGCCCAACGCGCCTCGGACTTGATCAGCCGGTCCAGCTTGTGGCGTTGCTGGTCTTCCTCTTCCCAGATCTTGTCGCGCCAGGCCTCGAAGGCCTCGAACCCCTGCTCCTGTCGGCGGACCACACCGCGGTCGATCCACAATGTCGCCCGGGTCAGCGCCCGCAGGAATGCGCGGTCATGCGAGATCAGGACAAAAGCCGCCCGCGTCGCGCCCAGTTCACGTTCGAGCCAACCGATGGCCTCGATGTCCAGATGGTTGGTCGGCTCGTCCAGCAGCATCAAATCGGGGGCCTCGGCCATCAGCTTGGCCAGCGCCGCGCGGCGCCGTTCCCCGCCCGAGGCAGTCTGAACCGCGCGCGAGGGGTCGAATTTCAGCCCTTCCCCGGCCCGTTCCACCTTGTACAGCTCGCCGGGTTCCAGCCCGCTGGCCGCATAATCGCCCAGCGTGGCAAAGCCCTCCATCGTCGGGTCCTGCTCCATGTAACCCACGGATTTGCCGGGCGGCACCACAATGTCGCCCCGGTCCGGTTCGACCAGACCGGCCATGACCTTCATCAGGGTGGATTTGCCCGAGCCGTTCCGCCCGACCAGCGCAACGCGGTCGCCGGGCTGAACCACCAGGTCAAGGTCGGAAAACACCGGCTCGCCCCCGAAGGTCAGCGAGATACCGGACATCTGCAACAAAGGAATACGTGCCATAAGCGCCAGCTAAACCGGCAGGCATTGGGCGTCAACGCCCCAACCTCACCTTTTGCCAGCAGCGCGGCTTCAGCCCGCGATCATCCGCAAGAGGCGTTTCCGCGCCGCGGGAATCGCGCCGATCTCGACACCGGTGAAGACATGCAGCGTGTTCAGCTGGCGGTCTACCACCGCATGATCGCTGACCCAGCCGCCCATCATAAGATAAGTACGCAGCAACGGCGGCATTCGCAGCATGGCCTTTCTGGCATCCGGGCGCCGCCGCAGCCGCGCGGCAAAGCGGAACACGTCCGGCGCCTTGACCCGCGGCAACCAGCGTTTGGGCGCAAGGTGGCGATGTTTGAGCATCGCGAAGGCATCCAGGTATTCCGCAGTCTCGGTTCCTGCGAAGGACGAGCATCCGAACAGCAACTGGATCCCGTTGCGGTCGACGAAGGCCGTCATCGCGCCCCAGGCTACTCTCAGGATATCGGGGTCCGTCCAATCCGGATGGATGCAGAACCGCCCCATTTCCACCATGCGCCCATCAAAGCTCTGCAAAGCGGAAAGGTCATAGAACTGGGCCGAATAACTGCGGCTGATTTCGCTGCCGCTGTCCATGACCAGCATCCGAAAACAGCAGACCAACTGGCCACCTGCCTGCGAATCCTCGACCAGAACATGGGCGCAGGTAACGTCGAAGTCGTCCCGATCCGTCTCGGCTGTTCGGAATGCAAGAGTACGAAGATTCTGGGCCGCCCGCACGTCCTCGGGACACCGCGCCAGGCGCGCGCGGAAGCGGCCTTTGTCCAACAAAATATCATCGGCCATGGTCGCATCCTCCACGGTTTCTCACCGATTGCGATCTGCCTGATCCCATGCACCAATAGTGTGACCGCCGTGTGAAGCTTTCAACCGGCGGCCGGAAATTAGCTGGCCCCCGGGATGTTCGACGGGCTGAATTGGCCGATGTTGCCCAGCAGCTGCCGCAGGAAGCCTTTGTCCTGAACACTGGAGTCCGTCACACGGCGATCCAGCACGATGACATAGCCGTCTTCGAGACCGAATTTTTCGATATTGCGGACGACGCCACGCTGGTCAAAGCTGATCGCCACCAATTCGCGCGAGACGACCTCGGGGCGTTTGGGGCCATAGTGGCGAACGCGCGACGCCACATAGTAGAAACCCGAATCCTTCAACACACCTGACGAGCTGGGCGCGCCAGCCTTTTCCAGAACCGTGTCGCGGGTATCGACGCCAACCTTGATCTCGGCCAGCTCTTCCGGGGTGGGGATATAGCCGTGCTTCTTGTAGACCGGGGTACAGGCAACAGCGGTGGCCAGAACAAGCGTGCAGGCAACCGCCCTGGACGCCGGTTTCAGCCTGTTCAGTACTTTCAACATGTTCACCCTCTTGCCTTGGTCCCTTGCGGCTTCTATCCGATTATAGAAACCCATGCCCCGGTTCAACACAGGAAAGGGTCACAATGTCCGACCTCTCAACATTGCGCGTCGCCGATCTGCCTCAAAACAGCCCGACCGCGTTCGAATTGCGCCCCCCTTCTCGGCAACTCGAGGAAATTCGTGATGCGTTGGGCCTGCTCGGGCTGCGCAAGCTGAGTTTTGTCGGCGAGCTGCGCGCGCAGGGCAAGCGTGATTGGGTGTTAACCGCCAAGCTGGGCGCGACCGTCATTCAGCCCTGCGTGGTGACGCTGGACCCGGTCACGACCCGGATCGAGGCCCCGGTGCGGCGCGTTTTCATGGCCAATTGGTCCGAACCGGACGAACCCGAGTTCGAAATGCCCGAAGATGACGAGACCGAAGCCTTGGGCCCGGAAATCGATCTGGACCAGGTGATGCGCGAAGCATTGTCCCTTGCGTTACCCCAATACCCCCGGAAAGACGGTGCACATCTGGGCGACGCGAACTATACCGAACCGGGCAAACAGGCGATGACCGACGAGGATGCCAAACCCTTTGCCGGGCTGGCGTCCCTGCGTGACGCACTTAAAAAAGACGAGTGACAGGGGATCGATTTCCTGTCATAGCAGGCGCTCAGAAAAATCGCTTGAACATGTCGAGAATCGCAGTATTTTCGCGCGCTCATCGGAATTTGGGTTGGACATCGCGGGGCTTGTTCCCTAAACGCACGTCACACCACGAGAAAACGAAGAATGAAACCCGGCCTGCAGCGAATCTGCTGGCCCTTAGTAGACAAAGGTTGAGACCATGGCCGTCCAACAGAACAAAGTTTCCAAGTCGCGTCGCAACAACCGCCGCGCACACGACGCTCTGGTTGCTGCAAACCCGAACGAATGCGCGAACTGCGGCGAGCTGAAGCGCCCGCACCACGTTTGCGCAGCCTGCGGCCACTATGACGATCGTGAAGTCGTCGCTCAGGCCGACGACATCGACCTGGACGAAGACGCGGCCTAAGCCTGATTGAACGCAGGTTCTGGCATGACAGCGCAGCCCACGCAGACCGGAAAGATCATCATCTCGGTTGACGCAATGGGCGGGGATTCAGGTCCCGGCGTGGTCGTGGCTGGAATCGCGAAGTCAGCAAAGAAGAACCCCGAGATCGGATTTCTTCTGCACGGCCCGGAAGATGTGCTGAGCAGGCTTGTATCGAAACGGCGTGTCCTCGACGGACGCGTCGTTTTTCGTGATTGCCCGGACGTGGTCACGATGCAGGACAAGCCCAGCCAGGTGGTGCGCAGCGGCAAGAACACCTCGATGTGGTCGGCGCTGGAATCCGTGCGTCAGGGCGAGGCCCATGGTGCCGTGTCCTGCGGCAATACCGGCGCGCTGATGGCGCTGTCGATGATGCGACTGCGCAAACTGCCCGGGGTAAACCGCCCCGCCATCGCGATTCTGTGGCCATCCCGCAACCCTCAGGGTTTCAACGTCATGCTGGACGTGGGCGCGGATGTGCGGGCCGACGCCAAGGATCTGCTGCAGTTTGCACTGATGGGCGCTTCTTATGCGCGCAACGGCATGGAACTGACCCGCCCGCGTATCGGACTGCTGAACGTCGGCACCGAAGAGCACAAAGGCCGCGCCGAACTCAAGGAAGCCCATGCCCTGATCACCGAATTCGCGGATCAGGCAAACTTTGATTTCGTGGGCTTCGTGGAAGGCAGCGACATTCCAGGCGACAAGGCGGATGTCATTGTTACGGATGGGTTTACCGGAAACGTCGCCATCAAGACCGGAGAAGGCACGGCCAGCCTGATCGGTGACCTGCTCCGCGAGGCCTTCAAGTATTCGCCCCTATCTCGCCTGGCCTCGGTTCTGGCCATCACCTCTCTGCAGCGATTGAAGAAACGCATCGACCCGCGCCGCGTCAACGGCGGGGTCTT
This sequence comes from Ruegeria sp. BB9, assembly GCF_056539345.1. Taxonomy (NCBI): domain Bacteria; kingdom Pseudomonadati; phylum Pseudomonadota; class Alphaproteobacteria; order Rhodobacterales; family Roseobacteraceae; genus Ruegeria; species Ruegeria sp. BB9. The sequence continues at coordinate 695,158 of NZ_JBQFUU010000001.1, read as the reverse complement.
TCTTGGCCTGAACGGCACTGTCATCAAATCCCACGGAGGCGCCGACGCCACCGGCGTGTCTGCCGCGATCAAGCTGGCTTTCACCCTGGCCAAGTCCGGCTTTGCGGAAAAATTGGCAGCACGGGTTGCATCCACGGCTGAGCTTGAACAAGATGCAGCGCAATCTGCGCTGCAGACCAAATAAGAACAAAGAAGGCAGTACCCCAGATGGCAGGCCGTTCAGTCGTTGTAGGTGTCGGGCATTACCTGCCCAAGCGGGTGGTTCCGAACTCCGAATTCGAAAAGACGCTTGATACGACCGATGAATGGATTCGCACCCGTTCCGGTATCGAACGTCGGCACTTTGCGGCCGAAGATGAAACCACGTCCGATCTGGCAACCTATGCGGCCAAAGCCGCTTTGCAGGACGCCGGCCTTACAGCTGATGACATTGACGCAATCGTACTGGCGACCTCGACCGCGGATCTGACGTTCCCGTCGGCCGCAACCATGGTTCAAGCCAATCTGGGCATGACCCGGGGGTTTGCCTTTGATGTTCAGGCCGTCTGCGCCGGTTTCGTGTTTGCGCTGAGCAACGCCAACGCCCTGATCCTTTCGGGTCAGGCCAAGCGGGTGCTGGTGATCGGCGCTGAAACTTTTTCGCGGATCATGGACTGGACCGACAGATCGACTTGCGTGTTGTTCGGGGATGGGGCCGGTGCCCTCGTGCTCGAGGCGCAGGACGGTGCCGGAACAAGCGATGATCGGGGTATCCTGTCCACGGATCTGCATTCGGATGGACGTTACAAGGACCTTCTGTACGTGGACGGCGGGGTGTCGACGCAATCGACGGGCCATCTTCGTATGCAGGGCAACCAGGTGTTCCGCCATGCGGTCGAAAAGCTCACCGCCACGGCCGAAACCGCCCTGGAACGTGCCGGACTGAACAGCCAGGACGTCGACTGGATCGTGCCGCATCAGGCCAATATCCGCATCATTCAGGGCACCGCAAAGAAGATGGGCCTGCCCATGGATCACGTTGTGGTGACCGTTCAGGACCACGGAAACACATCGGCCGCCTCGATTCCTCTGGCCCTGTCGGTGGGCAAGGAACGGGGCCAGATCAAGCAAGGTGATTTGATCGTGACCGAGGCGATTGGCGGCGGTTTGGCATGGGGCTCGGTGGTCCTGCGCTGGTAACCGGCGCATTCCGGCTTACACAGCCGCCCGCAATTCATTGATATTGACAGCGAATTTGCGCTACCCCTATGCTCGAAAATCAATAGGGGAAATGTCATGGGCGATAATACACTGACGCGAATGGATCTGAGCGAAGCCGTGTTTCGCGAAGTTGGGCTGTCACGCAACGAAAGTGCACAGCTTGTCGAAAGCATTCTGAACCACATGTCGGACGCGCTGGTGCGTGGCGAACAGGTCAAGATTTCGTCCTTCGGCACTTTCAGCGTTCGTGACAAATCAGCCCGTATTGGACGCAACCCGAAAACCGGTGAAGAGGTTCCGATCCAGCCGCGCCGCGTGCTGACTTTCCGCCCGTCGCATCTGATGAAGGATCGCGTCGCCGCCGGGAATCGCAAGTAAACCCGGGGCCAGGAGGATATGAGCAAGTCACCCGACGCGTTTCGCACCATCAGTGAAGTTGCGGATTGGCTCGGTGTTCAAGCCCATGTCCTGCGATTCTGGGAAAGCCGGTTTGCACAGGTCAAACCAGTCAAGCGGGCTGGCGGTCGCCGTTACTACCGCCCCAACGACATGCGCCTGCTGGGCGGCATCAAGAAGCTGCTGCACGAGGACGGCATCACGATAAAAGGCGTTCAACGCATTCTGAGGGAACAGGGCGTGGCCCATGTGGCGGCGCTGTCCCCCGACATCGATGTCAGCGCAGAATCACCACAGACGCCGCAGGACGTGGTGGTATCCTTTCCGCCCAAATCGACCGGTCAGCAAATCGACCTCGATCTGCAGTCCGACACTGATGGTCCCGGGTCGCCAGAGCCTCAGGAAACACCCAATTCCCCAGACCCCGAGCCGACGCCCGCGCCCGCTGCGGTCAACGGGGACGACGGCATCAGCCCTGCCCCGCTGTTCGGCGGCATCGCTTCCAAAGCTTGGCAGACGACAGATTTTGACGCTGAGGCGCTGCGCCAGATCGCCCCGATCGCGAGGGACCTCAGGGCATGGCTCAGCCGGGTCGAAGGTCAAAAGGCGGGATAAGAAGAAAGGCAATGTTTTCCTCTTGCCCCTGCCGGGAAAATCATTATGAACAGCCCAACGTCGGGCTATGGCGCAGCCTGGTAGCGCGTCCGTCTGGGGGACGGAAGGTCGCAGGTTCGAGTCCTGCTAGCCCGACCAAATCACACCGACGTTTATGGCAGATAGGCCAGATCCCGCTCTGGCACCAGGGGGGATCGGAATGACAGGTGTATGCCCGAACCAGCAAATCGAGGCGATGATCGCGCGCAGTGAGATCACCGCCGAGCCGGCCATTCTGCCCGCCCAGATCCAGCCCGCCAGCCTTGATCTTCGTTTGGGAACAGTCGCTTACCGCGTTCGCGCGTCATTTCTGGCGGGCGAAGGGCGTTCGGTGTCCGAACGGCTCGCCGAGTTCGAGATGCACCGGATCGACATCACCGACGGCGCCGTTCTCGAAAAAGGTTGCGTCTACCTTGTGCCCCTGATGGAAGCGTTGTCCCTGCCCGGTGACGTGACCGCTGTCGCCAACGCCAAAAGCTCGACCGGGCGTCTGGACCTTCTGACCCGCACAATCACCGATGGCGGCACCGAGTTCGACCGGGTGCCCGCAGGCTATTCTGGGCCCCTCTACGCCGAAATCTGCCCGCGGTCCTTTTCTGTCTTGGTGCGTCCGGGGATGCGGCTGAACCAGATCCGGTTCCGGCAAGGCCAGGCAGTTTTGTCCGATGCGGATCTGACTGCTCTGCATGCGGAATCCCCATTGGTCGATGGTCCGGCCGTCATTCAGGACGGTCTGGGGTTTTCGGTCGACCTGCGCCTGCCCAACACTGACCTTGTTGGCTATCGCGCGAAACCGCATACCGGCGTGATCGACCTTGACAGGATCGGCGAATACGACCCGCAGGAATACTGGGAAGAGGTGCGCACCAAGGACGGACGGATCATTCTGGATCCGGGCGCATTCTATATCCTGGTCAGCCGAGAGGCAGTTCACATTCCACCGATGTACGCGGCCGAAATGGCGCCCTATCTGGCGATGGTGGGCGAATTCCGGGTGCACTACGCGGGCTTTTTCGATCCGGGCTTCGGTCATGCCGAAGCCGGAGGCGCCGGGTCACGTGGAGTTCTGGAAGTTCGCTGTCACGAAGCGCCCTTCGTACTGGAGCATGGACAGGTCGTCGGGCGGCTGGTCTATGAGCGTATGGCCGAGATGCCGACACAGCTGTACGGGGCAGGAATTGCTTCGAACTATCAGGGCCAGGGCCTGAAATTGTCGAAGCATTTCAAGTCCGTAAAGTGAACCTCAGAAGCGCATGAACCGCCGCATCTGGCGGGTCAGCTGCTTGGCCTGCTTCATGCTCGGGCTCTGTCCGCCTGCACTTTGCGCCATGCGCCGGTCGGTCTGAGGATCGCGCGCCTGGCTCTGTTGGCCCGGTTTGCGGGTCGCACGATCGGCAAGGTCAAAACCTTTGTCGACACCGCGCGTGACCAGCCTGCGCATGACTTGCCGAACGATCATGTCGATGATGCGGTTTGCGTTCATTTCGGTCTCCGTTCCTCTGCGCCGAACCTAACGGCGATATGCGCCGACAAATGGGCGACGCAATCAATCTTCCTCGAACAGTTCGGACTGATCTTCGTCACCCGTTTCATCTTCGTTGGCCTCGCCGATCGGCATCGCCCCCGGCGGCGGCCGATTTTCCAGCAAGCCAGCAGCGCGCAGTTCCTTAAGGCCCGGCAAGTCACGCGCGCTTTCCAGACCGAAATGGTCCAGGAATTGAGGCGTTACGACAAAGGTCACCGGACGGCCCGGCGTCATGCGGCGACGGCCCAGCCGGATCCACTCCATCTCCAGCAGCTGGTCGATGGTTCCCCGCGACACGGACACGCCGCGGATTTCTTCGATCTCGGCGCGGGTGCAGGGCTGATGATAGGCCACGATCGCCAAGGTCTCGATGGCGGCACGGCTCAGCTTGCGGGTCTCGACCGTTTCCTTCTGCATCAGGAAGCCCAGATCGGGGGCCGTGCGGATGGCCCACGCCTCGCCCACTTTGACCACGCGGACCCCGCGCCCTTCATAACGTTTCTGCAGCAGTTCCAGCGCTTGCGCGGCGTCGCAGCCATGCGGCATCCGCGCCTCGAGATCGGCCACCGTCACCGGTTCGGCGCTGGCGAACAGTACCGCCTCGACCATACGCTCCTGCTCAGCCAGCGGAGGCGCTTCGAACAGGGTGCCGGTGCCGTCGTCTTCGGGGGCGTCAGTCACGTTTGTCAGTCCTTCTGCGCAGTTGGATCGGAGCAAAGGTCTCGCTTTGCTTGATCTCCATATGTCCTTCCTTGACCAGTTCCAGCGAGGCCGCAAACGTCGCCGCCGTGGCCGAGCGCCGCCGCACCGGGTCAACGTCCCATCCGTCGGGCAGGTAGGTTTCCATGTCGGTCCAGGTTCCGGCAAATCCGATCAGCGGGCGCATCCGTTCCAGCGCCTGTTCCATCGTGAAAACGGCGTCGCGGTCCATCACGAAGGGCCGGAACTCGTCGCGGGTTCGGATGCGGGCATATCCCTGCATCAGGTCCAGCAAGGTCGCGGAATAGGTGACCGTGCGGATGCGGGTCACGTCCTCGCCCTGCCCACGCCCGAAGAAATCGCGCCCCAACTGGTCGCGCGCCATCAGGCGGGCGGCCGCATCGCGCATCGCCTGCAGGCGTTCCAACTGAAAGGCCAGGTGCGCGGCCAGTTCTTCGCCCGTCGGCCCCTCTTCATCGGGGTCAGGCGGCAGCAGCAGCCGGGATTTCAGAAAGGCCAGCCACGCCGCCATCACCAAGTAGTCGGCGGCCAGTTCGATCCGCAGGGCGCGGGCCCGTTCTACAAAGGCCAGATATTGCTGCGCCAGCGCCAGAACCGAGATCTTGCGCAGATCGACCTTTTGCGTCCGCGACAGGGTCAGCAGCACGTCCAGCGGGCCTTCAAACCCGTCGACGTCCACGATCAGCGCCTCGGCGGCCAGCCGATCGGCGACCGAAACCGGGTCTTCGCTGAAAAGGTTATCCGTCATATACCTGCCCGCCCATCAGACGGGATAGTTCCGTCTCGGCGGCACGGATGTCAAGTTCCTCGGGCGATTGCCGCTGTGCCAGCGCCTTGTCTGCGCGGGCTTGTGCCGCCTCCGACATCTCGCCCGCAGCTTCCATGACCGCCGCCCTGTCGGCAAGCGAGCCGTTGCAGTGCAGCACAACATCGCATCCTGCGGCCAGCGCCTGACGTGACAGGTCGGCCAAAGACCCGCTGAGCGCCTTCATCGAGATGTCGTCGGTCATGATCAGGCCGTCAAACCCGATCTGATCCCGGATCACAGCCATCATCTGCGGAGAGATCGTTGCCGGTCGTTCATCCAGCTGCTCAAAGACCAAATGGGCCGTCATGCCCATCGGCAGGTCGTTCAAGGCGCGAAACGGGGCAAAATCGGTCTGCAACAGATCGTCCAACGGCGCATCGACGTGCGGCAGGTCGAAATGGCTGTCCAAGGTCGCCCGTCCATGGCCGGGAATATGCTTTACGATGGGCAAGACGCCACCGTCCAAATGACCCTGCGCAACAGCCCGGCCGATTTTCGCGACCGTAGCAGCATCGCTACCGTAGCACCGGTTGCGCAAAAAGGCGTGGGTGTCCGGACGCGCCAGATCCACCATCGGTGCGCAGTTGCTGTCGATGCCCATGGAATACAGTTCATGCGCGATCAGGCGGTACCGCAGGTACATGGCCCGCTCGGCATGGTCGACGGCACGTTCCGCATGATCCAATGGGGGCATCCATTGCCGCGCCAATGGCGCGCGCAAACGTTGGACCCGTCCGCCCTCTTGGTCGATGGTGATCGGACAGTTTCGACCGACGGCCTCTCGAAAGTCGCCACACAAGGCACGGACCTGATCCGCGGTTTCGATGTTGCGGGCAAACAGTATGAACCCGAACGGGTTCATTTGGCGAAACAACGCCTTTTCTTCGGGTGTCAATCGCAGCCCGGCCGCATCCGTGATCGTGGCGCCAAACCTCACCGCACGGCAACCGGGATACAGTCAGCGTCCTGTGCGACAAGGGCGGCGCAGAACTGGCGCGAGTCGCTCAGGTCATCGAACCCCAGGACCCGCAGACGGTAAAACGTGCGGCCTCCACTTGAGGTTTTCTGGATAACCCTCTGCTTTCCATCCATATATTCGCCAAACCGACGATACAGCCTGTCCCATTCGGCCTGCGCGACCTCGGGGCTTTCAAACGCACCCAGCTGCGCCAGCCGGGTACCCTTGGTCAAGGTGTTCGGGTCGACATCCAACCCTACAGCAGCCTTGACCGCGGCGTTGATCGCGTCTTCGTTGACCGCAGGGCGCACAGCGGAAGCCGCGCGCGCCGGGCGGCGGAGCGGACGCAGGGACCGGCGCACGCCCGGCAGGGCCGCGATTTCGGGATCCGGCAACTGAGCGGCGAGATCGGCCGGATCAATGGCTGGCTCGTCATCGGCCAAGTTCAGGGATGCAAGCTGCACCCCCGCTTCGGTCTGCGGTGTCTCAGCGGCAGGCACGCCGGACAGTTCGGCAACCACGGCGTCAACTGCGCCTTGACGCAGTTCGGCCGCTTCCTGGTTCGAGAATTCTTGTTCGACAACATGGACGGCGGGGGTCGGCTTCAGCTCGCCCATCGCCACGTCTTCATCCGTCAGGGAAACGGGCCGCGGCGCAAGGATCAGCCGGTCGGCCGGAGGCGCCGCGGTTCCAACCGCGGCAACTGCATTGACCGCAAGACCCTGGTGATCGGCGGGTGTGCCCCCGGGAGTTTCCGGCTGCACCCGCATCGGTCCCTCGGCCGCGCGTACGACCGGTACGCCGCTCACATCGCGCATGACCAGCTTGTACCCCCAGATCGCGACGCCAGCGACAAGCGCCAGAGACGCGGCAGCACCCAGCAGGTTGACGACGCGCCCAAGGCCCGCGCCCGCCGGCGCACCCTCTGCCTGGTCCATCATGTCGTCGGGATATTCATACCCATCTTCGGGGTGGAACTGATTCGAGTAATGCGCGTGCTCGGGGCTGGTCTGCCCCGAGAAATCGTAACTGGTCATATCCGCCTCACTGCCCGTTTCGCGCCTGAAATTGGGGCGCGCGGGTCATTTCTTGCCTACCTCGGGCCGGCGGTTCGGGCAGTGTTGGTTACCGCATCTCCTGCGCCGGCGTGACACCAAGAATACCCAAGCCTGCTGAAATCACAACAGAAACGGCCCGGGCCAGTGCTATTTTTGCCTGGCTTGTTGCCGCGTCACCATCTTGCAGGAAGCGCACCGACATTTCTTCGTTGCCCTTGTTCCACAATGCGTGGAAATCCCCTGAAAGTTCATACAGATAGAAGGCAACCCGATGCGGTTCGTTGGTACGCGCAGCGATCTCGACCAGCCGTGGCCATTCGGCCAGCTTTTTGGCAACACCCAGCTCGGCCGCGTGGTCGATCTTGCTCAGATCGGCAGCCTTGAGGGTCGCGTCGTCCGCGGCGATGCCCGCTTCGGCGGCCCGGCGCAGCACGCTCATGACCCGGGCATGGGCGTATTGCACGTAGAACACGGGGTTCTCGCGGCTTTGCTCAAGCACCTTGTCGAAGTCGAAGTCCAGCGGCGCATCGTTCTTGCGGGTCAGCATCACGAACCGGGTCACGTCCGGGCCGACCTGGTCGACCACATCGCGCAGCGTGACGAAATTGCCGGCCCGCTTGGACATCTTGAACGGCTCGCCGTTTTTCCACAGCTTCACCAACTGGGTCAGCTTGATGTCCAGCGGCACCTTGCCGTCTGACAGAGCCGAAACAGCGGCCTTCATCCGCTTGACGTAGCCGCCGTGATCTGCGCCGAACACGTCGATCAGCGCGTCGAACCCGCGGCTCACCTTGTCGTAGTGATAAGCGATGTCCGGAGCAAAATAGGTCCAGCTGCCGTCGGATTTCTTGACAGGGCGATCCACATCGTCGCCATGCGCGGTAGACTTGAACAGGGTCTGCTCGCGCGGCTCCCAGTCTTCGGGGGTTTTGCCCTTGGGCGGCTCAAGAACGCCTTCATAGATAAGACCCTTGTCGCTGAGCGACTTCAGAGCGGCCTCGATCTTGCCGGTTCCGTACAGCGACTTCTCCGAGAAGAACACGTCCATCTCGACGCCCAGCGCCTTCAGATCGGCGCGGATCAGATCCATCATCGCGTCGGTTGCAAAAACGCGGACCTCGGCCAGCCATTCGCTTTCAGGCTTGTCCAGCAAGCTGTCGCCGTATTTTTCCTTCAGCGCCTCGCCGATCGGGATCAGGTAGTCGCCCGGGTAAAGGCCTTCGGCGATCTCCGGGCTCAGGCCGTTGGCCTCGCGGTACCGCTCGAACGCGGACCGGGCCAGCACATCCACCTGCGCACCGCCGTCGTTGATGTAGTATTCACGGGTCACGTCGTGGCCGGAATAGGCCAAAAGGCTGGCCAGCGCGTCGCCGAACACTGCGCCACGTGTGTGGCCCACATGCAGCGGTCCAGTAGGGTTGGCCGAGACGTATTCCACGTTCACCTTCAGCCCCTGCCCCATGTTCGAGCGACCATAATCCGTGCCCTGTTCCAACACCGCACCCAGAACGCCCTGCCAGACCGGCGGAGCAAGCCGCAGGTTGAGAAAGCCCGGACCTGCAACCTCGGCACTCGTGATCCGCTCATCGGAAGCCAGTTTCGCGGCCAGCGCATCGGCAATGTCACGCGGCTTCATCTTGGCAGGCTTGGCCAACACCATCGCGGCATTGGTCGCCATGTCTCCATGGGCGGCGTCGCGCGGGGGTTCGACCGCAACGTTGTCAAAGCTCAGCCCCTCGGGCAGCGCGCCTTCGGACTGCATCTGCGTCAGCGCGTCCAGAACAAGGCCGCGGATCTCGGAGAACAGGTTCATTTCGGATGTCCTTTTGCTTGCGCAGCGGTTTACCACGCAAGGCGGCAAGGTCAATGCGGGCAAGCGGTCCAAACCAGCATTCGCAGCATGCAGCCCTAAACCTGCGGGGGCTGCGTGCCGGTCAGGCGGGCATGATCCTGCAAGGCAAACCGGTCGGTCATGCCCGCAATATAGTCTGATACGATCCGGGCCAGCGCGGTCTCGTCCGGCGCCGCTTCGATATCCGAATGCCAATGCCGAGGCATCTGGCGCGGGTCGCTCAGATAGATCGGGAACAGCTCCTCGACTACGCGACTGACCTTGGCGCGCACCTCCATGACGCTGGGCGCCCGGTACATGCGGGTGAACAGAAACGCCCGGATATCGTTGAGCTGCGCCCAAAGATCATCCGAGAAGCGGATGACAGGAGCCCCGAGGTGACGAACATCTTCGACTGTTTGCGCGCCCGATCTCTCCAAAACCTCGCGCGAGGTGTCGATTACATCCGAAACCATCACGCCGAACACCCGCCTCAGCGCCTCGTGACGACGCCGGTAGAAATCCAACCCGGGATACTTGCGATCCACCTCGGCATAACACTCCCGGACAATCGGCAATTGGGCGATCTCGTCGTCGGTAAAAAGTCCGGCCCGCAGGCCGTCGAACAGGTCATGATTGTTGTAGGCGATGTCGTCGGACAGTGCCGCAACCTGCGCCTCTGCGCTGGCATGGGTGTGCAGTTCAAGGTCAAAATCGGCATTGCACTCGGCCAGCGCCCAGGGCAGCTCGCCCGTAACCGGGCCGTTGTGCTTGGCGATGCCTTCAAGGCATTCCCATGTCAGGTTGCACCCGTCGAAATCCGCGTAATGCCGTTCCAGCTTGGTGACGATGCGGATCGCCTGAGCGTTGTGGTCGAAGCCCCCGTAGGGCGCCATCAGCGCATGCAGAGCGTCCTCGCCCGTATGGCCAAACGGCGTGTGGCCCAGATCATGCGCCAGGGCCACGGCCTCGGTCAGTTCCGGGTTCAGCCCCAATGCCCCCGAGATCGTGCGCGCGACCTGCGCCACCTCGATCGAATGGGTCAGGCGCGTGCGATAGCTGTCGCCCTCATGCTCGACAAAAACCTGCGTCTTGTGCTTCAGACGTCGGAACGCGCTGGCGTGTATTATCCTGTCCCGATCCCGCTGAAAGCACGACCGGAAACTGCTTTCTTCCTCTGGCACCAGCCGCCCGCGCGCCCGGCCCGGATCGGCAGCAAATCCTGCTCGCTCCAATGGTCTTGTCCTTGTCGCCTGTCTCCGGGGTTTCTATATTGTAGACCAACGAGGAAATAAACCTTTGGAGCATGGCATGAATCTGCCTCCGAGAGTCACAGAACGCGCCTTCGAGAGGCTTGCCGAGATCGGCGCCGCCGACAACGGCAAGGCCCTGCGAATCGCCGTTGAAGGCGGAGGGTGTTCAGGCTTTCAGTACGAAATCGCATTGGACGAGCCCAAGGACGATGATCTGGTACTGGAAGGCAAAGGCCAGAAGGTTGTCGTCGACGAAATATCTCTGCCGTTCCTGGAAAATGCGACGATTGATTTCACGCAGGAACTGATCGGCGCCCGGTTCGTGATCGACAACCCCAACGCAACCTCTTCCTGTGGGTGCGGCACGTCTTTTTCGATGTGATCAATCGTGGGGGCGTTGCGTCCACATCCTCTGGATATCTTCATGATCTGCAGGAGCGCCCGCTGTCCTTCGACGCGGCCGTAGCGTGCGGTTGACCGTGTTTGGCCCCGTGGCAACTGTGCCAGCTCGTCATGGCGTCATCCGTCCCCAAACGCCCCGGTGCCGGTGGCAGACCTGACTGCCACCTTGTGATGGCCTCCGTTCTGGGCGATAGGTTTCGGCAGAGCTTCGGAGGGACCGGGATGAAAATCGCAACATTCAACATCAACGGCATCAAGGCGCGGGCCGAGGCTCTGCCCCGCTGGTTGGACGAAGCCCAGCCCGATGTGGTCCTGCTGCAGGAAATCAAATCCGTCGACGAAAACTTTCCCCGCGAGATCTTTGAGGAACGCGGGTACAACGTCGAAACCCATGGTCAGAAAAGCTTCAACGGCGTGGCGATACTTTCGAAGTATCCGCTCGAAGACGTCTCGCGCGGGCTGCCAGGGGATGAAGAGGACGAGCAGGCGCGATGGATCGAAGCAACCGTCATCGGCAAGCGGGCGCTGCGGATTTGCGGGCTTTATCTTCCCAACGGGAACCCTGCTCCGGGGCCGAAATTCGACTACAAGCTTGCCTGGATGGAACGGCTGTACGAGCGCGCCCGCGATCTTCTGGCCACGGAAGAGCCGGCCCTCATGGCCGGGGACTACAACATCATTCCGCAAGCCGAGGACGCGAAACGCCCGGAGGCCTGGCGCGAAGACGCCCTGTTTCGGCCGGAAAGCCGCGCGGCGTTTCGCAAGGTTCTTAACCTTGGCTTCACCGAAGCATTCCGTGCGCGGACGCAAGGCCCGGGCCACTATTCGTTCTGGGATTATCAGGCCGGCGCGTGGAACCGGAATGACGGCATTCGCATTGACCACTTCCTTCTGACACCACAAGCGGCGGACCTGATGCGCGATTGCCAGATCGACGCCGCAGTGCGCGGACATGAAAAGCCGTCCGATCACGTTCCTGTTTGGGTGGACCTCGACATCTGACTCGTCAGGCCGTCGGGTCGTAATCGTAGATCCAGTCGTATCGACGCGTCAGGCGCGGACCGATCAGGGCCAAGGCCGCCTGCGCGGCCAGTCGTGCGGGACCGCGCAAATGAAAGTTCCGCGCGTTGGCACCGGCAGCTGCGACCACCTTGCGCGCGCGGGTTTTTCTCGTGATTTCATAGGCTTCGAGTGCGCGGCGGACACCCGACTGTTCGTCAAAAGATCGGGCCAGGATCCAAGCATCCTCTAGGGCCAGGCACGCCCCTTGAGCCATAAACGGCAATGTGGGATGCGCGGCGTCCCCCAAAAGGGCAACGCGACCATTCTGCCATTTCTGTGCCACCGGGCGCAGAAACAAAGCCCACAGGTGAACATCTTGCACCTGCGCAAGCGCGGCACCTGCAGGACCGCCGAAATCGGCAAAACGCGCCCGCAGGTCCTCGGGGTCACCGCGCAGACGCCAGCCCTCCTCCCGCCAGTCGGACCGCTCTTCGACCGCCACGATGTTCAACATGGACTGCTTTCGCAGGGGATAGGTCACGACATGACGCCCGGGGCCCATTGTCAGCGATGCCATGGGCTCGGCTTCATGGTTGATCCAGGGCACCGTTGCCCGCCAGGCCACCTGATGCGTGAACGCGGGCGCTTCGGTTCCGTTCAGGATGGGCCGGATACCGCTGCGCCCGCCATCCGCTGCAACGGCGAATTCCGCGCGCAGCCGGGTGCCATCCTGCAGCGCAATCTCGGCGTCGGCTGGATGCTTCCGAACATTGGAGACGCGGGCATTCAGCCTGATCGACACCCCTGCGCGCTCGGCCGCCATTTGCAACGTTTCCAGAAGGTCAGCACGGTGGAAATACCACGTGGGTCCGGCCGCGGGTGCCGGAAGACGGCTGACGACGCGGCCCCGCCGATAATCGCGCAGGACAGTGCCGTGAGAGAGTTGTGCGACCCGACCGGGATCATCCACAACACCCAGCGCGCGCAGGACGGCCATGCCGTTGGCGCTGATTTGCAGACCGGCCCCGACCTCGGTCAAGGCCTCGGCCTGCTCGAGAACGGTCACCCGTGCGCCGCGTTGCTGCAAGGCCAGCGCAGCGGCCATTCCGCCGATCCCGCCGCCGATGACACCGATTTGCAAACCGTCGATCTTCATGGCACGGGCTTAACGCAAAAAAGCCGGAGCCACAGGCCCCGGCGCTTGTCTTTTTTGAAAGACCCCAGCGATCAATCGTCGCGGTGAACTTTTTCGCGACGCTCGTGACGCTCTTGTGCTTCCAGCGTCATGGTCGCGATCGGACGCGCATCCAGACGCTTGAGCGAGATCGGGTCACCGGTCTTTTCGCAGTAACCGTATTCGCCCTCGTCGATCCGGCGCAGAGCGGCGTCGATCTTGGCAACCAGTTTGCGCTGCCGGTCCCGGGTGCGCAGTTCCAGCGCACGGTCGGTTTCCTCGCTGGCGCGGTCTGCAACGTCGGGAATATTACGGGTGCTGTCCTGCAGCCCCTCGATCGTATCCCGGCTGCCTGCCAAAAGTTCGTTTTTCCAGTTCAGCAGCTTGCGGCGGAAATACTCAAGCTGGCGTTCATTCATGAAAGGTTCATCTTCGGCCGGACGATAGTCCTCCGGCAGAAAAACTTCCTGCTTCATATTGGCTCCCTCGGTATGGCCAGAAACGTCTTTTGCGGTCGTGTCGCCTGACATTTGGCACCCCCTTCTGCGCAGCGTTTAACTGACGGGACGGGGAATGTCACTATCCAAACGCAACCCCGACGCGCCGTTATGAGAACCGGTATAAACATGAGACTTTGGGCACCAAATCGTTGCCATTCTGTGAAAGCGAAAAGACTATTTTGCGGCAGAACACCCGCGAGCGGATGATGGAATCGGTGCGATTCGTCCCTCGCGCCCGTCGTTGGCAGCCTGCGACGCTGCGGCCCGGCTTGTCATTCGGCCCCGCCCTAGGTAACCCGGTTCCCGTCTCCTGTTGCTGCGACCATCATACGAGGGCCCCATGACCGCACGTTTCAAAGGCACAGCCGAATACGTTGCCACCGACGACCTGACCATTGCCGTAAACGCAGCCGTCACGCTGGAACGACCGCTGCTGGTCAAGGGTGAACCCGGCACGGGCAAAACCGAACTGGCCAAACAGGTCGCCGGCGCGCTGGGTCTCAAGATGATCGAGTGGAACGTCAAGTCGACCACCCGCGCGCAGCAGGGTCTCTACGAATATGACGCAGTCAGCCGTCTGCGCGACAGCCAGCTGGGCGACGAGCGCGTGAACGACGTCCGCAACTACATCAAGAAGGGCAAGCTGTGGCAGGCCTTCGACGCCGATGAAAAGGTCGTGCTGCTGATCGACGAGATCGACAAGGCCGATATCGAGTTCCCCAACGACCTGCTGCAGGAACTCGACAAGATGGAGTTCCATGTTTACGAGACCGGCGAAACGATCCGGGCCAAACACCGCCCCATCGTGATCATCACCTCGAACAATGAAAAGGAACTGCCAGACGCCTTCCTGCGCCGCTGTTTCTTCCACTATATCCGTTTCCCCGACGAAGCCACGATGCGCCGCATCGTCGAAGTGCATCACCCCGGCATCAAAGAGGCGTTGCTGACCACCGCCCTGACCCAGTTCTACGAGATCCGCGAGACGCAGGGGCTGAAGAAAAAACCCTCGACCTCCGAGGTGCTGGACTGGCTCAAGCTGCTCCTGGCCGAGGATCTGGATGCCGAAGACCTGAAGCGCGACGGGGTCAATGCCCTGCCCAAGCTGCACGGCGCCCTGCTGAAGAACGAGCAGGACGTGCATCTGTTCGAACGGCTGGCCTTCATGGCGCGCGCCAAGCGCTGAAGCCCGCCCATTCATGAATACTTGGTGATCACGGCTTGCCTTGCGGCAAGCCTGATGCCAGCATTGCTGCAACAAAGATCAAAGAACACGACACCGAGCACGCTGTAGAGCAGGACCACCCGAATTGACCCAAGCGCCGCGCATTCGTCCCCTCAAGCCCGAAGACCGGCCGAGCTGGGACTTGTTGTGGCGGGCGTATCTTGAATTCTACGAAACGGTATTGCCCGACGAGGTCTACGACAGCACGTTTGCGCGCCTGCTGGGGGATGATCCGCAGGACTTTTCATGCCTAGTGGCCGAGTTGGACGGCGAATTGATCGGGCTGACCCACTTCCTGTTTCATCGCCATGCCTGGAAGATCGAAAACGTCTGCTATCTGCAGGATCTCTATGCCAGCCCGCATGTACGCGGTACCGGTGTCGGTCGGGCGTTGATCGAGGCCGTCTATGCCGAAGCCGACCGAAAAGGCGCGCCCGATGTCTATTGGCTGACGCAGGAGTTCAACCACACGGCGCGCCAGCTTTATGACCGCGTCGGCCAACTGACGCCTTTCCTCAAGTATCGGCGTCCATGAAACGTCTGGCCGGCATATTTCTTGGCTTTGTCCTTACCGGATGCAGTTCAGTCGACCGGATTGAGTTGCCCGATGAAATCAAGGTGACCGAGGCCGCAGCACCGGTGACTCAGACTTTCGGCTCGCCACGTCCTTTCCCGCCGGCCCGGTCAAATACGAACATCGCGGCAGATTTTGTGGACCTGCATTTCTCGCTGGAAAGCGGCACTGCCCTGCCCGTGTTTACGCGGTTCGAGGGTCCGATCACAGTTCGGCTGACGGGCGCCCCTGCCCCCACGATGCAATCCGACCTGACGCGTCTGCTGACCAGACTGCAGCGCGAAGCCCGGATCGACATCCGCCAGGTCAACGATGGGCCAGCCAACATCACGATCGAAGCAGTGACCCAGCGCCAGATTCAGCGGCTGCTGCCGCAAGCCGCGTGTTTCGTCGTGCCCAACGCGTCCAGCCTCGAGGAATACAATCGCGACAAGCGCAAGACCAAAAGCAGTTGGCGCGCGCTGCGCAGCCGCGAGCGGCTGGCCATCTTCATTCCCAACGATGTCAGCCCCCAGGAAATGCGGGATTGCCTTCACGAAGAACTTGCACAGGCGATCGGGCCTCTGAACGACATGTACCGCCTGCCGGATTCGGTCTTCAACGACGATAATTTTCACACTGTCCTGACCGGGTTCGACATGCTGATCCTGCGCGCGACCTATGCGCCGGAACTACAGACCGGAATGACCCGGGAACAGGTGGCGCAGGTCATACCCGGGGTCATCGCCCGCCTGAACCCGCGCGGCGCCAATCTGCCCGTCCAGCCAATCTCGGAAACCCCGCGCGAATGGATCGACGCCGTGCAACTGGCGGTCGGCAAGGGCCGGGCCTCGCCGCGGCAAATGCGGGCCATCGACCGCGCGATGCGGATCGGCCGAGAGCAAGGTTGGACCGATCACCGCCGGGCGCACCCCCATTATCTGAAGGCCCGCCTGGGTGAATTCGACGCCCCCGAGGAAGCGCAGCGCGAATACGCCATCGCCATGCAATACCTGCGCGCGACCCCCGGAACCGAGCTTCAGCGCGCGCATATCACAGTTCAAACGGCGGCCTATGCCCTGACGCAGGGGCGCGGCCCCGAAGCTCTGCCGGACCTCGACCGGGCCATAGCGACGATGACGCGGGCCGAAAACGCCTCGATGCTGGCGACGCTGCTGCTGCTGAAGGCCGAGGCCCTGAAGCAGGCCGGCAAACCCGAACAGGCACGCTCCGTCAGGCTGGACAGTCTGGGGTGGGCGCGCTACGGGTTTGGCTCGGAATTGGTGGTCGGCTCGTTGATGCAGGACGTCGCGCTGGGGCCCCCGTAACATCGCAAAAGGCGGATGACGAACACATGCTAGTGGTTGTGGGAATGGCGGTCCTGGGAGCGGCTCTGGGCGCGCTGACGGCACGAAAACGCAAAGGCAGCGGCGCCGATATCGCCCAATATGCGGCCGGCTACGGCATTGCATTTGCATTGGCGGGACTGGCCATTTCGCTTGTTCTGGTGCGGGTGATAGGCTGAGCCGATGTTCATCCCCTTTTTCGAAAACCTCAGAAAAGCCGGCATCCCCGTCTCGTTGCGGGAATACCTGACCTTTCTGGAGGGGATGAAGAAGGGGCTGGCCACCTACGACATCGAGGCGTTCTACTACCTCGCCCGTGTCTCGATGGTGAAGGACGAGCGCAACATCGACAAGTTCGACCGCGCCTTTGCCGCCAGCTTCGAGGGGCTGTCCGAGATCACCATGGATCAGGTGCTCGAGGCCGTGGACATTCCGGCCGACTGGCTGGCCAAGATGGCCGAGAAGCACCTGTCAGACGAGGAAAAGGCCGAGATCGAGGCACTTGGCGGATTCGACAAGCTGATGGAGACGCTGCGCGAACGGCTGAAGGATCAGCAAGGCCGCCACCAGGGCGGCAACAAGTGGATCGGAACGGCAGGCACCTCGCCCTTCGGCGCCTATGGCTACAACCCCGAGGGCGTGCGTATCGGCCAGAAGGAAAGCCGCCACCAGCGCGCAGTCAAGGTCTGGGACAAGCGCGAGTTCCGCAATCTGGACGACACGGTCGAACTGGGCACCCGCAACATCAAGGTCGCCTTGAAACGCCTGCGCCGCTGGGCCCGCGAGGGCGCCGCCGAAGAGCTGGACCTCGACGGTACCATCCGCGCCACGGCCGAGCATGGATACCTGGACGTCAAGACCCGGCCCGAACGGCACAATGCGGTCAAGGTGCTGCTGTTTCTCGATGTTGGCGGCTCGATGGACCCGCATATCAAGGTGGTCGAGGAATTGTTCTCGGCCGCGCGGGCCGAGTTCAAGCACCTGGAATATTTCTATTTCCACAACTGCCTGTACGAAGGCGTCTGGCGCGACAACCGCCGCCGGTGGGATGCGCAGACCCCGACGCATGAGGTGCTGCGGACCTACGGCCCCGACTACAAGTGCATCTTCGTGGGTGACGCGTCGATGTCGCCCTACGAGATCGCCTATCCCGGCGGCGCCAACGAGCACTGGAACGCCGAGGCCGGCCAGGTCTGGCTGCAACGCGCGCGCGAACAGTGGACGTCGAACCTGTGGATCAACCCGGTGCCCGAGAAATACTGGGAATACACCCATTCCATCGGCATGATCCGCGAGATCTTCGAAGACCGGATGGTGCCGATGACGCTGGCCGGGCTGGAACGCGGCATGCGCGAGCTGACGCGATAGCGCCAGCCCGGCTTTGGTTTTATCCCGCGATTGCCTGAATTCCCAGGAACAGCAGCCCCGACAACAAGGCCGCCGCGGGCACGGTGATCACCCAGGCCGCGATGATCGTCAGGAAATGCGACCGGCGTACCAGCTTGCGGCGGCGGCGCTCTTCGGGGGCGAGCACCGGGCGTTCCGGCACGGCACCGCGCGCCTTGATCAGGCGTCGCTCGGCGTCCCATTCCCGGAAGAACCCGACGCCGAACACCGCGCCAACGGCGATGTGGGTCGAACTGACCGGCAGGCCAAGCCAGCTGGCCACGATCACGGTGATCGCCGCCGACAGCGCCACGCAATAGGCGCGCATCGGGTTCAGCTTGGTGATCTGGCTGCCGACCACCCGGATCAGCTTGGGCCCAAACAGGAACAGACCGAACGAAATGCCGAAGGCGCCGATGATCATGACCCAGGGCGGAATGCTCACCGCATGAGTGAAATCACCTACCGCCGAAGCCTGAACGATCGCGGCCAGAGGCCCGACGGCATTGGCCACGTCATTGGCCCCATGCGCAAAGCTGAGCAGCGCCGCTGAAATGATCAGCGGGATGCCGAACAGGATCTTCAGCGACTTGTTGCGGTTCTCCAGCCCTTCGGCCTGACGGCGAATGACAGGAATTGTCACCATCCAGATCAGCACTCCGCTGACCAGGCCGATCACCAGCGCCGTCTGCAGGTTGATCTTGAACAGATGTTTCAGGCCTTTCAGCGCAAGGTACGAGGCGAACGCCCCGGCCATGATGCCGACCAGAACCGGAACCCATTTGCGCGCCGCGGCGATCTTGTCATCCTGATAGATGATCCGTGCCTTGATGAACCACAGGAACCCGGCGGCGATGATGCCACCCAGAAGCGGCGAGATGACCCAGCTTGCTGCGATCTGGCTCATCTTGACCCAGCTGACCGCGCCGAACCCCGCCGCCGCGATCCCTGCCCCCATGACGCCCCCCACGACCGAATGCGTGGTCGAGACCGGAGCGCCGACCCAGGTGGCCAGGTTGATCCAGAGCGCGGCAGACAACAGTGCGGCCATCATGGCCCAGATGAAGACGGTTGCCGTTCCCATGCTTTCGGTATTGATGATGCCTTTGGCGATGGTCGAGACCACGTCTCCACCCGCGATCAGCGCGCCGGCGCTTTCGAAAATTGCGGCAATCGCGATGGCGCCGCCCATGGTCAGCGTGTTCGCGCCCACTGCCGGGGCCATGTTGTTGGCCACATCGTTCGCCCCGATGTTCAGCGCCATGTAGGCTCCGAACATGGCCGCGATCACGACGATCATCGTGTTGCTGGCCTGTCCGAACAACAAAGCAGCCGTGATCCCGGCGATCACGATGAACACGAACGCGATGCCCGATCCGACGAACGGCCGCCCGACCTGCGCCGTTGCAACCTCGAGGCGGGAAAACCGACGCAGGTCACGATCCAGTGTTTCAAGGTGCCGGGCTTCTAAATCATTGTTGGCCATTTGTCCCTCTTGCATAGCGCGCGCTCGCACAGCGTGCGCCGTGCCCTAGAAGGCTTTTGCCTTCATTTCAACCTTTGAAATATGGAATTTGCGATCTGACGCCGCGCGATTTCCGTCTCATGAACTGCCCCAAGTCGCCCATGTTGCCCGAAAGTGATGAGGAACGACTTGCCCCCGCATCCCGATCCGCCCATATCTGAGATATGTTGCGTCTGACCCCAATTCTGCTGGCGATCGCCTATGCCATTGTGATGTATCGGATTTCCGTCTGGCGCACGCATCGCGAGCTGGATGCGAAGTCGACCGAGCTGGCCGATCCCGAATTGAAACGCATGACCGACCGCTTGGCCGCCGCCTTGGATGTGGCGCGCGTGCCGGTCTATATTTACGAAATCGACCCGGTGAACGGGCTGGCCGCACCGGACGGGCGCATCTTCATCACCCGTGGTTTCTATCGCAAGTTCCGCAACGGCGAGGTTTCGGCCGAGGAGATGGCCAGCGTCATCGCGCACGAGCTGGGGCATGTTGCGCTGGGCCACGCCCGGCGGCGGATGATCGATTTTTCCGGTCAGAACGCGATGCGGGCAGCGCTGATGATGCTGCTCAACCGGTTCATTCCCTTCATCGGCGCGTGGATCGCAAATGCGCTGACCGCGCTGCTGGCCTCGCGCCTGTCGCGGGCAGACGAATACGAGGCGGACGAATACGCAGCCGCCCTGCTGACCAAGGCCGGAATCGGGATCGGGCCGCAGAAATCCCTGTTTCACAAGCTTGAGGATCTGACCCAGCAGCGGGCGGGCGTGGTTCCGGCCTGGCTGATGAGCCATCCCAAGACGGACGAGCGGATTGCCGCGCTGGAGGCCCTTGAACAACGTTGGGAGCGTGGCTGAGGGTCAGAGTGCGAGAGGCCACACTCTCGCGATATTTGGAGCCAGGGGAAGAGGTCAGGCCGCCAAAGCCTTGCCGAGACGCGGCAGGCGGGCTTTTTTCATCAATGCGCGCAGAGTCCATCTGTCGCCCGACAGACGGTTGGCTTCGGTCAGGACCGATTGAGCCATCTCTTCGACACTGCTCGGGTCACTCTGCCAGATGCCGTGAAGGAAGCTGTCGGGGTCGATACGCGCAAGGCCCTCTTCCGCCAGAATATTCCTTGGAAAGTCTTTGGCATTCACGGTGATGATCGTGTCGGCCGAAGCGGCGACCGCGGTGGCCAGCACATGGGTGTCGGCCGGATCGGGCAGCCAGAGTCGCTGTTCGAGGCCGGGTGCCTCGGGGCGTTCGGCCTGCGGCCAATGTGCCTGCACCAGCGCGATTTCGGCCCGGGCCTGCGCCTCGCCCTCGGGTCCGAGTTTGCGGGCGGCGCGGGCCCATTCCTCGAGGATGCGAGCCGACCAGAGCGGGGTGAAATGGCCCCGCGTGGCCACGCCCAGCAGCATCTCGCGCATCACCGTCGGATAGATGACGCAGGTGTCAAGAACCGCCTTCACAGCCGGTAGAACACGGATTTCAGATAGCCGCTCTCGGCCAACTGCGGCAGTTGCGGATGGTCGGGTCCGGCAAAGCCGGTGTGGATCATCTGCGCCTGACGCCCGGCCCGACCGATACCGCGGGCACAGGCCTCGCGAAAGCGGGTCAGGTCGGCGGCATGCGAGCAGGAACACAGGCCCAGATACCCCCCCGGTTTGACAAGCGGCGCGGCCAGGCGGGCGATCCGCTCATAGGCCCGCAGCCCGGCATCCAGCGCCTGTTTCGACGGCGCAAAGGCCGGCGGATCGCAGATGACCACGTCGAACTGCGCACCCTCCTCACCCAGCTGGGTCAGAACGTCGAAGGCATCGCCCTGTCGGGTTTCAAAGCGGTCACCGAAGTCCGATGCGGCGGCGCCCTGCTCGGCCAGAGTCAACGCGGCGGCCGAGCCATCGACCGACAGCGCATGATCTGCCCCACCGGCCAGCATGGCCAGGCCAAATCCGCCCACGTGGCTGAACACGTCCAGCACATGCGCGCCGGGGCCCGTCAGCCGGGCGGCAAAAGCGTGGTTGGGGCGCTGGTCGTAGAACAGCCCGGTTTTCTGGCCCCCGGTCAGGTCGGCCATGTAGGTCGCGCCATTCATCGGGACGGGCAACGGAGCATCGGGCGCGGTGCCGCGCAGTGTCTGGTTCACGTCATCCAGACCTTCCAGCCCGCGGGTGCGGCCCGAGGCGTTCTTGAGCACGGTCGTCACCCCCGTCACCGAGACCAGCGCGTCGGTCAGAAGGTCCAGATGCGCCTCGGCCCAGGCGGCGTTGGGCTGGATCACGCAGGCATCGCCAAAGCGGTCGATGATGACACCGGGAAAACCGTCGGCCTCGGCATGGACCAGCCGGTAGAAGGGCGCATCGAACAGCCGTTCGCGCAGGTCGAGTGCCCGGCGCAGGCGGGTTTCGAACCACCCGGCGTCCAGCTGTGCCGACAGGTCACGATCCAGCACCCGGCACATGATCTTGGAATCCGGGTTCACTGCCACCAACGCGATCGGGGCGCGTTTGTCATCCTCAAGCACGGCCAGCGCACCCGGCGCGATCTTGCGGGTGCGCCGGTCGGTGACGATGTCATTGGCATAGACCCAGGGAAAGCCGTGGCGCAGACCGCGCGCATTGGCTTTGGGTTTCAAACGGATTCTGGGGCGGTCGGGCATGTCGGCATGGGTCATGGCGCCCTCATAGTCGCGATTGCGCGGGCAGAAAAGCCCCTCCGGCGATCCGTCAGCGTTGGCGCGCCCGCCAACCGCCGCGCCGGCGCGGAGTCTGCGCGGTGTCCAGCCCTTCGCGCAGAACCTGTGTCATGGGGTGGTCGGCATCCTGTGCGGCATAGGCGGCGTGCAGCACGGTCAGCGCCTGTTTCTGGTCGCGCCCCTCCGGCAGGCTGAGCGCCCAATCCAGAAAGATGCTGCGGCACTCGGGCAGCGTGATTCCGTCGATGCGATAGGCCTCGCGGATCAGGCCCTTGGGGTCGTTCGGGTCGTCACTGCGCGCCATCCGCACTCTCCTCGATCACCGCGCCGATCACTTCGGCTGCGGCGGCATAGCTGTCCTGCAAGGCGGACTGTAACTGTTCGACCTGCTCGAACCCGGTCGCCCGGCACAGAAAGGCCGTGCCCCCCTGCCCGATCTTGTCGGCCTCGATCACCTTGCCAGACAGTAGCCGCGCCGCGCATTGCACCGACCAGCATAGGTCATATGCGTCCTTCAACACCTGCGCCTGAGCGACATCCAAAAGACCCGCAGCGACCGCTCCGTCCAAGCCCGAGTCGACGTCGCGCTGTGGCGCTCCGGACAACAGTGCGCCGGTTTCGGCCATCAGTTCGATATCCAGCAGACGGCCGGGGCCGTTCTTGACATCCCAGACACCGGCGGGAGATTTCGCGGCCGCGAGGCGTGCGCGCATGTCGGACACTTCGCGCAGGGCCTGATCCTTGTCGCGCGGGCGAGACAGGAACTGCATTCGGAAAGCTTCGAAATCGTCTGCCAGATCCGTGTTGCCTGCAACTGCACGCGCGCGGGTCAAGGCCAGATGCTCCCAAACCCAGGCTTCCTCCTGTTGGTAATGAGTGAAGCTGGCCCAGCTTGTGGCGACTGGCCCCTGATTGCCGGACGGCCGCAGTCGCATGTCGACCTCGTACAATCGTCCCTGCGCCATCGGTGCCGACAGGGCGGTAATCAGCGCCTGTGTAAAGCGCGCATAGTAGGTGCGCGTGGCCAGTGGCTTGGGGCCGTCGGACATGTCCACCGCTTGCGGGTCGTAGATCACTATCATGTCCAGATCGGATTGCGAGTTCAGCCGAGCGGCCCCCAACGATCCCATGCCCAGCACCACAGCGCCACGCCCTGGGGGGAAGCCGTGCTTCTGCGAAAACTGCCGCTCTACGCAGGGTAAGATCGCGGCGATGACAACCTGCGCGAGGTCCGCGTATTGCCGCCCCGCCTGCAACCCGTCGATCAGACCGCGCAGGTGGTGCACACCGATACGGAAATGCCATTCCTTGCACCAGCGCCGCGCCAGATCCAGCTGCGTTTCATAGTCCGACTCAGCCGCCAACGCGTGGGACAGTTCAGCCTGCAAGGCGGACTGACCGGGCCAATCGGCAAAGAAGCTGCCACCGATCACCGCGTCGAACACCTGGGCATTGCGCGACAGGTGCGCGGCCAGTGCATGCGAGGTTCCGACGATGTCGACCAGCAGGTCGATCAGATGCGGGTTGGCTTCGAACAGCGAAAACAGCTGCACACCAGCGGGCAATCCGGCCAGAAACCCATCCAGCGCCAGCAGCGCCTCGTCGGGACGGGCGGTCTTGGCCAGCCGGGCCAGCAATTCGGGTTTGAGCCGCTCGAAAATGCGCGCGCCCCGTTGCGAACGCAGCGCGGGATAGGTTGTCCACCGGGCCAGAACGCCGGCGTCGAACTCGACCGGGGGCGCTGCGGTCGGCGCGGGGCCGGCGCCGGGCGCGAAAAAGCCCTCGGTCAGCTCGTGCACCTCGGTCAGGCGGCGTGTCAGATCGGCTGTCAGGTCGGCGCTGGTGGTGCCCATCAGGCAGGCGATGCGCTCGATCCCGTCGGACGACTGCGGCACCTTGTGGGTCTGCGCGTCATGCACCATCTGGATGCGGTGCTCGACCTCGCGATGTGCGCGGTAATGGTCGGTCAACTTGTCGGCCACGTCCTGCGGTACCCAGTCCTTGGCTGCCAGCGCGGCCAGTCCCGGCACCGTGCCGCGCACGCGCAGGTCGGGGTCGCGGCCCCCGGCAATCAACTGCCGCGTCTGGGTAAAGAACTCGATTTCGCGAATGCCGCCCTGCCCCAGCTTCATGTCATGGCCGGGGATCGTCAGAGCCCCCCCGGTGCCCTTGTTCTCGCGGATGCGCAGGCGCATGTCGTGAGCGTCCTGGATGGCGGCGAAATCCAGATGGCGGCGCCAGACAAAGGGCCGCAGGGTTTCCAGAAACCGCTGCCCGGCGGCGATGTCGCCGGCGCAAGGGCGGGCCTTGATATAGGCGGCACGCTCCCATGTGCGGCCCAGGCTTTCGTAATAGCGCTCGGCCGCCTCGGTCGCCATGCAGACGGGAGTAACCGCAGGATCGGGGCGCAGGCGCAGATCGGTGCGGAACACGTACCCATCGGCCGTCTTGTCACTGAGCGTGGCGCAGAAATTGCGCGTGGCCCGCACCATGCCCTGCCGCGCCTCATAGAAATCATCCGGATCGTACCGGGTTTCGTCGAACAGCACGATCAGGTCGATATCCGAGCTGTAGTTCAGTTCGTGCGCGCCCATCTTGCCCATCGCCAGGATCACCATCCCGGCGGCGGTCTCGACGTCGTCTTCGGTCATGCCGGGCAGCTTCTTGCGCCGGATCAGCGCCGCGATCTCTGCCTTGGTAGCGATGTCGACGGCAAGCGCCGCAAAGTCGGTCAGTGCCGTCGTGACTTGCTCGAGGTTCCAGGCTCCGGACAGGTCGGCCAGGGCCGTCAGCAAGGCAAGCCGATGCTTGGCCTGCCTCAGGCCCGGTTTCAACTGGTCAGGAGCCAACGCGCGCGCGTCCTCCATGATCTGCGCAAGGGCGTGCTGTGGCCGATCCAGCGCCGGGGCCAGCCAATTGCGCTCACGGTCGATCAGGCTCTTGAGGTACGGGCTGCTGCCTGCGGCACCGGTCACCAGTTCGGACTGATCAGCGGTCAGATCCGGCACTGCGGCGCAGGCCTCTCGCCCCAGTTCGGGATCGTAGGGACGCGGGGCGCGGCGGATGGTGAAAATGTCGGTCATGGGCGAATTCCGGTCAGTTAACGTCGACCAGAGTGTCCTGGCTGAAGGTATTGATCCAGCCATCATCCCGGCGTTCCCACAACGAAGAGATCAGCATCGCCTCGCGCGCGGACGCACCGGGCCGCCGATAGTCCGCCCGGTAGGACAACAGGACGATATCCGCGGTCAGAACGCGCAGTTGCGCCGCGCTCAACTCATATGACTCCATGGTCGGGCTGTCTGCGAACTGACCCACATGATCCTCGCGATTGGCGAAACCGGATGGGTAGACGCCCAGAAAATCGGCGCTCAGCAACGCCCGGTCCGCCTGCGCATCACCCTCGACCAAAGCGGTCCAGACCTGCTGCTCCAGGTTCAGGATTTCTTCAAGTGTCGGGGCGGGCTTGTCGTTGTGCGTGTTCATGCCCGCACGTTGCGCAGGATCAGAACCGTCGTCAACCGGGCCCCTAAATGTAAATCTTTTTCACATCGCCCCTTGCATCCGGGCCGGGCCACCCCATCTAGATCAATGTGAACACAATTTACATCAACCTGGAGAGCCCAAATGACCGCATTGTCCGAACACGCCGTCCCCCGCAACCCGGGATGGTTGCACCGTGCAGAGGCCTGGCTTGACGACAAGGGCAAAGGCGCCTGGATCGCTGCCATGGTCCTTGGTTTCATCTTCTTCTGGCCCGTCGGCCTGGCCCTTCTGGCCTATATGATCTGGAGCAAACGCATGTTCAGCAAATCCTGCAGCCGCCGCCATTCCTGGCACAGTCACATGAGCGCGATGAAGCCCTCGGGCAACAGTGCGTTCGACGCCTACAAGGCCGACACGCTGGCCCGCCTGGAACGGGAACAACAGGATTTCGAAGCCTTCCTGCACCGCCTGCGCGAAGCCAAGGACAAGGCCGAGTTCGACCAGTTCATGAACGAACGCGCTCAGGAGAATACGGCGGACGACAAGGACGAAACCGCCTAATACCCTACCGCCCTGCCCCTCTCTGTGGGACAGGGCAAACCTCAACAACCGACCGGAAATTCCTTCATGTCTCATCTGCCCGACCCGGATCGTCAGCCGGACTTCTACAAATCCGTGGCGATCAAACGCTTCTTCGCGTGGCTGTTCGATATCGCCTTCATTTCGCTGCTGTGTACGGTTGCCATTCTGCTGACCTTCGGCATGGGCCTGTTCGTCATCGCGCTGATCTATGCGGTCGTCAGTTTCATCTACCGTGTCGTCACCATCGCAAACGGGTCTGCCACGCTGGGCATGCGCTTTATGGGGATCGAGCTGCGCGACGCGTTTGGCGAACGCATGGATACCGGCAAGGCAGTCGCACATACAGCCGGATACTTTGTCAGCATGGCGTTTCCGATCCTGCAGATCATCTCGGTGATCATGATGCTGACCAGTGCCCGCAACCAGGGCCTGACCGATGCATTCCTCGGCACCGTGATGCTGAACCAGCGCGCCTGACACGGCCCGTTTCTGGGACTTGGCGACCCCAGAAACGGTTGCTATCATCGACCCCGAGGAAACACGGGGCCTTCATGCGACACACGCTGCCGATTGCGCCGCAGTTCTATGTGACTGCACCACAGCCCTGCCCTTATCTTGAGGGCAGGATCGAGCGTAAGCTGTTCACCGCCCTGCAGGGCGAAGGCGCGGATCAGCTGAACAACTCTCTGTCGCAGCAGGGTTTTCGCCGGTCTCAAAACGTCCTGTACAGGCCCTCCTGCACCGATTGTGCGGCCTGCCTGTCGGCCCGGATCGACGTCTCGGCCTTTTCTCCGACCAAAAGCCAGAAACGCGCGGCGCGGCGCAATGCGCATCTTCAGCGACGCGCGACCTCGCCTTGGGCCACCGACGACCAGTACGAACTGTTTCGGCGGTACCTGGACACCCGGCACGCCGATGGCGGCATGGCGGATATGGACGTGTTCGAATTCGCCGCGATGATCGAAGAGACTCCGATCCGCAGCCGCGTCGTTGAATATGCCGACCCCAAAACCGGAAACCTGATCGCCGTCAGCCTGACCGATGTTCTGGATGACGGGCTGAGCATGGTCTATTCGTTCTATGACCCGAACCAGCCGCAAAGCTCGCTGGGAACCTATATGATCCTCGATCATATCGACATCGCGCGCGAGGCCGGACTGCCCTATGTTTATCTGGGCTATTGGGTCCCCGGCAGCCCCAAGATGGGCTACAAGGTGAAATTCGCAGGGCTCGAGGTCTATGTGAAAGGCGGGTGGCAGCGTGTGGACGTTCCGGAGGCGTTCACCGATTCAACGCATCACCCGCTTTCGACCGCTCCGATTGCCGAGCAGGTCGCGAATATCCAACTTCCCGATCGCCACCCCACCAAAGGTTGAATTCTGATGCAGCAAGGTTTGCACGCCGTCACCCTGGTGGTGCCGGACTATGATGACGCGATCGCGTTCTACACCGAGACGCTTCGGTTCCGGCTGACCCAGGACATCGATCTTGGCGAAGGCAAACGATGGGTTTTGGTTGCGCCCCCAGGCAGCGATGGGGCTGCTCTGCTGTTGGCCAAGGCTGACGGAGACAGCCAACGGGCCGCAATCGGTAATCAGACCGGTGGTCGTGTCGGGTTTTTCCTCAGAACCGATGATTTCGCCCGCGATCACGCAGACATGCTGGCCAACGGGGTCCGGTTCGAGGAAGAGCCACGCGACGAACCCTATGGCATCGTTGCCGTCTGGCAGGATCCGTTCGGGAACCGTTGGGACCTGATCCAGTTCACCTGACAACCGGCGTCAGCTGGGACCAAAGCAAAGGGGGCCTCGCGGCCCCCTTTTCAATTTGATAACGCCATCACCGATCAGTTCGGGATCAGGTCCGGCACGATGGTCACGATCGACGGGAAGAACCACAGGATTCCGATGCCCACCACCTGGATCAGCACGAAGGGGATGATTCCGCGATAGATATGGCCCGTCGTCACCTCTTTGGGCGCCACGCCGCGCAGATAGAAAAGCGCGAAGCCAAATGGCGGCGTCAAGAACGAGGTCTGCAGGTTCACCGCCACCATGATCGTCACCCATTTCGGGTCGAACGACCCGCCATAGATCACCGGACCCACGATCGGGATCACGATGTAGATGATCTCGAGGAAGTCCAGCACAAAGCCCAGGATGAACAGCACCAACATCACGATCAGGAAGACCGTGAACTCGTTGTCAAAGCTTTTGAGGAACTGCTGGATATAGTGTTCGCCGCCGAACGAGATCACCACCAGGTTTAGCAGCTGCGAGCCGATCAGGATGGTGAAGACCATCGAGGTCACCTTGGCGGTTTCCCGCACCACCGGAGTCAGAACACCGCTGGTGAACAGCACCCAGCACGCGAACAGCAGCCCGAACAGCGCGTACAGATACGCGGCGTAGGCCAGGATGAACGCGATCCAGCTTTCCACGGTCACGCCACCCTGGTTGACGCGCAGATCGAAGTTCACGCCCATCAACAGGCAGATGACGACCGCGAAGGTCGACCAGATGATCACCTTTCCGGATCGCCCCTGATCCTGCAGCTTGCGATAGGCCGCCAGCATGATAGCGCCGCCTGCCCCCAGCGCCGCAGCCGGCGTCGGGTTGGTCACACCACCCAGGATCGAGCCTAGAACCGCGATGATCAGAACCAGCGGCGGGAAAACCACGCGGATCAGATCATTGGTGGCACAGCGCGCCGCCGCGGCTTTGCAGCCATACATGGCCAGCGCGAACGGCACTGCCAACAGCAGGAACGTGGCCCCCGACGAGGTGGTCGGCGCGATCAGCAGCACATCGACCAGCAGCATCAAGACAAGCCCGATCCCCCCCACGATCAACGGCTGCGGCGATTGCGACGGCGCAATGCCCCGGCCCATCACCAGCGTCAGACCCAGCAGCACGACAATCACCGCAACACCGGTGCCGATCGGAGCCGCGGCGGCGATCTTGGCTTCACGCGCTGCGGCCAGTTCTTCCTCGCTCAGTCGCTGCGACTCGGACACTCCGCCGGCAGCGTCGATGGCTTCCTGCTCGGCCACGGCCATGTCCCAGGCCTCCTGACCATGCAGTTCGATCATCGAGGCCTTGCACTCTTCGGACACGTTGGTGCGCAGCGTGGCTGCCTCACCGATATCCGAGAAGCCCGAAACCGTGATATTTTGGCTGCCGATGGCGCCCAGGTTGCCCAGCAGCACCGCGCCCACGATCAGAGCGACAGGGGCACCCAGAAGCCAGGTCAGGCCTTCCGAGCGGGTGATCGGCTCGCCGCTGCCGCCTGACAGTTCGACCGCAGGTGCCTTGTGCGGGTTGAGTAGCGCGTAGCCAAAGGCATAAAGCGCATAGAGCAGCGCCAGCATGATCCCCGGCAGCAGCGCCGCCTGGAACAGCGTACCAACCGAAACCACGGCCGGCTCGCCCAGATAGGTCAGCGCGTCGGTACAGCCCGCTTCGACCGCGCGAGTCTCCTGCGCCGTCGAATACAGGTCACCCGCCAGCGTGCCCAGCAGAACGATCACGATCGAGGGCGGAATGATCTGCCCCAGCGTGCCCGAGGCCGCGATCACACCCGTCGCCAGCTCTGGCGAGTAGTTGTTGCGCAGCATGGTCGGCAGGGCCAGCAGGCCCATCGTCACCACGGTCGCGCCCACGATACCGGTCGAGGCCGCAAGGAATGCCCCCACAACCACGATCGACACCGCCAGACCGCCCGGCAACGGGCCAAAGACGCGCGCCATCGTGGTCAGCAGATCGTTGGCGATTTTCGAGCGTTCCAGCGTGATGCCCATCAGCACGAACATCAGCACCGCCAGCAGAGTCTCGATCGACTGACCGGCCAGAACCCGTTCGTTGATACGGTTCACGATGAAGGACACGTTGCGGTCCAACGCGGTTTCCCAACCCTGAACAAAGACCGGCTCGGCGATCCTTGGCAGGTCCGGGTATCGGAACACGGATATCACATCGGGTTTCACACCCGAATTCACGATGTCCCGATAGGCTTGCGAGCTTGTGTCGATCGCCTGGTGGATCAGCAACCCGGCGCTGTCCAGCGCGGCGATGATCCCGAAAGAGATGATACCGGCCCCGCCGATGGCAAACGCCACCGGAAAGCCGCTGAGAATCCCGCCAAACAGGCAGAGGAATACGATAATGAGGCCTATCTCGACGCCATCAAGTCCGAATAGCATTGTCTTGGTCTCCGTCCTTAATGTGTGCCTTCGTAGGCTTCTTCACCCTCACCAAGGCTGTCCTTGTCGAGGTATTTTCCAGCGCTTTCCGGGCCTTCGACATATTCGAGATAGGACCGGTAGAAGAACGCGATCGCGTGCAGGAACACCATCGCGGCAAAGGCCACAAGCAGGATCTTGAACAGGAAGTAGGCATTGAAGCCGTTGGGGCTGAAGCCGATGGTTTCGACGTTCCAACGCAGCGCGCGGGATTTCATCACCAGCCGGTCCAGCGTGTCGCTGGCCGAGGGCTTCGGCACGATCAGGTGACGCCACATGAAGTACCAGCCATACATCCAGGTCAGCACGGCGATGGGCATCATGAAAAGGATCGAGCCCAGCATGTCGACCACACGCTTGGCCCGGTGTGAAATGCCGGCATAAACGAGGTCCACGCGGACGTGGCCGCCCTGCACGAAGGTGTAGGTGCAGCACAGGCAGACGACGAGCGCGTTGTACAGCTTCAGCTCTTCGGCGTACCAGCTGATATCCATCTGGAACGGGATACCCAGACCAAACGCCATGTCAGGCCGCGCGAACACGCGCTGCATGAATACGATGACGATTTGCTGGATCACCATCAGCAGGCCCGCCCAGGCAAAGAAACGCCCGGTCGTGTTGGCGAACCCTTCCAGAACGCGCACCATGCCCCACATGAAGCCACGGAAGTAAAGCCCGATCGCGGTCAGCACGAGGAAGATCGTGAAGACCACGAAAAAGAACTCGACCGACCCGCCGTAGTAGACAAAGCGCATGATTGCTTCTTTGTCCGACCAGTTCAGCCACAGCTGCGGATGCGTGATGGCGTATCCGAAATTATAAAAGGCTTCGGCGATGCTCTGAACGAACCAGACCAGTCCGTTCCACAGGGCGCCGAAGAACGAGATACCGTTTTCGTCCTGCATAATGTCCCCAGGTCCCGTTGGTTGCGACGCTGATTATAGCGGAAAACCGTGCGATCCGCGCATCTGCAACAGGAACGGTTTCCCCGCACGTGGCGGGGAAACCGTTTGATTGCTAGACGGCCAGTTAGCCTAGAACGCGGTCGCGCTGCGCGGTGTAGACGCCCGACGACATGTTCAGCCACGACGACGAGGCTTTCATCGATGCCATCGCGCTGTCGTGGATCTTCTTGAACAGCTCGTCGCTCATGTTCTCGGCCAGAACTTCCTGGCTGGCTTGTCCGAAGGCATCCCAGACACTGTCGGGGAATTCCATGACCTTTAC
This sequence comes from Ruegeria sp. BB9, assembly GCF_056539345.1. NCBI lineage: Bacteria > Pseudomonadati > Pseudomonadota > Alphaproteobacteria > Rhodobacterales > Roseobacteraceae > Ruegeria > Ruegeria sp. BB9. The sequence continues at coordinate 663,433 of NZ_JBQFUU010000001.1, read as the reverse complement.
GCCACCGGCCTGCAGACGCTGCAGCGCCGCGCCGTTGTTGGCCAGGAACTGTGCCAGGTTCCACTGGTGCGCTTCGCCGGCAGCGATTTCGATGATCTTCTGGTGCGCCGGCGAGAGGCTTTCGAACACGTCGCGGTTGGTGGCCAGCGACAGGCCTGCGCCCGGCTCGTGGAAACCGGCGGTGTAGTAGATCTTGGTGATCTCCTGGAAACCAGCCTTTTCGTCGGCCCAGGGACCGATCCACTCGGTGCCGTCGATGGCACCCGAGGACAGCGCCTGGTACACTTCCGAACCCGGAATGTTCTGAACCGATGCGCCCAGTTTGCCCAGAGCCTTGCCGCCCAGACCCGGCATACGGAACTTCAGGCCGTTGAAGTCTTCGGGGCTGTTGATCTCTTTCGAGTACCAGCCGCCGGCCTGCGCACCGGTGTTGCCTGCCAGGAACGATTTCAGGCCGAAGATCTGGCCCAGTTCGTCATGCAGCTCCATGCCGCCATCGAAATAGTACCAGTTCACCAGTTCCTGCGCGGTCATGCCGAACGGAACGGCCGTGAAGAACGCGTAGCCCGGGTGCTGACCGACAAAGTAATAGTCAGCGGCGTGATACATGTCAGCCTGACCCGACGAGACGGCGTCGAACACTTCGAACGCACCCACCAGCTCGCCCGCGGCCTTGATGTCAACGGTCAGGTTGCCGTCGGACATTGCGGTGATGCTGTCGGCGCAACGCTGCGCGCTGTCGAACACGCCAGCCAGACCGCGGCCCCACGAGGTAACCATGGTCAGCGTGCGCTTGCCCTGCGCATAGGCGGGTGCCGCCAGTGCGGTTGCCGCTGCGGCCGAGCCGCCCAGTGCCGACGTCTTTAGAAACTTACGACGATCCATAAGAGTAATCCTCCCCTTCATAGTCACGACTCGGGCAGCGCCCGAGCCAGTCGTTTACGGTAGCGTCACCCTAATGAAGGCCGTTTGAAAAGGAATACCTATTACTACGTAGATCAGATGGTTTTTTCTGCGGAACGCTCAATTGAGGGGCTCATTTTGACCCGCAAACCGCCAGTCCTGGGCGTTTCGAACACCGGAATGCCCAATCTCTTTGCAATTTCACCCCCGCTTGCGTATCGATTCGACCATGGGGAAACTCCGCGCTCTGCTTTCACTGACCTACGCTCAGAAGCTGTCGCTGGTGGCGGCCATTCCGCTGGTCGTGGCCGTGGCCGCGATCGCGGTCATGGTGGCCTACGAATCCCGCGCGACGGCTGAACGCGAGATCAAGGCGTTGGAGCGTCGGCTGATCGAGGCCAAGAAGGAAGAGCTGCGCAATTACGTGACACAGGCCCGAAACGGGTTCGCTTATATCTACGGACGCGCGTCTCCGGATGACAAGGTCGCCCAGAATCTGGTGACCCAGATCCTGTCGGCGATGATTTACGGAAAGGACGGGTTCTTCTTCGTATATGATTATGACGGCAACAACCTTGTCAGCCCGCGCCAGACCGAGTTCATCAATCAGAACTGGGAGGGCCTGACGGACAGCGAGGGTGTTCCGGTGGTCGACGAGTTCATCCGCCTGGCCCGGCAGGGTGCCGGATGGCACAGTTTCATGTGGCAGAAGCCCTCGACCGGGGAAGAGGCGATGATGATCGCCTATGTCGTCGGCCTGCAGGATTGGCGCTGGGCCGTGGGCACTGGTGTATTCATCGACGACATCGTGGCCACCGTTGCAAATGCCCGCGCCGAGGTCGAAGCGCGGGTGCAACGCACGTTCCTGTACATCGGCGGCATCGTTCTGGCGGCGGTTCTGATCGTCTTCGCCTCGGGGATGCTGTTGAACATCCGCGAACGCCGGCTCGCGGATGCCAAGCTGAAAGAACTGACCAAGCGGGTCATCGACGCGCAGGAAGAAGAGCGCGGCCGGGTGGCGCGTGAGCTGCATGACGGGATCAGCCAGATCCTGGTCGGGGTGCGCTATGCGCTGGACAATGCCCGGCGGCGCTTGTCCAAGGGCGATCATGATGGCGCACGTGCGCCGCTGGACAAGGGCATCGACAACCTGGGCACCGCGATTACCGAAGTGCGCCGCATCAGTCGCGATCTGCGGCCCGGCGTTCTGGATGACTTGGGACTTGGCCCGGCCCTGAAGGCGCTGACCGACGATTTCCGCGAACGGACCGGGATCGAGACCGAGTTCTCGACGGTCGTGTTCCGCAATCGTCTGGACCAGGACAGCAAGATCGCCCTTTACCGTATCGCGCAAGAGGCGCTGACGAATATCGAACGCCATTCTGGCGCATCCCGCGTCACGATCGACCTGCGCGGCCACAAGAAGGGCGCGACCATGCGCATCACCGACAACGGCCGTGGCCTTCGATCACGACCGGGCCGGGTCAGCACCGGGATCGGGCTGCGCAACATGCAAGAGCGCATAGAACAGCTTGACGGGTCCCTGCGTATCCTGTCATCACGCGGCGCACAAAGTGGTACAGTGATCGAAGTCAGCCTGCCGCTGAGCCACCTGTTGCCGCCGCAGGAAGACGCGACACCCAAAGGAAAGGCCGGTTCCTGATGACCGAAACGATCCGAGTCCTTATCGTCGACGATCACCCCATGGTCGCCGAGGGCATCCAGTCGATCCTCGAGAGCTTTGACGACATCAAGGTCGTCGGCACGTTGGGCAATGGCCGTGACGCGGTTGATCAGGCCGCGCGCCTGCAGCCCGATGTCATCCTGATGGATCTGAACATGCCGGGGCTCGGGGGGCTCAGCGCCACTGAACTGATCCTCGAACGGTTGCCCGACACCCGCATTCTCATTCTGTCGATGCATGACAGCCCGGAATACATCTCGACCGCATTGAGCCATGGGGCCAAGGGCTACGTTCTCAAGGATGTGCCGACGGACGAAATCAAGCAGGCCATAGACGCGGTCATGCGTGGAGAGCGCTATTTGTGCACCGGGGCGATCGGATCGCTGGAACCGAAAGAGGATGCGGCGCGCGAAGCGCTCACCGGGCGTGAACAGACGATCCTTCTGGAATTGGCGCAGGGCAAGTCGAACAAGGAAGTCGCGCTGGCGCTGGATATCTCGGTTCGCACGGTCGAAACCCATCGCAAAAACATCAAGCGCAAGCTGGGCATCTCATCAACTGCCGGTCTGACCCGATACGCGCTGGAACATGGCGTTTTGCAAGGAACCGGCGTGGCCTTCTGACGGCCGCGCCATCAGCGCAGCTTCCGCGCTTTAGCGGATTCCCTCGCCGAAAAAGACCAGCGTGCCGTCCTCATCCAGAACGTGAAACTCTCGCTGTTGATATGGCTGATCGAATGGCGCACGAACCCGCCCTTCGGGTAGATCTTCGAGTTTGGGACGCAGGCTTTCATACAAGTCGTCTATATCCTCGACATCGATATAGAAGGATTGCTCGTGACCCAGCGGCAGGCCATCCGCGCGCGGCGGGCATTCCAGCAGGCGAATTGCAACCGGGCCAAGCCTGAGAAAAGCATAGTTGTCTTGCGTGAACCCACACGCGAAACCCAGACGATCGCAGTAGAATGCAATTTGCCGGCTCAGCGAGGAACACAGGACAAAAGGGGTCAGCTGAAGAATACGTGGCACCTTGCACTCCCTGGCAGGATCTGACTGCTCCACCCTAGCACGGGTCAGTCCAGAAGCTCATCGTTTCGCAACCCCTCCCTGTCGTGATGACACGGCAGCACACGGCCATAGAGCTGCCGGGTACGCTCGACCCCGCCACACATACCTTCGGCCTCGACAAAGGAGAATATCCCCACGTAGCGCGGCCGTGCACCCGACACCGGCGCCACGCGATGCAAGGAATAGCGCCCCCGAAAGATCTGCAGATCACCGGGATTGAGCTCCAACTGGCGTACCATTTCCATATTGCCGTCTAGAACCGAGGCCACCTTGTCAAAGTTCTCCTCCTCGGCGGTGCGCAGGTTCGGCGCGTATTCAAAGGCGCCGCCATGCTCGCCATTCTGGATCGCCAGAGTAACCGTGTAGTTGTTCGTGTCGAAATGCCACGGAAAGCCCTGCCCCTCTTCGACCACGTTGATGATCACATCCGCCAATGGATCATCGTAGCGAAAGAACTGATCCGCGGGTTCATTCAACGCTTCGCGCATGAAGGGCAGAAATCCTTCGAACTCGTAGATTCTGCGCAAGGGACCGGTAGACGGGAAATTGTCGGCCGGAACAAAGGCGTTCGACCGGTCATAGAACCGGCGGATCGGGTGGGCGATACCAAAGCGGGGATCGTCCTTGGTGAAATAGGCGTTGGTCCGGTTGAAACTGCGATGCGCGCTCGGCGCGACGGCTTCGGCTTCGGTCAGCAACTGGCTCAACCCGTCTTCGTGAACAAATCCGGGCAAAACTGCGCAACCATCTTTGTCGAGGTCACGACGAATGTCATCGATCAACCGATCATAGGCCGCCGAATTCGGACGATCTATCGGATAGCGCCCTAGGTCCACCAGATCCACCAGCATGCCGTCCTCCCTGACTTGTTCGCAGCTCCAGCCTGACCCAGCCCGGACCCCGCATCATGCCCGTTTCAGACATCGCTCTGACGCATTCTGACCTCTACCACCGCTGGGAACTCGGCAAAACTCGGCCAGTATTTCCGGAAATTTCTCGACATGCGGCAATCTGCGCAACAAAATGTCGCAAAATTCGACATCAGAGTCAGGAAATTGGCCAGATTGCCTGTTGACGCCCCTTCGCGCCGCCCATAATGTCTGCTCCACGCAAAAAGGAGCCTCTGGCGATGAGAACGCTAGTCGTAATCGTAGGAACCATGCGCATGGGCCGGTAACGGTAAGCCATAATCGAACCCATGCGCCTCCGAAACTTCGGGGGCTTTTTTTTGTCAAACGCAAGACACATGTCGCGAACGGAGCAAAGCAGATGACACGTGAGATGACCGGCGCAAAGATGGTGGTCCAGGCCCTCAAGGATCAGGGCGTGGACACGGTATTCGGATACCCCGGCGGCGCCGTGCTACCGATCTATGACGAGATCTTTCTGCAAAATGACATCCGTCACATCCTGGTGCGGCATGAACAAGGCGCGATACATGCGGCCGAGGGTTACGCTCGTTCAACCGGCAAACCCGGTGTTGCACTGGTGACCTCGGGGCCCGGCGCGACCAACGCGGTGACCGGCCTGACCGACGCGCTGATGGATTCGATACCGATCGTGGTTCTGACCGGACAGGTGCCGACTTTCATGATCGGCTCGGACGCGTTCCAAGAGGCGGACACGGTGGGCATCACCCGACCCTGCACCAAGCACAATTGGCTGGTCAAGGACACCAACTCGCTGGCGGAAACCATGCACGAGGCGTTTCACGTCGCCACCGCGGGTCGTCCCGGTCCTGTGCTGATCGACATCCCCAAGGACGTCCAGTTTGCCACCGGCAAATACACCGCGCCGAAACCCTCGACCTCGCATTATCAACCGGCACTCAAGGGCGACATCGAAGAGATCACCGAACTGGTCGCCGCCATCGAAACCGCCAAGCGACCCGTGTTCTACACCGGAGGCGGCGTGATCAACTCAGGCCCCGCTGCCAGCCAACTGCTGCGCGAGCTGGTCGACGCTACCGGGTTCCCCATCACGTCGACCCTGATGGGCCTGGGCGCCTACCCCGCATCGGGCAAGAACTGGATCGGAATGCTGGGCATGCACGGCCTGTACGAGGCGAACATGGCCATGCATGACTGTGATCTGATGATCAATGTCGGCGCCCGGTTCGACGATCGGATTACGGGGCGTATCGACGCCTTCTCGCCCAAGTCGAAGAAGGCACATATCGACATCGACCCGTCCTCGATCAACAAGGTGATCCGGGTGGACATCCCCATCGTGGGGGACGTGGCGCATGTTCTGGAAGATGTGCTGAAAGTCTGGAAGGCGCGTGGCCGCAAAACCAACACCGAAGCGATTGCCAAGTGGCAATCCCAGATCTCGGACTGGCGCAAGGTCAACTGCCTTGCCTACACCAACAGCGAAAAGGCGATCAAACCCCAATACGCGCTGGAACGGCTCGAAGCGCTCACCAAGGATCACGATCGCTATGTCTGTACCGAGGTGGGCCAGCACCAGATGTGGGCCGCGCAGTTCCTTGGGTTCGAAGACCCCAACCGCTGGATGACCTCGGGCGGGCTGGGCACCATGGGCTATGGCTTCCCGGCTTCGATCGGTGTGCAGATGGCACACCCGGACGCGCTGGTGATCAACGTCGCAGGTGAGGCCAGCTGGCTGATGAACATGCAGGAGATGGGCACCGCAGTCCAATACCGCCTGCCGGTGAAGCAGTTCATCCTGAACAACGAACGCCTGGGCATGGTGCGCCAGTGGCAGGAACTGCTGCATGGCGAACGCTATTCGCATTCCTGGTCCGAGGCCCTGCCCGATTTCGTCAAGCTGGCAGAGGCCTTCGGGGCCAAGGGGATCATCTGCAAAGACCCCGCCGATCTGGATGACGCGATCATGGAGATGATCAATTATGACGGTCCGGTGATCTTTGACTGCCTCGTCGAAAAGCACGAGAACTGCTTCCCCATGATCCCGTCGGGCAAGGCCCATAACGAGATGCTGCTGGGCGAGGCTGAAACGAAGGGTGTCATTCAGGCTGGCGGCGCGGTGCTGGTTTGATATTGCTTGCGGACACAGGGCCAAACTGTTGGCCCTGATGGACGCGCACAGGACAGGACGGAATATGCCCGGCATCCCCACTCAGACAACTCCACGCGAGAACCTGCAGATTTTTGCGGGGCGTCGCGGCTGGCAGTTGGGCATTCTTGTCCCGGCGCTGGTGCTTGGGGTCTTTGTCATCTGGCTCGGCCTCAGCTGGAGCGAGATCGCGGCCAATGGCAGCGCCGGCTTTCCGATCGACTTTCGGGTCTTTTGGGCCGCTGGGCGTCTGGCCCATCTGGGTGAGCCTCTGTCGGCCTTCAGTGTCGACAGCCTGACCGCCATGCACAACGTCATCAAGGAAGATGACTGGATGCCCTGGTCTTACCCGCCGGCGTTTCTTGCAACGCTGCAACCCTTGGGCGCCCTTCCCTTCCCCATTGCCTGGCTGGTCTTCTCGATCGCGTCGATCGTTGCGATGATATTCGCAGCCCGGCCGTTCGCGGAAGGCATCACACCGGTCTGGTTTGCGTTTGCGCTGCCGCCCGCGATACTGCCGACCCTGTTCATGGGGCAGACCGCTGCCCTGTGGATGGCCGGTTTGCTGGCGGCGCTTGCGGCGCTCAAGAACCAACGTTTGGTCCTTGCCGGCTTTTTCATCGGCCTTCTGACCCTCAAACCTCAGCTGGGCATCCTGATCCCCTTTGCTTTGCTGGCGTGCCGGGCGTGGCCGACCATCATTTCGGCCGGCGTCACGACCCTGGTTATCTCGGGATTGGCGACCGCGCTCTACGGTCCGGAATACTGGCTGGAAATGCGCAACATGATGGCGGTCCACTTTTCGGTGGTGCGTGAAACCATCGTCGAAAACAATCTAATGCTCAGCCCCTATTCGACGCTCGCCAGTTTTGGGCTACCCGAGCCTGTCGCCTTGGCTGTTCAGTGGACGATCACAGCCTGCGCGGCCATCATGGTCACGATCACTTGGCGCAGCCCCCGCATCGGTTTTGACCTGCGTGCCGCTGTGCTTGCGCTGGCGGTCATGCTGTCCACCCCATACCTGTGGTTCTACGAATCTGCCCTGATCGCCGCTGCGGGACTATTCCTCTTGCGCGCAGGTGTATTGACGAACAGCCCATGGGGCCTGGCGCTGGCCGGAGCGATGTGGTTGGGTGCCGCCCCCGCTTTCTTCGCCTTTCTGTTCCGCGGCGAAGCCGACATCTCGATCCGCCTGCTTTTTGCACCGCTTTTGTATCTTTCCTGTCTGGTCTGCATCGGCGCCGTTGTTCAACGGCTGCGGGCGCCAGACTATTCCTCTGCCAACGATGAGGTCTTCCAATGACTGCACTCAAGATCCGAAAAGGTTCCACCCGCCACTCGGCCTACAACCTGCGCCCGACCTTCTCGGACGTGCAGGAACGCCACACGATCGCTGTTCTGGTCGAAAACGAACCGGGGGTTCTAGCCCGGGTCATCGGGCTGTTCTCGGGGCGCGGCTACAACATTGAAAGCCTGACCGTGGCCGAGGTCGATCACACCGGACACCTCAGCCGAATCACGATCGTCACCACCGGTACACCGCAGGTGATCGAGCAGATCAAGGCTCAGCTGGGCCGCATTGTCCCGGTGCATGACGTGCATGACCTGACTGTCGAAGGCCCCTCAGTCGAGCGAGAACTGGCGATCATCAAGGTCGTTGGCGAAGGCGACAAGCGGGTCGAGGCGTTGCGTCTTGCAGACATTTTCCGGGCCAATGTCGTGGACAGCACGTTGAACTCGTTCATCTTCGAAATTACCGGCGCGCCGGACAAGATTGATGCATTTGCCGATCTGATGCGCCCGCTGGGCTCTGTCGAGGTTGCACGGACAGGCGTCGCGGCCCTGCTGCGCGGCAACTGATTTTCCGCGAACCCATCAAAACGCCCCGTCGCCCTTGTCGACGGGGCGTTTTGCGTTTTCGGATCGATTTCCGCAGGTACATAACTGAGCAATCACAAGAAAAAGACCATACAAATGGGCTTAATGCCTATTGCGTTCGCGCCTGAGCGCGTTACGCTTGACCAAGAACATGCAACCCGCGTGTTCCATGGGGTCAATTTTACGATTTCTTGACTGGCGACCGGCCTTTCTGGCCCTTCCGGTCGTGTTTCCCAAACCTTTGCAAACCAGAGTGAGACATGGCCGTAGACACTCGCACGCCCGCCGAGCTGCGCAGCATGCTGGGGGCGAATCTCAGGCAACTTGCCGACCGCTATCCTTCGGTCGCCGAGCTGTGCAGACAGCTGGGCGTCAACCGCACGCAGTTCAACCGGTATCTTTCTGGCGAGAGTTTTCCACGCCCAGACGTTCTGGACCGGATCTGCCGGTTCTTTGACGTGGATGCCCGCATTCTGCTGAAACCGCTTGAGGAAATCCCCGCGCCCCGGCGCTGTGACCTGCCTGAAAGCGTGGTCCAGTTCCTTCGGCCCGGACTGTCAGCCTTGACCGAGGACGCGTTTCCAAGCGGCGTCTATCTTGTGACGCAACATGGCGGCGAAGACGATCCACGCGCCCATCATTGGCTGGTTCAAACCCGGCACCTGCATCAGTGTGCTGTCCTGCGCGGCTTCCTGCCGCCGGCCATGGCAGGCACGCGTTCCGCCACGGGTCGTGAGCTTCGTGGCTTCGCCGCCTGCGCCGGGCCCAATATCTACGCAGTGTTGTCGCGCGAGGCTGGTCGTGACAGCAAGACGATCGTGATCCGCAAAGACATGACCGATGGCAACGGCGTATGGATCGGTTCGTGCATGGAGCACTCTGCGGCTACTCCGCACATCTACAGATTGGAAATCCGCCATCTGGGCCACGACTTCCGGGCAACGCTGGGGGCAGCGCGGCTGGCGCGCCGGACATAGGAAACCGCTTAAAATCCCGTGCATGTCGTTGTGAGAAAAGCCGGAGTCGCGGAAGTGTAAGCGAGGGCTGGTCCCGGATGCCTAGGCTGGTGGTGAAGCGAGGAGAACCAGATGGCCAGCACCCCAACCGATCTGTCGGCTGTTCGTCAGAGCATTGAAACCGCTCTGGGCCTGCCCAATGCACATTATACGGACCCTGCCCTGCACGCCGAAGAAACTCGGGCCCTGCTGCTGGCTGGCTGGGCCGGTTTCGCGGTAACCGCCGATGTCCCCGAGCCCGGGGACGCGGTTCCGCTGGAGTTCATGGGTATTCCGCTCCTGCTGCTGCGTGACCGTTCCGGTACGGTCCGTGTGTTTCAGAATATCTGCCGTCACCGCGGCATGATCCTGGTCGAAGAGCCCCGCAAGATCGAAGGCGCCATTCGCTGCCCCTATCACAGCTGGTGCTATTCCACCGAAGGCCGGCTGGTCGCCACGCCGCATGTGGGCGGTCCGGGCCAGAACGCACATGACGCGGTCAGCAAATCGGAACTTGGCCTGATCGAGGTGCGCAGCCATATCTGGCGCGACGTGGTGTGGATCAACGTCTCGGGCGACGCGCCAGCCTTCGTGGATGCCAACGCCAGGCTGATCGAGCGGTGGGCCGAGTTCGACAAACCGCTGTACCACGGCGGCCCGGAAAGTTCCTTTCGGTTGGACGTCAATTGCAACTGGAAGCTCGCGGTCGAGAACTACTGCGAAAGCTATCACCTACCGTGGGTGCATCCCGGGTTGAACAGTTACTCGCGGCTTGAGGATCACTATCACATCCAGGAGCCCAGCCTTTATTCAGGTCAGGGAACCTTGGTCTATCGGCAACTGAAAACTGAGGACGGTCGGGTTTTTCCCGATTTCGAAGGTCTCAGCGAGAAATGGGACACCGCAGCCGAGTACATTGCCGCCTTCCCTAACGTGCTACTGGGCGTGCACCGGGACCACGCCTTCGCCATCATTCTGCGGCCCGAGGCCCAGAACCGGACCTCGGAGCACATCCACCTGTTCTATTCGGCGCCGGATACCGATGCGGATCTGCGCGCCCGCAATGCCGAGCAGTGGAAAGTGGTCTTTGAAGAGGATGTGTTCGTCGTCGAAGGGATGCAGCGTGGCCGCGCGGCGCCGGGGTTTGACGGCGGACATTTCTCGCCGGCGATGGACGGGCCGACCCATCTGTTCCACGACTGGGTGGCGCAGCGTCTGATGGCACATCGCACCGAACTGGCCGCTGAATGACCGACCTGCACACCCGCCTTCTGCAGGCGCATGCGGCGTGTGACATCGCGGCTTTGGCTGAATTGTACGAACTGGCCGCCGCCAGCCAGCAGGACGACGACGCCCGGAGCTTTTTTCTGACCCACGCCTATGTCCATGCGCTTGAAGCCAACATGCCCGGCGCGGGACGTCTGCGTCAGATGCTGGTCGACATGGGCCGCGAAGTGCCCGATTCCTGACCCCGAGAACCTAGGCTTGGGCCGGCTCGGCGACCGGCTCTGCCGCTGCGTCGTCTTCGGTGATCTGCCGATACAGGTGCCAGCTGGCATGACCGAACAGGGGCAACACGATCAGCAATCCCAAAAACCAGGGCACCATGGCGACAAAGGTCGTGACCGCAATGAAGGCACCCCAGCACAGCATGACCCGCTTGTTCACGCTGACATAGGCATAGCTCGAGATCATGGCAGTGACGAAGTCGAGTTCCCGGTCCAGCAGCATCGGGATCGACAACACGGTGATCATGTAAAGCAGGATGGCAAAGATCGCGCCTACAGCAGTGCCGACAGCCAGCATGGCCAGACCGTTGGGCGTCAGAAATACCTCAAGCGATGACGACACGTTTGTCATTGTCGACAGCCCCATGAACAGCGCAAAGATCATGTGACCGAGAAAGAACCAGAACAGAAACATCACGACGATGATCGCGCAGATCGACGGCAACTGACGGCGGCTCTGCTGGATCACGACACCGAAGATGGCGCCATAGTCCAACGGCTCATTCCGCTCGAGCCGGTGCGATACCTCGTACAAACCCACGGCGGCGAACGGCCCGATCAGCGGAAAGCCGATGGCGGCCAGCACCAGCCAGAACGAGGTGCCCGTTTGTACGGTTACCCAGGCCATCAACCACCCGACCAGAACGTAGAAGCCGCCGAACAGCAGGCCAAAGACCGGTGCGCGGCGATAATCCTGCCAGGCGCGACGCAGCGCCGTGCGCAACATGCCGATATCCGCCGGTTTCAGCGTTGGCACTCCGAATGGCTTTTCCATGTTCCGTTTCTCCTCCCCTTGCCCTCAGGCCATGGCCGGGCGTTTTTGCGGCCAATGCGTCACGGCGTGATAGGCGGCCCCCAAAGCCAGCAGTTGCGCGTCGCTACCGCGCGGCCCGAACAGTTGCATTCCCATCGGCAGTCCTCCGGGGCCAAACCCCGCCGGTATCGAAAGGCAGGGCAGACCAATCAGGCTGACCGGTGTGACCACCTGCATCCAGCGATGATAGGTGTCCATCGCGACCCCACCAATGCTGCGCGGATACGGCTGATCCACAGGGAACGGCCACACCTGAGCCGCCGGCAACACCAGCGCATCATACTCGGCAAACAGTTCGACCGCCCGACGGTACCAATCCGAACGGGTGACGCTGGCTGCATGGACCTCCATCGCCGTCAGGGCCAGACCTCGCTCCAGCTCCCATTGCGCGGTGTCCTTAAGGACGTCTTTTCGGTCGGCCAAAGGCAGCAGACTTGCTGCTACGCTCCACGACCGCAGGGTGATCCAGCTGTTCCACAGGCGTTCGGCATCGAAGGGCGGCGGTACGTCCTCGACGGTTGCGCCAAGTCCCTCAAAAATCGCCAACTCGTTGCTGCATTGGGTCAAAATCCCTTCCTCAGTCGGGAATGCGCCGCCCCAATCTCCCAGCCATCCGATCCGCATGCCGTCCAGGCTTTCGACGGACAATGGGGTGACGGGGTCGCAGGAAATGCTCAAAGGCTGCCTCGGATCGGGGCCTGAGATCACATCCAGCAATAGCCCGATATCCTGCGGGCTGCGGGCCATCGGCCCCAAGGTCGAGAGCTGGTGCAGGAACAAATCGCCCTGTGGTTCCGAGGGAACCCGGCCCCAGCTGGGCCGGAAACCGTACACGTTGTTCCACGCGGCCGGATTGCGCAGGCTGCCCATCATGTCCGACCCATCCGCCAGCGCGACCATCCCAGTGGCCAAGGCCACCGCTGCGCCACCCGACGACCCACCGCAGGACCGGGCCGGATCGTATGGGTTCCGGGTTGCGCCATAGACCGGATTGAAGGTGTGCGAGCCCAACCCGAACTCCGGTGTGTTCGTCTTTCCGATCAGAATAGCCCCGGCAGCCCGCAACCGTGCTGCGATCAGGTCGTCGACGGCTGGGACGTGATTGCGAAAAACCGGCGACCCCTGGGTCGACGCGATGCCAGCCACATTGACCAGGTCTTTGACGGCAATCGGAAGCCCATGCAGCGACCCGCGGCCCGACTTGTCGTCGGCGGCCCGGGCTTGTGCCATAAGCACATTCTCGTCCTGCAGCGCGACGATTGCATTGACCTGCCCGTTCACCTGGGCAATCCGGTCGAGCGTCGCGCGCATCAACTCAGCGGCTGACAAATGCCCTGTCGCGAGTTTCTCGAGAAGATCAGCGGCTGAAGTATCGCTTAGGTTCATGGGGTTACGTCCGAGCTTTGCTTGCGCTCAGCCTAGCGACCCCATGTGTGCATTTAAACCCGGTGTTTTGGATATATCTTTTCCACGCAGTTCAACTGCGCGGCATCAGTCGTCCGACTGCGCCTCGGCCCGGCTTTTGCCCGAGACCTTGAGGGCCAGAGTGGCTGCCATGAATGCATCCAGATCACCGTCCAGGACCCCTTTGGTGTCCGACGTCTCGTAGCTGGTGCGCAGGTCTTTGACCATCTGATAGGGCTGCAGGACATAGGACCGGATCTGGTTGCCCCAGCCCGCATCGCCCTTTGCTTCGTGCGCGGCGTTGATCTCGGCGTTGCGGCGGTCCAGTTCCATCTGGTACAGGCGCGATTTCAACGCCTTCATGGCGATGTCGCGGTTCTGGTGCTGCGATTTTTCCGAACTGGTCACCACGATGCCGGTCGGGATGTGGGTGATCCGCACCGCCGAGTCTGTGGTATTTACGTGCTGACCGCCCGCCCCCGAAGACCGATAGGTATCGACGCGGATGTCAGCCGGGTTCACTTCGATCTCGATATTGTCGTCCACCACCGGATAGACCCAGACCGAGCTGAACGACGTGTGCCGTTTGGCCGCCGAGTCATAGGGCGAGATGCGCACCAGCCGGTGCACGCCGCTTTCGGATTTCAGCCAGCCATAGGCGTTGTGGCCCGAGATCTTGTAGGCCGCCGACTTGATCCCCGCCTCTTCGCCCGGGGTTTCCGACTGCAGCTCGACCTTGTAGCCCTTCTTCTCGGCCCAGCGGACATACATCCGCGCCAGCATCGAAGCCCAGTCGCAGCTTTCGGTGCCCCCGGCGCCCGCATTGATCTCCAAAAAGGTATCATTGGCGTCGGCCTCGCCGTCCAGAAGCGCCTCAAGCTCTTTTTCGGCCGCCTTGTCGCGCAGCTTCTTCAGGGCCTCTTCGGCATCCTTGACGACCTCTTCATCGCCCTCCATCTCGCCCAGTTCGATCAGTTCGACGTTGTCGTTCAGATCGGTCTTGATCGACTCGTAGGTTTCGATGGCATCGACCAGAACCTGCCGTTCGCGCATCAGCTTCTGCGCGTTTTCGGGGTTGTCCCACAGGTTGGGGTCCTCGACGCGGGCGTTGAATTCCTCCAGCCGGTGCGGCGCGGTTTCATAGTCCATACGCTGGGCCAGCAGCTCCAGCGATTTTTGGATCTCGGCCACGATGTTCTGGATTTCGGCGCGCATGGTCAGGTCCCAACTTGCTCAATCAGGCCTGCGTGATAGCAAGAGGTTCAGGCCACCACAAGATGACCCGAAAGGCAAATGCAGCACGGACCGGAGCAGTTCCTGAAGAAATGGCATCTGGCCGACCCGCGGCTGGTGGCTGATACCGGCGCGGCACGTGTCTGGCGGGCCAAACGTGATAACGGGTCTGAAGTCGCGCTCAAACTCTATCGCCGCGCCGGTCGCGGAAACGAGGCGCCGGGATGCAGCCTGCTGGCCGCCTGGCGCAACCGGGGCGCCGTCGCGATCCTGGCCGAAGACCGCCGGGCGGTCATGATGGAGTGGCTCGAGGGTCCGACCCTCGGCGATCATGCACGGGCAGGCAACGTGGCCGACGCCCTGACGCTACTGGCTGAAACGGCGCGGAACCTGCATGCTGATCCGATTGTCGAAGTGAGCGGGCTGAGGCCTTTGGAGCAAGTGTTTGCACCGCTTTTCGACGTCGGATTTACCGATCAATGTACGCGGCCCCTGCAAACCGATATGCGGCGCGCCATAGCTTTGGCTCAGGATCTGCTGCAGACGCAACCCGTGCATCTCCCCCTGCATGGAGACCTGCACCCCGACAATGTCATCCTGACCGCGTCCGGCCCGCGCGTGATCGATGCCAAGGGTTATATCGGGGATCCGGCGTTTGAAATGGCAAATGCGCTGCGGCACCCAAAAGGCATGCCGGACCTTGTGCGCGAAGTCGGGCAGATTTCCGCGTGCCTGGATCTATACGCCGCGGCGATGAATGTTTCGCGGGCGCGTCTGGCCCGATGGGCGGCGGCCAAATGCGCCCTGTCCATATGCTGGCGGTCCGGCGGATCGGTCGAGAGTGACCCGGAGGCCGATCTGCTGCGCCTGTTTCTAAGCGCTGCAGATCAGTAAAGTCCGCCGCCCTGAAGGTCGCCCTGGCTGGCCTTGGGCCCCACGATGATGGTCTGCCCGGTCGAGGTCTGGACCTGGCGCCCGCCATTGGTCACTTCTTCGAACAACGGCAGATCGGACCCCATCGCAAAACCACCGTCATAGACACGGTCGATGAACCCGTCGACGCCATCACGGAAATACTCGGCCACCACATAGTCACCCGATGCGTCATCCGGCAGACGGGCACCGCTGAAACGGTCGATCTTGATGAAGTGCCCACCCGGCGGCACTTCGAACGGACCGCCGCCGTATTTCTCGACGGCCTTTTCCATAAAGCTCTGGAAGACCGGACCGCACAGCGTGCCGCCGTAAGCACCCCGCCCCATCGGGCGCGGGCGATCATACCCGATGTAGCACCCGGCAACGATGTTCGAGGTGAAGCCGATGAACCAGGCGTCCTTGGATTCGTTGGTCGTACCGGTCTTGCCAGCCGTCGGAACCGGCAGATTGACCACACGTGACGCGGTGCCGCGATCAACCACGCCCTTCATCATCGACGTCAGCTGATAAGCCGTGATTGCATCCATCACCTGCTCTCGGTCGGTCACGATCGTGGGTGAGGCGTCGGGCTCCAGCCAGCTGGAGTTGCAATCCAGGCACTGCCGGTCATCATGCCGATAGATCGTTTTGCCGAACCGGTCCTGGATCCGGTCGACCAGAG
The DNA here is from genome assembly GCF_056539345.1 of Ruegeria sp. BB9. NCBI lineage: Bacteria > Pseudomonadati > Pseudomonadota > Alphaproteobacteria > Rhodobacterales > Roseobacteraceae > Ruegeria > Ruegeria sp. BB9. The sequence continues at coordinate 647,311 of NZ_JBQFUU010000001.1, read as the reverse complement.
TCGGTTCGACCCGCTCGCCGCCGTTGGCGAACATCGCATAGGCCGCCACCATCTTGTAGAGCGTCGTCTCCTCGGCCCCCAGCGCATTGGCCAGGTAGGGACCCATGTTGTCATACACACCGAACCGCTCCGCGTATCCCGCAACCACCGGCATCGAAACCTCTTGCGCCAGTCGGATGGTCATCAGGTTTCGCGACTGCTCGATCCCGGTGCGCAGGGGCGTCGGCCCGTAGAATTTGTTGGTCGAGTTCTTCGGGGTCCACAGACCCTGCGGTGTGTTCACCTCGATCGGGGCGTCCACGACGATGGTCGCTGGGCTGTAGCCACTGTCCAGTGCTGCCGCATAGACGAAAGGCTTGAAGGCCGATCCCGGTTGGCGCTGCGCCTGGGTTGCCCGGTTGAACACCGAGTCCTGGTACGAGAACCCGCCCTGCATCGCCAGAACGCGGCCCGAGTTCACGTCCATCGCCACGAAGCCGCCTTGGACCTCGGGGATTTGACGGGCGGACCACTGGCCCTCTTCCCCGGCAACGACCAGGATCACGTCGCCGCGTTTGAAGTTTGCCTTGAAGTCGCCCTGCATCCATTTGATGTCGCTGCGCGGGATGATGCCGTCGGCGGGACCGTTCTCGATCCCCACCGTCAACTGCTGATCGGCCACATCCAGCACGACCGCGGGGTACCATTGCGTGGGCAGCACCACGTCGCGCGGGATTTCCATGATCGCCAGAGCTTCGCGCCACTGGGCTTCGTCTGCCAGTTTTTCCTCGGGGATGGTTTCACCCGTGCCGCGCCACTTGCCGCGCGACTGGTCATATTTCTGAAGCGCCTCGCGCAGGGCGCGTGCGGCTTCAACCTGCATCTCCTCGTCAACCGAGGCCCGGACGGTGAAACCACCGGTAAAGAACTCACCCTCGCCGAAGTCCTCGCTCAGCTGGCGGCGGATTTCGTCGGTGAAATAGTCGCGCGGTGGCAGTGCGGTGCGGAAGCTTTCGAAATCACCGTTCTGAACCGAACGCAGCGGTTGCGCCACTTCAGTCTCATAGGTTGCCTGATCGATATATCCGTTCTGATACATCTCGCGCAGCACGTAGTTGCGGCGATCCAACAGACGCTGTTTCTGGCGCACCGGGTGATAGTCCGAAGGCGCCTTGGGCATCGCAGCCAGCGTCGCGGCTTCATGCGGGGCCAGTTCCTGCAAAGTCTTGTTGAAATACGTCTGTGCAGCGGCGGTCACGCCGTAGGAGTTTTGGCCAAGGAAGATCTCGTTGAGATACAGCTCAAGGATCTGTTCCTTGTTCAGCGTTTTTTCCAATCTGGTCGCGAGGATGATTTCCTGAATCTTGCGTTCGACCCGCCGGTCGCCGGACAGTAGGAAATTCTTCATCACCTGCTGGGTGATGGTCGACGCGCCGCGCAGCGTCTCGCCCTTGGATTGGACCGCTTCGATCCCGGCTGCGATGATCCCGCGTGGGTCGTACCCCTGATGCGAATAGAAGTTCTTGTCTTCCGCCGAGATAAACGCGTGCTTAACGAGGTCCGGGATTTCCTCGGACGGGGTGAAAAGGCGGCGCTCCTGCGCGAATTCGTCGATCAGTTGACCCTTGCCCGAATAGATACGGCTGATGGTGGGCGGCTTGTACTGGGCCAGCGACTCGTGGCTGGGCAGGTCACGGCCATACATCCAGAAGACCGCGCCAATCACCAGCGCGACCATGAAAATACCCAAGGTGACGAGGCTGAAAACCGCCCCGAAAATCGAAAGAATGAACCGGATCACGTTGCTGCCTTTTGTTCGCGGTGACGACTATATAGTGTCGCTGCACCCAAGGGTCAAAACACACGGGCGCATTCTAGCCACTTTGCGCCGCAGGGTCACTGCCCAATCAAGCCGCGGCGGATCAGATCCTGCTGGCGCCAGGCTTCAAGACCTTGGTGAATTCCTTGCGCCATTCCGATGCGCCACTCGGGATTTACGAGGTTTTTCAGGTCTCTGGGGCTGGAGATGAATCCGATCTCGACCAGAACCGAGGGAATGTCGGCAGCCTTGAGGACGGAAAACGACGCACTGCGGATCGGGCGCCGATTCATGGGGCCGCCCCGCTGCCCCATGCCGTGCGCCAGCGCATGGGCCAAAGCTTCTGAGCGCGGCTGGGTCTCCTGCCGTGCCATGTCCAGCAAAACGTCGGCGATCTGGTCGTCCGAGCCGCTCAGGTCGATACCCGCGATCAGGTCGCTGCGATCGTGCCGTTCGGCCAGTTTCTGGCTGGCCACGTCCGAGGCCTCATCGGAGAGGAAATAGACAGTGGCCCCATGAGCCTGCCCCTCGGACAATGCATCCGCGTGCAACGAAATGAACACATCGGCGCTGGCCCGATGGGCCAGAGATATTCGGCGTTCGAGCGACACGAAGTGATCGTCCACCCGGGTCATCACGACCTCGTATCCGCCAGCGCGCAGCAAGTGTTCCCGCAGTTCGCGCGCAAACGTGAGCATCAGGGTTTTTTCGTTAACGCCACCCGATTCCGCGCCGGGGTCGATGCCACCATGCCCCGGGTCCAGCATCACGCGCAGCGGTCTTTCGCCATCTCGCGGCACGACCGGGGGCGTGACGGCAGGCGCAGGCAAATCCCAGCCCGGATTGCGCGGCGCACCCGCGCTGGCGGCAAAACTGTCGAAATCCGTACCTTTCAGATTCAGCGTCAGAACCGCGGCCCCGCCGTCGGGGTCCACGCGCATGGCCGCCGTATCGACAGCAAGGGGCGCCCCCAAATCCAGCACCATCCGAGACCAACCGGGCACATAAGCGCCGAACTGGACCCCGCTGATGCGACGGGTCTGCAACAGCTTGGCCCGGTCAAGCCCGCTCCAGTCGACCTCCTGAAAATCGATGACCATACGGTACGGGTCTCGAAGCGTGAAAACGCGATACGGGACGCCTTGGCTGAGCCCCAGCTCAAGCGTCACCCCCGCACCCTTGCCGTCAGTGATCCGGCTCTGCTCGGGCAGGACCCGCGCCAAGGCGTTGAAGTCCTGCGCCCAAACGGCTCCGGCCAGCGCCCAAATCAGCGCACATACGAAGAAGATCCTGCTCATGGCCTCAAGTTTTCCCGAGATTGTTTGGCAGCAGCCTATCGCAGCGTGGCCGGTTTGTGAACGCCTCAGGCCGACTTCTGCGGGGTCTGGCGATCCGCCATGAAGCTGCGCAGCCGTTCAAGGCCCTGCTCGATGTCCTCGGTCGACCGGGCGTATGAAAAGCGCAGGGTCGTGTGGCCGCGCACCGGGTCGAAATCCAGCCCCGGCGTCACGGCGACGCCGGCTTTGTCCAAGATCTCGGCGGCGAAGGCGCGGCTGTCCTGGGTCAGGTCCGAGACATCGGCATAGACATAGAACGCCCCGTCCGGGGGCGCGATGTTGGTGAACCCGGCCTCGGGCAGGCCCTTCAGCATCAGGTCGCGGTTGCGGCGATAGACGGCCAGGTTGCCTTGCAGTTCGTCCTCGCAATCCATCGCGGCCAGCGCGGCGACTTGGCTGGCATGGGGCGCACAGATGAACATGTTCTGGGCGATGCGCTCGACCACCCGCACCTGATCCTCGGGCACCACCATCCAGCCGACGCGCCAGCCGGTCATCGAGAAATACTTGGAAAACGAGTTGATGACATAGCACTCGTTGGTCAGCTCCAGCGCGGTCACGGCCTTGGCCTCGTATTCCAGCCCGTGATAGATCTCGTCGCTGATGAACGAGGCCCCCTGCCCCTGCGCAGCCTCGATCAGCGCGCCCATGGCGGCGTGGTCCAGCATGGTTCCGGTCGGGTTTGCGGGCGAGGCCACCATCAGCCCCTGCAGGTCGAGTCCGGCAAAGTCCTGTGGCACGGGTTGCAGGCGGTTTTCCGGCGCAGTCGGCAGATCGACCGGCACCAGACCCAGCGCCCGGAGGATCTGACGATAGGACGGATAGCCCGGCGCGCCGATCCCCACACGGTCACCGCTGTCGAACAGCGCGGTGAAGGCCAGCAGGAATCCGCCCGAAGATCCGGGAGTGATGACCACCCGTTCGGGGTTCAGATCAACGTCGTACCACTCGCCGTACATCCGTGCGATGCGTTGCCGCAGCGCCGGCAGACCCAGCGCGACCGTATAGCCCAGCGGACCTTGCCGCATCGCCTTGGCCAGCGCATCCAGCGCGCCTTGCGGGGCGCCGGTTCCGGGTTGGCCGACCTCCATGTGGATGATGTGGCGCCCGGCCTCTTCAGCACGGCGCGCGGCCTCCATCACGTCCATCACGATGAAGGGATCAACGCCCGACCGGGTTGAGTTTCGCATGCCCATCTCCCATGTTGCGACCATGGCTTTTGAACGCGGATCCCGGCTGGCGTCAATCCCGGCAATTCTGCTGGCGGTGACGCTGTGGATGGCGTCGACCGCGCAAAGCCACGCGCAAAGCCTGATCCGCGACCCCGATATCGAACACGGGCTGCGCGAACTGGCCTTTCCGATCTTGCGCGCCGCCGGCCTGAACACCAACCGCGTGCGGGTGATGGTCGTCAAGGACGGAACGTTCAACGCGTTCGTCATCGACTACAACACGATTTACCTGAACCACGGACTGATCCTGACGGTCGACAGCCCCGAGATGCTGCAGGCCGTGATCGCGCATGAGGCGGCGCATATCGCCAACGGGCACCTCGCCCGTCGGGCCGAGAACCTTCGGGCCGCTCAACGCGCGGCCGGTTTCGGTACCGCGCTGGCTCTGATTGCCGCCGCTGCGGGCGGCGGAGAGGCCGCCGCAGGCATTGCCGCCGGCACCCAAGGGGCTGCAATCCGCAGTTTTCTGGGCCACACGCGCGCCGAAGAATCCTCGGCGGATCGCAGCGCCGCCAGCTACCTGCGTTGGGCCGAGATTTCGCCCATTGGCATGGTCGAACTGCACCGCAAATTCGCAGGCCAGGAATTGCTGAGCGAGATCAATCAGGATCCCTATATGCGCTCGCACCCGACCAGCCGTGAACGCCTGCGCGCTGCCGAGGAATTTCTGTACCAATTCGGGGATCGGGCGAAATCTAACCCCAATGCCGACTACTGGTTTGCGCGGGTCAAGGGCAAGCTGTCCGCGTTTCTGCGCTCTCCCGGCTGGACCCTGCGGCGGGCCAAGGAAGAAACAGCGCAGGATATTCGCCTGATGCGCGAGGCCGCCGCCCATCATCAGAACCGCAACCTTTCGGCTGCCCGGGCAGCCATCGATGGTGCGCTGGCCATCCGCCCCGACGATCCGTTCTATAACGAACTGAAGGGGCAGATCCTTTTGGAGAACCTTCGGGTCTCGGAGGCGGTCACGGCCTATGCCAGGGCGTCCGAACTGGCTCCGACCGATGCATTGATCATGGCAGGCTACGGGCGCGCCCTGCTTGCTGACGGACAGACGAAAAAGGCTCTGCAGGTGTTGGAAAGCGCACGCGCCCGCGACTACCGGAACGGCCGCCTGATGCAGGATCTGGGAATGGCCTATTCAAAGGTCGGCAACAACGGTATGGCATCCGCCGTCACTGCCGAGCGGTTCGCCTTGGAGGGGCGTCTGCTGGATGCCGGCATTCACGCAAGACGAGCCATCGGTCAGTTGCCCGAAGGCTCGACGGGTTGGCAACGGGCACAGGATGTGCTGATTGCCGCAGAACAAGCTGAGAAATCGAAAAGGAACCGGAAATGATCCTCAGACACGCAGCACCTGCCCTTCTGGGGCTTTCCCTGATTGCCGGTCCGGCCAATGCGCTGGATCTGTCCTCGATGACCGAATCCGAAAGAGCAGAGTTCGGCGCGCAAGTGCGGGAATACCTTCTGGAAAATCCCGAAGTCATTCTCGAGGCGATCAACATCCTTGAGCAACGCAACGCCGCAGCCGAAGCACAGGCCGACCAGCAATTGATCGCTGAAAACGCCGACGAGCTGTTCAATGACGGCTATAGCTGGGTCGGTGGCAACCCGGACGGCGACATCACCCTCGTCGAGTTCATGGATTACCGTTGCGGATACTGTCGCCGCGCGGTCCCCGAAGTGGACGCGCTGCTGGCCGAGGATGGCAACATCCGCCTGATCATCAAGGAGTTCCCAATTCTGGGCGATGCGTCGGTTCTTTCGTCGCGCTTTGCCATCGCCACCAAGCAGGTCGCCGGGGATGACGCGTACAAGCAAGTCCATGACGCCCTGCTGGAATTCACGGGCGAGCCTTCGGAAGTGACGCTGCGCCGGATCTCGGACGGGCTGGGACTGGACAGTGACGCCATCCTTGCGGCGATGGACAGCGACGAAGTGACCGAAGAAATTGCCAAGACGCGGGCACTGGCGCAGCGCATGCGGATTTCGGGCACCCCATCCTTTGTTCTGGGCACCGAGATGCTGCGGGGCTTCCTGCCCGCAGATCAGATGAAACAGATCGCTGATGGTGTGCGGGCTGAACGCGGCTGAAGCAGCTGGGGCGGCTTGATCGCCGCCCCGTTGAAACGACGCCCTAGCCGTATGGATACGGGGCGTCGCATTTCATCGACACGACCCATGTCGGAGTTCCAGTTTTTCTAAATTGGGTCGCGGGTACGGATTTGCCCCGAATTCCCGATGGAATGACGTCACGCCCCTGCCGTTTGCTTTCAGCCAGAATTGCCTGCAGGTCCTGGGGATTGTCGTACTTGCGAATACCGGTGTTTTCAGAAATTGGGCCGGTTGGGCAGTAGGTCGCCCTAGCGATCTGTTTCGCCAAAGCATAGGCCGCCTGGGCATCCTGACCGGTTTTGAACGATACCGCGACCCGAGACGCCAGCTGCGGGTCGACATTCATGATCGGGGTCAAACGGCCCCGCGGCTTGCCGGTTCCACCCGGGCTGAGCCGGACGTCTGCGCGCGTTGTCACTCCGTCACTTCCGAAACCGGACACATGCACCGACATATACCCAAGTTGCGTCCCCGGTGCAGACTGCGGAACTGGAACACTGAAGAAACCGGGGCGTTTGTCCGACCCGGTAGAGGGGCTGCTGCACGCAGAAAGAAGGACGACGGCAAGGGCCGTCACGAAAGGCATTGGTTTCAAAGAATCGAACTCCGGTCCAGACAATCGATATCGCGATTGATACCGCAAAATGGGCCTAAAAATGGCTTATGATGAATTAGTTCCGGATCGAAGTTAAAGTACTACTCCGCCGCCTCGGCCGCGGCTTCCAGCTCGGCCGCCTTCTTTTCCACCTGCTCGACGATGTGGTCGATCATCTGTTCGTTCGACATCTTGTGGCTGGCCTTGCCCGCCAGATACACCATGCCCGAGCCTGCGCCGCCGCCGGTAAAACCGACATCGGTCATCAACGCCTCGCCCGGGCCGTTGACGACGCAGCCGATGATCGACAGGCTCATCGGCGTCTTGATATGCTCCAGCCGATGTTCCAGCGTCTCGACGGTTTTGATCACGTCGAACCCCTGCCGCGCGCAGGACGGGCACGAGATGATGTTCACGCCCCGATGGCGCAGGCCCAGCGATTTCAGGATCTCGAACCCGACCTTCACCTCTTCGACCGGATCGGCGGACAGGCTGACGCGGATCGTGTCGCCGATGCCCATCCACAGCAGGTTGCCCAGCCCGATGGCCGACTTGATCGTGCCGCTGACCAGCCCACCGGCCTCGGTGATGCCCAGATGGATCGGGGCGTCGGTGGCCTCGGCGATGCCCTGATAGGCCGCGGCCGACAGGAACACGTCGCTGGCCTTCACGCTGATCTTGAATTCGTGGAAATCGTTATCCTGCAGAATACGGATATGCTCCAACCCGCTTTCCACCATCGCTTCGGGGCACGGCTCGCCGTATTTCTCCAGCAGGTGCTTTTCCAGGCTGCCCGCGTTCACGCCGATGCGGATCGAGCAATTGTGGTCGCGTGCGGCCTTGATGACCTCTTTCACCCGCGCCTCGTCACCGATATTGCCGGGATTGATGCGCAGGCAGGCGGCACCAGCCTCGGCGGCCTCGATGCCGCGGCGGTAGTGGAAATGAATGTCGGCCACGATCGGCAACGGGCTTTCGCGCACGATCTCCTTCAACGCCTTCGACGACGCCTCATCAGGAACAGAGACGCGCACGATATCAGCCCCCGCCTCTGCCGCAGCTTGTACCTGCGCCACGGTTGCGGCAACATCGGTCGTCAGCGTGTTGGTCATGGTCTGAACGGCAATCGGCGCGTCGCCGCCCACCGGAACGTTGCCCACCATGATCTGGCGGGATTTGCGGCGATAGATGTCGCGCCAAGGGCGCACATGGTTCAGAGACATGAAAACGGATCCGCGTCAGCCTGGGGTCTGGCCTTTAGATAGTCCGGGGGCAAGCCCGCCGCAATGGCAAGATCACTCTGCCGGCACCTCGGCGGATTGTGTCTGAAGCTCGGCCACCAGCTGTTTGAGCGCAATGTTTTGCTCAGCCTCAAGATCCGCCACGGCATAGGTCTCGGCCACAGCGTCCTTGGACAGAACCACACCCTTGGCGACGGTTCCCGGTGCACCGGCCGGCCCATAGAGCTCGCCGTTCATCGAGAAATACACGTTGCCCGACGCTCCGGCCCGCAATTGCGGCGGCTCTTCCGTCAGGGGAACCTCAAAGCTCTTGCCGTTTTCGACGGTTCCCAACGTGCCCTCGAAGATCACGCTGCCATCCGCTGCGGTGACCCGCATCCAGGCCGGTTCGACCGCGACGATTTTCAGCGACGTGTCGACCTTCTCGACCACCTGCGGAAGGGTCGCGGCAGTTCTTTCGACGGTATGAATCTCAGCCAGCGCGATTTCCGGAACTTCCGGCGGACGGAACGTTCCAACGGTCCGCGGATCAAGGGTGGAAATCGGGGCATCCCGCGCAACCATCACCGGCACATCCAGTGCTTGGGGGCGGTAAAGACGGTCCAGCGCTTCGGGGCTGGGAATTTCAGCGGCCGCAACCTCGGTCGTTCCGGACTCGGTCCGGATGGCCGACAGCGGGTCAAGATCGGACAACACGACCGGGGCCTGTTCGACGGGCGAGACCTGAACCTGCTGGATCTTGTTCAGAACCGACCAGCCGCCATATCCGATCCCGGCGATCAGCGCGAGGAGGACAAGCGACGAGCCTACGGCGCGCGGCTCGATCTGGCTGAACACGGACTCGCGGCCGGGAACGTAGGGCGTGTTCGGCGAAATGAACGGATCGCGCCCCATCGGGCCACGGTTCGGAAGGTCCCCGACCGATTTTTTGACCACGGATGCCTGTGCGGACATTCCATGTGCCACTTCGAACCCGCTTTCCTTGCAGAACGCGGCGAAAGTGTCGTCAGGGTTCATCCCCAGATAGCGGGCGTAAGAACGCACATACCCGGCAATGAAGCCGGGTGTGTCGAATGCGTCGGGATCGGCATTCTCGATGGCAGCGATGTAGTTGGCCTTGATCCGCAGTTCGCGCTGTACGTCGAGAAGAGACTTGCCCATCGTCGCGCGCTCACCGCGCATGACGTCGCCAAGCCGTACTTCGTAGTCGTCGAACCCCTTGGGCCTGACGTCCACGTCTTCTTCGGAATTGCGCTGTGTCCTGCGCCCAATCATTCCTGCTGCCCCATTCTGCCCATCGCGTGTTTCACGCTAACGGCGAATCGTCCCCATAACGATTCGTCCGCTACTTTTGTTAGCGTAAGCTTAACACGCGGCAAACAAGTTGCACATGTCGGCGTTAGGTTAACCAGCAAGTTCGGCGCGATTTAGCGCACAATGTGACCAAAGTTCGTCCATGGCCTGGACCAGACGGTTCATTTCGTTGGGTCCATGGACCGGCGAAGGCGTAAAGCGCAGACGCTCCGTCCCCCGCGGAACGGTCGGGAAATTGATCGGCTGCACGTAGATCCCGTAGTCGTCCAGCAGCATGTCGCTGAGCTTTTTGGTGTGCACCGGGTTGCCAACGATCACCGGAACGATGTGGCTGCCGTGATCGATCAGCGGCAAGCCCAGGCCCTTCAGTCGCAGCTTGAGGATCTTGGCTTGGGTCTGATGCTGCTCACGCAGTTCGGGCGCTGTCTTGAGATACGCCACCGAGGCCGCAGCACCGGCCGCGACCGATGGTGGCAGCGAGGTGGTGAAGATGAAGCCCGGCGCATACGAGCGGACAGCATCGCACATCTTCGCGCTTGCTGCGATATACCCCCCCATCACGCCGTAGGCTTTGGCCAAAGTGCCATTGATGATGTCGATCCGGTGCGCCAGGCGGTCCCGCTCGGTCACACCGCCACCGCGCGGGCCATACATGCCAACTGCGTGCACTTCGTCGATATAGGTCAGCGCGCCGAATTCGTCGGCCAGGTCGCAGATCTGTTCGATCGGACCGAAGTCGCCATCCATCGAGTAGACCGACTCGAACGCGATCAGCTTCGGCGCCGCCGGATCGTCGGCTTGCAGCAGCTCGCGCAGGTGCTCAACGTCATTGTGGCGGAAGATCCGCTTGGCCCCGCCATTGCGGCGCACGCCTTCGATCATCGACGCGTGGTTCAGTTCGTCGGAATAGATGATCAGCCCGGGAAACAGCTTGGGCAGCGTGCTGAGCGTGGCGTCATTGGCGATGTAGGCGCTGGTGAACAGCAGGGCCGCTTCCTTGCCGTGCAGATCGGCCAGCTCGGCCTCGAGCCGCTTGTGGTATACGGTCGTACCCGAGATGTTGCGCGTCCCGCCAGAGCCCGCTCCGGCCGCGTCGATCGCCTCGTGCATCGCCTCCAGCACGACGGGGTGCTGCCCCATGCCAAGGTAGTCGTTGCCGCACCAGACGGTGATGTTCTGCTGTGACCCGTCGGGACGCGTACGCACGGCATGGGGAAAATGTCCGTTGCGGCGTTCGATGTCGATGAAGGTCCGGTAACGGCCTTCGTCGTGCAGCCTGGCAATCGCTGAGTCGAGCTGAGCAGTGTAGTCCAAAGGACCCTCCTTCGTGACCCCGCCGCAGGGTGATTGCACGGCAAGGCTGTGTTCCGATGCGTATCATAACCGATTTTTCGGCCGCATCCGCGCCTATTTTCAGGTTTCCTGCCTAACGCCCAGACAGGGGTCGCAACTTTGATTTGCATCAATTATCGCCTTGAACCCGCAGCGACAAGTAAAGTTGAGACCATAAGGCGCGAGGAAACGACGCAGGTTACGTCCCGTTTCGCGCAGAATGTTTCCGATCAGACGCGCGTTTTCCCGCCGCTACGGGCTGGACGGCGCTGCCAGCGCTGTTAGGGTCCGCCGCAATATCTCATCCATTCAGGAGTACACCCATGTCGCTTGACGCCACTCTGAGCAAAATCGACTCTGACCTCTCAGCCTCCATCGAGCGGCTGATGGAGTTTCTGCGAATCCCGTCGATTTCCACCGATCCGGCCTTCAAGAAAGACGTGGACAAGGCGGCTGACTGGTTGGTCGACGACCTCAAAAGCATCGGGATCGATGCGAAAAAGCACCCGACCCCGGGCCACCCGATGGTCGTAGGCCATGTCGGCGACGATGCGGACGCCCCGCACGTGCTGTTCTACGGCCATTACGATGTGCAGCCCGTTGATCCCTTGGACCTGTGGAACCGTGACCCGTTCGACCCGGCGCTGGAAGAGACAGAACACGGTCAGGTCATCCGCGGACGGGGCTCTTCGGATGACAAGGGCCAGTTGATGACATTTGTCGAAGCCTGCCGCGCCTGGAAGGCGGTCAACGGCAAGCTGCCTTGCCGCATCACGTTTTTCTTCGAAGGCGAAGAGGAATCCGGTTCACCTTCGCTGGTCCCATTTCTTGAGGCCAACAAGGAAGATTTGAAGGCCGATCTGGCGCTGGTCTGCGACACCTCGATGGTATCACGCGGTGTGCCCTCGATCGCATCGCAACTGCGCGGCATGCTCAAGGACGAATTCACCATCATCGGTCCGCGCATCGACCTGCATTCCGGCCATTACGGCGGCCCCGGCTTGAACCCGCTGCGTGAAATCTCGCGGATCGTAGCATCGTTCTACGATGAGGAAACCGGACGGGTCGCTGTGGAAGGTTTCTACGAAGGGGTCCACGAAGTTCCCGCCGAGCAGCTGCGCCAGTGGGAGAACTGTGGTTTCGACGAGGCCGAATATCTCAACTCGGTGGGTTACACGCAACCTCATGGTGAGAAAGGGTACTCGACCCTTGAACAGCAGTGGGCGCGCCCGACGCTGGAGATCAACGGGCTGTGGGGCGGCTACAACGGCGCCGGTTCGAAAACGGTGATCCCCAGCCAGGCACATTGCAAGATCACATGTCGCCTGGTCGGTGAAATGGACCCGGACAAACTGCGCGACAAGATCCGTAAGCATGTTGAAGACCGGCTCTCTCCTGACGCCAAAGTCGTCTGGGACAATGATCTCGAGGGCTCCCCTGCGTCGGTCATGAACCTGGATCGCCCGGAATTCGAAGCGGCACGCGCCGCACTGTCCGACGAATGGGGGCGCGAAGCCGTTTTCACCGGCATGGGAGGATCGATCCCGGTGGTGGGATACTTCAATACGGTCCTGGGCTTGGATTCAATGTTGGTCGGCTATGCCAACGACGATGACGCAATCCATTCGCCCAATGAAAAATACGACGTGAAAAGCTTTCATAAAGGGATCCGCTCGTGGGCCCGAATTCTGGACGCTCTGAGCCGATAGCCGCGTTTTATCGCAAGGCGCAGCCTTGCGCTCCGGGATATTCCGAGCCGGGTGAAGCGCGGATGCGAACTTCATCCGGCCGGCGGTATCCCGGTGTGTCGCGGGCAACGCGGCCGGGGGCAGCGCCCCCTTAAGCCGCGGCCCGCGGACAAACCGTCTTACATGTGGATCACGCGCCCGTAGGCGTCCAAAACCGATTCATGCATCATTTCCGACAAGGTCGGGTGCGGGAAGACTGTATTCATCAGGTCCTCTTCGGTGGTCTCCAACTGGCGACCTACGACATAGCCCTGAATCAGTTCGGTCACTTCCGCGCCAACCATATGAGCGCCCAGCAACTCGCCGGTTTTCGCGTCGAATACGGTTTTGATCATGCCTTCCGGCTCGCCCAATGCAATTGCCTTGCCATTGCCGATGAACGGGAAGCGGCCAACTTTCACATCAAAGCCAAGCTCCTTGGCCTTGGCCTCGGTATAGCCAACCGACGCGACCTGGGGATGACAATAGGTACATCCCGCGATGCTTTCCGGTTTCACGGGATGGGCATGTTTGCCAGCGATGAGTTCTGCGACCATCACGCCTTCGTGGCTGGCCTTGTGCGCAAGCCAAGGCGCTCCGGCGATGTCGCCGATGGCATAGAGGCCATCGACCCCGGTCCGGCAGTATGCATCCGTCACCACATGGGTGCGGTCAATTTTGACGCCCAGCGCCTCAAGCCCGAGGTTCTCGACATTTCCGACGATCCCAACGGCGGAGATGACGGTATCGAAGTCGTGCTTTTCGACCTTGCCACCGGTTTCGATATGAGCCGTCACCTTGCCTTTGCCGCGATCCAGCTGCTTGACCATGGACTTCTCCATGATCTTCATGCCCTGTTTGACAAAGGATTTCCTGGCGAACGCGCTGATCTCGGCGTCTTCGACCGGCAAGACCCGGTCCATCACTTCGACCACGGTCGTGTCTGCGCCCAACGTATTGTAGAAGCTGGCAAACTCGATCCCGATCGCTCCGGACCCGATAACAAGCAGCTTTTTCGGCATCCGCGCCGGTTGCAGCGCATGTTTGTAGGTCCAGACCAGATCGCCATCTGCCTCCAGGCCCGGCAACTCGCGCGCACGGGCACCGGTGGCCAAGACGATGTTCTTCGCCGTCAGTTCCTCGGTGCCCTTGTCGGTCTTGACCGTCACTTTACCTTTCGACGGGATTGTCGCCTCGCCCATCACGACGGTGACTTTGTTCTTTTTCAGCAAATGCCCGACACCGCTGGTCAGCTGCTTTGCAACCCCGCGCGAGCGTTTGACGACCGCGTCCAGATCGTAACCGATCTTGTCCGCACTCAGACCGAAATCCTTGGCGCGCTCCATCAGATGGAACACTTCGGCCGACCGCAGCAAGGCCTTGGTCGGGATGCAACCCCAGTTCAGGCAGATGCCGCCCAAATGCTCGCGCTCGACCACGGCGGTCTTGAGGCCCAGTTGGGCCGCACGAATGGCAGCCACATAGCCGCCGGGGCCCGCACCGATTACGATCAGATCAAAGGATTGTGCAGCCATGTTTACCTCTCGGCGCAGGTCGATTGAAAACTAGTTTACCGTTAAACTATATTTTTGAACGCATCAATATGCTGCCCCGCGACATATGTGACGCAGGGTCATCAAAACAAGAGCGCGCGGTATTCAGCCTATACCCCGCGTCCCTTGAAGGCTAGAAAAGACCTGCAACCATGTTCGAATTTCGGATCTGCAGATTTTAGGGAAACCAATCATGGCCAAGACTCTCAAAGATTTGTTGCTTGCCCTTTTGAACGCCACACTGATCCTTGTGGCTCTGTGTCTGTTCCTTGGTTGGAAGCTGGCGCGAAGCGTCGAGAATATTCAGGACAACTTCAGAGAAAGCCTGCAAATCGTTCAGCCGCTGCGTGAACAGGCGCAGGGCGTCCGAGAGGATCTTGCAAGTCTGCGCGCTGATCTGTCCGGTATTCGCATCCTGGGAGATGATGAGCCGGAGTTGAAGCAGAAGCTTCAGCAGGCGCTGGTGCGATTGGACGAGGTCCAGGCCAAGCTGGAAACCACGCAGGCCCGCCTCAACGAACTGGTCGAAAACCCTCAGCTACTGATTGATTACGCAATCACCACGGCCGTCGATGCCACAACGGCCAGGCTGATCGAATTGCGCGGATGTGGAGAGGCGGCTTAACCCGCCGCCTGCAACTCACGCACCGTTGTGCCGTATCCGCCGCCGCTGACATATGCGGCTTCGGGTGCCGTGGTCTCACGGGCAAGCGCCGCGTTGCGGTATGGGAAACGCCCAAACTTGCGGATCACCTCACGATGGGCGCGGGCATGCAGCAGATTGCTTGCACCATGTTCCGGCATGCGCTGGCACATCAGGCGCACACAGCGCTCCTGATCGCACAGGTTCTCTGAGTGCATCATCGGCAGGTAGAAGAACTGTCGGGCTGGCTCGTCGATCTTCAGATCCCATTCCTTGTCGACGGCACATTTCGCTGCTGCCAGTGCCGCCTTGTCGGATGAGAAGGCTTTGCCGCTGCCTCGGAACATGTTGCGCGGAAACTGGTCCATGAGGATGATGTAGGCCAGCGATCCGCTGGGATATGTCAACCACAGAGAGAACTTACCCTCGCACGCGGCTTGCCATGTCTCAAGGAAGCGGTCCCGTATCTGCGCATCCAGCGCTTCATCTTCGCGGTACCACCCCTCGGGGCCTACTTCATCCAACCAGAAACTCAGTACTTCTTCAGGACCAACCATTGCCCTTGACTCCGTCTGTTCCCCCCCGAGGGACGTAACGTCATATAAGTCGGTTTTACAGACTTGTTACAGTAACATATTGCAACATTGACGACATAAATCCGGCGGTCAGGCAGGTTGGTGTTCTTCCTCTTCGTCCTGCGCTGCTTCGATCGCGACTTCCTGAGCAACTTCCAGTGCGACCGGCGATGCCGTTGGGTACAGCGGCGACATGGTGCCGGTCTCGTCCACGGGCACCGAGGCCCGCTGGGTCATCCGGTAGACCGCATAGACCGCCATGGCAAACAGTAGTGCGGCAATGAACAGGAAGAAGCCGGACGGCCCGAACACGGCATCCCCCATCAACCAACCGGTGATCAGCGGGCCGGCAATTGCGCCGAGCCCGTTGATGAAAATCAGCCCGCCGGACGCGGCTGCCATATCTTCGTGTTCGAGGTAGTCGTTGGTGTAGGCGATCAGCAGGGAATACAGTGGATTGGACATGCCGCCGATGACAAAGGCCGCAGCCAGCAAAACCGGGAAGTCGACCCCGAAAACCATGCCCACCGCCGCACTGATGCCGCCCACGACCGACACCAGCAGGATCAACAGGCGCCGGTCCATACGGTCCGAAAACCAGCCCAACGGATACTGCAGAACCAACGCGCCGATGTAGAATGACGCCACGAAGGTTGAAATCTCGACCAGTGTCAGCCCTGCCCGCGCGCCATAAACCGCGGCCATGCCGAACTGAGCCGAGAAGATGCCACCCAACAGAAACATGCCGACACAGCCCAAGGGCGACGTGTCCATCAGCTGCCTGAGCGTCATCGGCTTGGTCGTATCAAAAGCCGGGGTCGGAGAAATCGACAACAGGATCGGAGCAAAGGAAACGGAAACCAGGATCGAGGCAATCACAAAGGTTTCGTACCCGGCCGGGTCCCCTGCAAGCATCAGTGCCTGCGCGCTGACAATGCCGATCATCTGGACGATCATGTATAGCGACAATGCCTGGCCACGGTTTTCGTTGCTCGCAGCGTTGTTCAGCCAGCTTTCGGCGGTCACGTACACGCCGGAAAAGCAGAATCCGATGACAACACGGCCCAGCGACCACGCGATCGGATCGGTCAGCATCGGATAGCTGATCATCACGGCAGAAATGAATGACGCCAGCGCCGCGAAGACCCGCACGTGCCCGACCCGCCGTATCATCTCGGGTGCAAGTCGGGATCCGCCCAGAAAGCCCAGGAAATACGCGGACATGACAAACGACATCTGCAGGGTCGAAAACCCTTCGATCTCGCCCCGGACACCCAACAAGGTGCCCTGCAGGCCGTTGCCGATCATCAGCAGACCCATTCCGAGTAGAAGCGCCCACGCGCTGGCAAGTACCTGAAGCATGTTTGCACTCCAAATCCGCTGAACAATGGCTTTCGTTAAAGGATCAAACGATGTCCCGGTCGCGCTTGTCTACGACATTGACCAGATTCGATCCCGCGATCCCGCCCTCTAAGGGATCAAAAGCGACGCGTCACCATAAGAAAAGAAGCGATAGCCACTTTTGATCGCATGATCATAGACCCGCAGCATCCTGTCCGGTCCCATCAGCGCCGAAACCAGCATCAGAAGCGTCGATTTCGGCAGATGGAAATTGGTCATCAGCGCGTCGGTGACCTGAAACTGGAAGCCGGGGTAGATGAAGATGTCGGTCTCCCCCTCCCAAGGCTGGATCGATCCATCGCGCGCGGCACTTTCGATCAGTCGCAAGGCGGTGGTGCCGACCGGGATGACGCGACCACCCGAGGCTTTGGTCGCCTGAATCTCGGCTGCGGCCTGCGGGCTGACCTGTCCCCATTCGGCGTGCATCTTGTGGGTCGTCACATCCTCGACCTTGACCGGCAGGAACGTTCCGGCCCCGACGTGCAGGGTAACATGGGTGAACTCGACTCCCCGATCCGCAAGGGCCTGCAACAATGGCTCGTCAAAGTGCAGAGAGGCGGTCGGTGCCGCCACAGCCCCGGCCTGCCGCGCCCAAACGGTCTGATAATCAGTCTTGTCACGCTCGTCCGCGGGCCGTTTGGCCGCGATGTAGGGGGGCAAAGGCATTGCTCCGGCCTGCTCGAGCGCCTGGTCGAAATCATCGCCCTTCAGATTGAAGCGCAGATGGGCCTGGCCGTCAGCGACCCCTTCCAGAACCGCGCTGAGGTCGTCGGAGAACACAATTTCTTCGCCCACCCGGATCTTCTTGAGCGGTTTCAGCAATGCACCCCAGGTCCCGTCGGCGCGGGGCTCCAGCAAGGTGGCCTCGATCGCGGCCGAGACCGGACCCTGGGCGCTGTCGCGATGACGCCGGCCGCTCAGCCGGGCCGGGATGACGCGCGTGTCGTTAAGCACCAGCCGATCACCGGGGCTAAGCCAGTCGGGCAGGTTGAACACCCGATCATCCGAGATCGCGTCACCCTGTGCCACCAGCAGGCGCGCCGAAGACCGCGGACTGGCGGGCCGCGTGGCAATCAGGTCATCAGGCAGGTAGAAATCGAAATCACTCAGCTTCATGGCCGCGCCATACATCGCCCGAACAGATTCGGCCACACTCTGCGTCAGCGGTCCTCGCCCCGGCTTCCCACCGAAGGGCTCGGTCCTTCCGGTGCGACAGGCGTTGCATTTGGGCCGTCGGAAACGGTTGGGGCAGGTTCTCGTAGCAAGTTGCGCAAAAACAGTGGCGCCAGACCGGACAGCGGGTTCACGGACACTTGCGGGGCCGAGATCGGGCCCACCAGCGTATAGTTGAACGCGAAAACGCCCTCGCCCTTCTTTGTCAGGACGCTGCCAATCGCGTTCACCATATAGATCGGAGAGATCGCGCCGCGCAGGTTCAGGAACTTTCGTTCGGTATCCACCGTCCCGTCGAAGGACAGCCCCATCGACGGTCCAACCGCACTGCCGCTGAGAATCTTGACCTCGGTCGGCGTGATCCGCATCTCGCTGTCGATTGATGAGAAGTAGATCCCCTGCCCGGCCATCTCGGTCAGTAGACCGACCAGACTGATGGCATTCAGCAACGCCGCCATGGCCGGAGCATCCTGGATCCGCGTGTCCGTGATTTTCAGGGTCAGATCGTAGTTGCCCGGGCCAGCCACCGGATTCAACCGGAGTTGCAGCTTTCCTCCTCTGGCCTGGGTCAACAAACCGGCAGACCGCAGTACCGCACCGGCGTCCACGGATTGCAGGCTGACCGCACTGCGCGATCCGCTGGGCACAACCTGCCCCTGGACCGGGGCGCCTCCGTTGACCTGAGCGGAAAATCCACCTTTCAACCCTCCGGTCGTTTCGAAATTGCCCTTCAAACCGGTCAGGGCCACTTCCTCGGTCACCTGCAGCCGGTCCAGCGCCACGTCAAGGTTCGGACCTCGACCCGATGACGCGCCGCCGCCGCTGCCGCTGCCGAACGTCGCTTTGCCCAGGTTGAGAACGCCGCCCAAAACGCGGATATCCGGCGCCGCGGCACCACGGCCGATCAACTCGGCCGGAACAGCCAACCAATCGCCCAGTTCAAAAGAACTGAACTGAACCCGATCCAAAGCGCCATTTGCGATCGAGATCGAGGCCACCGCGCGCAATCCGGCGGCATCAATCCGCAGGCTGTCCACTCGCAGTTGATCGCCCAGCGTCGCCTCGGTGGCCAACGTCCCGGCAGTGGCTGCGGATTTTTGCCACCCCAGTTCGGGAATTGCCATTCCGACGCCGACCAGATCAGAGGTCGCGGTCAGCTTTGTCGGCTCTCCCCCTCCAATTCCAAGACTGATCTCAGCCACGCCTTGCCCGGTCAGCATACCGGACGGCAATCCGGCCTTCAGTTCATCCATCAACCGCGGGGACAGTTCGATCTGCCCACTGAGTGTGCTGCGTTGTGCTGTCTTGCCGCCGATCGGTTGTCGCCAAGTCGCCTGTATCGGCACCTCACCGAACAGACCGTCTCCGTCTATGGCCACCTGGGTCTGATCCCCGCTCAGGCGCAGTTTGGCGGCGCTGATGCGGAAGCCCGGAACCAGTTTTTCCGTATCCAGATCAATCAATTCTCCCAGAAAGTGAAATTGCGTGTCCTCGAATTTCAACCCCTTGATCAAGGGCAGAGACAGAGTGCCGCCCAGTCGCACGCTGCCCGAAGCCAGATCAACCGGAAGGTTTGCCTTGGTCAGCAATTGCAGCGGCGCCCGGTCAAGCAACGACAAGGCCGAGGTCACACTGCCACTGGCCTGAACACGCACAATGCCCGGTGTATTCTTTTTGATGTCTGTATCCGGGATGATGAACGACGTCCCAGAGGCATCAACCGCGCCACCGTCATCGGCGATCACCACGCCCTTGCGGGCGGTCACCGTGAATCGACGGCCAATCAGCGTGGCCTGCCCACGCCCGCCTTGGATCGGCGGCAAGGTCTTGGCAAACCGAACCAGCGCATCATCGAAATCGAAATCAAGATACAGTTCGGGCTTGGAGTCTCCGGGCCGCAGCCTCAGAACGAAGTCCATGTCCGACAGATTGCCTTCGTACAGGTTCTCGGTAACCCATTTGCGCGGCTTCGGAGCCAATCGGGGCGGCCAGTAATGCAGCAGCTTGTCCGATGCCATGTGCCCCAGCCGCGCGTTCAGATCCACGCTCCACCCCTCCGGCAGGCCCACAAGCTCGCCCGAAGCGCGCAATAGGTCTTCGCCATCCTCGACCACGACCTGCCCCAGCTGCAGCCGGAAGGGGTTCAGGCGCACTTGAAAGTCCAGATCGGCCTGCTTGACCTCTAGCGCATCAACGAACAGGTCGGCTGGGTTCACCCGGATACCGTTCAGACGGAACTGCACCGCCATGCTTTCCAGCGCGCCGGCCTCTACACCCTTCAGATAGGCTTTGCCCTCGCCCTGTACGCTGCCCCAGCCCGACACCACGGAAACCTCGTTGAAATCCAGAACCTGCTGCGCCGGGTCATAGGTGAAATACGTGCGGGCCGAGTCGAACGGAACCGGTCGGGTCTCGGGGTTGGGCTGAACGGCCCCGGCCCCAAGGTTCAAGGTTGCAAATACCGGCCCGAGCGCGCCGGCCCCGTCGATACTGCCGCGCAATGCGCCCGAGATCGGCGTGTCCAATACCTGCAACCAGGCCAGTGCCGGGGTTTGCGCCGCCACGTCGGTCGCCGGAAGATCGGTGATCGAAATCCCGAACTGCGCCTCGGGTGAGCCGAGCGTGCTGGTGTAGTTCGCTTCGATCATGCTGACATAGTCACGGCCCGCCAGCACCGAAAACCCGGTCGCCAGGCGCAGGGCGCCTTCGCTCCGCGTCGCCAGAATATGCCCGCCGTCCAGAACCCAGGACCGCCCAAGGCGCAAGTCGCGGTAATCCAGCGTAATGGCGTCAAGCTCGACCGAGGTCAGAGACGACAGGACCGGTGACAGGAACACCTGATCGGACTGTTCGATCAATTCGGCCAAGGTTGGCGCATTCTGCACGGGCGCGCTGCCGGAACCGACGGTCAGCGAGAGCGATCCGTCCTCGGCTCGGGTCAGTGCGATCTGCGCTCCGTTGAGTGTGATCCGCTTGGGCCGGACATGGCCGCGCAGCAGCGGACGCATCGCCAGGCTGGCCTGCATGCTTGAGACCTGAGCGATCTGGCGCCCCTCGGCGTCGCTGATCGAAACATCGCTGAGCCGCAGACGCGGGCGCCATTCCTGATTGATGATAAAGCTCACATCGCCGAACCGGATCTGCAAACCGCCCAATACGTTTTCCAGCCGCGTTTCGACCCGGTCGCGCAGCCATTCCGGCGCATGGATCCGATGGCCGAACACCATGACCCCGGACAGGACGGCCAGAAACACCAGCAGGAACACCCCGCGCAAGGCCCACAGCCCGGCTGTCCGCCGACGGGATCGGCGGCGCGGCGGTTTCCCGCCCTTCTCAGCCTCGTCCTGTTCGTCTTGCGCCAATTTGCCGTCCACGTCTTTCAACCTGCCCGAGCCGCCCTATGATACGCGGCATCACCTACAAATCCTGACCGGAGTTCAAAATGCCTGACGTTGCAGACATCGCCACCGATTTCACCTTGCCCCGCGATGGCGGCGGCACGGTTACCCTGTCGGACCTGCGCGGTCGTCCCGTTGTTCTGTTCTTTTATCCCCGCGATGATACGCCGGGCTGCACCAAGGAATCCATCGGTTTCTCGGAGCAGCTTCAATCCTTTGCCGACGCCGGTGCACAGGTTTTCGGCATCTCTCGCGACAGTGTCGCCAAGCACGACAAGTTCGTCGCCAAGCACGGGCTGACCACTCCGCTGCTGTCCGACGAAGGTTCGACCGTGTGCGAGGATTACGGCGTCTGGGTCGAAAAAAACATGTATGGCAAGAAGTCGATGGGGATCGAGCGCTCGACCTTCCTGATCGACGCCGACGGAAAGATCGCCCGCGTGTGGCGCAAGGTCAAAGTTCCCGGCCATGTGGATGAGGTGCTGGAGGCCGTACGCGCGCTTTGACGCTGCGGGCCATCCGGTCTAAGAGGCGGCAGTTTTCATCCAACCCGAGGATTACCGTGGCCAAAACCCTGACCCAGATGGCAACCGAGGTTCTGACCACTGCGGATGGGCGGTCCAAGACCGCCCTTTCCAAACGCTATGCCGCCGAATGGTTTGCGGCGCGCAACGGCGACACCCCCGCGATCGAAGTCGGAACAGCCACGCCACCGTTGCATCCGTCGCGTCCTGACAAGCCCGAGCTGCTGTCGCCGCGCGACGTGCCGCGCCGTCGCCCCGGCTCGGAGGCTGGACGCATCGCGCTGCTGCACGCTGTGGCCCATATCGAGTTGAATGCCGTGGACCTGCACTGGGACATCATCGCACGGTTTGGACATGTGCCGATGCCGGTTGGCTTCTACGACGACTGGGTCAAATGCGCCGAGGAGGAATCGCGCCATTTCGAAATGGTCTGCGATTGCTTGGAGGCGATGGGCAGTTATTACGGCGCCCTCCCCGCCCATGCCGGGATGTGGCGTGCGGCCGAGGACACCGCCGAAGACCTGATGGGCCGGCTGGCGGTGGTGCCCATGGTGCTCGAGGCGCGCGGCCTCGATGTGACACCGGGCATGATCGACATCTTCCGCAAGGCAAAGGCCGATCAGGCCGTGGCCGCGCTTGAGGTGATCTACGCCGAAGAAGTCGGGCATGTGGCCTATGGCTCGAAATGGTTCCACTTTCTGTGCGGCCGCGAGAATGCCGACCCCAAGGACGTGTTCCATCAACTGGTCCGGCGCTATTTTCATGGCGCGCTCAAGCCGCCCTTCAACGAGGAAAAGCGGGCCGAAGCCGGCCTGCCGCCCGATTTCTACTGGCCTTTGACCGAGGATCTGCCGCCCCCGGGAGACGGGAAACGCTGACGGAAACGTGCCGCTTTCGGCAATTTTCTGCCGATGACGTGCGGGAAAACACCGTAATTGTCGACCAATCGGTTAACAAACTTGCCCAACCGGGACCGGCCCTTTAAGCAATCGGCCCAAGGGGCGGCGATCCACTCACGACCGGTCCCGACATTGGGGATGAGAGGTAAGGCGCGTGAGAACACGTCTGGCAATCAAACTACACTCACTGCTCGAACGGCACTTCCCGGAACGCCGGGTCTTCCTGAAATCCGACAATGACACACGCTTCATCCGGCTCAGCTCGGAGACGCAGATCGTGGCCGCACTTGGCGTTTCGATCATGGTCGGCTGGACGGCGGTCGCCACGGCGATCCTGCTGATGGACAGCATCGGGTCGGGCAATTTCCGTGAACAGGCCAAACGCGATCAGGCGACCTATCAGGAACGGCTGAACATCCTGTCGCAGGAACGCGACGCGCGGGCCCAGGAAGCACTGGCCGCGCACGCCCGGTTCAACTCGGCGCTTCAGCAGATCTCGGCGATGCAGTCGGAACTGCTGGAATCCGAAAACCGTCGACGCGAGCTGGAAACCGGCATCGAGGTCATTCAGACCACCCTGCGGTCGACCATGAAGCAACGTGAGGAAGCCCGGGCGCAACTCGCCGAGCTTCAGGAGAAATCCGATGGCGCATCGGTTTCGATGTTCGCCTCTGCCGCTCCGGCACAGATCGAATTCATGGCTGACGCCCTGACCCGGACAGCACAGCAGCGGGACCAGATCGCAACTGATGCACAGGCGGCACTGGACCAGCGCGATGAGCTTGAGCTGGAAATCCTGCTGATGCAGGAACGCAATGACGAGATCTTCCGCCAGTTGGAAGAAGCCATGGTGATCTCGGTCGAACCGCTGGACAAGATGTTCCGCGAGGCCGGAATGCCCACCGACCGGATGCTTGACGAAGTGCGGCGCGGCTACAGCGGCATGGGCGGCCCGCTGACGCCGATTTCCTTCAGCACCCGCGGCGAAGAGCTTTCGGCAGATGAGGTGCGCGCAAATCAGCTTCTGCAGCAGATGGACCAGCTGAATCTGTATCGCATAGCGGCCGAAAAGGCCCCGTTTGCCACACCGGTCAAATCGGCGTTCCGGTTCACCAGCGGATATGGTTATCGCCGCGACCCCAAAACCGGCGGGCGCCGGATGCACAAGGGCACCGACTTTGCGGCCCCGACAGGCACGGATATCTTCGCCACCGCCGACGGTGTCGTGACCCATGCGGGCTGGCAATCCGGCTATGGCCGTCTGATCAAGATAAAGCACGCCTTCGGGGTTGAGACACTTTATGCCCATAACTCGAAGATCCGCGTGAAGGTCGGCCAAAGGGTCTCGCGCGGGGATCACATTGCTGATATGGGTAATTCCGGACGGTCGACCGGAACGCATCTGCACTACGAGGTGCGCGTGAACGGAAAACCTGTAAACCCAATGGACTTCATCAAGGCTGCGAACAATGTTTTCTAAAAGCAAAATCAACGAGCCCGCACCCAAGGCATCCGAAACGGCCAAGCCGGCAGCCCCGGCGCCTCAGGCGACCCCTGCCCCGACCGAACAGAAGGCCGCAAGCACCGCGCCCAAGCCCAAGCCGCCGGCATCGGTTCTGTCGTCGGACCTGCATATCACCGGCAACATCAAGACCACCGGTGACATCCAGGTCGAAGGAACCGTCGAAGGCGACATCCGCGCGCATCTGCTGACTATCGGCGAAACCGCGACCATCAAAGGCGAAGTGACCGCGGACGACGTGGTTGTGAACGGCCGCATCGTGGGTCGTGTACGGGGTTTGAAAGTACGTCTGACCTCGACCGCCCGGGTTGAGGGCGACATCATCCACAAGACCATCGCCATCGAAAGCGGCGCGCATTTCGAAGGCTCGGTTCAGCGTCAGGACGATCCGCTGAACCCGGGACGCAGCGGCAAAACCGGAGCCAATCCGGCGGCTGAAGTCAGCCAGTAAACCGCTCCGAGTACCGAGTTCCAAGAACGCCGCGGCCACTGTCCGCGGCGTTTTTCTATGCCCATCAGGCAACAATCCGTCCCCCTATCAAGACCGCAAAGCCCTGCACGCGCGATACATTTTCACAAAAGGTGTTTTTTGAATTAAACTTCACCTCGTTGAAATTGGGAGGTTTTATCATGCGAGCAAAACTGATGGCCGAATTCTTCGGCACGTTCTGGCTGGTTCTCGGCGGTTGTGGCAGCGCGGTGCTGGCTGCCGGGGTCGCCGATGTGGGCATCGGATGGCTGGGCGTGTCGTTCGCCTTCGGCCTGACGGTCCTGACCATGGCCTTTGCGGTCGGCCACATATCGGGTGGTCACTTCAACCCCGCCGTCAGCCTCGGGCTGATGATCGGTGGGCGTTTCCCGTCCAAGGATCTGCTGCCCTACTGGGCTGCGCAGGTGCTTGGAGCGATACTGGCCGCAGCCGTTCTGTACGTGATCGTCAGCGGCGCACCCGGCTTCGAAGGCGTTGGCAGTTTTGCTTCGAACGGGTATGGTGAGGCCTCGCCCGAAGGATATTCGATGATGTCGGCGCTGGTGATCGAGATCGTTTTGACCGCCTTCTTCCTTATCATCATTCTGGGCGCGACATCCGAAAAGGCTCCGGCCGGGTTCGCGCCCATTGCCATCGGTCTTGGGCTGACACTGATCCACCTGATTTCGATCCCGGTCACCAATACGTCGGTGAACCCGGCCCGCTCGACTGGGGTGGCGCTGTTTGCCGATGGCCCCGCCTTGGCGCAGCTGTGGCTGTTCTGGGTCGCCCCGCTGATCGGTGGCGCTTTGGGAGCCGCGATCTGGAAAATGATGGCCTCGGACGAATAGAAACCCGTCCTACTAATGCAAACCCCCTCCCGGCCTACGCCGGGAGGTGACTCTGTTATACGGTTGCGTGGGCCACACCCGCGGCAAGAATTCGACCGGTCGGATCAGGGTGGTTGAATTTCCGGAACGAACCGCCAGAATTCGCAGAACTCTGTGAAAGACCTGATCATGATTTCCTGGCCAAAGTTCCGGCGCCCCGCTTCCGCAATTCCCGCATCCACCGCATGGATTGCGATGGCCAGTATTCCGCTGGTTCATTATTTCTGGCCAGACCTCGGCGCGGTCTCTGATCGGGATCAGACTGTTCTGTTCGCTCTGACGATCTTTGCCATTCTGGCCCTATCCGAGATTTTCATCGCCAGAATCCATCGCAAGCCGGGCAGCGGTTTGGTCTACAACCCGGAAAACTTCAAAAACCCGGCGTATCTGGCTGATTTCTGGATCAAACTTATTGGTCTGGCGGCCAGTCTTGCGCTGCTTGCGCTGTTCTACTCCACCGCCGACCTCTACCGGGATGAATGGTATCAGCCGTTCTTTTCGCTGTTCGGCGACTACTGGCCGCTGATCCTTGCGATTGTCCTTTCCGTTGTCACGGCGGTTCATTTCTCGATGCGGCATCCTCGCGACGGCATGTGGCATCTGGGACGTGTGGTTTTGTCTTTTGGTCGCCAATCCACCGGGGCCCGCGAGTTGAAATCCTTCCTTCTTGGGCTGGGCGTCAAAGGGTTCTTTCTGCCACTGATGTTCTGCTATCTGGTTTATGACTGGAGCTTTCTGCAGACCCGTTCGCTGTGGGACGCGCAGGACTTTCAGCAGATCTACGCATATCTCTACCGCTTTGCCTTCTTTCTGGACCTGACAATCGTCACCATCGGCTATGCCACCGCCACCCGGCTTCTGACCTCTCATATTCGCTGGACCGAGACGACGGTGAGCGGATGGCTGGTCTGCGTGATCTGCTATGCCCCGTTCTGGCAACTGCTGTCACGCAGCTATTTCAACTATGTCGAGGATGGCTTCGCCTGGGGTGTCTGGCTGTGGGATTACCCTGTCCTCTACGGATTGTGGGGCGGCACCATCCTGTTCTTCCTGGCGGTCTATTGCCTGACCGCCGCGCGCATGGGTCTGCGGTTCTCGAACCTGACCTATCGCGGGCTGGCCTGCGACTTTCCCTACAACATCAGCAAACACCCGTCCTACATCAGCAAGAACATCACCTGGTGGATGATTTCGATCCCGTTCATCGCGGTCGACTTCTGGGCAGGCCTGGCCAACTGTCTGGCCCTCCTGGGTGTGAACCTGATCTATTTCGCACGGGCCTGGCACGAAGAGCGCTGCCTGTCACGCGCGCCGTCCTACCGAGCCTACAAAAAGCACGTGAACGAATACGGTCTTCTGGCCCGCATCCGACGCGGCCTGAGCGGCTGGACCCGGAGCGTTGCCAGACAGGTGAATTGATCGCGCGGCGCGCGGGTCAGCGCCCTGTCATCCAGATACCGTCGGGCCAGAAGGCGTGGAAGGCAAACGCGAACATCACATCATGCACGACATCCCGTCCGGCACCATCCGTGACGCGGATCGATCCTATGTCGCGTCCCTTGTCGACGCGCCCGGCGTCCAGAGCCGAAGCCTGCCCCGCCGACCAAACGATGACAACGCCTGCTTCTGACAATCGCCCAGCCGCACGCAATCGCGTCAGAGGCCAGGCCCGCTCTCCGACACGCACCACCCGTTCGAGCGGTTGAATACCATGCGGAGGCAGCGCGCCGTCATACAGGAACGGTCTGCGCGCGCTGTCATACCCTCGATAAGGGTTGCGCCCGTAGTCCCGCGCAAAATTCGGCTCGGCCATCACCAGACCGTCGGGATTGCGCTTGCGGAACTGATCCCACCCTTCCATCCACGCTGGCAGCGCTGTCAACTGAGCACCGGTAAACTGGCCCACAATCGCCTCGCCGGTGGCTTGCTGCCACCAGCTTTCGGTTTCGCGGTCATACATGATCATGTCCGAATTTCGCAGCTTGCCGGACACGCCGAAACTGAGAACCCGTCCCGGGATACGCCGATCAAAAACCAGCCCCGAATTGCACAGTGGACAATAGGTAACCGCGACTGGACGGTTACCGATCCGATCATTCACGATTTCATGCCAGATCA
Organism: Ruegeria sp. BB9; assembly: GCF_056539345.1. Classification (NCBI taxonomy): domain Bacteria; kingdom Pseudomonadati; phylum Pseudomonadota; class Alphaproteobacteria; order Rhodobacterales; family Roseobacteraceae; genus Ruegeria; species Ruegeria sp. BB9. The sequence goes on along the minus strand of NZ_JBQFUU010000001.1, from coordinate 619,455 downwards.
GGTAACGCAGGGGATAGGCGCGCGGGCGCGTACCGGGCAGTTCCACCGTGATCACGGCCTCGGTCAGCCCCAGCCCGGTTTCCGCCGTAGCTGGGACAAACTCGGGCTTGTCGATGGCCGGGATGCCGTCTTTCGGCGGTCCGCCGGACCGGACTTCAGACCAGTCACCGATCGAGGTGACCGAAAAATCGGTTTTGGGCCATTCGTCGCGCCACAGGTTCGGGTCCGCGGACACCGCGGTTGCGCAGAACAGCAGAAGGGCAAACAGACGGCATCGCATGAGGCACCTTTGGCTAGCTGCCATCGTGCGTCAGGCAGTGCGGCCAGGCCAAGCCCCTTACACAGGGACGTGAAGCGCCGTGCGCGGACAACCCGGCGCGCAATCCGCGCCGGGTCTAGGGATCATTCGGTGACGGTCACCTTGGTCATGACGTCCGGTTGGCCGACCACCGCGCCGTTCGGGCCTGTGCCGCGTTTGATCGCATCAACAACATCCATGCCGTCGGTCACCTTGCCCACCACCGTGTACTGGCCATTCAGGGTCGGGGCCGGTTCGAACATGATGAAGAACTGCGAATTTGCGCTGTTCGGATTGCTTGCGCGAGCCATTCCGACAATGCCGCGCTCGTAAGGGACTTCGGAAAACTCGGCTGGTAGGTCCGGACGGCTTGAACCGCCGGTGCCGGCACGACGCATGTCGCTGCCCAGTTTACCGTATTCCACGTCCCCGGTCTGTGCCATGAACCCCTCGATCACGCGGTGGAACACCACCCCGTCATACTTGCCTTCGGCGGCCAGAGCGGTGATCTGCTCGACATGCTTGGGCGCGACGTCCTCGAACAGGTCGATGGTGATCGTGCCGTTGGCCTCGCCCTCGACTTCGATCTGCAGGCCTGCGGCCAGCGCGGGGCTGGCCAACAAGGTAAAAACGGCGGCCAGCTTATACATCGGCGGCCACCTTGACGCTGATCATGCGGTCGGGGTTCGCAGGCGGCTCGCCGCGGGTGATGGCATCGACATGCTCCATCCCCTCGATCACGCGGCCGTAAACGGTGTATTGACCGTTGAGGAAGTGGTTGTCCTTGAAGTTGATGAAGAACTGCGAGTTGGCCGAGTTCGGGTTGGCCGAACGAGCGGCACCCAGGGTGCCCCGGTCATGCGGCAACTTGGAAAACTCGGCCGGAAGGTTCGGCAAGGACGACCCGCCAGTGCCTGCCATGCGGATGTTGAAGCCGTCTTCCATGTCGCCGTGCTGCACGTCGCCGGTCTGCGCCATGAAGCCGTCGATCACCCGGTGAAAGGCCACGTTGTCATACTCGCCCGCGCGCGCCAGTTCCTTCATGCGCTCGCTGTGCTGAGGCGCCACGTCCGGCAGCAGTTCGATGACGACGTTACCGTCCTTCAGCTCGATGATGATGGTGTTTTCGGGATCCTTGATCTCGGCCATGGGGCCCTCCTGTGGAATTGATTTGCGCAAATACCTATGCGCCGGACGCGCGAAAGCCAAGTGACGCATTGACCTGAGGGCAAAATGCAGGAAAAGAACCGCTTACGCGTGGTGACAACGGCGAGGATGACACGATGGGCTGGAAAACTCTGGACGACATGGATTTGCAGGGCAAACGCGTTCTTGTGCGCGTAGACATCAACGTCCCGGTTCTGGATGGCGCCGTGACCGATGACACGCGGATCCAGCGGATCGTGCCCACGGTGCGCGACATTCTGGCCGCTGGCGGCAAACCCATCCTGCTGGCCCATTTCGGCCGGCCCGGCGGTGAGCGTCGGCAGAACCTGTCGCTGAAACAGCTGGTGCCCGCGCTGGAAGCCGCCTTTGGAACCAAGGTCCGCTTCGGAGAGGATTGCGTCGGATACGAGGCTGAAATCGCTGCCGCAAACCAGGGTGACGGCGAGGTCTTGCTGCTGGAGAACACCCGCTTTCACGCCGAAGAGACACAGAACAGCATGACCTTGGCCGAAGGTATGGCCAAGATGGGAGACATCTACTGCAATGACGCTTTCTCGGCGGCTCATCGGGCGCATAGTTCGACCGAGGCACTGGCGCGCCTTCTGCCCTCCTGCGCCGGGCGCCTGATGCAGGCAGAGCTCAGCGCACTCGAAGCCGCTCTGGGCAACCCTCAGCGTCCGGTGACCGCCGTGGTCGGTGGGGCCAAGGTATCAACCAAGCTGGATCTGCTGGGCAACCTGATCGAGAAGGTCGACAACCTGATCATCGGCGGCGGCATGGCCAACACCTTTCTGCTGGCCAAAGGGCTGGACGTTGGCAAATCGTTGGCCGAGCACGCGATGACCGATACTGCAGTCGAAATCATGGCAAAAGCAGACAAGGCAGGCTGCCGGATCGTCCTGCCCAGCGATGTTGTCGTTGCAGAGAAATTCGAAGCACACGCCCCACACAAGGTCGTCCCCGCGAACAAGTGCCCCGCAGATTCGATGATCCTGGACGCCGGGCCGGACAGCGTCGCCGCAATCTGCACCATCTTCGAACAGAGCAAGACTCTGATCTGGAACGGCCCATTGGGGGCATTCGAACTGGAACCCTTCGACGCGGCGACAAATGCCGCTGCATTGAAAGCCGCAGAACTGACGCGGGCGCGCAAACTTGTGTCGGTCGCCGGTGGCGGCGATACGGTTGCAGCCCTCAACGCCTCGGGTGCCGCGCAGGACTTCACCTACATCTCGACCGCCGGCGGTGCGTTCCTGGAATGGATGGAGGGCAAAACCCTGCCCGGTGTGGCAGCGCTGGCCCAATAACCCCATTCTAGTTGGTGATCTGCATTCGTGGTATTCTCTCACAGACCGGGAGATGGGCCATGAAAGCCGTTGCCACGTTTGCTGTTATCCTCCTGCCCAGTGTTTCTGGCGCGCAGTCCCATTGCGCCGGTCAAACTCAGATCGACGCCACTTTCTGTGCCAAAGAGAAATGGGAAATCGCTGATAAAGAACTGAACCGCCTCTGGAAAGAGGTCAAATCAGCGGCGGACAGGCGCGGAAACGGTGAGGCTTTGTTGAACGAACAGCGCGCTTGGTTGAAACGCAGGGACGCAACTTGTGACCCCGAACTCAAAAGCGATGGCAGTGCCGCGCAAATGTTCTATTGGTCTTGCATGGAAGAACAGACCCTGAATCGAAATCAGGAACTGTCCGCTTTGCGTTGAGCGGATACCTACGCGGTCATGGCTCTTCGAGCATCACTTTTTTCGTCGAATTACAAAAAGTGCGAATCGGGGGATTCACAACCCGAATCACCTGTGACATAGTGCTGACAGATGCCCGCAAAGGGCACGTTTTTGAGGCAGTATTCATACGGCGGTCAACAGAGTGTCCCGTTCCAATCGGCCCGGTCTGGGCGCAGTCGCATTCTTTTCGGTGGCTTTCATGCTGGGTGTCTATTTCACCTTTGCTGCCGTTCAGGGCGACTACGGCCTGTTCCGACGGATCGAGATTTCAGCGGAACGGGACGCTCTGTCACGCGACCTTGCGGCGCTGAACGCCGACATCGCTCGGATGGAAAACCTGACCCGACGCCTTTCAGACACCTACCTGGATCTCGACCTGCTGGATCAGCAGGCCCGAACCGTTTTGGGAATGATCCGGGCTGATGAAATCGTCATCCGCTAACTAGCTGTTTGCCCGACCGCCCCGGGTTCCTCTGCAGTTGGCAACTGATACCCGAAAGCATCGATTTCCCTTCGGAACAGGTCAGCCACCAGGTCCACGGCTTCGCCGTCCCAGTTTTCACCGTAGAAGACATCGAACTGCTTTGATTTCCGAATGCCGGAATTCAAACGCTTGTCGCCGAGACTGACATCGCCAAGGCCGAAGTCATCCAGCACCTGCGCCAAATCGCTGTCCAGGCTTTCGTATCGCAACACCCGATCAACCGCGATCTCCCCGCCCTCAGAATAAAGACGGAAGTCAGAGAAGAACTTCAGGCGAGTCCTGCAAAAGCTCAGGAACAGTGCATTTGCGTCGTTGATCTGTGTTCCGCGCTGATGCATCCAGAAATAGAACGCTGAGACAGCCTTGTCCCAAGGGTTTCTCTCAACGCAAATGCTGCTGCAGCCCTCCGCAATATCAGACAGATACCGATTGACCACGCCGATCCCATTGTGGGGATACCGAGCCTGCACTTCGCCTTTGGCTCTTTCCCGCAAAAGCTGGACCGACCGGCGGACGATGTATTGCTTCCCCGGACGTTGAAGTTCGGCTTCCTTGCCGAACGGTGTTGCGAAATCTCCGTCCTGCAGTTTCGCGCTCAGTGCAATTTCGATGGATGATCCGGCGGTTTTCTTCGTTTTGATGAAAACCAGCTTCGGCTCTCTGAGGATCATCATGCCAATCTGTCTCCGGCGCCCGTTCAAAATTGCCTGCCAATGGAGGCATACTACCCGTGCATAGGGCGAACCAAAAGGCGAAAACCTGCCGGATATCGGGTAGAAACAGATACCCCCGCCCCGTCCAGGACGCTGCGTCACATTTCCGCTCGCCAGAAAGCGCGAAATGCTTTATGAGATAGTTTAACGCTAAACTATCTTGCCGGAAGGGAGAGGTCGCCACGATGGCTGCGCGAAAAACCACAAAGAAACCAAATGTTTCTGCGGAAGAACTCAAAACCTACTACCGCGAGATGCTGTTGATCCGCCGATTCGAGGAAAAGGCAGGTCAACTGTACGGCATGGGTCTGATCGGCGGTTTTTGCCACCTTTACATCGGTCAGGAAGCCGTCGTCGTGGGGCTCGAAGCTGCGGCCGAGGATGGCGACAAGCGCATCACCTCCTACCGCGACCACGGCCATATGCTGGCCTGCGGCATGGATCCGGGCGGCGTCATGGCTGAATTGACCGGACGCGAAGGCGGCTTGTCCAAGGGCAAGGGCGGCTCGATGCACATGTTCTCAAAAGAAAAGCATTTCTATGGTGGCCATGGAATCGTCGGCGCACAGGTTCCGCTGGGTGCGGGCCTTGCCTTTGCAGACAAGTACAAAGACAACGGCCGCGTGACCTTTACCTATTTCGGTGACGGCGCAGCGAACCAGGGTCAAGTCTATGAAACCTTCAACATGGCGGCCATCTGGCAATTGCCGGTGGTCTTCGTGATCGAGAACAACCAGTACGCGATGGGCACGGCGCAATCGCGCTCAACCTCGACCAAGGACATCTATCACCGCGGTGAGGCGTTCGGCATCCCGGGCGAAATCGTCAACGGAATGGACGTGCTGGCAGTGAAAGAGGCCGGCGAAAAGGCCGTGGCGCACTGCCGGGCTGGGAAGGGCCCTTACATCCTCGAGGTCAAGACCTATCGCTACCGCGGACACTCGATGTCGGATCCCGCCAAGTACCGCACTCGCGAAGAGGTGCAGAAGGTGCGCGAGCAGAGCGACCCGATCGAACACGTGCGCGAGCTGCTGCTGACCGGCAAGCACGCCACCGAGGATGACCTGAAGGCGATCGACAAGGAAATCAAGGAGGTCGTCAACCAGGCCGCCGAGTTCGCTAAGGAAAGCCCCGAGCCGTCGCTGGACGAGCTCTGGACCGACATTTACGCCTGAGAGGACGAATAAGACATGGCAACCGAAATTCTCATGCCCGCCCTTTCGCCGACCATGGAGGAAGGCACACTGGCCAAGTGGCTGGTCAAGGAAGGCGACACCGTAAGCTCTGGCGACATTCTGGCCGAGATCGAAACCGACAAGGCCACGATGGAGTTCGAAGCCGTCGATGAAGGCATCGTCGGCAAAATCCTGATTGCCGAGGGCACCGAAGGCGTAAAGGTCAACACCCCGATCGCGATCCTGGTCGAAGAGGGCGAAGACGCCTCGGCCGTGACCGCGGCTGCACCCGCAGCCGCAGCGGAGGCCGAAGCCGCCCCGGCGGCGGTCGAGGCCCCCGCTCCTGCCCCTGCTGCACCGGCCGCGCCTACCGTGGACCTGTCGCCGGACTGGCCGGCAGATGCCGAGATGAAATCGATGACGGTCCGTGAGGCTCTGCGCGACGCGATGGCCGAGGAAATGCGCTCGGACGAAGACGTCTACCTGATGGGCGAAGAAGTCGGTGAATACCAGGGCGCCTACAAGGTGAGCCAAGGCCTGCTGGACGAATTCGGCGCAAAACGCGTGATCGACACGCCGATCACCGAGCATGGATTTACCGGCATTGCCGTGGGTTCCGCCTTTGGCGGGTTGAAGCCGATCGTCGAGTTCATGACATTCAACTTCGCCATGCAGGCGATCGACCAGATCATCAACTCTGCCGCCAAGACGCTGTATATGTCCGGCGGTCAGATGGGCTGTCCGATCGTGTTCCGAGGCCCCAACGGCGCCGCCGCGCGCGTGGCGGCCCAGCACTCTCAGGACTATGCCGCTTGGTACATGCAGATCCCGGGCCTGAAGGTGGTGATGCCCTATTCGGCAGCCGACGCCAAAGGTCTGCTGAAATCGGCCATCCGCGATCCCAACCCGGTCGTGTTCCTGGAAAACGAAATCCTCTATGGCCGCTCGTTCGACGTGCCGCAGGTCGATGACCTGACCGTGCCGCTGGGCAAGGCCCGCATCTGGCGCGAAGGCACCGATGTGACCATCGTCAGCTTTGGCATCGGCATGCAATACGCATTGGAAGCCGCCGACAAGCTGGCCGAGGATGGCATCAGCGCCGAGGTGATCGACCTGCGCACCATCCGCCCGATGGACACTGGCGCGATCGTCAACTCGGTGATGAAAACCAACCGTCTGGTCACGGTCGAGGAAGGCTGGCCGCAAGGCTCAGTCGGCAGCTACATCAGTTCCGTGGTCATGCAGGAAGCGTTCGACTATCTGGACGCGCCCGTCATCACGCTGACCGGCAAGGACGTGCCCATGCCCTATGCGGCGAACCTGGAAAAGCTGGCGCTGATTACCACCGACGAGGTGATCGCCGCCGTCAAACAAGTGACCTATCGGTAAGGAGCGACTGACAGATGCCCACCGAAATTCTGATGCCCGCCCTTTCACCGACCATGGAGGAAGGCACGCTTGCCAAATGGCTGGTCAAGGAAGGCGACACCGTCTCCTCCGGCGACCTTTTGGCCGAGATCGAAACCGACAAGGCCACGATGGAGTTCGAAGCCGTTGACGAAGGCGTCGTCGGCAAGATCCTGGTTCCTGAAGGCACCGAGGGGGTCAAGGTGAACACCCCCATCGCCGTGCTGCTGGAAGAAGGCGAAAGCGCCGATGACATCGCCGAAGCCCCGACCAAGGCACCCGAGGCTGCGCCCGCAGCCGACGCGGGCAACGAGGCTGCCGCCCCTGCGGCATCCGAGGCGCCCGCCCCTGCCCCGGCACCGGCGGCCCCGGTCAAAGCCGATGGCGGACGCATCTTTGCCTCGCCGCTGGCCCGTCGCATTGCCGCCCAAAAGGGTCTGGACCTGGCGCAGATCAAGGGCTCGGGCCCGCATGGCCGCATAGTCAAAGCGGATGTCGAAGGCGCAACCGCTCCGACAGCGGCACCGGCTGCTTCGGCAAGCGCGGCGCCCGCCCCTGCTGCTGCTCCTGCAGGCCCCTCGGCCGACATGGTGGCCCGCATGTACGAAGGCCGCGAGTACGAAGAGGTCAAGCTGGACGGCATGCGCAAGACCATCGCCGCCCGTCTGGCCGAGGCCAAGCAGACCATCCCGCATTTCTACCTGCGCCGCGACATCAAGCTGGACGCGCTGCTGAAATTCCGCAGCCAGCTGAACAAGCAGCTGGAAGCCCGCGGCGTGAAGCTGAGCGTCAACGACTTCATAATCAAGGCCGTCGCCAACGCGCTGCAGCAGGTGCCCGAGTGCAACGCCGTATGGGCGGGCGACAGGGTGCTGCAGTTGAAACCTTCGGACGTGGCCGTGGCCGTGGCGATCGAAGGCGGCCTGTTCACCCCGGTCCTGAAGGACGCCGACACCAAATCTTTGTCGGCCCTTTCGACCGAGATGAAGGACCTGGCCGCGCGTGCGCGCGAACGCAAGCTGGCCCCGCACGAGTATCAAGGCGGCACCTTCGCGGTTTCGAACCTGGGCATGTATGGCATCGACAATTTCGACGCCATCGTGAACCCGCCGCATGCGGGCATCCTGGCCGTCGGCACCGGTGCCAAGAAGCCGGTCGTGGGCGAAGACGGCGAGTTGACCGTGGCGACCGTGATGTCGGTAACCATGTCGGTCGATCACCGGGTGATCGACGGCGCGCTTGGAGCACAGCTCCTGCAGGCCATCGTGGACAACCTGGAAAATCCGATGGTCATGCTGGCCTGATCCAAGTCACAAAAATCAAAAAAGCCGCCTCGGACCCCGAGGCGGCTTTTTTCGCACCTGAGAACAGGCTTACTGATCCTTGCCCAGCATGTGATCCATCGAGATCGAGGGCTGGTCGCATCCCGCCTCACCAACGATCTTGGCGGGGATACCCGCTACGGTCTTGCAGGGCGGCACATCCTGCAGCACCACCGAACCGGCGGCGATGCGGCTGCAATGACCCACGCGGATGTTGCCCAGAACCTTGGCCCCGGCCCCGATTAGGACGCCATCCTCGATTTTGGGATGACGATCCTCTTCTTCCTTGCCGGTCCCGCCCAGAGTCACCGAATGCAGCATCGAGACGTTGTCGCCCACGACCGCAGTTTCACCGATCACGATGGAATGCGCGTGGTCGATCATGATGCCCTTGCCGATCTTCGCGGCGGGGTGAATGTCGATCCCGAAGATTTCCGAACTGCGCATCTGGAAGAAATAGGCCAGATCGTGCCGGCCCTTCTGCCACAGCCAGTGTGCCACGCGATAGGCCTGCATGGCTTGGTAGCCTTTGAAATACAGGATCGGCTGCAGCAGACGATGGCAGGCCGGGTCACGCTCGTACACGGCCATCAGGTCCGCGCGGGCTGCATTCATCAGCGCCTTGTCATCGGCATATGCCTCTTCGACGATTTCACGCAGAACCATCATCGACATCTCGTTCGAGCACAGCTTGGCCGAGATCCGATAGGACAACGCACGTTCCAGAGACTTGTGGTGCAGGATACAGGCATGCACCAGTCCGCCCATCAAAGGCTCTTTTTCGACGGCGGCCTGTGCTTCGGCCGTGATCCGGTCCCAGACGGGGTCAACTGACGTAACTTGGGTGCGCGTTTCAAACATGGCTTTTGATCCTCTGCTGCGCCTAGAATAGCCATCTAGGCCCAAAAAGGCCAAACGCAAACCCTTGATGTGCAACACAACAGAAAATGAACCGGTCCGAACTCAGGGAATTTGAAACACTTATCCTGTCCCGGCTGGAGGAATTGGAACGCAATTCCCTGGCCGGTCAGGACGCTCAATCCGTGGTCGAGCTTGACCAGCAGGCGGTCGGGCGGCTCAGCCGAATGGATGCGTTGCAGAATCAGGCCATGGCCAAGGCGCAACAAACGCGACGAGATCTCGCAGCCCGACGGCTGAGAGCCGCCCTCGACCGGATAGCCGAGGGCGAATTCGGGTATTGCGAGGATTGCGGTGACGACATTCCGCGCAGGCGGCTGGACCTGGACCCGGCCGCCAGCAAGTGCGTCAGCTGCGCGGCCGGTTGAGTTGAAACCGGATAAGTTGGCGCAGTACCGCCTCGAAATACCGGCAATACTCGGTGTCGCTAAAGCTCGGCTCATCTGCCAGCGGGCGGCTGCGTGCCGCTGCCATCAATGCTCCGTTCCCGTAAACAGGATGCAAACGACCCGTCGCGGTTACGTGACGGTCAGCCAACTCGGCCTCGGCGATCATGCGCGCGCACAGCCGCTCACGCTGGGCTTGCGGCACGGTCAGCAAAACCCGCGCCGCAGAACTGACATCGCCGTGCAAAACAGGGCGCATGGTCTCCCTACCCCACACTCAGCCGCGCGGCCGCGCCCGGCCCGTAGCTGGCCGAAACCTGCGCCACCTCGACCTCGTAGAGGCCCGTGACCCCGTCCGAAGACTGTGCCGCCGCGGAATAGGTCCAACTTGGCGTCGTGGCGATCTCTTCCCGAACAAGGGTGCCACCTGACCGAATCCGGATCAGATAAGTCTCGGACTCCTCGCCCAGCGGCACGTCCAGCACGTCCCAATCGTCGCCGTCGATCCGGGTTCGGCGTACCCAGGTGAACAGGTCATCGCCCCCGTGTCTCTCGACCTTCAGATGAACTGGCGCGTAGGGGCGCAGACCGTTTCCATCAAAGACCTCGACCTTATGGACATAGGAATCGTCGTCGTATCCGCGGGTGGCAGGCCCGATCCGGTAGTGCCGGGCAATTCGGCGTTCGGTCCGCAGCAGGCTGGTCTGAAGAACCCTCTCGTCAAGCAACACGAACACAGAACCCTCCGACCAGCTTTCAGGCATGACTGCGTCCGTACCCAATTGGCCGCGCAGGCGGCCAGACAAGGCATAGACCCCGGGTTCCTGCAAGACGGCATCCGCGAATTGAAACACTTCCCAATTTCCGGGCGTGCCGTCTCCGATCGCCGCCAAGTTGGCGCCTGTCAAAAGCGAGTCACGCGACCGCGACTGCAAGACGCCATCAACAAGGCGCACGCGCAGCGGCTCACCTTCATCCCAAACCCCTGCGCTCGCGGACAGCAAGGCGGATTCGGTGAACCCGATCACAGCCTGACCTGTCACCAGATCGCGCAGCGCGTAGCCCTCGTCGCTGTCCGAGGAATAGACGGCGACGCTGCCTTGCCAAGGATCGGCCGTGACGGCCAGATAAGGGGCGTGCGGCTCTTCGGCGCCGGTAATGAGTGGCAGATCCAGAAAAATCGGAAGAACCGGGACTGGGGCCACAAAGGGTTGTGAGACAAACCCATCATCCGCCATGTCGGACGGCGAATAGACCCCGGGCTCGATCCGCACGGCAGCCGCCAGCTGGATGTCAGCCTGTTCCAACCTGTCTATGCGATACAGCGCATCGGCTCCCCCATTCCAAGATGGAAGTCGAACAATGTCGCCGGCGCCCAGATGCATCTGCGACGGCGGCAGCGCAAACCGAGCGGTGTTGCGCGCGACGCGGGCCTCGGCCAGCCAACGTTCGACCGTCTGCCTCCCTTCGGCGCGGGTCATCGACAGAGGCATTTCGTTCACGGCAACAGAATGTGTCCGATCATCGGGCAGCACGGCCTCCTCTGATACCACATCGTGGTCCGCATCCGACTGCACGAAGCGCAGACGCACGCGGCCAGCCATTTCGGCCTCGGCTTCGCGCTGGTACTGGACCCTGCCATCGACCTCGGGGCTTTCCGCGACCTGATCCAGCGACAGATCGAATGCCCGGCGCCCGGCCCTCATGCGGAATGTCAGAACACCGTCCCGCTCGATCGCATCAAATCCGTAGCGCAGCATCAGCGGTTGCAGGGCCGCCCGCGCGTCCGAAACATCTTCGATCACGTATCCACGGACAACTCCGTCCAGCGCAGACACATCAAAATCGGAAACGCCTGCAGCCTGACAAATCTCGGCCACCACCGAGGCCAGTGTCCTGGCACCAGAACGTCCGTTCAACCAATGACCACGGGCGTAGTTTTCGCCGTCGCTCCACTGCGAACGCAGGTTCGGAAATGTCGGGTAAGGTCTCGCGTCCCACGCCCACACGTAGGCATTCGAAACGTCCACCATCGGACCATCGTAGATATCCGAAACCGGGTTAATCTGCGGATCGGCCCAATATCCCAGAACTGCCTTCAAATACTGAACCTGAATGAAATCGTCGCGTTGACCGTTTGAGTATTTGGGCAGATCGGATTCCGAGGATTTCGGATCCAAAAACTTGTTGGGTTGGTTCGTTCCCTTGTCTATGGCCGCACAGCCCAATTCCGTGAACCAGATCGGCTTTGATCCCGGAACCCAATCGGTCGGGTCAGCTTGGCGCACTCCTCCGATCCGTTCGTGGTGCAAGTTCGACCACCAGTTGCGGATGTCCTTATATCTCCACACCCATGGCTCTGAATGTTCGCCGTCCTCGATCGGATACCTTATCTGCGCGTCCTGTTCCTCCGGCGTTGGATAGTACCAGTCGTATCCTTCACCGCCTTCGATGTTGCCGCGCAAATAATCCAGGTCGTAGATTGACCGGGCACCATCCATCGCATCACGATGATCGTCGCCATCCCGCCAGTCCGAGACCGGCATGTAGTTGTCGATCCCGACGAAATCGATGTTTTCGTCTGCCCACAGTGGGTCCAGATGGAAGTATCGGTCACCGCTGCCGTCGGCAGGCTGGTACCCGAAATACTCTGTCCAATCCGCAGCGTAGCCTATCTTGGTGTCTGGCCCCAGTATCTGCCGCGCTTCCGCCGCCAATGCCTTCAGCTGAGCGACGGCCGCGAACCCGGACGCGCCGCGTATCTGGGTAAGACCACGCATTTCCGAACCGATGCAAAACGCCTCGACCCCGCCTGCTGCCTTGCACAACGCCGCGTAGTGAAGAATGAAACGGCGCATGCTCCATTCTTCCGGGCCGGTATAGGTCACGCTGCCATTACCGATGATGAAATCCGAGGCTTGGGCTGCACCAAAAAAGCTTGCCACCTGAGCGTCCGCACCTGCGGTTCCGTCCAACGACCCCGGACGCCCCGGAGCCACGTCCAGCGTGATCCGGCCGCGCCACGGCAGATGCGGCTGATCGCCGGCATCCGACCATGGGTCTGGAAGACCATTACCCTGCATCTGATCCATCAGGATGAAAGGATAAAACATTACCCGGCTGCCGGAGCCCTTGAGGTGTTGAATGGCCTGAACCACCGACGCATCGGCCGGGGTACCGCCATAGACCGGTCGCCCGTCCACCTGTTGCACGACCTGAGCCGATTTGCGCTTTAGCCCAGAGACTTTCCACGGCATGTTGGCGCCGTCCACGTCTTGGGGGATCACCTTGGGTCGAATGCTGCAAGCGCCGCAACGCAAGTCATCTCCGAACCACGAGACCACCAGCGACGCAGCCTTGCAGCCCGGAAGTTCTTTGCTCAGGGCACGCATCGAGGCCACCAAATCGGGCTCGCCCGAGGGCGCATTGACGTTGGCGGCCCAGCTTTGACCCGACCCTTTGGAGTAGTTTACCTGCGTGCTGGCCAGCGTGTATTCCCCGGTGCCAGGCATCAGGGCCACGGCCCGGACAATCCGTTGCAATTCGAACTCGTAGTCTGGTGCGGATTTCTGGTCCGGCCGAACAACCTCGAAGGAGAACTGGGGAACGCGATTGCCAAATTGCGCCAGCGGCAGATCTTCGATCACCACATACGCTGTGCCGCGATAGGCCGGAACCGTCCCGTCACCTTCGATCGTTTCGATCAGGGGATCCGGCAGCTGATCCTGGCTACCCGTATAAACCCGCATGTTCAGGCTGTTGCGCTCAAGCTCTTCCCCATCGGCCCATATCCGCGCGATGTCCGCGATCTCTCCGACGCCGACAGCAATCGCCAGTGATATCGAATAGCTGTAGCTATGGGTGGTCGTGGTGACTTCGGCAGGTTTTGGAGTTCCCTTGCCGCCAGCAGACTGCGTAGACGTCGTGGTTTTGCGGGTCTCAAGGAAATCCGACGCCCAGATCACCTGCCCACCGACCCGCATTCGGCCGAACACAGTGGACAACGGCACGCCCTCGCCTGTTTCCGTAAGTCTGAACCGGTCCAGCCGGCCGGACTCGACCACCTCGCTTCCGGCGCCCATGACCGACTGGCTCATCAATCGCTGGTCGATAACCCGCCCGAGCGTCGCGCCGACTGCCCGCCCCACGATGGCCGTTGACAACCCTGCAACGGTTCCACCGATGGAGCCGCCCAGCGCAGCCCCCGCCGCAGATAAAACTATCGTCGCCATCAGTTGCCCTCCAAAGGAAATTCAAAGCAGGCGACCACCCGGCGGCGCCAGGGGTCGCTCAGAGTGTTCTCGACAACGCCATGTCCGGAATAGGCATGGATGAAGCGTGGCACGGCGCCCGCTTCACTCACGATACCAAGGTGTTTGGCCACACCGGCATCGCGCATCCGGAACAGCAGCACGCACCCAGGGGCCAGAAAGTTGCGCGGACGTTCAACCAGATTGCGCCGCGCAGCCGCCCACATGCGCTCTTCGCCCTGCGGTTCAGACCAGTCCATGCTGTAGGTAGGCACCGCCTCGGGCTCGTGGCCGATGACGGAACGCCAGACGCCGCGCAGCAATCCCAAGCAATCGGTTCCCGCTCCCTTGACCGAGGCCTGATGCACATAGGGCGTTCCCAGCCAGCCTCGCGCTTCGTCCACGATATCCTGAGCCGTCACCATCACCGCCTGCTGCCTCCATTGTTCGCGTTGCCCTGTTTCGGCACGGCCATCACCCAGTCTTCGCTCGGCAGATCCGGAAAACCTTGGAAATTTATGACGTTGTTGAATTTCAACCGACAGGTCTCCATCCGCTTGTCGCAGCCCGCCAGCACCCGCACACGGTCACCTGTGGCCAGACCCGAGCCCAGAGCAGTCCAAAGGTGCAATTCCCGCCCGATCTTGATGCTCCGGTCCGTCTTCACCGAGGCCCAAAGCCCCTGAGAGCGGCCGGTCAACACATCGACGCGGCCACGTTCGAACCAGCCGTCCTCAAACGCCTCGGCACCCTGCAGTCTGAGGATCGGCCCATCGTCGATCTCGGCAATCTCGGCCTCGGCCCAGTAGCCGGGCGTCAACCTGTCGAAGCCGCAGGCTTTGTCACCCAGAACGGCCGTACAGGGTTTTTGGTAGATCCGCCCCAAGGGTCGGTTCAGCAGATCGGTCAGCCCGCGCAACTCGGCATGAAACGCGCCCCCAGCGCGGCGCAGCTCGCCGATTGAGCCACGGAACTGCAACATGCGCTGTTCCGGCGCGGCCCAGTTGACCAGCCATGCTCGGACATCGGCACCGTCAAAGCGGCCGTCTTCGATATCCTCGTCGCACACGGCCGCATCAGACAGCGCCCCCATGGCCTCGGAATTGTCGATCGACAGGCCCGTCGCTTGTTCGATCGCCGAGGCTGTGAGGCCGGTGCTTGCCTTGAACACCAGCCCTTCGAAGGCCAGTTCGCGGTCATGGTCGGTGAACCCGAAGGACACGCCATCGGTTCGAGTGATCACCCAACAGCGGCAGACCGTGGTCATGCCGGACTGAAGATGGGTCAGCAATGCCTGCTTGTCGCCGCTCATCAGACCCGCACCTCCACCACCGGAACATTGGGTACGTCGCCTGCCTGAAAGCTGGCCACGCTGACTTGGATCCTGTCGGTGTCAAACCGCACCGGCACATCGAATTCAAACCCGGCGGTCACGTCGACCCCCTCGGATGGCGGGACGACGAATTGGATCAGACCGCTATTCAGGTCCACCTCGAAATCGACGCCTTCTCGGGCCTCATCCTGATCCAGCCCAATCTTGACCGTACCCAGTACCGGCTTGACGATGGGCCTGACATAGCTGACCCCGCCCGAGGCATAGATCTTGACCAACTGGAACTCGGTCGTGACCCCGTCGCCTTGCCCGATCACCTGGTCGCCCTTGTCGAACTCGGCAGTGGCGGCGCAGGACTTGTAGTCCGACCAGTCCTTCCAGCGGAACCCGTACATCTGACCCTGACGCGCTTCGAAAAAGGCGATCAGCGTCTGGATGTCGTCCAGCGACCGCATCCCCAAACCGGCGTCGTATCGCCGCCGCGAATGCGCCCAGGGCGTGTTGCGTTCCTCGAACCCGTTGGCCAGCGTCACGATATCCGTGCGCCGCTCGGGTCCGCCGACCGAGCCGAAACTCAGGCTGGCGGGAAATCTGACTTCGTGGAAATTCATGTCCTGCTCCCCAAACTAGCGGTTCCGATTGCCGCGCCCCAGGGCGCGGCTCATCTGGGCTGCGATCTGGCCCTGGCTGCGGCGAAAGCCCTGAACGTCGGGTGTGGTGATGTTCATCACCACGTTCACCGCCCGTCCGCCGCCCGAGTTGCGCACCCCCAGTTTGCCGTCGGGTCCGCGCGCCAGCGGCATGATCGCCTCGGGGCCGGCCTCGCCCATCAACCCGGTCGCACCGCGCATCGGAAAGGTGGTCGGCCCGGTGACCACTCCGCCATTGGCAAAAGGCATGACGCGTCCTTGGGCGAAACTGCCGCCGTCGGCAAAGGGCAGCAGCCCCTGCACCAGGCCGCCGACCGTATTGGCCAGCATGCCGCCGAAATGATCCGTCACCGGCTTGATCGCCGCCGAATAGGCCGTGCGGATCATGGAGTTCTTCAGCACGTCCAGCGCGTCCGACAGGTTCATTCCGTCCAGAACCACGCCGTCGAAGGCCTTGCGCAGCCCGCTCGACATGCCCCGCTCCAGGGTGGCGACATCCTTCCCGGTCTCTTCGAAAGCGGCGCTGATCCGCTTCATCTGGGCATCGAAGGCCGCCGCCATCGTGGCGGCATCGCCCAGGGCATCGCCCAGCGCCTCGCCGCGCTCCTGCAGGTCGTCAAACCCGTCCCGATCCGTCATCACGCTCTCCTTGTATCTTGTCGGGCCAGGCGGCCAGCAACCTGTCCAGCCGCGCCCGGTTCATCGCCGGCATCCCGCGGCCCTGCCCCAGCATCAGCCGCAGTTCGGCCGGGGTCAGACGCCAGAACTGATCCGGCGTCAGCCGCAGCTCGTGCAGCCCGGCACGTATCAGGCCGGGCCAGTCAAAGCCGCTCATGACTCACCCGGCACCATGAAGGCCCGCGCCAGCAGCTCGGCCGCCGCCCGCGCCGCCGCCATCGGGCCGCCCTCTATCTCGGCCCGCAACATGTCGGCGCGGGTCACATCCATCCCGCCACCGCGCAACCCCGCCAAGATCAGCGCCAGCACGTCACCGCTGGAATAGGCGCCGCTCTCGAACCGCTGCACCAGTTCCACCAAAGACCCTGCGCCCAGCTCCTGCTCCAGCTCGGCCAACGTGCCCAGCGTCAGCTTGAGCACCCGGCGCTGGCCATCGACCACCAGCGCCACTTCTCCCGCCCACGGATTGACCATCACAACGCCACGAAGGTCAGAGCACCGGCGCTGGCCAGGCTCATCTCATAGGTCGCTTCGCCATTATGCGAGCCGGCATACTCGATCCCGGTCACTTGGAACGGTCCTTCGACGATGCCGAAATCGGGGATGATCACCTGAAAGGCGGGCGTTTCGCCGTCAAAGAACAACTGCCGCGCGCGTTCATCCGTGCCGGCGTCCTTGAACACGCCCGATCCGGAAATCGAGGCCGACTTGACCCCCGCCCCCGACAGCAGCTCGCGCCAGCCGCCTTGGCTCTCCAACGAGGTGACATCCACGCTTTCCGCGTTGAAACTGATCCGCGTGGCACGCAGCCCCGCGATGGTCTGGAACAGGCCTGTGCCATTCATGTCCACCTTGACCAGCAGGTCCTTACCGTTCTGGGCACCCATATGCTCTCTCCATTGATTGCTTAGTTGTCTTCCACGCGGGCGCGGAATCTCAGGTCGATCTGCCGGATCGCGCCGCCGGTCCCGGTGCGCCGGGCCGAGGCCCGCTCGAACCACAGCCCCACCAGCCGTCCC
Organism: Ruegeria sp. BB9; assembly: GCF_056539345.1. Classification (NCBI taxonomy): domain Bacteria; kingdom Pseudomonadati; phylum Pseudomonadota; class Alphaproteobacteria; order Rhodobacterales; family Roseobacteraceae; genus Ruegeria; species Ruegeria sp. BB9. The sequence continues at coordinate 601,923 of NZ_JBQFUU010000001.1, read as the reverse complement.
CGATCCAGCGTCAGCGCGGCCCCGTCCAGCGCGTCGCACACGGCCCCGGCCAGCGTCTTGGCCGCGCCGAACCCGGCCGCCTCGGACACCACCGACACCGTGAAGCGATGCAAAGTGCCTTGCCCCGTCTTGTCCGAGGCCTCGCGCACCTCCTCGGGGCCAAGCGTCACGTAGGTCTGCGGAACCGTCCCCGAAGGCACCGCGTCATAGATCGCGCCGCCGCTCAGCGCGCCCACCTGGGCATCCGCCACCAATTGCTGGAACACCGCCGCCTGCAGCGCCGCCGAAACGCCATAGCTCATGCCGCCACCTCCTCATCCGCGAAACAGGTCAGATAGCGCCCGGCCGCGTCGTATTCGGCCACCGCGCGGATCACGAAGCGCCGATTGCCCTCGCGAAACCTCTGATCGGGTGCCGGGCGCATCGACGACCCCTCGGGCGCGCCACGCACCACGATGCGGTAACTCACGCGCGAGACCGCCACATTCGCGACCGCGCGCTCGGTGCCTGTCCGGGCGGTCACCTCGGCCCACAGCGTGCCCAGAGGCGCCCAAGTCTCGGCATAGCCGCCCGCGCCATCGGCCACCCGCACCGGGGCCTCCAGCACCAGCTGCCGGTTCAGGCGGGGAGCGCTCATTGCATCACCCCCGCGCCGAAGCGCACCATGCGATAGCGCTGGATCAGGCTGGTCACGCCGAAGGGCATGCAGCCGTCACTCAGGCTGGTCTCGTTGCGATACTCATAGTAATGCGCCGCCAGCAGCAGCACCGCCTGCCCCAGATCCGCCGGCAGCCCGCCCCAATCCGCCGCCATCCCAGCCGTCAGCGCGATGGTCACCTCTCCACCGGTGGGATTGGCGGGCAGGCAAGCCCCCAGCGGGCGCAGGCAGGGGCGCTGGTTGTCGCGCTCCAGGCGGTAAGTCCCGGGCGCCACCACCTGCTGGGTGCCCCGCGCGTCGGTCAGCGTCACCGCGTCGATGCTCGTCACCGGCGCGACCGGCAGAACCTCGCCCGCGTCGTTCCGCCAACGGCTCAGGGTCCAGGTGAAACTGCGCGATATCAGCACCTTGCCCGTGCGCGCCTCGATCGCGGCCATCGCCGCCCTCAGGAACCCTTTCAACACGTCGTCCTGCAGGCCGGTCTCGGCAAATCCCGTGCCCAGCCGCAGATGCGCCTTGAATTGATCCACCGGCAGCGCCGCATCCGCGATGGCGGTTTCTTCGATCAACATCATCCATTCACTCCGCAATCTCGGACCCCTCCGGGTGCCGCATCCTTGGAAAATGGCGGGCACGCGCCGCCCCACGTTGCTCGGACGGAGGGGAGCAGCTAGACAACGCGGGGGATCTCACCCCGGCCCGCGCCCGCCGCCCGAGGGACCGGCCCACCGGCCCCCCGGATCCGTCACCACTTAGGCGGTGCCGAATTTCACCAGCTTGATCGCGGCAAAGTCGCTGATGTCGCCGCCCACGCGCTTGGTGGCATAGAACAGGACATGCGGCTTGGCGCTGAACGGATCGCGCAGCACGCGCAGGTCGGGGCGCTCGGCGATGGTGTAGCCGGCCGAGAAGTCACCGAACGCGATCGAGAAACTGTCGGTGCCCGGATCGGGCATGTCCTCGGCGATCAGCACCGGATAACCCATCAGGCGCGCGGGCTCACCCGCGGCCAGGCCATCCGACCACAGGAAGCGGCCGTCGGCATCCTTCAGCTTGCGGATCACGCCCGCGGTTTTCGAGTTCATCACGAAGGTGCCGTTCACGCGGTACTGCGCGCCCAGCGCATAGACCACGTCAACGATCGCATCCGCGTCGATGCCGCCCGCGACACCGGTGGGCACATAGCCCAGGTTGCCCCAGGTCCAGACGTCGTTGTCCACCGCCGGATGGCTCAGGATGCCCTTCGGCTTGTCGATGCCGTCACCGTTGACAAAGGCCGCCGCCTCGGCGCGGGCAAACTTGTCGGCGATACGGCCGGCCAGCCAGCCCTCGACGTCGAATGCGCTGTCGTCCAGCAACCGCTGCGAGGTCTTGGGCAGCGCGCTCAGCTCGTGCAGCGGGATCGAGATGCGGTCGATCGACGGGGTGCCGGTCTCGGTGGCCGCCGCTGTTTCATCGGCCCAGCCCGCGCCCACATCGGTGTGGTCGATCAGCACGTCGAACGAATTCGCCTCGACATTCACGACCGACGCGATCGAGCGGATCGAAGCGGTGGATTTCAGCACCGACTTGATCATCTCGGCGGTCTGAGGATCGACCAGATAGCCGCCATCGCTGTTGACGGCGGTCGACAGCGACTTGGCCTCGATCTCCAGCCCGCGCAGGGCATCGTCATCGCCCGAACGCACATAGGCGTCAAAGGCCTTCTGGTGCGGCGCTTCCTCCAGGGTCGAGGCCGCAAGATGCGGGCGCGCCGCGATGGTTGATTTACGATCCAGCATGGTCAGTCGCTCTTCTGTTTGTTGCAGTTTCTGTTGAACTTCAGCCTTCAGGCCCTTGAATTCGATGACGAATCCAGCCATCGCCTGCTTCACCTCCTGAACCAGGGGCACACCCTCTCCGGTCAAGGCCGCGGTCTCGGTCTTGCTCATCAGCACTTCCTTTCTGGGTGGGGGTTGAGGCGCGCTAGGTTCGCGCCAGCTCCTGCCGGGCGTTCTGGAACACCTCGGCAATACTGCGCCAGGTGTCCTCGGCATCGAGGTCCGACCCCTTTGCCGCCACCCGCGCACTGGGCAGCATCGGGAAGGTCACCAGCGACACCTCCCACAGCTCCAGTTCCGTCAAGAGCCGCCGGCCCTTGTCATCCTTCACGGCCCGCTTGGTGCGATAGCCGATCGACAGCCCGTCCAGCGCCCCCGCGCGGATCAGCTCGGCCGCCTCGCGGCCCTTCTGGGTGCTTTCCAGCAGCCGCCCCTTGACCCACAGGCCACGGTCGTCCTCGCGCACCTCGTCCCACACGCCGATGGGCTGGGCCGGGTCGTGCTGCCACAGCATCTTGACCCGCTGCCCGGCCGCCTTCAGCCCGGCCAGAGACGCGGCATAGGCCCCTTTCTGCACCACGTCGCGGCCCTGATCGACCTGGCCGAACAGGCTGGCATAGCCCTCGATCACCGCGTCCTCGGTCACCGACAGCCCATCGCCGAACCGCGCGAACTTGCGTTCCAAATTCATGAAATACTCCTCGTAAGCCGCTGAATTCATGGCGCCACCGTCAGGAATGACTGGAACGCCTGCGCCAGGATCACCGCCGCCACGCCATAGACCGTCAGCCACAACCGCCGCTCCAGCCGCTCCATCATCTCCTCGATCTGATCCAGCCGCCTGCACAGATGCGCATGCTGGATCTCGGCCACCCTTTCATGCGCGGCCAGACGCAGGCCCGGCGCGCAGTCAAAGGGCGGATATCCCGGCGTGTCAGCCATCCGCCGTCTCCGCCAGCACCGGCAGGCCCAGCAGAGCACGCTTCTCGGCATCGGTCAGGAAATCGGCATTGGCCACCCGCGCCCATTGCGCATCGCGTTCTGCCGCCAGCGCCGGCACCTGGTCCAGATCGGGCTTCAGCATCAGGTCTTCGCCGGTAAAGTCCGACAGCCAGTCCGACAACGCCGCCGCCACCCGCGTCACCAGGGGCAGAACGGTCAGGCGATAGAACGCCCGGTTGGCCTCCTGATAGTTCGAATAGGTCGCGTCACCCTGGATCCCCAGCAGCATCGGCGGGACACCGAAGGCCAGCGCGATCTCGCGGGCGGCGGCTTCCTTGGTCTTCTGAAACTCCATGTCCGAGGGGGAAAAGCCCATTGGCTTCCAATCCAGCCCCCCTTCCAGAACCATCGGACGCCCGGCATTCCGCGCCCCGCGATAGTTCGCCTCGATCTCGTCGCTCAGGCGGCGGAACTGCTCTTCGGCCATCACGCCCTGTCCGTCGCCGCCCTTCCACACCAGCGCGCCCGAGGGCCGCGCAGCGTTGTCCAACAGCGATTTCGACCAGCGCGAGGCGCTGTTGTGCACGTCGATCGCCATCGCCGCCGCCTGCAGGGGCGAGAAGCCATAGTGGTCATCCTGCGGGTGGAACGACTTGATGTGGCAGATGGCCTCGGCCGGGAACCGGTGCGTTTTGCCCCCGGCGGTATAGTCATAGGCCCTGGGCCAGCCATCCGCCCCCGGCACCACGCTCATCCGGTCCGAGCGCAGCACGTGCAGCTCGACCGGCAGCCCGCCCTCGGCCTGCACCGCCTCGACATAGGCATTGCCCGACAGCAGCAACTGCCCGAACAGCGCCTCCAGCAGCTCGGCCTTGCCCTGCGCCGCATTCGGACGGCGCATCAGGCGCAGAACCGGGTGCGTCTCGTACCGCTGCGCATCGTCCTGCAGAACCAGGGGCAGCGCCGCCGCGGCCTCGGCAATCAGCTTGACCGACCGGAACCCCACCGGGTTGCCCGAGAACCCCGTGCGCGTCAGCGAGGCGGTGTCGCGCGGGCTCCAGGCCACGCGCCCACCGGTTTGCCAGGCGACCACCGGCCCGGCTGCGCTTGCTTTTGCCTCGGGGACCTTCTCAGCCGATCCACGACGCAAGAAATCGAATACCATGTCCAGATGCTCCTTTCTGCCGCCGCTCTGCCCGGCTTGTTGAAAGGAGTTATGACGGAAAGAAGTTTAAGCCTCGGGAATGGGGCGTACGGGGGTTTTGCAACGGCTTGGGAACGTGTGCCCGCAGGATAAACCTCGGCATCCGACGGAAAGGCGCTACCTTCTGAATTTGAGCATCACGAGGGACCAGCCATGTATGTAAGCGCAGTGAAAACCGGCGGGATCGCCGTCGTGACCGGCGCCGCCAGCGGAGTCGGGCGCGTCGCGGCACAGCGTTTTGCCCAAGCCGGGCTGGACGTCATACTGGCCGATCTTCCGGGACAGGCGCTTGACGCAACAACGGACGACCTGAAGGCAGGCTTTGACGGGGTAAACATCACCGCGGTGCCGACGGATGTCACCTCGCAAGCCGACATCGAAAACCTCGCCGAAACAGCTTTCGCCGCCGGGCAGGTTGCAGTCTTGATGAACAATGCAGGGATCAGCCTGCCGACGAAAACATGGGAGTCATTCGACAACTGGCGGAAAATTCTCGACGTGAACTTTCTGGGGGTCCTGCGCGGCATCCACGCTTTCCTGCCTCGCATGATCGAGGCTGACCGCCCGGCGGTCGTCATCAACACCGGGTCAAAGCAGGGGATCACCACCCCGCCGGGCAACCCCGGCTACAACGTTTCCAAGGCCGCCGTCAAAACACTGACCGAACAGCTCGCGCACGAGCTTCGCGAGGCTGGCGCTCCGATCTCCGCGCATCTCTTCGTTCCGGGCTTTACCTACACCGGCATGGTCGCGTCATTCCTGTCCGAAAAACCGGCCGCCGCCTGGACCAGCGAGCAGACCGTCGACTACTTCCTGGACCGCATGGCCCAGGGCGACTTCTACATCCTCTGCCCCGACAACGACGTCGATGCCGAACGCGACAGCCGTCGCGTTCAATGGGCTGCCGAGGACATCATCCACAACCGCCCCGCCCTCTCGCGCTGGCACCCCGACTATGCCGAGGGCTTCGCAAAGTTCGAAAAGCCCGAGGGCTGATCACAAAACCCGCACCCGCGGCCGCCGGTAAACCGCCGCCGGCCCCACCACCAGCTCATGCAACGCCCAAACCAGCGCATCGACCCGGTCGGGCGAGCCCTGCCCCTCGAACCCGCGCGCGGTCATCTGGCACATCTGCTCCTCCAGCGCCTCCAGCCCGGCCACATGGAACACCCGCCCCTGCTCATACAAAGCCGCCACCGGCTCGGCCCGCGCCACTTTCCCGCGCGAGGCCCGCACCGCCCGGAACGGGACCAGAGGGTCCACCTGCCGCACCACCTCTTCGACCAACTGCCCGCCCTGATTGACCTCGGCCACCAGCCGCTCGGCCCCGAACGCGTCCATCGCGCCAATCGCCGCCCGCGCCCAGCCCGCCGGGCCAACGCCCTGCACCGTCCGGTCGGCCAGCACATAGGCGCGCCAGTCCTCGGGCGCCCCCTGCACCTGCGCGCCGACCACCACGATCCCGCAGGCATCGGCCCCCGACCCGCCGGTCACCGCGGGGTCCAGCGCCACCACCACGCGGTCCAGCTCGGGCAGCGCCTTGACCCGCGCCGCATCCAGCATCGAGCCGGTCCACAACGCCCCCTCGGCATCGGCTAGCAGCACACCGTCCAATTCCTGCCGCCCCAGCCGCGTGCCGGCATAGCGCGCGCGCACCTCCTCCAGAAAGGACTCCGCCAGGTTGGCCCGGTTCGCCTCCGTCGGCGCATGGGTCATCACCGTGGACGGCGCCGCCAGCAGATCTTTCAAAACCTTCACGTTGCGCGGCGTCGTGGTGACGCAGACCCGCGGCCGCTCGCCCAGTCGCAACGCGAATTGCAGCATGTCCCAGGTCTCGCCCGCCTTTTTCCACTTGGCCAGTTCATCGACCCAAGCCGCGTCGAACTGCGGCCCTCGCAGCCCCTCGGGGTCATGCGCCGAAAAGGCCTGTGCCTCGGCCCCGTTGGGCCAGACCAGCTTGCGTTCCGACGCCTTCCACTGCGGCCGCCGGTCGGGCGGAGAGCACTGCATGATCCCGCTGTCGCCAAAGATCATCACGTCGCGCACCTGGTCAAAGGTCTCGCCCACCAGCGCCACGCGCCGGGCCTCACCCTCGTCGAAAGGTTTGCCCCCTTCGACCATGGATCGCACCCATTCAGCCCCGGCCCGCGTCTTGCCCGCGCCACGCCCGCCCATGATCACCCATGACCGCCAGTCGCCCTCGGGCGGCAACTGGTGCGGCAGCGCCCAGAACTCGAACAGGAAAGGGAGGGCACATAGCCCTCCCTCCCCGATCTCACTCAGAAATCTGTCCCGCACCGCAGCAGGCGCGGAGGCGAGCCAATCGGCACCCGATCTCAGATCGGGCCCACTCCAGGTCGAGCGCATAGCCCCCTTGGGCAATTCCCGCTTGTCTGTGACATTGTTCGACAAAGCTTGTCTCCACTTTCTGGCAACTCCGGATCAGCCCCTCTAGCTGCCCGAGTTGTCTGGCTGAACTCGCCAGGTCTGCATCCTCCCCGGTCTCGATCCGCTTGCGCAGGTCTTCCGCCGCTTGCCGCAAACCGCGAATGGACACCTCCAACGACTGCAACAGCTCGGCCGTCCGGGACATCCGCTCTTCCGGGGTAATCAAAGTCATGTTTGCCTGTGACCTCATGCGTGAGTGATCTCCGCACGAGAGAAATGAAAAACGGCCGCCGGGTTGCCCCGGGGCCGTTGCCCACTTCTTCTAGCATGACACAACTTATACGAGAAAACGGGCGCTCAGTCAAGCTCTGAAGCAACAGCGCGCAACAAGTAACGCACTGTCATTGTTAACAAAATCCTAATCCGGCCCACGGACCGCAATCAATTCTCCGATCGGCGAGATTTCCGCGACGGAGTAATTCCCGTCGTGCGTTTCAAAAACTGATTGCACACGCAATCTGCACCAAAACCATAAACCACAAGCATACGAAAAATATCTGAAGGACAAAAAATGTACCATCCCCTCAGCTATGTCTCGGTAATCTGTCTGGGCGGCCTGATGCTCTTGGGCACAGTGGCGCAGGCTCAGACAGGGCACCGCAGGCCTGATCTTGGCAAGATCGCAAGCGAGATTGGCGTTCCGCAATCTGCGCTCCAAAGCTGCCTGGGCGATCGTCCCAAGCCCGGCAACCGCCCCGAGCGCCCTGACGCGGGCAAAATTGCTTCGTGCCTGTCCAAGGCCGGTCACCCTTCCACCACACAGGCTGTCGAAAAGGCGCTGGCTGCCGCCGCCCCGACGCCTCGTCGTTGAACATCCATTTGCAACGAATAGGACACCGGCAGCCTTGACTGCCGGTGTCGGCTTGACATTCGCCTCAGCAACGCTCATTTACGCCACAGCGCTGCCGCGTGAGCACGCGGACCGAACCGAGGTCCGAGATAGCGCCCAATTTTCCCAGTTCCCATTCACGCAGGGTTCTTGACGCAAAAGCCGGATGTTGCGGGACTCGCCCGCAAATTCTGAGGCTGCGCACACTCCCTGCCGGTCGTGCAATCTGCACGGCCAGCCACTCTCGTTCGCGCACGGCCAATGCCGGCGCGGATCACAAAGGAAGACTACTTGTTCGATTTCGACATGCTCGGCCTCGCGCCGGCTCTGAACGACGCGCTCGAGCGCGCAAATTTCACACAACCCACACCGATCCAGAACCAGGCCATCCCGTTGGCTCTGGAAGGACACGACATTCTGGGCCTTGCACAGACCGGCACCGGCAAGACGCTGGCCTTTGGCCTACCGTTGATCGACCACCTTCTGGCGCAACCCGGCAAACCGGCGCCCAAAACCGCCAAGGCGTTGATCCTGGCTCCCACTCGCGAACTGGTGAACCAGATCGCTGACAGCCTCCGCACGCTTACCAAAAAGACGAAACTGCGTGTGGCCACAGTTGTCGGCGGACAGTCGATCAACAAACAGATCATGTTTCTGTCGCGCGGGACCGATATTCTTGTCGCGACCCCCGGTCGTTTGATCGACCTGATGGAGCGTGGCGCGGTCGATCTCGGCTCGGTTCGGCACCTAGTTCTGGATGAGGCCGACCAGATGCTAGACCTCGGCTTCATCCACGCTCTGCGCAAAATCGCGCCGCAACTGGGCACTCCGCGCCAGACCATGCTGTTCTCGGCCACCATGCCGAAGCAGATGGAGGAACTCAGCCGCGCCTACCTGACCAACCCGCAACGGGTGCAGGTCTCGCCCCCGGGCAAGGCGGCCGACAAGATCACCCAGTCGGTGCATTTCGTTGAAAAGCCGGGAAAACCCGCCAAGCTGCGCGAGATCCTTTCGCGTGATACCGACGCCCTGACGCTTGTGTTCTCCCGGACCAAGCATGGTGCGGAAAAGCTGATGAAAGGGTTGGTGGCTGACGGCTACAACGCAGCATCGATCCATGGCAACAAGAGCCAGGGCCAGCGGGATCGCGCCATCAAGGCCTTCCGCGCCGGCGAAATCACAGTTCTGGTTGCCACCGACGTGGCAGCCCGTGGCATCGACATTCCTGGGGTGGCCTATGTCATCAACTACGACCTGCCGGACGTTCCTGACAACTATGTGCACCGCATTGGCCGCACCGCTCGGGCCGGCCGTGAAGGCGAAGCCATCGCCTTCTGCGCACCGGATGAATTTGATCTGCTGCGTCAGATTCAAAAATTGATGAAGATCGAGATCCCGGTCGCCAGTGGAACGGCACCCGAAGCCGCAGAAGCCGCCAAGCCCGGCGGTCGCCAGCGCAATCGACGCCGTGGCCCGAAACCGCAGGGCACAAACGGCCCCGCCAACCGCCGGCGCCATCCGCGCCGCAAATCGGCCGCATAAAAAACTGCGCGCATGTCTCCATGCGCGCAGTCTTTTTCCAAGATTTTGCCTTTTCATAAATCAGGTGGGTCGTCCGCCTGATTTTTGCTGGCTCTGATTTCAACCAGCGAGCGGATCAGTTACCCGAATTGTTCCGCTCGGCTTCGATCTCACGCCATTTGGCAACGTTTCGGTTGTGTTCCTGCAGCGTCTTGGCGAAGGCATGGCCGCCGGTTCCATCTGCGACGAAGAACACGAAGTCGGTCTCGTCTGGAGTCACGGCAGCCTGCAAGCTGGCCAGGCCCGGATTGGCAATCGGCGTGGGCGGCAACCCGTCGATCAAATAGGTGTTCCAAGGCGTGTTCCGCCGAAGCTCGCTGCGGCGAAGGCCTCGGCCCAGCGTACCCTGACCCTTGGTCACGCCATAGATCACCGTGGGATCTGTCTGCAGCTTCATGCCTTGCTTCAGGCGGTTAACAAAGACACTGGCAACCTGACCGCGCTCTTCCGGAATGCCTGTCTCCTTCTCGATGATCGAGGCGAGGATCAGCATTTCTTCAGGGCTGGACAGGGGCAACCCCTCTTGACGCGTCTCCCAAACCCGCGCAATCCGCTCTTGCTGCCGGTCCTGCATCTTTTGCAACAAAGCCGTGCGCTCATCACCGGGTGAGATTTCGTAGCTGTCCGGGGCCAACATGCCTTCCGGCGGAATTTCCGAGACCTCTCCGGTCAGGGCATCCACGGCCTTCAGCCCCTCAACGACCTGCCAACTGGTGACACCTTCGGCCAAGGACACACGGTATCGCGTATCGGCTTGATTCCGCTTTTCCTGATAGACTTCAGGAACTTCGTCCTCACCAACGACAAAAGACGCGACCTCGACGAAATTCAAGGTTGCAGGGTCCAGCTCACGTACGCGTGTCTGAGTGCGGGTCACACCGATGCGGTACTCGACCTCGGTTCCGCATGTGCTGGCGCCGCTGCGGGTGACTTCGTCGATGATTTCCGCCATCGATGCGCCTTCGGGGATCAGGAAACTACCCGCCTTCAGCTGCTGCGACTTGTCGGTGTAGTCTGCCGCCATACGAAAGATCGTTGCGCTGCTGATCGCGCCCTGATCTTCCAGGTCACGGCTGACCTTGTTCATGTTCGAGCCACCCTTCACCCGAAGGCAAATGGCGGTATCGAGCGGGCCCTCGGCCTTATATTGCGATTGCCCCCAAAGGATCACACCGCCAAGAAGAAACATGGCGACCACAAGAAAGGTAAGCGCATTGGATGCCAGAGCCCGCCACATTTATGATGCTTTCCCGAAAATCACGCTGGCATTGGTGCCGCCGAAACCGAACGAGTTCGACAGCGCCACGTTGATTTCCCGCTCGCGCTTGGCATTCGGCGCAAGGTCGATCGGTGTTTCCACCGCCGGATTGTCCAAGTTGATCGTCGGCGGGGCGACCTGATCGCGGATCGCAAGGATCGAGAAGATCGCCTCGATCGCGCCCGCGGCCCCCAGCAGGTGTCCTGTGGCCGATTTGGTCGAACTCATCGTCGCCTTGCTGGCATGTTCGCCCAGCAGCCGTTCAACGGCACCCAGCTCGATCGTGTCGGCCATGGTCGAGGTGCCATGCGCGTTTATATAGTCCAGATCCTTCGGCTCGAGCCCTGCGCTGCGTAGCGCTGCCTTCATCGAACGTTCGGCCCCGTCACCATCCTCGGCCGGCGCGGTGATGTGATAGGCATCGCCCGACATCCCATAGCCCAGAACCTCGGCATAGATCTTGGCGCCGCGGGCCACGGCATGCTCGTATTCTTCCAGAACAACGATACCGGCGCCCTCGCCCATCACGAAACCGTCGCGGTCGACGTCATAGGGGCGGCTGGCGGCCTTGGGGTTGTCGGCATATTTGGTCGACAGCGCCTTGCATGCGTTGAAACCGGCAATACCGATCTCGCAGATGCAGCCCTCGCCGCCGCCGGCGATCATAACGTCGGCATCGCCCGACCGGATGATACGGCTGGCATCGCCGATCGCGTGGGCACCGGTCGAACAGGCGGTCACCACCGAGTGGTTCGGCCCTTTGAAGCCAAAGCGGATCGAGACCTGACCCGACGCGAGGTTGATCAGCGCGCCCGGGATGAAGAAGGGCGACACACGGCGCGGACCCTTGTCACGGATCAGGTTGGCGGTTTCAGCGATCGAGCCCAGACCACCGATGCCCGACCCGATCAGCACGCCGGTGCGCAGACGTTCTTCCTCGTCTTCGGGCAACCAGTTCGCGTCCTTGCAGGCCATCTCGGCGGCAGCGATCGAATACAGGATGAAATCCTCGATCTTGCGCTGTTCCTTGGGCGGCATCCAGTCATCGGGGTTAAAGGTCCCGTTGGTCCCGTCACCACGTGGCACCTCGCAGGCATAGGTCGTGGTGACTCCTGCGGCTTCGGCATCGAACAAGGTGATCGGGCCGGCGCCCGACTCTCCGGCCAGCAGCCGCGACCAGGTTTCCTCGACCCCGCTGGCCAGTGGAGTGACCAATCCCAGACCGGTTACAACGACTCTGCGCATGAAATGCCTCTTGCCTGCTTCCTGTTTGAGAAACGCTCATACCCCGGCCCGGGGGCCGGGGGCAAGAGCAACAGCATATTCCGCACCGGCAGCTTGCCGCCTGCCTCCGCGCCACACACCGCGCACGGCCAGAGCAGAACCACACGAGCCGCCCCCGACAACCTGTCAGGGGCATCTCGGACGGATTAGGCTGCGTTACTGGAACTGCGCCACAGGTTCATGGGCGGTTTTGGCAACCGCCAACGCCTCGGACAGGTCGACCGCCTTGCGGAATAGCGCCCGCCCGACCAACGCACCCGAAATATTGGGAATGTACGCCAGACGCGAGATGTCGTCGCTGCTGCGCACGACGCCGCTGGCGATCACCGGCGTACGCGAATGCGCGGCCAGCCCCGAAATCAGGCCCAGCTGCGCCTCTACATCCACCATGTCGCTGTCGATATCGGTGACCAGAATGGCAGCGAGCGGAGCATCGGCAAACGCTTCGATGAAAGCCTCCGGTGTGAACGCGCTTTGGGTGCGCCAGCCGTCGGTCATCACGTAACCTTGCCACACGTCCACGGCCAACACGATCTGGTCTGGGTATAGCTTGGCCAGCTCTTTGAACAGATGCGGATCACGCGCCGCAAGGGTGCCGATCACGATGCGGCCCGCCCCTTTGTCGATCCAACGCTCGACCTGCTCGCGCGAGCGGAACCCGCCGGCCAGTTGAACAGGCAGCTCGGCGCTGCGGATGATCCGTTCGACAAACGCAGAGTTCGTGTCCCGCCCCTCGATCGCGTCGAAATCGGTCAGGTGCATCCACTCGGCACCTGCGGCGGCCCAGCCTTGGGCCGTTTCCACCGGATCGACATGCCAGATCATCGGCTCGTCCAGACGGCCCTTGTCCAGCGTGACACAGCGGCCGTTCTGCAATTCCATTGTAGGATAAACCCTCATGAGCACACTCCTCCGCTCAATCGTTCCGGATATCCATGATAGCATACTGGTCGCGCGCAAGTTCGCATTTCTCAGTTTCGGCAAACGGCGATCCGTTTGCGGCACCGCGAAAAAAGAAGCGTTTCAGTTCCGGGCCGGAGGGCCGTCGCGGCGAAACAGTTTCACCGGGCTGTCCCGATACTCTGTCTGGCGAAGCAATTTGTATCCAAGCTTGGCCGCCAGCTTTTGCGAGGCCTCATGATCCGCGTCAATCATCGACACCAAGGGCCCGGGCATGATCCGGTCGAACCAGTCATGCGCGGCCTGAACGGCCTCGTGCCCGTATCCCAGGCCATGCGCCTCGGGCGCCAACACCCAACCGGCCTCGGGGAAGGTATCGAAATCTTCGCCCAGACAGCGGTTGCCGTAAAAGAACCCGGCCTGACCTATCAATTTGCGATTCGCCTGCAAGAACACGGCCCATTGCCCGAATCCAGCCATCTGCCAGTGCCCCGCATTGCGCAGGAACGCGTCCCACGCCTCGCCGCGGGTGCGGGGTTTGCCCCCGATATGACGCACCACGCAGGGGTCACGCCAAATCTCCGCGAACCGTTCAAAGTCCTCGGGGCGCATTGCACACATCATCAGGCGCGCGGTGTTGATCATCGGGGCGGATCTTTTCATGCCCTTACCCGGTGTTTTGTTGCCTCATCGCAAACAGTGCAAACCGATTTTCCACGAGGCAAGCGGGAATTCCAGCGGGCAAAAAAAAACGGCGCTTCCGTTGCCCGGAAGCGCCGTTTTCGGTCAAATTCAAAGCGATCAGGAAGCTTCGCTGATGAACTTCACGGCGTCGCCGAAGGTTTGGATGGTCTCGGCTGCATCATCGGGGATCTCGATGCCGAACTCTTCTTCGAAAGCCATGACCAGCTCAACGGTGTCCAGGCTGTCCGCGCCCAGATCGTCGATGAAGGACGCGTTCTCGGTGACTTTGTCCTCTTCAACACCCAGGTGCTCAACAACGATCTTTTTAACGCGATCTGCGACGTCGCTCATGTCTATTCCTCATTCCATTTCAGGGCGGTCTGCCCGGTTCTGCCCTTGCCCGCTCGGGGTGGCCTTGGTTTGCCCGATCCGGGCGGTTTGAGTCCCGGGTCTCCGGGAAAGTAGAAGGCCGACCTGAACGACCGGCCCCTGATTACATGCGCCGCCTATAGCACAGACGACGCAAGAGGCAAACGCTTTCGCATCTGCCTCTGGCTGCGCCTACAACATGGCCATGCCGCCGTTCACATGCAAGGTGGTTCCGGTAACATAGCCCGCTTCGGGGCTTGCAAGGTACAGAACGGCCGCCGCAATTTCAGATGGCTCGCCCATCCGACCGGCGGGAACCTGCGTCAGGATGCCGGATTTCTGCTCATCGGTCAGCTTGTCGGTCATCGCGGTCGTGATGAAACCCGGCGCGACGGCATTGGCGGTGATGCCACGGCTCGCGACCTCGTAGGCCAGCGATTTGGTCATGCCGACCATGCCCGCCTTGGACGCGGCATAGTTCACCTGACCCGGGTTGCCTGTTGCACCGACAACGGACGAAATGTTGATGATGCGGCCCCAACGCGCCTTCATCATGCCGCGAAGAACGCCTTTGCACAGCTTGGCGGTGGCGGTCAGGTTCACGTCGATCACGCTCTGCCATTCCTCGTCGGACATGCGCATGAAGATGTTGTCGCGGGTGATGCCTGCGTTGTTGACCAGAATATCAACAGCGCCCATGGCATCGGCGGCCTGTTTCGGCAACGCGGCCACGGCCTCGGGGTCACCCAGATTGCACGGCAGGACATGAGCGCGCTCGCCCAGTTCATCCGCCAGCTTCTGCAGCGGTTCGACGCGCGTGCCCGACAGGCCCACAGTGGCCCCTGCGGCGTGCAAGGTGCGTGCAATCTCGCCCCCGATCCCGCCCGAAGCCCCGGTGATAAGGGCGCATTTTCCAGTCAAATCAAACATACCGGTATCCTTTTCGAGTGTCCTGTCGGACCAGCTTTGAGTTAATCGCCTGCCTGCAGCGCTTTTTGAACGTCTTCCGGCGTACCAACGGCGGAGCAGGCCACGGACCGGTCGATCTTGCGGATCATGCCCGACAGAGCCTTGCCTGCACCGATCTCCCACGCTTCGGTCACACCCTGCGCCACCATGTACTGAACGGATTCGCGCCACCGGACCGAACCGGTAACCTGCTCGACCAGCAATTGCCGGATCAGGTCGGGATCGGTCACCGCCTCGGCGCGGACATTGGCAACCAACGGAACCGCCGGCGCCTTGATTTCGACTCCCGCCAGAGCTTCGGCCATCACGTCGGCGGCAGGCTGCATCAGGGCACAATGGAACGGAGCGCTGACCGGCAGCATCACAGCGCGCTTGGCGCCCTTTTCCTTGGCGATTTCAGCGGCGCGTTCAACAGCGGCCTTGGCACCCGAAACCACGACCTGCGTGGGGTCATTGTCATTGGCTGCCTGGCAGACCTCACCCTGTGCGGCCTCTTCGGCCACGGCTCGCACGGCGTCCAGGTCGAGCCCCAGGATCGCGGCCATCGCACCCTCGCCCACTGGGACGGCGCTCTGCATTGCCTGACCGCGCGTGCGAAGAAGGCGAGCAGTGTCCGCGACACTCAGCGCGCCGGCTGCGGCAAGGGCCGAGTATTCGCCCAGCGAATGACCGGCCACGAAGGCGGCCCGTGTCACATCGACCCCTTCGGCCTCAAGCGCGCGCATCGCCGCCATCGATGTGGCCATCAACGCCGGCTGCGCGTTCTGCGTCAAAGTCAGGGTCTCGATATCGCCATCCCAGATCAGGCTGCTGAGGCTTTCGCCCAGCGCTTCGTCCACCTCGTCAAACACGGCCTTGGCGGCCGGATAAGCGTCGGCCAGCGCCTTGCCCATGCCGATGGTCTGGGCGCCCTGCCCCGGAAAAACGAACGCAAGTGTCATTGCAACCTCTTGGATGACGTTAGGTTGCGCCGGGGTGTAAACCGAGTGAGGGTCCGGCACAAGCACTGCCTGCACTCTGCGTGACGGCACCGGGTCTGTGCGCCACACGCTATTGTCTATGTGCGTCACACGGTTACCTTGGCCACAGCAGAAAACCCGGAGCGCAAGATCGATGTCCCTAACCAACACCAATGTCAGCTATGGCAGCGTGACCAAGACATTCCACTGGCTGACCGCATTGTTGATCTTCACCGCCTTGCCCTTGGGGTGGTTCGCCAACAACCTGGCCCATGCAATCTATGACCCGACCATCCCCACCACCGAGGCCGATCTTGCCCAAGCCGCACGGCTGTTTTCCCTGCACAAAACCGTTGGGATCACCGTCTTCTTCGTTGCGCTGGCACGCATTCTCTGGTCGCTCACCCAAACCAAGCCTGGACTGCTGAACGCCGACAACAAGCCCGAGGCCTTTGCGGCCGAGACGGTCCATTGGCTGCTGTACGGGTCCTTGGTTTTGGTTCCGCTGTCTGGTTGGATCGACCACGCTGCCACCGAAGGCTTCGCGCCCATCCTTTGGCCATTTGGGCAGAACCTGCCACTGGTGCCGAAGTCCGAGCATCTGGCCGAGGTGATGGCAACGCTGCACTGGCTTTTCATGCTGGTTCTCGTCGCAGCTTTGACCCTGCACATCGCCGGAGCACTGAAACACCACGTCATCGACAAGGACAGTACTTTGCGGCGAATGTTGCCCGGGGCGTCCTCTGCGCCGGTTCCGCCGGAACAGAAGCACTCGATGGTTCCCGCCGCAGCTGCTGGGCTTGTCTGGGTTGGCGTTCTGTCAGCCGGCCTGCTGACCGGCAGTTTTTCAGACAAGCCTGATGCCGAGGTTGCAACGGCCGAGTTGGCGGCCGTTCAATCGGATTGGCAGGTGGAAGAAGGCACGCTTGCCATCACGATCACACAACTGGGCAACCCGGTTACCGGTCAGTTTTCAGACTGGACCGCCGCAATCACCTTTGACGACCCCGTCGAACCCGGTCCGGCCGGGTCGGCAGAGGTCACGGTCTCCATCGGATCTTTGAGCCTGGGTACCGTGACCGATCAGGCCATGGGGGCTGATTTCTTCGACAAGGCGCAATTCCCGACGGCCAAGTTCGATGCCGAGATCTACAAAACCGAAACGGGGTATGAAGCAAGGGGACCGCTGACCATCCGCGATCAAACACTGGACGTTGTATTGCCCTTCTCTTTGGACATCCAAGGCGAGACTGCCAAAATGTCCGGCACGGTGGACCTCAACCGCCTCGACTTCGGGGTTGGCCAATCGATGCCGAAAGAGGATTCGCTGGCCTTCGCCGTCACCGTTTCGGTCGAGTTGACGGCAACACGCAACGCTCAGTAAGCCGACGACACGAAAAAACCGCCGGGGCATCGGCCACCGGCGGTTTCTGTAGTTCTGAAGTCCGGCTCAGTCGGCCTTCTGCGCCTCGATCGAAATCGCGATGGCAACTTCGTCTCCGACGAAAGGCGCGAACTTGCCCAGTTCGAAATCGCTGCGCACCAGGGTGGTGGTGGCATCGAACCCGGCCCAAGGCTTGCCCGCCATCGGATGCTCGCCGACCTGATTCAGCTTGGCGTCCAGAACCACTGGCTTGGTCACACCATTCAAGGTCAGGTCCCCGGTGATCTTTGCGGTGTTCTCACCCGTCACCTCGATCGAGGTCGAGGTAAATGTCACCATTTCCTCGGCAGTCGCCGCGAAGAAATCTTCGGACATGAAATGATCTTCACGGGGTTTCCAGCCGGTGATCATCTCGACCACGGGCATCGAAACCGTCACGCTCGACGCTGCTGGATCTTCCTGATCAAACATGATTTCGCCCTCGAAACCCGAGAACATGCCGGTGGTGGTCGAAAAGCCAAGATGGTCGTAGCTGAAAACAACCTGGCTGTGGCTTGGGTCCAGAACGTATTTTTCCGGGGCCGCGATGGCCGAGGTCGCCGCCGTGGCAATTGCTGCTGCAATAAGGGTGGATTTCATGACAATCTCCGAAAGTTTTCAAAGCGCAAACCGGTTGGGTTGCTCCAAAACAAAGATGTGCCGCCCATGGGCGGCACACAACCTTCATTCTCTCACAAATTCTGTTCCTCAATGAACAGAATAAAATTCAGGCGAAAATTGTTACGCTTCCGCTGAGTTGCCCTTTCAGCGCTCGGCTGACATCCGCCGATTCCAGCGGCAGCTTCATCAGAAGGCTGCCATCGACTTCAAAGAGTTCAACCTGGTCGTCCACGAACCGGGCTCCGCCCAACGTATCGTAGCTGCGGCGCAGTACGGTCTGCGGACGCCCGTTTTCGTTCTTCTGCAGCACCCGAACTTCGCGGCGGATCGGGTCGAAATATGCGTCGGGACGCGGATCCAGAACCTCGATGGTCAGCAGGCTCACCCCGAGGATCAGGAACATCAGCGATGCGACCAGCTTGATGGTCCAGACGTCGGCCCCGATGACCGAACCCGGCATCAGCCACATCGAAAAGGCCGATACGATCAGAAATGCACCCAGCACACGGAACAGGACCAACCGGGCCTTCCAATTCGGTGCAAAGGAAATAAGCACGGGCACGGATTTGTCGTATGCTGCGCCGGCTGCGGACTGTTGAAATGTGTTCGTGTTCATGACGGCCATCGCTTTTGCCCTGTCCAAGTTTCTTTAGACCCCCCGGGTAACGCCGGGCTTGCAAACAACCTCAAGCCGAAAAGCGTCAGGATTTGGGCAGCCCAAAGGTAATTGGGCGGCGTGAGAAAGGCATTCATGGCAGGGCTTGCCCCCCATCCAGAAACGTGTATACGGGGCCATCCTTCGCAATACGCATGAACCGCGCAGCCTCTCGTGGCAGGGTCGCGAAGGGTTGCTGGCCCCGCCTATGAAATGCGCCTTGATATAAACAGGAGTGAACATGCCACTGTATGAGCATGTAATGATCGCGCGTCAGGATCTGTCCAACGCGCAGGCCGAGGGCCTGATCGAACACTTTGGCACCGTATTGGCTGACAACGGCGGCAAGATCGTCGACAGCGAGTACTGGGGCGTCAAAACGATGGCCTACAAGATCAACAAAAACCGCAAGGGCCACTATGCCTTCCTGAAGACCGACGCACCGTCGGGCGCCGTTCAGGAAATGGAGCGCCTGATGCGCCTGCATGAAGACGTGATGCGCGTTCTGACCATCAAGGTCGACGAACATCCCGAGGGCCCCTCGGTCCAGATGCAGAAGCGCGATGAGCGCGATGGCCGCCGCGAGCGCCGTTGATCAACGCCTGAGGAAAGGACACCAAATCATGGCCGCAAAACCGTTTTTCCGCCGCCGCAAGGTCTGCCCGTTCTCGGGCGAAAACGCGCCGAAGATCGACTACAAAGACACCCGTCTGCTGCAGCGCTACATTTCCGAGCGTGGCAAGATCGTGCCTTCGCGCATCACCGCCGTTTCGGCAAAGAAGCAGCGTGAACTGGCCCGCGCCATCAAGCGCGCCCGCTTCCTCGCCCTGCTGCCCTACGCCGTGAAGTAAGGAGAGACTGATATGCAAGTTATCCTTCTGGAACGCGTTGCGAAACTGGGTCAGATGGGCGATGTCGTCGACGTCAAGCCCGGATACGCCCGCAACTTCCTGCTGCCGCAAGGCAAAGCGCTGAGCGCGTCCGAGGCCAACATCGCCTCGTTCGAAGCCCAGAAAGCACAGCTGGAAGCCCGCAACCTGGAAACCAAGAAAGAAGCTGAAGCTCTGGCTGAAAAGCTGGACGGTCAGCAGTTCATCGTGATTCGCTCGGCATCGGACGCCGGTGCGCTGTACGGCTCGGTCACCCCGCGTGACGCAGCCGATGCCGCGACCGCTGCTGGCTTCACTGTTGACAAGAAGCAGGTCGTTCTGGTCTCGCCGATCAAAGAGCTGGGTCTGCACACGGTTTCCGTCAAGCTGCACCCCGAAGTCGAAGTCGAAATAAAACTGAACGTTGCCCGCTCGGAAGAAGAAGCCGAACTTCAGGCATCGGGCAAGTCGATCCAGGAACTGGCCGCTGAAGAAGAGGCCGCCGCAGATTTTGAAATCGCGGAACTGTTCGACGACATCGGCTCGGCCGCTTCGGAAGACGAAGAACTGGTTGCCGCCGATGCTACGACCGAGGAAGACGAACCCAAAGCCTGATCCGATCAGGTCTGTTAATCTCAAAGGCCGCGCTGCATTGCGCGGCCTTTTTCTTTCGACTGGCAATTTTTGGCCACCACAGCGCGCCGGACTTGCGACCCCGGGCCACTTTCGTATCATCCAGCCGCGTAACAATCCGGAGAAGTTGCATGGCAAAGGTCCTGCGTCGAATAATGCTTTCAGTGCTTCTGGCTGCCCCGATTGCCGCCTGCAGCGACCCATCTGGCAAAGCGACGAAGGAACAGGCATTCGAGCCGCCGCTCCACCCCAACGAAACGCCCGAATTGCGCGAATCGATCAACAAATGGGCTGATCACTACGAACTTCCGCGAGAGTTGGTCCATAAGCTGGCGATCCGCGAAAGCACGCATCGCCCCTGGGCGACGAACCGGCCATATTACGGCCTGCTGCAGATCCTTCCCGCCACCGCTCGTTCGATGGGCTACAAGGGCGACGCCAAAGGTCTTCTGGATGCTGACACCAACCTGGAGTATGCGGGCAAGTATCTTCGCGGCGCATGGATGTTGGCCGACGGCGACCAGCAGCGCGCGATCTTCCTCTATGCAAAGGGGTACTACCCCGAAGCCAAGGCTCGCGGAATGCTGGTTGAAACTGGCTTGCGGTCCGAATAGCTTGAACGGGGCAATCGACCCCGGTCTATACAGCATTCAATTTGACCGAGAATACCTCACAGGACGAAATAATCCGGAGGTTGTCTGTTGCCATTAGCACTCAATAACTCCATGTGATATGTACAAATGGGTTGCGCAATCTGTTCAGATTGACGCAACGTAGGCTGTGATACGGGCAGATACGGCATTTTTCGGGGGAAATGCCGTAGGGACAAAGGTTGGACGAGTGAAACTTATTGACTTGGCCACAATTGATCATGATGAACGGTCGGCTTACGACATCATCAATTCTGTCTGCAACGAACTTGGGTTCGACTATGCGTCCTATGCGACGACCCATCCCGTGAATGGTGACGTCCAAGGTTACGCGAACTACCCGGACGAGTGGAAGATCCACTACGCCACGCAAGGCTACCATCACCTTGATCCCACCCTATATCAGTCGGCGCTCAGCATCGCGCCGGTGGACTGGGGCCGCTTCAATCACGACGACAAGTTCAACGCGGTTTTCCGCGACGCTCATGACTTCGGGATCACCGACCGCGGCCTGACGGTTCCGGTTCGGGGACCTTAT
Organism: Ruegeria sp. BB9; assembly: GCF_056539345.1. Classification (NCBI taxonomy): domain Bacteria; kingdom Pseudomonadati; phylum Pseudomonadota; class Alphaproteobacteria; order Rhodobacterales; family Roseobacteraceae; genus Ruegeria; species Ruegeria sp. BB9. The sequence continues at coordinate 580,629 of NZ_JBQFUU010000001.1, read as the reverse complement.
GGCGAAACTGGCTTGCTCAGCGTGACCAAGGATTGCACGGACGAGGAATGGAAAAAGCTAAAAAAGCACGTGATGGGCGACCTCCAGATGGCCGCGGTTCACGCGCATGACACCGTCATGCAATCTGGCCTTTTGGCCAAGGCTCTATACCTTCCGACCCTGTCCTCGCGCGAAAAAGAAATCTTGCAATGGGTCGCCGAGGGCAAGTCCCAGCAGGATATCGGGGACATTCTGTGCATTTCGCACCGGACGGTCGAAGTGCACATGCGTTCCGGGCGAGAGAAACTGGGCGCACTAACGACCGCCCAGGCGATCGGCCGTGCCATTGGTCTGGGGTTAATTTACCCCGGTTAACAATTAAGGCAGAAAAATACGGGATATCCCCAATAGTCTTGTTTCGAAACTTGGTTAATCTGCTCCTTACGGTAACCAAACTGTAGGGGGATGGAATGATCATCGTTATTGATGGCATCAACCAGCATAAGTTCAAAGACGTCTTGGATGAGATGTTCAAGCTGCGCGCACGCGTGTTCGGGGATCGCTTGGGCTGGGAAGTGAACATCCAGGACGGGCGCGAATTCGATCAGTTCGACTCGCTCAATCCTGCACACGTGGTCAGCATCAACGACGAGGGGGACGTCGTTGGGTGCATGCGCCTCTTGCAGACGACCGGCCCGCACATGCTGTCCGATGTGTTCAGCTCGATCCTTGATGGCGAGCCGCCAATCCGCAGCGCCCAGGTCTGGGAAGCCACACGGTTCTGCGTCGACACGAAACGGCTCGGCCGGGGACGTGGCAAAAATTCCGTATCCTACGTGACCAGCGAGGTCATGATTGGGTCATTCGAATACGCCCAGGAAGCTGGAGTGCTCGACTCGGTCGCGGTCATTGATCCGGTTATGAACCGGGTGCTGCAACGGTCCGGAAATGCTCCGTACGACTATGTCGGAACGGCCAAGCCGATGGGCAAAGTGGTCGCAATGGCCGCTCTGATGGATTGTTCGGACGAGCGTATCCAATCGATCCGCGAGTATTCGAGCATCGACTACGACGTGTTCCTGACCGACGATCAGGCGCTCGAACTGTTTAATTCGGGTCAGCAAGCCAAGCTTGCACAGGCCGGTGCCGCCAATCTTGACCACCAGCCACTGACCGATCTTGAGAAATACTTCGTCGAGCAGATGCACGCTGCGACGACGAAAGAAGAAGTCCAGGCCGTACTCAAATTGATCGAGAGCCTGTCGGACCGCTTCACCCCAGAGCAGAAAACCGCTTTGTTGCAAACCCCCCGTGCTTTTGCTCATGAGGCCTGACCCCCTCACCTCATAAGTCCAAAAGCCACCCATGCGGAGCCGTCTCATTCCAGGCGGCTCCGCTCTAATTTCGGCAACCGATCCGCCGCTGGCGCCATACGTTCCGGTTCTCGGCGGCAACAAAAAAGGCCCTCCGAAGAGGGCCTGTTTTCATTTCTTTCTGTTCGGACATTCGCCGTTTGACCGACCGGGTGCGGCGGCACCCGGACCGACCTGAAAACGCGGCTTATTCCTCTTCGAGGGCTTCGATTGCCTTCTGCAGCTCTTCCTTGCTGACTTCCTTTTCGGTCACTTTGGCCAACTCGACCACGTAGTCTACAACCTTGTCCTCAAAGATCGGCGCGCGCAGTTGCTGCTGCATCTGAGCGTTCTGCTGAACGAACTCGAAGAACTGACGCTCCTGACCCGGGTACTGGCGAGCCTGGTTCATGATCGCCTGGGTCATCTCGGCGTCGGTGACTTCGACTTCAGCCTTCTGGCCCAGCTCGGCCAGCAACAGGCCCAGACGCACGCGGCGCTCAGCCAGTTTGTTGTGCTCTTCGGTCGGCTCGATCTCATCGTGGTTGTGATCGGTCACCTCGGGGTTTTCTTCGTGCCACAGCTGATGCGCGATTTGCTTGGCTTCGGCTTCGACCAGGGTCGGCGGCAGGTCGAACGACACTTTCTCGTCCAGCGCGTCCAGCAGTGCGCGCTTCATCACCGCGCGCGACGCACCCGCGTATTCGGCTTCCAGACGCTCGGCAATCTGCGCCTTCAACGCAGCCAGATCCTCAGCGCCAAACTTCTGTGCCAGTTCGTCGTTGATCTCGGCGGCAACAGGTTCCTTCACCTCTTTGACGGTGCAGGTAAACACGGCCTCTTTGCCGGCCAGGTGCTCGGCACCGTATTCCTCGGGGAAGGTAACGGTGACGTCCTTGACTTCCTCGGCCTTCACGCCAGCCAGCTGGTCCTCGAAACCGGGGATGAAACTGTTCGAGCCCAGCACCAACGGGTAATCCTCGGCCGAACCGCCTTCGAAGGCTTCGCCGTCAACCTTGCCGACGAAATCGATGACGACCTGATCGCCTTCCTTCGCCTTTGATCCCTTGCGGCGGGCTTTGAAATCCTGAGCGGTTTCAGCCAGGTTCTGCAGGGCTTCTTCCACGGCCGCGTCGTCCGCCTTGACGACCAGCTTCTCCAGCTCGACCGATTTCAGGTCAACTTCGGGGATTTCCGGCAGGGCTTCATAGGACATTTCGACGTGAACGTCGTCGCCTTCTTTCCAGTCTTCGTTGGTCATCTTGACCTGAGGCTGCAGCGCCGGACGATCACCACTGTCTTCGAAGTGCTTGTTCATCGCACCGTCGATGGTTTCTTGCATTGCTTCGCCCAACAGGCGCTGGCCAAACTGCTTTTTCAGCAGTGCCATGGGAACCTTGCCCTTGCGGAAGCCTTTCATCTCGATTTCCGGCTGAGCTTCGATCAGTTTCTCATTGACCTTCTCGTCCAGCTCGGCGGCGGTGACAACGATGTTGTAGCCGCGTTTCAGACCCTCGTTCAGCGTCTCGGTAACCTGCATTCTGGTAGTCCCCATAGGATTCGGGGCGCGCAAAACGGGCGCGCCGGGCAAATTTGACGCCTTCTATTTGCCTAGCCGCCGAAGGGCAAGGGGCAAGGTGCCAGATTGGCCTTGTTTTGCCACCCTGCCCCACAAAAAACGCCCCGGACAGAGCCGGGGCGCCATGAATTCACAACAACATCAGGATCAGAACTTCCAGCGGGCCCCCAGGACCCAAGCTTCGTTCTTGTCAAAAGACGTTCCGTCGTTGAAGTCGTGGTTGCGATATTTCAGGTAGGCATCGGTGTTGATGCTGTCGATGCGCTGCACCACTGCGATACCCCAGGACTCGGTGCTGGACCCGTCCGTGTTGAAATCGGAACCATCATAGTAGTCGATGCCGATACCGGTCTTGCCCCAGGACACCCAATTATCCTCGTAGGCGATCTTGGTGTACCAAAAGTTGGGATCGCTTTCGCCTGACACGTTGTTTCGGGTACCGGCAGCAGCGGTGAAGCTGAAGCCGCTGGGCAGCAGTACCGATGCCGAGCCGATCGTGTCTTCACGGTCGCCCGAACCGTCGTCGAAATCACGCACCGCATAGGCCACGCTTGCCGCGAACTCGATGCCACCGGCAAAGGTGTTGTTGTAGTTCAGAGCAACGTCGTAATAGTCGTCGTCATCACTGCTGGACAGGATGTTTTGACCATAGGCGAAGCTGGCCGAAAAGCCGCTGAAATCCGGCGTGTCATACCGCACGCGGCCACGGCGCGCGCCGTCAAAGTTGCTGCTGGAGTCGCCGACGGTGATGTCGCTGAGGGTTCCGTCGGTTCCGCGGTAGAAGAAGCCCGAGTTTTCATCGTTGGTGAACGAATACAGCGCGGTGCCGACATAAGACAGGTCAGTTTCCGCTGCACCGTCAGACGCCATGCTGCCCTGACCGGCCGAGAATTTACCCCAGCCACCTTTCAGCGCAAAATCCACGTGACGAATGTCTTCCCGGGTCCAGCCGCTGAAATCGGTGCCCAACTGGTTCCACTCACTGGAGTTCGGAAGACCCAGCGCGGTTTCAAAGCGGAAGGTGAATTCGTTCTGGCCAAACGGCTGCATCAGGCTCAGGCCGACGCGGCTGTTGGACAGGTCGTTGTCCAGCAGGCGGGTATCGGTTTCTTGGCCGTCGTCAACCGAGATGATTGCCGGGTTGAACTGCCCATACAGCAGAACATAGCCACCGCTGTTGTTCTCGTATTTCAGCTCTGCCGCGGCGGGGATGGCCGTGGTGGCCGCAAGAACAGCGGCGACTGAGGAGAGTTTGATATTCAATGTCATAGCACTCACCATGAAAGGTTCGGGTTTCAGGTACTGCCCAGATGTTCAGTGGAACTGTCCGGTTCCAGAGGCCCCTACGCCATTCAGCTCGATCATTGCAAATCCGCCACAAAGACAAAGTGGCAGCAAAGCAAAATGTCCGTGTTATCAATATTTTAACAACAAACGTGCACAGGCTTCAGACGGCCCGCAAGAGAATTCTGCCATCCGGCCATGCGTTTGGCAAACACTCGCTATGCATTTGCGCGGTCTTGACAGCAAAAACCTGCCGATATTCTAGCCTTGCGCCTTGGGAACACGCAAGAACTTCATACCTGAAGACGCTTGAGCACACCGGGCAGTTGCTCGGGAAGGTCTTCCGCGATCAATCCCGGGCCAAAAGCGCGCGCACACTCCACGTGAAGCCAGACGGCGGTTTCGGCCGCTTTCAGCGGGTGCAATCCACGTGCCAGCAGCCCGGTTAATAAACCCGCCAACACGTCGCCCGCGCCTGCGGTCGCCAGCCACGGCGCGGCCCGATCATAGTGGGCTGAATGGATCGAGCACCGACCGTCCGGCCCCGCAATCACAGTGTCCGGTCCCTTGAAAAGAACCACGCACCCTGCCCTGCCGGCCGCCTCGCGCACGGCATCAACCTTTGAGAAAGCCGGTCCATCCTCGGGATGTAAGGAAAGCTTGGCCGAGATGTCGGGGAACAGACGGGCGAATTCACCGCCGTGCGGTGTCAGGACGCAGTTTTCATGCAGGATCGCCATCAGTGACGCCGGATCCTCGGCAAATGCCGAAAGAGCGTCGGCATCCAGCACGGTTGCCCTTCCGGACTCCAATGCCACGGGGACCAGCGATCGAGCCTTGTCCAGGCCCAATCCGGGCCCGAGGCACAGCGCGTTCAGGCGTTGGTCCCGCAATGCAATGGCCAGCCCATCCGCGCCTTCGATCTGCTCAATCATGACCGCGGTGACTTGGCTGGCGACTTCCTGCAATTCGGCGGGAGGGATACCCAGCGTGACAAGACCAGCGCCCACGCGCAACGCTCCGCGCGCAGCCAATCGCGCAGCGCCTGTTTTTCCAGTTTCGCCCGTCAGGATCAGCGCATGACCGTGACCGTATTTGTGATCGAAAGCCGATTTCTGCAGATCAGGCAGATTTTCCGGGTCCAGCAACACGCTCGGCCGGCCATCTGGTGTTTCTTCAACTGACAGAGCCGGCAGACCGATATCGACAACGGACACCCTGCCACAGCATTCTGGTCCCTCGGCCAGATAATGGCCCGGCTTTGCGGTATGAAACGTCACCGTCAGGTTGGCCGAAGCGGCGCAATCTTCGGGGGCAAATCCCTCTGACACCAGACGCCGACCACTGTCCGCGCATAGGCCGCTGGGAATGTCCACACAAACCACACGTGGGCAACCACCTTCCGACTGTGACGCTTTCCACTGGCCCAATTTACGCATTGTCCGTGGCAGCCCGGCTACCGGTCTCGTCAGCCCGGTTCCAAACAAGGCATCAACCGCCAGAACAGTATCCAAACGGTCCGCGGCGTAGGCATCAAGCGCGTCATCGGACAGCGCATGGCACGAACCCATCGCGCACCAGCGCTCATAATTCGCCCGCGCGTCTTCCGGCAACTTCTCGGAGTCGCCCAACAGGAAAAGGTCCACGACCCACCCCCACTCTTTCAGAATGCGCGCAACTACAAAACCGTCGCCGCCGTTGTTGCCCGGCCCGCACAACACAACGGCCCGCCCTGACCCCGCCGCCAGGTCAGGCCAGGTTTCAAAGACGGCCTCGACCACCCCGCGACCTGCGCGCTCCATCAGCTCAAGGCCGGTGACAAACCCGGATTCGATTGCGGCGCGTTCGGCCGCCCTCATCTGGGACGAAGTCAGCAGTTTTGGCATCCGAAACCCTCGCACGTTTCAAATCTGATTAATTTTTGCGCAACTTGCCTAAAAATTGGCCCGCCGCCCAGAATCCCTTCACCAGCAGACGGTCAATTCGGCAATCGCATTGCCGCCCGATCTTAGACGTGATCACTGCCATTCTGACAACCATGCGAGGTGAGCCCGGATGAAAAAGATCGAAGCGATCATCAAGCCGTTCAAATTGGACGAAGTGAAAGAGGCCCTGCAGGACGTTGGCGTCCAGGGCCTCAGCGTGATCGAAGTCAAGGGCTTCGGCCGCCAGAAAGGACACACCGAACTGTACCGCGGTGCGGAATATGTGGTGGACTTTCTGCCCAAGGTCAAAGTCGAGGTCGTTCTGGATGCCGATCAGGTCGATGCGGCCATCGAAGCCATCGTGTCGGCCGCCAAGACCGACAAGATCGGGGACGGCAAGATCTTTGTCTCGTCCGTTGAACAAGCCATTCGCATCCGGACCGGCGAGACCGGCTCGGACGCGCTGTAATACCAATTCTGCAATCTAGAGGAACATAGTAATGAGCAAGGACGCAGTTCTTCAGCTGATCAAAGACGAGGGTGCCGAGTATGTCGACATCCGCTTCACCGATCCGCGTGGCAAGCTTCAGCACGTGACCGTCATGGCCGACCAGGTCGACGAAGACTTCCTTGAGGAAGGCTTCATGTTCGACGGTTCGTCCATCGCCGGTTGGAAGTCGATTGAAGCATCGGACATGAAACTGATGCCCGATACTGAAAGCGCGTATGTCGATCCCTTCTATGCGGAAAAGACAATCTGCCTGCACTGCTCGGTCGTGGAACCCGATACCGGCGAAGCCTATGAGCGTGACCCGCGCGGCACCGCGCAGAAGGCCGAAGCCTACCTGAAGTCTTCGGGCGTTGGCGACGTGGCTTACATGGGCCCCGAGGCCGAGTTCTTCCTGTTCGACGACGTGCGTTTCTCGAACAGCATCAACAAGGTGTCCTACGAAGTTGATGCAACCGATGCATCCTGGAACACCGACACCGAATACGAGATGGGCAACATGGGCCATCGTCCGGGCGTCAAGGGTGGCTACTTCCCCGTGAACCCAATCGACGAGGCGCAGGACCTGCGTTCGGAAATGCTGTCGACCATGAAGCGTCTGGGCATGAAGGTCGACAAGCACCACCACGAAGTGGCCTCGTGCCAGCACGAGCTGGGCCTGATCTTCGACAGCCTGACCAAACAGGCGGACGAGCTGCAGAAATACAAGTACGTCATCCACAACGTCGCGCACGCCTACGGCAAGTCGGCCACTTTCATGCCGAAGCCGATCGCGGGTGACAACGGCACCGGTATGCACGTCAACATGTCGATCTGGAAGGACGGCAAGCCGCTGTTTGCAGGCGACAAATATGCCGATCTGTCGGACGAAGCCCTGTGGTTCATTGGCGGTATCCTCAAGCACGCCAAGACCCTGAACGCTTTCACCAACCCGTCGACCAACAGCTACAAGCGCCTGATCCCGGGCTTCGAAGCGCCCGTTCTGCGCGCCTACTCGGCCCGCAACCGTTCGGGTTGCGTCCGTATCCCGTGGACTGAATCGCCGAAGGCCAAGCGCGTCGAGGCCCGCTTCCCCGATCCGTCGGCAAACCCCTACCTGGCGTTTGCGGCACTGCTGATGGCCGGCCTGGACGGCATCAAGAACAAGATCGATCCGGGCGAAGCCATGGACAAGAACCTGTACGATCTGCCCGCCGAAGAACTGGCCGGTATCCCGACCGTCTGCGGCAGCCTGCGCGAGGCGCTGGAATGTCTGGCGGCCGATCACGACTTCCTGCTGCAGGGCGACGTGTTCACCAAAGACCAGATCGACGGCTACATCGCACTGAAGATGGAAGAGGTCGAAACCTACGAGCACACTCCGCACCCGGTCGAATACGGCATGTACTACAGCTGCTGACCCCGGTCGGAAGTCCAATGAAAAGACCTTGGGGGCGTCCTGTCGGGCGCCCCTTTTCAGTGGTGCAAGGCCCCGATATTTCCCTTTGTGACAGGCGCCTTTGCCGCTAGGCTGAAGATCAATTCAATTATCAGGATTTTTCATGCGCCTTCTCGCCCTGACCCTCTCTGCTGCACTTCTTGTTTCAGGCGCTGCGGCGCAGACGATCGACCGGATCAAAGAAACCCGCGAAATCCGATTTGGGTTTCGGACAGATGCCGCCCCGCTTTCTTACATCAACGACCAAGAGCGACCCGACGGGTTGTCCGTGATGGTCTGCGATCAGGTTGCCCGAGCCATCGCCAGCCGACTGGGTGCGGATGACCTCACCGCACAGTTCATTCCGGTGCAGTCGGATACACGCTTTGACATGGTCGCCTCTGGCCAGATCGACCTGTTGTGCGGCGCGGCGACAATCACACTGTCGCGGCGGGAAACCGTCGATTTTTCGATCCCGATCTTCGTAGACGGAACATCCGTTTTGCTGCCGATAGATGCGGAAGTCACGATGGCGTCGCTTTCCGGCAAGAAAGTCGGCATGCGCAGCAGCACGACCACCGAAGAAGCCGTGTTCAACTCGTTCGGATCAGCGGGGATCGAGGCAAAGCTCGTTCGGTTCGCCTCGCATCCCGACGGGATCAAGGCTTTGAGGGACGGAGAGATCGACGCCTATTTCGCCGACCAATCCATCCTTTTGGTGAATTATCTGGCAGCTGGATTGAAGGACGACTTCAAAATCTCGCAAGAGATTCTGACGATTGAAAAGCAAGGCCTGGCCCTTGCGCGCGGCGACGATGACTTTCGCCTGATGGTCGATGAGATCCTGTCGCAGCTGTATGCCCAAGGCACGATGGAAGAGATCTTTCGCGCCGCACTGCCCGGGATTGAACCCAGCGAGGCCCTAAAAGCCCTGTACGTTATCGCACCCACCCTGCCCTGATTTCCAGGAGGTCCCCATGCGCCTTACGGTCCTGTCCGTTTTCATTGCACTGAGTGCCCCCGTGGCGGCGCAGTCCGCTCCCTGCGGGAACACAGGCGCTGGTTTTGAAGCCTGGAAGGCCGACTTTGCCAAGCAGGCGCGCAAAGCCGGAGTAAAGAAAAAAGGGCTGCAGGCTCTGGCGCAAACCCAATATGCCACACGGACCATCGCCGCGGATCGGGGGCAGAAAAGCTTCAAATATTCCCTCGACAAGTTCATGAAGGTTCGAGGGGCGGATACGATCGTGGTCCAGGGGCGCAAGCGCAAGGCCCGAAACCCGGGATTCTACGCGGCGCTGGAGCGTCAGTATGGTGTCCCGGCCGGCGTTCTGATTGCCATTCACGGCATGGAAACCGGGTTCGGAAACTTCATGGGCGACAGCCAGGTTGTTTCCGCAATCACAACATTGGCCTACGATTGTCGACGGTCCGACTTCTTTGTTCCCCATGCCATCGGGGCGCTGAAACTGGTCGATCAGGGGGCGATCACGGTGGCAACAAAAGGGGCAAAACATGGCGAGTTGGGCCACACCCAGTTTCTGCCCGGCAATGCTCTGACCTATGGCGTGGACGCCACGGGTGACGGGCGCGTGGACTTCTACAACATGACGGATGCGTTGGCCTCAACCGCAAATTTTCTTCGGCAGAAAGGGTGGAAACCCGGCCGGGGCTATCAACCCGGCGAACCGAATTTTGCGGTGATACAGCAATGGAACGCCGCATCGGTTTACCAAAAATCAATTGCGATCATGGCCGCTCGAATCGACAACTGAGGCTTTGTTGGCCACCGGGCCACCGCACTCAATTCCGCCACATTGCTGCCACAGTGTCGGGTGGAAAGCTCTAATTTCTTGGTTTCCAAAGCGTAATCAATCGTCGCAAAAATTCATTTTTTTGCAATATGGTCAAAATTTGACCCTCATCACCGACTAGAGTGTTGGTTCAGTATTCGTACGGCAGAGGGCAAGACTGTGACCACGAAGCACAGATACCACGGTGGCCTGCAATTCAACGGCGACACGAACGGCGCGTTGGAGCGGTTCGGCCATATCGTGGTGGCAACTCTTGAGGACTACGGGCATCTTGTGGAACGAAAGACCCTGCTGAGCCAGACCGAGGCAACCATCGTGTCCAGCCAGTACCTTGTCCGTTTGACCCTCGAGTCCGAACCCCGGGAGACCAGCGACCGCTATGGGCGTCTGGACCGTACGGTTGGTCTGAAGACCATGGTGCGCCCCTCGGCGACACGCCCGCGCAACCGATTGGTGATTTCGGTCTCGCCTGTTTCAGGCCTGATGGATGACCCTGAGATTTCCGAATTGATGCTTGTCGTCATGCTGTATCGGATGGTCGACATCTGCTCGACGCAACGAGTGGAATGGCTGTCGCCGCAAACCGTTTTGACGATCGAACAGTTCATGGGCGCGTTTGACTCGTTGATGCCACGCAAGCAGCGGAACCGCCGCGAGGCGTTCGAGGCGGTCAGCGGACCTTTTGCGGGCCTTGAGCCCGCAGCAACTGATGACCACGAGGCCGTCAAAGCACCGGCAAAGCCGCCTCGCCCGATTCAATTGACCGATGAGCAATTGCTCAGCATTGCCTTCCGTTCCGACGAGGCCAACGCACCCGTTTCCGATGCACCGGCCGCGACGGATGGCGATGACGACCGGCCCAGTGACGCGTTGCGACTGACCAGCTGGGCCCTGACCGGTGCCGTTGCCAGCCTGTCGGCCCCGATCGCTCTGTCGATGGCCGCTGTGAACCTCATCCGGGGCGAAGACTTTCGCCTGAACACTCAGGTCCTGGCCTATACGGTCGCCATCGTGTCGCTGAACTCAAGTGGTGCGTTTGCCGATGTCGCCAATGCGATCGGACTGTAACTGAATTACCAGAAGACCCTCCTTGGAGGCCCCGCCATCAGGCGGGGTTTTCCATTTCTGGCAGGTGCTCGACCGGCACGACATAGGTGTGGATCGAGAACACCACGGCCCGTGTCTCGGGCAACCGCAAAAGCGTTTGTCGCTCGCTGCGCAGATACCGGGTGGTACCACGGTCACGGATCTCGCGCGGGGCGCTGGCGCTTCGGGGCTGGTGCAGTTCGGGGTCGTCGTACCACAGCGCGTTGAAGCGCCACAAAGGCCGGTCGACCTGAATCCCGTCGAACAGGCGCTGAACCCGGCGCGCGATGTTGGGGTCATAGCTGTCGACCGGCTCGTGAATGGCAATCAGCGGGCGCATGAATTTCTCGGACAGACGCCAGCTGGCGGGAAAGCACAGGATGGCCCCGGTCAGTACATGCTGGTCGCCCTGTTTCTGCAGGATGCAGAAATCCTCCTGCGCCAGCAGGCAAAGCGTATCCAAAGGGGTGTCGCGGTCAATCGGCACGGCGACCCCGTCCGGGCGCTGCGCGGTGTCGGTCGCCTCGGGATAGGCCTGCGCCAAGACCAGATCCAGCAGTTCGACGGCGGCCGGGTGCGCCTGCGCGTCCAGCGCCAGAACGTCGTCCCGGCGGGTTTCAAGCAGTTGTTGGCGGTGGCGCATCTGCGCGGCAAAGGCATCATCGCGATGCAGCCAGTCCTCCATCGTGGTCGGCGCGATCCCCGGCAGCGGGCGCTGTTGGGTCGGATCGTAGGGCAGAGTCTGTTGCAGAATGACTGTCATGGCGTTGGGTTAGCACTCAAAACAGGCCATGTCGGTCAAAAAGCGACTGGCAAATCGTCGCAATTCACCCAGACGGGGCCGCCCTGCCCCTTCAGGCTGAACCGGTAAGCAGGGAGGCGCGCCGTGAACCACCACTACCGAGACACCCGCAAGATCGACCCCAGCCGCGGCGCGACGCTGGGCGACGGCACGCCGAACGACAATGACCGGATAGAGATCGGCCCCACCCGACTTGCATTCAACGAATGGGCCGCCGCCGGTTTGCAGTTGCCCAACCTGGACCGGATGCGCGAATATCGCTGGAAACGGCTGACCCAGGCGATCGTCGACCGGGGCTATGGCGGGCTGCTGTTGTTCGACCCGCTCAACATCCGATACGCCACCGACAGCACCAACATGCAGCTGTGGAACACGCACAACCCGTTCCGGGCCGTGCTGCTGTGCGCCGATGGCTACATGGTGATCTGGGACTACAAGAACTCGCCCTTCCTGTCGAAATTCAACCCGCTGGTGCGCGAGCAGCGCTCGGGCGCGGACCTGTTCTATTTCGACCGGGGCGATAAGGTGGACGTGCAGGCGGACGTGTTCGCCAACGAGGTGCGCGGGCTGATGCAGGACCACGCCCCCGGCCACACCCGGCTGGCGGTGGACAAGATCATGCTGCACGGCCTCCGCGCGCTCGAGGCGCAGGGCTTCGAGATCATGGAGGGCGAAGAGGTCACCGAAAAGACCCGCGCCATCAAGGGCCCTGACGAGATCCTGGCCATGCGCTGCGCCAGCCACGCCTGCGAAACCGCCGTGGCCGAGATGGAGAAGTTCGCCCGTGCCCATGTGGGCGACGGCAAGACGTCCGAAGATGACATCTGGGCCGTTCTGCACGCCGAGAACATCAAGCGCGGCGGCGAGTGGATCGAAACCCGTCTGCTGGCCTCGGGGCCGCGTACCAACCCGTGGTTTCAGGAATGCGGGCCGCGGATCACGCAGAGGAACGAGATCATCGCCTTCGATACCGATCTGATCGGCAGCTACGGCATCTGCGTCGACATCTCGCGCACCTGGTGGATCGGGGATCAAAAGCCGCGCCCCGACATGGTCTATGCCATGCAGCACGCGCACGAGCACATCATGACCAACATGGAGATGCTGAAGCCCGGCGTGATGATTCCCGAGTTGACCGCCAACTGCCACAGGCTGGACGACAAGTTCCAGGCGCAGAAATACGGCTGCCTGATGCATGGCGTGGGCCTGTGTGATGAATGGCCGTTGGTGGCCTATCCGGACAAGGCGGTGCCAGGCTCATATGATTATCCGCTGGAACCCGGCATGGTACTGTGCGTCGAGGCCGCCGTGGGCGAAGTCGGCGGCGATTTCTCGATCAAGCTGGAAGATCAGGTTCTGATCACCGAAGACGGCTTTGAGAACCTGACCCGCTATCCGTTCGATTCCGCGCTTATGGGGCTTGACTAGGTCTCAATCCGCCCAGTGAGAGCGACGCACATTTCCGTGCCAATCCTCAAGCACCGGCTCTGCCGATGCGCCCGGTGAAAACATGTCTTGGGGCCAGTGCAGTCCGGCGGCAAATCCGATGGCCGTGGCCAGAAGGACAGCAACCGCCGTACCGACCTGTACAGCTTCGAAATGCGCTGCGTTTGTCGAATTTGTCATCTCCGCGCTCCTTGATCCTTTGTTTCGGTTAGGCCGAACATGGGAGCTTCTGAATCATTGTAAAAACGAATTGTTGTTCGCTTAGACTTCACAAATTGTGATCACTTCCCGGACAAAGGGCGCCTCACGATCACCGCCTGCGCCCTCACCTTCCCGTGACGGTCCTGTCACAAGGGTTGAGACTGCACTGCCTTGTTCACAGTATTGCGCCTAGTATCACAGCCTGAGGACCCGACATGCCCACAGAACGCGTCACATTTTCCGGTCACGATGGTGGCCAACTGGCTGCTCGGCTGGATTTCCCCGATGGGCCGGTGCTGGCAACTGCGCTGTTTGCGCATTGCTTTACCTGCTCCAAGGACATTCCCGCGGCCCGACGCATCAGCGCGCGGCTGGCCGCGATGGGATTTGCCGTTCTAAGGTTCGACTTCACCGGGCTGGGCCATTCCGAGGGCGAGTTCGCCAACACGACGTTCACTTCGAACGTTGAAGATCTGATCGCCGCTGCGCAGTTTCTTGCGGGCCGGAACATGGCGCCCGACCTGCTTGTCGGGCATTCTTTGGGCGGGGCCGCAGTCTTGCGGGCGCGGGCCGGAATCCCATCTGTCAAGGCGGTGGTTACGATCGGCGCCCCGGCCGACCCCGGCCATGTGGCTCATCACTTTGAAGACGCGCGGGGCCAGATCGAACAGGATGGCAGCGCGGAAGTTCTGCTGGGTGGGCGCCCCATCCGCATCGGTCGAGAGTTTGTGCGCGACATCTCTGAATCCAAACTGACGCCCTCGATTGCCGAGTTGAAGGCCGCGCTGCTGATTCTGCATGCGCCGCGCGACGAAACAGTCAGCATCGACAATGCCAGCACGATTTTTCTGGCCGCCAAGCACCCCAAAAGCTTTGTCACGCTCGATGACGCAGACCACCTGATCACCCGTTCAAAGGATGCAGAATACGCGGCCGACGTCATCGCCGCATGGGTATCGCGCTATGTGCCGCTGTCGCCGCCCGCCCCGCCGCCGGGCGCCCCCGAAGGCGTGGTGCGCGTGACCGAGGTGGACCCGGGCGGTTTTCTTCAGGACATTCAATCAGGTCCAAGCCATCATGCCGTGGCCGATGAGCCGGCCTCTTACGGCGGGACCGATCGCGGCATGTCGCCTTATGGCTTCGTTTCCGCCGGGCTTGGGGCGTGCACTTCGATGACGATCCGCATGTATGCGCGACGCAAGCAATGGCCCCTGACCGGGATCAGCGTGGATGTCTGTCACAACAAGGTGCACGCGCAGGACGCGGGGCTGGCGGGGGATGGAAAGATCGACCAGTTCCGCCGCAAGATCCGACTGGACGGACCGCTGGACAACGCCCAGCGGACCAAACTTCTTGAAATCGCCGACAAATGCCCCGTGCACCGCACGCTTGAGAATTCGGCGCATATCACCACCGAACTGCTGCCGCCGGAACCGGTTTCGGCTCCGGCGTGACCCAATACCCGTTCCGGACGACCTATCGCCGTGGCGCAGGCCTGTGGATCGGGGGCCGTGCCGCTGGTGGGCGGGCCACGGGCGGTCGAGGACGCGCCGGCGGCTTGGCGATCGGAGGTTTCGGCCGCGCAGGCGGTTTCGCAATTGGCGGCTTGGGTTTGGGCGGCGGTTTTCCACCCGGCGGTTTACCCGGCGGCGGAGGACGGTCCACGTCAATGTCGACATTCACGTTGCGGTAATAGTCGTTCCACAGCATCGAGTCATAGAACGGGTCATATCCGTATCCTACGCCGACCGTGACACCCTCACAGCCCGAGAGGGTAAATCCACCGGCCCCAAGCCCCAGAACGATGACGGATCGCTTCAAAAATGTTCCTGCCATTGTCACGCCCTCACTGCATCGACCGGAATGACGCGAAGATGGCATTCAGATCCTCGACATAGCCAGGATCTGCACCGTCGCGCAGGATGGTCACCACAACCGCAACACGGTTGAGCGGCAGGTCGATCACCGTTGCGGTGAAGTTGACCCCGCGCCCGTCACGGGTGCCGATGCCGCGAATGACCCGGGCCGGCAAACCGCCGATGCGCATGTTCGCATCACTTGTCACCTCTGGGTTTTTCACCAGAAACTTGTCGACATCCTGCAAGTAACGGACCCCGTCCTCGATGCTGGCAACGCCGAACGGCGACACGAACCCGATCCAGACCGAGTCATCTGTGACCGGGCGCGCAGCCATCACCCGGCTTACGGACCGGGTATCGCCCAGTTGTGTATCCTCAAGATCGCGTGGGCCGCCCGTGCGCAGCATCCAGAAATCCGGGACATCGAACTGAAACAGCGCACGCCCCCCTTCGGTGTAGGTGACCGGCGTATCGCTCAGCCCCGCACCCGCCATCCCGACCCAAAAAGCCGCGCCGATGGCAAAAAGGTTTTTCTTAAACAAGCTGATATCTCTATTTGTTGGTGTCATCGTCCCGAGGATGAGCGATGCAACCCGCGCTTGTCCAGTTTTTAAAGAGTTTTGCTCAGGGGCCCGCCCGACCTGCATTGCCGCCTAGTCTGCATATACGCCGACTGTCACATCGCCGGCCTCTCCCACAAATCGGATCCGCGTACCGTCCGACTGAACATCGTAACAGGCCCAAAAGTCAGACGGTGGCCAGATCGAACAATATCGGTCATCCCGCACCGCCCAGCGCCCCGAGCTGGGTCGACCCGAGAAATACTGCGTGGCCATAGACGGCTCGAAGACCTGTGTGGCTCCGTTGTCATAGGCCAGCATCCGGCCTGACAGGGCGTCGAGAATCTGCGCGCCCGTCAGCGGTAGGAACGTGTCGGCCGCCAGAATTTCGGGCCAAACCAACAAAATCAGGGCAAACCGTCTCATCCCGCGTCTCCTGCCTTGTCCCAACGGTCCGGCGAGTCTATCACCCGCGCCAACACCCATTGCCAACCGAAAAAGGTGCCGCCGCCCATGATTCCCCGCTATTCCCGCCCCGAAATGGTTGCCGTCTGGTCGCCCGAGACCAAGTTCCGCATCTGGTACGAGATCGAGGCCCATGCCTGCGACGCGATGGCCGATCTGGGCGTCATCCCGCGCGAAAACGCCGAGGCCGTCTGGAAGGCCAAGGACGTGGAATTCGACGTGGCCCGCATCGACGAGATCGAGGCCGTCACCAAGCATGACGTCATCGCCTTTCTGACCCATCTGGCCGAGCATGTCGGCAGCGATGAGGCCCGCTTTGTCCACCAGGGCATGACCAGCTCGGACGTGCTGGATACCTGCTTCAACGTGCAACTGACCCGCGCCGCCGACATCCTGATCGCCGATCTCGAAGGCTTGCTGGCCGCGCTCAAGCGCCGCGCCTACGAGCACAAGGACACTGTCCGCATCGGCCGCAGCCACGGCATTCATGCCGAACCCACCACCATGGGCCTGACCTTCGCGCGCTTCTACGCCGAGATGGACCGCAACCTGTCGCGGATGCGCGACGCCCGCGCCGAGATCGCCACCGGCGCCATCAGCGGCGCGGTCGGCACCTTCGCCAATATCGACCCCCGCGTCGAAGAGCATGTCTGCGAAAAGCTGGGCCTGGTGCCCGAGCCGATCAGCACGCAGGTCATCCCGCGCGATCGCCACGCGGCCTTCTTTGCCACGCTGGGCGTGATCGCCAGCAGCATCGAGAACATCGCCATCGAAATCCGCCACATGCAGCGCACCGAGGTTCTGGAGGCCGAGGAGTTCTTTTCCAAAGGCCAGAAGGGCTCGTCGGCGATGCCGCACAAACGTAACCCGGTGCTGACCGAAAACCTGACCGGCCTGGCCCGGCTGGTGCGCATGACCGTGATCCCGGCGATGGAAAACGTGGCCCTGTGGCACGAGCGCGACATCAGCCACAGCTCGGTCGAGCGCAACATCGGCCCCGACGCCACCGTGACCCTGGATTTCGCCCTGTCGCGCCTGACCGGGGTGATCGACAAGCTGGTGGTCTATCCGGACAACATGCTGGCCAACATGAACAAGTTCCGCGGTCTGGTCATGAGCCAGCGCGTGCTGCTGGCCCTGACCCAGGCCGGCGTCAGCCGCGAAGACGCCTATCGCCTGGTGCAGCGCAACGCGATGAAGGTCTGGGAAGAAGGCAAGGACTTCAAAACCGAACTGCTGGCCGACCCGGACGTGACCGCGGCGCTGAGCAAGGAAGAGATCGAAGAAAAATTCGACCTTGGTTATCACACCAAACATGTCGACACGATCTTCGAGCGGGTGTTCGGCGAGTAACCCTCGACGCAGGAACGGCTTTTTTCGGGGCCCGGGTCGCACAGCGCGATCCGGGCCCCTGTCTTTTGCGGAAACATCGGAAATCGGCTATGCTGGGTGGGCAATTTCCGTTCAAGGAGAGCCCACCATGATCCGCACGACCCTCTGCGCACTGGCCCTTGCCCTGTCCGCCTCGTCCGCTTTCGCATGCCAAGGCCACAGCAAGCAATCGCAATCCTGTGCGCCCGGTACGACTTGGGATTCGGCCTCGGAAAGCTGCGTGAAAAACGCCAGCAGCTGATTTCTTGTCCTACTTGTGAATAAAAGCGAGCCATTGGCTGTTAGCTTTTTTGAAGAACGCACTATGCTTCTTGCGAGCAGCCCTTGGAACGGAGTAGGACAATGCGCCTTTTGATGGCCACGGCACTAGCCCTTCAGACCTTTGCCTTTGCCCCCGCGGTCAGTGCCGCCGGCGGTGACAGCAGCCCCCCAAAACCGACGAATACCACCAAGAAATGCCTGTTCGGCCGCGTCTATGACGAAGCAGCCGGCCGGTGCGTCAAACCGAACAAGACCAATTTCAGCGAAGAGCAATTGTATCAGGCCGTGCGCGAGCTTGCTTATGACGGCCAGTTCGAAAATGCGCAGAACGTGTTGCGGGTCATGGATCAAGACGATGATCGCGTTTTGACGTATTGGGGCTTCACCTACCGCAAAATGGGCGAAGCCGAGCTGGCCAACACCTATTACCAACGCGCAATCAAAACCAATCCTGACAACATTCTGGCCCGCAGCTACATGGGTCAGGGATATGTCACCGAAGGGAAAACCGAACTGGCCATCGCGCAATGGCGCGAGATCAAGGCACGCGGAGGCGAAGGCACCTGGGCCGAAGCGTCTCTGCGCGAGGCGATCCGCACGGGGCTGACTTACAGCTACTAGGTTCAGTCTTTCTTTACTCGACTCTCGCTAGTCTGCCTGCGGAACAAAAATTGACACCGCAGGCAGATGCAAGATTCACATGCTTTGGTACAGACCGCGCCGGGCAATTCTGCTCCGGCCGAGAAACAGACGGATGACGCCCCTCGCGTCATACCTCGCCAACTCACGCCCGGTCAGAAGGCCGCCATCATCGTACGCCTGCTGTTGAACGAGGGGGCCGATCTTCCGTTGGAGGAGTTGCCCGACGAACTGCAGGAACGGCTGACCCTCCAACTGGGCCGGATGGGGCTGGTTGACCGTGTAACCCTCGCTGCGGTCGCGCAAGAATTCGCAGATGCGCTGGACAGCGTCGGACTTGCCTTCCCGCACGGCTTGGCTGGGGCGCTTGACGCAGTAAATGGCAAGATTGCCCCGGCGACCGCCGCCCGGCTGCGCAAGGTCGCGGGTGTGCGCCAGGTCGGCGATCCATGGCTGCGCCTGCGTGACACCCCTGCCGAAGACCTTGCGCGTATGGCTCAGGCCGAAAGCACCGAAGTTGCAGCCGTCATGCTATCCAAGCTGGATACGGCGAAGGCAGCACAGTTGTTGGCGCAATTGCCCGGGCCGGTGGCCAGACGGATAACCTATGCCGTATCAAAAACCGCCAACGTGACGCCCGAGGCGGTGGAGCGGATCGGCTGGTCCCTGGCCGCGCAACTCGATCAACGCCCAGTTCCGGCCTTCACCGATTCACCCGACACGCGCGTCGGGGCGATCTTGAACCAATCCCCCCCATCCACGCGTGACGGACTGCTGGACGCGCTCGATGAGGAGGATACTGAGTTCGCCAGCGCTGTTCGAAAGTCCATCTTCACCTTTGCGCACATCGCCACGCGTATAGCTGCACGGGATGTGCCTGCCATCCTGCGCGAAGTCGATCAGCCGGTTTTGATAACTGCTCTGGCTGGCGCAAGAACCGAGGATGACAAGGCCTCGGTCGACTATCTGCTGTCCAACATATCCGCACGGATGGCCGACAACCTGCGCGAGGAAATTGCTGAACGCGGCAAGGTCAAGCAGGCCGAAGCAGAGGAGGCCATGACCCAGATTGTCGGTGCGATCCGCACACTCGTGGACGCAGGCACAATCACCTTGGTCGAAGCGGACGCCGATGGCAACGAGGACTAAGGGCTGCCCGCCGCTGGCTCGGATGCCGTAGAACCAGGGCTCGGGACAATGCTTGTGGTTGTTGCGCGCCGGCTGTATGTCTGAATCCGCAATTCACAACACCCGGTGAGATCCCCCGATGCCCGTCGAAAAGTCGGAACTGAGCCGCTTTGAGCTTGGTCAATACTATGTCGCCAACCTGTTCCTGAAAGGCATGATCGGCGCAATGCGCCTTTTGCCCTATGAACGGCGCATTGCGACGATGGGGGCGATCGTGCGCGGGTTGGCCCCGGCGGTTGGGTTCACCAAACGTGTGCGAAGCAACCTGAAACTGACCTGCCCTGACCTGCCTGAAGCCGAAGTCAAACGCATTTGCCGTGCGGTGCCCGACAACGCAGGCCGCGCGATTATGGAACACTTCTCGCCCGAGGATTTCACTGAACGGCAGAAGAACGCAAAAGTATCAGGTTCAGGAATCGCCGCCTTTGAACAAGCGGTGGCCGAAGGTCGGCCGGTGATGATGATCACCGCACATTTCGGCCACTACCTTGCTGCGCGGATCGCTTTGCAGGCGCGCAGCGGCAAGCCGATTGGCTGCCTGTACCGCCGCATGGCCAATCCGTATTTCAACGAGATGTATGTCGACGCCTTCCACAAAACCGGCGAGCCGATGTTCGAACAAGGTCGGCGCGGCATGGTGGAAATGGTTCGGTCCCTCAAAAAGGGCGGCATCATCGCCATCGTATCGGACCTGCACGCCCATGGCGGTGAAGAATTGACGTTTTTTGGCAAACCCGCAGTCACGTCGGTATTGAACGCGGAATTGGCAATGAAATACGATGCCGTTCTCATTCCTTGCTATGCGGTGCGCCAAGCCAACGGTATCGATTTCGAGATCGTTTTGCATGATCCGGTGCCGCATACGGACCCCAAGACCATGACCCAGTTCATCAACGATGACCTGGAAGGCATGGTGCGGAAACACATGGGCCAATGGTTCTGGATTCACCGACGGTGGAAAGCCTGGAATGGGCTGGGTGTGCAGCCTCAGGACATGCCCTGAGCCGCCCTCTACTTCACCCTTGTTGAGGCGATGATCGGGCCATTGCCGGTGCCCTGAATCAGAACCACCGCAGGCAGGTCCGAAGACAGTTCGATCTGAAAATCCTGTTCAGCCGACCCGCTCCATCCGCCCGCATTGTGCCATTCCTCAACGACATTCGCGTAGTCCAGATCGTGTCCGGCCAATTCACCCCGTCGAATCGATGCGTGGCGCAACGGCGTGTATTGTACGACCACCACGTCATAGTTTTCCGCGGCGGCGAGATCGACCGGGGCAACGCGGACCGTAACCGTGTTCCCGGACCTCTGCGCCGAAACCGACGCGGTGGGCGCAGCGGTCAAATGCGCGTCGATCAAACGGTTCAAGTCACGGGATTTGGCGCCAACGACATCCTGCTGTCCGTTGATCACCATCTGAGGGGTATAGATCATCGAACGGCCGCCGCGCCGCGCATACGCTCGTTGACGGTCCGTATGCGCCGGATCGGCATACTCGTCCTTCCAACCGATGTAGTCCCAATAGTCCACGTGCAGCGCCAAGCCGATCACGTCGTCGCGCATGGCGAGATCGTGCATGATCGCATCTGCCGGCGGACAGGACGAACACCCCTGCGAGGTAAACAATTCGACTACTACCGGGCCGTCCGCCCAGGCCGAAGACGCCGACAGGAACACGGACGCAAGAAATGTGGTCAGGGCTGATCTTTTCATTTCACTCTCGGTTTGAGGAGCCTGCAAGCACCGGTGTACTCCGCCACCGGATCAAGCGCCAATCAAGGTTTCTTGAGACAGGTTTCGGCGGCAATCCGCAAAAATGTGTGCAATGGTATACAAAAATTGCCGCACCCGCCCTGTTGGACCTTGAACCGCAGGCCTTGGTGATGCAGATACCGCTCAGCGAATCCCAATTCCACGTCATTTGAGAGGGAGGCCACAGATGCCCATCAAAGTCGGACAGGATACCGCCAAGACACGCCGCAGCCTGAGCGTGAATGGCAAGTCCATCTCGTATTACTCGATCCCCGCCGCGCAAGAGGCCGGCCTGGGCGATTTCTCCAAGCTTCCCGCCGCGCTGAAAGTGGTGCTGGAAAACATGCTGCGGTTCGAGGACGGCGGTTTTTCGGTCTCGGTCGATGACATCAAGGCCTTTGCCGAATGGGGTGCCAACAACGGGAAGAACCCGCGCGAGATCGCTTATCGCCCTGCCCGCGTGCTGATGCAGGACTTCACGGGCGTTCCGGCCGTTGTCGACCTGGCCGCGATGCGCGACGGCATCAAGGCGCTGGGGGGCGATCCGCAGAAGATCAATCCGCTGAACCCCGTCGATCTGGTCATCGACCACTCGGTCATGATCGATGAATTTGGCAACCCGCGCGCCTTCCAGATGAACGTGGACCGCGAATACGAGCGCAACATGGAGCGCTACCAGTTCCTGAAATGGGGCCAGAGCGCGTTCAACAACTTCCGCGTGGTACCGCCGGGCACCGGCATCTGCCACCAGGTGAACCTGGAATACCTGGCCCAGACCGTCTGGACCGACACCGACCAGAACGGCGAAGAAGTCGCATATCCCGACACGCTGGTCGGCACCGACAGCCACACCACCATGGTCAACGGCATGGCCGTTCTGGGCTGGGGCGTTGGCGGGATCGAGGCCGAGGCCGCGATGCTGGGTCAGCCGATCTCGATGCTGATCCCCGAAGTGATCGGGTTCGAATTGACCGGCGAGATGGTCGAAGGCACCACCGGCACCGACCTGGTTCTGAAGGTCGTGGAGATGCTGCGCGCCAAGGGCGTGGTGGGCAAGTTCGTTGAATTCTACGGCGAAGGCCTGGACCGTCTGCCGCTGGCCGACCGTGCAACCATCGCCAACATGGCGCCCGAATACGGCGCGACCTGCGGCTTTTTCCCGATCGACAACGAAACCCTGCGCTACCTGCGCAACACTGGCCGTGACGAGGACCGCATCGCGCTGGTCGAAGCCTACGCCAAGGAAAACGGTTTCTGGCGCGACGAGAACTATGCCCCGGTCTACACCGACACCCTGACGCTGGACATGAGCACCATCGTTCCGGCGATCTCGGGTCCCAAGCGTCCGCAGGACTATGTGCCCCTGACCAACGCCAAGGCTGCCTTCCGCCAGGAAATGGAAAACACTTTCAAGCGCCCGATGGGCAAGGAAGTGCCGGTCAAAGGCGAAGACTACACCATGGAATCGGGCAAGGTCGTGATCGCTTCGATCACGTCGTGCACCAACACCTCGAACCCCTATGTGATGATCGGTGCGGGCCTTGTCGCACGCAAGGCGGCGGCTTTGGGCCTGAACCGCCAACCGTGGGTCAAAACCTCTCTGGCCCCGGGATCGCAGGTCGTATCCGCATATCTTGAGGCCGCTGGCCTGCAGGAAGATCTGGACAAGATCGGCTTCAACCTCGTTGGTTATGGCTGCACCACCTGCATCGGCAACTCGGGCCCGATCCAGAAAGAGATCTCGGAAGCCATCGCCGAGGGCGACCTTGTGGCGACCTCGGTCCTGTCGGGCAACCGCAACTTCGAAGGCCGGATCTCGCCCGACGTGCGCGCCAACTACCTGGCTTCGCCGCCGCTGGTGGTTGTCTATGCGCTGGCCGGCACGCTGGACATCGACCTGACCTCGGAACCGATCGGTCAGGACAAGGACGGCAACGACGTCTACATGAAAGACATCTGGCCGACCCAGAAAGAGATCGCCGAACTGGTCGAGGCAACCGTAACCCGCGAGGCATTCCAGTCGAAATACGCTGATGTCTTCAAGGGCGACGAGAAATGGCAATCGGTCGAAACCACCGATGCCGAGACCTATGACTGGCCGCCGACGTCGACCTATATCCAGAACCCGCCCTACTTCCAGGGTATGGGGGCACAGCCGGGCACCATCTCGAACATCGAAGGCGCCAAGGTTCTTGCCATTCTGGGCGACATGGTCACCACCGACCACATCTCGCCGGCTGGTTCGTTTGCAACCACCAGCCCCGCGGGCAAATACCTGCTGGAGCGCCAGGTGCAACCGCGCGAGTTCAACTCGTACGGGTCGCGCCGTGGCAACCACGAGGTCATGATGCGCGGCACCTTCGCCAACATCCGCATCAAGAACGAGATGCTGGACGGCGTCGAGGGTGGTTACACCAAAGGCCCCGATGGTCAGCAGACCTCGATCTATGACGCATCGATGGCCTATCAGGCTGAAGGCACTCCGCTGGTCGTGATCGGTGGCGAGCAGTATGGCGCCGGTTCCTCGCGGGACTGGGCGGCCAAGGGCACCGCGCTGCTGGGTGTCAAGGCCGTGATCGCAGAAAGCTTCGAGCGTATCCACCGCTCGAACCTGGTGGGCATGGGCGTCATCCCGTTCGAGTTCACCGCCGGCGACAACCGCAAGACGCTGGGCTTGAAAGGCGACGAGACCTTCTCGATCCACGGTCTGGACACGATCCAGCCGCTGCAAGAGTTGCCATGCACCATCACCTACGCAGACGGGACCGAGAAGACCATCACGCTCAAGTGCCGCATCGATACCGCACCCGAGATCGAATACATCGAAAACGGCGGCGTGCTGCACTATGTGCTGCGGAACCTGGCCAAGGCCAGCTAAGCCGGCACAAAGCCAAGAACGCAAGGGCGCCCCGAACGGGCGCCCTTTTTCGTTTCAGGTCTGGCCACTATCGCGTTGTGTTCCGTGCAGATAAGCGGTCTGCTGGGGACATGGAAAAAGTTGCCTTGATAACTGGTGGTGCTCGCGGAATTGGCCGGGCCATCGCGGTTGATCTGGCCGTGGATCATCGCGTCGCCCTGACGTGGCACAGGACCGAACCGCAGCCCTTGCCCGATGACCGACCGGCCCTGACCCTGCAACGCGATCTCACGCAAGAAGGTCAGCCCGAAGACGTGGTGCGCCGCGTCATCGACAGGTTCGGGCGGCTGGATGTGATCATCAACAATGCCGGGCTGGTTCAGGCCACGCCGAAGGACAGCTTCAGCCGAAAGGACCACAGGGCTATTCTTGATCTCAACCTGCTGGTTCCGGCCGCGCTTCTGGCTGCCGCGTTGCCTCACCTTCGGCGGGGAGCGTCGATCGTCAGTATCTCGTCAGTCAATGCCCAGCTTTCCCCGCGCGACGCCGCGACCTATGGGGCCAGCAAGGCTGCGCTGAACCTTTGGACCCGCGCCATGGCGAAAGAATTGGGTCCGGACGGCATTCGCGTCAACGCGGTGGCGCCCGGAGCGATCAATATCCCCGAAGCCCCCAGACCCGACGATCTGACCGACTTGTTCGTTCAGAACACCGCGCTGGGGCGTGTTGGCACCCCCGAAGACATCGCGCGCGCAGTTCGCTTCCTCGCATCCGAAGACGCGTCCTTCATCACCGGAGAGGTGCTGACCGTCTCTGGCGGGTATCGCCTTTAGCCTCGGCGTTACTGCGCGGCGGCTTTTTCCAATGCGGGTCGGATAGTACTCTCGATCACGCGCTGGGTGATCGGGCCGGCAAACCGCAGGATGATCGTGCCGTCACCGTCGATCACGTAGGTCTCGGGCACGCCGTAGACGCCCCAGTCCAACCCCATGCGGCCATTTTCATCGCGCCCGATGGCGGCATAGGGATCGCCCAGCTCAGCCAGGAACGCATCGGCATTCGCCAGTTTGTCCTTGTAGTTGATGCCGTAGACCGGAATACCTTCCTGCGCCAGTTGCTCAAGGTTCGGATGCTCGGCCCGGCAGGGAGCACACCAGCTGGCCCAATAATTCACCAGCTTGACTTGGCCGTCGCGCAGGGTTGCGTCGTCGAACCCCTGCTTGCCCGGAAACTCGGTCAGGACAACGGGCGGCGCGGGCTGGCCTTCGCGGGCCGAGGGCAGCGCGTTGGGGTCTTCGCGGAACATGCCGATGGCAGCCAGCACTGCAAAGGCTCCGAAAATCAGTGGTGGAGCAATCATCAACGGCGAGATCTTAGCCATTGCGCGACATCCTCTGTTCGATCTTTTCCATCTCGGCCCGGACCTTGCGACCACGCAGGATGCTGAAAACCACCAGTGCCACCAGCAAAACGATCGAGGCCGCGTAGGAGGACAGAACCGTTTCGGCGTATTTTCCCAGATCAGGCATCATCCGTTTACCCTTTCCCGTGCCAGCAGCGCCTTGATGCGCCGCGCGCGGATTTCGGTGCCGGTTCGGTACAGGACCAGCGCGATGAACAGCAGCACGAAGCCGATGATGCAGGTCAGCAGCGGGTAGAAGAACACGTTGCTGACCTTCTCGGTGGTGTCCGTGCCGGTGATCGCACCTGCGCGCATCACCGATGCGCCCTGATGCAGGCCTTGGTTCCAGAAATTCACCGCATAGCGGCTGAGAATGGCAAAGACCGAGCCCACGATGCACAGGACCGAGGTCAGGTCCGCCGCCGTGTCGGGGTCTTCGATCGCCTCCCACAGGGCGATGTAGCCCAGATAGAACAGGAACAGGATCAGGAACGAGGTCAGGCGCGGATCCCAGGCCCACCAGGTGCCCCACATCGGCTGCCCCCAAATGGCGCCGGTGGCCAGCGCGATCAGGGTCATCACGATGCCGATCGGCGCTGCGGCGCGTGCGGCAAGGGCACTGACATGGTGCCGGCGCACCAGCCAGACCAGCGAGGTGACCAGCATCATCAGCCAGCAATTGATGGCCATCAGCGCCGATGGCACGTGTAGATAGATGATCTTGACGGTCGACCCCTGCTTGTAGTCATCCGGCGTGAAGAAGAACCCCCACACCAGCCCGACGACCAGAAACAGGGCCGAGCTGATCCAGAAGAACGGCAGGACCCGCTCGCTGGTGGCGAGGAACTTGCGCGGGTTGGCGTATTCCCACAGGGCGTTGGCTTTGGCTGCTATCGACATGGGCCTTATCTAGTCCGAGTCGGGGGCGTTCTCAATTGACATCGGTCAACGTGCCCCAATCATCTGAGGTTGATGCGCAGCACCGCCGCGCTGGCAAAAGGCAGAAGGGCGACCGTGGCGGCGGTGATCCCGGCCAGCATCAGCAGCGGGGTCTGGACCTCCATCCCGGTGGCACCACGGCGCGCGACCTCGGCCCCGAAGATCAGCGTGGGCACGTAAAGCGGCAGCACCAGCAGCGACAGCAGCAGGCCTCCGCGTTTGAGCCCAACGGTCAGGGCTGCGCCGAAAGTGCCGATCACGCTGAGCGCGGGCGTGCCGATCAGCAGCGAGACGACCAACCAGCCGAAACCGGGGCCGGGCAGGTTCAGCAGCACACCCAGCACCGGCGCGGCCAGCACCAGCGGCAGGCCGGTGGTGATCCAATGCGCCAGCGCCTTGATCGTGACCACCGATTCCAACGGCAGCGGCGCGGTGGCCAGCAGATCGAGCGACCCGTCCTCCCAATCCAGTGCCAGCAGGCGATCCAGCGACAGCAGGCAGGCCAGCAATGCGCCCAGCCACAGCACCCCCGGCGCGATTGTCGCCAACAGCGAGGATTGCGGACCCACCGAAAACGGCACCAGAACGGTGACGATCAGGAAGAAGGCCAGCCCGAGGCCGAACCCTCCGCCCGCGCGGAAGGACAGTTTCAGGTCGCGCAACAGCAGGGCGATCACAGAAAGCCTCCGTCGAAGTCATCCAGCGCCTTGGGGCGCGCCTTGTTGAGGCCGACATCCAGGACCTTACCATCAAGGCCCAGGTCGATATGGGTGGCAATCAGGGCCGAGCCGCCCTGCCCCAGATGCGTCCGCACTGCATCGGCGAACATTGCCACGGCGGTCGTGTCCAGTGACACGGTGGGTTCGTCCAGCATCCAGATCGGGCGGCCGGTCACCAGCATTCGGGCCAGACCCAGCCGGCGTTTCTGGCCCGCCGACAGGTTGCCTGCGTGACGATCGGCCAGTTCGTTCAGGGCGAAGGCCTCCAGCGCCGGCTGTGTGTCACGCGTGCCAAAGACCGAGGCCCAGAAGGTCAGGTTCTCGGTCACGGTCAGGGTGGGTTTCAGCCCGTCGGAATGGGCGGCATAGGCGATCCGGTCTTCGGCCCCCTCAATCCGGCCCGAGAGCGGCGGTTGCAGACCGGCCAGCGTGCGCAGAAGGGTGGTCTTGCCGATCCCGTTCGGGCCGCGCAGGATCAGCGCCTTGCCCGGGGGCAGCGCGAAACTGAGGCCTTCGAGCACGGGCACACCCCCTCGGGCGATGGCAAGGTCGGTCACGGTCAGTGTCATGAGACCCGCTTATCCGATTGGTTGCGGGGGAAAAAGGACGGATTTGCCGCAGGGCCTTTTGGCGGGGCGGGATGTGAGGGGCCAGATGAAGCGGTCAGACCGGCAACAGGGCCAGAGCGATGCGGCGCCCCTCGGACAAAAGCACGTTGTAGGTGCGGCAGGCGGCGGGCGAGTTCATGATCTCGACCCCGATGCCGGCCTCTTCGAGGGTCGACCGCAAATCAGATGGTATGTGAGAAAGATCAGCGCCGGTGCCGATGAACAGAACGTCAACCTGATTGGCCAGCCCTAGAAGGCTCTCGCTGTCCGCAAAACCGCCCCAAGGTCCGGTCCCTCCGGGGCCTGTCAGAACACTGCCTTCGTGAACCTCGCCGCCTATCCGAAAAAATCCCGGCCCATAGCCATCAATCGGAACTGCGTTGGTATATGTGATCTCGTTCAGACGCATGTGATCTTCTATCCCCAAAGCGGCAAGCCCGACAAGGCCGCAGCAGCGATGACTGCATACGCGATCACGCGGTAGACCCGTTCCCTGGCAGGCTGAAACATCCAGCCGCCCAGCCAATTTCCTGCCAGATTCGGAACGGCAAGCGCCAGCCCCAACCCAACCGTTGACCAGGTCAATTGCCCGAACGCAGCGAGATATCCGAAGATCAGAAAATCAAAGGCCAGAAGGAACAGCAGGATCGTGGCCCGAACAACTGCCACAGGCAACGGGCGAGACATGTAGAACAGGATTACCGCCGGACCCGGGATGCCTGCAACGCCCCCCAAAAAGCCGGCCGCAGCGCCGATGGCAGTTACCATGTTGCGCCGGACTTCGCCGTTGTACCGCAGCCCCGAAATCAGCACGACCAGCATGAACAGGGTCACGAGGCTGACGGCGTAGCGAAAAACCTCAGGCTGGACTCGGGTCAATATCGACAGTCCGACCGGCAGCAAAAGTGCACACCCGACGACAAGTCGCACGAGATCGCGTTTGTCGACATCAACCCAGGCGCGGCGCAGATTGGGAAGTGGCCCGAAGACATCCATGCAGGTCAACGCGATCAAAGCCCCGAACGGACCAAGATAAGGCGTCGACAGCGGCAGAAAGATCAGCGCGGTGCCGAACCCGGAAAACCCTCGAACGATTCCACCCGCGAGGGCTGCAAAAATGATGACGGCCAATCCCGTTGGGGATTGGCCGAACACATCAGGCATCAATATTGGCAAACTGGTTGCCGGCCGTGTTCGATGGCTTGGACCAATCGCGTTTGACCCCCAGCCACAGCAGGATGGTCGAGGCCACGAAAACCGACGAATAGGTCCCTACGATCACGCCCCAGATCATCGCGAAGACGAACCCGCGGATCACGTCGCCGCCGAGCACATACAGCGAGACAAGTGCCAGCAACGTGGTGACCGACGTCATGACGGTTCGGCTGAGCGTTTCGTTGATCGAGATGTTCAGAACTTCTTTCAGGTCCTTCTTCTTGTATTTTCGCAGGTTCTCGCGCACCCGGTCGAACACGACCACAGTATCGTTCAGCGAGTAACCGACGATTGTCAGAAGCGCGGCGATAATCGCGAGGTCGAACCGGATCTGCAGCTCGGAAAAAATACCGATCGTCAGCAACACGTCATGCACCAGCGCGGCGACCGCTCCCAGCGCAAACTGCCATTCGAACCGCAGCCAGATGTAGACCAGCACCGCTCCGATCGCCAGAACCACAGCAATCACAGCTGTTTGGATCAGCTCGCCCGAGACTTTCGGGCCCACGGATTCCACCGAAACGAACTGGATATCTGGGATTACCGCCTGCAAGGCGCCTTCGACTGCCGCGATGGTGTCGGCCGTGACAGACTCGGCACCGTCCTGCGCTTGAATGCGGATCATGGCCACGTTCTCATCAGGCCCGAACGTCGGGTCGAAGATCTCGGTGATGGTGACATCCCCGAGGCCCAGCGGCGCAATGGCGTCGCGATAAACTCCGACGTCCAGTTCCTGCGTGCTCTGCGTCCGGATCGTGGTACCGCCCCGGAAGTCGATCCCGAAGTTCAAACCCTGCAGCATGAACGAGGCGAATGCGATAACCATCATCAGGCCCGAGATGCCCAGCCACAGCTGCCAGCGGCTGAAAAAATCGAACGAGGTGTTTTCGGGTACGAGTTTCAGTCTCATGTCAAACCTCGATCGTTTTCGGGCGGCGCCGTTCGAACCACATGATGATCATCAGCCGCGTCACGAAGATCGCGGTGAAGACCGACGTCAGAATGCCCAGGCCAAGAGTGATGGCAAAGCCGCGAACCGGGCCGCTGCCGATGGCGAACAAAATGACGGCAGTGATGAAGGTCGTGATGTTGGCATCCAGGATGGCCGACAGGGCCTTTTCATAGCCCAGATCGATTGCCCGAGCGGGGCCTTTGGCCGATTTCAGCTCTTCGCGGATACGTTCGAAGATCAGCACATTGGCATCCACCGCCATACCGACCGTCAAGACGATCCCGGCAATGCCTGGCAAGGTCAATGTCGCGCCAATCAATGACAACAGCCCAAAGATCAGCCCGACGTTAATCAGCAAAGCGATGTTGGCGAAGACGCCAAAAAGACCATAGCTGAGCGCCATGAAGATCAAGACTGCTGCAAAAGCGACGGTGGTCGCGACCTTACCCGCGTCGATGCTGTCTTGGCCCAGTTCGGGGCCGATCGTACGTTCTTCGAGGAACTCAAGACCCGCCGGCAGCGCGCCGGCACGCAGCAGAACAGCGAGGTTCGTGCTTTCTTCGACGGTGAAGTTGCCGGTGATGATGCCGGAACCGCCAGGGATATGGCTTTGGATCACCGGAGCCGAGATCACCTCGTCATCCAGCACGATTGCAAAAGGGGCACCGATATTGTCACGGGTGTAATCGCCGAATTTGCGGGCGCCGGATGTGTTGAACCGGAAGCTGACCGCCGGGCGTCCGTTCTGATCGAAGGAAGGCTGCGCGTCGACCAATTCCTCGCCCGTCACGACGGGTGCGGATTCGATGGTGTAGTACACGCCGTTTTCGTCGATCGACGGCACGACCTCTTCACCGACGCCGGGCACGACGTCCGGATCGGTGCCGCGGGCCACGACCGGATTGAAGGTCAGTTGCGCCGTGGTACCGATGATGTCCTTCAACTCGCTGGCACTGCCGATCCCGGGCACCTGAATCAGGATCCGGTCGGTGCCTTGACGCTGGATGGTCGGCTCACGAGTGCCAACCTCGTCGATCCGGCGGCGCACGATTTCCAGAGCCTGACGCACCGTGCGATCATCCGAGGCCAGTTTTTCCGCCTCGGACAGCTTTACGATCAGGGTGTCGCCGTCGGCGCTGACTTCGATATCCGTGGCACCGACGCCGGTCAGCGTCTGCACCTGACG
Source organism: Ruegeria sp. BB9 (assembly GCF_056539345.1). Lineage (NCBI taxonomy): Bacteria > Pseudomonadati > Pseudomonadota > Alphaproteobacteria > Rhodobacterales > Roseobacteraceae > Ruegeria > Ruegeria sp. BB9. Next base: position 549,245 of record NZ_JBQFUU010000001.1, on the reverse strand, counting down.
GGCCAGCCCGCGCACCGCTTCCAGAGCGCTTGGCATCCCGTCCGGCTGGCTGATGCGAACGCGAATCTCATCCGGGGCCGAGGGTTGACGGCGGATGGTTCCGACCGTCGCCCGTTCGTCCCGCAGGGCATCACGAACTTCGGGCCACATGGCCTCCATCCGTGTCTCGTAGACATCGCCAACCTGAACTTCGGCCAACAGATGCGCCCCACCGCGCAGATCAAGCCCCAGGTTGACCAATGACGACGGCAACCAGTCGGGCCATTGTTCTGCTTGCGCCTGCATCTCGGGCGTGTCGATGCCCAGTTCGATGGCGGCCTTGGCGTCGTTCGATTGTTCGACCCGCGTGTAAAACGCGTTCGGCAGGGCCATCAGCAGGCCAACCACGCAGACCAGCCAGATCAGGACCCGTTTCCAGGTATCAATTTGCAGCATTACCCTGCCTTTTCAGGAAGTTGCGACGCGAAATTACTTCGCCGGTTCGGTCTTGTTCAGCACCTGAGCGATGGTCGACTTGACCACACGAACCCGGACACCGTCCGCGATCTCGACCTCGATCTCGTTTTCGCCTTCCTTGACCTTCGACACTTTGCCGATGAGGCCACCCTGAGTGACGACCTGATCGCCGCGGCGCACTGCCTCGACCATGGCCTGATGTTCCTTCATCTTCTTCTGCTGCGGACGGATCAGCAGAAAGTACATGATCGCGAAGATCAGGATGAGCGGGAGAAACTGGGCGATTGCGCCACCTTCCATGGGACATTCCTTTTTTCTTGAGGTCGCGGAGTGAGCACCGCGAATTTGCCGGGAAACTATGCTTTGAAATCAACCTTTGCAAGCGATGCCCGACTTGGCATGCCGTGCGACAGTGTCACGATCCCCGAAGATGATGAATTACACCGCAGATATCCACTAGGATGGTACGGGGCTTTGGGTATAGTCAAAGTCAGGGAGGACCCATGCGGAGTTTCGTCAAGGCCCCATTTCCATTGGGTGTTTTGCTGTCCATGCTGTTTGCGGCTTGGGCCTTTTCGGTGCCTGTCATGGCACAGGATGCCCCGCAGGACGTACCCGAAGCCGACAGCGCCGCCGCCGAGACCTTCATGGCTCCGGTCATCGTTGACGGCGACACCTTGTTTCACATTCGAGGCTCCAGCGCCCTGCCCGCTCCGGAAAGGGCCGAAAACATTCAGGACGCGATCATCAAGGTCGCCGAATCCTCGGATGCCACGGATGTCGACATCACCTATCAGGACACCGAGATAGGCACCCGCATTCTGGCGGACGGGCAGATGGTCACCATCGTCACCGAGGCCGATGCCGAGCTGGAGCAGATGGAACTGAGCGTCCTGACGGTCTTGCATGGCGACGCCATCAGGGACGCGATCATGGCTTACCGGGCAAACCGCACGGACGAGGCGCGTGTGTCGGGTGCGATCGAAGCGGCGGCGTGGACGTTGGGGTTCATCGTCTTCGTCCTGGTGATCCTGTGGCTGCACAGGCGCGTTCGGCGACGCACGCTGATCTTTGTCCGGCGATACTTGAGGGACGTTGAGGAAGCTACCGCCAAGAGCGTACAGGCCGAGGCGATTGCCGCACTGATCCGATACGGGCTGAATTTTGGCCTGCTGATCATCTTCTTTCTGGGTTTCTATTACTATCTGTCGTTCGTCCTGCTGGCATTTGCCGAGTCGCGGTACTTTGCGCAGCTGCTGCTGACCTACCTGACCGAACCGGTTCTGCTGATTTTCCGGGGTATTCTCAGCTATATCCCGAACATGATCATGCTGGCGTTGATCGCTTGGGTGACGATGTACATCATCAAGGGCATGCGGGTGTTCTTCGACGCGGTCGAGGCCGGCACTTTCGACATGGGCGATTTCGAGAAACATTGGGTCAATCCCACGTTCAACATCGCGCGTGTCGTGGTGATCCTGATCGCCCTTGTCTTTGCGGTTCCGTACATCCCGGGCTCGGACTCGGCGGCCTTTCAGGGGCTGACCATCCTGGTTGGTGCAATGCTCTCGCTGGGCGCGAACTCGGTTGTCAGCAACATGCTGGCTGGACTGTTCGTAATCTATCGCCGGTCGACGTCGATCGGTGACCGCATCCAGATCGGTGACCACATCGGTGATGTCGTGCAGATCAAACTTATGGAAACCCACCTGAAGTCCATCAAGAACGAGCTGATCTCGATTCCCAACGCCCAATTGATGAACTCGGACGTGGTCAATTTTTCCAAGCAGACCGACGGCAAGGGCCTGCTTTTGCACACGACGGTCGGGATCGGCTATGAAGAGCCCCCCGAAAAGGTCGAAGCCATGCTGATCGAGGCAGCCCGCCGTACCGATGGCCTTCGCGCCCGCCCCGAGCCATTTGTCCTGTGGACCGCGCTGGCCGATTACGCGATCAACTACCAGATCAACGCCTACACGACCCGTGGCAACTCGATCCCGCGGATCAAGTCCGACCTCCACCGCAACATCGTCGAGGTGTTCAACGAGAACGGTGTTCAGATCATGACGCCGTCCTACGTTGCCGACCCGCCCGCGCTGAAGATCCCGAACCATCCCTGGGACGGTCGACTGGCACATGAAGCGGTTGAAGACACCGACAACTAGGCCGATTTTCCAACCCGGTGCTACACCCTGCCGGTCAGATGGTGCATAAGCGGGCCTAGTGATTCACTTGCCAAGGATCTGACCTATGCACGACATCCGCGCAATTCGCGAAAACCCAGCAGCTTTCGACGCCGCGCTCGCGCGCCGGGGGGAAGCTCCGGTATCGTCAGACCTGCTGCGCCTGGATGAAAGCCGTCGGGCCAAGATCCTGGCAGCCGAAACGGCGCAGGCTGAACAGAACAAGGCCAGCAAGGAAGTCGGCGCAGCCAAGGCGCGCGGCGACGAAGCCGAGTTCCAGCGTCTTCGGGCACTTGTGGCCGAGAAAAAGGCCGAAATCGCCCGTATGCAGACCGAGGCCAAGGATATCGACGCCCTTCTGACTGACCAGTTGGTTCGCATCCCGAACTTGCCGGCCGAGGACGTACCCGACGGCAAAGACGAGAATGACAATGTCGAAGTCAAACGCTGGGGCACGCCGCGGGACTATGACTTTGAACCGAAGGAACACTTCGAGATCGCCTCGGTACAGAACGGCATGGATTTCGAGACTGCCGCCAAGCTGGCAGGATCTCGTTTCGTGCTGCTGTCGGGCGGTGTGGCGCGCATTCATCGGGCGCTCGCGCAGTTCATGCTGGATACGCACACCAACGAGAACGGTCTGACCGAAGTGAATGGTCCGGTTCTGGTGCTCTCCGAGATGATGCAGGGCACCGGCCAGCTGCCGAAGTTCGGCGAGGACAGCTACCAAACCCGCGAGGGGTGGTGGCTGATCCCGACCTCCGAGGTGTCGCTGACCAACATCGTCAACAGTTGCGTCATCGAGGAAAGCTATCTGCCGCGCCGCTACACGGCACATTCGCTGTGCTTCCGCTCCGAGGCGGGCTCGGCCGGCAAGGACACGCGCGGCATGCTGCGCCAGCACCAGTTCGAAAAGGTCGAGATGGTCTCGGTCACGCATCCCGACAAATCGGACGACGAACAGCAGCGCATGCTGCGCTGTGCCGAAGGCATCCTGGAAAAGCTGGGCATTCCCTACCGTACCGTCGTCTTGTGCACCGGCGACATGGGGTTTGGCGCGCGGCGGACTTTCGACATCGAGGCTTGGCTGCCCGGCCAGAACACCTATCGCGAGATCAGCTCGGTTTCGACCTGCGGAGATTTCCAGGCCCGTCGCATGAATGCGCGCTTCCGGCCTGAGGGCGGTGGCAAACCTGAATTCGTGCACACGCTGAACGGATCGGGCCTGGCGGTGGGGCGCTGCTTGATCGCGGTTCTGGAAAACGGCCAGAACGCCGATGGCACCGTGACCTTGCCCGAGGTTCTTTCGCCGTATCTTGGCGGCAAGCTGACCCTGCAGGCTGACGGCACGCTGGCGTAACTTTTAGCGGTCACGCCAGCCGCGACCGCATTGCTTCGGATCAAGGCAAAGAAGTGACTACTTCTTTGCCTTTTTCTTGGCCTTCTTGTCCTTTTTGTCTTTGTTGGACTCACCGCCGGCCTTCTCTTTTTCCTTCTTGGATTTCTTGTCTTTTTTCGACTTGGCCTTGGATTTTATCTTTTCCTTCGCCTTCGAGATCGCCGCTTCCATCTCTTTCTTTTTCTTCGCTGCCTTTTCGGCCTTGGCTTTGGCCTTGGCCTTCTTCCGGGCCTTGGCCTCTGCTTCGGCTTTCTCGGCTGCCACCTTGGCTTCTGCGTCGGCCTTGCGCGCAGCAGCTGAGGTCCGAGGTTGCGCCGCCTTCCGCGCAGGGGCCTTCTGCGAGCGGGTTTTGGCGACGGGCGCAGCGCCGGAGGTGGCCTGTTTGGCGGCGGCGATCAATCCGGGCGCCCGGCGCGCTCCGATACCGGGAACGGCGACCAGCGCAGCCGGCTTGGCCTTGGCCAGTTCCTCGGCCGTCTTGATGCCATTGTCGTTGAGAGCGCGGCCAAGTGCTTCTCCGATGCCGCGAACCTTGGTCACCGCTGTCATTCCAAAACTCCTAAACGATCCAACTCAAAAACTACGTCCGACAGGCAGCAAGGCAAGGCTTTGCTCTGCACAACCTTCGGAAAACCACCTTTAACTGCCCCGGGCCAGCTCACCGGTTTCACCTTGCCGCGGAAAGGGAACGAGCCGCTTGGCATCTTCATCCCACAGTTTCAGGTTCAGCGCGGCCACCGCCTCGGGAAACTTGATCCGGCGGGGTGTGTATTCAGGTGGCAGGTTGTAGTGACAGGCGCGCAGGCGGTAGGACGGGATGCGGGCATTGAAATGGTGGATGTCATGCAGCGTGATGCAGGCGACCGCATTGTCGAACCACCATCCGAAATCCAGTGCTGACGAGCCCTGAAGCGCAGCCAGTTGCGGGTCCAGATCCGGGCGGCGATCCCAGTAGGTGTCCTCGAAATTGTGCTGAAGATACACTAGAAACACACCCAGCATTCCACCGAGAAACGAGAAGGCCAGCCAGACGAGTATGCCCGTCATGCCAGCAATCCAATACAACAGCCCGAGGAAAACCACGATGGACAAGTTGTGCAGCACGACCCCACGGACGCCGAACCGCACCGTGTTTTTGGGCCAGCGATAGCGGATGAAATACGTGAACAGGGCCCCGACCGGCACCAGGATGAAGGGATTGCGGTAAAGCCTGTAGAACAGACGGGTTTTCCAATCCGCTTCATTCCATTCCCGCAAGGTCATCGTGTTGATTTCCCCGGTCTCCCGATGCTCGAGATTGCCGATGCCCGCGTGATGCAGATTGTGGTTCTGTTTCATCACTTCGAACGGAGCGAAGGTGAACGGCGACAGCACGTGGCCAGCCCATTCATTCTGCCGTCGGGTTTCGAACAATGAATGATGACCGCAATCATGCTGAAGAACATAGAGACGCACTGCCGAAAAGGCGAACACGATCCCAGCCGGGATCATGATGAACCACTGATCCTCATAGACGATCGCCAGCGTCAGCGATGCGAAATACACCACGAACGTCCCGAAATAGCTGAGCGCGGCCAGCCGATTGTCCTGCACCGCGTACTGTCTCGTATATTCTCTCAGGTCCATCCAGCCCGCTCCCCACGATGGTCCGGTTCAATAGTCCTTGCGAAATTTTGCACGTCACTGGCACGCGCAAATCGCGCGCGAAATGAATGCACGCATGCGAATGCTAGCGCGATGCTTGAGGGCTGTCACGCCCCAAGCCCGAAAATGCTGAAAATTGGCGCAGTTACGCCTTGCCCTTGAGATGTTTGGCCAGCGCACCCGCGTTTTTCTTGCGGCGCCCCTTGTAGGGGTTCTTGTCCCCCTGCCCGCGCAGCGTCAGCCGGATCGGGGTTCCGGGCATATCGAAATCCTCGCGCAGACCGTTGACCAGATACCGCGAGTAGCTTTCCGGCATCTTGTCCGGGTGCGAGCACATGACGACAAAGCCCGGCGGGCGCGTCTTTGCCTGGGTCATGTAGCGCAGCTTGATCCTGCGCCCCTGGGGGGCTGGCGGTGGGTGCTGCTCCAACATGGCGGTCAGCCAGCGGTTCAGGGCCGCGGTGGGAACCCGACGGTTCCAGACATCGTGGGCGCGCAGGATCGCATCACGCAGCCGCTCCAACCCCCTGCCCGTCTTTGCCGACACGGTCACCAGAGGTGCGCCGCGCAGTTGGGGAAGCAGGCGTTCGAACGAGGTTTTGAGCTCGCGCAGCTTCTCCTGCTTGTTATCCTCGACATCCCACTTGTTCACCGCGATCACCACGGCACGGCCTTCACGTTCGGCCAGATCGGCAATGCGCAGGTCCTGCTGTTCGAACGGGATCGCTGCATCCAGCAGGACAACCACGACTTCGGCGAACTTGACGGCGCGCAGGCCGTCCGACACCGAGAGTTTCTCGAGCTTTTCCTGTACCTTGGCCTTCTTGCGCATACCGGCGGTGTCAAAGATGCGCATGGGGGTGCCACCCCAATCCAACTTCAGACTGATGGCGTCACGGGTAATGCCGGCCTCGGGACCGGTCAGAAGACGATCTTCGCCCAGGATCTTGTTGATCAGTGTGGACTTGCCCGCATTCGGACGCCCGACAACGGCCACCTGCAACGGCTTGTCCGGCGTAATTGCAGGGGCTTCGCCCTCGGTTTCCCCATCCTCGTCCAGATCGATATCCGTTTGCGGAACGTCCTCTGGCTGTTTTTCCTCCATGGCGTCAGCCAAAGGCATCAACGCCGCGTAAAGGTCGGTCATGCCTTCGCCATGCTCACCCGACAGGCGGATCGGCTCGCCTAGACCCAGGTTGTACGCCTCGAGCACACCGGCATCCGCCGCCGCCCCCTCGGCCTTGTTGGCCGCCAGGATCACATGCTTGGACCGCTTGCGCAGAATCTCGGCAAACATCTCGTCGGTCGGGGTCAGGCCCACACGGGCGTCGATCATGAACAGGCAGACATCGGCCATGTCCACGGCACGCTCGGTCAGGCGCCGCATCCGGCCCTGCAGGCTGTCGTCGGTGGCATCCTCCAGCCCGGCCGTGTCGATCACGGTAAAGCGCAGGTCACCCAGCCGCCCTTCGCCCTCACGCAGATCGCGGGTAACGCCGGGCTGGTCGTCCACCAGCGCAAGGCGCTTGCCCACAAGGCGATTGAACAGGGTGGATTTGCCCACATTGGGGCGCCCCACGATGGCGAGGGTCAAAGACATGATACTCAACTTTCAAGACTCAGACGCGCCCTTTAACGCATCTTGTCGTCAACGGAAAGCGTGCAGTTGCCCTTTGGTCGAAACCACGTAGAGGGTCTGGTTCGCGACGACCGGTGCCGTTGTCGCCCCGCCCGGAACCTCGACCTGATGCACCAGCGTGCCGTCGACTGGGTTGTAGAACCGCAGATAACCGTCGTTCGAGCCGATGACGATACGTCCGCCCGCCATGATGGGGCCGTAATGCGCAAAGATCGGTCCGCGACGGTTGGGCTTGTCCTTGACGAAGCCCGGCAGGTCGATGGCCCAGACCACAGACCCGTCTGACACGTCCAACCGCACCAACTGGCTGCGGTCGCTGATCAGGAAAACGCTGTTGCCGACTGGCCAGACGGTATCGACCGCGCCTTCGAAAGCGGTCCAGATCCGTTCCCCCGAGCTGGCGTCGAAGGCGACCGTGCGTCCCGAGTGGTTGCCGATATAGATCGAGTTTCCGGATACGATCGGGCCGCCCGTCACATCCACGATCTGCGCTGCGGCCCGCCCCCTGCGGCCGCCGGCGACAGACGCGTTCCAGCGACGGATACCGCCTTTGCGGAAAGCGGCCGCCACATCACCGGACCCAAACGCAAAGACTGCGAACTCGTTCGCCAATACTGGTGCCGGAGCGCCCAGAACATTGCCCACGCTGGGCGTGCCCTCGATCTGCCAGGCAATGCGCCCGTCCTTTGCATCAACCGCCCAGCCAGTCTGATCCCCCGCCACAAGGTAAAGCAGGCCGCCAGAAACCAGCGGCGCTCCGCTACCCGTCGCGTTCAGCTTCTTTTGCCAGCGAATTCCGCCGGTGCGCGCATCCAGAGCGGTCAGACGCCCGAAACCGGACGAAACGTACAGCGTGTTGTCTGCATAGGCGATGCCGCCCCCGGTTGCCTGCTCTTCGCCATCCGTGGCGGGGACGAGGTTTGTGCTCCAGACCAGTTGCCCCTGGGGAGAGACAGCGGAAACGGTTGCCGCCGCGTCCAGGGTGTAGATCAGGCCACCTGCGACGACCGGATCAGCGGTGATCCTTTGTTTGCGCCCGTCGCCGGCCCCGATCGAGGTTGACCAGATGCGCTGCGGCGCGGGGCTGAGCGCCGCGTTGGTGGTACGGAAAGCCGCGGTTCCCGGGCTCTGCGCCCATTCGGCGTTGCGCTTTGCGGCCGGCAGGCTGATCGGTTTGGCACCGGTCGTCTGAACGGTTTCCAGATCCTGGGCCGGGCGGATGTCTTCACGCTCGCCCGGCAGGATCACTTCGGGTTCCTCGCAGGCGCTCAGCGCCGTCAGCGCCAGGGCTGCGACCGGCAAACCAAATCGGGAAAATAGTCTTTTTGCCATGAAACTCCGAACTCGCCTGTCTTGGTTCACTGAAATGGGCCGCGTATCAACCCTGCTGTGCGGTGATCGGTTCGGGCGTTCCGCCCAGCGCGACGATCAATTGGGTTGCACGCTGCTGGATGTCGGCACTGACCTCTGCATCCTGACGGATGGACTGCAGACGTTCCAGCGCGGCCTGAGTGTCACCATCGGTGAGGTCGATCAGGGCCAGTTGTTCTTCTGCCAGTAGACGCAGCGGCGCGCCCGGAGCGGCCAGTGCCTCGAACTGTTGCCGGCGCTCGGCGGCGGGCATGGTTTCGGACTGCAACAATAGGGCCTTGAAGGCAGCGATCGAGCGGTAGATTTCCGGAAGATCACCCTGAACCGCAATCGCGTTCAGCTGTTCAACGGCCTGTTCGACCGATCCCGACTCGGACAATGCGCCCGAGAGGAGAAAGCCGAAAACAGCCTGTTCGCCGGCCGAATTGGCCGTGACCTGCGCCAACGCATCCGCACGTTCGGCAGCGTCGTTAAGCTGCATCGCGGCCAGAATATCGTCGCCCAGCTTCTGGGCCTGACTGGCATCGCGCGCCTTGCGGTATTCATTGAAAGCGGCGCCGCCCACGATCAGAACAACGGCCAGAACACCGACCCAGCCCCATCGACGCAGCTGCAGGTAGAGCCGGTCGCGGCGCACCTCTTCGGTGACCTCATCAATGAAACTGTCGACGTCGCTCATTCCTGCCCCCGGGCGTTGCATTCAGCTTTCTGGCGCCATGTCATACCCCGGCACCATCAGCAAGCCAAGTACCCGAAATGCACAATTGCTCAGCGTCAGGGCGCTCTTGCGAAAAAAAACAAACCGAACTATTCAGTTCAGTATGGACTTCGCGCACGCACGCCCCCATGTCATTGCGTGCTCATCGGCATTTGTGCGGACATAATATTTCAAGGAGAATGACGGCATGCGATTGATATCCCTCGTCAACGCCGCATTGGTCATCGTTGCATTGTATTTCGTGGTTTTCGAGCGCGATGCCCTGTTTGCATTTGCCGGTCGCGAAGATGCTGCGAGCCAGTCTGACGCTGGCGCTGAAGCAAACGACGCCTCGGCCGTGCAGGCCGTTGGGGTTGTTGCGTTGCGCTCCACTGCGCGCGAAATCGACAGCGCGGTTTTGCTGCGCGGTGAAACCAAAGCAATCCGTCAGGTCGAAGTTCTGGCGGAAACGACGTCAACCGTCATTTCGGAACCCAAGCGTAAGGGCACCTTCGTCGAGGCCGGCGATCTGCTGTGCGAATTGGATCCCGGCTCACGCCCGGCACAGCTTGCCCAAGCCAAGGCGGCCAAGCTGGAGGCGGAAAGCCGTGTGCCCGAAGCCGAAGCACGGCTGGAGGAAGCGCATGCGCGCGTTGCCGAGGCCGAAATAAACCTGATTGCAGCCCGCAAACTGTCGGAAACTGGCTTCGGCTCCGAAACCCGGCGGATCGCGGCCGAGGCCGAGATGAGTACCGCAAAGGCCGGTATCAAGGCGGCCGAGGCCGAGTTGAAGGCTACGGAGGCGGGCATCGAGGCGGCGGAGGCGGCGGTTGCGGCTGCCGAACTGGAATTGGACCGCATCACCATCGAGGCCCCGTTTCAGGGCCTTCTGGAAAGCGATGCCGCCGAATTGGGCAGTCTGATGCAGCCCGGATCGTTGTGCGCGACCGTGATCCAGCTTGATCCGATCAAGCTGGTTGGCTTTGTTCCCGAAACCGAAGTGAACCGTGTCACCGTCGGCGCTCCGGCGCAGGCACAATTGGTGACCGGATTGCAGGTCGAGGGCCGTGTGACCTTCCTCAGCCGTTCGGCGGACGACACAACCCGCACATTCGAGGTGGAAGTTACCATCCCGAACCCCGAGCTTCTGATCCGGGACGGGCAGACCGCAAGCATCCGCATCGCGGCCGAAGGCGCCAAGGCTCACCTGCTGCCGCAATCGGCGTTGACGCTGAACAACGAAGGCCAGCTAGGCGTTCGGACGGTCGGAGCCGGTAATATCGTCGATTTCGTACCCATCCGCCTGTTGCGCGATACGGCCGACGGTGTTTGGGTCGGCGGTCTTGCGGAAACCGTAGACATTATCGTGGTCGGACAAGAGTTCGTGACTGCGGGTGTGGTCGTAGCGCCCACCTATAAGGACGTTTCCCAATGACGGGCATAGTCAGCTGGGCCGCCGACAGGGCCAGAATGGTTCTGGCATTCATTGCCATCTCGCTGATCATCGGCGGGTTTGCCTATGTCAGCCTGCCCAAAGAAGGTGAACCGGACATCGAGATTCCGGCCCTGTTCGTGTCGGTTCAGTTTCCGGGCATTTCGGCCGAAGACAGTGAAAACCTGCTGATCAAGCCGATGGAAACCGAGCTTGCGGATCTGGACGGCCTGAAGGAGATGACCGCCACCGCCGCCGAGGGCTATGCGGGGATCGCACTGGAGTTCGACTTTGGCTGGGACAAGACAGCCATTACCGCTGACGTGCGCGACGCGATGAACAGCGCGCAGGCCGACTTCCCCGAAGGCGCCGAGCAATACACGCTGACCGAGATCAACTTCTCGGAATTCCCGATCGTCATCGTGAACCTGTCGGGTGCCGTGCCCGAACGCACGATGGCGCGGGTCGCCAAGGACCTTCAGGACGAGCTCGAGGCGCTGGATTCGGTCCTTGAGGCCGGGATCGCCGGCAACCGCGATGAAATGCTGGAAGTGGTCATCGATCCGCTGCGGCTTGAGGCGTACAACGTCACCGCGGCCGAGCTGATCAACGTCGTGCAGAACAACAACCAGCTGATCGCCGCTGGTGAGGTCGAAACCGAACAGGGTGCGTTTTCGGTCAAGATTCCTTCGTCCTTCAAGACCGCACAGGATGTCTATGGACTGCCGATCAAGGTCAATGGCGACCGGGTCGTGACCTTGGGCGAACTGGCCGAGATCAACTATACCTTCGAAGACCGCGAAGGGACCGCCCGCTTCAACGGCGAACCGACCGTGGCGCTGCAGGTCGTCAAACGCAAGGGTTTCAACCTGATCGACACCGTGGCCCAGGTGAAAGAGACCGTCGCCAAGGCCGAGACCAAGTGGCCGGCCGAGCTGCAGGCTGCCGTGAATGTCGGCACTTCTAATGACCAGAGCCGCATCGTCGGCTCGATGGTCAGCCAGCTGGAAGGGTCGGTTCTGACGGCCATCGCGCTTGTGATGATCGTGGTACTGGCTTCGCTGGGTACCCGCGCGGCGCTGCTGGTGGGATTCGCGATTCCGACCTCGTTCCTGTTGTGCTTCGCGTTCCTGGCCATCATGGGCGTCAGCATCTCGAACATCGTCATGTTCGGCCTGATCCTGGCTGTGGGGATGCTGGTCGATGGCGCGATCGTGGTCGTGGAGTATGCCGACAAACGCATCAAGGAAGGCGTCGGCCCGATGCACGCCTATGTCGAGGCAGCCCAGCGGATGTTCTGGCCCATCGTCTCGTCAACCGCCACGACGCTGTGCGCATTTCTTCCCATGCTGTTCTGGCCGGGCATTCCGGGCGAATTCATGGGTATGCTGCCGGTCACGCTGATCTTCGTTCTGTCGGCCTCGCTGATCGTGGCGCTGATCTACCTGCCGGTGATGGGCGGTGTCTCGGGCCGGTTGAGCCGCGTGTTCGACCGCAGCTCGGATTGGTTGCGCGCGCGGACGCCCTGGTGGGTGCGTGCCATCATGGTTCCACCCTCGGTCTACATGATCTTCCTGGGCGCAATGCAGCTGCTGAACCCCACGTATCTGTTGCCGGAAGGCGCAGGCGGTGGGTTCTTGCTGGGCGCGGTTCTGTTCCTGTTCGGCGCCTTCGCCGGATCGGTCACGCTGAGCGCAGCCCGGATCGAGCGCAAGCCGGACGAACGTGTCCACACAGCCAAGGAGCATACGCCCTTCGGCTATGTCATCAAGTTCCTGGTCGGCAATCCGATCATGCCGATCGTCTCGATCGTGGCGGTAGGCTTTGCGGTGATGACGGTGATGACCATGTACGGTCAGAACAACCGCGGTGTTGAATTCTTCGTCGAAAGCGAGCCGGAACAGGCCACCGCCTATGTCCGTGCGCGGGGCAACCTGTCTCTAGCCGAAAAAGACGCGCTGGTCTTTGAGGCTGAACAGGTGATCAGCCAGCATCCGGCGGTGATCAACGTGTTCTCGTTCGCCGGTGAAGGCGGCCTGAACCAGAACAACGGCGGGGCGCAGGCTCCGGCGGACACGGTGGGCCGCGTGCAGTTCGAGATCATCCCGTGGGAGGATCGCCCGAACGTGTCAGAACCTGTCGCAGGCGGATTGTTCGACAAGCACACCGTCGCGCCCGAGTATGACGGCGACTTCGTGATCGAGCAGTTGAACGCCGAACTGGCCAAGCTGCCGGGTTTCGTTGTCGAGATCCTGCCGTTGGAACAGGGTCCGGCATCGGCCAAGCCCGTGCACCTGCGGATCAAGGGCGACAACTGGGACGACCTGACCGGCGCCACGCTGACCGCGCGCGAAGTGTTCGAAAACACCCCAGGCCTGATCAAGATCGAGGACACCCTGCCCTTGCCCGGCATCGATTGGCAGATCGACGTCGACGTGGCCAAGGCCGGCCGGTTCGGGGCCGACGTGGCAACCGTGGGCGCGATGGTGCAGTTGGTGACCCGTGGCATCCTGCTGGGCGAAATGCGCCCCGAAAGCGTGGATGAAGAGATCGAGATCCGCGTTCGCCTGCCCGATCAGGATCGGGTCCTGTCAACGTTGGATACGCTCAAAGTGCGTACACCGGACGGGCTGGTGCCCTTGTCGAACTTCATCACCCGCAAACCGGTGGCAAAGCTGGCCGAAATCAACCGTGTGGATCAAGAGCGCTATTACGACGTCAAGGCCGATGTGGAACCCAGCCTGAGCAAAGTGGTGATCGCCACCCCGGACGGAGAACAGCGGCTGGCCGTGGTGCGCGAAGTGACCGAAGGCTCGGAACCTGAAGGTGCGACGGTCAACGGTGCCGATGGTACGGCCTATTCTCTGGTTCAGTTGACCGGCGCCGAAACCCTCCAGGAGGTGCAGGCCGCCATTGATGACGGCGACGCCCGCCTGACGCTGATCAACCCGAACGAGCGGATCGCGGTACTGACCGAGTGGCTGGACACTCAGCCCTTTGCTAACACGATCACTTGGGAATGGACCGGAGACCAGGAGGACCAAGCCGAGAGCCAGGCCTTCCTCTCCAGCGCCTTCCTGGCCGCGCTGGGTCTGATGTTCGTGATCCTGCTGGCGCAGTTCAACTCGTTCTACAACTCGGTGCTGGTGCTGCTGGCGGTGGTTCTGTCCACCACTGGCGTGCTGATCGGGATGATGGTGATGCAACAACCCTTCTCGATCATCATGACCGGGACGGGCATCGTTGCGCTGGCGGGGATCGTGGTGAACAACAACATCGTTCTGATCGACACCTACCAGGAATACAGCCGCTACATGCCCCGGATCGACGCCATCGTGCGCACGGCCGAGGCGCGGATTCGTCCGGTTCTGCTGACCACGCTGACCACGATGGCGGGCCTGACGCCGATGATGTTCGGCCTGTCACTGGACTTCATCAACGGCGGCTATTCGATCAATAGCCCCACCGCGCTGTGGTGGAAACAGCTGGCGACGGCGGTGGTGTTCGGCCTGGGCATCGCCACGGTTCTGACCCTGATCGTGACGCCCTCGTTCCTGGCGTTGCGGGTGTGGGTGACCACTTATGCCATATGGCTGGGCAAACTGATGGCGCGGGTCACTGCAGGAAAGTCCAGCCAGATCGCGCAGGACATGGCGATCGGAGACTCGGCCCGCCGGATGCAGGCAACCGTGATCATCTGGACCGAGGTCGAGGCCACCGATGCCGAGGAAAGCCCGGGCGACACACCGGGACATCCGCTGAAAGCGGCAGAGTAACAAAGGAAACGGGCCGGTCCTGCCGGCCCGTTTTTTGTTTGAGACCTTAGCCGCAGAGGTTTCAGGCTGCCTGCGTATCCGATTGCTGGCGGTTCCACAGCTGGGCATAACGCCCTTCACGGCGCAGCAACTCGTCGTGGGTGCCCCGCTCGATGATCTCGCCCTTTTCCAGAACGACGATCTGGTCGGCCTCGGCGATCGTGCTCAGGCGGTGGGCGATGGTGATCACCGTGCGCCCCTCGCCGGCGCGGGCCAGGGCATCCTTGATGTCCTGCTCGGTGTCGGTATCCAACGCGCTGGTGGCCTCGTCCAACAGCAGGATCGGCGGGTTCTTCAACAGCGTCCGCGCGATGCCCACGCGCTGCTTCTCTCCACCTGACAGCTTCAGGCCACGCTCACCCACCTTGGTCTCGTACCCCTCGGGCAGAGAGGTGATGAAGTCGTGGATCTGGGCGGCCTTTGCGGCGGCTTCGATATCGGACTGCGAGGCCCCCTCGCGGCCATAGGCGATGTTGTACCGGATCGTATCGTTGAACAGCACCGTATCCTGCGGCACCACCCCGATGGCGGCGTGCAGGCTTTCCTGCGTCACGTCGCGCACGTCCTGCCCGTCGATCCGCAACGCGCCTTCGGTCACGTCGTAGAACCGGAACAGCAACCGACCGATGGTGGATTTGCCCGAGCCGGTCGCGCCCACGATGGCCACGGTCTGCCCCCCCGGCACCACCAGAGAGACACCGCGCAGGATCTCGCGGTCCGGGTCATAGCCGAAATGCACATCGTCCAGTTCGACCCGGCCTTCGGTGATCTGCAGGAGCTTGGCGTCTGGCTTGTCCACCACTTCGGCGGGTTGCTCCAGCAGTTGAAACATCTGGCCCATATCAACCAGAGCCTGTCGGATCTCGCGATAGACGGTGCCCAGAAAGTTCAGCGGCACGGTGATCTGTATCATGTAGGCGTTGACCATCACGAAATCGCCCACCGTCAGCGACCCGTTCTGCACGCCTATCGCGGCCAGAACCATCACCCCGATCAACCCGCAGGTGATCAGGAAGGACTGACCGAAATTCAGGAAGGCCAGCGAATATGCCGTTTTCAATGCGGCCTGCGCATAGGCCTTCATCGACACGTCATATCGTTCAGCTTCGCGCCGCTCGGCATTGAAATACTTGACGGTTTCGAAATTCAGCAGGCTGTCGATGGCGCGCTGGTTTGCCTCGGTGTCCTGGTCATTCATCTCGCGCCGCAGCTTCACCCGCCATTCGGTGACCGTGAAGGTGAACCAGATGTACAGCGCGATGGTGACGGCCACCACGACCAGATACCAGACGTCGAACAGCCACATCAGAACCACCGCAACCAGCAGCAGTTCCAGCATCAACGGGCCGATCGAAAACAGCAGAAAGCGCAGCAGGAACTCCACGCCCTTGACCCCACGCTCGATGATCCGGCTGAGGCCGCCCGTGCGCCGGGTCACATGGTAGCGCATCGACAGCTGGTGGATGTGCTGGAAGGTCTCGAGCGCCAGTGCCCGCAGCGCGCGTTGACCCACCGGCGCGAACAGCGCATCGCGCAACTGCTGGAACCCCACGGTCAACATCCGCGCCACGCCATAGGCCACGGTCAGCCCCACGGCGCCCAGCGCCAGCGGCGGCACGCCCTCGCCCGCCAAGGCATCGACCGCGCCCTTGTACAGGATCGGCGTATAGACCGCGATCAGCTTGGCCAGAACCAGCATGGCCATCGCGAAGACCACCCGCCGTTTGACCCACGGCTCATCTTCGGGCCACAGGTACGGAGCCACTTTTCGGATGGTCAGCCAACCCGACTTGCGTTCGTCCATCTGTGGCATGTCTGCGGAATGCATAGGCGCAAGTCTTCTCATGTCTGACCCGGAAAGCTTCGAGGCCGGGCGAAAACCCGGCCCCGCAAGACCTAAGCCTTTATTCCGGGATGGTGAAGACCTGGCCTGGATAAATCAGGTCAGGGTCGCGGATCAGGTCGCGGTTCGCATCGAACAGGCGGACATACAGAACACCGTCGCCAAAACGCTCTCGCGAGATCGCCCACAGGGTATCGCCCTTCTGCACGGTAACAGACCGGATCGGCGTGCTCTGGTCAGCACCCGGCACCGCATCCTGCGCCTCGGCCGCCTGCAAAACTTCAACCGGTTCGCGCTTGAATGGCGTTTCCAGACGGCTCAGCACCGTTCCGTCGGTGTCGACTTCGTCAACGCGTAGAGTATAGACACCGGGATCGACTTCCTGGATTTCCCCGCGCCAATCACCGTCCTGTCCTGGCGTGATGTCGGCCACCAGCTTGTTGTTCAGATAGAGCCGAACCGCAGCACCCTCGGATACGCGGCCGGACAATTGGACATCGCCAGCGTCGGAATAGCCGATCGTATCAAGCGCAACCTGCTCAGGCGACGCGTCTTCGGACGACGGCGACTGGACAAGCTCAACCCCTTCCTCACCGGACCGCAAAACGGCCACCTGCTGGCTTTCGCTGGATTGAGTCTCGGTCGTGGCCTCGGGTGAGGTTGCTTCTTCGTCCTGCGCCCCGGAAACGGTCTCGTCCGCTTGCGCGACCTCGGTGTCCTCTGCGACTGCGGCCGCAGACGGCTGTTCCGCCGTTTCGTCCTGCGCTTCGGTGTCCGTGCTGGCGACTTGCTCGTCCGTAGCGGGTGGCGCAGGCGGCTTGGGCAACGCGGCAATCAGATAGTCATCCGATTGCGCAGACCGGGTACCGTCACCGGCTTCAAGGACCAGACCTCGCGCGGCCTCGCTGAAGGGGATGGTGACGAACTCGGCGAACTGGCCGCTGCCATCGACCGTGAAGCTGTGGATCGGCTCGCCATCCAGCAGGATACGAATTTGACTGCCCGGGTCGCCTTTGCCGGACAGCAGCGCATTGCCGTCGGGCTCCACGAATATCTGGTCGAGCGTCGGAGCAATTGCGGCCGCGGTAGCCTCGGGTGCGGGAGCCGCCTCCGCCGGCTGTTCTTCAACCGTCGCGTCCTGCGCAGTCTGCTCGTCGGTCGCAGTTGTCTCTTCGGCTTCCGGCGCGGTTGCTTCTTCGGTCTCGGTCGAAATCTGAACCTCATCCGCGTTGTCAGGTTCCGCAATGACCTGCGAGTCCCCAGCATCGGGGCTTGGTGCCGGTGCGGCGGCTGGCTCAGTCGTCTCTTCGCTGGCGCTTTCGGCGACGACCTCTTTCGTAGTGGACTGTTCAGATTGCGGCGCAGGACCAAAGACACCCGAAAGATACAAGCCCCCGGCGCCAATCACAGCCAAGATACCCGCAAGGATACCCCAAACGAATGCACCCGACCTACCGCTTCCCGATTTGGCGTCCATGTTTTTTCCTTTACTCCGCAGCGCAAATGCCTTCACTCAAAAGCTTTCCGCCGAACGGTTGAGCCAATTTATCAATCCCGCTATCACGGGTCAAAACCTCTGACACAACCCCGGAGTCGCTGTTTGATGTCCCAGAAATCGATCTGTGTGTATTGCGGGTCACGCAATGGCGCGAATTCGGCCTACACAAAGGCCGCAGGCACCTTTGGACGGCTGCTGGCCGCCGAAGGCTGGCGGCTGGTCTACGGTGCGGGTGACGTGGGCCTGATGGGCGAAGTCGCCCGGGCCACGCAAGCCGCCGGAGGCGAAACCTTCGGCGTGATACCGGTTCATCTGCTGCGGCGGGAAGTGGGAAAAACAGATCTGACGCGTTTCGTGGTCACCGAAACGATGCACGAACGCAAGAAAGTCATGATCATGAATGCGGATGCCGTGGTCGTGCTGCCCGGCGGACCCGGGTCGTTGGACGAGTTGTTCGAGGCGCTGACCTGGCGCCAGTTGGGCCTGCATGACAAACCCATTCTGGTGATGAATGTGGACGGATACTGGGACGCGCTTCACACTCTTTTGGATCAGGTGATCGACGCAGGTTTTGCGGATGCCTCCTTGGCCAGTTTCATCACATGGGTCGACGACGCCGAGTCCGCGATGGACGAATTGCGCAGGTTATTGAAATAATAGACGTCACGGGCGGCTTCCCCGCCCGTGGGTCCCGAACCAGCAAGATCAGGCGGTCGAGCTGCGCAGCTGGCGTTGCAGCACCTTTTCGACCTTGTGCAGTGGATGATTGGTCAGGGTCTTGTCGACTTCGGCTACGACTTTGGCCAGAACTTCGCTGTGTAGGCGCCGGCGCAGCAGGCCCAGGACCTGTGGGCTGGCGACCAGAACAAGCCGTTTGTACGCGCCCTTCAGCCCTTTTTTGTTGAGCAGGTTGGCCACATCCTGAACAAACAGGGATTTGGCATGGGTGCGCCAGGTGTCTTCTTCCACGGCAGATTTCTGGTTCGGCCCGGTATCATTTCGCCGTCCCGCCCGATCCGAGGGCTTGCCCCGCGCGGCGAGATGATCCTGTTCCTCAACCGCTACGACCACCAGATTGGGATTCTCGGCATCCGTCACGTTTTCAGTGAACAGTGCTTTTTCCCCGTCGGCGATGATGACCCAAGTACCCTGTGCAAGTGCGACCATTGCGATCTCCCGTTGTGGTTTTCGTGGCCGTCCCCCGCCCGGACAAGAATAGCCAAAGTTCGTGCACCCACGGCACAATTCGGCAGCTATTCCCTCATTGTTTTGGTTTTGGCGGTTCTCTCCTCCCGCATATATCAGCTAATCACTCTTTGGCGTCTTGCAACGGCGCATGCGCGCAAAAGTTGACGTTTCGGCAAGTTTGCACCCGAGGCACAGATCAGGCAGAAATTTCGACAAGCGTAATCTCGGGTGTAACACCAAACCGGACCGGAAGGATCGAACACCCGATGCCGCCGGAAATTACAAGATCCTTCCCACCTTCGCGCACCGGGCCGTAGGCATAGCGATTGCCAAACCGCGAGGGCACCACGGGCGACCACCCAAACAGTCTGATTTGCCCACCATGCGTGTGACCGGACAGTGTCAAGGCAACGCGATCTGGCACTTGGGGAAATATGTCCGGTTCATGCGCCATCAGGACGACGGGCGCATCATCTGTAATTTGCCGCAATGTGCCGGACAGATCGTCCAGGCCGCGGTATCGCCCATTGCCCTCCACAATCGCCAGTTGGTCTTCGAGGCCCGCCAGCCAGATTCCCGGGTCATCGAGTTTCTGCGCAGAATTGGATAGGACCGGGATGCCACTCGCGGCCAACGCATCGGCATATAAGTTGGGCCCACCGCCCCGGCGTTGAGCGGCCGTATCATCCCACCAGTCATGGTTTCCCAGCACCGCGAAAACCCCATGGCGCGCGGTTAGTCCGGCAAGAACCGGGGTGATGTCCGCCATCGCGACAGGTTTCGAAACCATCCTGTGGCTGGCGGTGAAATCCCCCAGCAGCAAGACCAGATCGGCATCCAGCGCATTTGTGCGCCTTACGACCTGCTTGATACGCTTTATGGTAACGAATGGCTCGCCGGCATGAAGGTCGGCGATGGCCGCGATCCGCAGCGGAGGCGCCGTCCAGTCCGCACGCTTAAGCTTCCATTTGCGAACCCGCAGCCGCATAGCCGGTTCGATAAAGAACCCGTACAGCGAAACAACAAGGCCTGCCAGCGTCACCGCCAGCAGGCCCTTGATAAACCCTCGTCGGGTCAAGTCTTACATCCGCGATGCAACGTTTTCCCAGTTCACCAGGTTGTCGAGGAAGTTCGACAGGTAAGCCGGACGCTTGTTGCGGAAATCAATGTAGTAGGAGTGTTCCCATACGTCGCAACCCAGCAGCGCCGTCTGGCCGAAACACAGCGGGTTCACGCCGTTTTCGGTTTTAGTAACCGCCAGCGAGCCGTCGGCATTCTTGACCAACCACGCCCAGCCCGAACCGAACTGACCGGCACCGGCCGCACTGAACTGCGATTTGAATTCCTCGACCGAACCGAAGCTTTCAACCAACGCCTTTTCCAGCTCGCCCGGCATCTTCGACTCGCCCGGACCCATCATTTCCCAAAACTGGTTGTGGTTCCAAAGCTGGCTGATGTTGTTGAAGATACCGTTCTGTGCGACGGCCGACTTGTCATAGGTGCCGACGATGATCTCTTCCAGCGACTTGCCGTCCCACTCGGTCCCGGCGATCAGCTTGTTGCCGTTGTCGACATAGGCCTTGTGGTGCAGATCATGGTGATATTCCAGCGTTTCCGCCGACATGCCCTTGGCTGCCAGCGCGTCATGTGCATAAGGAAGATCAGGAAGTTCAAAAGCCATCTCGGCCCCCTGTAAATTTGTGTTGCGTTCCCAAGGTTAAATGCTTTGGCAACCGCCGCAGGTCAAGGCCCGAGCGCAGAAAACCCGGAGGTCCGCTATGCTGACGCAGGCGCGCAAGATGTTCTACCGTGCCCGCGGTCATTATGCAGGCAACCTGAATGGCGAGGCGTTCCGGCTGGACCCATACCATTCGAAATTCTGGCGCAAGGCCTCGGCCGGCGACTGGGAGCCCGAGACATTCGCGGTGCTGGACCAGCACCTGTCGCCCGACCGCGACTATCTGGACATCGGCGCGTGGATCGGCCCGACAGTTCTGTATGGCGCGCGCAAAGCCCGGCATGTCTGGTGTTTCGAACCCGACCCCACCGCCTTTCGCCATCTGGCTTGGAACCTCGACCTGAACGACATCCGCAACGTCTCGGCCTTTGGCGTGGCTTTGTCCGACCGGTTTGGCGTGGCCCGCATGGCCTCTGTCCGGGGCGAGCCCGGCGACTCCACCAGTTCTCTGCTGCATGACGGCGCGCATGGAACCAACGCCCTGACCATCGCCTGGGACCAGTTCGCCACAGCGACGGACCTGTCAGGCATTTCGCTGGTCAAGATGGATATCGAAGGAGCGGAGTTTGCGGTTCTGCCGACGCTCGCCGACTGGCTGCAGGATCAGAAGCCAGCCCTGTATCTGTCTCTGCACGCGCCCCTGCTGGACGAAAACAACCGCGCCGAACGGGTCGAAGCCCTGCTTGCGACGTTGTCTTTATACTCGAACATGCACGATGAAACCGGGCGCCCAATCTCAGCCCAGGACTTGCTGGGCCCGAGCGCTTTGACCCAGTACCGCAGCGTCCTGTTCACGTAATAGAGTTCCGTCACGGAAACTCTACTCAAACGAGAATTTGCCCTTGTACACCCAGCGACGCGGTGTTCATTTTCCTGTATTGACCACTGAAGTCACAGGAAAATTGACTCGCGACTTATTCTATTCCTCGCCGCGGCCCTGACGGCACAGGCGGCTGCCGCATCCCCCATGGCTTACAAGTGCACGATCACAAAGAGGGATAGCCACGGCTAGATCGCGCCCGAATATGCCTTTCAAATCGACCCCGAGGCCGGCACGGCCCAAGCCGCCAGCAACTACCATGACTGGACCAACGCGCAGCTTCGGGATCGTGGGGCCAAGAGCTGTCGGATGATCTGGAACGTGACGCTCAAAAGTACCGAAGGTCAGGCCATTCGCATGCGCTATCAGGCGAATCTTGCAACAGACGGTGGGCTGAAGGTGAGCGGCAGTTTCGTGAATGTCGGGGCATCGAACAAACCCTACGGAACCGGCAGATGCGAGGTCGTCAAATAATGAAAAGCCCCGGTGATGTCCGGGGCTTTTTCTGTCTGCCAAGGTGGGGTCGGGTTCAGTAGTATCCGACCTCGCTGCCGGGCTGCGCCGCAACCTTCAGCAGCTTGAAAACGTAGTCCGCAACTGATCGGAAGCACACCACGCGAAAGGATTCCTCGTCGTCCATCCAGAACGCCCCCGCAACCTGCGCCAGGCGCGTGCGCCGGATCTGACCGGGCTGGAAGACATCGGACGAGAAATCGACGGGCGCAACCTTGCCCAGCACCTCACGCGCGGTCGGTCCCGAGACCCGGAACACCGCCCGCGCGTCCGAGACATTGACCGCCAATGCATGCACGCCGCTCAGCGCGCCCTGCATGGCGGCCAGTTTGGCCTCGACCTCGGCGTAGGGAACAAGCACCAGCAGCTCGTCCGGCGACATCCAGCAGACGCCGGTTTCGCCATCGACGAAAGCCTCGCGCTGGCCGGGCATCTTCTGGCCGGTGGCATCCTTGACCGCTTTGGTCACCAGCTTGTCGGACAGATCGCCGCGCAGGGTGATCATCCCCTGCAGGCCGCATTCCTCAATCCGGGCGATGCCGTCAAAGCTTGCGTGGTTCAGTGCGCTGATGGGTTCAGACATTCTGCTTCTCCCCGTCCTTGTCGTAGAACACCGGGTCCACGATTTTGGCCTTGTAGTTTTTGTCGTCGGTGCCCGGGAATTCGATCACTTCTCCCATGCGGTTCGGCCCATTCTTGACCAGCCCCATGGCGATGCCCCGGCCCAGGTTGGCCGAGTAATAGGTCGAGGTGACGCGCCCGATCACGTTGCGCTGGCCGTTGGCATTCACGCCTTCGCCCACCGCATAGGCACCGTCGGGCAGAACCGATCCATCCACAGTTTCCAGACCCACCAGTTTCCAGCGGTCCGGGTCGGTCATGTGAGTGCGTTCCTGCGCGCGCTTGCCCAGGAAATCCTCTTTCTTCTTCGAGATCGCCCAGTGCAGCCCCAGGTCCTGCGGGATCACGGTGCCGTCGGTCTCGTCCCCGATCATGATGAAGCCCTTCTCGGCCCGCAGAATGTGCAGACATTCCGTGCCATAGGGCATCACGCCAAACTCATTCCCGGCCTCCATCAGGGCATCCCAGAAGGCCTGGCCCTGGCTGGCGGGCACCGCGATTTCATAGGACAGTTCGCCCGAGAACGAGATGCGGTAGGCCCGGCAATCAAAGCCGCCGATCTGGCCGTCGCGCCACTCCATGAAGGGCAGCGCCTCGCGGCGGACATCCATGCCGCCGAGCTTCTCCAGCACCTTGCGGGCGTTGGGGCCCACAACGGCGACCTGGGCGTATTGCTCGGTCACGTTGGCGACATAGACCTTCCAGTCCCACCACTCGGTCTGCAACCACTCCTCCATATGGGCATGGATGCGCTCAGCCCCGCCGGTGGTGGTGTGGCACAGCCAGGTGTCCTCGTCGATGCGGGCGACGACGCCGTCGTCGATCAGGAAGCCGTTTTCCGAGCACATCAGGCCATAGCGGCATTTGCCGACCTTCAGCGTGGACATCATGTTGGTGTACATCATGTCCAGAAACTTGCCCGCGTCCGGGCCCTTGACGATCAGCTTGCCCAGGGTCGAGGCATCCAGCAGCCCGAGGTTTTCACGGGTGTTCCGGACCTCGCGGTTCACCGCGTCATGCACGGTTTCCCCGGCTCGGACATAGGCGTAAGGACGACGCCAGTGGCCCACCGGCTCCCAATCCGCGCCATTCCGGTCATGCCAGTCATGCATCGGCGTGCGGCGGATCGGCTGGAACACCTCGCCGCGCGCCTCGCCCGCGATGGCTCCCATCGAGATGGGTGTGTAGGGCGGGCGGAACGTGGTGGTGCCGACCTTGGGAATCTCCGACTCCAGAGCATCAGCAAGGATCGCCAGGCCGTTGATATTGCTCAGCTTACCCTGATCCGTCGCCATGCCTAGCGTGGTATAACGCTTGGTGTGCTCGACGCTTTCATAGCCCTCGCGCGCGGCCAGTTGCACATCCGAGACCTTCACGTCGTTCTGGAAGTCCAGCCACGACTTCATGCGCAGCTGAACGTCGGCCTTGGCGGGCATCAGCCAAACGGCCTGCACGGGCGCTTCGGTCTCGGCCTCGCCCTGCGGTGCCTTAGTGTTCTTCGGCTTGAACCCGGCTGCCTTGGCCGCGGACTTGCCCGCGGCGTGGGCATCCGCCAGAACCTCGCCCAGCGCCATCGGCCCGCTTGCCGAGCCTGCGGCCACAACAAAGCCTGCGCCATCCGCGCCCAGCGGCGGACGGTCGGGGTCGGGGCGGAAATGGGCGTTGGCTTCGTCCCAGATCAGCTTGCCGCCGCAATGTGACCACAGGTGCACCACCGGAGACCAGCCGCCCGACATGGCAACCGCATCGCATTCGACCTCTTCCCGAGCGCCGCCGATGCCTTCCTGATTGCAGATCGCGACCTTCTTGACCCGCTTGCCGCCCTTGACATTGGCGATCGCCTTGCCGGGATCGACCCGGATGCCGAGGCTGCGCGCCTCGTCCGCCAGCGGCCCGGCCGAGGGACGGGCATCGACGACGCGCAGCACATCCACGCCCGCCTGTTTCAGGATGATCGCGGTGCGGTAGGCGTCGTCATTGTTGGTGGCGACGATCACGCGCTCGCCCGGGGTCACGCCCCAATTGACCACATAGTCGCGCATGGCCGAGGCCAGCATCACCCCCGGCACGTCATTGCCGGCAAAGGACAACGGGCGCTCGATTGCGCCGGTGGCCGTGACGACCTGCTTGGCTCGGATGCGCCACAGGCGGTGGCGCGGACCCTGGGTGCCCGGTTTGTGGTCGGTCAGACGCTCGTATCCCAGCACGTAACCGTGGTCATAGACCCCGGCCCCCATGCAGCGCGACCGAAGGGTGACATTGTCCATTGTTTCGAGTTCGGAAACCAATTGTTCCACGAACTTATCCACAGGCTCGTCGTTGACGGTGCCGCCATCGACAGGCGCGCGGCCACCCCAATGGGCGGTCTGTTCGATCAACATGACCTTGGCACCCGATTGCGCCGCGGTCTTGGCCGCCTGCAGGCCCGCAACACCGCCGCCGATCACCAGAACGTCGGTGAAGCCATAGAAATGTTCATACGTGTCCGCGTCGCGGCTGTCCTTGTCAGGCGCCTTGCCCAAACCGGCCGACTGGCGGATGAACGGCTCGTACACATGTTTCCAGAACGGTTTGGGGTGGATGAACGTCTTGTAGTAGAACCCCGCCGGCAGGAACCGTGCCAGCGCCGTGTTCACCGCGCCGATGTCATACTCCAGACTGGGCCAGTGGTTTTGCGAGATCGCGGTCAGGCCGTTGAACAGCTCGGTCGTGGTGGCGCGCTGGTTCGGCTCGAACCGGTTGCCCTGCCCTAGACCGACCAGAGCGTTGGGCTCCTCGGCACCGCTGGCGACGACGCCGCGCGGACGGTGGTATTTGAAGGACCGGCCGACCATCATCTGGTCGTTAGCCAGCAGGGCTGAGGCCAGCGTGTCGCCCTGATAGCCCTGCATAGAGGTACCGTTGAATGAAAACGTGACCGGTTTCGACCTGTCGATCAGGCGACCTTGATTTGCGAGACGGGTGCTCATTTTGCGGACCTTTCGCAAGTGGAGGCGTCAGGGCCTCCGGCAGATGTGTTCTTAAAAAGACGAAGCATCAGGAGAACTCTCTCCACGTCCAACCCGGCCGTTTGGCCGAAATCGCATCGCGGATTTCCTTTGGCGGCTCGGTGACCTGGGCCGAATAGGTGCCGAACACCTCAAGCGTCGCGGTGCACCGCGCGACATGAAACCACTTGCCGCAGCCGTTGCTGTGCCGCCAGCGTTCGAAGTGCACGCCCTTGGGGTTTTCGCGCATGAACAGATAGTCATGGAACTCTTCGTCCGTCGAGCCGGGACCGAAGCGTTTCATATGCGCTTCGCCGCCGGCAGTCAGTTCGGTCTCTTCGGCGTCGACGCCGCAATAGGGGCAACTCAGGATCAGCATGATGCCACTCCTCGCTTGAAAAATAGGGACCACACGCCCAGATTTAGCGCATGGATATTTTGACCATTGTTTTGACCGTTGCTGGCACGCTTGCCGTTTTTGGACTGATCGCCTTCGTCATTTTCCGATCGGAAGAAAGGAAAACGATCAAACCAAGATCCGACAGGGCGAACAGTTCCGAAACCATTCACGGAGCACATTGGGGCGACTGACATCAGTGCGCGACCCCGGCGGCGACGCTTTCGTCGATGAAGCGGCCCTCTTTGAACCGGTCCAGCGAGAACGCCTCGGTCAACGGGGAATGCCCGGTGGCCATCAGCTGCGCCATGCCCCAGCCCGAGCCCGGGATGGCCTTGAACCCGCCGGTCCCCCAACCGCAGTTGATGAAACAACCGCCCAAGGGCGTCTTGGACAGGATGGGCGAACGGTCGCCGGTCATGTCGACGATCCCACCCCATTGCCGCAGCATCTTGAGGCGCGAGATCATCGGGAAGGTCTCGACCAGGGCGCGGACGGTTTCCTCGATATGGTGGAACGAACCGCGCTGGGTGTAGTTGTTGAACCCGTCGGTGCCACCCCCGATCACCATCTCGCCCTTGTCGGATTGCGACATGTAGCCGTGTACGGTGTTGGCCATCACCACCACGTCCATGCAGGGCTTGATCGGCTCGGACACCAGCGCCTGCAGGGCCAGCGCCTCGACCGGAAGGCGGAAGCCCGCCATCTCGGCCAGTTGGCCCGAATGGCCCGCGACAACGATGCCCAACTTGTCACATTCGATGGCGCCCTTGGTCGTCTCGACCCCTGTGACGCGACCGTTCTCAGACCGGACGCCCGTGACCTCACACTGCTGGATGATGTCCATACCCATATTCGAACAGGCACGCGCATAGCCCCAAGCCACCGCATCGTGGCGTGCGGTGCCTCCGCGTTCTTGCCACAGCGCACCAAGGACCGGATAGCGCGGGCCGTCGATGTTGATGATCGGGACCAGCTGCTTTACGCGCTCGGGCTCGATCCATTCGGTCTTGACCCCCTGCAGGGCGTTGGCATGCGCCGTACGCTGATAGCCGCGCACTTCGTGCTGGGTTTGCGCCAGCATCATCACGCCGCGCGGGCTGAACATCACGTTGTAGTTCAGATCCTGGCTCAGATCCTCGTACAAGCTGCGCGATTTTTCGTATATCGCCGCCGACGGGTCCTGCAGATAGTTCGAGCGGATGATGGTCGTGTTCCGCCCGGTATTGCCGCCGCCCAGCCAGCCCTTTTCGATCACTGCGACGTTCTGGATACCGTAATTCTTGCCCAGATAATACGCCGTCGCCAAACCGTGTCCGCCGGCACCGACGATGATCACGTCATACCGTTTCTTGGGTTCTGGCGAACGCCAGGCGCGCTCCCATCCGGTGTGATAGCGCAGCGCCTCTCGCGCTACGGCAAAGGCTGAATAGTGTTTCATGAGCGAATCCGTCCGGTTCGTGATTGGCCGAAGATATGCCGTGCGGCGACAGATTACCCCTGCCGTACAGCGCCGCAATATCGCACTATTGCGACATGTAGGCCATTCGCGGCCATTTGTCCCTTTTTTCCGGGCGCGCGCAGGTCTAAGTGAGGGCAACAATTCCGGAGAGATCATGACATTCTGGGTTCTGCTTCTGCTCTTTGCGCTGTCGATCACCGCATTTCTGGCCTTTGGCCTGACCCGAACCCGCCGGCGACAGGAACATCCGGCGGCCTACGATCTGCGGGTTTACAAGGAACAACTGGCCAGCGTTGATCGCGATCTGGCCCGCGGAGTGATCGCCAAGGCCGACGCCGAGCGGGTTCGGACCGAGATTTCGCGCCGTATACTGGCCGCCGACGCGCAAATCCGTACCGGTGACGCGACGACCGGGCCATCGACCACTGTTCGGTTGGCCGCCATCGGGTTCGTTGCCCTGGTTCTGATCGGCGGAGCGTTTGCTCTGTACCGCCAACTGGGTGCCGCCGGATACCCTGATCAGCCGCTTTCAGCGCGCATGGAGATGGCCGCCGAACTGCGTGAGAGCAGGCCCGGCCAGGAAGAGGCCGAGCAGATGGCCCCGCCCGTCGAAGCGCCTCAGCTTGAAGACAGCTATGCCAACCTTCTGAACCAGCTGCGCACGACCGTGGCAGACCGACCGGACGATCTTCAGGGTCACATTCTATTGGCGCAGCACGAAACCAACGCGGGTAATTTTCAGGCCGGTTATGCAGCCCAGCGCCGTGCAATCGAATTGATGGGGGACGAGGCCCCGGCGGACGCCTATTCTAACCTGGCAGAAATGCTGATCCTCGCGGCGGGGGGCTATGTCTCGCCCGAAGCCGAAGCGGCCTTGCGTCAGGCACTGGAACGCGACCCGCAATCGGGACCGGCGCGCTATTACTGGGGCCAGATGCTGCTGCAGATCGGACGGCCGGACCAGGCCTATCGCGTCTGGATGGACACGCTGCGCACGTCGCCACCGGGGGCGCCTTGGGCCAACGCCATTCGCGCCCAGATCGACGAACTTGCCTGGCGCGCCGGCGTCTTCAACGCGCCCGAAATGGCAGCTGCTCCGGCAGGTGCGGGCCCCAGCCAGTCGGATATGGAAGCCGCGGCAGAAATGACGCCCGAGGAGCGTCAGGAGATGATCCGCGGCATGGTTGACGGATTATCGGACCGGCTGGCGACCGAAGGTGGTTCTCCGCAGGAATGGGCCCGACTGATCTCGGCGCTGGGGGTGCTGGGAGAAACCGAGCAGGCCGCCGCGATCCGGGATGAAGCCGCGACCAAGTTTGCCGAAGACCCTGCCGCGCTTGAACTGATCAACTCGGCCGCGCAGCAGGCTGGCCTGTCGCAATGATCCAGGACGTGTTCGATGATTTCGCAGCCGCACTGCCCCCGATGCAGGCGTTGATGGGTCTGGATCTGGGCGAAAAGACGATCGGCGTGGCTGTTTCCGACCGCATGCGCGGCGTAGCCAGCCCACTTGAGACCGTGCGCCGCAAGAAATTCAAGCTGGACTCTGCCCGGATTCTGGAAATCGCTGCCGACCGCGAGATCGTAGGGATCGTTCTTGGCCTGCCCATGAATATGGACGGATCCGAGGGTCCAAGGTGCCAATCAACCCGCGCGTTTGCCCGCAACCTGTCCCAACTGACCGACATCCCGATCGGGTTCTGGGACGAGCGTCTGAGCACAGTTGCGGCAGAAAAGGCACTTTTGGAGGCGGATACGACACGAAAACGTCGCGGACAGGTTATCGACCACGTCGCGGCGGGTTATATCCTGCAAGGAGCGCTGGACAGGCTGCGCTTTCTTTAACGAGCCCGGAGACCGGCGATGACGAACATGATTTGGAAAAGGAACGAGGTCGAAAGCCCCTGTGTCCAGATCTGCGTCGTGCATCCGACCGAGCGTATCTGCACCGGCTGCTATCGCACCATCGACGAAATCACGCGCTGGTCGAAAATGGACAGCTCGGAACGCGCCGAAATCATGAATGACCTGCCTGCCCGCAAGCCTCGCTTGGCCAAGAGACGGGGTGGTCGCGCGGCCCGTCTGGACAAATCCTGACTTTCAAAGGGCTTTGTCGGTCTTCCGACCGTCTTTTTCATCTTTCGCAGTGTCTGCGCATGTCTTCACACCGGACCGTTTCCCGGCCTTCAATTCACTGCGGAACAAACGGGTGATTTCCGACTTGCTGGTCTGCGCGCGTCGAAGAGTAGAATCGTGGAAATCAACTTCGACAGCCGCACTGGTCATGGATTTTCTTTTCAAAAACTTGATCAGCCGCATACGAGCCTTCCTGAATAAATCTGCGTCGCTGCGGGCCGGTCGAGAGCTCGGGAAAAGGGGGATCGAGCCGTATGACTATGCGTGAGTGAGTGGCGGCCCGCAGCGACGATTTGCGCATACCGGAGTCAGGCTTTTGAGAAAGGGGGAAAACCTGCCGTCGCGCTTCAATTTTTTTACCAATTAGACAAATTAGCCGGAGAGACTCAACAGTTACAATGCTTTCGCGCCCCGCGGCTGGGCGAAAAGGACGTAACGTAACAAGTTGGACCGGCCCGCGACAGCGTCAGGTGTCAATCCAGGATTTACCCCCGGACGCGCAGCGCGGCCCAATCATTCGGGCCGCGCGCCACCGTCATCCGGCAGCCAGCCACGCTTTGGCGTTTTCAATCTCTTCGGACGGAAAAAACTGGGTACGTGTACCCAGAATGTGGCCACCCACGCGCTGCGCGATGTTCTGCCATGCCTTGTCGCCGACGATGGCTGCCCGATCCAGCATTCCCACGTGACCGCGGGCCAGACGGAAATGCGCGGCCAGAGCGGTCAGCCCTTGCCAGCCATCGAACTCCCTCAGATCGATCAGCAACCGGAACGCATCCCTGTCACCCAGGATGGCATCCAAATCGGCTTCGGCCTTTTCGTATTCTTCGGGGTCCAGCTTACCCATAAGGCTGACCTGCACGCATGGCCCGCCCAAATCCACAATGTGGATCGCGCCCAGGGATTCACGGATCCAGCGGCGCGCTTCTTCCAGCTCGGCCAGCTCGAACACCTGCACCGGACAGGGCATCAGCGGCGCAGCCAGGCGCACGCTGGTCTGGACCCAGCCCTTGTCTGCGACGACCGCGGCGCGATCGAACCCGCGCCAATGGCTTAGGCCCAGCTTGGTATCTTCCCAAGCAGCGCCCAGATCATAGCCTTTGAACTCGGGGCCGACGATTACCAGGAGGCGGACGGCGTCATGTTCCGCCAGCGCAGCCTCGATTGCGGGAACCAAAGTGCTTGTGTAATCGGCGCTTGTTACTTCGCCCGACAATTCGATTTCGATCAATGCACCGTCGGAATTCTTGTGGACCGTAATCATTTTGAGCCTCCAAAGCCAAAGAATGGCAGAAGGTTACGGGGATTCGATCCATTCGGCCACACCGCCCGGCAGCTCGGGCCGGAAATAGGCAATCATCCGTCCGTCCGGCCCCGCCGTTGCCCCTGCCCCCCAAGGCGCGACCCCATGCAGGCAATGGCGATGCAACACGTAGGTTTCGCCGGGCGAAGCCGACACTTCGATACGCGGGCAGGTTTCGAACACTTCGCGACGAGCAGCCTGATAGGCCTCGGTGATATCGGTCTGCGCCCACTGAGCGCGAGGAACACCGGCCAACGCAGCCCGGAATGCCGCGCCCATGGTCCTGTGGCTGCCATCCCAAACAACCAGAGGCGCAGCATCTGCGCTCGCCTGTGTCAGTGGGATACCCAGGACCCATGCGTGAGGTTCGTCGATCTTGCGCCGACGGTCCGGGCCGCCGGGTTTCAGGCCATCCACATGCGCCGCGTCGCGCTTGGCCCGGTATCGGGCCGCCGCCTCGTTCTCGCCCCTGCGCGGGCGCGGATAGCCGGGATAGACGACCGAGACCTGCCCCTTGTGCAATTCGATCGAACCATAGTGTTCAACCAGAAACGCGACAGCCTGCCCGCTCAACGGAGCTGAGGCGACGACACGCCCTGCCCCGTCATTGGGCAGAGCATCGACGCCGATGAACCAGGTGCCTTCGCAATCCAACCACTGCCGGTGGGCTGGGTCACTGGCGGCCTGCTGCGCCAGTGGTAGGGCGTGGGCCACCCAGTCTGCTATGGGCTGGTCGTAGGGGAATACTTCCCAACCCCGCGACCAGAAATGCCTTACCACCCTACTGCCTTGCGCAGCATATTCAGGGCCACCAGCGTGAGGAACACGGCAAACACCCGTTTGAGCGGCTTGGGGTCCATCGCATGGGCCAGTTTCACCCCCCAGGGCGCGGTGATCATCGTCATCGCAACAACCACACCAAAGGCCACAAGATTGACGGCGCCGATTGTCAGCGGCGGACGGTGTTCAGCTGCGATCGGCAGAAACAGAAAGCCCAGTACCGAGGGTACGGCGATGATCACGCCAAACCCCGCGGCCGTCGCAACGGCCCGATGGATCGGTGTGTTGTAGAGGCTCATCAGAGGCACCCCAAAGCTGCCGCCGCCAATTCCCATCAGCACCGACAGAAACCCGACCAACGGCGAAATCACCAACCGCTTCAGCCCGCCGGGCATGGCATCACCCAATCGCCATTCGGACTTGCCAAGTCCCAGATAAGCGCCAATCACCATTCCAAGGATACCGAACAGCGCCTGCAACGCTTCCGTGCGCAGGGCCGAGGCGACCAGTACGCCAACAATCGCACCGACTGCGATACCCGGACCCCAACCGCGTAGAATATCCCAATCGACGGCGCCTTTCTTGTTGTGACTCAGCACCGAACGAACCGAAGTCACGATGATCGTGGCAAGTGACGTCGCAAGACACAGCTGCATCAGCTGCGGGCCACCATATCCCAGCGTTTGAAAAGCGTAGAAGAAGGCCGGCACCAGAACGATCCCGCCACCGACTCCCAAAAGGCCAGCCAAAACACCGGCCAGCGCGCCGATCACAAGCAAAAGGCCCAGCATCTGGGCCAGCAACATCGTATCGGGCATCCGTCCCCCTTGGTCCCCGGCCCTTGGGCCGTCTTAAACTACCTGCGCCGCCTCGGCATCCGGTGTCACGCGGGACAGCGCGCCCAGAACCACCTCGGGTCCGGCATGGTCTTTGACCGCGCCTTCGGACAAAGCGCGCCTCCAACCACGAGCACCCGGGCGTCCTGCGAACAATCCCAGCATATGTCGGGTGATCTGGTGCAACCGCCCCCCGCCGGCAAGATGCCGATCGATATAGGGCAGCATTTTCATCACGACTTCAACCGGATCCGCCTTTTGCCCCGACCCGTAGATCAGCGGGTCGGCATCGGCCAGAATATCGGTTGGCTGATGATAAGCAGCCCGGCCGATCATCACCCCGTCCAGTCCGGCGTCCAGATGCACCTGGGCTTCGGCCAGTGTCGTGATGCCTCCGTTGATCGAGATGTGGAGATCTGGAAAATCTGCTTTCATCCGGTGAACCAGATCGTAGTCCAGCGGCGGTATATCCCTGTTTTCTTTGGGGCTAAGCCCCTGAAGCCAAGCGTTGCGGGCGTGGATCGTCACGCGCTGACAGCCGGCGGCGCGAATCCGATCCAGAAACTCGGGCAATACGTCCTCGGGGTTTTGGTCATCCACGCCGATCCGACATTTGACCGTGACATCGACATCTACAACTTCCCGCATGGAGGCCACGCATTCGGCGACCCGGCCCGCCTCTTTCATCAGGACGGCCCCAAACGTTCCCGATTGAACCCGGTCTGACGGACAGCCACAGTTCAGGTTGATCTCGTCATACCCTGCCTCAGCCCCCAATGCGGCCGCCTGAGCCAGCTCCTGCGGGTCAGATCCGCCCAATTGCAAAGCGACGGGATGTTCCTCGGGGCTGTGGTCCAGAAGATGCAGCGCTCCACCCCGTACCAGAGCAGGGGCCGTCACCATTTCCGTGTACAACAGCGTTTCAGCACTGAGCAAACGATGCAGATACCGACAGTGCCGATCGGTCCAATCCATCATCGGCGCAACCGACAAGCGCGCAGCGCGAGTGACTTCGCTGCGATCAGCAAGTGCCCGAGATTGAGACCCCGCCATCAGTGCACGTTCCTTTTTGTGGCCCAGACAAATCTGCGGCGCCCGGCCAAGCCGGGTCCGCGCTAGGCGTCTACCACTGTTTGACGCCGGATATCCACCGTCGGATTGCTAGGCCCGGACGTCCTCTGGAGATTGTTCCGAGCGCTCGGCAAAACTGCCGCGCGTCCGGTTGGCGAAAGCCACCAGCGAAAGCATCACCGGCACCTCGACCAGAACACCCACCACCGTGGCCAGAGCCGCACCCG
Source organism: Ruegeria sp. BB9 (assembly GCF_056539345.1). Classification (NCBI taxonomy): domain Bacteria; kingdom Pseudomonadati; phylum Pseudomonadota; class Alphaproteobacteria; order Rhodobacterales; family Roseobacteraceae; genus Ruegeria; species Ruegeria sp. BB9. Next base: position 515,189 of record NZ_JBQFUU010000001.1, on the reverse strand, counting down.
AATTTAGGCCGAACAGGCTGATGGCGACGGCCACCGCCAGTTCAAAGAAGTTCGACGTGCCAATCAGTGCGCAGGGCGCCGCAATCCGGTGCGGCACGCGCAGGGCAAAGGCCGCCGTATAGGCCACTGCAAAGATCCCGTAGGACTGGATCAGGATCGGGACGGCGATCAGCGCGATAACCATCGGGCGGTCCAGGATCACCTGCCCCTGCAGGCCGAACAGGATGACGACGGTGGCAATCAGGCCGACAACGCCCCACGGCTTGACCCGGTCGCGGAACGCCTCGATCCGCTCGGCCGAGCCCAGCCGGTTGCGCGTCCAGACACCCGCCGCCAGGGGCAGTGCCACGAACAGGACAACCGACAGGACCAGCGTCTGCCAGGGAACGGAAATGTCGGTCACGCCCAGCAGGAAGGCCACGATCGGAGCGAAGGCAAAGACCATGACAATATCATTCACCGACACCTGCAGCAGGGTATAGTTCTCGTCCCCCTTGGTCAGATGCGACCAGACGAACACCATTGCCGTGCAGGGTGCCGCACCCAGCAGGATCAGCCCCGCGATATATTGCTGGGCATCGGCGGGCGCGATCAGGTCGGCGAAGACGTATTCGAAGAACAGCACGCCCAGCGCCGCCATGGTAAAGGGCTTGATCAGCCAGTTGACCACCAGGGTGATCGCCAGCCCTTTGGGCTGTTTCACCACGTCGCGCAGGCTGCCTGGGTCCACCCCTACCATCATCGGATAGACCATGGCCCAGATCAGCACCGCCACCACCAGGTTGACATTGGCCACCTCGGCCGCCGCGATGGCCTGAACCAAACCCGGCGCGAACGAGCCGATGGCGATCCCAGCGGCCATGGCCAGCGCGATCCACAGGGACAGATACCGTTCAAATACGCTCATGCCGAGATCTCCGAAGTTGTTTGGGGCTGCAAGCGCCCCGCCGCCACGGCGGACAGCGAGACCATGGCGGCCGCCGTCCCCAGCATCAAGGGCAACCCGCCCCATTGATAGGTCAGCCCGGACAGCAGCGTGCCCAACAGCCGCCCGCCCGCATTGGCCATGTAGTAGAAGCCCACATCCATCGTCACCCGCTCGGCCCGGGTGAAGGCCAGGATCAGATAGGAATGCAGCGAGGAATTCACCGCAAAGACCGCGCCAAAGGCCAGCAGGCCACCTACCAGCGTCAGCGTCAGCCACGGCGCCGGACCAGAGGACATCAGCGCGGCCACCGTCAGGACGGCCGGCACGCAGGCCAGCCCCCAGGCCCAACTGCGCGCCGCCGCGACCAGGTCGGCCTCATCCCGCGACCCTGCCCGCAGCAGGCGCGGGGCCGCAGCCTGAACAATGCCGTACAGAATGATCCACAAGGCCATGAACCCGCCGATCAGAAAAAAGGCCGAGCGGTTGCCCGCTTCGCTGCCATCCGACAGCACGGCGTAGAAATAGATCGGGATGCCGACGACAAACCAGACGTCGCGCGCCCCGAACAGGAAGACCCGCGCCGCGGACAGCCAGTTCACATTTGCCGATTTTGAGAAGACCTCGGAAAACTTCGCGCCCTTGCGGCCCTTGGGCAGCCCCGGCGGCATCGCCAGCAGCACCGCCACCAGGATCAGGAACAAAACCCCCGCCATGCCCAGCACGGCGCCCGTGAAGCCGAGCCCGGCCAACAAGGCCGCCCCCAGCAGGAAGCCCAGCCCCTTGACCGCGTTCTTCGACCCGGTCAGCACCGCGACCCAGCGGAACAACCCGCCGCCTTCGGTGGGGGCCAACAGCTTGACCGCCGATTTCGACGACATCTTGGTCAGGTCCTTGGCCACGCCGCTGGCGCCCTGCACGACCATCACGAAGGCGACGGACGCACCGATGGTCCAGCCCGGATCCAACTGCGCCAGCGCCAGCAATGCCAGCACCTGTATCGTCAGCCCCGCATACAGGGTCGCGGTCAGCCCGAACCGCGCGGCGATCCACCCGGCGGCCAGATTGGTGACCATCCCGGCGATCTCGTACAGCACGAACAGATAGGCCAGCTGAACCGGTGAAAAGCCCAGCGTGTGAAAATGCAGCAGCACCAGCATCCGCAGGGCGCCGTCGGTCAGCATGAAGGCCCAATAGGCAGCCGTGACGGCCATATAGGCCGACAACCCGTCCGGACGCTGGGAAGCGCTTGTCAAAGCGATACCCCGACCATCATCGCGACATCCACCAGACGGTGCGCGTAGCCCATCTCGTTGTCGTACCAGGCATAGACCTTTACCTGCGTTCCGTTCACCACCATGGTCGAGGGTGCATCCACGATGCTGGACCGGGTGTCATTGGTATAGTCGGTCGAGACCAGAGGACGCTCCTCATAGCCCAAAATGCCGGCCAGAGGCCCCTCGGCCGCGGCCTTGAACATGGCGTTCACCTCTTCGGCCGTCGTTTCGCGTTCAACCTCGAACACGCAATCGGTCAGCGAGGCATTCAGCAGCGGCACCCGCACCGCATGCCCGTTCAGCCGCCCCGTCAGTTCGGGATAGATCAGGGTGATCGCCGTGGCGCTGCCGGTGGTCGTGGGGATCAGCGAGTTCAGCGCCGACCGGGCACGGCGCAGGTCCTTGGCCGGACGGTCCACGATCGTCTGCGTGTTGGTCACGTCATGAATCGTGGTGATCGAGCCGTGCCGGATGCCCAGGCTCTCGTGGATGACCTTGACCACCGGGGCCAGGCAGTTCGTGGTGCAACTGGCCGCGGTCACGATGCGGTGGCGGGCCGGGTCATAGGTGCCTTCGTTCACGCCAAAGACGATATTGGCCGCATCGCCATCCTTGACCGGAGCCGAGACCACCACCTTTTTCACACCGGCGTCAAAGTAAAGGGCCAGCTTTGCATCGGTCTTGAAGACCCCGGTGCAGTCGATGACGACGTCGACGCCCTCAAGCGGCAGCTCCGACAGGTTGCGGGTTCCGATGAAGGGCAGCCGCACGCCGTCGATGGTGACCGAGCTTTCATCATGGCGGAACTCGGCGTCCCAGCGGCCATGCACGGTGTCGAACTCCAGCAGATGTGCGTGCATGGCCGGGTCGCCCACCGCGTCGTTGATCCAGGCGATCTGCGCGCCTTTCTCAAGCAGGGGTTTCAAGGCCAGCTTGCCGATGCGGCCAAGGCCGTTGAGAGCATAAACGGTCATGCGATTTCTCCGGTATGGATCTGGCCGATGTCATCCACGGCCTTCTGAAGGGACATGCGGTCAAGGGTTTCGAACGGCAGCGAGGAAAAGGTCAGGATCCGGTTGCGCAACGCGCCGTAGGCCTGCTGGAAGGCAAGGCTTTTTTGGGCCTCTGTCCCCTCGGCCTTCACCGGATCGGGCATACCCCAGTGCGCGCTGATCGGCTGCCCGGGCCAGGCGGGGCAATCTTCGTTCGCAGCCTGATTGCATACGGTGAACACGAAATCGAATTTCGGCGCGCCCGGGGCCTGGAACTCGCCTACATTCTTGGCGCGCAGGTCCGAGATGTCGTGCCCATTCTGCCGCAGCACCTCAAGCGCCGCTGGGTTCAACTGGGACTGAGGACGTGTACCGGCGGAAAACACGTGGAACCGGTCGCCGCCAAGCTGCTTCAAAAGGGCCTCGGCGAAAATCGAGCGCGCGGAATTCCCGGTGCATATGAACAAAACGTTGTAGGTACGCGCGGCATTGGCCGCATGCGCGTCAACGCCGTTGAGCGGACTGGGCGCGCAGAGTTCCGGACGCCCACGGCAGCAATCCAGCAGAAGGTAATCGAACGTCTCCCGCACGGCTTTCATATCCACCGAGTAGCGTAAGGACGTCCCGACCCTTTCCTGCGTCACAAGTCCCGCCTGCATCAGCGCATTCACGTAGTTGGACAGCGTATTCGGCTTGAGGTCCAACGCGATGGCAATCTCGGTCGCGGGTATGCGATCGGGATACCGGCGCATCAACAGCCGAAAAACGGCCAACCGAGACGGATGACCCAAGGTGGACAGGCGGTCGGGAATCACTTTTTCCATAATTCATGGATATTCGAATTAACAGCGGAATCAAGTGCCCGTGTTTGGCGTGCTGAAACCGCTCGCAAGAATTCGCGATTAGCCACAATGCCGCCCCTCGCCCAAAACGGAACGACGGGTGAATTGACAAGGAAGAAAATGGTGCGGCCGAGAAGACTCGAACTTCCACGGGTGTTACCCCACAGCGACCTCAACGCTGCGCGTCTACCAATTCCGCCACGGCCGCACTGCCTGTGACTTGGTAGGCGGCGTATAGACGCTTGGCAAAAGGATGTGAAGAGGCAAAAGCAACCGCATTGGAATTCCCGGCCCGCAACCATATCTGTGGGGTCACGAAACCCGATGCCACATCGCAGCAGGAGCATACGATGCCCACACCCGATCCCCGCCCCGTCATCCAAGTCGACATCGTATCCGATGTCGTATGCCCGTGGTGCATCGTCGGGTTTCGTCAGCTTGATCTGGCGCTGGAGCAGGAGAACGTGATGGCGCAGCTCCGGTGGCACCCATTCGAACTGAACCCCACTATGGGGCCGGACGGCCAGAGCCTGCGAGAGCACATCATGGAAAAGTACGGCTCGACCGCCGAGCAGAGCCAGCAGGCTCGAGACCGGTTGACAGCGCTCGGTGCAGATTTGGGTTTCACGTTCAATTTCAATGATGACAGCCGCATAGTGAACACCTTCGCTGCACATCAACTTCTGGACTGGGCCGAAACGCAAGGCAGGCAACACCCTCTGAAGCTGGCCTTGTTCAAGGCCTATTTCACAGATCAGCGGGATGTTTCGAAAGTTGAGGTATTGCTGGATGCCGCTCAGACCGCCGGCCTCGACCCAGACGCCGCCCGCGCGGCATTGGAATCGGGCGCGCATGCAGGCCCGGTAAGGCAAAAGCAACAATTCTGGACCAGCCGAGGCATCACCGGAGTTCCGGCAATGGTTTTTGGCGGCAAGTACCTGCTGACGGGTGCGCAGGGCACCGAGACCTACGCTCAGGTCCTGCAGCGATGCCGGGCCGAGGCCGCCTAACCTCTTTCGCTTGGACAGCAGGACGGCTATGAGGCGCGCATGGAATGGAAGATCACCGACGGACTGACCGACTATGACACCGCCGTCGCCTTCATGGAGGCGCGGGTGGCCGAGATTGCGGCCGGAACCGCGGACGAGTGCATCTGGTTCTTGGAGCATCCGCCGCTCTATACGGCCGGAACATCAGCCAAACCCCAAGACCTGACCGACCCGGATCGATTCCCGGTCTATGCCAGCAAGCGCGGGGGCGAATACACCTATCACGGACCTGGCCAGCGGGTCGTCTATGTCATGCTGGATGTCGGAAAGCGCGGCCATGATGTCCGCCGCTTTGTCAAACAGCTGGAAACCTGGGTGATCTCGGCACTGGCCGAGTTCAACGTCCACGGAGAAATCCGCGAAGGCCGTGTCGGTGTGTGGGTGCCGCGCAAGGACAAGCCGCTGACCGTCAGCGGCGAACCAGCCGAGGACAAAATCGCTGCGATCGGCATCCGCTTGCGGAAATGGATCAGCTTCCACGGCATCTCGATAAACGTGGAACCGGACCTAGAGCATTTTTCGGGCATCGTTCCCTGCGGCATCCGGGAGTTCGGCGTGACTTCGTTGGTGGATCTGGGATTGCCGGTGACAATGGCCGATGTCGATGTGGCTCTGCGCAAAACCTTTACTGAGGCTTTCGGCCCCGAGGCGGCCTGACCCCCTCGCATCGACCATGGTCTCGAATCGCAGAATCTGACCCCGCGGAACGACAATCCTCGATGCAGGGTTCTTCTGTTTCTCAATATGGTCGCAAATTTCCGAAGATTGCCGCGAATTGCCTAAAAATTTAGGGAATCTCCTTCTTCCTTCCACACAACAGCCGCAGTTTGAGGTATCATGAATATACCGTTCAAGAGTGAGTGGTATGTTAACCGGTGATCGCGGCCAGCCCGCGAAAATCGATCAAGTGTTTGGTTACGAGTCTGCCGTTCCGACCCCATATCGGAACGGCAATTCTCGTTTTTGGGGCCTCAGTTTTCGCCTGATTGGTCCGCGGCATGGCCGAACCGCATGGTCTTTGGGCAGGACCGAGCGGCCATTTCCACCTCAAGCGTCAGGTGGCCGATCCCAAAACTGTCGCGCATTGCCTGTTTCACCAGACCGCGCACCTGTTCAGCCTGCGACCAGGCGCAGTCTTCGACCACCAGATGCGCGGTAAGAGCGGGCTGGTTTTCCTGCATGCTCCACAAGTGGACATGGTGAACCTCGCGCACGCCGTCCGTTGCCTCAATGGCCGAGGCGACCTCCTCGGGGTCCAGATCGGGCGGCGCGCCAAGCATGAGAACACGGATCGTTCCTCCGATTTCGCTCTGGACATGCCACAGGATGTAGAGCGAAATCAGAATGGTGACGGCCGGGTCGACCCAGGTCCAGTTGAACAGGATCACAGCCACCCCGGCCACGATCACTGCAACCGATCCCAACGCGTCAGCAACGTTGTGCAGAAAAGCCGCGCGGATATTCATGCTGGTTTTGGCCATGCTATAGGTCAAAAGCGCGGTGATCAGATCCACCACCAACGCCAGCATGGCAATCCAGACCACAAGCCAGCCGTCAATCGGCTCGGGCTGAAAGAACCGGGTCACCCCTTCGTACATCAGGTACACGGCGATGACGATCAGTGTGGTATAGTTGACCAGCGCCGCGACCACTTCGGCCCGACCGTATCCGAAGCTCATGCGCGGGTCGGCTGGGCGCCGGGCAATCTTGCGGGCAAAGAACGCGATGATCAGTGCAATTGCATCGGAAAAATTGTGCAGCGCGTCAGCGATGAGCGCCAGCGACCCCGAAAAGATCCCGCCGACCACCTGTGCCAGCGTCAGAAACATGTTGACCGCGATGGCCCATGCCACCCGAGCGTCTCCGGCATTGGCGTCGATATGGGCGTGTTGTTTGTGTCCGGCGTGGGAATGATCATGCGCCATGATGTCGTGTCCTTGTCTGGGTCATGGTCCATACCTAATTCCTCTAGTGACTAGAGGTTCAAGGGGGATTTCGGAAAATGTTCTCGATCGGGGATTTGTCCCGGCGCACAGGCGTCAAAGTCGCCACGATCCGGTTTTACGAAGAAAGGGGCCTGTTGCCACCGCCGGAACGGACCGCCGGCAACCAAAGGCGCTATGACCGCGCCGCGCTCGAGCGGCTGCACTTTGTCAAACACACGCGCGATCTTGGACTGCCATTGGCCGATGTCGAGGCCCTGCTGTCATTGGAAGGCGCCCAAGGCGCCGATCTGAACCGGGCACACGAAATCGCCGAGCGGCAACTGGCGGACCTGCAAGATCGGATTGCAAAACTGCGCCGGCTCGAGACCGAACTTGCCCGGATCGCAGCGGCCTGCGACGGGCAGCACGACCACGTCTGCTCAGTCTTGCAGGCGTTTGGGGATCACGATGCCTGTTCAGAGACGCATCAGGCGCCCCCACCCGTCACGCCAGTGCAGCCCTGATGCGCCCGGCGTGTTTGGCGATCTCGTCGAAATCGCCCATCTTGCCGGGCGGGCGCAGAGAGACGCCCTCGTGCCGGGGCAGGACATGGAAATGCAGGTGAAACACCTCCTGCCCTCCGGCCGCCTCGTTGAACTGCTGGATGGTCACCCCTTCGGCGTCAAAGGCGCGCATGACCGCACGCGCCAGTTTCTGAACCGTGGTCATGACTGCGGCCAATTGCTCGGGTGTGGCATCCAGCACGTTGCGGCAAGGCGTCTTCGGGATCACCAGGAGGTGTCCGTCCGCGCGCGGCATGATATCCATGAAAGCCAGCGTGTCCTCATCCTCGTAGACGCGGGTCGAGGGGATCTCGCCCCGCAGGATCTTGGCAAAGATGTTTTCGGGATCATAAGCGGTCATGGTGGGTCTCCGACAAAGGGGCTGCGTGCTGTTCTGCGTCCAAGCCCGCAGCGGGTCAAGGCGTGATTCCGCCCTTGCGAAGCCCCTGTCCTTGCAATTCGCCTGATCATCCCCAGATACCGGTCATCCAAGGCTGAAATCGCACGGGTGTCCTCCTGCCCCGCGACAATTAATCTTGATCCAGATCAAACTCGGCCATTGAAGGCCGCCCCCTTGCATTCTAAAACCAGCAGGAATCCCGCGCGCCGGAGAGGTCCGGCTGCGCGGTCTATTTGCAACAGGAGGCACCTAAATGGCAGACGCAGCCATTCATGGTCACGATCATGAAGACCAGCGCGGGTTCTTTACCCGGTGGTTCATGTCGACCAACCACAAGGATATCGGGATCCTATACCTGATCTTCTCGGCCTTTGCCGGGTTCATCTCGGTCGCGATGACCATCTACATGCGGCTTGAACTGATGCATCCGGGCGTTCAGTACATGTGCCTGGAAGGCTTCATGGCCGATCCCTGCACGCCCAACGGACACCTGTGGAACGTGATGATCACCTATCACGGTGTTCTGATGATGTTCTTCGTGGTCATCCCCGCGCTGTTCGGCGGATTCGGCAACTATTTCATGCCGTTGCAGATCGGTGCGCCGGACATGGCGTTCCCGCGGATGAACAACCTGTCCTTCTGGCTGTATGTCGCCGGCACCTCGCTGGGCATCGCGTCGCTGCTGGCCCCCGGCGGCAACGACCAGGCCGGCTCGGGCGTGGGCTGGGTTCTGTACCCGCCGCTGTCGACGACCGAAGGCGGCATGTCCATGGACCTGGCGATCTTTGCCGTGCACGTATCGGGCGCCTCCTCGATCCTCGGCGCGATCAACATGATCACCACCTTCCTGAACATGCGTGCCCCGGGCATGACCCTGTTCAAGGTGCCGCTGTTCAGCTGGTCGATCTTCGTCACCTCGTGGCTGATTCTGCTGTCGCTGCCGGTTCTGGCGGGCGCGATCACCATGCTGCTGATGGACCGCAACTTCGGCTTCACCTTCTTTGATCCGGCCGGTGGCGGTGACCCGATCCTGTACCAGCACATCCTGTGGTTCTTCGGCCACCCCGAAGTGTACATCGTGATCCTGCCAGGCTTCGGCATCATCAGCCACGTGATCGCCACTTTCTCGCGCAAGCCGATCTTCGGCTATCTGCCGATGGTCTGGGCGATCATCGCAATCGGCGCGCTGGGCTTTGTCGTGTGGGCACACCACATGTACACCGTCGGCATGTCGCTGCGCCAGCAGGCCTACTTCATGCTGGCCACGATGGTCATCGCGGTTCCGACGGGCGTGAAGGTGTTCTCGTGGATCGCCACCATGTGGGGCGGCTCGATCGAGTTCAAGACGCCGATGCTGTTCGCCTTCGGCTTCCTCTTCCTGTTCACCGTCGGCGGTGTGACCGGTGTGGTTCTGTCGCAGGCCGGTATCGACCGGGCCTACCACGACACCTACTATGTCGTCGCGCACTTCCACTACGTGATGAGCCTGGGTGCAGTCTTTGCAATCTTTGCAGGCGTGTACTTCTACTTCTCGAAGATGACGGGCCGTCAGTACTCGGAGTTCTGGGGTAAGGTGCACTTCTGGATGTTCTTCATCGGTGCAAACCTGACCTTCTTCCCGCAGCACTTCCTGGGCCGTCAGGGCATGCCGCGCCGGTATATCGACTATCCCGAAGCCTTCGCTCAATGGAACTTCGTGTCTTCGATCGGTGCGTTCGTCTCGTTCGCTTCGTTCCTGCTGTTCTTCGGGATCGTGTTCTACGCCCTGTTCCGAGGCGCCAAGGAAACACGCCCGAACCCGTGGAACGAATACGCAGATACGCTGGAATGGACCCTGCCCTCACCGCCGCCCGAGCACACGTTCGAGCAGCTGCCCAAGCAGGAAGACTGGGACAAGGGCCACGCGCACTGATCCCTTCCCGAAAACAGGAAACCCCGCCTTCACGGCGGGGTTTTTCTTTTTCTGTTCGCGCTCTACCGGCCATCGCATTCCGCGGGCGGTCGCAATATCGTAGAAAATCGGGTATCCTTAGCGCGCCGCATGTCCGGCCAATCTCCGAGGTTACCATGCCCGATATTGATTTCTGGTACTCCATCGGCAGCACTTACAGTTTCCTGACCATCATGCGTCTGGACGATTGGTGTGCAGAACATCAGGCGCAGGTAAACTGGCGCCCTTTCGACGTGCGCGCGGTCATGTCTGAACAGAAGAACATTCCGTTTGCGGGCAAACCCGTCAAGTCGGCCTACATGTGGCGCGACATCGAACGCCGCGCAGCCAAGTACCATATCCACGCCAAGCTGCCCGCCCCCTATCCGATTTCGAACCTCGAATTGGCCAACCAGGTCGCGCTGCTGGGAATCCGGGAAGGATGGGGCAAGAGCTTTACCCAAAACCTTTACAGGATCTGGTTTGAGGACGGTATCGAAGCCGGCAGTGAAAACGCCATCTCCGAGGCTCTGTTCCGTTGCCAGCTGGACCCGCTGCCGGTCATGGCCCGCGCGCGCAGCCCCGAAATCGAAACCGCGTTGAAAGCTGAAACCGAAACAGCGGTAGCCCTGGGCGTATTCGGCGCGCCAAGCTTTGTTACGCGGGGCGAAGTGTTCTGGGGCGACGACCGGCTTGAAGACGCGCTGTCCTGGGCGCGGGTCGGACACGTCGTTTAAAATTTGCAATCGACACCGGATCAGCAGGCGCTATTTTTGCAATATGCCCTACCATTGGAACGTCAGCTCGAACTCGGAACAGGAATTGCGCCTTTGGCCGCACAATTCCCTGCCACCGCGCGGCGCAATGGCCGTCGTGCTATCGGTTTTCCTGTTTGGACTGATACCCCTACTGGCAGTTCTGGGATCGGTTCTACTGTGGGGGCTATTGCCGTTCCTTCTGTTGACGGTGGCGGGCCTATGGCTTGCGATCCAGTCAAACTATCGGTCCCGAAACGTGTTTGAAGTACTGACCCTTACCGGAACCCAAGCACGCCTGATCCATCACAGCGCCCGGACCGGGCAGCAGGAATGGAGTTGCAATCGATACTGGGCCCGTCCGGAAATGCACAAGGCCGGCGGTCCGGTTCCGAACTATGTGACCCTGTCGGGCGAAGGACGGGTGGTCGAGATTGGCGCGTTCCTCTCAGAGGAGGAACGCATTGCCTTGTATGATGATCTGGTAAAGCGGCTGCGCGAACCGGCACCCGAATAAAGTGCGTCAGCAGTCGCCGTTCGACGCGGCGCACAGGTGGTCTTTGACCAGCGGCCCTACCTTTCCAAAGTCCATCTGGCCTGTGTAGTTGGCCTTGAGCTCGCCCATGACCTTGCCCATGTCCCGGATCGACCCGGCACCGGTCGCCGTGATCGCCGTCTGGATGGCCTTTGCGACCTCATCATCATCCAACTGCTTGGGCAGGAATTCCTCGATGATCTTCACCTCGCGCAGTTCGCGCTCGGCCAGGTCCAAACGACCACCTTCCTCATAGGCCCGCGCGCTTTCCTTGCGCTGCTTGCTCATTTTCCCAAGAATCTCAAGAACATCTGAGTCATCACAGCCCTTGGCCTCTTCGTTTCCAACCGCACGCAGCGCGATGTCCCGATCCTTGATCGCGGCATTGACCAGCCGCAGCGTCGACAGACGCTCGGCATCCTTGTCCTTCATTGCTTGCTTCAGGGCAGTGGTCACCCGAGTTCGCATATCCATCTGTTCTGTCCATCCCCATGGCAACGGAACCCCGAACATATCTAAACAAAATCCGAGGCACAACAGGAGACACATAAGGCTAAATCATTGAAAAACAACAATAGCCCAAAATTTGAACAGGGTTGACCCGAGACCCCAACCCCCTTAGTTATGCGCCGATTTACCCGATAGGAGAGTCGCGCCATGGCCCATCAAGCCACGTCCAAGCCCACCGCATGTCTGGCTCTGGCCGACGGAACGCTCTTCTTCGGAACCGGGTTCGGCGCCACGGGACAAACCGTGGCCGAGCTGTGTTTCAACACCGCGATGACCGGATATCAGGAGATCATGACCGACCCGTCCTATGCCGGGCAGATCGTGACCTTCACCTTCCCGCATATCGGCAATGTCGGCGTCAATCCCGACGATGACGAAACCGCCGATCCTGTCGCCGCGGGCATGGTAGTCAAGTGGGATCCGACCGAGCCGTCGAACTGGCGCTCGGCCGAGCGGCTGACCGACTGGCTGGCCCGCCGCGGCCGGATCGCCATCGGTGGGGTCGATACCCGACGGCTGACCCGCGCGATCCGCCAGCAAGGCGCTCCGCATGTCGCGTTAGCCCATGACCCGCAAGGCAACTTCGACATCGAAGCCCTGGTTGCTGCGGCGCGTGGTTTCGCCGGGCTGGAGGGCATGGATCTGGCCAAGGATGTGACCTGCGCCCAGAGCTACCGCTGGGACGAGATGCGCTGGGCCTGGCCGGATGGCTACCGGCGTCAGGAAGCGCCCGTGCACAAGGTCGTCGCGTTGGACTACGGCGCAAAACGGAACATCCTGCGCTGCCTGGCTTCGGCCGGTTGCGACGTGACGGTACTGCCCGCAACCGCAACCGCGGCTGAGGTGCTGGCGCACGACCCTGATGGCGTGTTCCTGTCCAACGGCCCGGGAGACCCGGCTGCTACCGGCACTTATGCTGTGCCGATGATCAAGGAAATTCTTGAAACCACGGATCTGCCGATTTTCGGGATCTGCCTTGGTCACCAGATGCTGGCACTGGCGTTGGGCGGCAAGACCATCAAGATGAACCACGGACACCACGGCGCCAACCACCCGGTCAAGGACCTGGAAACCGGCAAGGTCGAAATCACTTCGATGAACCACGGCTTTGCGGTCGACGCCCAATCGTTGCCTGCCGGGGTGGTTGAAACCCACCGGTCGCTCTTCGATGGCTCGAACTGCGGCATCCGCATGTCCGATCGCCCGGTGTATTCGGTTCAGTATCACCCCGAAGCCTCGCCCGGCCCGCAAGACAGCTTTTACCTTTTTGAACGGTTTGCCGCGGCCATGGCCGACCGAAAAGTGCGCGCTTAATCCCGCAGGTTTGCGGACCGCGTCAACGTTAACCCGGAATTAACCTTGATTGAGCAACTCTGACCCGACACTTCGGGCAGGGTTTTCTTATGGTTGAATTGAATTTTCTGGGTCACGGACCCGCGACCCCGGTTTCCGGAATTGGCCCCCGCAAACCTTTGGGCACTTGCCTGATCGACTTGGGGGTGATCACCCCCGCTCAACTGGATCACGCCCTGAAACTACAGGAGCGGCAGAACGCTCCTCTGGGCGAAATTATGGTTGGCGAGCAAATGGCCGCGCGCAGCGATGTGCTGTTGGCGCTGGGTCAACAACATGGGCTGCAGATCGCCGATCTGGAAAGCACGCCGCCACCCGATGACCTTTGCGCGCTGCGCCCAATGCAGTTCTGGCTGACGCACAACGCCATTCCGTGGCTGCGAGTCGGGCCCGTGCTCTTGGTCGCGACAGCCTACCCAGACCGCTTTGATGAAATAAGGTCCGGGTTGGCGGATTGCGCCCAGACAGTCCTTCCGGTGCTAGCCGCACCCGATGACATCGACCAAGCCATTGCCCGACATTACGCAAAACCTTTGGCTGAGGCGGCGGAAACACGGGCGCCGCTATCGCAAAGCTGCCGCTCATGGACTGCGAGTTCACGTCTCCTGCCGACCCTCTTGGCGCTGGCCGCGCTTGTGGGCCTGGATCTGCAACCGAATGCCGGGCTATCCCTGCTGTTCTGGGCAGCAGTTTCAACGCTGATCCTTTTCCTGATTCTTCGGCTGGCCGGGTTGATATCGTATCTCTTCCCCAAAAAGGCCGAGAAACCAGACGGTCTGCTTGCGCAACACCGCCTGCCCTGCGTGTCCATTCTGGTGCCGCTGCACAAGGAACGGGAAATCGCCGGTGCGCTGATCCAACGGCTGACACGCCTGACCTATCCAAAGGCGCTGTTGGACGTGATCCTGGTCTTGGAAGAGCATGATGACGTCACCCGGTCAGCGCTTGCGCAGACCACCCTGCCCAGCTGGATCCGAACGCTGGAGGTGCCCGATCTTGGCAACCTGACCACCAAACCACGGGCGATGAACTATGCGCTGGATTTCTGCCGAGGAGAGATTTTGGGCGTCTGGGATGCTGAGGATGCGCCTCTGCCAGACCAAATCGAGACCGTGGTGGAGCAATTCGCCCGCGCGCCCGATGATGTGGTCTGCCTGCAGGGTGTCCTGGACTACTACAACCCGCGCACCAACTGGCGCTCGCGTTGCTTCACCATCGAATACAGCGGTTGGTTCCGCGTGATCCTGCCCGGAATCGCACGGTTGGGTCTTGTGGTGCCCCTGGGCGGGACGACGTTCTTCTTCCGCAGGGACAAGCTGTTGGAATTGGGGGGCTGGGACGCTCACAATGTGACCGAGGACGCGGATTTGGGGGTTCGACTCAGCCGCGCGGGCTATCGCACCGAAATCGTAAATACCGCCACGTATGAAGAGGCCAATTTCCGCGCCTGGCCTTGGGTGAAGCAACGCTCGCGCTGGCTCAAAGGGTTCATGGTCACATACCTTGTCCACATGCGCTCGCCCCTGGCATTGATGCGCGATCTGGGGATGTGGCGCTTTCTGGGTGTCCAAGCCTTTTTCCTGGGGACGGTCGGACAATTCCTGCTTGCCCCGGTGCTGTGGGTCTTCTGGCTGACCTTTTTGGGGCTGATGAACCCATTTGAAGCTGTATTGGCGCCGCAGATCTTGAACGCCTGTGTCTACCTATTCCTGACCGCCGAGGCCGCGAACATCCTTGTTGGAGGCTTGGGCGTGGTGGCCGGAGGGCGCCGCTTTCTGTTGCCGTGGGTCCCGACCATGGCACTCTACTACCCCTTGGGTGTGGCAGCAGCATACAAGGCGCTGTGGGAACTGGCGGTCAGACCGTTCTTCTGGGACAAGACCCAGCACGGGCACGCCAGCGAAGAAGCGCAGCCAGATGAGGCAGCTATTTCTCGCGCCGGATTGCATCCTGCTTCAGCCGGGTCATGAACGCGACCGAGATATGTTCCTTCAAGGCCCGGTCGGCGGCTTCTTCGTCATGAGCCGCGATCGCCTCGACGATCCCCTTATGCTCACTCTGAGCGATTTCACCGCGGCCCTGCGCGGCCAATGAAGTCGTTGCCATCAGAGCCATGGTGCGATGGACAAGGTCCAATTGCTGCACAAGGTAGCGGTTGTGCGACGCAAGGTGGATCTGCTCGTGGAACCGTCGGTTGGCCCGGGACAGCGCCACGGGATCATCCACAAGCGCGTCATCGGCTTCGACCATATCCTGCAGGACTTTGATTTCCTCATCCGTGGCATGCCGCGCGGCGAGCCGGGCCGCCAGCCCTTCCAATTCACGTCGAACGACATAGAGCTCGGCCATCTGGTTGTGGTCCAGCGAGGCCACGATCAGCGACCGCCCGTCACGTTCCAGCAGCGACTGCGTCTCGAGCCGCTGCAGCGCCTCACGGATCGGGGTGCGGGACACGCCGAACCGCTCGGCCAGTTCGCTTTCCACCAGCCGGTCGCCGGGTTTGTACACCCCCACGTCGATCGCTTCGAGGATCAGGCTGTAGGCATCGGTCTGGGGCTGTCGGGACTGGTTCATTGGGTCAGGTCTCTCCTCGTTCGGACCTGTCTATCCGGGCCATGGGTCTGCAATCAAGTGCGCCATTGAAAACCGGGTGGCCGCGGCCTAAACCCAAGCGTATGGTCAAGCCTGCATTTTCACATGTCACCCAATGGGTGTTCGATCTGGACAACACCCTCTATCCGCCACAGATGCGCCTGTTCGATCAGATCGAGGTGCTGATGACGGAATACGTGGTCGAAGCCCTGCGCGTCGACCGGGCCGAGGCTGACCGGCTACGCCAGCACTATTGGCGCGAACACGGAACCACGCTTGCCGGGCTGATGGCCGAACATGATCTGGACCCCAAGCCCTATCTGCACGCGGTTCATCAGGTCGACCTGAGCCACATGGAGCCCGACCCTGCGCTGGCCGCGCATATCCGGGCCCTGCCCGGGCGGCGTATCGTCTACACCAACGGCAGCGCGCCCTATGCCGAGCGGGTTCTGGCCTCACGCGGGTTGGATGGGCTGTTCGACGCGATCTATGGGGTCGAACATGCGGGATATCGGCCCAAACCGGACAAGGCCGCGTTTGAAACGGTGTTTGCCCGCGATGGCATCCACCCCGACCGCGCCGCGATGTTCGAGGACGAGCCGCGCAACCTGAAGGCCCCGTATGACATGGGCATGCGTACGGTGCATGTCGCGCCCGATCCGCATGACGCGGATCACATCCACCACCATACCGATGACCTGACAGCCTTTCTGGCCCGTCTGATCTGAACCGGACCTCCGCCGAAAGACTGCGACGAAATGCGCCTGCGTGCAGCCTGAAACTGCGACGATCCGCGCATTCTGCAGCTGCAAAGTCGTTCCTACATCAGGCTCAGCGACGAACAGAACTGGAGACCCCGATGACCGCGATCGAGATGCCCGGCCGCCTGCCCTTCTGGCAGCGCCTGCTTTTTGCAATTCCACTGTTTGGCTGGCTGGCCCGCGATGCGGCCAATGGCAAGCCCGAGGATCTGGGTTATACCGTTGCGGCACTGCTCAGCATGTGGGGCTGTTCCGCCCTGTTGTTCGGCCTGCCGGGCCTGTATCTGCCGGCCTTGGCGATGGTGCCGGTGATGTTCCTGATTCTGGTCCTGATTTCACGCGGCTAGACTACGGGACAGGATGTCACTTGGCGCAGGCCCCAGAACCGCACTAGGGTCCGCAGGCAACGGAGAGTGACGCGATGACCGACAGTTGTGACATCCTGATTTCCGGCGGTGGCATCGCCGGTTTGACTGCGGCGGCCGTATTAGGCGCCGCAGGGTTCGACGTGATCTGCGTGGACCCGACCCCGCCCGTCACCGACCGCGACGCCGACGGGTCCGACCTGCGCACCACCGCGTTTCTGCAACCGGCCCACGGCCAGCTGCAGCACTGCGGGTTGTGGGACCGGCTGGAACCCCACGCCGCGCCGCTGCAGATCATGCGCATCGTGGACGCGGGCGGCGACATCCCTGAACCGCGCGTGGTGCGGGATTTCAACGCCGCCGATATCTCGGATCAACCCTTTGGCTGGAACCTGCCCAACTGGCTGCTGCGGCGCGAGATGGTGGCCCGGCTGCACGAACTGCCGAATGTCGATTTCCGCCCCGGCACCGGCACCGTCAGCCTGTTCACCCGCACCGCCGAGGCGCGTGTGGGCCTGTCCGACGGCACGCGCATCCGCACCAAGCTGGTGATCGCCGCCGACGGCCGCAACTCGCCCATGCGCGAGGCTGCGGGGATCAAGGTCCACACCACGCGATACGGGCAGAAGGCACTGGCCTTTGCGGTGACGCATCCGATCGCCCATGAAAACGTCTCGACCGAGATCCACCAGTCCGGCGGGCCGTTCACTCTGGTCCCCCTGCCCGACTGGGAGGGCCAGCCCTCGTCGGCGATCGTTTGGATGGAGCGCGGCCCGTGCGCGGTCGAACTACTGAACCTGCCCGAGGCCGAATTCGAGGCCGCGATGACCGAGCGGTCCTGCGGCCTGTTCGGGCCGCTGAAACTGGCCTCGCGCCGGACGATCTGGCCGATCATCAGCCAATCGGCCGAGCGCCTGTCGGCGCAGCGCGTGGCCCTGATGGCCGAGGCCGCCCATGTGGTGCCCCCGATCGGCGCGCAGGGGCTGAACATGTCACTGGGGGATCTACGCAGCCTGCTGGACCTGGCCCAAGCCCGGCCCGAGGGTCTGGGAGATGCCCAGATGCTCGAGGCCTATCACATGGCCCGCCACACCGAAATCGAACTGCGCGTCAAAGGGATCGACCTGCTGAACCGTGCCTCGATGGTCGAGGCACGGCCGTTGCGCGATGCGCGCGCTGCGGGGCTGAACGCGCTTTATTCGATGCCGGTGGTGCGCAAGACGCTGATGCAGATGGGCCTCGGCGTGCGCTGAGGCCCGTACCGGCCTACAGCACCTGATCCAGAACCCGCTTCAGCCGGGCCACCGTGCCATCGACATCATACAGCTTGTCCAGCCCGAACAGGCCGAGGCGGAAGGTGCTGAACCCCTCGGGCTCGTCACATTGCAGCGGCACCCCGGCGGCGATCTGCATGCCCAGCGCGGCAAATTTCTTGCCGTTCTGCACCTCGGGATCGTCGGTATAGCTGACCACCACCCCCGGTGCGCCAAAGCCTTCGGCCGCGACCGAAACGACCCCCTTGTCGCGCAGCATCGCCCGCACCGCATTGCCCAGCCGCCATTGCGCATCGCGCAACTTGTCGAACCCATAGTCACGGGTCTCCAGCATCGTGTCCCGGAACGCCCGCAGCGCATCGGTGGGCATGGTGGCATGATAGGCATGGCCGCCGCCCTCATAGGCCTGCATGATCTGGCGCCATTTCTTCAGGTCCAGCGCGAAACTGTCCGAGGCGGTCTCGGCCAGCCGCGCCTCGGCGCGGTCGGACAGCATGACCAGACCGGCACAGGGCGAGGCGCTCCAACCCTTTTGCGGGGCCGAGATCAGAACGTCCACGCCGGTGGCCTTCATGTCGATCCAGGCACAGCCCGAGGCGATGCAGTCGAGCACCATCAACGCACCGACCTCGTGCGCGGCGGCGGCCATCGCCGATACATAGTCGTCCGGCAGAATGACCCCGGCCGAGGTTTCCACATGCGGCGCGAACACCACGCCGGGTCGCTGGCTGCGAATGGTTTCGACCACCTCGTCGATCGGCGCTGGCGCAAAGGGCGACGGGCTGGAATTCCCCGTTTGACGGGCCTTCAACACGGTGGCTGACGCCGTCAGCCCCCCGGTTTCGATGATCTGGCTCCAGCGATACGAGAACCAGCCGTTGCGCACCACCAGCACATCGGCACCGCGGGCGAACTGGCGGGCCACGGCCTCCATCGCATAGGTTCCGCCACCTGGCACCACTGCTACGCCTTCCGCGCCATAGACCTCACGCAGCATCCGTGAGATGTCGCGCATCACCTGCTGGAACGCCTGCGACATGTGGTTGAGCGAGCGGTCGGTGAACACGACCGAGAATTCTTCGAGCCCGTCCGGATCGACTGTATTCAACAATGCCGGCATGTTGTCTCCTTTTCTGGGTTGCTCACTTTCTGAAGGCTTTGCATCTGTTGGTAAAGTGCTCATTGACCCTCATGCGCTTCCCGTAGGTCAACGGTCAGAAGCTCGGCTGGACACCCGTTTCAACAGCCTGAGAGACCGAATTGACGCCAATTAGTGTCACCTCTCTCTTTACACCTTGACGTGTTTCTGAACAGATACGCACATCTTGAGCTTGAAAGGATATTTTAGACCGTGAACGTTCAAAAGCGGATCAGTTTTCAATTCGTTCGGGACGAAGTGAAGCGGCGGATCGAGACACGGGTCTGGCCCCAGGGTTCCTTGCTGCCGACCGAAACCCAGCTTGCCGAAGAGTTCAACTGCGCGCGCGCAACCGTCAACCGTGCGCTGCGCGAACTGGCCGAGCAAGGGTTCGTCGAGCGCAAGCGCAAGAGCGGAACGCGGGTCAAGAAATCACCCAGCAAACAGGCCAAGCTGGAACTGTCGCTGGCCCGTCAGATCGTCGAAGACCAGAACCAAACCTACCGCTATGCCCTGGTCGAGCGCAGCGTTGACACGAGCCCCGGCTGGCTCAGCTCGCAACTGGGTCTGCCGCCGCAGTCGCAGATCCTGCATCTGGTGTGTATGCACTATGCCGACAACCGCCCGTTTCAACACGAAGAACGCTGGATCAACATTTCGGCCGTCCCCGAGGTTGAAGATGCCAATCTGGAAGAGGTCGGGCCGCATGAATGGCTGTTGAACGCGAACCCCTTCATTGACGCCGAGCTTGCACTCTACGCCATTTCCGCCGACAGCCATCTGGCAGATTACATGGGAACAACGACCGGGGCCGCGATGATTCAGCTTGAGCGCATGACATGGAAAGACGGACAGCCGGTTTCGTTTGCCCGCCTGACCCACCATCCGGGCTATTGCATCCGTACCCGCTACTGACCGCTAGCCAATCGGCCCGGGCAGGCGTTCCTCGCTCAGCAGTACATTTGCTTCGACATCCCCTGCCCCCGGCAGGGTCATGATACGCCGACGCAGGACGCGTTCGAAGTCCGCCAGGTCGCGCGCGACCACGCGCAGCCGATAGTCGTACAGGCCCAGAACGTGTTCCACGGTTTGCACCTCGGGAATGGCGCTGACGGCGCGTTCGAAATCCTCGAGGCTGACCTGGCCTTTGCGCGCCAGCTTGACGCCCAGAAATACGGTGACGCCGAACCCCAGCGCCTCGGCGTTCAAGCGCAGCCGGCGCCCCTTGATGACACCCGCCTGCTCCAGCCGCCGGATCCGGCGCCATGTCGCGGGCTGCGACAGCCCGAAACGCCGCCCCAGCGCCCCCGCGCTTTGCGTCGCGTCCTGAGCCAAGGCCCGTAGAATCTTCCTGTCCAGATCATCCAGCTCGATCATACCGGCAGCACCTCGTCCCGCTTGACCCGCGCGATGTGCATCAGGGCCTCGATGTCGGCGATATGCGGCAGGGTCAGGATACGGTCGCGATAGACCTGCTGATAATGCGCCATGTCCCGCGCGATGACGGACAGGCGGACATCCACCCGCCCCAGAAAGGTCTGGATCTCGATCACCTCGGGCACTTTGCGGGCGGCATCGGTGAATTCGTCGAAGGCGCGCGGCTGGGTCTTGTCCAAGGTCACCCGCAGCGACACCTCGACCGCATAGCCCATGGCGGACCAGTCGATCACGGCCTCCTGCCCCTGAATGATCCCGGCGGCCTGCATCTTCTCGATCCGCCGCCAGCACACGCCATTGCTGATCCGACACCGCTCGGCCAGTTCGGCGGTGCTCAGGCTTGGGTCGGCCTGAAAATGGCGCAGGATGCGGCGGTCGATGTCGTCAAGCATTACTTTTTCAAGTTTTCCGGTTTCTAAGAATTATTCTTCACTTCTTTCGTCAATATCCAATGTCATCGCTCTCGCCAATAGCAATCACTGCAGATAGAACCGCAGCAATCGAAACAGAAAGGACCGGCAAAATGCGCGTCTATTACGATCGCGATTGCGACATCAACCTGATCAAGGACAAGAAAGTGGCCATCCTGGGCTATGGCTCTCAAGGCCACGCCCACGCGCTGAACCTGCGCGACTCGGGTGCCAAGAACCTGGTCGTCGCCCTGCGCGAAGGCTCGCCCTCGGCCAAGAAAGCCGAAGCCGAAGGCCTGCAGGTGATGGGCATTGCCGAGGCCGCGGCCTGGTGCGACGTCATCATGTTCACCATGCCCGACGAGCTTCAGGCCGAGACCTACAAGAAATACGTGCATGACAACATCAAGCCCGGCGCGGCCATCGCCTTTGCCCACGGCCTGAACGTGCATTTCGGCCTGATCGAGCCGAAAGAGGGCGTGGACGTCATCATGATGGCCCCCAAAGGCCCCGGCCACACCGTGCGCGGCGAATATGTCAAAGGCGGCGGCGTGCCCTGCCTTGTGGCGGTCCACACCGATGCGACCGGCAAGGCGCTGGAAATCGGCTTGTCCTACTGCTCGGCCATCGGCGGCGGCCGTTCGGGCATCATCGAGACCAACTTCCGCGAGGAATGCGAAACCGACCTGTTCGGCGAGCAGGCCGTTCTGTGCGGCGGTCTGGTCGAACTGATCCGCTGCGGCTTTGAAACCTTAGTCGAGGCCGGCTATGCACCCGAGATGGCCTATTTCGAGTGTCTGCACGAGGTGAAGCTGATCGTGGACCTGATCTATGAAGGCGGCATCGCCAACATGGACTACTCGATCTCGAACACCGCGGAATACGGTCAATACGTGACCGGCCCGCGCATCCTGCCTTACGAGCAGACCAAGAAGGCGATGAAAGAGGTTCTGAACGACATCCAGCAGGGCAAGTTCGTGCGTGACTTCATGCTGGAAAACCAGGTCGGTCAGCCCACGATCAAGGCTTCGCGCCGGGCCAATGACGAACACCAGATCGAAGAAGTCGGCAAAAAGCTGCGGGGCATGATGCCCTGGATTTCGGCCGGCAAGCTGGTCGATCAGGAAAAGAACTAAGCCCAAACGGCTTGGACCCAAGGGCGGCCCCGGTGGCCGCCCTTTTCATGCAGAACGGATGAACGGCCAGCGATGGTGCCTCAACCCAACATACGCGACTGGAGCGGCGTCATTGCCCTGGGCCTGATCTGGGGCGGCACCTTCATGGTCGTCGCGATGGCGTTGGAAGGCTATGGCCCGATCACGGTGGCCACGGCGCGGACGACGCTGGGCGCGGTGATGCTGCTGGCCTTGATGGGGCTGACCCGGCGGCGCATTCCCAGCCTGACACCAAGTCTCGCGTGGTCGGTAATCCTGATCGGCATCCTGTCCACCGCGCTGCCTTTCGTGCTGCTCAGCTGGGGGCAGCAATATGTACCCTCGGCCTTTGCCGGGCTGTCCATGGCCGCAATTCCGCTGATGGTTCTTCCGCTGGCGCATTTCTTCTCGGATGAACCCCTGAACCCACGTCGTTTCGTCGGGGTATCGCTGGGCTTCACCGGAGCGCTGGTGCTTATCGGCCCAGGGCTGGCGCAACTGGGCAGCGGGGCCGAGCCGCTGGCACAGCTGGCCTGCATCGGGGCGGCGTTCTGCTATTCGGTGGCGTCGATCCTGACCCGGCGCTGCCCGCCGATCGACCCGGTGGTACTGGCCGCACTGACATTGGTGGTGGGTGCGGTGATCCTGCTGCCGATCATGATGGTGACCGAGGGCGTGCCCGCACCGCAAGGCCTGCGCCCCACGCTTGCGCTGATCGTGCTGGGCCTTGTGCCCACGGCCTTTGCCACCCTGCTGCGGGTGTCGATCATTCGCAGCGCCGGGTCGGTCTTCATGACTCTGGTGAACTATCAGGTGCCGGTCTGGTCGATGATCTTCGGCGCGTGGATCCTGTCCGAGGCACTGCCGCTGCGGTTCTACATAGCATTGGCGCTGATCCTGACAGGCATGGCCATCAGCCAATGGTTCAGCCTGCGCAAGTTGCTGTTGGGCTACTGACGCGCGGCGGCTTCGACCTCGGCCACGATCCCATCGACCACCTGTGCCAAAAGGGCGTCATCCTCGCATTCCGCCATCACGCGGATCAAGGGCTCGGTGCCCGACTTGCGGATCAGCAACCGCCCCTGCCCGTTCAGCCGCGCCTCGGCATCAGCAATCGCGGCCTTGACCGTTTCCGCTTCCAGCGGGGCCTGCCCTTCGCCATAGCGCACGTTCTTCAACAGTTGCGGCACCGTCTCGAACTGCTGCGCCAGATCCGAGGCTTTGCGCCCCGAATTCACCATCTCGGCCAGGAAGTGCAACCCCGCCATCAGGCCATCGCCCGTGGTGGCATAGTCGCTCATGACGATGTGGCCGGATTGTTCACCGCCAAGGTTGAACCCGCCTTCCCGCATACGCTCGACCACATAGCGGTCACCGACCGCCGTCCGTTCCAGCCGCAGCCCGCGCGCGCCCAGAAACCGCTCGAGCCCCAGGTTCGACATAACGGTCGCAACAAGCGCGCCGCCTTTCAGCCGTTCGGAAGTGGCCCAGGCGGTGGCCAAAAGGGCCATGAGCTGATCACCGTCGGCGACCTGTCCGGTTTCATCAACGATCACCACCCGGTCGGCATCACCGTCGAGGCAGATGCCCACATCCGCCCCATGCGCCACGACGGCCTCGGCCGCCACGCGCGGCTGGGTCGAGCCGCAGCCCAGATTGATGTTCTTGCCGTTGGGCGCGGTTCCCACCGGGATCACCTCGGCCCCCAGTTCCCACAGCACTTCGGGCGCGGTGCGATGCGCGGCGCCGTTGGCGCAGTCGATCACCACCTTGAGGCCATCCAGACGCAGCTCGCGCGGCAGAGATGACTTGACCCGCTCGCCATAGCGGAATCGGGCGTCATCGACACGCCGGGCGCGCCCGATATTCTGCGCCTGCGCGGGTTTGACCCCCTCTTCGATCAGCTGTTCGATTTCAAGTTCGGCCTGGTCGGACAGTTTGAATCCATCGGGGCCGAAGAACTTGATCCCATTGTCCTCGGCCGGGTTGTGGCTGGCCGAGATCATCACACCCAAATCGGCCCGCATCGACCGGGTCATCAGCCCGACCGCCGGTGTCGGCACCGGCCCCAGCAGCAGCACGTTCATGCCGGTCGACGTCAGACCCGCCGTCAGCGCGTTTTCCAGCATATAGCCCGACAGGCGCGTATCCTTGCCGATCACCACCCGATGAACGCCCGAGCCATCCCGGCGGAAGTACCGCCCCACGGCCGCGCCGATCCGCAACGCCATCTCGGCCGTCATCGGATAGGTGTTGGCGGTGCCCCGCACCCCGTCGGTTCCGAACAGCTTGCGCATACCTGTTACTCCACAAAGTCCTGCCTGCGACCCGATTACCGGACAGCGGCCCACAGGCGCAAGGCCTGAGCGGTCTCTGCCACGTCATGCACCCGGATGATCTGCACACCTTGCGACAATCCGGCCAACGCAACGGCAATTGATCCCGGCGCGCGGGCATCCTTGCGCGGTTCCGCGCCGATCCGGCCGATGAAGCCCTTGCGTGACACGCCAAGAAGGATCGGGCAGCCCAACCCGTGAAACAGGCTGAGATTGCGTAGTAGGGTCAGGTTGTGTTCCTCGGTCTTTCCAAACCCGATACCCGGATCGACGATGATCCGGCCCCGATTCAGCCCGAGGCCTTCCAGCCGGGCCACTTGCCCCGACAGGAAATCGAAAACGTCCAGCAGAACGTCATCATAGGTCGGGTTGTCCTGCATCGTGGCCGGGTCGCCCTGCATGTGCATCACGCAGACCGGCACGTTGATCTTGGCGCAGAAAGCGCCAAGCGCGGGATCGAAGGTAAAGCCCGAAACGTCGTTGATCAGCCCCGCCCCCGCCTCGACCGCGGCCCTTGCCACGGCGGATTTGCGCGTGTCGATCGAAATCAGCGCCGGTGTCTCGGCCCGGATCGCGCGGATCAAGGGCTGGGTGCGGGCGATCTCTTCGTCCTCGGGCACGAAATCCGCACCGGGACGGGTAGATTCACCGCCGATGTCCAGAATGGTCGCACCGTGCGCGACCATTTCCCGGGCCGCCGCACACGCGGCGTCGGGGGTGTTGTGCTGGCCACCGTCGGAGAAGCTGTCGGGCGTGGCGTTAAGGATGCCCATGATCTGCGGCTGTGTCATGTCCAGACCGGCAATCGCGGCGCGCGGTCGTGTCAGCCGGTCCTGCCACGATTCAGGGATTTCGGCGGCCGCAACGATCCGGGGTGCCGCGTCACGTTGCAGGCATTCGGCATGGGTGAACCACAGGCCCTGCCCGGCCAGTGGCAAGGCCCCGTCCGGGCGCACAAGCCCGTGTTGCACCAATGGGCGATAGTAACTGGTCAAAGTTGCGCCTGCTCCACCGGAACCGCACGGAGCGGCGTTTTGGGCGACTCGGGCAGTTCCCCGCCAATGACCAGCATTTCGCTGGCCTCAAAGGTGGCGGCGAACCAGGCGGCCAAGGCCACCGCATCGGACGGCGCCGCCGAAGGCCCATCGACCGCATCCAACACGATCTTGGACGGTGCCCAGACACAGATCTGACCGTTCTTCATGGCCCAGTCCAGTTCGGTCCGGGTCGAGACGACGACGCAGCGATGATCACGCGCGGCCAGCACCCAGGCATTCTGCTCGATCGCCAGCAGGTCGATCCGGCGCTGGGTCATGGCATGCCCGGTCTGCGGCACCGGTAGTTCGGAAGCACCCACGCACAGAATCAGCGGTCGCTGTCGGTTTTCCAACTGGTCGATCCAGCCCGACAAATTGGCCGACTCAATCGCTGCATTCGACAGAAAGACCAGCCGGGGATGTGGACGCTCTTCCTCGATGACATCGTGATGGACGCCATCCTTGCCACGCACGATCTCGACTCCCAAAGCGCCCGGACCACGATCCAGTTTTTCAATGCGTACGAAAGCCCTTACCGCTTGAGGCTCAAGCAGGATCCGCTCGGCTATTCGATCCGCCAGCGTCTCGAGCAAGTTCAGACGCTCGGCCGCCAGTTCATAGGCAATGGCCTCGGTCACCCGGTCATAGGACAGGATGCGATCGACATCATCGTCGATGTTTTCGGTCAGCGGCCGCACTTCGACCACGATGTTGAAACAGATGCGCTGGGTGGTGCCCCGCTCGGCCTGAAAAGCGCCGATCTCGACCTCGACAATGTGGTCGCGCAGCGAGATACGATCCAGCGGCCCGCGTGGCGCGGTCGCCTCGGACCGTTCGGACGGGTGCGCAAAAGCAAGGCGGATTTCAGTACTCATGGCACGGGCCTTTTCGGGCAGATTGGACAGGTTTGCCCAAATTATTGGTTCCGCGCGGCTATAGCATTCAAGCAAACGCCATTCCAGCCGCCGAATGCGGCGTCAGGTGACGCGGTACCAACTCATCATACCCGATGCGGCGTGTCCAAGCATATGGCAATGCAGCAGCCAGTTGCCCGGGTTGTCGGTGACCAGCGCGATCTCGCGGGTTTCGCCGCGTTCGACCAGAACCGTGTCGCGCCACGGGCCAAGGGTCCCGTCCGGCAAGATCAGCCGAAAGTGGTGGCCATGCAGGTGCATCGCGTGCGGGAATACCGTTTCGTTCACGAAGGCAATCCGGTGAACGCTTCCCAAGGGCGCGTCCAGAAACGGGTCATCCGGTCGCTCGGCGTAGCCATTCAGCGCCCAGAACCGCCCCAGCTGAGCCAGTTCCCGGCCCGAGAGCTCGGTTTCGCCAATCCGCGCGCTTTCAAGCCAGCGCATGGCACCGCCCTGCAGCCTCATCTCGTGCCGCGGTACGTTGTTGAGGTCCGTCAATTCCGGAAGCGGGTTCGGCGGCAATGGCCGAACTCCCGACCGGGGAGTGGAAGCCGCCTGCCCCGCCACTGAAAATCGGGCCAAACCAAAGGCGCCGTCACGTTCCTGACTGAACAGGCTGGCCGTTTCCGCATTCGCAGCCAGCACATCCACCAACAAATCCGCACGTTGTGCCGGGGCCAGCGGGAACGTGTCCTCAATCGGGATCGGCTCGGCCAAAGGCATTCCATCCAGCGCGACGATCCATCCGGTCATTCCGTCCAGGCCAACAGTGAAGACACGCGCATTTGCGGCGTTGACCAACCTCAGGCGCAGGCGTTGGTTTTGTTGAACAGGAAAGGATGGGTCGAATGCACCATTGACCGTGATGAGGTTTCCCAACCGTCCAGCATGGCTGAGGTCATGGCCGTTGTCGAAATCTTGGGTAATCTGGGCCGTTTCCGGATCAAGTCGCCAGTCATCCAGCATCAGCACCAGATCCTGCTCCACATCCGGCGCCTCGGACTCGTGCACGATCAATGGGCCATACAGGCCACGGGCCACCTGTTCGACTGACTTGTTATGCGCATGGTACCAATAGGTTCCGGCGTCCGGCACGATGAAATCATAGTCGAAGGTCGCGCCGCCTGGAACCGCATCCTGAGTCAGCCCCGGAACGCCATCCATAGCGTTGTCGATGCGGATACCGTGCCAATGAACCGAAGTGGCTTTCGGTAATTCGTTCACCAAGCGGCGTTGAACACGCTCGCCTTGCCGCAGATGGATGGGGCTGCCCGGCACCTGCCCATCAAAGCCCCAGATAGCGGTTTCCGGAAACCCCGGAGGGGCAATCAACTGAGCGCCCTCGCGCGCAGTCAGGGTCAGCGGCGCGGAGCGCGCTGGCGTTGGAAACACCGCAAGCGCGGCGGCAGATTTCAAAAGGCTTCGGCGGCTCAGATTCATTGCGGGTCTCCTTGCCCGCAATATAGCCCCTGGTTTCACCCGCGCCATCAACGTTCCAGCGCGGGTGCGTCAATGCGCGCTAGTTGCTCGCAGTGCGGTAGTTGTGGCGGTAGAAGATATGCACACCGATGCGCGCAGTTTCCTTGTAAACGCGCGACCACGACGGGCGCACCGCCTTGGTGTGGTAATGCGTGGCCCCCGACGTGAGCGGATCGCTGACCCCCTCGATCGCCGCCTTGGCAACTTTGGCCACGCGCTCATAGGCTTTCTTCTCGTGAATGACTTCCTTGCGGCCGTCACAGGTATAGGTGAACTGGCACTGATATTTCTTGCCTGTTCCCTGACGGATCACGCCGCAGACGGTGTTCGGGAAACGGGTGCTTTCCACCCGGTTCAAAATCACCTCGGCAACCGCGAATTGGCCGCGCACGCTCTCTCCGCGCGCTTCGAAATACAGGGCCTCGGCCAAGCATTTCAGATCTTCGCCACCGCTGGCTTTGGGCTGTTGGTCCAGCCAGGCCTTGGTGTAGGAAATCTCAACCGGTTGGACCTCTTTCCTAGGTTGGAACAGCTTCAGATAGTCGCGAAAGCTTTGTCCCGGCACCTCGTTGCGCGACACCAGTTCGCGCTTGGCAGTCTCGGTGGCTTCCCTCTCGGCAACGGACGCACTCGGCATCACGGTTGCCGCCGCAATGGCAACAGCCAGTATATATCGTAGCATCAGATAACCTCGCACAGGCACTTCACGCGCCATACCCTCCCCCGGCGGGCGCGACGGGGTCTTAACGCAGAAGGCGCGAAAGGTCCAGTTCTGAGGAAAAAGCAAGAAAAATCTTGCCCGCGGGGCCAAAATTAATCAGCCACAGGTCCATCCCGAAACCACTATTCCTAGGGCTTTGACGGCCTGTCAACCCCCAAGTTTTGACGAAATCGCCAATTGAGCGGCAGCCAGCCGAGCGACCGGGACTCGGAAGGGTGAACAGGACACATAATCGAACCCCAAATCCCGACAAAGGGCGATTGATTCGGGGTTGCCGCCATGTTCACCACAGACCGAAAGCGTGACATCGGGCCGAGCTGTACGCCCCCGCTCCGAGCCCAGCTTGAGCAGTTCGCCGACCCCATCGGCGTCCAGAACATGGAACGGATCCTCGGTGAACACCCCCTGCCGAACATAGGCTGACATGAAGCGTCCCGCGTCGTCGCGTGACAGACCATAGGTCATCTGCGTCAGGTCATTGGTGCCGAAACTCAGGAACGAGGCATGAGGAGCGATTTCCTCGGCGCGCAAACAGGCCCGGGGCGTTTCGACCATCACACCCAACCGGTATTCGAACTCCTGACCACGCTCGGCCGCAACGGCTGCGGCAACCGTGTCCACCCGCGCCTTGATCAGTTCGACCTCGCGCTTGGCCGAAACCAGCGGAATCATGACCTCGGGCACCACCGGCGCGCCATTTTTGCTGGCTTCGAGCGTCGCCTCGAAGATCGCGCGGGCTTGCATGTCATAGATCTCGGGCACCGTGATACCAAGGCGTACGCCCCGCAACCCCAGCATGGGGTTGTATTCGCTCATTTCGTCCACCCGACGCTCCACATCCGAAACCGGAAGATCCAGCGCTTCGGCCAGTTCGCGCTGCCCGCTGCGCGTGGTCGGCAGAAACTCGTGCAGAGGCGGATCGAACAGTCGGATGCAGACGGGCTGCCCTTCCATGATCCGGAAAAGCTGCACAAAATCATCGCGTTGCATCGGAAGCAACCGCTCCAGAACCGCCGCGCGTCCCGATGAAGTCTGAGCGAAAATCATCTCGCGCATCACGATCAGACGACCGGGGTCGAAAAACATATGCTCGGTTCGGCACAACCCGATCCCCTGCGCCTGGAAGTTCCGCGCAGCCTGCGCGTCGGCAGGAGTGTCGGCGTTGGCACGAATTGATATGTCACGCTCGGCGTCGGCCCAGCTCATCAAAGTCTGAAAACAGTCATCCAGTGCAGCTTCGAGCATCGCCGGCTCGCCCCCCAACACCTGGCCCGAGCTTCCGTCAATCGTCAGAATGTCGCCTGTGGTGAAAACGCGGCCGTCCGGAACGGTAAGCTGCTTTTTCTTGGTCTGGAACCGCATCTCGGACGCGCCGACGATACAGGGCAGCCCCAGCCCGCGCCCGATCACGGCCGCATGGCTGGTCATGCCACCCTTTTCGGTCAGTACGGCGACCGCGGCGTGCATGCCGCGCACATCCTCGGGCGAGGTTTCACGGCGCACCAGAATGCAGGGCTCGCCGCGCGCCGCGCTGGCCTGTGCCTCGGCCGAAGTGAACACGATCCGGCCGGTGGCCGCCCCGGGACTGGCCCCGATACCCGTGGTCAGCACGTCACGCTTGGCCTCGGGATGCACCTGACGGTGCAGCAACTCATTCAGAGAATGCGGGTCGATCCGCATGACGGCTTCCTGCGGGGTGATGATGCCATCCTCGGCCAATCGAACAGCGATCCGCATGGCGGCGCGGGCGCTGCGCTGAACGCGGACCCCGTCCAGAATATGCACCTTGCCGTTTTCGATCACGAATTCGACCTGCATCTCTTCGCGCAATTTGCGCCGCATCAACGCCGCATGGGCCTTAAGGTCGGCAAAGGCCTGAGGCGCAACATCCTCGAGCGCCTGCCCGCGCGGGTCTTTTTCAAGGTAGAGGGCCGCAACCCCCTCGCCCAGCGCATCACGCCCCTGGCTTTGGCTCAGGTAGCGGCCTGTGATCTGCGGCATGCCGGTCGAGGAATCCACCAGCTGCAACACCCCCGATCCGCATTCGCCCTGACCGACGCCCGGGATCATCTCCTGAATGACAAGGCCCAACCCGGCATCCGCCGGAGCGCCCTTGGCTTGCCGCAACAGGCGGGCGGACGTACCGTCCCACGCCCGCGCCATCGAGCGCAGGACCGCCAGCAACTGCTCGCCGCGATCCTGGGGGAACGCTTCGTCGGTTTCGTCTTCATAGGCGCGCAGGGTCTGGCGCAGGCCTTCGCGGCCATCGGCTTCGATGTCGTCGAAAACATCCGCGTCCAGACGCGCGACGTGAATCGCATAGCTTTGGACGAACCGCAGATACAGTGCGGCGGCGGCCTCGGGACCCATCTTGTCGGACAATTCCACGAAACGGGCATCGTTCATCCCGATGTTCAGAACCGCGCCGGGGCCACCCCAGTCAGGGTCCTCGGAACTGGGGCGCACGCACAGCAACGCCGATGCGTCGAACTGTTCAAGTATAGCTTCGATTGCCGGGATATCGCCGTCAGCGATCCGCCGCACCTGATCGAAGGACAGGGCCACCGTACGCGGTACGGGAAGGTCCAACCGCACGAGGCGCTGCAGACATTTCGCCCGGCCGCCATGGGTGTCGGCGGCGACAGGAGCATCAGGAGTGATGAGCGTGGTATGCGGATTATTCTGCACTGCGGCACCTTTTGGTTTCACCGCAGCATAAGCGCCCCAGCCTTCCGCGCAAGGGCCTTGTGGGCGCGCCAGAGCGCGCCCTTTGGGTCAGCCTTCGATCTTGGTCAGGTCCGCGACGCTCGAGCAGATCTGGCGGATCTGGCTCAGCAGATTCAGGCGGTTGCGGCGCAGCACGGCATTGTCGGAATTGACCTGCACGTCCTCGAAAAACGCGTCGATGGGCCCGCGCAGCGCGGCCATGGCCGCCATCGCCGCCGGGAAATCCTCGGCCTTGAGTGCCGGTGCAATCTTGGCCTGTGCCTGATCCAGTGCGGCGAACAGGGCCTTTTCGCTGTCGGTATCGGCGAATTTCAGGTCGGCACCGAACGAGTATTCGACCCCGTCCTTCTCCTCGGCCTGGGTCAGGATGTTGTTGGCGCGCTTGAACCCCTGCACCAGATTTTCGCCATCTTCGGTCGCGATCACCGTATTCAACGCGCGGGCGCGTTTGACCAGCAGGTTCAGGTCGTCATTGCCGTCCATCGCGATACAGGCGTCGATCACGTCGTGGCGAATGCCCTCGTCACGTAGGAAGACCTTGAGGCGGTCGTGGAAGAAGGTCAGCAGATCCTCGGACGTATCGGGCACCTTCCGTTCAAGATGCAGAAAATCCGTCACTTGGTGTTTCCCGGCCTCGTCGCCCGCAAGCTTCTCCTTCACCGTGCGGAACGCCGCTCCGAAAACACCGTGATCGGCGATTTCATCCAACAGCTCTGCGACATGCTCGTCGTGCAAGGCTTCGTTCGAAGCCGCTTCGGCCCGAACCAGTTGCGCGTCGAAGAAACGGTCGAGCTTCAGCCGCAGATCATTGTTCAGGATCAATCGGGTCACCCCTAACGCCGCCCGACGCAGCGCGAACGGGTCCTTCGAGCCGGTGGGTTTTTCATCAATCGCCCAGAACCCGGTCAGCGTGTCCAGCTTGTCGGCCAGCGCCACGGCCACCGAGAGCGGCGCGGTGGGCACGTCATCCGACGGGCCCAGAGGCGAGTAATGCTCCTGCGCCACGGCGGCCACGGCGGCGTCTTCTCCAGCGGCCTCAATGTAATACCGCCCCATAAGCCCCTGAAGTTCGGGGAATTCATAGACCATTTCCGAACTCAGATCGGCCTTGGCCAGACGCGCGGCCTTCTCGGCCTGATCCGGGTCGGCTCCCGTCACCGGTGCCAGTTCGCGGGCCAGCGCGGCGATACGGTCGATCCGCTGCGCCTGGGTGCCCAGCTTGTTGTGGAAGGTCACGTTCTCCAGCGCGCGGGTCCATTGCGTGATGTCCGATTTGGCGACGCGCAGGTCATTCTCCCAGAAGAATTTCGCATCGGCCAGACGCGCCGACAGCACCTTTTGGTTTCCGGCCAGAATGGTCGCGCCATTGTCGGTGGTCTCGCGGTTGGCCACAGTGATGAACCGTTCGATCCGGCCCGTCTTGGGATTGCGGACCGAGAAGAATTTCTGGTGCTCTTTCATCGAGGTCTGCAGCACCTCGGGGGGCAGGTCCAGGAATTCATCGTCGATCTGTCCCATCAGCACAACCGGCCATTCGACCAGCCCGGCCACCTCGGCCAGCAGGCCCTTGTCCTCGACCACATCCAGACCGGCGGCAAAGGCCATGTTCTGTGCGTCATTCCAGATGTGCTCGGCCCGTTCCTCGGGCGACAGCACGACAAAGGCGCGCTTCAGCTTGGCGGCGTAATCCTCGAACCCGGTCACGGCAAACCGGCCCGGCGCCATGAAGCGGTGGCCCTCGGTGGTGTCGCCGGTGGTGATGCCGTCGACTTCCATCGGTACGACCTGCGCGCCGGCTTCATCGCCAAGGATGCACAGGATCGAATGCAGCGGGCGCACCCAACGCAGGGCCCCACTGCCCCAGCGCATGGATTTCGGCCAGGGGAAGTTGCGGATCGTGTCGGCCAGAACCTCGGCCACGATCTCGGCCGCCGGGCGGCCCGGTTTCTCGATGGTGGCGAAATAGACCGCGCCCTTGGGCGTGTCCCGTTCCTCGAGCTGGTCGCGGCTGATCCCTGCGCCTCGCAGGAAGCCCTCGATCGCCTTTTCGGGCGCGCCGACCTTGGGGCCCTTGCGCTCCTCGCGGATGGTGGGGCTTTCCGCCAGCAGCCCCTCGACCGCCAGCGTCAGGCGGCGCGGCGTGGTCAGGGCGTGGGCATGGGCGTAGGTTAGACCGGCCTCGACCAGACCATCGGTGATCCGTTTTTTCAGATCCTCGCCGGCGCGTGTCTGCATGCGCGCGGGGATTTCCTCGGAAAACAGTTCGATCAGCAGGTCGGGCATTTTCGATCCTTAGAAATTGACGATCGTCTGGATGACGATGGCATTGGCGATATCCACGAAGAATGCGGATACAAGGGGGAGCACGATAAAGGCAATAGGCGAAGGCCCGTATCGCTTGGTTACGGCGGTCATATTGGCAATTGCGGTCGGTGTTGCGCCCAACGCGAAGCCGCCGAACCCCGCCGCCAGCACCGCCGCGCGGTAGTTCGCGCCCATGACCGGGAACAGAACCCAGATCACGAAAGCCACCGCAAACAAAGTCTGCGCCGTCATGATCACCACGATCGACAGGCCCAGATCGGCGATGGTCCACAGTTGCAGGCTCATCAGCGACATGGCCAGAAACGCGCCCAGCGCGAATTCCGAGATCAGCGCCAGCGACGGCGTGCGCGACACCGGCGCGGCGCGCGGGGCCAGCAGCGGGCGCAGGTTGCCGATCACGATGCCCATGATCAGGCAGGGCACGAACAGCGGCAGTTTCAAACCCGCGGCCAGAATCGCCTCGGACAGAGCATAGCCTGCGATAATGGCCATGTTCAGGTACAGCAGCACCCGCATCAGCGTCAGGTGGTCAATCTTCGCGGCCGCGTCTGACGGCTCGTCGGGTACGCCGATCGTGTGTTCTTCGTCCGGCCGGTTTGGCGACAGGTCGCGCCCTTCGATCAACAGTCGCGCGATGGGGCCGCCGACCAGCGCAGCCAGAACAAGCCCGAGGGTCGCCACGGCCACTCCCAGCTCGGTCGCGCCCTCAAGCCCGGTGACCTGCGCCACCTCGGGCGCCCAGGCGATGGCGGTGCCGTGGCCGCCGATCAGGGCAGCCGAGCCGAACAGAACGCCGGACTGCGCCGGATAGCCGAAGGCCGCCGCCCCCGCCGCGCCGATCAGGTTCTGCGCCACGATCGTCAGCAACGTCAGGATCAGCAGCAGCACCAGAGGCTTTCCGCCCGCGATCAGATCGGACAGCCGGGCATTCAGGCCGATCCCGGCAAAGAACAGCACCAGCAGGAAATCCCGCGCGGTCAGGTCGAACTCCAGTTCCATACCGAACAGCAGATACAGCGTCAGAACCACCAACGAGGCCAACAGGCCTCCGGTCACGGGCTCGGGAATGTTGAACCGGCGCAGAACCTCTGCGCGGGCGTTGATCTCGGCGCCCATCAGGTAGACGGCAAAGCCCAGCGTTGCCGTCAGAAATCCGGGGATTTCAACGATGAACCCCATCCCACCCACTCAGTTTTCCGGTCGGGGCGGGCACTCTTCGCCGACAACCGTTCCGTCATAGGCCTTTTCGCCGCAGTTGTTCAGGGCATGCCAGGCAAAACCCGAACCGTCCTGCGTTACCGCCACGATCCGATCAACGCCATAGTGGATGTTCTTGACCCCTACGAACGCGCGGGCGGATCCGTTCGCCAACGCCTCGGCCAGAGTAGCCGCATCATAGCAGTCGAACCAACCCGGGGCCGTCAGCGGCTCGGCCTCTTCGGCGCTCATGTAGCGGACGGCCAGTTGTTCCGGCTTCAGATCTGTCTGGAAACAAGCCCGATACCGGATCGGAGAGCTGTCGGCGTCGATCGCCTGAAACGCGCTGTAGGCAATTGGCACCGGTTGGCCGGTCGCGGCTTCGGTCAGAACAACATCCTGACCGGGTGAGGGTTCGACCTCGTAGTAGTAACCGTAGACCTGAAGGTAATACATGCTGACGCCAGCAATGACGGCGCAAGCGACCAACAGAATTGCCAGCATTTTCCCGGTCATGCGCGATCCTCCTGTGGGGTGCGACGGGCCATCAGGCCTCAAAACCTGCGGCTTCGGTCTGCACGAAGGCATCGGCGCATTGCTTGGCCAGCGCGCGCACCCGCCCGATATAGGCCTGCCGCTCGGTCACCGAGATCACGCCGCGCGCGTCCAGGAGGTTGAAGATATGGCTGGCCTTGATGCACTGGTCATAAGCAGGATGCGCCATGATGATGCGCTTGCCCGTTTTGGGGTCAACGTTTTCCTGGCTCAGGATCGCGGCGCATTCTTCCTCGGCCTCTTCGAAGTGGCGCAACAGAACCTCGGTGTTGGCCACGTCAAAGTTCCAACGGGCGTATTCCTCTTCGGTTTGCTTGAAGATGTCGCCATATGTCAGCGGGCTGGGTGATTGCGGGTCGTTGAAGGGCATGTCCATTACGTGGTCGATGCCCAGCACATACATCGCCAGACGTTCCAGACCATATGTCAGCTCGCCCGAGACAGGCGCGCAGTCATGGCCGCCGACCTGCTGGAAATAGGTAAACTGGCTGACTTCCATGCCGTCGCACCAGACCTCCCATCCCAGGCCCCATGCGCCCAGGGTGGGGCTTTCCCAGTCATCCTCGACGAAACGGATGTCGTGCAGGTCCATGTCGATGCCGATGGCCTGAAGGCTGCCCAAATACAGCTCCTGCAGGTCCGGAGGGCTGGGTTTGATCAGCACTTGGTACTGATAGTAATGCTGCAAGCGGTTGGGGTTCTCGCCATAGCGCCCATCGGTCGGACGGCGCGACGGCTGAACGTAGGCCGCAGCCCAGGGTTTGGACCCCAGAGCCCGCAGGGTGGTTGCAGGGTGGAATGTACCGGCACCGACCTCCATGTCGTATGGCTGCAGGATGGCACAGCCCTTCGAGGCCCAGTAGTTCTGAAGCCGCAGGATGATTTCCTGAAATGAACGTGGTGCGCTGGACGGTTCGGTCATGACATTCCCTTTGGGCGCGGATTTGCCCGGTTTCGGTCGGTTTTGCCCTTCCTATGCAAGGGGCCAAGGGGCGTCAACGGGCCAATGCCCGCCTGCTGTCACTGTGCCGCCACACCAGAAATTCCCCGTATCGTGGGCATAGCGTTTTCACCCCTGAATCGCGTAAGTTGAGGCAAAGCCAAAACACTGCATAAAACGGGCAGAAAATGACACGCATATTCGTTGCAATTCTTTTACTGATTACAGTCGGCATGCGCGCTGCGTATGCTCAACAGGGGGCTGACGCAGGCGTCTGGGTTCAGGTCGAAGCGCAGCCATCGCTGCGCGAGGCACAGGACCGGGCGCAAGTCTATGCCAATGCCCTGCCCGACGTGAACGGGTTCCGCCTGAACAGCGGCTGGTACGCCATAGTGATCGGCCCCTATCTGCGGGCCGACGCCGAGCAGGTGCTGCGCGTCTACCGGGCCGAACGGCAGATCCCCTCAGACAGTTTCATCACATTTTCAGGCGCCCTGGGGCAGCAGTTCTGGCCAATCGGCGCCAATGTCCTGAACCGCGGCGCAATCACAGCGCCCGTTCAGCCCGAGCCGCAGCCAGAGCAGCCTCAGGCCGGTCTGACACCGCAACCTTCGGACGAGACGAGATCACAGGCCCTGCAGTCCGAGCGGCTGCTGAGCGGACAGGAACGAAAAGACCTGCAAACCGCATTGCAGGCTGCCGGGTTCTACAGTTCGACCATTGACGGGGCATTCGGCCAAGGTACACGCCGGTCGATGGCGGAATGGCAGCGGTTCAACGGCTTTGAACCGACCGGTGTCCTGACGACGGCACAGCGCAAGGCTTTGATGGATGACTACAATGCCCCGCTGATCAGCGTCGGCATGGCGCGTCACGTCGATGATCGCGCCGGGATTTCCGTCGACCTGCCGCTTGGGGTAATTGCCTTCGACCGATACGAGGCGCCGTTCGCGCATTTCAATTCCAGCGGGGATCTGGACGCACGGGTCGTATTGATCAGCCAGGAGGGCAGCAAAACCACTTTGCGCGCGCTGTTCGAGGCGATGCAATCGCTTGAGATCGTGCCGCTGAACGGCCCGCGTGAGCTGCGTGGCGACAGGTTTACCATCGAAGGCCGCGGCAACGGGATCGTATCCTATACACAGGCCAATCTGAGCGACGGCAAGATCAAGGGCTTCACCCTTGTCTGGCCCGAAGGCGATGACGCACGCCGCGCCCGGGTTCTGGCCGCAATGACTGCCAGCTTTGAAACCACCGATGGTGTTCTTGATGCTGCGGCTGGCGCCAATGCCGAGCAAAGCATCGACTTGATGTCCGGTCTCCAACTCAGAAGGCCACGGTTGTCTCGGTCGGGCTTTTTTGCCGATCCCAACGGTCTGGTCCTGACCGTGGCCGAGGCTGTGCAGAACTGCACCCGCGTCACCCTTGAGGACGGTCAGGAACTGCAAACCGCGTGGAGCGATCCCGAACTGGGCGTGGCGGTCCTGCGCCCCAACAAAACGCTGGCACCGATGGCCGTTGCGGCCTTGAACGAAGCCCAGCCTCGCCTGCAATCTGAAGTGGCCGTCGCGGGATACTCATATGGGGGCGCTTTGGGGGCTCCGACCCTGACCTACGGCAAGATCGCCGATATCCGCGGGCTGAACGGAGAGGCCGGTGTGACCCGCCTGAGCCTGACCGCACAACCCGGAGACGCCGGCGGCCCGGTATTCGATGATCACGGCAACGTGGTCGGAATGCTGCTGCCTGCGCGGACCGAGGGGCGAACCCTGCCCCGCGATGTCAGCCTGGCTGCCGCGGCCGATCGCCTTCACGAGATCCTGTCAAAGGCCGGGGCAACGGCTCAGACCGCGCAGGAGACCGGGCAAGTTTCGCCTGACGAGTTGAACCGCCGCGCGACTGGCATGACCGTGCTGGTGAATTGCTGGGGTTGACCGAAAGTCACGAATAGAATTTGAGGGCGCCGCAGGACATTGCGGCGCCTTTTTTAGCCCTTCAAGATATCGGGCGTGACGTGCACAAGGGTCGGCACGGGCGCGTCAAAGGCCGCGCGAACGGCAGCCTGCATTTCAGGTAGCGAGTTCGGACCGGCCGACCGCGCACCGAAAGCCTCGGCCAGCTTGCAGAAATCAGGGTTGCGCGCGACAACCGCGTTCGGAGCAATCTGGCTGCCGACCATGCTGTCCTCGATCTCTTTCAGCTTGCCGTTGTCCCAAAGGATGATGGGCAGCGACAACCCCAGCTCGACCGCCGCACCCAGTTCCTGCATCGTATAGTGGAACCCGTAGTCACCCGCGATCACGGCAGTTGGCTTTCCGCGCCGCGCAACCGCGCCGCCGATCCCGGCCGGCAGTGCATAGCCCAGAGTGCCGAACCCGGTCGGGTGGTGCCAGTGGTATGGGCGCGCCATGTCCCAGACTTCTTTCGCGACATAGGCGAACTGGGTCATGTCGGAATAGATCATGGTGTCGGCGGGCATCGCTGCACGCAAGGCGTCGGCAACCGGCACGATACCCGGTCTTTCCGCGTCGACCTCGGCGCGCCAGCGCGCTCGGGCTTCGGCCACCTCTTCCGGCGACCAGCCGGTGGCCGGTTTGCAGTCTTGGGTCGCGGACCACAGTGAATGGGCAAAACTTTCGCCGTCGGCCTGCAGCTTGACCGCCGCCCGGTGCCGGTCGGCCAGCACCTCGGGGTCGAGGTCAACCCGCACCAAGGTCGCGTTGTGGCCCAACTGATCGCGCCAAAGGTCGACCTCACCCAATTCGGCACCGACCGCGATGACCAGATCGGCCGACCCAATCACCTCGGCACTGCCGGGTCGCGGCAATTTCGCGCCGAAATCCAGGGTATAGCCGGTGCCGACCAACCCACGCCCTGCATAAGTGGTGAAAC
The DNA here is from genome assembly GCF_056539345.1 of Ruegeria sp. BB9. Classification (NCBI taxonomy): domain Bacteria; kingdom Pseudomonadati; phylum Pseudomonadota; class Alphaproteobacteria; order Rhodobacterales; family Roseobacteraceae; genus Ruegeria; species Ruegeria sp. BB9. The sequence continues at coordinate 475,879 of NZ_JBQFUU010000001.1, read as the reverse complement.
AGGCCGCACCGAGCTGAGACAGAATCTGGCGCCACAGGTTCGACCTCGACCCACCACCCAGTATGAACAGCGGCCGCCGTGCGATGTTCAGCAGCGACAGAACCGGCGAGATGTCCGGCGCCAGAGCCTTGACCCGCACCGCGTCCTGGTTTGGAAAAGGAGCGGGGTCGGCCTCGGCCACCAACTGCGCAATCGGGACCTGGATATGCTTGGGGCGCGGGCGTTTCAACGCGAACTCCTCAAAAGCGCGTTCGATCAGGCCATAGGCTGATTGCGCGTCGTTTGCCTGACAGGACCAGTCGGTCACGCATTCAGCGGCCGCGCGCTGATCTTTCATCTGGTGCAACTGGCCACGCTGCGCCTGAGTTTCGCCCAGACAGGACGACAGAACCAGCATCGGAACCGAGTCGGTATAGCTCTGCCCCATCGGCGTCATGACGTTGCACAGGCCAGGACCGGTGATCACGTAGGCGACGCCGGGCTTGCCCGTCGCCCTTGCATAACCGTCAGCCATGAAGCCCGCGCCTTGCTCATGCCGCGCCAGCACATGAGTAATGCCCGCTTCTTCGATTCCACGGTACATTTCCTGATTGTGCACACCGGGAATGCCGAAAATGACTTCGACCCCCCGATCCTTGAGCATGTGCGAGATTTGGGCGCCCAATGGTCTTTTCATCAGCCTCTCCAGAACCGAATGGTGAACAGGACATACACGGCCATCAGCTCCAGCCGGCCGGTCAGCATTCCGAAGGTCAGCAACCACTTGGCCGTGTCGTTCAGCCCGGCGAAATTCCCTGCGGGGCCGATCTGGTCACCCAAGCCGGGGCCAACATTGGCAAGCGCCGTCGCTGCACCGGATACTGCCGTGATGAAATCCAGACCAGTCAGCGCCAGCGCCCAGGACAACGCCCCCAGCGACAGCGCGAAGAACATGAAAAAGCTCATGACCGATGTCAGGACATCGCGGCTGATGGCGCGGCCATCATATTTGGGCACGAACACTCCGTGCGGAGACCGAATCCGGCTGATCTGAGCCTTGATGGAAGCAATCAGCAACTGATACCGGAAGATCTTGATGGAGCAGGCCGTCGAACCGGCGCAACCACCGATCAGGCCGATCATGAAGAACATCATGATCGGAAAACTGCCCCAGGTCATGTAATCGACACTGGCATAGCCGGTGCCGGAAATGATCGAGGTGATGTTGAACAGCGACTCGCGCACCGCCTGTTCCCAGTGATGCGGAAAGACCGATGTCAGAAAGACCGCCATGATCACCACCAGAACGGCAATCGTGGCCAGAAAGGCCCTGATCTGGCTGTCTTCCAGGATCGAGCCTGTCCGGCCGTTGACGAACTGCACATAGCGCACGAACGGCAGAGCAGCCAGGATCATGAATACGGACGCGGCGTATTCCGCGGGCCCCGAAAACGTTCCGAACGAAGCATCATAGTTCGAGAACCCGCCAGTGGACACGGTTGTGAACGCATGAACGACCGCGTCGAAAAAGTTCATGCCCAAACCGGCATACACCAAGGCGCAAGCTACGGTCAGGAAAACATAGATCAGCGAAATCTGGCCCGCGATCTCTTGCGCGCGCGGAAGGATTTTCCCCATGGTTTCAAACCCTTCCGAGCGGAAGATCTGCATACCGCCGACCTTGAGTTCGGGCAGGAAGACCATGGCCACGACGATGATGCCGATCCCGCCCAGCCATTGCAGCAAACCGCGCCACAAAAGCAGGCCACGCGGCAGATCATCCAACCCGGAAATAACGGTCGAACCGGTGGTGGTCAGCCCGGACATGGCTTCGAAATAGGCATCGACAAATCGCAGTTCGGTCTCACCGAACACGAAGGGGATTGCCCCGAAAAGCGGCAGCGCGACCCAGACGCCAGTGGTCAGCAAAAAGGTCTGACGGATGGTCAGCCCCTCGCCCACACCGTTCGAGCAGCTCATGGCCAGAACCACGCCGGTCAGGATCGTGATGACACCGCTTTCAAAGAAAACGTTCCACTCGCCCCGCCCCTCGATGATGTCCGCAAGCATCGGCAACAGCATGGTCGCCCCAAGTATGGCGACCAGCAAGCCAATCACATATCCGACCGGGCGAAGATCCATCATGACGGGCAGCGTTGGCGCGCTGGCCCGAAAGTGTCAAGCAGATGATCTGTGATCAGTCGTCCATTTTTTCAGCCACGGGCGGCATGGCCGGTGGCTTGGACGGCGCACGCGTGCGGCGCGTTGCCGGTTTCGGTGCCTCGGCGGGTTTGGTTGTTGCAGCCGCTACGGGCTTTTTGGCCTTGGCTTCTTCGGTTGAAGCCGCAGGTTTTGCCACGCTGGGCTTGGCCTTGGGCGTCACGGCCGTTGCGGGTTTCTCCGATGCGACCGGAGTGACGCGCTGTGCAGGGGTGGCCGTTGCGACGGGCTGCGACGGTTTTTGAGCCGTTGCAGGCGGCGTTTTGGGCTTGGCTGTGGCTTTCGCGTCCGGTTTCGGTGCGGCTTTTGCGGGTGCCTTCGGCTTCGGAGCCGGCTTTGCGACCGTCTTGGCCTTGGCCCGGACAACAGGTTTCGCCTTCTTCGCGGCGGGTTTGGCCGTGGTTCGCGCCACCGGTTTCTTGGCCGACTTCACGGCCGGCTTCGTTGGTTCGGTGACCGACGCAACCGGGATCGGGAACACGGTTTGAGCAAATGCCTGCATCATTTTCATCTGGCTGGTCACGGCATAGCCGGCCAGACGCACGGCGGCGGCCTGCAGCTCAAGCTGTTGGGCAATGGGATTCATTCCAAGTCTCTCCTGTAGCAATGAAGCAGCCCGATTTCCGAGGTAGAAAAGCCCTTGCCGTTCCGATCGCGCGGACGGACGAAGGTGTATTGCAGTCCAAGGCGTAACACGTCCCGGCTTCCTTTCGGGGTGGTGCGCCACATCTGACATGGCGCGCCACAGCTGCATTCATCTTCAATGTATGCAAATAATCGCGCGAATGCAGCATTTTCCGCTGCATTGCGGCAAAAAGGCGCCTACCGCCCAATATACGCCGGTTTTCGCGGCGTTTTTTGGGTCAGCCGACGTGGAACAGCGTCGTGAACAGGCGCGGGTCCAGACTGGTGGACGCAAATGTCGGCCCCTCGGTCAGAATCGACACCGCATCGTGGCTGTGCAGACTTTCCTGATGGCTGGCGATGACGCGGAAGTCACCCACGTGATGATCGGCCAGCAGCTCGGCACAGAACAGACGCGCGGCGTCTTCGACAAAGATGGGGTTGGCGGCGTTCAGCTCAGCAAAGGCCTGTTCGTCTTCGCGCTTGACCATCACCTGGGTTTCGGTGGGGACGGCACGGCGGCACAGGGCGATCAGATCCTCGAACCACAGGCAATCGGCGTCACAATCGACCACGACCGAAATGCGCGCCACGGAACGCTGCGAATGCGGCGTCGCAAGCTGTCCGCGCACCGACCGGGCGTGTTCGCTGAGTTCCAGCGAGCATGGGCAGGTCGAAGAATAGACATAGTCGAGATGCATGATCTTCTGACGCACGCCGCCCTGTTCGACCAGTTCAAGCGCGATGTCGTAATACTGATATCCCTCAAGACCCGAACGCAGGCTTTTGACCCGATCGGGATAGGAGAAGCGCATCTGAAGCCTTGCACCGAAACTGTCGAGGTCGGTCAGATAATCGCTTAGGGCGGATTCCATCACCTCGAAACTGAACGTACGCTCGGCATGCTTGTAGAAGGACCGCATGATCCGGGACATGTTGATGCCCTTTTTCTCGGCTTCGAGGCTGACGGTGCCCGTAACCGAGGTTTCCAGCGTCAGGTCCGGACCGTTCTTGCTGTGAAACCGGATCGGCAGGCGGAAATTCGAGATGCCCACATGCTGGATCTGCTGTTTCGCACCGCGGATCAGGCTGGACGGGCCGTTCTGGAGATCGGGCAACGCAGATTTGTAGGCTTCGTCAACTTTGAAGTCTTCGGGGTATTCACGTGACATCGCAGGGTAGTTGTCCGGCATCAACCCTGGCACCAAGCGCGCAACCGCCGGATCAAGCTGGCTGATCTCGGCCACGCTGGCGCCCTTTGCCCATTTCCGCAAGACCTTGAGAGCCTCAGCGGCCTCGTCCCGATCAGGTTTTTCGTCAATGTCGCGCGAATGAATGTTCATTGGCTGCGTATCCTCGGTGTGTCGTCAGGCCATCTCTGACTGCGGCGGAAACCACAGTGTAACCCAATACGGGTGAGATAGCAGCCCGGATCGAAAAAACCATCGCAAAACCGCCATTTCCGAACGGATTGCGCCCTTTTATCCGGACGACATTGCGCGGTTGCCGATGTGTTCAATGGCGCGTGTGCGCCGTCACACCGCAGCAGCCGACAATGCCTGCCGAATATCCTCCAGCAGATCGTCAGCATCTTCGAGCCCGACAGAAAAGCGGATCAAACCGGGCGTGATGCCCAATTCGTCTTTCTGCGCATCGCTCAACCGCTGGTGCGTGGTCGTTGCGGGATGGGTTGCGATGGACTTGGCATCGCCCAGATTGTTCGAGATCACCGGGATCGTCAGCGCGTTCAAGAACCGGAAGGCCGCGTCCTTGCCCCCCTTGATGGCCAGCGACAAGACCGTACCGCCCTTGCCCCCCAGCTGGCTCTGCACCAGAGCGTTCTGGGCATGAGATTTCAGGCCCGGATACATGATCCGCTCCAGCGCCGGGTGCCCCTCCAGCGCCTCGGCGAGCTTCTGCGCCGTCTCGGCCTGGGCATTGACCCGCAGCGCCAACGTTTCCAGCCCCTTGAGCATGATCCAGGCGTTGAACGGGCTGAGCGCGCCGCCGGTGTGTTTCAGGTAAGGCTCTACCGTGCCGCGGATGAATTCCTTGGTTCCAAGAATCACGCCGCCCAGCGCGCGGCCCTGCCCGTCGATATGCTTGGTGGCCGAGTAAACCACCACATCCGCGCCCTGCGCGATCGCCTGCGAGAACACCGGGGTCGAGAACACGTTGTCGACGATCACGGTGGCCCCCACCGCATGGGCCAGTTCTGCCACCGCGCGAATGTCGATGACTTCGAGCGTGGGGTTCGACATGGATTCGAAGAACACGGCCTTGGTGTCGGGCCGGATCGCGGCCTTCCATTGGTCCAGGTCGGTGCCGTCGACGAAGGTCACCTCGACACCATAGCGGGTCAGAATATTCTCCAGAATGTACAGGCAGGACCCAAACAGGGCCTTGGCTGAAACCACGTGATCGCCCGCCTTCAGCATCGAGGTCAGCGCCCCGTTCACGGCCGCCATACCGGACGCCGTCGCAAAACCATCTTCGGCCCCCTCAAGCGCAGCGATGCGCTGCTCGAACATCGCAACCGTCGGGTTGCCATAACGGGCATAGATGAACTCGTCCGGGCCAGTCTCGATGAACCGAGCTTCGGCCTGCTCGGCGGAGTCGTAGACGAACCCCTGCGTCAGGAAAATCGCTTCGCTGACTTCGTTGTACTGGCTGCGACGGATACCGCCGTGGACGGCTTGGGTGCGTTTGTTCCAGCTTTCGCTCATGTCTTTACCTTTCGGCCCCGAAACCCGAGGGCAAATCAAAAAAACCCCAGACGCGGTCAAGCGAAAGGGGTCTTTCATCCTGACCTTTTAGCGGTGTTGTTTAGCGTGGCCCGCAATCCGGTAACAAATCGCCACGTGGTTTCTGGATTGCGCATACGCCTCGGGCGCGCGGGCGTCAAGCCGCGACATCCACCGCGCACTTGCCCTTTGCGGCGAATGGCTCATGATCGTCTCGCAAAACGGAGGCCCCATGACACACCCGATCGACCTGTATTTCTGGCCCACGCCAAATGGCTGGAAAGTATCCATTGCCCTTGAGGAGATGGGGCTGCCCTACCAGACACACCTCATAAACATCGGCAAAGGTGATCAGTTCGCGCCCGAGTTTCTGGAAATTTCGCCCAACAACCGGATGCCGGCGATCGTCGACCCAGACGGCCCGGATGGCACACCGATCTCGGTTTTCGAAAGCGGCGCGATCCTGATGTATCTGGCCCGCAAGACCGGCCGGTTCTACGGATCGACCGAGCGTGACCGGATCGCGGTCGAGGAATGGCTGATGTGGCAGATGGGTGGCGTCGGACCGATGGCCGGTCAGGCACACCACTTTCTGAAATATGCCCCCCAGTTGGACCCGCCGCAGGACCTGCCCTATGCCAAGGACCGCTACCGCACCGAGGTTGCGCGCCTGTACGGCGTTCTGGACCGGCGCCTTGCCGACAACGAATATGTTGCCGGCGACTTTTTTTCGATCGCCGATATGTCGATTTGGGGCTGGGCCAGCCTGTGGGAGGGTCAGCAGCAGACGCTGGAGGACAAACCCCACTTTGCCCGGTGGCTGGAAACCGTGGGAGCCCGCCCCGGAGTTCAGGCGGGACGTGCCCTGCATGCCGAGCTGCGCGGAGATCATCGCAGCAAAGACGCGCAGAACGTTCTGTTCAAACGGTAGCGTTCACCAAATGCTGAAATCTCAGGCAACTCGGAGCGTATCGCACCTCTTTGTGCATCAAAGCCCTGACGAGAGTTGAATTGCGCGTTGGCCGTTCTGTAACTACAAGCGGTAACAAGGAGTTAAGGTTTGGCGACATTTAATTTCACGGTGCCGATCTATGGGTTCGACCAATGGAGAGGCGCATCGACGAACAACACTGTCGGCTATCCCGTCGGAACGACCTTTTCCTTGAATGCTGGTGCCGCACTGACCGTGATCAACGTCAAGGATGACGACGGCACGGCCAGCCAGCTGTTTTCGGACGGTTACATAGACACGCCCGGGGACGGCTCATCGCCCAGTACGGCCAACAACGACCAGGTTTTGAGCCAGGCGGTGACGATCAACGGAAAGACCTTTCAGCCCGGCGATCAGGTCGAGCTCGAATTCGGTTTTACGACAACCTCCGGCGACACGTTCTGGGTCATTCGCATCGACGGTGTAAATGTCGGCATCAGCGGTCCCGTCCTGCCGACTCCCGGTACGACCTATGAGGTTGCCGGCAGCAGTGATGGTCAGGCATCGCCGATTTCGAATGTCCCATGCTTTACCGCCGGCACATTGATCACCACCAAGGACGGGACAACAAGGATCGAAAACTTGTCGGTCGGAGATCTGGTTTTGACCTACGCTGGCAGCTATCAGCCGATCCGCTGGATCGGGCGCCGTGAACTGGACAGCGTCGACCTCTCCGCCAATCCGAAACTGGTTCCGATCCGGATCGCCGCCGGCGCGCTCGGCGCAGGGCTGCCAACACAGGACCTGACCGTTTCACCCCAGCACCGCATTCTGGTGCGGTCAAAGATCGCGCAACGCATGTTCAACACCAACGAGGTGCTGGTTTCGGCCAAGTCGCTGCTGCCGCTGGACGGTATTGACCGGGTCTGTGACAAGGAATCCGTTTGCTATTTCCACCTTCTTTTCGACACGCATCAGGTCGTCTTTACCAACGACACCCCAAGCGAAAGCCTGTTCGCCGGTCCCGAAGCGCTGAAATCCATCCCCGAGGCGGCTCGCGCCGAGATATTGGCCCTGTTCCCCGAGCTTGAGGACCCCGGCTTTGAACCGCGGCCAGCCGCCCTGATCCCAAAGGGTCACAAGCAGCGCGGTCTGATTTCGCGTCACCTCAAGAACGGTCAAGCGCTGCTGGCCTGATCGTCATCGGGTATTTTCTGACCCGGGTCGGAGTGTGCGCGACATAGCGTCAGGTCTTTCGGCAGACGAACGTGGTCGCTGACAGTGGCATCGTCATGCCCTGCGGAGCAAAGGCGCGCTTCAATTCAGAGAACATCCGCGCCGCCACGTCCGTGGGATCCACGCCGCCGCGCTCTCGTATTTCATCAACCAACGGGTTGCCAAAAACCAGAGCGTGGGCAAAGGCTTCCGGGTTGACGATGGTCTTCGTCAGCCGGATCGTTTCGTGTTGGATATCCGTCCAGCCTGCGGCCCTCAGATCGGCCCGGACAGCCTCGGGGTCACCATAGTGAAACGGTACCTTGTAGAATCCCGGCGGATCCTGCGGAAAGAAATATGCGCCCACATCGTGCGCGACCTGCGAGAACGGATTCTCGGACATCGAGCTCCACACGTTGAAAACATAGCGCCCACCCGGTCTGAGCACCCGCGCCGCCTCATGGAACGAAGCGGGTTTGTCGGGAAAGAACATGACCCCGAACTGGCAGGTAATCATGTCGAACGCGCCGTCTTCGAACGGCAGATCCATCGCGTTGACGACCGCGAACTCGACGCTATCCGCCGCCGTGAACTTGGCCTTTGCAACCTCCAGCATGGGCGCGTTCAGGTCCGAGATCAAAACTTGGGTCTCACTCGGCAGCACATCGCACAGCTTGCGGCTCAGGATCCCCGTGCCCGCAGCCAGTTCGATGGCCTTGGCCACCGGCTCTTCGGCGCAACGGGCGGCAAGTCTGTCCGCGTAGTCAGTGAAGATATTCGGACCCAACCCCGCGTCGTAATGACTTGGAATATTGCCTACGAAACCAGCCGAATTCGTCGACATCTGCGCTCCCCCCCGGCAACCGCATGATGCAAAAGACTAGCCGAAATTGCGCGTTTTGGCGAACTCATTGTGCTCTGCAGTCGGCTGAGGCCGACAGGCATCCGCCCCGTCACCCCGCACCAGCAGGTCCAGCATGCCCGAGATGTCCTCGATCTCTTCCGCGATCACATGGGTCACCGCATGGGCCCGCTGCATCCGCCCGGTCACCCGCAGCAACCGCCCCGAGATCACCGCCCGGCGGAACCGCTCATAGATCTTGCGCCAGACAATCACGTTCACGATGCCGGTCTCGTCTTCGAGCGTGATGAAGATCACCCCTTTGGCCGTACCAGGTCGCTGCCGCAGGATCACCAATCCCGCCACAGCAACCCGCGCACCCTCGGGCGGGTCGTCCAGTCGGTCGGCTGGAAGGCAGGCCGGTGGTCTGGGCCATGGGCGGCCCGAACTGGGCTGTGGTGTCGATGCGATACGCATGAGAACAAAAATAGAACAAATACCTTGAATGTCCAGATGCAGGGGACCGAAACCACAGCCAGAAAGGTCATGCGCTACGCGCGGCCGCAGCGCAGACCAATGTCACTTGGCGTCATGCGCGTTGAACGTGGCCAAACCTTCCCGCAGAACCGCCTTGGCCTTGGCCAGGTCATCCCCGTCCAACGCATCCAGCGCCCGCAAAACGTCACTGCGCAACCGCAGAGCCTTGGGGCCCGGTGCTCCGACCGGATGAAGCTCATCGTCATTCGCTGCTGCCAATGCACCATGGCTGATCCCGTCGATCACCTCCACGATTTTCGCCTGGCTTTCGCCAAACCACGCGGCAATGTCATGCTCGGCATCGCCCCGCTCGTTCATCCCAACCACAATCTTTGCGTCCTGAACCGTCAACGGCATCTGCTCACTCCCTTATCAAATCACGGTCACACGACCTGAACACAAATCCGTGCACGCAACAATCGAAACCGCTATCCGCGCCTCAACCTTTGATGGAACAAGCCGGCCAAACCATTGGGTTGCGGCGCGAACGCGTGGAATTTGGGCGACAATGACGGACCGTTTGCCCGATCACGCCCAGATTGGTCGCAAATGGCACTGGAAAGACCTAAATCCCTTGACTAATGAGGAACCTGAACACCGCAGAAGGAAGACGCGAGCAATGGCAAAGATCACCTATGTCGAGCATGGCGGCATCGAACACACAGTCGAGGTCGCCAACGGCCTGACCGTCATGGAAGGCGCCCGTGACAACAACATTCCCGGCATTGAGGCCGATTGCGGCGGCGCCTGCGCCTGCTCGACCTGTCACGTCTACATCCATCCCGATTGGGTCGAGAAACTGCCTGCCAAGGACGACATGGAAGAAGACATGCTGGACTTCGCCTACGAGCCCGACCCGGCCCGTTCGCGCCTGACCTGCCAGATCAAGGTGACGGACGAACTGGACGGGCTGGTCGTCCAGATGCCGGAAAAGCAGATCTGATGCGACGGCGCATGCCCCGCTCGTCCGGCGGCATGCGCTGCGGCTTCAAAGCGCCGCGTCCGGCGGTGCGCTTTTGGCCATGCCGCGTGCGCGGCGCGCTTATGGCTGCATGCCTGTGGCTGGCGGGTCCTGCCTTGGCTGCCGAAACCATAACGACCGCCCGCTACACGGATCCGACCACCCGCTATCCCCACGGCGTTCTGGGTGACCAGATCGAATGGGGTTCGATTGAACTCACGTTTTCAGATGGCAAACACCGCAGCTTTACGCTGCCCGATCATCTGGTCTTCGAAGACCTCGCGCCCCGCGTAATCGACGTCACGGGCGACGGGCTTCCAGAAGTCATCGCGGTGGAGAGTGACGCACGACAGGGCGCTCGGCTTGCCATCTACGGCCCGCAGGGCCGCATGGCGGCGACACCGCATATCGGCACCCGTTTCCGCTGGCTGGCCCCTGTCGGAGCAGCAGACCTGGATGGCGACGGAAATATCGAAATTGCCTATGTCGACCGCCCCCACCTGGCCAAGACCCTGCGCATCTGGCGCTTCTCGGACGGCCGACTGACGGAAATCGCCGCGCTCCCCGGCCTGACTAATCACCGGATCGGAGAGGATTTCATTTCAGGCGGCCTTCGTACCTGCAACGGCCAGCCTGAGTTGATCGTCGCCAGCAGCGATTGGCGCCGGATCATTGCTGTCCGCTACGATGGCGGCTGGAAAACCCAGGATATTGGCCCGTTGAAAAACCGACAAGCCCTTGTGAGCGCGCTGAACTGCTGATCCGGGGATTCATCTGGTCAAGAAATCCCGAGGTGAGGCCGTCGGCCGAGGCCCCTCTTACCTGCGGACCCTCAAACCGTCAAAGCGCCCGCCACCCGATATCGCGACGATAGAAGCCGCCCGGCCAATCGATGGCCTCGACCATCGCATAAGCGTTGTCACGCGCCTCTTGCAGTGTTGCTCCGCGCGCCGTCACGTTCAGAACCCGGCCCCCTGAGGCCATGACCTGCCCGTCCTGCGCTTTGGTGCCTGCGTGAAAAACCATATGGCTACTGTCCTCGGGCAAGTCATCCAGCCCGTTGATCACGCTGCCTTTTTCATATGCCCCAGGGTAGCCCTGCGCGGCCATCACCACGGTCAAGGCGTGATCGTCGGCCCAGTTGACCCGCACCTCGCCCAGCCGTCCCTCGGCCGCCGCGTGCATCAAGTCCAGCGCCTGCGCCCCCAGACGCATCATCAGTACCTGGCATTCCGGGTCGCCAAAGCGCACGTTGTATTCCACCAGCCTCGGCTGCCCGTCCTTGATCATCAGCCCGGCATACAGCACCCCCTGAAACGGCGTGCCGCGCCGGGCCATCTCGGCCATCGTCGGGCGCACGATCTGTTCCATCGCACGTTCTTCGACCTCGGGGCTCAGAACCGGTGCCGGAGAATAGGCCCCCATGCCGCCGGTGTTCAGGCCGGTATCGCCCTCGCCCACACGCTTGTGGTCCTGCGCGGTGCCGACCGACAGGATGTTCTCGCCGTCACACAGCACGAATAGCGAGGCTTCTTCGCCGTCCATGAACTCCTCGATCACCACCTCGGCCCCGGCCCCGCCGAAGGCGCCGCCGAACATGTCGTCCACGGCCTCCAGCGCGGTCGCCTCGTCCATCGCCACGATCACGCCCTTGCCCGCGGCCAGACCGTCGGCCTTGACCACGATCGGCGCACCCTGCTGGCGGATATAGGCCTTGGCCGGCTCGGCCTCGGTGAACCGGGCGTAGGCAGCGGTGGGCGCACCGGCCGCATCGCAGATTTCCTTGGTGAAACTTTTTGAGGCCTCCAGCCGCGCCGCCTCGGCCGAAGGGCCAAACACCAGGATGCCCGCCTCGCGCAGCCGGTCGGCCACCCCAGCGGCCAAGGGCGCCTCGGGGCCGACGATCACGAAATCAATCGCGTTTTCCTCGGCGAAACTGACCACCGCGCCGCCATTCTCTATATCCAGCGCCGCGCAATCGGCGATCTGCGCGATCCCGGCATTGCCCGGCGCCACGATCAGGCGGTCGCATTTGGGGTTCTGCATCACCGCCCAGGCCAGGCTATGTTCGCGCCCGCCGCTGCCGAGAATGAGGATGTTCATGAAAGTCTCCGATCTGCTTGGCCTTGCCTGCGCGGCGTTCTAAGCTGCGCGGGCAATCGAAACAAGGCGCTGAAATGTCCGACCTGCTTGACGATCCGATTCCCGGCCAGAATACCCCCGAATACACCGTGTCCGAGATCTCGGGCGAGGTGAAACGCACGCTGGAAGGCACATTTGGCCGAATCCGCGTACGGGGCGAGGTCGGGCGTGTGTTCAAGGCGCGCTCGGGGCATTTGTACTATGACATCAAGGACGACCGGAACGTACTGGCCTGCACCACCTGGAAGGGCCAGATCGCGGGCCTGTCGGTGGTGCCGGAAGAGGGGCTCGAAGTCGTCGTCACGGGCCGCCTCACAGCTTTTGGCGCGCAGTCGAAATACAACCTGAACGTCGACGAGGTGGCCGTAGCCGGGCAAGGCGCGCTGATGGCGCTGCTGGAAAAACGCAAGAAACAGCTCGAATCCGAAGGGCTCTTCGCGCCCGAGCGCAAGAAGCCCCTGCCCTTCCTGCCGCAGATCATCGGCGTCGTCACCTCGCCTTCGGGCGCGGTGATCCGCGACATCCTGCACCGCCTGCGCGACCGTTTCCCGCGCAAGGTGCTGATCTGGCCCGTGGCCGTGCAGGGCGCCAATTGCGCGTCCGAGGTCGCCAACGCCATTCAGGGCTTCAACCGCCTGACACCCGGCGGCGCGCTGCCCCGCCCCGATCTGATCATCGTCGCCCGCGGTGGCGGCTCGATCGAGGATCTGTGGGGTTTCAACGAGGAAATCGTCGCCCGCGCCACCGCCGAGTCCGAGATTCCGTTGATCTCGGCCGTGGGGCACGAAACCGACACCACATTGATCGACTATGTCTCGGACCGCCGTGCGCCCACCCCCACCGCCGCCGCCGAACTGGCGGTTCCCGTGCGGATGGAACTGCTGGCCTGGACCGGCGAACAGGGCGCGCGTCTGTCCCGCGCAGCCACCGACGCCGTACAGCGCCGCGCCCAACGCCTGCGCGATCTGTCGCGCGCCCTGCCGCGCCCCGAGACCCTACTGGATGGTCCGCGCCAGCGACTGGACCTGATTGCCGATCGTCTAGCCCCAGCGTTGCAACGCGGTGTGCAGAACCGCCGCCTGCAGGTGGTGGAACTGTCCGGGCACCTGCGCCCGTCAACGTTGCGCAACCTCGTGGCCGCGCGGCGCGACACGCTGCGCAACCTGTCCTCGCGCCTGTCGATCCGCCCGATCCAACGCGACATCCAGCAGCAGCGCGACCGAGTCAACCAACTGGCCCAGCGCATGACGGCCGCGCAGACTCTGCGGGTGGACCGGCTCCGCCAGCAACTAGATGCGACTGACCGGTTGCGCGAGACGCTCAGCTACAAAGCCACGCTTCAACGCGGCTACGCCGTGGTGCATTCCGAAAGCGGCGTGGTCACCACAAAGGCGCAAGCCAGCAAGCACGCTGCACTGACCATCGAGTTTGCCGATGGAGAATTGAAGACCGAACCGCTGTCCGGGACAACCCCGACCGCCAACAAACCGTCCAAGCCACCGGCCCCGGATCAAGGATCGTTGTTCTGACGAAGACCCACGTTCAGACGCCGACCTCGGGTCCGTAACAGATCATATCTTCGTCGACGTCGGTTGCTTCGTACAGTTCGGTGGCTTCGGGGTTGCCCTCGAACTGCGCGATTAACCCCTGGGACGAGCGGGTAAAGACCCAGCATTGCGGGTCGGTGCGGTCTTCGTAAACAAAGCAAATCTGGCCGTTCTGTTCGTACCAGATGCCCTCCTTGCAGTCGCCATCCAGAAACGACCAGACCACGCGCCGGTTGGGCAAATACCGTTCGACGCCATAAGTCGTTCCACCAAAGTCGTAGAACAGGGTTTTACCGCGCGTGTAGGCATCGAATTCCGCCCCTGACAGAGACTGCGCGACGACCGGCTGGGCCAGCAAAGATCCGAGAATTAACGAACGTATCCACATCGTTTCATTCTGGCAGATGCCACGGCCGCGCGCCAATCTTGGAACGCCCTGCCCCAACGTTATGGGTTGAGCGTAAACTCAGTTCGCGGCGACACTGCATTGCATCGGTGCCATCGGAAGGCAGGACATGACGATACTCGTACTCGCAGCGCTGGCCGGTGCCCTGGCCTACCTGGCCCTGACGGCCCGTCCGGCCAGCCTGCTACGCACGGCGCTGAAAACCGCAAGCGTCGCCCTGTTGGCGGTCGAGGCCGCGGTGCAGTCCGGCCCTCTGCTTCTGATCCTGGCGCTGTCTCTCTGCGCCTTGGGCGACGCCCTTCTGTCGCGTGAGACCGACGGCACCTTCATGGCCGGCATCGGGGCATTCGCCGCCGGGCATCTGGTATACATCGCCCTGTTCCTGACCCATCCGTCAAGCGACACCGACCTGATCCTGGACAAGCCCGGATACGCCTGGACGCTGGTCATTCTGGGCATCGTGATGGCCACGCTGCTGGCCCAGCGGGCCGGTGATCTGCGCGGACCGGTCCTGGCCTATATCCCGATCATTCTGGGCATGGGCATCACCGTTCTGGCCCTGCCCGAGGCCGGAGCGCTGCGATGGGCGCTGCCGGCCGCGATGGCCTTCATCGCCTCGGACCTGATCCTGGCAACCGAAAGGTTCCTGCTGCCGTCCGGCCACCCGGCCCTGCGGCTGACCCCCTATCTGGTCTGGCCGCTCTACTGGGGCGCCCAGTTCGGCTTTTTCCTGGCCTTCACCTGACCCTTTGCAACTGCCGCCATTCCGCATTAGGTGAAGGGAACACCTGCGGAGACCAAGATGGCGTTTTTTACCAAGCTCAAGGACCGGCTGTTCAAATCCTCGTCCCGCCTCGAACAGGGGCTTGAGGCAATCGTCGAGGACGGCGGCGAAGAAACCGCCGCCCCCGACCCGGTGATCCCCCAGCCCGAGCCCGAGCCGCAACCCGTCCCGGAAATCCCCGAACCCGCACCCACACCGCAACCGGTCGAGACACCGTCGCCCGAGCCGGTGGACCCACCCCCCGCACCGCCTCCGCCGGAACTGCCGGAACAGGCGCAGTCCAAGGGCCTGATCGGGCGTCTCTTCGGTCGCGGCGATGCCGGGCCGGTGGTGCGCCGCACGCTCGACGACGACATGCTCGAACAGCTCGAGGAACTGCTGATCGCCTCTGACATGGGTGTCGACACCGCCCTGCGCGTCACCGCCAACATGGCCGAGGGGCGCTATGGCCGCAAACTCTCGACCCAGGAAATCAAGCAACTGCTGGCGCAGGAAATCGCCCGCGTAATGGAGCCGGTCGCCAAACCGATGCCCCTCTACCCCAAGCGCCCGCAAGTGGTGCTGGTGGTGGGCGTCAACGGCTCTGGCAAGACGACGACCATCGGCAAGCTTGCCAGCCAGTTCAAGGCAGCAGGCAAAAAGGTGGTCATCGCAGCGGGCGACACCTTCCGCGCAGCCGCCGTGGAACAGCTGCAGGTCTGGGGCGACCGCGCCGGAGTTCCAGTCCTGACCGCGCCCGAAGGCTCCGACCCCGCCTCGCTGGCTTTCGACGCCCTGACCAAGGCGCAAGCTGAAGGCGCCGACCTGCTGATGATGGACACCGCCGGCCGCCTGCAGAACCGCGCCGATCTGATGGAGGAACTGGCCAAGATCGTCCGCGTCATCCGCAAGATCGACGAAACCGCCCCGCACAACACCCTGCTGGTGCTCGACGCCACCACCGGCCAGAACGCGCTCAGCCAGGTGGAAACCTTCCGCAAGCTGGCCGATGTCTCGGGCCTGGTGATGACCAAGCTCGACGGCACGGCCAAGGGCGGCGTGCTTGTGGCGCTGGCCGACAAGTTCGGCCTGCCGATCCACGCCATCGGCGTCGGCGAACAGATCGACGATCTGGCCCCCTTCGACCCCGAGGAATTCGCCGCCGCCCTGACCGGCCTCGACAGCAACTGACCTTCATCTGGCCCCAAATATCCTCGGGGGTCTGGGGGTGGAAAACCCCCAGCCTCTCCACCAGCGAAAGACCCGCAGCGTGAGCGACTGGCTGATCTCCCTCGAAGGCACCGAGGCCGGACACAGGCTGGCCCTTGGCCTCGCCCTGATGGCGGCCTTCTTGCACGCGGTGTTCGGTGCGCTGCAGAAGGGGCGGCACGACCCGTGGCTGTCGCGCGGGGCGATCGACGCCTGCTACTGCCTGATGGCCGCGCCCTTTGCGTTCTTCGTCGTGCCCTGGCCCGAACCCTTCATGTGGCCGATATTCGCCGTGGTCTGGCTGATCCATGTCGCCTACAAAACGCTGCAGGCGATGGCCTATACCAAAGGGTCTTACACCGTGGTCTACCCGGTGGTGCGTGGCACCGGCCCGTTGTTCACCGTCATCGGCGCCTATCTTCTGTTCAATGAAACCTTCTCACCGACCCAATGGCTGGGCGTCGCCGTGCTGCTGACGGGCATCTTCGGGTTGGCCGCCTACAATTTCCGCTTCCTGGAAACCAACCGCGAAACTCTGGGCATCGCATTGGCCCTTGCGGTTGCAACCGGCCTCTTCGTGGCGCTCTACACCACATATGACGCCTACGGCATCCGCGCTACGGCCGATCCGTTCACCTTTCTGGCCTGGTTCTTCATGATCGACGGGGCGACCATGCCGATCTACGCCTTCCTGCGTTGGCGGGCGATGGTTCACCGCCCGGCAATCGGGCCGTTGATGCTGCGGGGGCTTGCAGGCGGGCTGATCGCCCCCATGTCTTTCGGAGCGATCATGCTGGCCACCCGGTTGGACAAGGTCGGCGAAGCCGCGGTGCTGCGCGAAACCTCTACCGTCTTTGCCGCGCTGATCGGCTGGCTGGCCCTGGAAGAGACCGTGGGGCCTCGGCGCATAATCCTGATGGCATTGATTGCATTGGGCGCGGTAATAGTTGAAATGGGCGGGTGAACAGCAGGACGACAGGCATGGCAGACAAGAAAGAGATCAATCCGTTTCTGAAACAGGTGCTGGAACTGGGACCACCGCTGGCCTTCTTCTTCATCTACCTGCGCCTGCGCGACGACAGCTTTCTGATCGGCGGCACCGAATATTCCGGCTTCATCGTGGCCACCATCATCTTCGTTCCGCTGATGCTGGGGGCGATGGGCATCCTGTGGTATCTGACCGGCAAGCTCAGCCGGATGCAGATCTTCACCGCCATCATGGTCATCTTCTTCGGTGGCCTGACCGCCTGGTTCAACGACGAGCGGTTCTTCAAGATGAAAACCACGCTGGTCTACGGGTTCTTCTCGATGATGCTGGGCATCGGTCTGCTCCAGGGCAAGTCATACCTCGCCTATGTGCTGGACGAGATGCTGCCCATGCGCCACGAGGGCTGGATGATCCTGACCCGCCGCCTGTGCGCCTGTTTCGCCGTGCTGGCGGTGGCCAACGAACTGGTCTGGCGGACTCTGTCCACCGATCTTTGGGTCAAGATCGAAACCTTTGGCTTTCCGATCGCTTTGATGGGGTTCCTGATGCTGCAATTCAGCATCCTGCAAAGCTATATGGACGATCCGGACAAGCAGTAACGCGTCCCTGACACGGGCCGGCGAACCTGGGGGAAACCTTCGGAAAACCGGATAAAATCCTTGGCTTAGCTCCAAAGCTGTGGAAAGCTGGGAAACCACCCACACCACTCATCCGGAGAACCGTGTCTTCCATGACCGCCTTTCCGAACAGCGGGTTCCTGTCCGAAGCTTCAGACCGGCTTCGTGATATGCTCTCTGCGCTAGCCACTTCTGTCTCGCTGGACCGCGGCGAGGTCTTGTTCGAACAAGGCGACGAGGGGGACGCCCTCTACGCTTTGCTGGAAGGCGCTTTGGAGGTGTCCTTCCTGGCCATGAGCGGGCGCAAGTTGGCGCTCAGCCTGATGCGCCCGGGCGAAGTGTTCGGCGAAATCGCCCTCTTCGACAGCGGCCCGCGCACCGCCACCATCACCGCAGCCGAGCCGTCGCGTGTACTGCGCGTGCGCCGCAAGGATCTGATGGAACAAATCCGCAAGCACCCCGAACTGGCCGAGGACATGATCCGGCTGGCCGGACTGCGCATGCGCTGGATGGGGGCGCAGTTGAACGAGCAGGTATTCCTGCCGATGCCTGTGCGACTTGCGCGAAAGCTTCTGCTTCTGGCCAACCAGCAGGACGCGCCGTCCGAACGCATCGCCCTGTCGCAGAGTGAACTTGCGGAATTCGTCGGCGCGACGCGCGAGGCGGTATCCAAGACGATCTCGACGTGGAAACGCTCGAACGTGGTCGAGGCTTCGCGCGGTGGGCTGCAGATCCACGACTTTGACGCCCTGCGCCAACTCGCCGAATCCGATCTGATCTGACCTGCTGCCCGGAAAATGGCCCGGATGTGATCCGCTTCACATACAACGGGATTCGCTTCCATTAGGTAATGAATTGTTACCGTAGGGTGCCAGAGTATCATCCCCGATATCTGTCCACTGGCATCTCCCTGCACCAGAGCCACGCGCCTCCCCGGCGTGTGGCTCTTTTGATTTCTGCAGCCAGAACGAAAACCGGCCGGAGCATCTGCCCCGGCCGATCATGTTGACCAAACTGGCTGTCCTACTCTTCGAGGCTCAGCGCGACGAAGCGCGGATCGCCACCACGACGCACCAGCAGCAGCAGCGACTTGCGCCCCGCCTCCCGCGCCTCGTCCATACGATCCTCGAGATCGGAGATCGACGACACTTTCTGCTGACCAGCCTCGGTGATCAGGTCGCCTGCCCGCAGGCCCTTGGCGTAGGCTTCGGAGGCCTCATCCACATCCGTCACAACCAGACCATCCGCGTCCGCGTCCAGACCCAGATCCTCGCGCAATGTGTCGGTCAGCGGCGAAATCGTCAGGCCAAGGATGTCTGCATTCTCGTCCAGCGGCGCCTCTTCCGCACCATCATCATCGCCGGTTTCCGCACGCTCGGCATCCTCGCGACGCCCCAGAGTGACAAGCACGGTCTGAGTGCTGCCGTCCCGCTGAACGACCACGCGCACGGACTTGCCGACCGGCGTCTCACCGACCTGTCGCACCAATCCGCGCGTGTCCTTCACCTCAACACCATCAAAGCTGAGAATCACATCCCCTGCGAGCAGACCCGCCTCTTTGGCAGGGCCGTCCGGCACATCGCTGATCAGAGCACCGCCCGGCTTGTCGAGGCCCATCGCCTCGGCCATATCCTCGGTCACGTCCTGAATGCGGACACCCAGCCAGCCGCGACGGGTTTCGCCGAATTCCCGCAACTGATCGACAACCTTGGACACCACGTTCGACGCCATCGAGAACCCGATACCGATCGACCCGCCATTCGGCGACAAGATCGCGGTGTTCACACCGATGACCTGACCGTCCATGTTGAACAGAGGACCGCCCGAGTTGCCCCGGTTGATGGCCGCGTCCGTCTGGATATAGTCGTCATAGGAACCGCTGAGCTCGCGATTGCGCGCCGACACGATCCCGGCAGATACCGAGAACCCTTGGCCCAGCGGGTTGCCCATGGCAACCACCCAGTCCCCTACAAGCGCTGTGTCGCTGTCGCCGAAAGTCACGTATTTCAGTGGACCCGACACCTCGACCTTGAGCAACGCGATGTCCGTTTTCTCATCCGTTCCAATGACCTTGGCCGGCAGCTCTTTCACAGGCTGACCATCGCCGGGAAAGAACTCGATCAGAATTTCATCCGCCTCTGCGATGACGTGATTGTTCGTGACGATGTAGCCATCCTCGGAAATCACGAAGCCCGATCCCAACGCATTGCTGCGGCGCGGGCGATTGTCCTGGTCGCCATTGCGGTCCTGGAACTCGCGGAAAAAGTCCTCGAAGGGGGACCCTTCGGGAACGATCCCCTGCGCGCCCGACTGCCCCTCGATCAGGGTCGTCGTGGTGATGTTGACCACGGCCGGGCTGATCCGGTTGACCAGCGGCGCCAGGCTTTCCTGACGGGCCTGTGCAGCCATCGTCTGGAACAACAAAAGGGAAACCGCGGCAAAGGCCAGCCATAAAAGCCGCGCCATCGTCACCACATCGTCCCGGCGGACGGATACACTGCGTGCTACTGCCTGCACTTGGTCTCTCCTTGTCGACATTGTTCTGTTGGTGGCTGCCTGAGCAGCTTGCTGGGAAACAATGTAGTCAGTTTGTGACCGCCCGCAACTCGGGAAGTTGAGGAATTCACTGCCAGTTTACTTCGACCGATCAAAACCCCAGCCGATTGGCCGTCCACAACAGGACGAAGCCACTGACCACACACAGAAGTCCGACCAGTCTGCGGGCCGGCTCGGGGATGCTGCGCAACGCCTCAAGCATCCGCTCGACAAGCGAAGGGGCCAGCGCATAAGCCAGCCCCTCGACAATCAACACCAGCCCGAAGGCCAGCAGGATCATGCCCATTACTCGGCCACCGGCGCGGCACCCAACCGCCCTTCGGACGACCGGAGATAGTGGAAGAACTCGGAATCTGGCCGCAGCACCAACGAGCTGTTGTTGCCCTGCAGGGCATTCTCGTAGGCGGTCAAGGACCGGTAGAATTCAAAGAAATCCGGGTCCTTGCCGTAGGCTTCGGCAAAAATCGCATTGCGCTGCGCGTCGGCTTCACCGCGGACGATCTCGGCTTCGCGACGGGCTTCCGACACCAGCTCGACCACGGTGCGGTCGGCTTGGGCGCGGATACGCTGCGCGGCTTCCTCACCACGCGCGACCTCGTCGGCGGCCTCGCGTTCGCGCTCGGCGCGCATCCGGGCAAAGGTCGCTTCGAGGTTGGCCTGCGGCAGGTCAGTGCGCTTCAGGCGAACGTCGATCACCTCAAGGCCTAGATCCCGCGCCTCGGTAATGGCGCCGTTTCGGATGCGAAGCATCAGCGCCGCCCGGTCCGAGCTGAGGATGTCATTCGAGCTGACCGAACCCAGCACTTCGCGGGTCTTGGCGCGCAGGATCGAATCCAGGCGAGCCTCGGCGGTCTGAATACCGCCTGCGCCCACGGCCTCGCGGAATTGGCGCACGTCGGTGATGCGATAGCGGGCAAAGGCATCGACCACCAAACGACGGTCATCCAGTGGCGTTACTTCCAGCGGCCCGACCTCGCGGCTGAGGATACGGTCGTCATATCGCACCACTTCCTGGATGATCGGAATCTTGAAAGCCAGGCCCGGCTCCTCCTTGACGTCGATCACGCGGCCGAATTGCAGAACCAGCGCCTTTTCACGCTCGTCCACAATAAAGACCGCCGACAGGGCAATCACGATCGCCACGAAAACGGCTGGCAGGATAAATGTTGTCTTGCGCATAGATCAGTTCTCCCCTGCCGAATTGCGGCGCAGTTCGTTCAGCGGCAGATAGGGCACAACGCCCTGCCCGTCACCCGATCCGCCGGTGCCTTCGTCCAGAATGATCTTATCCACGTCGCGCAAAATCTGCTCCATCCGTTCAAGGTACAGGCGCTTGCGGGTCACGTCAGGCGCCTTGGAATACTCTTCCAGAACCGCGCTGAAGCGGCTGGCCTCGCCCTCGGCTTCGTTCACGACCTGTGCCCGATAGCCTTCGGCCTCTTCCAGCACCTGCGCGGCTTCACCACGCGCTCCGGCCAAAACCCGGTTCGCATAGGCATCGGCCTGCTTCTCCAGCCGGTCGCGTTCCTGTCCAGCCGACTGAACCTCGCGGAAGGCATCTTTGACCGGTTCCGGTGGGTCGGCGCCGTCAAAGTTCACACGGACGATGTTGATACCCGAGTTGTAGCTGTCCAGAGTCGACTGGATCAGTTCCTCAAGCCGTTCGGCGATGATAGCACGGTCGCGGTTCAGGATCGGCGCGAGGTCCGACTGCGCGATGATCTCGCGCATGGCCGACTCAGACACGGCCTGGATAGTTTGTTTCGGGTCGCGCAGGTTGAACAGGTAGTCCGCAGGATTCGAGATATTCCAGACCACCTGGAAATCGATATCGACGATATTTTCGTCGCCCGTCAGCATCAGCCCGGCGTCCGAACCGCGACCGCCCGATCCGATGGTTTCGGTCTGTTCGACCTTCACCGGGATGACTTCGGCCGTGACAACAGGCCACGGGGCAAAGTTCAGACCTTCGGTGCCGATTCCGGTAAAGCGACCGAAAAGCAGTTCAACCGACTGCTCTTCGGGTTTGACCGTATAGGCGCTGGCAAAGCCCCACAGAACCAGAGCGGCAACCCCGCCCAGCAGGATGGTGCCCTTGGTAATTGCCGGGCCGCCACCGCCGCCCTGGCCGGATCCGTTGCCGCCTCGGCCCCCGCCGCCGCGCCCGCCCATCAGCACGCGCAGCTGCTCCTGGCCTTTTTTCATCAACTCGTCGATCTCGGGGATCTGCGGCCCGTCGCCTTCGGGCGGGCGTCGCCCGTCCCCATTGTTTCCCCGGTTTCCTCCGCCACCGGATGAGCCTCCGCCCCCCCAGGGGCCTCCGCTGTTGCCCGCCATGTGTTTCATTTCCCTTGTTTTGGCCCGTGTGCTTACGGGATCCCTTGTAACCTGTGTGCGCGCGCTTGCAAATCAAGCGGTACGCACGGGTTGCCGCATGGTTACCAGTTCTTCGGCCATCACCGGATGAACTGCAACCGTACGATCGAAATCTTCTTTGGTGGCGCCCATTTTCACGGCGATGCCCGCCAACTGGATCATCTCGCCCGCGCCGGGGGCGACAATGTGACAACCCAGCACCTTGCGGGTGGCCTGGCTGACGATCAGTTTCATCAAAACCCGCTGGGTGCCCCCTGCAAATGCCTTCTGCATCGGCTTGAACGAAGTCGCGTAGACCTCGATCGGCTCCTGCTCGGCAGCGGCCTCCTCGCTCAGGCCCACGGTGCCCATCTCGGGCTGGGTGAAGATCGCGGTCGGGATCAGTTCATGATCCACCGGGGTGGGGTTGCCCTTGAACACGGTCTCGACAAAGGCCATCCCCTCGCGGATGGCGACCGGCGTCAGGTTCACCCGGTCGGTCACGTCCCCGATGGCATAGATCGAGGGCACAGCCGTCTGGCTGTATTCGTCCACGACAATCTGCCCCTTGCGGCCACGTTCGACGCCCAGCGCCTCAAGGCCCAGATCATCGGCGTTTGGCGCCCGGCCCGTGGCATACATCACCACGTCGAACAACTGTTCAGACCCGTTGGTCGCCTTGACCCAGATCTTGTCGCCCTGCTTTTTCATCTCGAGCACATTGGTGCCCAGATGCACGTCGACCCCGTTTTGGCACATCTCTTCACAGATCAGCCCGCGCGCCTCGTCGTCGAAACCCCGCAGGATTTGCGCGCCGCGATAAAACTGCGTGGTCTTGACGCCCATGCCGTTCATGATTCCGGCGAATTCGCAGGCGATATAGCCGCCGCCGACGATCAGCATGGTCTCGGGCAGCTTCTCAAGGTGGAAAACCTCATTCGAGGTGATCGCCAGATCTGAACCGGGGAATTCCGGCACCACAGGGCGCCCGCCGGTGGCGATCAGGATGTGCTTGGCCGTCTTGCGGGTGCCGTCGGCCAGTTCAACCGTATGCGGGTCGACCAGTTTCGCGCGCTGGTCAAAGGTTTCGACGCCGTTGTTCTTGAGGATGTTGCGATAGATCCCTTCCAGCCGGTCCAGCTCGGCATGCAGTTTGCCGCGGAACTGCGGCCAGTCGAAAGCGCCCGGCTGAATGTCCCAACCATAGGCAAGAGCGTCCTCGACCATTCCCGCGTATTCGCTGGCAAACACCATCAGCTTTTTGGGAACGCAGCCACGGATCACGCAGGTTCCGCCATAGCGGTCCTCTTCGGCCAGCGCGACCTTGGCCCCGGTTTCGCCCGCCGCCACGCGCGCCGCGCGGACACCGCCTGAACCGCCTCCAATGACGAAAAGATCATAGTCAAAGCTCATGCCGCGTTCCTTTTGTCAGCCTGCCTGAAATTGCCCTGAGTATTTGGGGGCGTGAATGATCGTGCCAACCCCTTGGCCCGGAAATCGCACACCGCTGTGAAGCAGGGTGCGCGGTCGGCTCAGTCGGCCAGGTCCGAAAAGAGGTTATCGTGCTCGTCGCCCAACCGATCCAGCTCGATCGTACCGCTGTTGAAATCGCGCAGCTCGACCCGGCCGTCGCCGTGGCCGATCACGACCTTGTCGCAGATGTCGATGAACAGCCCATTTTCGACCACACCCGGTATCTGGTTCAGCACCAGAGCCAGTTGCCTCGGGTTGCCGATGCGTTGCAGGTGCAGGTCGAGTATGTGATTGCCCTCATCCGTCACGGTCGGCGCCTCGTTGTTCATCCTCAAGGTCGCCGAAGTGCCCAGCACGTCCATCGTGTCCAGCAACTCCTCGATCAGCGTGCGCGTGGTCTGCCAGCCAAAGGGAATGACCTCTACCGGCAGCGGGAACGCGCCCAGCGCCTCGACCTCTTTGCCCGCATCGGCGATCACGATCATCTGGTCGCTGGCCGTGGCCACGATCTTTTCCTGCAGCAACGCCGCGCCGCCGCCCTTGATCAGGTTCAATTCACCGTCGAACTCGTCGGCGCCATCGATCGTCACGTCCAGCCAACCCGCCTGATCCAGCGAAACAACCTCGATCCCGACCTCGCGCGCCAACTGTGCCGTAGCCGTCGACGTCGGGACGCCTTTGATCCGCAGACCTTCGTCCCGCACCCGCTCTCCCAGACGACGCACCAACCATGCCGCGGTCGATCCGGTACCCAGACCCACGCGCATCCCGTCTTCGACCATCTCGGCCGCGCGATAGGCGGCGACACTCTTGGCCCGGTCGATGGGTGACAACTCTGCTGTCATTGCGGCTTCCCCTCAGTTCTTTGGGGAACTTATACGGAAAGCCCTGCCCGACTGCGAGGCCCAAAATCCGCGGGACAGGCGCAATAATCGATACATGAATACGCGTTTCCCATCGGAAACGTCGCAATCAAATCTTCAGTGCTCGGCTCGGTTGTGTAAATAAAGCGCATACAGATTCCCAGCGGTTCGGGCGGTTCAAATCGGCCCGGCCGCCAACTCGCCACAAGGCTCTGCGACCAGACATGTTTCTATCCGTCTTCGATATGTTCAAAGTGGGCGTTGGCCCATCCTCGTCCCACACGATGGGGCCGATGGTGGCGGCCGCGCGGTTCCTCGATCTGATGCGCGCTTCGCCGTTCGAATTTGCCGGCTTGCGCGCTTCGCTGCATGGATCTTTGGCCTTCACCGGCGTCGGCCACGCCACGGACCGCGCCACGATCCTTGGGCTGGCTGGGTTTGTCCCCGACAGCTATGACCACGACCGTGCCGAAGCGGCACTGGCTGCAATTGCCGAAACCGGCACTGTCACACCCGAGGGTTTGCCGACCCTGCGGTTCGACCCAAAGGCCGATCTGGTCTTCGACTACGACAACACCCTGCCCGGCCATGCCAACGGCATGATCCTGATGGCCACCGACGCACAGGGCGACGTGATCTTGCGGCAGGTCTATTACTCGGTCGGCGGCGGCTTTGTCCTGACCGAAGAGGAGCTGGCCGAAGGCAAGGACACCAATGACGGCCCGCCCGTGCCCTTCCCGTTCAAGACCGCCGCCGAAATGCTGGAAATGGCGCGCAGCAGCGGCAAGACCATCGCCGAGATGAAACGCGCCAACGAGATCGCGCGGGGCTGCGCGGACAGTTTCGCAAAAGGCACCGCCCGCCTGTGGGAGGTGATGAACGCCTGTATCGAGCGCGGGCTGACCACCGAAGGCATCCTGCCCGGCGGCCTCAAGGTGCGGCGCCGGGCCAAGGCGATCCACGATGCACTGATGGCCGAGCGCGGCATGAACCTGAACGCGCCGCACACGATCAACGACTGGATGAGCGTCTATGCGATGGCGGTGAACGAGGAAAACGCCGCCGGCGGTCAGGTCGTCACCGCCCCCACCAACGGCGCTGCGGGCGTACTGCCGGCGGTGCTGCGCTATTACCTCGACCACGTTCCCGGCGCATCGGAAAGCCATATCGAGGATTTCCTGCTGACCGCCGCCGCGATTGGTGGGTTGGTGAAGTACAACGCCTCGATCTCAGGCGCCGAAGCCGGCTGTCAGGCCGAGGTCGGCAGCGCCGCCGCAATGGCCGCGGCGGGTCTTTGCGCAGTGATGGGCGGCACACCGGAACAAGTGGAAAACGCCGCCGAGATCGCGCTGGAACATCATTTGGGCATGACCTGCGACCCGGTCGCCGGGCTGGTGCAGGTTCCTTGCATCGAGCGCAACGGGCTGGGCGCGATCAAGGCGGTTTCGGCGGCGTCGCTGGCCCTGCGCGGGGACGGGCAGCATTTCGTGCCACTGGACGCGGTGATCGAGACCATGCGCCAGACCGGTCATGACATGCACGAGAAGTATAAGGAAACCTCGCTGGGCGGTCTGGCCGTCAACGTGCCAAACTGCTGAGGGATCAAACCGGGAGGGCAGCTCAATGCGCGGACATTGCCTGTGCGGCAGAATCGGGTTCGAGGTCGACCCTCCGGTCCTGTCTTGTGTTTCCTGCCATTGTGACAGCTGCCGCCGCCAGTGTGCCGCGCCGATGACCACATATTTTGGGGTGCGCGACGGTCAGTGGCGTTGGACCGGAGAGGAACCGAAGCGGTTCAACTCGTCCCCCGGTGTCGAGCGCAGCTTTTGCCCGCATTGCGGAACGCCGATCTCGTTCCGATCCACTACGATGTCCGACGTTTTGCACCTTTATGTAGCGACACTGGAGAACCCCGAAGCCCTGCGGCCAACGCTGCATGTCGCCTATGAAGAGAAACTGACGTGGCTCGAACTGGGCGACGGGCTGCCCACTTGCTTCGGTCCGGACTACACAAAGGTTCAGCCTTTGCCCGAGGGCTGACGACGGGCCTTTCCCATTCTTCGGGAAACGTCTAGCGTCGCGCCCATGACACAGGATCGTCCCGTCTTCGGCATCGTTTTGATGCTTGGTTTCTGCGTGCTTGCACCGCTGGGCGATGCCTTGGCCAAGCTGTTGGGAGAAACCACTCCGCTTGGCGTTCTGGTGCTGGTGCGTTTTGCGGTGCAGGCGGCCATCCTGATCCCGCTGGTGGCGCTGACGGGTCGGACCTGGCGAATGCGCGGGCGCGTCCTGCGGCTGACCGTGCTGCGCACTCTGCTGCACATTGTCGGAATCGCCGCGATGTTCAGTGCGCTGCAGTATCTGCCGCTGGCCGATGCCGTCGCCATCGCCTTTGTCATGCCATTCATCATGCTGCTGCTGGGCAAGTATGTGCTGGGTGAAGAAGTCGGGCATCGTCGTCTGATCGCCTGCATTGTCGGCTTTGCAGGCACGTTGCTGGTCATCCAGCCCAGCTTTGCCGAGGTTGGTGCTCCGGCCCTTTTGCCGCTTATCGTGGCTGTCGTCTTTGCCCTGTTCATGCTGGTGACCCGGCAGATTGCCAAAGAAACCGATCCAATTGCCCTGCAGGCCGTGTCCGGGCTGCTGGCCACCGCGGTCCTGGCTCCAGTGCTTGCGATCGGGGCTCTGACAGGTCTTCCGGATCTGGCACTGACCCTGCCGCAAGACGACGCCCATTGGTTGCTGTTGGCGATCGGTGTTCTGGGCACCGTGGCGCATCTGCTGATGACATGGGCGCTGCGGTTCGCGCCTTCGGCAACGCTGGCGCCGATGCAATATCTGGAGATTCCGGTGGCGACGTTGATCGGCTGGCTCATCTTTCACGACCTGCCAAACGGCCCGGCGGCCTTGGGGATCGCCATCACGATCGCGGCCGGGCTTTATGTCATCCTGCGCGAGCGGGCCAGCGCCCGGTCTGCTCCGACGCAAACGCCCGCATGACAGCATCAAGAGCATCGCGCGGCACCATGACCAGCAACCCGGGTCCGTGGACCTCGAGGGTAACCTGAGCCAGCGCACGGTTCGATGTTCCGACCCGTCCGTCCGGCTCAAGTACCAGACCGTCGATCGGCCATTCCAACCCCGAACTGCGCCCGGTTACCCGCTGATATGGAAACAATGACACTGTGTCGCCTGGCGTGAGCGACAGTGATATCCTGGGCGGGGCGTGAAAGACCACTTCGCGTGCGCCCAGCAGGACGCAAGGCCTGTCTTGGTGGCAAACAAGGGTATTCAGTACCGCCAACTGGTGGTCCAGCCGACCTCCGAGGAACCCGACACCCAAGACCAGCGGCGCGCGGATATTGCGCAGGGCCTTGTCGAAATCGGTGCTGTCCTGTTCCCGGATCGGAAACAAACGGTCCTCTGGTATCCGTGCAAGATAAGCGTGCGCCAACGAATCGAAGTCGCCGATCACCGCATCCGGAACGCGCCCCGAATCGATCAATGTGGCGGCTCCACCGTCCGCAGCAACAGCGCCGTTGACGCGATTCAGCGCCAGATTCAGGTCATGGGGGCCGATTTCCCCTCCTCCGAACAGGGCAATTGGTCTTTTGGAATGAACAATTTCGCCGTTTTTTCCAAGATTGACCATTTTTCCCGCTTTTGGACACATTGAGACCACAAAATGATAGGTTCTTTAGAACAGGTTCGAGCTGACGAACGCGCCCAGCGTCGCGCGGGTTGGCTCTGTGTAGTTTGTAGAGGACGTGCGTCTGATGGTACAGAACAACAAGGTATTGACCGTTTCCTACGGAACCTTCTCATGCACTTTGGAAGGCTTTGACGATTCCTTCGAGACGATGAAAGCGATTGCCGAATACTTCCGCGATCTTGCCGCGGATGACAGGTATTTCGGGTCCGAGCCTCCGCAACCAGACGCAGAAATGTTGACCCGTATCGCTCAGCGTGACGCTTCGCGCCGGGTGGAAGCCAAGCAGAACGACACCGGACTGTTGCTGCGCGCAACGGACGAAGCTCATGACGAGGCCCCGCAACAACCCGCACCCGTGGCCAGCACTCCGGCGCCCGCCAGCCCTGACCTGAGCGTGGTCGACACGGCACCGGCGGCTGGTGCTGCCGCATTCTTTGCCGATGCCGAGCCGGTCGAATCTGCAGCCCCCCAGGGCGCCGACAGCATCGCCGCCAAGCTGCAGCGCATCCGCGCGGTCGTCTCGCATAGTGACCAGACGCCCCCCGCCTACAGCGAGGACGAAGACAGCGGTTTTCTGGCCTCGCCCGAGCCCCAGATCGACGCCATCTCGGCCGCATTCGAAGCCGGAGCGCTCAGCCCCGACGATCTGGATGCAACCGAAGAGGTGACGCAGGAAGATGCTTCGGTAGAGGCCACACAACAGCCCACGGACCCGTTTGCCGACCTTGCGGAGGAAGAAACTCAGGCCGCAGTCGAATTCGAAGCGGAAGAAGAATTCCCGGCAGCACCGGAAGTCGAAGCGGAGGCTGATGAAGCCGCCGAAAATGCTCAGGAAGTTGAAGCTGATCTGGAAGTGGCTGAGGAAGCCGCGGCGGAAGAAACGTTCGAAGACGACCAGGCCGCCAGTGATGAAAAAGCCTCGTCCGACATTCTCTTCGCGGATCTTGAAGAGGACACCGACTCGGAACCCGAGGCTGACGACATCCTCAACATTCTGGGTGACCAGCCCGAAGATGCGGATGAGGAAGCCTCTGAACTCGCGGAAGACGGCGTCCTGACTGCCGAAGACGAAGAGAGCATCCTGGGTGAGATCTCGGAAATCGAGGCGGAGATGGATGCGCGCTCGAAACGCGACGCAAACAAGCCTCAGGACGTGGACTCGGACGTGTTGCGCCTGATGGAGAAGGCCGACGCCCAGATGGACGACCCGGCCACTTCGGACAAGCGGGAGACTTATTCCCACCTGCGCACAGCTGTGGCAGCGACCGAAGCTGAAGGCGGCAAGGCCCGCGATGCGGATGAGGACGAAAACCAGAAATATCGTGGAGACCTGGCCTCGGTCGTCAGCCCCCGTCGTCCGGAAATCCATGTCACCAGCATGCGCCCCGAGTCGGATACGGCCGCGCCGCTCAAGCTGGTGGCCGAGCAGCGCATCGATACGCAGGACGCGGACGCCGGTCCGGTCACCCCGCGCCGCGTGACCGCAGCACAAGACGACGACGCATCCGAAGAAGGCGGCTTTGCCCATTTCGCTCAGGAGCAGGGCGCACAATCCCTGCCCGACCTGCTGGAGGCGGCCGCGGCCTACCTGTCTTTCATCGAAGGTCAGGAGCAG
Source organism: Ruegeria sp. BB9 (assembly GCF_056539345.1). Classification (NCBI taxonomy): domain Bacteria; kingdom Pseudomonadati; phylum Pseudomonadota; class Alphaproteobacteria; order Rhodobacterales; family Roseobacteraceae; genus Ruegeria; species Ruegeria sp. BB9. The sequence continues at coordinate 445,581 of NZ_JBQFUU010000001.1, read as the reverse complement.
TTCTCGCGTCCGCAGCTGATGAACAAGGTGCGTTCACTCAAGCAGGATGAGTTCAACCGAGAAGAAAGCTTGCGCTCGTTCGGCCAGCTTCTGCGCGATGGAAAGATCGAAAAAGCCGGCGGAGGGCGCTTTGCCGCTTCGAACCAGATCGGCTTCCGCCCCGACGACAAGCGCGCCGCGGGCTGACAAGACCCCCCAACTGCCCAAGACAGGCCGGAGATCCTCTCCGGCCTTTTTTGCATTTTGCGTGAAAGCTCAGAACTTGAACGCCAACGCCACGTACGGGCCAGTCAGAATAAGATCGACAACGTTGCGGCCGTCCTCAAAATCAACGCTCAGATGACGGTAGCCGGCTGCAACATCGACGGTTTCGGTCCAGCTCCAATTGGCTTGAACGAGGGCTTCCCACTGGAATTTCGACCCATAGCCAAAGCCACCGATGTTGCCCATGGCCGCAAGTTTCCACCGCTCATTCAGCGCACGAGAGTATCGTGCCCCAATGATTGGATCTGTCCAGCTTTGGTCAGTGCTTGCCGTGAAACCGGCCACAGTTGTCGACAGATCAAGATCCCAATGGCGCAGCCCGCCCAGCACCTCGATCCGGGACTGGCTGTCCTCTGCCACAGCGTAGCTGCCCGCGAGCGAGGTCATGATCCCGTCCAGCTCCCAGCTCGCGGCGTTGCTGAATGGTCCGATTGAAACGGTGTCGCCCAGATTCAGATAGTTGAACTCGCCTCCGATCGTCCAACGCCCTTTCCGGGCCTCGCCCGCGATCAGGAAAGCACTGTTTAGAATGTCGAAGATGGATTTGCTGCCATCAACCGGAGGGTTCGGCCCAATATCCAGCGAGGTTCTGAAATCCGGTCCCCAGAGATAAGGGGCAATGACGAACTCCCAATCATCAGCCCAGACAGCACCCGAACTCAGGGTTGAGAGACTGGTCAATGTGACCAAAACAGCATTTTTCATCAAGGATCCACCTGCCGACTTGTGCTTACCAAAACTGTTTTTCGGACAAGCCTGTCACGTCGGCAGGTTTCTTACAACGGTCTGGCCTACTGCTGATCCTGATCCGGGTCTTCCTTGCCAACGCCACGAAACACAAATTTGAATGGCAGCGCCCACAGAACACCCAAAACCACATAGACCAGCAGTTCGACCAGGATCGATGGTCGGTCCAGCCAGTTCACGATGGTGACCACTGCCACAATGTACAGCGGCAGCCCCACCAGCAATAGAACCAGCGACCACCGTCTGCGGGCCTTGTAGCTGAGGCCGGGTTTGTCCGCGCCCGCCATCAGTCGGCAAACGGGTCGGTCACCAGGATGGTGTCGTCCCGCTCCGGGCTGGTAGACAGCAGCGCCACCGGGCATTCGATCAGTTCTTCCACCCGGCGGACATATTTGATGGCGTTTGCCGGCAAGTCTGCCCAGCTGCGCGCGCCTTCGGTGGACTCGCTCCAGCCCGGCATTTCTTCATAGATCGGTGTGCACCGCGCCTGCTGATCTGCAGCCGTGGGCAAATAGTCCAAACGCTTGCCGTCCAGTTCGTAAGCGACACAGATTTTCAGCGTCTCGAACCCGTCCAGAACATCGAGCTTGGTCAGGGAAATTCCGTTGACGCCGCTTGTGGCGCAGGTTTGCCGCACGAGGCAGGCGTCAAACCAGCCGCAGCGCCGCTTGCGGCCTGTCGTGGTGCCGAATTCATGTCCGCGCTCTCCCAGTCGCTGCCCGTCGGCGTCGTGCAGTTCGGTCGGGAACGGGCCTTCGCCAACACGGGTAGTGTAGGCCTTCACGATACCCAGAACGAAGTCGATCGACCCCGGACCGATCCCCACGCCCGTCGCCGCCTGCCCTGCAATCACATTTGACGAGGTCACAAACGGATACGTGCCAAAATCGATATCCAGCAATGCACCCTGAGCGCCTTCGAACAGGATGCGCTTGCCCGCTTTGCGCTTTTCGTTCAGCACCTTCCAGACGGGAGCCGCAAAAGGCAGGATCTGCGGCGCGATTTCCTTCAATTGGGCGATCAGTGCGTCACGATCCACGGCGTCGATACCCAAACCCTTGCGCAGCGGGTCGTGGTGTTGCAACGCCCTATCGACCCGAGCCTCGAGAGTCGCCTCATCCGCAAGATCGGCCACACGCACCGAGCGGCGACCAACCTTGTCTTCATAGGCCGGGCCGATCCCGCGCCCGGTCGTGCCAATCTTGGTTCCCTTGCTCGCTGCTTCCTCGCGCGCGCGGTCCAGCTCGCCGTGGATCGGCAGGATCAAGGGTGTGTTTTCGGCAATCATCAGCGTTTCAGGTGTGATCTCGACGCCTTGCGCACGGATCGTTTCGATCTCTTTCAGCAGATGCCAGGGATCCAGTACAACCCCGTTGCCGATGACGCTCAGCTTGCCACCACGCACCACACCAGACGGCAGTGCATGCAGCTTGTAGACCTCACCATCGATGACCAGCGTATGCCCGGCGTTGTGCCCGCCCTGAAAACGCGCGATCACGTCTGCCCGCTCGCTGAGCCAGTCGACGATCTTGCCTTTTCCTTCGTCACCCCATTGGGCGCCGACAACAACCACATTGGCCATATCCGGTCCTTTTTGCGCTGAATTACCAAACCCGGCTCATATAGCGGGGCGCAGGCAACAGGGAAACCGGTAATTCGCCGCAGCCACCAATCGCGCCGACGCGCAATGCTGTTGTCGGGGATCATGGCCACCGGATGGAGTCCGCGCCGTTGTTCATCTGCCCCAGAAGATACCGGGATAACCCCCCGGAACGGGCAGCAACTGCAAAGTCACCCGGGGTTAAAGGCGTACCGGCATTCCGTGAGGCGTCTTTAGATACGCCTCCTCCCAAGCTGCGCGCATTTCGTGGACTTCTTCGGGCAATGCCGTTTCCTGCTCGGCCAAAACCGACTCGAGCGTTTCGAGCCAGGCCATGAAATAGTCGTCGCCCCCGTCCAGCTCGCGGTTCAGCCCGTGGCGCCGCAAAGTCTCGGAGAACCGGGCGGCCCAATCGGTCCAGGAAATCCGGCCGGCCTCGTTCAACGCCACCGTCACCGCAAACACCTGAGCGTGCCAGGGGTTCTCAAAAACCGGTCTTGGGGCGTTGTGATCGGGACAGATGCTCATGCGGGTTCCAGATAGCTTTGCCAGAGATCCAGAATCACCTCGTCGTCCGGGTGTTCGGGATTGGCCCACAGTTCCGACGCGGGAAAAGCAACGGCATAAAGCGGCTCGGGCGCTTCACCCAGACCATGCGCGCTGGAGTCCGGCAAGACATGTGTGCCGTGAAACCGCAAAATGCGTCCGGTCGCGCCCGCTCCGTATGCGGGCAGCCGCGTGTGCCCCCCTTCAACAAGACGATTGGCAGAAGGGCGCAGAGTGCGAACGGTCTGGCCGACCTCAAAAGCGGCAGGGATGTTCGACGGGCGATCGGCCGGTCCACCTGTGGCCAGAACTCTGGCCACCGCATCTGCCGGCAGTTTTCGCGGAGCAAGCGGATGTGGCTCGTCAATGCCCTGCCCGCGCAGGTCCTCGATCCGCAGAACTCCGGTCTCGACCAACAGGTCGGCCAGGGCCGAAATCCATTTCTCGTAATAGCTGTACCGGGCATAGTCCTTAGGGGACAGCCTTTCCCGCGCATGGCGCGACGTGTCGATGTTCCATTGGCCCAACGCGCCCGCAGCCAGTGTCACGGCAAGGGCCCGCGCGTGCCAGTCTTCCGCAAACACCGGCACGTCTTCAGGCTCGGGGCGTACCGGCCGGTCGCCGAACCGCCCGCCCATGTCGTGGGCACGGGTCATGCCGGCACCTTCGGCAAACCCGTGCCGATCATGCTGTCGCGCGTGACCAGCGCGGCCAGGTCTGCTTCGCTCAGACCATCAGTGCCTTCTGGGCGCATGGGCAAGACCAGATACCGTATTTCGGCGGTCGAATCCCAGACACGAACTGCAGTACCCTTGGGTAGTTCAACTCCGAACTCAGCCAGGACGCGGCGCGGCTCGCGCACGGCTCGAGCGCGGTATGCGTCAGATTTGTACCAGCCCGGGGGGATACCCAACAGCGGCCATGGGTAACAGCTGCACAAGGTGCAGACGACCATATTGTGCGTCCGGGGAGTATTCTCGACCACGACCATATGCTCGCCCTGCCGGCCATAAAACCCCATCTCAGAGAGCACAGGCGTAGCGTCGTCCAGCAGGGCGCGTTTGAAGTCCGGGTCAGACCAAGCTTTGGCGACAACCTTCGCACCGTTCTGCGGACCGATCCGGTTCTGATAGGTGTCGATGATCTCGTCCAGAGCGGCCGGATCGATCAAACCCTTGCGGGTCAGGATCGTCTCAAGCGCTTTGACGCGCAAAGCGGGGTCCGGGGGCAGCAACGCGTGCGGGTGGTCGTGGTCGTCATGTGGCATGGCCGCAGCCTGAGCCAGGCACCGCCGGGTGTCCAGCCCCATTTGGCCTGTTCGGCACAATCCCCTGCCGTGATGGCAACTCGTGGCTTGCCCCCGGCCTCAAACTTGCTTAAGTACCCGGCGATACACGCCACGCCGCACAGGAACACCATGGAAAACGTCGTTCTAATCATCCACCTTCTTTTGGCTTTGGGCCTGATCGCCGTTGTTCTGCTGCAGCGGTCCGAAGGCGGTGGCCTGGGCATGGGTGGCGGCGGTGGTGGCGCCATTGCAGGACGTTCGGCAACGACGGCACTGGCAAAGGTGACCTGGATCCTTGCAGCCTGCTTCATCGTCACCTCGATCACCCTGACGATTCTTGCCGCGGAAAAATCGGCTGGAAGCTCGGTCATCGACCGACTTGGCGTTCCGGCTCAGGACGCGACCGAAGAGAGCACACCTGCTGTTCCCTCGGCCGAGGACCTGCTGCCGCCGGCGCAGGGCGACAACGCGCCGCTGATCCCACAGGCCGACTGATCCACAAAACCTAGAAATCTGAAAGAGAACCACAACAGCATCTTGCGGTTCTCTTGCGCTTTTTGCGCGAATCCTTTATACGTGAAGTCCCGTGATGCTGCGGTTTTTTCGAACCGCCGGGCAGTTGATGTTGACGTCTCACGGGGGCAGCCGAAGAAACATGGCACGATTTATTTTCATCACTGGTGGTGTTGTTTCATCCTTGGGCAAAGGGCTGGCGTCCGCTGCTCTGGGTTCGCTTCTGCAGGCTCGGGGATACTCGGTTCGGCTGCGCAAGCTGGATCCCTACCTGAATGTCGATCCCGGCACGATGTCGCCGTTCGAACATGGTGAAGTTTTCGTCACCGACGACGGGGCCGAGACCGACCTGGACCTGGGTCACTACGAACGCTTCACGGGTGTTGCCGCACGAAAGACCGACTCGGTCAGTTCGGGGCGGATCTATTCAAACGTTCTGGAAAAGGAACGCCGCGGCGACTATCTGGGCAAGACCATTCAGGTGATCCCGCACGTAACCAACGAGATCAAGGACTTCATCGCCATCGGCGAGGATGAGGTCGATTTCATGCTGTGCGAGATCGGCGGCACCGTGGGCGACATCGAAGGCCTGCCCTTCTTTGAAGCCATTCGCCAGTTCAGCCAGGACAAGCCGCGCGGACAGTGCATTTTCATGCACCTGACCCTGTTGCCTTACATCAAGGCCTCTGGCGAGCTGAAGACCAAGCCCACCCAGCACTCGGTCAAGGAACTGCGCTCGATCGGCCTGGCACCCGACATCCTGGTCTGCCGTTCCGAAGGACCGATCCCGCAGAAAGAGCGCGAAAAGCTGGCTCTGTTCTGCAACGTGCGCCCCGACGCGGTAATCGCCGCGCAGGATCTGTCGACCATTTACGACGCGCCGCTGGCCTATCACCGCGAAGGTCTGGATCAGGCTGTGCTCGACGCATTCCAGATCAGCCCGGCGCCCAAGCCCGACCTGTCGAAGTGGGAAGACGTCAGCGACCGAATCCACAACGCCGAAGGCGAAGTGAAGGTCGCAATCGTCGGAAAGTACACCCAGTTGGAAGACGCCTATAAGTCCATCGCCGAGGCGCTGACCCATGGTGGAATGGCCAACCGCGTCAGGGTCAAAGTTGAGTGGGTCGATGCCGAGATTTTCGACACCGAAGACCCCGGCCCGCATCTGGAAGGGTTCCACGCCATCCTCGTTCCCGGCGGTTTTGGCGAGCGCGGCACCGAAGGCAAGATCAAGGCTGCGCAATATGCCCGCGAACACAAGGTGCCGTATCTGGGCATCTGTCTGGGCATGCAGATGGCAGTGATCGAAGCCGCGCGCAACGTGGCCGGCATTTCCGGAGCGGGATCAGAGGAATTCGACCACGAGGCCGGCAAAAAACGCTTTGAACCGGTGGTCTATCACCTCAAGGAGTGGGTTCAGGGCAACGCCAAGATCGAACGCAAGGTTGGTGACGACAAGGGCGGCACCATGCGTCTGGGTGCCTACAACGCGGTTCTGACCGAAGGCTCGAAAGTGGCCGAGGTCTATGGCAGCACCCAGATCGAAGAACGGCACCGCCACCGCTATGAGGTGGACACCAAGTATCGCGAACAACTTGAGAAAGCCGGTTTGAACTTCTCGGGGATGTCACCCGATGGACGCCTGCCCGAGATCGTCGAATGGTCAGACCACCCGTGGTTCATCGGTGTGCAGTACCACCCGGAACTGAAATCCAAACCTTTCGATCCGCACCCGTTGTTCCGCGACTTCGTTCGCGCGGCCAAGGACACGTCGCGTCTGGTCTGAAGCGGACTGTACCGCTTGGTCTTGCTTTGCAAAGCGTTCCGGTTCAGTTTGAGCCGGAACGGACAAAAGGAGCAGACCGCGTGAGCAAAGGATACTGGGTGGCCCATGTCGATGTAGACGACATGGAGACCTACAAGACCTACATCGCTGCCAATGGCGAGGCTTTTGCCGAATACGGTGCCCGTTTTCTGGTCCGCGGTGGAGATCGGCAGGTGCGGGAAGGCGCAGCGCGGGCGCGAACCGTCGTTATCGAATTCCCCAGCTACGAGGCCGCCCTGGCCTGCTATGACAGCGATCTGTATCAAAAGGCTAAAGCCTTGCGCGATCCTGTTTCATCCGGTGATCTGGTGATCATCGAAGGGTATGACGCCTAGCACGGACACGGTGACAGAAATACGGATTCCCCAATGCCACTGCTAAAGAACTTCCTGCAGGCTTTGCGCCCTCCTCAGCAGACCACGCTGCCGGACCCTGATGCGGAACTGGCGCTTGGCGCCTTGCTGGTGCGTGTCGCGCAGGCCGACCGCGACTACAAGATCGAGGAAATCAGCCTGATCGACCGCATCTTGGCACGGCTCTATCAGCACAACGCGATCGAAGCCGCCAAGGTCCGCGCCACCTGCGAGAAGTTGCACGCTGCAGCCCCCGACACGGATACGTTCGGCAAACTGATCCGTGAAACGACGGATTTGCATGAACGTCTGGCCGCGATGGAGGCCCTTTGGGAGGTTGTGCTGGCCGACGGGAATTCGGACGAGGGCGAGATCAAGATTGTCGAAGAAGCGCGTATCGCCATGGGCCTCAGCTACAATGACAGCCAGGCCGCGCGCGAACGGGTGCAAAGCCGCTTGGACGCGGACTGAGTGGCCGCTATATCTAGGCCATGTTCAACGCCTTTCTGTCCCGGCTGACCCAGCCGCAGCCCGACCCACTGACCGATGACGACGCCCGGCTGGCCTTGGCCGCCCTGCTGGTTCGCCTTGCCCGGTCCGATGATGACTATGCCGATACCGAGATGTCGCGCATCGACAAGGTTCTGGCCGAGCGCTATGGCCTTTCGCCGTTCGAGGCCGCAGGGCTGCGTGCCCAGGCCGAAGACCTCGAGGCCGAGGCCCCTGATACCGTCCGCTTTACCCGGGCTATCAAGGATGCGGTGCCGTACGACCATCGCCTTGGCGTGGTTCAGGCGCTGTGGTCAGTTGCGCTGGCCGACGGTCAGCGCTCGCAGGACGAGGACTCGCTGCTGCGACTGGTCGTCAGCCTTCTGGGCGTCAGCGACGTGGATTCAGCCCTAGCCCGGCAGAAGGCCGCCAAATCGTGACGGCGATGCTGGGCATGTACGACTTGCCCGCTTTGCAACCTGCCAACGATCGCTTTTGGAGTTTGATTCGCGCACATTTGGGCGAAGGTCCGAACCATTTGACCCGCGATCGTGATTTCTGGGACATCTGGCAGGATCCGAGCCTGGTCTTTGCCCAGACCTGCGGTATGCCTTATCGCACGCGCCTGCACGGCAAGGTGCACCTGGTTGGCACTCCAGATTATGACCTGCCGGGCTGTCCGCCGGGACACTACTGCTCGGTTTTCGTGGCCCGCGCCGATGACGCGCGCGATCTGCCTGAACTGGCAGCGGGCATTTTTGCCTATAACGAGGCGTTGTCCCAATCGGGCTGGGCCGCGCCGGTCACGCATCTGTCCGAACTGGGCCTTACGCCGTTACGCCTGCTGGAAACCGGCGGACACGCTCTGTCGGCGCATGCGGTGGCCGACGGCCACGCCGATTTCGCATCGTTGGACGCACTTACATGGGTGCTGCTGCAAGAGCATACCGATCTGGGCCAGCGCCTGCGCCCGGTGGAAAGCACGCGCCCCACCCCGGCGTTGCCCTACATCACTGCGATCGCGCGCGATCCGTCCCCGGTCGCCGCCGCGGTTCGCGCCGCGATCTCAGACCTTTCCCCGGCTGATCGCGCAGCGCTGCACATCCGCGGGTTGATCGACATTGCCGCCGATCTCTACCTAGCCGTTCCCAACCCGCCATCGCCTGCGGCGTTGCTGCCCGAAAGCTGACCAATTTGACCACTGACCGTGGCCGAATCGGAGGTTTCAGGACTTGAACTTGTCATTTGCGCATTGCATTGCTCTTGTTTTTCGGCCCTAGTACCGCATCAACGCACTCAACAACTCCAGGACGACCCGTGACAGACAGCACTCCCGTCATCGAGATCAAGAACCTGCACAAAAGCTTTGGCAATCTCGAAGTCCTCAAAGGAGTGGACATCACCGCCCATCGCGGCGACGTGGTGTCGCTGATCGGATCATCCGGGTCGGGCAAATCCACCCTGCTGCGCTGCTGCAACCTGCTGGAAGACAGCCAGGAGGGCGAAATCTTGTTCAAGGGCGAGCCGGTGCGCTGGACCGGAACTCGCGATCACCGCCGCCCCGCCGATCCAAAGCAGGTGCTGCGCATCCGTACCAACCTGTCGATGGTGTTCCAGCAGTTTAACCTTTGGGCCCACATGACCATCTTGCAGAACGTGATGGAGGCCCCGATTACCGTGCTGGGCCGTGACCGGCACGAGGTCGAGGACAGCGCTCGCAAATACCTGGACAAGGTTGGCATCGGCGACAAATGCGACGCCTATCCGGCACAGTTGTCGGGCGGCCAGCAACAGCGCGCCGCGATCGCGCGGGGCCTGTGCATGGAGCCCGAGGCGCTGCTGTTCGACGAGCCGACCTCGGCGCTCGATCCCGAGCTGGAACAGGAAGTGATCAAGGTGATCAAGGATCTGGCCGCCGAAGGCCGCACCATGATCATCGTCACGCACGACATGCAGATGGCGGCCGACATCTCAAGCCACGTGGTGTTTCTGCACCAGGGCCTGATTGAAGAAGAAGGCTCGCCCGAAGATATTTTCACTGCTGCCGAATCCGAAAGGCTTCGGGGCTTTCTCTCCGCCACAAAGGCGGCGTAAAATCAGGACAGAACCAAACAGGGGAGTTACCAATGAAAAACCTGATTCTGACCACTGCAGCGCTGGCGCTTGGCGCTGGTATGGCCATGGCCGACACGGTCCGCATGGGCACCGAGGGCGCCTATCCTCCGTACAACTTCATCAACGACGCCGGCGAGATCGACGGCTTCGAGCGTGAGGTCGGCGACGAGCTGTGCAAACGCGCCCAGCTGGAATGCGAATGGGTCAAGAACGACTGGGATTCGATCATTCCGAACCTGGTCTCGGGCAACTACGACACCATCATCGCGGGCATGTCGATCACGGCCGAGCGTGATGAGGTCATCGACTTCACTCAGGACTACTACCCGCCGACCGCTTCGGCCTATGTGGCCACCTCGGCTGATGCTGACGTTACCGGCGGCGTCGTCGCCGCACAGACCGCCACCATCCAAGCCGGCCACGTGGCCGAGTCGGGCGCAACTCTGGTTGAATTCGCAACGCCCGAGGAAACCATCGCCGCCGTGCGCAACGGTGAGGCTGATGCCGTTCTGGCCGACCGCGACTACCTGGTGCCGCTGGTCGAGGAATCGAATGGCGAACTGGTCTTTGTCGGCGATCCGGTCCCGCTGGGCGGTGGCGTCGGCATGGGCCTGCGCGAAAGCGATGCCGAACTGCGCGGCAAGTTCGATGCCGCCATCACCTCGATGAAAGAGGACGGCACCCTGAACGAGATGCTGAAAAAGTGGTTTGGTGAAGACACCGCCACCTACGCACCTGACGGCTCGGTCGTCACCAACTAAGCATCCGGTCCTGCGGTTCGGCGCCACGCGCGCCGAACCCACCCCGGCCCGCGCCGGGCCAGACGTTCGAAAGACGCCCCATGTTTTCCTACTGCGCTGATCCCGACACGCTCGGCACGTTCCGCTGGTTTTCATGCTATCTGACCAACGGCGTGCACTGGTCGTTCTACCTGTCGTTCATCAAGGTTCTGGCCTTGCTGGCGGTGACGGCCCCGGTGGCGTTGGCTTTCGGCTTTGCGGGGGCCATGGCGGCGCGGTCGCATGTCCCGCCACTCGGTTGGCTGGGCAAGGGCTATATCGCCATCGTGCGCGGTGTGCCCGACATTGCGTTTTTCCTGTTTTTCGTGATCGCCCTGGACCAGGGGTTCGAGTGGATGCGACATCAGGTGCTGTGTCCCGACTGGACCGATCCGATCCGCCAGGGCAACGATTTCCTCGTCTGCCCCCAGGCCAAGCTGCCGCTGGGCACCGCACCGGAATGGGTGCACGAAACCTACGGCTTTTTCCTGGCCGTCATCACCTTCTCGATCGTGTTTGGTGCCTTCGCCGCCAACGTGCTGTTCGGCGGCATGCGCGCCGTTCCGCTGGCGCAACTTGAAACCGCCGAGGCCTATGGCATGACCCGCCGCCAGACCTTCTGGCGCATTCTCGTGCCGCAGATGTGGGTCTATGCCCTGCCGGGCCTGTCGAACCTGTGGATGGTGCTGATCAAGGCCACGCCGCTGCTGTTCCTGCTGGGGGTCGAAGACATCGTCTATTGGGCGCGCGAGCTGGGCGGCACCAAGACCTCGAAATTCACCGCCTATCCGCATGGCGACTGGCGCATGTGGTACTTCCTGTTCCTGCTGATTTTCTACCTTGGCATGACCCGCGTTTCCGAGATCGGCCTCGAACGGCTGATGCGCCGCCTGTCGCATGGCCAGGCCACATCGGGCGGAGAGCTGCTGCGCAAGGAGACCACCGCATGAGCTGCCTGCAGACCATCCAGGACTACGGCCTGCGTTCGATCGGGTTTGGCGAGCGCCTGCTGCCGCGCAGCGATTTCACCCTGTGCGAACAGTTCACCCTGATCGGTTCAGGGATGATCTGGAACATCTATTTCGGCGTGATGGCGCTGGCCACCGGGTTCTTCCTGGCCACGGCCGTGGCCCTGGGCAAGGCGTCCCGCCGCAAGTGGCTGCGCAAACCGTCCGAATGGTTCATCTTCATCTTCCGCGGCTCACCACTGTTCATCCAGTTCTTCTTTGCGTACTTCCTGTTCCTGTCGCTCAAGAAGACCTACCCGATGTTCGACGCCTTCACCTCGGCTTGGCTGGGGGCGCTGATCGTGCTGTTCCTGAACACCGCCGCCTATTCGGGCGAGATCTTCTATGGCGCGCTGCGGTCGATCCCCAAGGGAGATATCGAGGCCGCCGATGCCTACGGCATGTCCGGCTGGTCCCGCTTCCGCCGGATCGTGTGGCCCACCATGCTGCGGTTGGCCTGGCCCGCCTACACGAACGAGGCGATTTTCCTGTTCCATGCCACCACGCTGGTCTTCTTCTCGGCCTTCCCGGCCTGGCAACAACGCGGGGACGCGCTGTACTATGCCAGCTATTTCGCCGACAAGACGTTCAACCCGTTCGTCCCCTACCCGATCCTGGCGTTCTACTTCATCCTGCTGACACTGGTGATCGTGGGCGTATTCGGCCTGATCAACAAGCGGCTGAACCGGCACCTGCCGGTGGCGCGCAAGGCCAAGATGCGGTTCCGCCTGAACCTGGCGCGCTGAGGCGCCAAGCCCTTTAACTGTCGTTTCACTTAAAGCGCGCCATCGCGGCGTCAAAAGCCTCGGACATGTTGTCCCACGCCTTGTCGAACCCGGCTTTCATATCGGCCCAGGCCGCGTCACTGGCCTTGCGCATTTCCTTCAATTCGGCCTCGGCCTTGTCCCGCTGCGCCCGCATTTCTTCCAACTGCTTTTGGTACTGGATTTTACTGTCCGCCGCGGCCTCGTCGATCTTGGCCTTGGTCTTGTCGATTTCGGCGTTCCACTGGTCCAGCATGGCCTTGGCTTTCTCGACGTAAACATCTCTTTCCGACATCCGAATATTCCTTTCCTGTGAAAAAATTCCTGACTGCGGATCACAGCGTAACCCAGCCCTCGCGATTCCCCCAAATACGCATCCGAGTACTGATCCGAGCCGGCCAGTCGAAGTTGTGCAAACCCTGCAATGCAGGTGCTGGAATGTGTACAAGTCCTGATGTTTCGTTTTTCTGCCGCGCACGAGATCGCCACCGGAATAATTTGATCAAATATCGTGACAACATCCAAAAGCTCGACTAGGTTTGCCGCAACATACCGACGGAGCCCCAGATGGACCTTGCCGCCCTGCACACTTTTCGCGTCGCCGCCTGTGACCTGAACGGCCAGATGCGCGGCAAACGCGTGCCCCCATCTTACGCCGACAAGCTGGACAGCGGCGCGGTGCGCATGCCGTTTTCCGCGCTGAACGTCGATCTGTGGGGCGCCGATATCGAGGGCAGCCCGCTGGTGTTCGAAACCGGCGACGCCGATGGCGTACTGCGCCCGACCGAGCGCGGCCCGGTGCCGATGCCCTGGCTGACCACACCCACGGCGCTGGTGCCGATGTGCCTGTACGACGATCACGGCACCCCCTTTGCCAGCGACCCCCGCCACGCGCTGGCCGCAGTCCTGTCGCGCTATGCCCAGCGCGGATGGAAAGTTGTTGCCGCGACCGAGTTGGAGTTCACGCTGCTTGACTCCTCGGATGCGCAACCAAAGCCCCCGCACAATCCGGTCACCGGCCGTCGGCTACGCGGCGAGGCGGTGCTGTCGATGGCCGAAATGGACGCCTTCGACGCCTTCTTCACCGAGCTTTATGACGGGTGCGCCGAAATGGGGATTCCCGCCCAGACGGCAATTTCCGAAAGCGGCATCGGCCAGTTCGAGATCAACCTGAACCATCAGGATGCCATGCGCTGCGCCGATGATACGTGGCTTTTCAAGGCATTGACCCGTGGGCTGGCCCGCAAGCACGGCTTTACCGCGACCTTCATGGCCAAACCCTATGCCGATGATGCGGGGAACGGAATGCATGTTCACTTCTCGCTGCTGGATGACCAGGGTCGCAACGTCTTTGACAATGGCGGGCGTGAAGGGACCGAAATCCTGCGCTCTGCCGTCGCCGGCTGTCTGGCCGCCATGCCAGGCAGCACGCTGATCTTTGCTCCGCATGGCAATTCGTACACGCGGCTCGTGCCCGGAGCCCATGCCCCCACAGGCGCGGCTTGGGCCTATGAGAACCGGACCGCCGCGATCCGCATTCCGGGCGGTGCGCCCGCCGCCCGCCGGATCGAGCACCGCGTGGCCGGCGGCGACATCAACCCCTATCTGATGCTGGCCGCGGTTCTGGGCGCGGCTCTGATCGGCATCGAGGACGGCCTTCAACCCCCGCCCCCGATCACGGGAAATGCCTACGAGATCGAAGGGCTTCCGCAATTGGCAGGGGACTGGGATTCGGCCATTTCGGCATTCGAGACGGACCCGATCATCGCGCGCATCTTCTCCGGGGATCTGATCCGAAACATGGTGATGACCAAAAGGCAGGAATCCGCACGCTTTGCCGACATGGACCCCGACAGTCACTGGTTGAGCTATCTGGAGTCCGTATGATCCTCTTGCCCGTGGATCGAGACTCGGGTAGATTGAATTTGATCAAATTTGGTGACTCATGAAAATCGGCATACTGCAGACCGGCCACGCGCCCGAACCGCTGGAACGATCGTTCGGCGACTACGACCTGATGTTTCAACAGCTTCTGGACGGCAACGATTTCGAGTTCGTGACCTATGCGGTGGTGGATGATGTGTTCCCCGACAGCGCAAGCGACTGCGATGGATGGGTGATTACCGGCTCGCGGCATGGCGCCTACGAAGATCATCCGTGGATCCCCAAGCTCGAGCAACTGATCCGCGAGATCCAAGCGGCACGGAAACCGTTGATCGGGGTCTGTTTCGGCCACCAGATCATCGCTCAGGCGTTGGGCGGCAAGGTTGAAAAGTTCGACAAGGGTTGGGCGATCGGACGCACCGAGTATGACTATGACGGGCGCAAGGTTTCGTTGAACGCATGGCACCAGGATCAGGTGACGGCCTTGCCCGACGGCGCCCAGCTATTGGGTAGCAACGCGTTCTGCAAGAACGCGATGGTTGCCTACGGGGACACGATTTGGACGGTGCAGGCACATCCCGAATACTCCAACGATTTCATTCAGGGCCTAATGGAGACACGCGGTAAAGGCGTGGTGCCCGACGCCCTGATGGACGACGCAAAAACCCGATGGAACGCTCCGGATGACAACGCCAATATCGGGCGTTTCATGGCAGAGTTCCTGAAGAAAGAGAGGGCCTGATGGCCGACTGGACAGACCAACTTCCACAAGCAGCACGGGAATACATCGACGGGCACCGGCTGGACGAGGTCGAGTGCATCATCTCGGACCTGCCGGGGATTGCCCGCGGCAAGGCGGTTCCGGCATCGAAATTCGCCAAGCAGGCCTATTTCCATCTACCCGACAGCATTTTCTACCAAACCATCACTGGTGACTGGGGCGAGGCCGCGGGTGAGGATGGGTTCATCGAACGCGACATGATCCTCAAGCCCGATTTCAGCACGGCCTCGGCGGCACCGTGGACCGGTGACTGGACCCTTCAGGTGATCCATGACGCCTACGACAGGGACGGCGATCCGATTCCGTTCAGCCCGCGCAACGTGCTCAAACGCGTGGTCCAGCTGTACAAGGACAAAGGGTGGAAACCGGTTGTCGCGCCCGAGATGGAGTTCTTTCTGGTTGCCCGCAACGTGGACCCGGCCAAGGGGATCGAGCCGATGATGGGCCGCTCGGGCCGTCCGGCTGCCGCGCGGCAGGCCTATTCCATGACCGCCGTGGATGAATTCGGCCCTGTGATCGACGACATCTATGATTTCGCCGAGGCACAAGGGTTCGAGATCGACGGCATCACCCAGGAGGGCGGCGCCGGTCAGCTTGAGATCAACCTGCGCCATGGCGATCCGGTCAAGCTGGCCGACGAGGTGTTTTATTTCAAACGCCTGATCCGCGAGGCCGCGTTGCGTCACAACTGCTTTGCCACCTTCATGGCCAAACCGATCGAGGATGAGCCGGGATCGGCCATGCACATCCATCACTCGATCATCGACATGGAGACGGGCAAGAACCTGTTCTCGGGGCCTCAGGGCGGCGAGACGGACGCGTTCTACAACTTCATCGCCGGTCTGCAGCTGCACCTGCCCGCCGGGCTGGCGGTGATGGCGCCCTACGTCAACTCGTACCGGCGCTACGTCAAGGACCATGCCGCCCCGATCAACCTGGAATGGGCGCGCGACAATCGCACCACGGGGATACGTGTGCCGCTGTCGGGTCCCGACAGCCGCCGGGTGGAAAACCGCATCGCCGGGATGGATTGCAACCCCTATCTGGGCATCGCCGTGTCGCTGGCCTGTGGCTATCTTGGTCTGGTCAATCAGGACCGCCCGCGCCGTCAGTTCTATGGCGACGCTTACGAAGGTGACGGCGACATCCCGCAGGTCATGGGCAACGCGCTGGATCTGTTCGACGAGGCCGAAGCCTTGCATCAGGTTCTGGGCCCCGAGTTCGCACGGGTCTACAGCATCGTAAAACGCGCCGAGTACGAGGAGTTCCTGCAGGTGATTTCGCCGTGGGAGCGTGAACACCTGCTGCTGAACGTCTGAGCCATGTGCGCCATGAACCTGCTGTACAGCAATGACAAACGCGGCACCTACCCGCCCAGCTGGTATGCCGCCACCGCGCACCCGCGAACCCCGACCGAGCCGCTGCGCGGCGATGTCACTGCCGACGTTTGTGTCGTGGGTGGAGGGTATACGGGTCTTTCGACCGCGCTGCACCTGGCCGAGGCCGGGTTCAGGGTGGTCCTGCTTGAAGCGCATCGCGTGGGTTTCGGCGCCTCGGGGCGCAATGGTGGCCAATTGGGCAGCGCCCAGCGCATGGATCAGGAAGACCTGGAAAAGCTGGTCGGACGCGACGACGCGGCCAAGCTGTGGGATCTGGCCGAAGACGCAAAGACGCTGACCAAATCCCTGATCGAACGCCAGGGCATCGATTGCGACTTGAAACCGGGCATCGCCACACTGGGCTTCAGCGACAGCGAACGGGGCGAATTGCACGCCCACGCCAAGCACCTGAAAACCGCCTACGGCTATGACCAACTCGAGCTGCTGGATGCCGAAGCCGGGCGCGTGCTTTGCCCCTCGCCGGCCTATGCAGGCGGATATCTGGACATGGGCGCGGCCCATCTGCACCCGTTGAACTATGCGCTGGGTCTGGCCGAGGCCGCCTTGGCCGCCGGCCTGACGCTGCACGAAAACACCGAGGTTCTGGGCATCGAGGAAGGCCCGCGCGTCACCGTTCGCACCGAACAGGGTTCGGTCACGGCCGACCATCTGGTTCTGGCTTGCAATGGCTATCTGGGCAAATTGAACCGCAAGGTCGCGGCGCGGGTCATGCCGATCAACAATTTCATCGCCGCGACCGAGCCGCTGGGCGCCGAGGCTACAAAGGTTCTGACGCAGGACGTGGCGGTTGCCGACACGAAATTCGTGGTGAACTATTTCCGGCTTAGCGCCGATGGGCGGCTGTTGTTCGGCGGTGGCGAGAGCTATGGCTATCGCTTTCCATCCGAAATCGCCGCCAAGGTTCGCAAACCGATGACCGAGATCTTTCCACATCTGCGCGACGTTCGGATCGACTATGCGTGGGGCGGCACGCTGGCTATCACCATGCGGCGGATGCCCTACCTGACGCGTCTGGCGCCAAACATCCTGTCGGCCTCGGGCTATTCCGGTCATGGGGTCGGCACTGCAACCCATGCCGGTCAGTTGATGGCGCTGGCCATCCAGGGTCAGGCCGAAGGGTTCGACACGATGGCCCGCGTGCCCGCTCTGCCTTTTCCCGGAGGCTCGGCCCTCCGCAGCCCTCTGCTGGTGCTGGCGATGACTTGGTATGCCCTGCGTGATCGGCTGGGCCTTTGACCCGCAACTTGTGACGGTTCGGTGAAATTTCGCCCAACAGGCGAATGAAGACTTGGTTTGCTCAGCTTTTCATTTTATCTTTTCCAAACATAGAATTTGGGATTATCAAATATGACGCTGCCACCCAACGTCCATGACGCCGAACCCATCCCTGCCGCTGCCAAAGACGCGATCGAGTCCCTGATGCAATCCGGGGACCTGTTCCGCTATACCGCGCCGCAGGACGCGCCGGTTGCTTTGCTTGAGGCAGAGTTCGCCGAGTTGCTGGGCAGCAAATACGCGCTGGCGGTGTCGTCCTGTTCGGCGGCGTTGTTCCTGTCGCTGAAGGCGCTGGGGCTACCGCGGGACGCGCGGGTGCTGATCCCGGGCTTTACCTTTGCGGCAGTGCCCTCGTCGGTGGTGCATGCAGACTGCGTTCCGGTCCTGTGCGAGGTGGGCGGCAATTACCGCATCGACATCGACGATTTCGCGGCCAAGCTCAATGGGGTTCAGGCGGTGATCATCAGCCACATGCGCGGCCATACCTCGGACATGGACGCGATCATGGCGCTGTGCGACGCGCGCGACATCCCGGTGATCGAGGACGCGGCCCATTCGCTGGGCACCACATGGCATGGCCGCAATATCGGCACCATCGGCAAGCTGGGCTGTTTCTCGTTCCAGTCCTACAAGATGATCAACGCGGGCGAAGGAGGCATCCTTGTCACCGACGACCCCGACCTGGTCGCCCGCGCCGTGATCATGTCCGGCGCCTACGAGCACAACTGGAAGAAACACAAAGGCCCGCACGGCCAGAATACACCTGATCTGGAGCAAGCTTTTACGCGATGGCAGAACAAGCTGCCGCTTTACAATCTGCGTATGAGCAACCTCAGCGCTGCGGTGATCCGCCCCCAACTGCCCGAACTGGCGCGGCGGGTGCGGGACGGGCTGGCCAACCACGATTATGTCGCGCAGCGCCTGAACAGCTCACCGCACATCCACGTACCCGACCCGCTGACACCGGAACGACGTGCGCCGGATTCGATCCAGTTCAACCTGGTCGATCTAAACAAAGACCAGATCAAGGCATTTGCCGCCGCCTCCGAGGGCCGTGGCGTCAAGGTGCAGGTCTTTGGTCTGAGCGAGGACAACGCCCGCGCCTTCTGGAACTGGCAGTTTCTGCCAGAGCAGGTCGAGCTGCCTCGAACGCGCGCAATGCTGATGTCGGCCTGTGACGTGCGCCTGCCGGTGCGCCTGACCCGCGCGGAACTGGATGTAATCGCTGACATCATCCTGGCCTCGGTCGGCGAGGTTACCGCGCCCGAAGTGGCCTTCGGCACCTGACCCCAACGCCAGAAAGAAAAGGCCCGGATTGTCCGGGCCTATCTGGTATCAACTGAGCTTGGAAAGCTTCTGCTGCAACTCGGCCAGTTGTTTCTTGATGTCGTCCAGGTCTTCTTTGGACTCGGACTTGCCTTCTTCGTCCTTGTCCGGCCCGGACCAATTGCCCGACAGCCCGCCTGTCATGGCCTTCAGGAACGCCTGCTGCTGCGCCTGCATTGCTTCGAACCCGGGCATGCTGCTCATGGGGTTCATCGCACTCATGTTTTCCATCATCTTGGCCTGGCTTTCGCGCAGCATCTCAAAGCTGGATTGCAGGAATTGCGGCATCATGCCTCCGCCCGGCACCATGTAGCTGCGCACAAGGTCATTCAGCACGTTCACAGGCAGAACGTTTTCACCCCGGCTTTCATGTTCGGCAATGATTTGAAGCAGATACTGTCGTGTCAGGTCGTCTCCGGTTTTCAGGTCGATAATCTGAACCTCGCGCCCGTCGCGGATGAACCCAGCGATGTCCTCGAGCGTGACGTAGTCGCTGGTCTCGGTGTTATACAGCCGACGGCTTGCATACCGCTTGATCAGCAGAGGTTTATCTTTGTCCGACACCGTTTACCCTCCCCAAGGATGATGCGTTGCAGCAGAGGTTATGCGACTGCAGAACAAAAAGAAAGGGCAGGCCAATGGACCTGCCCTTAGCGATTGCACCAATTTGGGAGGGATGGGTGCGTTTCGCGGATCTTGCTTACTTGGCAGCCGTTGCTTTCTTGGCAGCAGCGGTTACTTCGTTGGTGGCTTTCTTGACGGCCGCGGTGGTTTCTTCCGCAGCTTCTTTGCCAGCAGCCATCAGCAGTTCGACGGTTTCCGACTGAACTTTCTTGGCGATTTCAGCGAAAGCAGCCATGTTTTCGGCAGCAACTTCAGCCGAAGCGCTTGCGAAATCGGTCATCGCCTTCGCATAGTCGGCCGGCTCGGCCTTTGCTTTCGACATCTCGGCCAGCTTGGCCAGGGTGTCCTTGGTCCACTTGCTCGAGATCTCGGCCGACTTCTCGGCGGCTTCCAGCGCAACGCCGGACAGTTTCTCGTTCAGGGTCGCGGTCGATTTGAACGCGTTTTCCATTGCGGTGGTGTCCACCGGAAACGCACCCATCATTTCTTTCAGGGTCGCGGTGAAGTCTTGGGTCTTTGCCATTGTCCTAATCCTTTCAGCCGGTCCGGGCCCACCCCGGGTTTCATCAGCTTGAGGACAATATGATTGCTGCGGCGCAGCATTTCAAGATTTTTGTTGCTGCGGCGCAGAATTTTTTAGTTTCAATGTGAAATCAAGACTTTGGTTTGGCGACTACATAGGTTCCTGGCGCCGGAGCCAACGGTGGGTGGCTCGAATCACCGGGTTCGCGTGCCGGAACCTGCTTGCCAGACCGCTTTTTCAACCAGGCTTCCCAGCGGGGCCACCAGGAGCCTTCGTGGAAGCTTGCCTCTTTCATCCAGGTGTCGGCATCCGCCTTGAGATCGGTGTTGGTATAGTGACCGTATTTCTTTTTGCTGGGCGGATTGACGATGCCTGCAATATGCCCCGATTCCGAAACGATGAAGGTTTTGCTGCGTGATCCCATTTTCTGCACGCCGCGATAGCAGTCTTTCCAAGCGGCGATATGGTCCGTCTCGCAAGTGATCGACATCAACGGCACATCCACGTCGCGGACATGCAGCTTGTGGCCCATCAATTCGAACCCGTCCGAAGCGAACTCGTTGCGCTGACACAAGCCACGTAGATACTGCACAGCCATTTTCGCGGGCAGGTTCGCGCCGTCCCCGTTCCAGTACAACAGGTCAAAGGCGGGTGGCGTCTCGCCCAGCATATAGCTGCGGATCGCCGGTCCATAAACCAGGTCGCGAGACCGAAGGAACGACATCGTGCGCGCCATGATCCATGACCGCAGCACACCTTCCTTGTTCACCTCTTTCTCGATCCCGTCGATGAAATCATTCTGCAGGAACGGGGTAAACTCGCCCTGATCCGAAAAATCGGTCAGCGCCGTGAAGAACGTGGCGGATTTGATTGACTTGTCACCGCGCTGTTTCAAAAGAGACAGAGTGAGGCTCAAGGTCGTGCCGGCAATACAATACCCGACCGTATTGACCTGTTTGACCTTGCAGATCTTCTTGGCCTCTTCGACCGCCGCCAGGAATCCGTCCTGAACGTAGTCTTCCATTCCCGTTTCGGCATAGCTGTCATCCGGATTGACCCAGCTGACGACGAACAAGGTATAGCCCTGATCGGTGATCCACTTGATCAGACTGTTCTGTGCCTTCAGATCCAGAATGTAGAACTTGTTGATCCAAGGCGGGAACAGAACGACGGGGGTTTCATACACCGTCTCGGTCGCAGGACTGTACTGGATCAGTTCCATCATTCGATTTCGATAGACGACTTCGCCGGGCGTTGTGGCCAGGTTGCCGCCCACCTTGAACGCGTTTTCATCCGCCAGCTTGACGATCAACTCGCCATCATTCGCTTCGAGATCGGCAACAAGATTCTCCAGCCCTTGGATCAGCGACTGGCCATCGGTTTCGATCGCCTTCTGCAGAGCGTCGGGGTTGGTCGGCAGGAAATTCGTTGGCGACATCATGTCGACAATCTGCTGCGAGAAGTATTTCAGCCGCCGCTTGTCCTTGGCGTCCAAGTCCTCGACCGACTCCACCGCGTTCGCGATGGCTTCGGCATTGGTCAAGTATTGCTGGCGGACGAGACGGAAATATGGGTTCGTATCCCAAAGCGGGTTCGAGAAGCGTTTATCCTTGCTCGGAGCCTCGTCCGCTTCGCCTTCGCCGGCCAGCAGGGCCTGCTGCGCCGCAGCAAAATTCAGGACGGACTTGCCCCAGTATTCCAGCTGCTGTTCCAACAACTTGGCCGGATTCTGCAGGGCCTCGGCCCAATAAGCTGTTGCTGCTCTTGCAAAAAGTTCCTGATTCGGGCCGTCCAGCGCGGGAGTATGAGCTTTTTTCGACGCCATCACCTCGATCAGCCGCTTGGACAGATCTTCGACTTTCAGCATATTTTCCTTAAGGCGTTCAACGTGTTCGTCGCTTAAGTCGGGCATGTGGCCTTCACTTGTTGTCATTTTAACAAATCCCCCCTATCCTCGCTGCTGTGCAGAATATCGTCGTGGGCACCGGGGGGCAAAGCGACGAATGGTCCGAACTCTCAGGCTGACATTTAGGAGGCCATTCCCGTGCGTTACATGATGACCTACGACCTGATGGAAACCATGCGCAACACCAACCAATGGCTTGGTGCAACCGCAAGCGCGATGGCGTCCTACCCCCAGTTTTCCATGATCCCCAACCCGGCATTCAACTGGATGGCCGCGTGGGGCGAAGTAACCGAACGCACGTTTCAACGCATGGTCGTGAAACCCGATTGGGGTATCCGAACGTTTACCTGCGAAGACGGCAAAGATCATCTGGTGGATGTCACCTCCGTGCTTGAACGCCCGTTTGGCGATCTGGTCCACTTTCGCGTGAATGGCCGCAAAGAGCAACCGCGCAAGGTGCTGTTGGTTGCGCCGATGTCCGGACACTACGCCACCCTGCTGCGCTCGACCGTGAAGAGCCTGCTGGTCAATTGCGAAGTCTACGTGACCGATTGGCATAACGCGCGCGACATCCCCGTGTCCGAAGGCAAGTTCGATGTCGAGGACTACACCCTGTACCTTGTCGATTTCATGAAGGAGCTGGGGCCGGACACGCATGTCGTCGCTGTCTGCCAGCCCGCGCCACTGACCCTCGCGGCGACGGCGTACCTTGCCGAAACCGACCCCAAGGCGCAGCCCAGCACGCTGACGCTGATCGGTGGCCCGGTTGACCCTGATGCAACCCCGACCGAAGTCACCGATTTCGGCCGCCGAGTGACCATGGGCCAGCTTGAGGAAACGATGATCCAGCGGGTGGGCTTCAAGTACAAGGGCGTGGGACGCATGGTTTATCCCGGGCTTCTTCAATTGGCATCCTTCATGTCGATGAATGCCGAGCGCCACGGCAAGGCGTTCTCCGACCAGATCCAGCGCGTCATGCGGGGTGAGGCGTCGGATCATGACGCCCACAACCGTTTCTACGATGAATATCTGGCCGTGATGGACATGACGGCAGAGTTCTACCTCTCGACGGTCGAGCGGGTGTTCAAGAACCGTGAGATCGCCCGGAATGAGTTCATCGTGGCTGGCCACAAAGTCGACATCGGCAAAATCACCGATGTGGCGGTCAAGACGGTCGAAGGCGCCAATGACGACATCTCGGCCCCTGGTCAGTGTATCGCGGCGCTGGACTTGTGCACCGGCCTGCCCGACAGCAAAAAGGCCAGCCATGTCGAACCCGGCGCGGGCCACTACGGTATCTTCGCCGGACGCAGTTGGCGGGACAATATCCGCCCGCTGGTCATAGACTTCATGAACGAAAACAGCCGCAAACCGCGCCGCCGTGCTGCCAACAGCAACAAAGTTGCTTGATGTCCGCAGACCCGGCCCCCGCCCTTCCGTTCGCCTGCAACTGCGGCGAGCTTATCGGCGAGATCACGACCAAGGGGGTGTCCAGCGGCACCCATGTCGTCTGTTTCTGCCCAGATTGCCGCGCCGGACAGCTGTATTTTGGCCAACCTGACCCCGCACCCGGGCCGGTCGACATTTTTCAGATGTCGCCCGAATATATCCGCATCACGAAAGGCGCCGAGAACCTGGCCGTGATGCGGCTGGGCCCCAAAGGTCTGTTTCGATGGTACGCCAAATGCTGCAACGCGCCTGTGGCGACCACCACCAGCAGCATGAAATTCCCCTTTGCTGGTTTTGATGTCGCCAGGTTTTCCGATCCATCCCCTCTGGGGCCGGTGAAGACCCGCGCCCATGTTCCGCAGGCGAATGGGAAATGGAAGCACGAGAATGTGGCTCCTGCTGTTCTCGGCATGATCCGCAGAGTCATTTCGGCGCGCCTTTCCGGTCGTTGGAAGCAAACTCCGTTCTTCGACATCGCAACAGGCAAGCCGGTTGTGGCTCCGCATGTCATCACCCTTGAAGAACGCAAGGCGCTGTACGACTAGAAAGCCCGCACGGGTATGTTCAACCAATCGGACAGCGCGTCCGTGGTTTCACCCGGCGCCTCAAGCGTTGGAAGATGCCCTGCCATGTCCACCACATGCAAGGCGGCCCCGGGGATCAGCTCGGCCATGAAACTGTGTTTTCTGACCGGCGTCAAAGTGTCGTGTGCCCCGCACAGAACCAAGGTCGGCACCTTTATCCTCCGCAGGGTGCCCTGCTGATCCGGGCGGCGCTGCAGAGCGCGCATTTGGCGCACGAACAGGTCCGGCCCCAGCTCCAGCGCCATTTCCAGCATGTGGTTCAATATCGGAATCCGCTGCGGTCCGGGGGCCAGAGTGTCCGAGCCCAGAACCTTGCGCATGACATCCTCAAGACGGCCAGCCTGCGCCGCAACGATCAGCTCTTCGCGGTCGGCTGCGATCTGGGGGGTATCGGCCTGCGCATCCGTCGCCATGAGGCAAAGGCGGGTCACGCGTTCCGGGGCGCGGCGCACCAGTTCCAGCGCGACAATGCCCCCCATGCTCAGACCAGCCAACGCAAAGCGGTGCGGCAACTGGTCCAAAAGCGCCGAGGCAATCTCCTCGATCCGATCACCGCCGCCGATCGGCGCGACCATCACCGGCCGGGTCTGAGACAGCCGGGTTGTCTGCGGCTGAAACAGCCGAGCATCGCACATCAATCCTGGCAGCAAGACCAGCGGCTCGATCACGCAGGGCCTCCTTGTACTGGCCGATCGGCTCGGCCGTTTTGTTGATCAGGATGAGAGTTTCGGCGCAGACGGGCAAGAAAAACTTTAAGGATAGCGGATTGCGCGAAATTCGGGAAAGTCCGCATAGCGCCGACGGCGTTCGCTCAGAGTCTCATCCGGATCGGCGCCGGCCCGGAGCAGGCTGCCACGCGGCGCAATGTAGCTGTCGATCCGGCGCAGCGGGGTGGGCCGCCACACCAGGTTGAAGGCGCAAAGTTTGGGAAAGAACCAGATCTCGGAATAATCCAGATGATCGTGCATCCACCAGGCCAGATCGCGCCAGTCCCGGCCTTGTGCGTAACGGTCGGCAAACCATGGGATCACGATCGAGGCTCCGGCAATTCGCGCCTCGCCTGTGCCGCGGTCCCAGATGTGGCATTCAAGGGGATGATCATTGCGCGCGCAGTTCAACTTGTTCTCGTTTCCAAACCGGTTCAGCGAGGGTGACCGGTATCCAGACCGGACGGCAACACGCCCGAATGTTTCCTCCAACGGGTCCAGAAGGGTTTCGCAGAATGCACGGCCGGTTTCGATGGCCAGATCCGGGTTGTCCGGCAGGTTCTGTTTTTCGTGAAAGTTCCCGATCTCGGAATAAAGGAATTCGCGCATGAAGAAATGGCGCGACAGGCGCACGCGGCCGAGGGTCTCGAGGCTCCACATGCTGCCCGGTCTGCGCATATTCAGTACCCGTTCCAACGAAAGGCCCCATCCGGCGCAAGGGCCGAGTGCGGGTTGAACGCAACTTCCCAGATCGTGCCATCCGGTGCCCGAAAGTACCCATGGTGCCCGCCCCAGAACACGTCTGAGGCTGGTTTCAGGATTTCGGCCCCCGCTGCCTCGGCAGCGTGCAACAGTTCAGCGACACCCTCCTTGGATCGGCAATTGTGGCTGAGCGTCATCGCGCCGCGCCCCAGGGTTTCAACGCCAACCCCGATTTCTTCGGCCAGAGCGGTCAATGGGTACAGACCCAGCGTCTGGCCGATCAGGTCAAAAACGATCACCCCGTCCGGGCTGTCGGTGCGGCGCCAGCCCAACGCCTCGTAAAAGCGGGCTGCGGCTTCGGGATCTTCGGCCCCGATCGTGATCAGGCTGACGCGTTGCTCCATCACTCTACCCCCAAACCGTTCAGCCATTGCAGAATACCCGCCACCGTCGCATCGGTCTGCCCCGGCGACATCAGCCGTCCGGCAATGACGTGCGATTGCGGGTCGTCACCCGGCCCCATGGTTACGGTCTGAACGGTCGCAGGTGCCCCCCAGTCTTCTGCAACTTTGTGAGTCAGGTCGGGGCGAACCACCTGATCGTCATCCGAGAACCAGAACAGAGCCGGCACCAGTGCACCCGAAAAATCCAGCGCGTCGACGGTATCCACCAGAACAGACATCGGAACCACCGCCTCCCACGGATAAGAGGACGACCAGTACAGGTTCTTTTCCGGATCAGGGCCCGACACGTCGCGGGTTTCCCCCATCAGCAACGGCAGCCAGCTGCGCGCCCAAGGCAGTGATGGTATCCAGGATCCGGCCGCCTGCACCCCGAAATTGGGCGAGATGAACACCATCCCGACCACGTCCTTGCTCAGCTCGGGGTCCAGCGCCGCGGCTGCCGCCAGGGTTCCCCCGGTCGAGGTCGAGATCACGATAACCGTGTCGCCCACCGCGCGGGCGGCGGCCAGACCTTCGGCCATGTCCTGCATCCAGCCCGAGGCCGTCCCTTCGGCCATTGCCAACCCGTCGCGCCCGTGCCCCTGCAGGCGCGTATAGACAAGATTGGCCCCCAGCGCTTCGGCGATCCTGTCGGGCACCGGGCGGATTTCCTCGGACGAGGCCGAGAACCCGTGCACATAGAGCACCGAATATGGCGCGCGACGTTCCTTGAACCCGTCCTGCCAGATCACCCGCTTTTCGACACCCGGTACGATGTCGTCATAGGCGGACTCGATGCTTTCGAAATAGACCTGAACCCCCTCGCCGAACTTGCGCGGATCGAACCGCGGGTGCAGATCCACTTCTTCGCGCGGGCCGAACCAGTAGATCAGCCCGCCGACCACCACCAACGCCAGCAAGGCCCGCCCGAGAAACCGCCCCAGCCGCCGCATCAGTTTGTCCCCATCACGTCGCGAACCGCATCCTCGATCAGCCCCAGGCACGGCCCGTCCGAGAACCGGTGATCCGCATCCTTGACCAGCAACAACCGCATGTCCGGACCGCTGGCATGGTCGAGCAGCCGTACAGCGGTGTCGACCGAAACCGCCGTATCCGCCGTGCCTTGCAGAAACCGTACCGGGAACGGCAGGTTCAACGGCGACCGCAATACCAGCCGCGTCCGCCCATCTTCGATCATCCGCTTGGTGATGATGTAGGGCTCCATGTAGTCCGAAGGCAGTTCAACGTGCCCGACCGTCTCCAACGCCTCTTTCTGCGCGTCTGTGAACGAGGCCCAATAGCCGTCCTCGGTGAAATCCGGCGCCGCCGCGATGGTGACCATGCCGGCGATCCGCTCGGGCATGGCCCGCGCCAGCAGCAACGCCTGCCAGCCGCCCATGGACGAACCCACCACAATCAACGGCCCTTCGGTCAGCGCTGAAACCGCCGCAACCGTGTCTTCATGCCAATCCCCGATGCACCCTTCCTCGAACCGGCCGGAGCTTTCCCCGTGCCCGGAATAGTCGAACCGCAAGTAGGCCTGCCCACGCGCCCGCGCCCAGTCCTCCAGATGCACCGCCTTGGTGCCCTCCATGTCCGACTTGAGGCCACCCAGAAAAACGACCGCGGGCCCTGTCCCTTCGCTCTTATGATAGGCCAGCCGCCGCCCCTGCGGCGTTTCCAGAAATGTCGTTGCTGCCATGAAATCCTCACATGCTTTTCCAGCATCATGCACGCGCCGCGCCCAAGTGCAATTCCCGCCCCTCCGTCATCTGGAGGCAGATATCCCGCGGCACGCCAGGAGCAGAGCCCTCTGCCCGCCAACGCTTGACACGGACACCACCAACTGCCAAACGGACCCGACACCATAACCCGCAACCGGGCGTTCAGTGGGCGCCAAACCGACGAGGAGAGCCAGACCATGGCCTTGGATTCAAAATCCGTCTCTCTTACCTTCCCCGATGGCAATTCCCGATCCTACGCGGCAGGCGTTACGCCGGCCGAGGTCGCGGCCGACATCTCCACCTCGCTGGCGAAAAAGGCCATCTCGGCCACCGTCAACGGCCAGCACTGGGACCTGCAGTGGCCCATCGAACAGGATGCCGAAATCGCTCTCCATACGATGAAGGACGAGGCCCAGGCCAACGAACTGATCCGCCACGACTTTGCCCACGTGATGGCCCGCGCGGTGCAGGAAATCTGGCCTGACACCAAGGTCACCATCGGCCCGGTCATCGAAAACGGCTGGTACTACGACTTTGACCGCTCGGAACCCTTCACGCCCGAAGATCTCGGCCTCATCGAAAAAAAGATGAAAGAGATCATCAACAAGCGCGATCCCGTCACCACCGAGATCTGGGACCGCGAGCGTGCCATCGCGTTCTACAAGGCCAACAACGAGCCCTACAAGGTCGAGCTGATCGAGGCGATCCCGGGTGACGAGCCGGTGCGCATGTATTGGCACGGCCACTGGCAGGACCTGTGCCGCGGTCCGCACCTGCAGCATACCGGCCAACTGCCCGGTGACGCCTTCAAGCTGATGTCGATCGCCGGCGCCTACTGGCGCGGCGACAGCAACCGCCCGATGCTGCAACGCATCTACGGCGTGGCCTTCACCGGCAAGGAAAAGCTGAAGGCGCACCTGCACATGCTGGAAGAGGCCGCCAAGCGCGACCACCGCAAGCTGGGCCGCGAGATGGACCTGTTCCACATGCAGGAAGAGGCCCCTGGCCAGATCTTCTGGCACCCCAACGGCTGGACCATCTACACCACGCTGCAGGACTATATGCGGCGTGCCCAGCACCGAGGCGGCTATGTCGAGGTCAACACCCCGCAGGTGGTCGACCGCAAGCTTTGGGAACGCTCGGGCCACTGGGACAAGTACCAGGAAAACATGTTCATCGTCGAAGTTGACGAGGAACACGCCCGCGAAAAGGCCGTGAACGCGCTCAAGCCGATGAACTGTCCCTGCCACGTGGAAATCTTCAAGCAGGGCCTGAAATCCTATCGCGACCTGCCGCTGCGCATGGCCGAGTTCGGATCCTGCGCGCGCTACGAACCCTCGGGCGCGCTGCATGGCATCATGCGGGTCCGCGGCTTTGCCCAGGACGACGCGCATATCTTCTCGACCGAGGACCAGATCGGCGACGAATGTGCCCGCTTCATCGGGTTTCTGACCGATGTCTACAAGGATCTGGGCTTTGACAGTTTCAAGGTCAAATTCTCGGACCGCCCCGAACAGCGCGCCGGCTCGGACGAGGTCTGGGACAAGGCCGAAGAGGCCCTGCTGACCGCCACCCGCGCAGCAGGGGTCGAGCCGGAACTGAACCCCGGCGAAGGTGCCTTCTATGGGCCGAAACTGGAATTCGTCCTGACCGACGCGATCGGGCGTGACTGGCAATGCGGCACCTTCCAGGTGGATTTCGTCCTGCCCGAACGGCTGGACGCCACCTATATCGGCGCCGATGGTGCCAAACACCGTCCGGTGATGCTGCACCGCGCCTGCCTGGGATCGTTCGAACGGTTCATCGGCATCCTGATCGAAGAACACGCCGGCAAACTTCCTTTCTGGCTGGCGCCGCGCCAGGTCGTCGTGGCCTCGATCACCTCCGAGGCCGATGACTATGTTCTGGAAGTGGTCGAAACGCTCAAGGCTGCCGGTGTCCGGGCCGAGGCCGACATCCGCAACGAGAAGATCAACTACAAGGTCCGCGAACATTCGGTCGGCAAGGTGCCAGTGATCCTGGCCGTCGGCCACCGCGAGGTCGAGGAGCGCACCGTCAGTGTGCGCCGCCTTGGCGAGAAGCAGACCCAGGTCCAGCCGCTTGACGCTGTAACAAAAGAGCTGGCGCACGCGGCCACGCCCCCTGATCTTCTGTAACAATCGGCACAGTCTTGCCGCCGATCCGGCCCCCAGCACGGGGCCGGAATGAAACATTTCTGGATTTCCTAATTTATAACAGTGTGTTAACTTGCAAGGGGCATTAACGCTCGCTGACACAGCCGTGAGACACGGGCTCGTGAATTCAACAGAGCAGTGTCAGCCGTTACCTTTGTCACTGTCACAAGCAGACATACGCAATCACGAAAAGGATTACCTGAGATGTCGAACACCGCCAAAACCCTCGTAATCGCAAGCGCCGTTGCCGCAGCTGTTGCGGGCTCTGCAACCACCGCCGCCGCTCAGGCCAAAGAAAAATGCTATGGCGTATCGCTGGCAGGCCAGAATGACTGCGCTGCCGGTCCGGGCACCACATGTGCCGGTACCTCGACTGTGGACTACCAAGGCAACGCCTGGACGTTGGTCGATGCGGGCACTTGCGCCGACATCGAGCTGCCCAAATCCGCGGACGGAACGCCCCGCAAAGGCTCGCTCGAGCCGCTGGAACGCGATCTGCCGGCATAAGGCACGGGAAGGAATGTCAGGGGCGGGCTAAACCAAACAGCCCGCCCTGTTTCTTGCTGAGAAGGATCACGCGATGTTGGATGACGCCCGCAGAATGCAACGGCTGCCCGCCGCGCCCGGGGTCGGCTACAAGCCGCAGCACTACACCGAGATCCTTGACCAGCCCGGCCCGGTCGGCTGGCTGGAAATTCACGCCGAAAACTACATGGGCG
Source organism: Ruegeria sp. BB9 (assembly GCF_056539345.1). Taxonomy (NCBI): domain Bacteria; kingdom Pseudomonadati; phylum Pseudomonadota; class Alphaproteobacteria; order Rhodobacterales; family Roseobacteraceae; genus Ruegeria; species Ruegeria sp. BB9. Next base: position 415,070 of record NZ_JBQFUU010000001.1, on the reverse strand, counting down.
ACGGCGGTCGACCGCTGGCGCAGCTGCGCCACCTGTCCGAACGGTTTCCCATTTCGGTGCACGGCGTGGGCCTGTCCATCGGTGGCGAAGGGCCGCTGGACGCCGAGCACCTGGCCCGCCTGAAGCATCTTGTGGGCTGGCTGAACCCGGCCAGCTTTTCGGAGCATCTGGCATGGTCCACCCATGACAGCCAGTTCCTGAACGATCTGCTGCCCCTGCCCTATACCGACGCCACACTGACCCGCATCTGCGATCATATCGATCAGGTACAGGAGACGGTGGGCCGGCAGATGCTGCTGGAAAACCCTTCCAGCTATCTCGCTTTTGCTGAAAGCACGTGGTCCGAACCCGACTTCTTGCGCGAGATCACGCGCCGGACTGGATGTGGCCTGCTGCTGGACGTCAACAACGTCTTCGTCTCGGCCACCAATCTGAATTACAGCCCGCAGGCCTATATCGACGCCTACCCTCTGGACCAGGTTGGCGAGATCCACCTGGGGGGCCATGACGAGGATCAGGACGATCACGGCCAACCCCTGCTGATCGACAGCCACGGCCGCGCCGTCGTCGATCCGGTCTGGGCGTTGCTGGACTATGTGCTCGACCAGTCAGGCCCCAAACCCGTGCTGATCGAATGGGACAACGACGTGCCCGACTGGCCCACCTTGCGCTCCGAGGCCGAACGCGCGCAATCCGCGCTGGACCGGATCCCGGCATGAGCGTTTCGCAATCAGAGTTCCGGGCGGCCCTGCTGGACCCGACGGCCCCCGTGCCCGAGGGGTTGCTGGACGATCAGGCCCGCCCCGCCGGACGCCGCTTCAGCGTCTACCGCAACAACGTGGCCGTGTCTCTGACCGAAGCCATGCATCAGGCCTTTCCGGTCATAACCAAGCTGCTGGGTCCGCAGAACATGGACGGCCTGGCCGGAATCTACCTGCGTCAGCACCCGCCTAGCTCTCCGCTGATGATGTTCTATGGCGAGAACTTCCCCGAATTCCTCGCCGACACCGAACAACTGGCGCATCTTGGCTATCTGCCCGACGTGGCGCGGCTGGAACTGGCCTTGCGCCGGTCCTACCACGCCGCCGACAGCCAACCGATCACGCCCGACGCGCTGGCCGCCCTGCCGCCCGAAGACCTGATGCAGGCGCGGCTGGGCTTTGCCCCAACCATGCAGCTGATCCGGTCCGACTGGCCCATCCACGCCATCTGGCGGTTCAACACCGAAGACGGCGCGCCAAAGCCCCAGCCCGGCGCGCAGGACGTGCTGATCACGCGCCCCGAATTTGACCCGTCGCCACACCTGCTGCCGCCCGGCGGGTTCGACTGGATCACCGCCATGCAGGCCGGCCAGACCATTGGTCAGGCCTTCGAGGCAACCACCACCCGGACGCCCGAGTTCGACCTGGGCGCCACCCTGGCACTGCTGCTGCAGGGCAGTGCGATTACTTCAGTGACTATCGAAAGGCCGGAAACATGACTGCCCTGATTTCTATGCACAATTCCGTTCTCGGAAAGCTGGACCACGCCTCGAACTGGCTGACACCGACCGTGGCGCGGCTGACTTTCATAGCGGTTCTTCTGGTCTATTACTGGAACTCGGCCATGACCAAGCTGGGCAGCGGGTTTTTCGGGTTCCTGTTCCCCTCGGACGGGGCCTATGTGCAGATCTTCCCCAAGGCCATGGAGGCCGTCGGCTACGACAGCTCGCAGCTAGGGTTCTTTACCTGGCCCGTTGCCGTCGCCGGAACCTGGGCCGAGTTCATCCTGCCTGCATTGCTTCTGGTGGGGCTGCTGACCCGCCTTGCCGCCCTGGGCATGATCGGGTTCGTCTGGGTCCAGACCTTCACCGATGTCACCGGGCACGGGGTCAAGCTGGGCGGTCTGTTCGACAACACCATAACCCTGATGGATCAGCGGGTTATGTGGACCTTCCTGTTCGTGGTGATCGTGATCAACGGCGCGGGCCCGCTCTCGCTCGACAGGGTTCTACGCCTGAAATGATCTAGAAATGCGCTTTGGGTTCGTCCGGCTTGCCCGCGGCGATCCCAAGCAGCCCCGCAACGCCGGCGAAGGCAATCGGGAACATGGTGAACACGCCGAAGCCAAAGGCGTAGTACATCCCCGCCGCGGAAATCAGCAACAACACACCGGCCAACAGAGCACGCGCATGCGCCATGGCACCCCCGGCAATCGCCAGCAACGGCGCCAGAAGCGATGCCGTCTTGATAAGCTGGGGGTTGTCCACCTGTTCTGCGAGCCCCTCGATCTCGCCGTAACGATCCACAAGCTCGACAAACCCGTACCCAAAAAAACCGACGATCATTCCGACCAGACCGGCAATGACACCCAATATCATCGCTGCGTTTCGCATGAAGTATTCCTGATTGTTGCGCCGGTTCAGATAGTCACCCGATCAAGCAATGCCAAGGGCTGTGCGGGTTTGCGGGGTCCAGCCCAGGAACAAGTGCCCGTCCCATTCGATCAGCGGACGTTTCATCAGGGCAGGATGATCCGCCAGCAGTTCCAGCGGCGGTCGCGAGCGTTGATCGTCGTCTAATCCACGCCAGGTTGTCGAGCGGGTGTTGAGCAAGGCTTCGCCGAACTGGTCAAACGCTTTGGCCAACACCTCCGAAGGAACACCCGCGCCTCGGACATCGATGAATTCGGCATCAGGAAGTGATTTCAGTGCCTTACGGCAGGTATCGCAGGTCTTCAGGCCAAAAAGGCGCATAGTGTATCTACTCCGGTCGTTGCAGCAATTTCGGGCAAAACGAATAGGTTAACCCAGTATTCCTTGATTTTTTACTTCACCGTGCAATGTTGAAAAAGGCGAAACACACAATTTGCGCCGTCTCGTTCGTTCGGAACTGCGTGGGTTTGTGGTCGCTTTGACTATGCCCTGCCGATTTGCTGGGTGACGCGCAAGGAGAAGGAGACACGGGAAATGCCAACCGGCACCGTGAAGTGGTTCAATACGACCAAAGGCTATGGTTTTATTGCCCCCGATGAAGGGGGTAAGGATGTGTTTGTGCATATCTCGGCCGTAGAACGATCCGGCCTGACCGGACTCGCCGACAATCAGAAAGTCTCGTACGAGTTGCAGGACGGACGTGACGGCCGCCAAATGGCGGCTGATTTGAAGCCATTGTAAAAGGGCCCGCCAACTGGCGGGTGCGACGAAACAAGGTCAACGGCCAATTGACAGGCCGTTGTCCACCCTCTTCCCGGATAGTCTAGCCTCGCGTCGGGTCGGTCTCGATGCGGTTTGTCCAGTTGTCGCCCATGGCCACAATGCAGGACGTCCCGGTCGCATAGGTTACGACAAGGGTCCAGTCACCGCGACGGCTGGTCCACACCTCCATGATCTGCTCGGGTCCGCGAACACCAGAGGCGGTCTGCTGCGCCCCAAATTGGTGGCGCAGTTTGTCATGCATCCGCGCCGTGGGCTCGCAGATCACCTCAGCGATTGGCGACTTTGCATACGCTGGCTGGCCCAGCAACAAAGCGACCGCTGCAGTTCTAAACATCAAGCTGAACGTCATGCCCAAAGTGTAACAGGATCATGACAATCCGAACAGGTGGCGATCAGCCTTCGCGGATCACCGCTTCGAACTCACGCCATTCGCGCGCAGTCATGCCCGAGTTTTCCTGCGTCACCTGCTCGCCCTTCAGCATCCGACGCAGCGCTTCGACCATCTGCGCCGACAGGTTGACCGCACCCAGGCGATAGTCTTCGAACGCCTTGTACGCGAACGGTACCCAGTCGGCCACGATCTTGCACATGGTTTCGGCATAGACGCGGATCTCGTATTGCGCATGCGGATCTGCCCGCAGGCGCAGGAAGTGGAACAGATTGTGCAGATCCACCTTCCAATACCACTGCGTGTAGATGTTTGCCGGCAGGTTCATCCGCGCCAGTTCGCGCGCCAGACCCTGCTGGCCATCCTGGCCGATCATCGCTTCGTAATTGTCATAGCAGCGGGCGCTGTCGGCCTTGAGAATGTCCAACACGCGGGCAGCCTCTTCGCCCTGCAGCGCCTCGCCCCGCCCCTGATTGTTGATCGCTGATTGCGCCGCCAGCTGATTCGGCGCGGGAATGTAGAATTCCCGATCAAGGATCGAATAGCGGGCAGAGTATTCGTTCACGTTGGCCGTCCGGTGGCGGATCCACTGACGGGCGACGAAGACCGGCAGTTTCACGTGCAGTTTCACTTCGCACATCTCGAACGGGGTCGAATGCCAGTGGCGCATCAGATAGCGGATCAACCCCTCGTCATTCTGTACGGACTTCGTACCTTTGCCGTAGGACACGCGGGCCGCCTGGCAGATCGCAGCATCATCACCCATATAGTCGATGACCCGCACGAAACCATGGTCCAGAACAGGATGCGCAGTGTAAAGGTGCTGTTCCATACCCGGAGCCACAACACGGCGGGTCGACTGCGTTTGTGCGCGTTGCTCTTCGATCTCGGCCAGTTGTTCGGCGGACAGCGGCATGGACATACCTCGTTTTTGAAATGAGTCGCCGACCACTATATATCGGCAACATCAGCACTGAAACCGCCATATGTGTGCTGCGTCGCGCATTTTTCGGTTTCTCTGCGACCGCCCCCTCGACACGCCCCTGCAGCGCGCTAAGCTGCACACAATCATCAACACCGAAAGGATCGCCGAGATGGGGCTGAGATACCTCCACACCATGGTGCGCGTGAAGGATTTGGAAAAATCCATGGCCTTCTACAAGCTGCTGGGACTCCAGGAAACCCGCCGTTACGACAGCGAGGAAGGGCGGTTTTCGCTGATCTTCATGGCCCCTCCGGGTCAGGAGGACAGGCCGATCGAGCTGACATGGAACTGGGATGGCGATGAGGGTTTGCCAAGCGACAGCCGCCATTTCGGCCACCTGGCCTATGGGGTCGACAACATTTACGAGACCTGTCAGCACCTTGCCGACAATGGTGTCGTCATCAACCGCCCTCCGCGCGATGGGCGTATGGCGTTCGTGCGCTCGCCTGACAACATTTCGGTTGAACTGCTGCAGAATGGCGATGCCTTGCCCCCGGCCGAACCTTGGGCCAGCATGGAAAGCACCGGCCACTGGTGATCCGCTGGCTGACAGGATTGGGGCTGGCCGTTCTGGCCAGCTCTGCTGAGGCCCAAAACTGCCGGCTGGCCTTGGCGCTTGCTTTGGACATATCCGTTTCGGTCGACGCCAAAGAAGACGCCCTGCAGCGGCAGGGCCTGGCTTCAGCCCTGATCGCTCCGGAAGTCCGGAAAGCGTTCTTTTCCTCGCCGCTGCCCGTAGCCCTGACGGTTTATGAGTGGAGCGGTCGCGACGCCCAGTACATCGTCCTTCCCTGGCGCCTGATCGAGACCGAGGCTGATCTGCTTGTTGCAGCGACACAGGTGAGCGAGTCCCAAAGATCTGACAGCGGCTCGGCCACTGCCATGGGATATGCCCTGGCTTTCGGGGCCTCTCTGATGGAGCAGGCTCCGCAATGCCTGTTTCAAACGATTGACCTGTCCGGGGACGGCTCGAACAATGACGGCTACGGTCCGCAGATCGCCTATCGCCACTTTCCCTTCGACCGCATAACCGTGAATGGGTTGGTCATAAATGCGGCGGATTTCGAAGGGGAGCTGTTCCTCATCCCGTTTTTTGAGAACAACGTCTTGCATGGGCCAAACGCCTTTTTGGAAATCGCGCAAGGGTTCGAAGACTTTGAGCGCGCCATGCGACGCAAGCTGGAACGGGAATTGACCAGCCTTCAGGTCGGCGCGTTGGGGCGCAGCGCAAAATGATTACCCGTGCGCTGGCTCTGTATTGTTTGGCCTTGGGCAGCCCGGCCGCTGCTCAATGCCGGCAAGCCCTGGCGCTTGGGTTGGATGTTTCAGGCTCAGTCGACAGCAACGAATACAGACTTCAATTGGACGGCTTGGCCGCTGCCTTGCAACGGCCGGAGGTGGAGCGGTTGATCCTGTCAAATCCGGAAGCCCCCGTTCGCATCTCTGTTTTCGAATGGAGCGAGGCAGGTTTCCAGCGGCTGTTGGTCGGCTGGACCGATATTCGGTCCCCGACCGATTTGTCCGGGATTGCGCGACGCCTACAATCCACCCGTCGGTCATCGGCACCTCAAGGCACAGCGGTGGGGTCTGCCATGCAGTATGGGGCTGATTTGTTGGATACCCAAGCCGCCTGCTGGAAGCGGACGCTGGACCTCTCAGGAGATGGCAAGCACAATGTCGGCCTCCATCCCAGGGAGGCCAAAGCCCAACTGCAGGCAACCGGCATCACGATCAATGGGCTTGTGATCGGAGCCGATGATCCCAGCACCGGGGACAAGCGGTACGTGCAAATCGGAGAGTTGTCGGCCTATTACAACGCTTGGGTCATCCTGGGGCCCGGAGCCTTCGTCGAAACCGCTTTGGGATTTGAAGCCTACGAAGACGCGATGACACGCAAGCTGATCAGAGAGTTGGATTCGCTGGCCCTATCCCAAGTGTTGCCATTGAACGGCGAAAGTCAGTAGATGTACCGGATCTGATCCGTCCAATACCGTTCGACCCGGCGCAAAGCGCTGGTAATCTCTTCGATCCCTTCGGTGCCCAGGACACCTTTGGCTTGCAACCCTTCGGCGTGGCGCGAGAAGAGATCGGCCACGATGTCACGGATTTCCCGTCCCCGAGGTGTCAGACGCACCCGCACCGAACGTCGGTCAATCTCGCATCTCTGGTGATGCATGAACCCCATTTCGACCAATTTCTTGAGGTTGTAACTGACATTGCTGCCTTGATAGTAACCGCGGCTTTTGAGCTCACCGGCAGTCACCTCGTGGTCGCCGATATTGAATAGCAGCAGCGCCTGCACCGCGTTGATTTCCAGAACGCCGACCCGCTCGAACTCGTCCTTGATGACGTCCAGAAGCAACCGATGCAGACGTTCAACCAATGCCAGCGCCTCGAGATAGCTGGACATGAACCCCTTGGTTCCGGGTGCGGAGACCTGCAATTCCAAACTCATCCGATCCTCCGATTCAATCGCGCCGTTCAGGGAACTTTGACGCGAAATTCCGAAGAATCGGTTAAGTCAGTTTTGCCTTTATTTTTGAAATACTTGCGAGATATCGAAGATCATGCTCGCGTAGTGTTCGGGGGCGGCGACCTGCCCCGTTACCCATTGATAGAGGTCCTGATCGTTTTCGTGCAGCAAGGCTTCGTACAGGTCCAATTCGGCCGCAGACATCCGCTCAAGCCGCTGGTCGGCATAGGCAGACAGAATGATGTCCATTTCCTTGATGCCGCGCCGCATCGACCGCATCTTCAGCCGTTTGATCCGGATGTCGTTCATTCGCCTTTCTCCAGCTTCAGCCGCAGCGTCTTCTCGACCCGCGCAAGGCGCTCGGAACTGGCGCGCATCTCGCCTCGGATGGCGCGCAACTCCGCGACCAGCGGTGCCAGCTCCATATCCGCGGCTTCCGCAACATCCGGAGCGTCCATGCCCTCGCCTTCACCGGTCAGCAGCCACATGATCGACACGTTCAACATACCTGCCATCATCGACAGCTTGTTGGCGCGCGGTTCGGACAGGTCATTCTCCCAGGCCACCACAGTGGACTTCTTGACGCCCAGCCGACGGGCCAGTTGAGTCTGGGTCATGCCGGCGGCTTCGCGTGCGCCTGCAACGCGGTCTCCGAATGTCGCGGCCTCGGGTCCGAACCAGTCGGTTTCGTCGCTCATCAAACTCTCCAGTTCTTCAAAAGCATATCGCTTGATCGTGTTTCAGCGGCACCCTATGACAGTCCTGAGCAACATACAAACCGGGGCCCGCCATGAGCTTTCTGTCTGCGACACTGTCGCGCGTCAAACCTTCGCCGACCATTGCCATGACGGCCAAAGCCGCCGAGTTGAAGGCCGCTGGACGTGACGTCATCGGCCTCAGCGCAGGTGAGCCCGATTTCGACACGCCGCAGAACATCAAGGACGCAGCCGTTGCCGCAATCGCCGCCGGCAAAACAAAATACACCGCGCCGGACGGCATTCCCGAGCTGAAACAGGCCGCTTGCGCCAAGATGAAACGTGACCACGGGCTTAACTACACGCCAGCACAGATCTCGGTCGGAACAGGTGGCAAGCAGACGCTGTACAATGCGCTGATGGCGACGATGAACCCGGGCGACGAAGTGATCATTCCCGCCCCCTACTGGGTCAGCTACCCGGACATGGTGCTGCTTGCGGGCGGTTCGCCTGTCGTGGTTGAGACCACGCTGGAAAACAGCTTCAAGCTGACCCCAGACCAGTTGGAAGCCGCAATCACGCCAAACACCAAATGGTTCATCTTCAACTCGCCGTCGAACCCGACCGGCGCAGGGTACAACCGCGCTGAACTCAAGGCTCTGACCGATGTTCTGATACGGCATCCTTATGTCTGGATCATGTCGGACGACATGTATGAACACCTGGCCTATGACGGGTTCGAGTTCTGCACGCCAGCCGAAGTCGAACCCGGGCTGTATGATCGCACGCTCACGTGCAACGGTGTCTCCAAGGCCTATGCCATGACCGGCTGGCGTATCGGCTATGCCGCAGGCCCTGTTGAACTGATCGCGGCTATGCGCAAGATCCAATCACAATCCACGTCGAACCCGTGTTCGATCAGCCAGTGGGCCGCAGTCGAGGCCTTGAACGGCACCCAAGACTTCCTTGCCCCGAACAATGAGACCTTCAAGCGCCGGCGCGATCTTGTGGTCGGGATGCTGAACCAGATTGACGGCATCACCTGCCCCACTCCCGAGGGCGCATTCTACGTCTACCCCTCGATCGCTGGGCTGATCGGCAAGACCACGCCCGCCGGTACGGTCATCGACAGCGACGAGGCCTTCGCCACGGCCTTGCTGGAAGAGGCCGATGTGGCCGTGGTATTCGGCGCGGCCTTCGGCCTGTCCCCGAATTTCCGCGTCAGCTATGCGACTTCGGACGAAGCCTTGACCGAGGCCTGCACCCGCATCCAGCGGTTCTGTGCGTCCCTGAGCTAACACCGAGGTTCGACATGTCCGCAGCACTGCCCGAATATTACTTTCGCGTCCGCGAGAACGGCGCGGTCGTGTTCAAGATCGACACGGAGAACCGGCAGCGCCGGATCGAAATGGACCAGATCGCGGTGATCAACATCCGCAACGGCGAGGTCAAGCCGCATGGTCAGGGTACCCTGACCGAAGCCGACAAAACCGAAATCGCCCGTTGGATGGACGAACGCAAAACCCTGCTTGCGCGGCGCGACGTTGACGACATCCACCGCACGATCGATCACCTGAACCTGACCACGCAATGGGCCCAGTCCAAGGCGACCGATACACAGCTGGAAGACATCACGGACCGGTTGCTGCTGGCGATGCACGACTTGCGCACGGTGCTGGTGCGCAAAAAGGCCGATCGGCTGGAAAAGGGCTGAACGTGCCGGTTGTCGCTATGCGGCTGGCGCACCAACCACTCGGATGGATCGCAGCCAGAACCGTCCCATCAGCATGACCGCCGCACAGGCCAGACCCAGAACAAGGCCAAGCCAGACTCCAATCCCCGCCATGTCTTGCACGAAACCAAAGTAGTAGGATGCGGGGATCCCCACGACCCAATAGCTGAGGCCTGCCATAACCATGGGCACCTTGGCGTCTTGCAACCCGCGCAGAAGACCCAGAGCGATTACCTGCGCGCCGTCCACCAGCTGGAACAGGGCCGCCATGGCCAGCAGACCGGTCCCGATTGCCAAAATCTGGGGACGCTGCGGGTCGTCCGGTTCGACAAATACCGAGATGAGAGGCTCGGCGCAGGTCAGGAACAGGATGATTGTCAGCACGGACACCACAAGGGACATGCCCGTGACCGCAATTGCGCCTTTCTCGAGATGCGGTCGATCCTTGCGGCCCAACGCGTTGCCGGCCCGGATCGTTGCTGCATTCGACAGGCCCAGATGCACCATGAACGTGGCCGAGGCCAGGTTCAGCGCAATCCCGTGCGCCGCCAGCGGCACCTGTCCGATCCATCCCATCATGAAGGCGGACATGGCGAACAGAGACACTTCGGCCAGCAAGGTCAGACCGATGGGCACACCCAGCTTCAGGACGCTCAGCAACATCTCCCAATCCGGGCGCCAGAACCGCTGGAACAGGCTGTGTTCCGGCAGGACCTTCACCGCGTAGAAGATGACCGCCACCAGGGACACGGTCTGCGTCACCACCGACGCGATCGCCGCCCCCATCACGCCCAATTCCGGCGCGCCCCAGTTGCCGAAGATCAGCGCATAGTTCGTAAGTCCGTTGACCACTGCCGCCGCGACGGTGATCCACAGCACGATCTGCGTGCGTTCCAGCGCGGCCAGATAGGATTTTAGAACCATCACCACCAGCGCCGGAAACAGGCCCCAGCCCGCAACCTGCAGATACTCGGAGGCGGTTTGCGCCACTTGCGGATCCTGATCCGTGGCGATCAGAATCGGGTAGGACCACCACAGCAGCGGCATGACCAGCATGCCATACAGCAGCGACAGCCACAGGCCCATTCGGGTGCTGCGGCGAATGCTGGTTTCATCCTCCTCGGCGGCCGCGGTCGCGACCATCGGCATGACGGCTAGGCCAAATCCGCCTCCGAAAAGAAACAGAACAAAGTAAAAGCTGCTGGCCAGCGTCACCGCGGCCAGAGCCTCGACCCCATACCAGCCCAGCATGATCGTATCCGTCAGGCCAATGGCGAATTGCGCCAGATGACCACCGATCAACGGCAGCCCCAGCACTGCAATGGCCCGGAAATGGGCGGGATATGTCATGACCTTTCTCATCCCGCCAGCCATATGCGCGGCCCCGAGCCGGGGCAAGGGGAGATCTCTGAAATTTCATTTCGAGACCTCGATGACGCCCGTCGGGCCAATCAGGTGACGCGCGCCTCGGGATGTATCGCCGTACCAAGAATATGATCCGACCGGTGAACCACATGATGCGCCTGCCCCACGATCAACGGATCGGGCTGGCCCACGATGTCATGATCCTTGTCCGGATAATCCAGCGTCGACAGGAAATGCCGCATGCAGTTCAGGCGGGCGCGCTTCTTGTCGTTCGACTTGACGATGGTCCAGGGCGCGTCGGCGGTGTCGGTATAGAAGAACATCGCCTCTTTCGCCTCGGTATAGTCGTCCCATTTGTCCAGACTGGCTTTGTCGATGGGCGACAGTTTCCACTGCTTCAGCGGGTCGGTCTCGCGGCTCTTGAAGCGGCGCAGCTGCTCATCCCGCGTCACCGAGAACCAGTATTTATAAAGCTGGATGCCCGACCGAACCATCATGCGCTCCAACTCGGGCGTCTGGCGCATGAACTCGAGGTACTCGTTGGGGGTGCAGAACCCCATCACCCGCTCGACTCCGGCCCGGTTGTACCAGGACCGGTCATAAAACACCATTTCGCCGACGGTGGGCAATTCCTGGATATAGCGCTGGTAATACCACTGGCCCTTCTCCTCCCAGGTCGGCTTGTTCAGCGCCACCACCCGGGCCTGACGCGGGTTCAGATGCTCCATGAACCGCTTGATGGTGCCGCCCTTGCCGGCAGCGTCGCGACCCTCGAACAGCAGTACGAACTTCTGCCCGGTCTCCTGCGCCCACAACTGCACCTTCAACAATTCGGCCTGCAACTGGGCTTTCTGCTTTTCATAAGCCGCCCGCGACAGTTTCGAGCGATACGGATACTCCCCGCTTTCAAAGGCCTGCCGGATCTTTTCGCGAGTGGGCGCTTCGGTGTCCGCGTTCGGTTTGGCCATGACGGCCACGGGGGCTGCGTTCGTCTTTTTTCGGGTCACTGCGTCCATATGCTCTCTCCTGTGTCACTGTCGGCCGAAACGCCTAGCAAATTTGCATCTTTTCCGCGTTGATCCGTATCAAGTTGACTTCGGCGACAGCTCCGAAAACTCTGCAGGTGTGAACTCAGTCAGGGGCATCCCGCATGGACAGCGAATTCTTCGACCTCAACGGCCACCCGTTCTTCGTCCGCCGCTGGGGCGATCCCAACCTGCCTACACTTTTAATGTTGCACGGTTTCCCGGAGTATGGCGGCGCGTGGACCGACCTGGCACCGCACCTGTCGGACCGCTTTCACTGCATCGCGCCGGACCAGCGTGGCTATGGTCAAAGCTGGGCGCCCGAGGGTATTTCGAACTATGCGCTGTCCAAGCTGGTGTCGGACATGGCCGCGCTGATCGAGCAGTTCGGCGGCCCTGTCACTGTGCTGGGACATGATTGGGGCGCCTCGGTGGCTTACGGTCTTGCCATGTTCCACCCCAATTTGGTCAGCCGCCTGGTCATCGCCAACGGTGTTCACCCTGTCCCGTTCCAGCGCGAACTTGCGGCAGGTGGCAAACAATCCGAGGCCTCTCAATACATCAACCGCCTGCGCGCGCCCGATGCAGCCGAATTTCTTTCGGCCGACAACTTCGCCAAGCTCGAACAATTCTTCCGGCACGGCATGGGGTTGGACTGGTTGAGCGACGCGCGCATGGGCGACTATCGCACCGAATGGGCCCGCCCCGGACGGCTCGACGCCATGCTGAACTGGTACCGGGCCTCACCCCTTGTGGTGGCTGAGCCGGGCGCGCCGTGCACGGACCTGCCGGAACTGCCCGTTGACAGGCTGAGGGTCCGCTGCCCGCATTTGCTTCTGTGGGGGCCGCGGGACAAAGCCTTGCTTCCCGAATGCACCGATGGGCTGGAGGAGTTCGCACCCAACCTGACCCGCATGCAGATCGACGGTACAGACCATTGGCTGCATCACCAGAAACCTCAGGCGGTGGCCGACGCTATTCTCGATTGGGTTCAGGACAACTAAGCCAACTCTTCGCCCGGCACTAAAGGACGCAGGAGGCAGCGCCTTTCACCGATGGCCCCAGTCATCTGGATTGTCCGAATTGTTCGGAGACAACCCCAGAATGTCGCCCTTGGTCGAACAGCCAAGCCCCAGAACGGTGCGGTTGGCATAGGAGAAATAGGCGCAAACCTGATTGATCTCCAGGATCTCACCATCATCCCAGCCAACAGATCGCAACGTGTCGATATCCGCCGCCGCCAGGTCGGCCGGGTTCTCGGTCAGTTTTCGGGCGTATTCCATCGCCGCCACCTGTGCGGGGTCCAACGGCGCCGTCTCGGGTGTTTCCACCTCAATCGCCGCGCGGATGGCCAAACCGCGCTGCTCGTCGCCCAAGAGTCGCTGCAACCCGCTGAAATGATGCTCGACACAATAGCCGCAGCTATTCAGCGAACTGACCCAGACCCCGAGAACTTCCAGAAACCACTTGGGAACCGAGTTTCCCGAATGGTGCAGCACGTTCTTGTAGAGAGCCATGTGACCTTCCATCGAATGTGGACGCAGGGAATGCACCATCATGATGTTGTCCACATTGTTCCCAGGCCCCGTGACCCGGTCATACAGCGTCTTCAACCGACCGCTTGCCTCGTCGAATGGTATCGTCTTGATCCAGCTCATCACCTGCTCCTCCACGATTTTCGCAACTCAGCGGCAAAACCACTCGTTTTGCAACCCGCCACCGCCCGCAAGTTTGATACAACACCTCGCGTCCCTCTTCCCCCGACCCACATCACCTGCCATAATGGGCCAAACCCAAAAACAAGAGCAGCACCCATGCCCGACGACCTGTTGACGCCCGAATCCACCACCACCTACGACGCCTCCTCGATCGAGGTCCTCGAAGGTCTGGAGCCCGTGCGCAAACGCCCCGGCATGTATATCGGCGGCACCGACGAACGGGCACTGCACCACATGGTGGCCGAAATCCTCGACAACTCGATGGACGAGGCCGTTGCCGGCCATGCCAACCGTATCGAGGTGGAACTGCACGACGATTACGCCCTGACCGTGCGGGACAACGGCCGCGGTATTCCGATCGACCCGCACCCGAAGTTCCCCGACAAATCCGCGCTTGAGGTGATCCTGTGCACCCTGCACGCGGGCGGCAAGTTCTCGGGCAAGGCCTACCAGACCTCAGGCGGTCTGCACGGCGTGGGCGCCTCGGTGGTCAACGCGCTGTCGGATTCGATGGTCGTACAGGTGGCCCGCAACAAGGAGCTGTACGAACAGCGCTTTTCGCGCGGCATCCCGCTGGGTCCGGTCGAAAAGGTGGGCTCGGCTCCCAATCGGCGCGGCACCACCGTCACCTTCCACGCCGACCCCGAAATCTTCGGCCACCACCGGTTCAAACCCGCCCGCCTGTTCAAGTCGATCCGCTCCAAGGCCTACCTGTTCTCGGGCGTTGAAATTCGTTGGAAAACCGCCATCGACGACGGCGAGACGCCCACCGAGGCCACCTTCCACTTCCCCGGTGGCCTGTCGGACTACCTCAAGGAGACGATGAACGGCTCCTCGACCTATTCTGAACAGCCCTTCGCCGGAACCGTCGATTTCAACGAGAAATTCGGCACCCCCGGCAAGGTGGAATGGGCGATCAACTGGACGCCGTCGCGCGATGGCTTCATCCAGTCCTACTGCAACACCGTTCCGACGCCCGAGGGCGGCACCCACGTGGCGGGCTTCTGGGCCGCGATCCTCAAGGGCATCAAGGCCTACGGTGAACTGATCAACAACAAGAAGGCCGCCCAGATCACCCGCGATGACCTGATCACCGGGGGCTGCGCGCTGGTCTCGTGTTTCATCCGTGAACCCGAATTCGTCGGCCAGACCAAGGACCGTCTTGCCACGGTCGAGGCGCAGCGGCTGGTCGAAAACTCGGTCCGCGACCATTTCGACAACTGGCTGGCCGCCGACACCAAATCCGCCGGCGCCATTCTGGACTTCCTCATCCTGCGGGCCGAGGAGCGCCTGCGCCGCCGCCAGGAAAAGGAAACACAACGCAAGTCCGCCACTAAGAAACTCCGTCTTCCCGGCAAGTTGGTGGACTGTAGTAGTTCAACACGCGACGGCACCGAATTATTCATCGTCGAGGGCGACTCGGCTGGCGGATCGGCCAAGATGGCCCGCGACCGCAAGACACAGGCCCTGCTTCCCCTGCGTGGCAAGATCCTGAACGTCCTAGGCGCGGCCAGTTCGAAACTGGGCACCAACGCCGAGATCAATGACCTGACGCAGGCGCTTGGCGTCGGGCTGGGCACCAAGTTCAACCTCGACGACCTGCGCTATGACAAGGTCATCATCATGACCGACGCCGACGTGGACGGCGCGCATATCGCCTCGCTGCTGATGACCTTCTTCTTCACCCAGATGCGCCCGATGATCGACGCGGGCCACCTGTACCTGGCCTGCCCGCCACTCTACCGCCTGACCCAAGGCGCCAAGCGCGTCTACTGCCTGGACGAAGCCGAGCGCGACGAATGGTTGGAAAAAGGTCTGGGCGGCAAAGGCAAGATCGACGTCAGCCGCTTCAAGGGTCTGGGCGAGATGGACGCCAAGGACCTGAAAGAAACCACGATGGACCCGGCCTCCCGCAAGCTGATCCGCGTCACCATCGACGAGGACGAACCGGGCGAGACCGGCGATCTGGTCGAGCGCTTGATGGGTAAGAAACCCGAACTGCGGTTCCAATACATTCAGGAGAACGCGCGGTTTGTGGAGGAGTTGGATGTTTGAGTGGATTTCTAGGAAAACTGCCGAGAAAAATCTCGGTTAAAGAACTGGTATTGAAATCCGTCGAGTCTTCGGTACTCGCTGTAGAGGTCTACAATAAGCCAACGGTTCAATTCAGGACCGGCGCGTATGCTTCACTTATGGTGATTGCTTGGACTGCCGCACTTCACGCCGTCTTCGAACGTGAAGGGGTCTCCTACTACTACAAGAAGCGCAATGGACGATTTGAACGTATTGATGGCGACAAAAGAGCATGGGAACTGCTCGAATGCGTCAAAAAGTATGGCGTCGAAAAAATAGGTACAGACGTCGCCGCCAACTTACGTTTGTTTGCCAAACTGAGGAATAAGATCGAGCATCGGCAAATGGCGACGCTTGACGCTCATGTTGCCGCAGAGTGCCAAGCTTTGTTACTAAACCTAAAGAACTTTTTGAGCGAAGAATTTGGTATCGAGCTATTGGGTGACATGGGTTTGTACATTCCAATCTCGGTTTTTAGTGCAAAGCGTGTAATACCCCAATCAGCCGAAGAGAAAGCTGTCATTCAGTTTGTTGACAAGTTTCGAGCATCACTTGATCCACATGTTTGGAATGGAACAAATTACGCGTTCAGAGCTTTCCTAATGCCCAGAATTGGGAATCACCAAAACTCGTCCGACGTAACAATCGAGTTCCTAAAGCTGGAAGGTATGACAAATGCGCAAAAAGAAAGGGCAACTAAGCTTGCTACAATGATTAGGGATCGTCAGGTTCCCATGCGAGGCGATCTACTAAAACCGAAGGCGGTCGTTCAACAGGTAAAAGAGCATCATCCAGAGTTCACAATGAACCGTTTTGCAAATGCGTGGAAAGCCTTATGCATTCGCCCCATTAACGGCGCTGAAGATCCTTCGGCCACCAATACGAGATTTTGTCACTATGACCCAGTAGATGAAGATTATCGGTATGAGCCCGAATACGTCGAAGAACTTTGTCGTCACCTAGAAGCGGGAAACGACTTCACATGTCCAGACCCGGTCAACGCTTGACTTGTCGGCGCCCGGCCCGAGTGTGGGTCGGAACGTCCTCACGAGCGGCATGTAAAACACGCCCCTTGCCTAACCCGTTGATCCCGTTCACACTTACTCTAAACCCGTCATCCAAGAACGAGCTTTGAGGTTCCGAGCGTCCAAGACCCAATTTGAAAAACGGATATCCGAACGGGAGGACGACATGAAAACTTTGACCCTCGGGCTGGCCCTGACCCTGATGGCCTCGGCAGCCCCCGCGCAGCAGATGCTCAGCACCGCATCCCCCATCCCCGACGGCGCCGAGACCCGGTTTTGCTATTACGACGGCATGGCCTATTCCGAGGATGCCTTTGTGCTGATGGTCGGTGACAACACTGTCACCAGCACGGTGAGCACGGTGCAGGAACGCCTGTTGCGTTGTTACCGCGAAAGCGACGGCGTGCTGCGTTGGCGGCCGCAGAGCACGTTTCAGGTCAGCAAGTAACGCCTGAACGGCCCCTAGCCCAGCGTCTGGTCCAGCCAGTCCGCAATCTGTGCGGCTGGCTTTTCCCAACCGGGCTCCATGAATAGAAAATGCGCGTGACCTTCTGCGGACAGAAAGGTCGCGCGGTCGCCATAGAGTTTCGCCAAGGAACGGCAGGTGTTGGGGTTCACCGCCCTGTCCTCCGAGCCTGAAACGATCAGAACCGGGCAGTCGACCTTGTCGATATCAACCTTCATCGCGTGGTGATCGTCGAACATCCAGAAAAACATCTCGAACATCACCCGCCCGCTTTCCGGGCCAAGCTGATCGAACACCGCATGTTGCTGGGCTTTGGGCATTTTGTTCAATGCAAATGGGGCCATCAGGTCGAAGTCGACGCGCATGGGCTGCTTCCAGAACGCCCCGCCCTCCATCAAGGCGCGCGGCACGGCGCGTTCGTCATCGGTTTCCGGCAGGGTGCCCCAGGCCGCGTTCGGGTTGATCAACACGATGGCTCTGGCCAGCCCGCGAGACGCAACCTGCTGGGCAACGACGCCCGCAATGGCATGCCCAAGGATCACGGGTTTGCTGCCCAACCCCTGGACGAATTCGGCAATGTCGTTGGCATAATCCATTACGCTGGTGTCGGTCAGACCCGCATCGGGCTCGGCTGCGGGATCGCCGCCATGGAACCTCAGCGCCGGGGTGTGCACCGTCCATCCACGGGCGCGGAAGAACTCCGCATAGTCCGCCATGCACCACGGCCCGGCAAACGCCCCGTGGATCAGCACAATCTCTTTGGTCATCACGTTCTCCCTCCGGCTCCTGACCCGAGTATGGGCATCCTGACACGCGTTACAACTGCACGTGATCGCTGTTGCGTGGGAAGGCTGACCACTTAAACTCGGATGCATGAGCTTCATCACCGACTACCAGCTGCCCCTGCTGTTGCTGTTCTTTCTGGCCGGATCGATTGGCACCGCGTTCCTGTTTCGCAAACCAGCGGGTCACCGGGCATGGAAGCTGGCCGACCTCGTGTGGGTCGTATTGGGTGGGCTGGGCGCGCTGGTGGCGGTCATGGCGGGGCTCTACAAATCCGACAGTTCAAGGCTGGACCGACAGATCGACGTTGCCTATGCGGCGACACTGGCCTTCGATCGCGACGCCGCGCGGTTCCGGCTGCGGTTCTGCGATCCGGCCTACGACCCGGACACGGCGGTTTTGTGCGACAAGGTCGAGTTCCTGTCGGCCTCAACCGCCAGCAACGCCGACCTGCCGCTGTTCATCGCGGTCACCAACGAAGTTGCACCGCTGCAGGGCCTGAACTTCATCTTCGGTGCCCGGTCCCGAGACCAGATGGATGACATTCAGGACATGGCCGCCAAAGCCGATGCCTTCGACATCGAGCAATTCCTGGTTTTCACCACGCTGGACGAAGAAACGCAGACCGCGATCGACAACATGCGGCGGAAAGTGCCGGCAATCGCCGGAGACTATATGATCCTTGCGCAAAGCTATGATGACCTGATCGCTCAGGTCGCCAAACTGAAGGGAGAGTGGGAGTATCTTCAGGAAAACGCCCACATTCTCGTGCTACAGATCATCGCGCTGTGTCTGGTCAGCTTTGCGGCACCATTCAGGTTGGGCAAATCTGTTGTCGAGTTGCGGTCCAACCTCATCACCGAGCCGGCAGCGCGGCAGCCACCCCCCGAAGCATCTGCGACCGGGATTACTGAGGTGGCGCCTCAGAACGCGCCCGATCACGGCGCCCGACACCTGTAATGGCACGCGCCCGCAACAGAGTCGCGCGCGGCAGAGAGCGCATGAGCGCCCCCTCCTTCCCCGGTTGATCCGGATATCCGCCGGCAGCCTTGTACAGTTGCGCCGGCAGCAGCAGGCCCTGATCACCAGACGCCAGTCCAAAGACCCGGCTGCGCAGATTGACCCAACCTGCCGTCAAACTCGGCATCAGGCCTGAGGACCGGAACCCAAGGCGAAACACACCCGGACGCCGCGTTACGAGGTGCTCGGCCACCGCGTCGGTCCACCCTGGCTCAAGCTCGGTCCCCGGACGGATCAACAGCAACCAGTCGCCCACCGCGGCGTCGAATCCCACGCGGAGCTGTGCGGCACGAGACCCGGCCTCGGCAACGATCCGGGCCCCTGCTTCATCGGCAATACGCAATGTATGATCGGTCGACCCTCCGTCGGAGATGACAAGCTCGCGGATCAGCCCGGCGTGCAGTCCCTCCATCAGGGTCATCAGCGTGCGCGCGAGGTCGGTCTGGGAGTCGAATGTCGGAATCACGATGCTGATCGGGGCGGACACGTTCGAAACCTCTGGTCTTGGCAACGGGTTCGCTTATATCACCGCTCTCAGGGCAATGACGAGGACCCAAAGATGAGCACCCGCCGCATTTTGCGCCTGACCGGCACGGATACCGACAGCTTCTTGCAAGGTCTGGTCACCAATGACACCCGCAAGCTGGACGATGGTCTTGTCTACTCGGCCATCCTTACCCCGCAGGGCAAATACCTGGCCGATTTCTTTTTGAAACGCGATGGCGCCTCGGTGCTGCTGGACGTGGCTGAGGGGATTGCGGATGCACTGATCAAGCGGCTGAACATGTACAAGCTGCGGGCGGATGTGCGTATCGAGGAAACCAACCTGCACCTGCAACGCGGAACCGGGCCCGCACCGGAAGGCGCCATGCCCGATCCTCGTCACCCCGATATGGGCTGGCGCGCATATTCTGACGCCCCCGAAGCCGATGATGGAACGGATTGGGACGCAATTCGGGTGCGTCATTGCATCCCGGAAACCGGGATCGAGCTGACACCGGACACGTATATCCTCGAGGCCGGTTTCGAGCCGCTCAACGGCGTCGATTTCAAGAAGGGCTGCTATGTCGGGCAAGAGGTAACCGCCCGCATGAAGCACAAAACCCAGTTGCGCAAGGGGCTGCGGGTTGTCGCCATCGACGGCGCGGCTCCGGTCGGCTCCGAAATCCTCTCGGCGGGAAAGCCGGCCGGCACCCTGTTCACGCAATCGAACGGACAGGCTATCGCCTATCTGCGCCTTGATCGGGCGGGCGACGACATGCAGGCCGGAGACGCCCGCCTGCGTCTGCTGGATTGAGCCTGTTGCCCAACCGGCACGGCCACCGACCAGGCCGCTATGCAAACGTTTTATCCGGCCCGGCCACACGGTAAGACTTGAGGCACTTGGCTGATCGGGTGCCTGCATGCTCCAACTGTATTCAGCCATCTGGCGCGCCAGCGCCGGACGGCAAGTCATACTGATCCTGTTGTCCTTGTCGGTCGCGGCTCTTGCCGCGGCCCCGTTGGAGTTTCAAAGGGACATCGTCAATCATTTGACCTCGGACAATATCGAAGCGCCTCATCTCCTGCTGCTGGGTGCCGGCATGATGGGGGTGATCCTGCTGAGCCTCGCCCTGAAGTGGGTGCTGGGATATCGCGCGGGGACATTGGGCGAAGACATGATCCGTCGCATTCGCCAGCTTTTGCTGGCCCGCACAGTGGATGTGGACGAGTCGGGCGAGAATGTCCGCAAGGGAACCATGACGACGGCCATCTCTGCCGAAGCCGAAGAACTGGGCAAATTCGCAGGGGGTGCATTCTCGGACCCGGTCGTACAGATCGGAACCTTGGTCAGTGTGATTGGCTACATCTCGTCGACGCAACCCTGGCTGGGACTGATTGCCCTTTCGATGATCGCACCGCAGATCCTTATCGTTCTCGTCTCGCAGAGAAAGGTGAACGTGTTCGTGGCGGACCGCGTCCGCATATTGCGTAGCGCGACCGACCATCTGACGATCGAGGACATCGAGGCCGTGACTCAAGAGGTGCATGACCAGTTCGACGCGATCTACGACACCCGACGGCGGATGTTTCTGTGGAAACTGTCGGCCAAATTTCTGCTGAGCGTGATCAACGGTGCAGGCACCGTGGGTGTTCTGATGCTGGGCGGATGGCTGGTTCTGCAAGGAGAAACCGACGTCGGAACCGTGGTCGCCGCGACCAGCGGTCTGGCCCGGATCCAGGGGCCGACCGGGTTTCTCATCGCTTTCTATCGGCAGGTCAGCGCCAATCGCATCAAGTTCGAGCTGTTGCTGGAACTGTTTGGCCCGGACCGCGCCCGCTACCGCAGGGGCGGGGCCGCCTCGCAAGAAAAAAACCGCGCCGAATAGCTGCGCGGTTTCTTGGTCTTTCTCCGAGTATGACGCGACGTTACGCGCGCTCGGAATATTCCATGGTCTCGGTGTTCACGACGATCATCTCGTCCTGCGCGATGAACGGCGGCACCATGACTTTGACCCCGTTGTCCAGAACCGCCGGTTTGAACGAGTTCGCCGCAGTCTGACCTTTGACGACCGGTTCGGTCTCGACGACCTTGCAGACGACTTTCTGAGGCAGCGTCGCGTTCAGCGCCTCGCTTTCATAGAATTCGACCACGATGGTCATTCCGTCCTGAAGGAACGGACGACGGTCACCCAGCAAATCTGCAGGCAATTCAATCTGTTCATAGGTCTCGGCATCCATGAATACCAGCATCCCGTCGCTTTCATACAGGAACTGCTGGTCTTTCTGCTCCAGCCGAACACGCTCGACCTTGTCCGCTGAACGGAACCGCTCGTTCAGTTTCGAACCGTTGCGCAGGTTCCGCAATTCCACCTGTGCAAAGGCACCGCCTTTGCCCGGTTTGACGTGATCGACCTTGACCGCCGCCCACAGACCGCCGTTATGCTCAAGCACATTGCCCGGGCGAATTTCGTTCCCATTGATCTTGGGCATGACATATTTCCTTCACACATGGTTGATGCGTCAGTTGTCGTCCCTATATCTGGCGGGACCGATCCATGCAATACAACGAAACCTAGTGCTGCACCTGCAGAGAGCCATGCAAATGACGCAACGCAACTATGCAAATTAGGTGTATCCGAATCGCACTAAATAGGTCATAAGGACCGCCACGCCGAAAATTACAAGAGCAAGAACAACAAGGAAAACGAGATGAGAGATTTCGTTGACGGCACCGCCTTTAACAATGAGCAAGGCAACCGTGCCCGCAAACTTTTCGCGGCCGTTGTGCTGGCTGCACTCGATGATGCCATCGCCGATGACAAGAAATACGGCAATGGCCCGGAACAAATCGCCCGCTGGGCACGCTCGCGCGATGGGCGCGAAGTGCTGTCCTGCGCTGGCATCGACCCGAACGAACGGGTTGTCCACGGACTGATGGAGTTCGTTGGCCGTGGCGTGCGTACCTCCGTCGCCCTGTCGCGCGAAGAAAGCGAACGCCGCAACGCTGCACAGCAGGCCGAAGCCGCCTAAGGCTTTGCCCGACTCAAAAGTGCGCGCCGGTACTTTCGGCGCGCTTTTTTTTGCCCTGTACGCAGCGGAATAGTCGCATTCGTCGTGCAAATGGCCCGATCCACGCTTTCGTCGGCTGAATAAATGCGGTCATCTGCCAACATCCGCAGGAGGCTCAGATGGTTCGCGCGATCATGATTCAGGGGACCGGCAGCAACGTCGGCAAGTCGATGCTTGTGGCCGGGCTGGCCCGGGCCTTTGCGCGGCGAGGGTTGAAGGTTGCCCCCTTCAAACCGCAGAACATGTCCAACAACGCCGCAGTGGCGGCAAATGGAGGCGAGATTGGCCGCGCCCAGGCGCTGCAGGCCCGGGCGGCGGGGCGCGCGCCGCATACGGACATGAATCCAATCCTTCTGAAACCGGAAACCGATACCGGTGCGCAGGTGATCGTTCAGGGCAAGCGGGCGGGAACGATGCGGGCCAAGGACTATCGCAAGGACAAATCCAAGCTTCTGAACGCCGCGCTCGAGAGCTTTGCCAGGCTTTGCCAAGATGCCGACCTTGTGCTGGTCGAGGGCGCCGGCAGTCCGGCCGAGACCAACCTGCGGGTAGGCGACATCGCCAACATGGGCTTTGCCTGCGCCGCAAATGTGCCCGTGATACTGGTAGGAGACATTCACCGGGGCGGTGTCATAGCGCAGATCGTAGGCACCCATGCAGTGCTGGACAGTGCCGATCTAGCAATGATCCGCGGCTTTGCGGTCAATCGTTTCAAGGGAGACGTCAGCCTGTTTGATGACGGTCGCGACGACATTGCGGCACGCACCGGATGGCCTTGCCTGGGCGTCGTTCCCTGGTTTGAGGACGCCTGGAAACTGCCGGCCGAAGACATGATGGATATTCGCTCGCACGCAGGCGGCACCTGCAAAGTTGCGGTGCCGCAGTTGGAGCGCATGGCGAATTTCGACGATTTGGACCCGCTGTCTGCCGAGCCGGGTGTTTCGGTCGAGATCATTCCGGCTGGCCGCCCCCTTCCCGGTGACGCGGATCTGGTGATTCTGCCGGGCAGCAAATCCACGATCGGAGATTTGGCCTTTTTCCGCAAACAAGGTTGGGACATCGACCTGTATGCCCATGTACGGCGGGGCGGCCATGTTCTTGGCCTCTGCGGCGGGTATCAGATGCTGGGCCGGGTGATCACCGACCCTGATGGCGTGGACGGCAGACCCGGCAGCGTCGATGGGCTGGGTTTGCTGGACGTGGAAACGGTTATGTCCTGGGAAAAACGGGTCGAACTGCGATCAGCGCAGGCCTTGCCCGGCGGCGAGCCTGTCACCGGCTACGAGATCCACATGGGGCGCACCCAAGGTCCGGATACTGCCCGTGCATGGTTACAGGTGGAGGGTCGACCTGAAGGCGCCGCATCGAGAGACGGGCGCGTACTGGGAAGCTATCTGCACGGTATTTTCACGTCAGACGCCTTCCGCGCGTCGTATCTGCAGCGGTTTGGCGCCAGGTCGGAACTGGCATACGAAGACAGTGTTGAGCAAACGTTGGAGGCTTTGGCCGACCACCTCGAACAGCATATGGACCTTGATGCCCTGCTGTCACTGGCAGCCGAGCCTCGGTTCGGCTGAGGGTCAATCCAAATTCTGAGCGGCCAAAGCGCGGTTGATCTCGCGCCGCACCAGCTTGCGAATGTTGCGGGTGATACGTTCACCCAGCGCGCCCTGCAGTTCCTGACGGACGATGTCTGCGATCAACTCGCGCAATTCGTCTTCATCCATCGTGCCGGTCGCCATCGCCGGCGCTTCCTGATCCAGCTCGACTTCGGCCTCTGAGGCATCCCGGTTGTCCCGAATAAACGT
Source organism: Ruegeria sp. BB9 (assembly GCF_056539345.1). Classification (NCBI taxonomy): domain Bacteria; kingdom Pseudomonadati; phylum Pseudomonadota; class Alphaproteobacteria; order Rhodobacterales; family Roseobacteraceae; genus Ruegeria; species Ruegeria sp. BB9. Next base: position 390,766 of record NZ_JBQFUU010000001.1, on the reverse strand, counting down.
GGCAGGCGTTGTTTCCTCGTCGCTGTCAGCGTTCATCTCAGCTTCGGACTCAGCCGCATCCTTCGACGTCGAAAACCCGGTGTCCGTGGTCCAACTGACCTTGTCGGTGCGCGTGCCGGAATAAGCGTCGTCGCTTTCGCCGTCGGGCTCCCACTGATCTTCGGTCCGCGCAATCGCAGCCTCGAGAGCCGCGATCTTGGCGCTCAGGCTTCCGGCCAGATCCCTACGGCCTTCGCGATCATCCGAAGACTCACCGCCAATGTCGTTGATTGCCGGGGTTCCGGGGCGAACGATATCGCAAGACCGCAACCGCATAGGTTGTGACAGGTCGTTGGCCGGGCGGAACGCCTCGACATTCGCAGCATGATGCGAGGCCGCCTCAGCCGAGATCTTTTGGGCCAGTTTCAAAGGTGCTTTTGGATCCTCGGCCGGTGTGCCAACCCGCAGGGCATCCGTCAAAACCAGTCGGCCCGGCTTGCGGGCCGCAGTCGCTTTGATCAGGTTCGGGACCTTGCGCCCTTCTTCGCTGACCAAACGCTTGATCGACGACAATACGTCTTCGACACCTGCTTTGACACTGCTATCTGTCATTGTTCTCTACCGCTCTGACCTTTTGGACCAGTGTATCCAATCCGGTCGAACCTAACAACAGATAGTGTGGCTGATCACTCGCGCCGCAAAGCTTTGAGAACTCGATCCAGGTCGCGGCTTTGCTTGCTGATCTGTGCTGGCGCTTTTTTGACCAGGTTGTAGTAGAGCGTCGGGTCGTAAATCTGGACTGCCAGTCCAAGGCGCTCGGCGGTCAACAGACCTTGCGCCTGCAACAGCTGATAGGCAGCCAGAGACCGTTCCGTCCGCGAGGCAACTTCGGCCAATTGTGCGTCCAGCAAATCCTGCTGAGCGGTCAGAACGTCCAGTGTGGTCCGAGCCCCCAAGGTGGCCTCCTCGCGAATCCCGTCAAAGGCGACCTGCGATGCGCGTACCCGTTCGACGGATGCCCGCAGGCTGGCAGTGGCCGTTTCAAAGCGCACATAGGCGTCCGTCACACCCTGAGTGATGTCTTTCTGCACATTCAGGAGATTGGCACGCGATGCGTCCCGCTGAGCCATTGCGCGGCGCACGTTGGCCGCCAATCGGCCACCGGCATAGATGGGCTGATTGAAATTCAACGAGATGGACGCATCGTTGGTATAGTCGTCGTTGTCATAGCTTTCCGTGATCCCCGCGTCCGCGTTCAGGCTTACATTCGGACCCAGGCCCGCGCGCTGCTGTTGCACGGTCAGATCCAAGGCACGCACCTGATGCTGCGCCGAAAGGATTGCCGGGTGGTTTCTTTGTGCCAGGCTGATGGCCTCGGCCAAAGAACCGGGCAGCTTCGGCAGACGCGGCTGGCCCGCAGTACGGCCCGGCTGTTTGCCGACGGCGTTCACATATTCCGCTTGGGCAGTGCTCAGGTCGCCTCGCGCATCGGCCAGATCAGCCTGCGAGCTTGCCAACTGCGCTTCGGACAGCGCGACGTCGGTCCGGGTGACCTCACCGACTTCAAAACGGTCCTGCGTGGCCCGCAGTTCCTCGCCTGAGAGATTGACGTTGTTCTGGCGAATCTGAACCGTTTCTTCCTGTAGCAGAACACTCAGATAAGCCGTCGTTGCGCGGAACAGAACCTGTTGCTCAATATCGATCAATGCTTGGCGAGTTGCCAGAACTGTTTCCTGAGCCGACTGTTTCCCGAGAATCGATGCACCGCCGTCATAGACCAGCTGGCTCAGCGTGAGTCCCGAGAAGAAGCGCGACGGTTCGACCGTCGACACCACTGTTCCGGCGCGAGACTTGGCATAATCCTGGCTGACACGGACGGTCCAGTTGATGATCGGGCGCAGGGCCGACAACGCGATTGCAACGTCTTCATCGGCTGCGCGCAGCAAGGCGCGGTTCTGTTCCAACAGCCCGCTTGTGTTGTATGCACCGATGAACGCGTCGGTCAGATTGTCCGCCAAAACCGAGCGCCCCGGTATCACGCTCAGCGCGATTCCCGCCGTCAGAGCGACTGCCTTGACCAGCTTCCCTCCAGCCGTTCCAAGCATACCCAAATCCTCTCAAATCAAAATAACGCAAGCCCGTAGGCAGTTTGCGCCTTTGTTTTCAACTAATCAAGGGACCGCGGAAAACCGCTGATCGACTATAGCGAAAATGCACACTCGGCCGAAAACGCCGGCAGTACCGGGGCGTTTGCGTTGAAGCCATGACGCCATGTCACCCGCCCATCGGACTTTCGACCAATGCGAACGGTGCCCAGGTTGCCTTCGACGAACAGGCAAGCGATGCGGCCATGATCTTTCAGTTGATCGAGCAGGGCATCGGGCAGACGTTCCACACCGCCCTGGATGATGATGACATCATAGGGGCCATGCTCGGCCGCCCCCTGCTCCAAAGGTCCGACATGAATGATCGCGTTGTCGATATCCGCCTCCATCAGGCGGGACTGCGCGTCGGCTGCGTTGGCCTCGTCATCCTCGACGCCCACCACAAGCTGCGCCATGTTCGCGGCGACGGCGGTCGAGTATCCGAACGCCGGGGCGATATCCAGAACCACCTCGTCATTCGAAATATTCAATGCATCCAGCATCTTCGCCAGAGTCCTCGGCTCCAGCAGGCAGCGCCCGTTTCCCAGATCGATCAGGTCGCCAGCATAGGCCACTTCGCGACTGGCATCCGGCACGAAGTTCTCGCGCTGGACCTTCAGCATTGAATCGATGATCGGGAATTTGGTGACATCAGAGGGCCTGACCTGAGTGTCTACCATCGTGTGGCGTCGGGCTGCGAAATCCGTCATGTGACCGCTCGTATATTTCCCATGGTTGCTCGGCTTTTGCCACATCCGATCCCGCCCGGCAACGGCCAGCCCGGCAAAAATTGCAGGCCGCGACAAAAGTTGCCACTGCGCTGACCGGCCATCCAACGCCATGGCCGGCGGAAATTTCAGCAACCCTCTGGACGTTGTTCTGGAAAGCTGCTAGAACCGCGTCTGCACCACGTCAAGTAATTGAAATTGCTTGAAAAGGCGAGTTGGCGGAGTGGTGACGCAGCGGATTGCAAATCCGTGTACACCGGTTCGATTCCGGTACTCGCCTCCACTTCCAGAGCCCGACGAGACCGTACTTTGAGCCATTTCAAATGGTTCGGCCGAATTGTTGCGGGGTGGGACGCGGGTGGGATGGGCTGTTTAGGATACCCGGGTGTGACCGTCTTTCGGATGTCGATGCAGCACTGACGCAAAAGACGGACTTCGAAGATTGTCACCACCGAAAACCCGGGTATCCACGCTAGCCGGGGCCTTGGCTCAATGGGACCAAGGATGCGACCGCACCACGAGTAAAAATTACGGGACATAGTCCTGTCCAGATATGCGTTGTCCCGAGGCGACCAAACCCCGGGACAGCGACTTTCAGCGAGAAACCGGCAGTGAGGCCGGCGGACACTCGAATATATCATGCACGGCGCGGGCGGTGAATATATCGTTGTCGAGGACCGTTGCGACAACGCGCTAAACCACTGTTGCAAAGAGTTAAATTGACGCGTGACCTCAGCATACCTTTGTTTATGGGGTGGATATAGCAGCGAGACGACCGAGATGACCGCATACCTGATCACACATTCGAGTGGATTCACCGAGACAGCCGAAGGGCTAGTTGAACTCGAACAAATGCTGCCCGTGCCAGGCGAGGCCCAAGACAGGCTGATGGCCGGGGAAACCGTGACCCTAGATTCGTTTCTCGGACAATCGGAAGTGCGAGAGGTGAAAGTTGGCAGAAAATCACAAGCCAGAATGACCGGCTAAGTGTATATGACTGCTGAGGAACCACGATGAACCAGACATGTACTAAATGCGACGGTAGGGCTGCCCAATCCCTGTATCAAGAGGCGTTCATCTACACAGCGCCGATAGATGGGCAGTTCCCGCGCCCTTGGATGACTGACCTGTCGGACCCAACAGAGGCCGACTGCTTCATCGTCGGGCGAAACCAGCGCAACGGCTACGCAGTAGACCTCGTTGGCAGCCAACAGCGACACGTTGATGCCCTGTTCAATCGAAATGGCCAATCGTGCCGTGGCCTCTACGAACAACTGTGCGAGACATCCCCAACCCGGACAAACATCGACCGGTTATCGGAGCGCCTCAAACACGTTGGAGCAAAGGTTCTGGAAACCAACGTCGTCTGCTTTTCCACACCCATGAGCGCCGATTTGACCGAGGATCAACGCAAGGTTGGAACTAAGATTTTCGAGTGGGTTCACAACTGGATTTCGCCCAAGGTCGTAGTTGTACACGGTCGCGGTGCGGCCAAGGACTTGGCTCGTTTGGACATCGCAAACAGCCGCGTCATCGAAATGCCTTCGCTGGCTCCACCGGCTTACAACAGATGGCACAGCCGGTCGGAAGCGGAGTTAGATCGGGTTGCGGAAGCCGTGAAAAGGGTGTTGGCGGCATGACCAACGTCATCCAGTTCCCCCGATCCAAGGACACGCCCGAAACCGATGCCCCAGACCCCAACATCACAATCAACGTCCAAGTGACACCCAAGGCGACCTTTTCGTGGGGTCCGTTGTTCCTTTGTGTGTTCGCGATAGGGTGTGTGAACCTGGATTTCGCGCTCGGGTAATCCGCGAAAATGTGACTTGACCTGCATTTGAACAAAAGTGGAACATGAGCCATGACTGAGTGGCCCCGAACTATCCCCTTTGACCTCAAATGCAAACTCGAACAACTACAGGAATGGCGTTCGAAGCCCAGCCTGCAGGACGAGTGGAGCACTATCCGCGAGTGGCTGACCAAGCACGGAGTGACCGCGCCGGATGTCTTGCCCCGTGAATCTGAACTCCCCAACTACTGGGACGACACCATTTGATACCCAAGGAAGCCAACGGGAGGGGGTCAGGACGGGTCTGAGGAGGTTTTGGGCTATGTTGGTACCGGAGAACGCCTCGAAATGGCTTCCTGTGGCCCGACAACGCGAAATGGCTTTCCCGGAATCGAAAGAGTTGCGTAAAAACAGGATACTAGAATCTCCAACCCAACTTGGGCATACCGGGTGAAACTGCGAGAGGCACGTTTGGGCCTTTAAGCAGACACCTGACCAAATCTTTCGGATTTCCGCATTGAGCCCAGATTACCCATTGGCACGTTCCGCAGAAACTGTCGCGATGGGCGGAAAGCCGACTTGCGGCGCTGCGGCGCGATGCTCGACTGCCAAGGTTGAAGCGGACCCATGCCGGGGTGCGAATTTCGGGGCATAACCCCCTTTGATTTCGCGCGTGGCTCCAGCTTGCGCGTCAGCAACCGTGGGTTTAGCCTCCCCCAAAAAGCGGTCACACCAGAGAGCACTATGAAAACTTTTAGCTTCGACGATATTGGAATTGCAAAGATTTTTGCCGATTTTTCATTGAGTATCCCTCCCCATCAACGCGACTATGCATGGACCGACGAAGAGGTCGAGCAGCTTTTCTCTGACCTCGAGGCGGCGTATCGGGGAAACTCCGAATATTTCCTCGGGACTATTGTTGCGATCGAAGATAAAGCGACTGGCGAACTCAGCGTAGTGGACGGTCAGCAGCGGATGACTACCACTTACCTGCTGCTCACTGCGATTAGAGACTATCTGGATAAGCACGAGATCGGCAAAGAAATATCTACCTCACTTCAGAATAGCTACCTTTTCAGTAGCGACAGGCGGGAGGGTTTTAAGCAGAAGCTTTCGCTGAACACCGATGACAGGGCCTACTTCAAGAAACTCACATCAAGAAACCAAGAAGAAGACTGGCCCCCTAAAGGAAGCCGAACCTCCCACAGGCTTTTGAAGGCTGCGTATTTCCTTGCCGTGAAGCGCGTTGAAGCGATCGCTGAATCAGTCTTGGGCGTAGATGCGCCTGAGACGCTAAATAACTGGATTGACTACCTCGAGCGGTCGGCTCAAGTCATTCTGTTGCGGGCTCATGATCAAGCTCGCGCGTTCAAGATGTTTGAGACACTTAACGACCGCGGACTTCGGACTTCTCAGGCTGATCTTGTCAAAAGCTACTTATTCGGCCTTGCGGACCGGCAAGTCGGTGTCGCACAGTCGAAATGGTCGATCATGTTGGAGAACCTCCAGGAACTCGGAGATGACGACCCGCAAGTCTCTTTCCTGCGGCACTACCTGATTGCATTCTCCGGATTTGTGCGCGCCGACGGCGTGTATGACGCCATCCAAACCAGGTATAAGAATGAGGGGACTTCGATCTCCTTCCTGACTTCCCTGGCTGAAGCATCCCGCACTTACACTGCAACCTTTAATCCTGAGAATGAATTTTGGGACAGTTATTCGCCTGTTTCCCGAAAGCTTCTCACTGATTTCAATTTTTTTGATCTCAAGCCAATGCGACCTCTTTTGCTGGCCATTTCCGCAAAGTTCAGAAAAAAAGAATTTGAAAAATCTATTCGCTTCCTCACCTCACTTAGCCTGCGCCTCGTATTGTCTGCAAGGACGCGAAGTGGTGTAAATGAACAAGCTTTCGCCGAAGCTGCCCTAAAGATCACGCGAGGCGAGATCTCGAAACACAACGAACTCATAGCCGCCCTAAAAAAGATATTCGTTTCGGACAAAGATTTCGAGGAGGCGTTCGCAAGTGCTCGTGTATCGAAGGCGGCCTTGGCCCGATATATTCTGAGGGAGTTAGAGCACACTGCGTCGCCGGATAAAGGTGAGGAGGAGTGGGTCAATACCGACCCTAACCAGATCACCCTTGAGCACATACTTCCCAAAGCTCTCCCTACGACGGGCTGGGAGAGCTTTGATGCTGATACGCACGCGGAATTCAAAGCTCGGCTTGGCAACCTTTGCCTCCTTCGGAGGAGCGAGAACAACGGTATGCCAAACGGTAGTTTTGCTGCTAAGAAGCCGTTTTTTAAAAAGAGCAGCCTAACTACCACCGCTGCACTCGGAGAATACGAAGGCTGGTCACCGAAGGAGGTGGATGATCGGCAGAAAGAGATGGCCACACTTGCGCTAAGGGCGTGGCCAGCTGAATAGCAGAAATCTTTCGGCGAGCCTGAGGGAGTGCTTCGCTCCCCTCAGGCAGTTTGGCCATTCTTCAGGGCTACTCAGCACACTTTTTTGCACGTATTAACTAAGGATTCGACGCTGATGCTGCCAGCAGATCAAGAGATCGCTTCAGGCTCACTGCGGCGCGCAACATAAGTCGACTTGAATGGCCGCTATGGGCTGGACAATACAAAGTAATTTCTGATTTGAGGTCTATATGCAACTTATAATGGGCGGCATTAACGGGGACTATCTGACGAACATCACACTGAACGCGGCTGCTGAGACACAAGAGGTTCTGGCAGCGGTCGCATACGCGACAGATATGAACCTTCTGTTCGACTGGTGTTGGAACAACGGCATTCCACTAAAGTATTTTGGTCGCCTCGACGAAGGCGTCCCGGTCAAACCTTCCATCCTGTCCGCGTTCCTCGCCCGCAAGTCGGCCCGTTTCAAATGCCGCCTCGTTCAGCATCACCATGCGAAGGTAATCTGGTGGCGCGAGTACGGCCTCTACATCGGCTCCGCGAACCTCACTGCGAGCGCCTGGTACAAGAACGTCGAGGCCGGCTGCTTCTTTCCCGAAGCCGAGATCACGGATGAAATGGCCGAAGATATCCTTGAACTTTTTGACGTGCTCGATCGGAATTCGACGCCGCTGACAGACGAGTTGCTCGAAGTTATGCAGAAGCGCGCAACGCAGATTGCGCGTTCGGAGCCACCGTCCGAAGAGTTCTGGAACAGCCCGAGTTTCAACCAGTGGTCTGGGCTCGTGCAGACCGGGAAGAAAAAAGCCGCTGACCGCCGCCGGGAGGCATTCCTTGAGGAATGGCACTCTACGCTGCAACAGCTCCGCGATATCGGAAACTTGGTGAGCAAGCCTGAGAACAGGCCCTCTTGGATTGACGGCGATACCCCTGCAGGTGCTCAGGGCGACCAGTTCCTCCACGCGCACTACTATCAGCGTACCTTCGACGGACGCAGAGCTCTCTACACCGACCATTTCGAGCAAAACCAGAGGAACCCTGATGCTGCGCTCGCTGACGCCATCAAGTGGTGGCGCAACTTGCCCAAGGCCCCGTCCGAAGAAGACGTTGTGTTGAATTCCACCGCGCCCATGCTGCGGGAGGCGCTCACTGCCGAGGCCATAGAGCATATGGAATATGAGGCCTTCCGCGAGCTCTGCATGGGTATACATTCCATCAAAGACTATGCGCGACGCGTCGCGAATAAGGCTGTCGGTCTTCGTGAGGACGGGACCAGGTACACGATACCAGAAAAAGTCGACGCGCTCTCGAAGCGGATTTGGAGCGACAAGTCCGCTGGTGGCAACGACGTGAAGCAGCTCTTGAATTTCATCCTCTATAGTGGCCCGGAGGCACAGTTGCCGGAGCGCCTCTGGACCGCCTTTCATGACCCGAAATGGAAAATGGAGGGCCTCGGGGTAAGCGCATTGGGCGAACTTGTCGGGTGGGCAATGCCAGATCGCTTCCCACCCCGGAACGGGCGAACTTCGAAATCTCTAAAGTCTCTGGGATATGACGTAACAGTCCACGTTGGGTGACGTATGCTGAAGCAGCAATTCGACATTGCTTTATCGATTTCCAAACGACTGCTTCGGCGAAGCTGCACCGCAGGGGAGTTCTGCTGCTCAATGTTCGCAGGGGGCCGGTCGCGTCCCTTGAAGTTACTTAATCGAAAGTCTGGAAGGTTCGCGTAGCCGCCATTCGTCCAAACTCTACGAGCGACTGCTACGAGCCCGAAGCGGAGGTGCTATTGGTTCGCCTTTCGCAAATGCAGCGAACTTTTTGCCAAATCCAATGACTGCGCCGCAAATTAAAAGAGGTCATTCATTCACAGCGCAAAGAACTTTGGGGCACCGATGTCGGACACTCGGACAAAAGGGCTCAACGGATCACTGCTAAGAATTTACTCGATCGGCCGTTTTGAGAATGCGCTAAACGTTGAAAATATCAGCCAGTCTCGCTCTGTCTGAGACGGGGCGGCGACAGGAAGAGCACCGCCCCGGAACCACCGGGCATATCAGGGGGAGGGGCAGTGCCCGGCGGTGATCTGTAAGACTTGCAGGTGCGTGTTCGCTATTTGATAGGAACGACCTTAACCTCTGAGGTAATTCGGGCCACGTAATCCGTAATAGCTTCGGCACTTTCCGGTTGATAGAGGCGGATGACCTGCGTCCAGCCGGGTTGCACGTCGATGTTGTTTGGCTGCCCCGGACAATTATATCGGAACGTGATGGAACCGTCCGCGTTCTCTTCCGCCGCCCGATTGTTCAGAGCAAAGTTCTCTTCGACGATCCAGCTTTCTGCACTGTAGGTCGTCACCGAGAAAAACGCACCGTCGTCAAATTTCAGAGGTGGGGACGGCAGGGTCATCTCGGAACATGCGCCTTCAGCCGAAGCGCCCTCAGGAACGATCGTCGAAATGTAGACAGCATCCTTGTAAGGCAAGCCGCCCCACCCTTTCGCTGTGGCAATCAGGAACATTTCCGGGTCAACATCCTCCGGGCGGCCAAAGAACAACTCCGGCTTGTCTGCTTCTGCTGCTCGAGCGACCAGCGAGGCCCTGACAACATCGAGGCTTTCGGTATCGAACCCCTTGGGCGCATAGGGCTCTGTCGAAGCGGCCTCAATCAGGAAGCCATCCTGATGCGCGTGCGCCTCTGCAAGTCCGGCCTCATCCGTTGATTTCAACCCGGTTCGCATGTTGAGAAACACGTAGCGGCCTGTGGTCAGGTCCTCAGGGGTCAGAGTGACGCTCTCGCCAGCATAAAGCACGTGCAGAGTATAGTGCGCCTCGTCGATGATCTGGATCATCGAAAGGTAATCCCAGTCAGGATTGGTGATCGTCGCACCACCCATCGTATCGACGACAGCATGGCTATAGAGCACATCCTTGTTCTCGGTGATTACGAACTGGTTGTCCGGACTGGATGGCTCGCGCGAATGCCGGATTGTGTTCACTTCATGCTCAGCAGAGTGCTCCGACATGTATTTGTCAGTTTCGGCGATCGTAAAATTGTCGAGAGTGACCTGGGTGCCATCAGCCATGGCCGCACCGGCAAAGATCATGCCGACGAAAAACACAGGTGCAAATGTTCGGGTCATCAGTTTGCCTCCGTGACGTCTGGCAATGTGTATGTCCGGTCGAGCACGGCCTGGCCGGGGCGGTAGATGCGCATCAAGAAGTTCCAGCCGTCGCTGATGTCGACGCGGTTGGGCTGTGCGCCGCAGAGCACCTCAGCGCCGTAGTGCACAGTGAAGGTGCCGTCGTCGTTCAGGCTCACGTTGCGGTCATTAACAATGTTGTTGTCGCTCTCCATGAAGCCGTCGGCGCCGTAGACGGTGATCGACCAGAAGGCATCATTGGGCGGCACTTCGTAGGTCGCCGTATAGCAGGCTTCCGCTGAGGCCGGGCCGGTGTAGTTGATGTAGACGGCATCTTTCTCCGGGAAGAGCCCCCAGGCACCAGCGACTGCGAGATGGCGGGTTTCCTCGTTCACTTCGCCTCGCGGGCCCATCCAGTCGGGCTCGTACTGGCTGAACTTCTGGAATTCCTTTTCGTACTCGGCACGCAGGGCGAGCATGCTGTCCACGTCCCATTGCGGTTCGGGGAAGAGATCGTGGCTTGCCGCTTCGATGACGAACTTGTTCTGCATATCGTTGACGAGCGCCACATCCGCCGGATCGCTCGGGTCCATGATCTGGATCCGCATGATCAGAGCGACATATTTGGTGTCGCCCGGGATCTCGTAAGTGCCCGGCTCGTAGAAGACCACGGGCGCGTAGTGGTCGTTGTCGATGACGAGGATAGAGAAATAGCGGTCATCCGGAAACTCAGGAATCGTGATCGTTGCGCCGCCCTCGGTATCGACCACGGAGCCGGCATAAAGCGTATCGCGGTTCATCCGTACCACGGCCTGCGCGTCCAGTGGCGTCGGCTTGCGGATGTAGTAGAAGCGGTTCACGTCACTTCCAGCATTAAGCTGGAACTGGGAGAAGGACATGTCGACTTCAGCCCGGATGTATGTCTTGGGCGTGACAGTTTCTTGAGCAAGCGCGGGCGCTGCAGCGAAAGTAATGAGACTGGCAGACTTAACAATTTCTTTCATTCACTTCTCCCAATCGTTTTCCGAGTTATCAGCCCCGACGTGACGTAGCTCAATCGAACGCCGCGACAACACCCACTTTGCTTTACTCGTGTCGTCTGACTGCCGGTGATTTTTCATGTATAGCACCTGCAGGGAATGTCTGTTTTGTCCCGCAACTCAGTCGTTGGCCTAGTTTTGTTGAACGTCCGCTATCGAAAAACGCGGTCCGAGTGTTCTGATTCAATTAGGGCGCCCGGACCCTGATCTGGACCGCGACTCAAGCGAGCAGGTCGTGTCGCACAACATTCTCGTTTATTTTTTGGGTTGCCGCCTCGGCTGACGCTCGTTCGTCGTCCGCTGTTTTTTTGTTTCCGGGACGCGCCACGATACCCAGCTGTTTGGCTTGGGCGATCAGAAGCGACTGCAGGTTGATGTGAAGGCTCAGCCATGGCGACCGAACCCAATCGCCTTTGCTGTTCTGGGTTAGGTGACCTTCCTTTTGCACCATTCGATGCGTGTACTCATGTTCGACAAGCGTACGAGCGTAGATCGCGGCTAGATGGACATCCGTTCCGGTCCACCGAGACCTTGGACGACCCAACAACACCTCTTGGAACACGCGCTCAGCCTTAGCTTGGTCGTGCTGCCACATCTCCACATCTGCGGGCCATTCGATGGGGTCGTCACCGAGATGCTTCCAAAGTTCTGACGATGTCGCGACACTCTTTCGGGGTGTCAGACCGCTTCCTTTTGGCATTCGAATATCCTCGCTTCGTAGCTTGATAGGGAGACGTTAGTGGGTTGTGGTGTCGGCATATCGTTGCAACCTTTTGCCCCCCCTTTTACACACATCAATCGCCTCTCCTCCCAATTGTGTGGAGGAAAGCGACGATTGCAGCGCATGGGATGGGTGGCGTTTGTTCATCGTTCGGCCTCATAAGCAGCCCGCCATGACGCGGACATGCCACCATTATCGTGTTGTTCGGCCTCGGCGTCCCGGCTACGCCCCGGCCCACGGTCGCGGCTGTGCCTGATGGCATCACACCGGGTACATAGGGTGCGCATGTTCCCGACTTCGAGCGCGAGATGGGGCGCCCCTTCCACCTTGTGGATGTGATCGACCCGAGCGCGACCCTTGCCACGAACTGATGCACCGCACAGCACACAGGCCCAACCATCACGTTCCAGCGCCTGACGCCTTGCGCGCTTCCATGCGGTGCTCTGGTAGAACGGGTTGTCACCGCCTCGGTTGTTCGGGTGTCGCTTCATCCCGAAAGGGGAACACGGCCGATATGGTCGTGAGAAGATGTCCCGTTTCAGTACGTTGCAGGACCACGAAACACACCTCTGGCGGCACCTAGCGGTCCCTAGCGTTGGGGGGCGCTAGGGCCTCGAACACGTTCAGAACACGAACGGAGTTTATTCTATAAAATATAGAACTATATACACCTAGCGCCCTAGCGGTCTTTCGGGGGACAAAACGAAATATGCGCACCTGTCGGTCTGTTCAGGGCCGTTCGTCTTTCACATGGTTTTTCCATACCCCGGAGAGGCGCTAGGGCGCTAGCAACCCCCCGGTTGACAATGTCTCAGAGTACGAACGGAGTTTGTTCTTTCGTGGTTCCGAGCCCCTAGCGGGTACCCGCCAGAGACCCCCCTGAAAGGGCGCTAGGGACCCCTCGCCTAGCGGCTAGAACGTCGGCCTGTCGGGGTACGGGTCTTCCGCAGGTACGTCCAGATAGGCGCTAGGCCAGTTCGGGCCGAGATACACCTCGAACACGTGTTCCAGTTCTTCCTGCTTGTATCCTTTCGGTGACTTTCCATCCACCCAGACGTTCTTAGGGCGCAGGTCGTAGGGTCGCAGCAGTTCCGCCAGTTCGGCTTGTGTGATGCCCAGCCCGGCGTTCTGGTCGCCCCATGGTCGGTCCGTCATGTTCACCAGACGTGACACCGCGTCCGAACTCGGCAGGTGTCCCGGGTCGCCGGCGACGTAGACCCTGCACAGGTCCTCCAGCAGTTCCCGGTTTGGCCCTTGTTTTGGGTCGTTCCGTTCTTCGATATAGGCCATCCCAGCCCGCAGTCGGTCGTACCAGTCACCGCCCGCGAACCGTGCGAGCAGAATCAGGGGCACTGCGCGGTCAGCATCCCGGCCCCCCAGTCCGTCAAGGTCTTCGGTGCTCGGGGCCAGTTCTATTTCGGGGTCTCCCGCCCAGAAGTCCACCACCTGTTGTCGCAGGTCGTCCAGCGGGTTGCCCCCGAGAACGTTCTTCTCTTTCCGGATGTTTTGCTTCTTCCCCGTGCGGTCGGGCACCATGCGAACCACGTAGGCCCGGCTCTCGTTTGCGGGCGGCAGGTCGTGGAGCGAGGCGCCCGCCACCGGCGCGTACAGCGACCGGAACACCGGTTGCCACGTGTTGCCCATCTGCTCCATCTTCGCCGACTGTTTGCCCCGCTCGAAACCAGAGTTCCAGATGCCGGTCATATCGTCGTTACCCTCTTTCGTGGCAACCCACGTGTCCAGTTCGTCGAGGAAAAACGCCACCGAGCCTTTTGCGAGGTCGAACATGGCGATGACGGATGCGGACGTTGACCGGTCCAGAATGACGGCCTGCGGAACGGTGAAGGCCATGAGTTCCAGCACGGTCGTCTTGCCCGAGTTTGGTTCGGGGCTCTTTATCAAGACGCGTGGGAACTGGGAAAACAGGTTTGCGTTCCCGGCGCCTACGACCCACAGGGCCAGCAGGTCCAGAATGCGGTCGTCCAGCGACAGGTAGCCCCTGAACCTGCCCACGAGCGCGTCCAGTAGGTCGGGCAGGACCACCTTGTTGCCCTTGGGTTCCAGTTTCGGCCACTCCAACACGGCATCGGGCAGCCCTTGTGCCTCTTCCTGCGCGAACTCGCGTTCCCAGACGGCTTTGACGAGTGCCTCTATTTCAGGCTTCTTGTGTTTTCGGATGCCCGTATCCTTGAACCGGGCTTCTATTTCGGCCACCGCGTCCCCGAGCGACGACAGCCCTCGGGGGTCATGGTCCTTTGCCACCTCGGCCACGATGGCGTCCCTTTCGGGGTGTTTTGACAGTGGTGGGTAGTCCTTCGCGATGGCCTTGAACGCGGCCTCGCGGTCACCCCCGTATTCGTAGTGCACCAGCAGGTCAAACGCATCGCCTGACCGGTGCCCCGACTTTGTGCCGAACCCGATGCCGGCGCCGGCGTCCTTTCCTGAGAAAGAAACCCAGCGCCCAGGCACAGGAATCGAGGTGCCACCGCCCTGTTTTTCGTTCGGGGACCTCCACAGTTTGCCGCGCTGTTTCTTGTATCCGAACCGCTCCAACTCGGCTTCCAATGGGTGGTCGTCGTTGTAGCGTTGTATCTGGTTCGAGACGCCGCCCTTTTGCCGGGCCTTCGCGGCCTCGTTTGCAACTTGCGCGGCTTTTCGGATGGCCTCGGCCCGCTTACGTAATGGGTGCTTCGGGCCCACGAACAGCGCCGGGTCGTCGGTGCACTGGTGTTCATAAAAGTCTGGCCCCCGGTTCGGCAGATACGACAACTGGGCAACCCGCGTCCCCGAAATGTCCATGTCGATGCCGGCGACGTCCAGCAGTTCCATCAGTGCCTGTTGAAACAGTTCGTATTCGCCCCCGCCGATGGGTACTTGAAGTGGAATCATCACTCGCCACTTGCGGAGTTCTTTCGTGGCTGACGCCGTTGAATAGATGATGGTTTGGCAAGCGCCGAGAACCTCCACCACCGCGTCCCGCACCTCGCCCAGACTGGGGTTGCCGTCATCAACATCGACCACGAGCATATAGAACTCGCCCTTGTCGAGTTGCGGCATGGCCGATCGAGCGTCGGCCGCCCGGTAGGTCGAAGGTATCACCCAGTCGGCCTTGTCCTTCGGCACCTGTTGCGGGTTGGCCGCCAGTTTGCGGATGCCCGGGATGGTGATGCTGTTGAACGAGGTCCCGGGTTTGTCGTTGATGCCGTGACCCCGACACAGTTCTGGTTCGGGGCGCTGGTCTGGCTGCATGGTCATAGTGTCCCTCGCTGAGTTGGGTGTTATTCTGCGGCGTAGGCCGAGGTTTCGAGGATTTTCTCCACGTCTTCGCGGACGATTCGAATTTGCAGCGTCCCGATTCGCGTCGAGCGGATGCGGCCGGCCTTGCACAGCCTCCGAACAGTCTGGGGGTTCACCCCGAGAATCTCCGCTCCCTCGCGCACAGTAATCCACGTTTTGTCAATCATTATTCGCCTCCTGATGGATGATTTCACCCATCCGAGCACACTCGTCGTGGCGGCGGAAGTGCGATTCATAGTGCGATTCATAGTGCGGCACGGTGTCGCACCCCTCATGTCAGCCGGGGGGTTGACAAGGGTATTTTGTTGTATGTTCCGGTGGTCCTTTTTGGACAAAATCGGAGTGAAAAATGGCGAGTATCAGCAAGTACAAGGACCGAAACGGGCCCAAGTGGAAGGTCTTCTACGAACACACGGACAGGACCGGAAAACGGGTTCGCCGCAGTCGCACCTTTCGGGACCACAAAACCGCGCTCGCTTTCAAGGCAGAAGTGGAGACCCAGACCCATCAGGGCGTCCGGACGGGCCGATCAACGCTCGCGGCTTATCTGAACAATTGGGTCGCGAACAAGGTCGCGATGGGCGAGATTCGCCACAACACGCTGGACGGCTACCGGGCGAAACTGGACAGCGCAAAGCGGGCCATCGGGCACATCGAACTGGCAAAACTGGTCCCCGATGACGTGGAGTTCTGGCTGCGGGGACTGCTTTCGGGCAAGTTCAGTGCCACCGGCCGCGAACTGTCACCCACCACGGTGCGCCAGTGTCGGACCATCATGGTGTCCGCGCTCGGGGACGCGGTGCGCAAGCGGCTGCTGCCCTACAACGTGGCCGAGGCCAGTTCGATGCCGAGGGCACCCCGAAAAGGTAAAAAGCCCTCGTGGACGGTGGAACAGGCCGGCCAGTTCCTGTCCGAAATGGACAAGACGCCCTACGGCCACTTTTTCCGGTTCATCGGCCTGTCGGGGTGCCGGCGCTCGGAGGCCGGGGGCCTGTTGATACCAGCAATCCGGTTCCCCGCCCGTCAGGTGGTCATCGAAACGAGCCTGATGCGGGTGTCCCGGGGCGGTCGGAGCGACTACGTGCTGTCGGAACCCAAGTCGGACGCCTCCCACCGCACCCTGCCCCTCTCGGCCCCTCTGGAGGCCGTGCTTTGGGCGCAACTCGCCCGGGTTGCTGAGTTCAGGCTGGCTGCGGGCAACGCATGGGTGGACACCGGTGGTGTGTTCGTGGAGCCCACCGGGGAGTTCTACCGGTTGGACACCCTGTCGGCCATCGCATGGAGAACACGAAACAAACTCGGCCTGCCGGAGGCATCAGCTATCCACGGCCTGCGCCACGCGTTCGGCAAGGCGGTCAACGCGACCGGCACCGACCCCAAAACCCTGCAGCAGTTGATGGGCCACAGCCGGTTCCAGACCACCTATGACCTGTATGTGGACACGGACGACGCCCAACACATAGACGCGATGGACAAACTCGGGTCGTTGCTGGGTGGGAACGGGGTGAAATGAGCAGTCGTTGCACCTGTTGCGCCAGTGAACCCCGGACCTGTCCCGAACGTTGCGAGAGTAAACGCCCGTTGGGCTCTGAGGCGTCTCGGCCTGTCGCGCCAGTGTGCATCCGTAGCGCCTAGAGTGCGTTGCAAATCCGTGTACACCGGTTCGATTCCGGTACTCGCCTCCAACTTTTTAGCCTCGCACTGCATCGCTGCTCTCTGGTCCTAATAATAGTCGACTGGAACAGTTTGTTGATACGAAACGCCAAAATACGTGCGGAGATGGTTAGCCCAGCCGAGCTAACCAGTAACTATCGGGCAAGGGTTTAGTCAGCGCAGGAGCACCACCTACGCACTCGATCCATGCAAGACACCTCCGAAACCGCGCGTTTGCGCTGACCGTCCGATCAGACCGCGCTTCTACCTTGCGGAATCACCTCGTACCCCGGCTCTTCCGGTTCATCGTCCTGCATCTCGGCCGGAAAACCGGGTGCGGTAATGCTCAGCCCGGTTGCATCCTCGAGCCGCCGAATGATGTTAGGCGACAGCTCGCGCTCGCCATAGCGGGCGATGGCGTCGTCGAAAATCTTGATCATCAACGGGTTCATCTCCAAAGGCACGCCGGCGCGGTCGGCGACCTCCTGGAACAGACCGATATCCTTTTTCACCAGGTCCATGGTGAAGGAAATATCACGCGAGCCGTTCAGGATCACCTGGCTTTCGGTCTCATGCACGAAAGACGTGCCGGACGAGATCTTGATCGCCTCATAGGTGGTGTTCAGATCCATCCCGGCGGCCGTGGCGGTCACCAGCGCCTCGGCGCAGGTAATCAGGTTGGCGGTGGCCAGATAGTTGGTTAGCACCTTCAGAACCGAGGCCGTGCCCAGATCGCCGGTATGCAGAATACGCCGGCCCATCGTCGTCAGGAACGGCAGAATCCGCTCGAACGTTGCCCGGTCGCAGCCCGCGAAGATCGAGATATTGCCCGTGGCCGCCCGGTGGCACCCGCCCGAAACCGGGCAGTCCACCGCCGCCCCGCCGCGCTCGATCACCATGGCCCCCAGGCGTTTGACCTCGGCCTCGTCAGTGGTGGACATCTCCATCCAGATCTTGCCGTGGGTCACCTCGGGCAGCATCTGCTGCATCACCGCGTCCGAGGCAGCGGGCGACGGCAGGCAGGTGATGACCGCATCGCAATCGCGCATCATCTGCGCCGGGCTTTCACCGGCTTTTGCCCCCTTGGCGGCGAACTCCGCCACAAGATCGGGGTTAAGGTCGTATACCGTCAGGTCGATACCGTTGCGCAGCAGCGACCCCGACAGCTTGCCCCCCACATTGCCCAAACCGATGAACCCGACCTTCATGTTCTGCCCTCCTGCAGGCGCAATTTCGTTGGCCCGAGTATTTCCGTTGCCCACCGACAAAAGAAACGAATAAAAAGTCAGTTTAGATGCAAAAAATTTTGGTGCTGAATGGACCGCCTGCCCAATCCGGCCTGGCTGCGCAGCTTCGAGGCCGCTGCCCGCCACCTGAATTTCACAACCGCCGCGCAGGAACTGGGCCTGACGCAAACGGCGGTGTCGCTGCATATCCGCTCGCTCGAGGCGGACCTCGGGCAGCCGCTTTTTGCCCGCAACGCACGACACCTGTCGCTGACCGAGCTGGGCCAGTCCTATGCGCTGACCGTGCGCCGGGCGTTGTCGGATATCGCGCTATCCACCAACAGCTTGTTCGGCCCCGCCTCGCGACAGGCGTTGACCATCCGGGCGGCGATATCGTCGATGACCTACTGGATCGCGGCCGAGCTGCCCGCGTTCAGCGCGCAGCACCCCGAGATCCCCGTGCGGCTGGTGTCGCATATCTGGAACGACTCGGCCGCGCCTGCCGATGTGGACGTGGAAATCCGGCTGGGTTATGGCGACTGGCCCGGTGTTGCGGCCGACCGGCTGTGCTCGGAGCGGCTGGTGCCCATCTGCCGGGCGCAGGACCCGGCGCCAGACCTGCGCAACGGCCCGTTGATCCACATTCTGGGGTACGAGGACAACTGGGCGCGGTACTTCGAGGCGACGGACACCGACCTGCCCGACCGCCCCGCGCGGCATTCGGCGGATACGACCGTCACGGCGCTGCAACTGGTGATGGCCGGCGCGGGCTACGCCACCGTTCTGGAGCGGTTCGGGCGCAACGCGATCGCGCAGGGCGCGCCGATCCGGGTTGCAGGGCCGGCGATTCCCTTTGCCCAGTCGCACTACCTGATCCGCAGCGTCAGCGCGGCGCCTCCGTCCATCCCCGCCCAGTTGTTCCTCGCGTGGTTGCGCGACCGATTGGCCGGTGATGCCGCGGACTGACCCCGGCAAGTCGCTTTTTCGATCCGACGCAAAGCACTTGCCCCTGCGCGCTTGACAACCCCCCTGCCCGTACCGCATGTCGCTTGCGTTGGTGTCTGTGCAAACAGATGAAAAGGGAATGCGTCAGCGGTTTTCCGTCAAACGCAGCCGCCCCCGCGACCGTGACCGGAGAGGGTGCCCAAATGCCACTGGCCGCAGGCCGGGAAGGCGGGACATCCGACAGAGCACTGCTCTGACATCCGCAAGCCGGGAGACCTGCCAACGCCCGAATACAAACCGGACGGGGTGTTCCGGTGTCGGGCCCATGTCCGCAACGTGGCCCGCGCATACCCCGTCCCCCGACAACCGAGTGATGGGGATGAGAGACGTGACCGAGACCACACCAGTCGAGCTGCTGGTCTGCACCACCTGCCGACGCGGGCTGCCCATCGAGGACGACGCCCAGCGCCCCGGCACGCTGCTGCACAAGGCGCTGGCCGCCGCCGACCTGCCCGAAGGCATCACCCTGAAGCCGGTCGAATGCCTGTCGAACTGCGACCAGGGCTGCTCGATCGTTCTGCGCGGCGGGCCGTCGCGCTGGACCTTCGTCTATGAGAACCTCAACGAATCCGACCATGTCGAGATCATCGTCGAAGGCGCCACCAAGTACCTAGCCGCCGATGATGGCCTTGTGAAATGGCGCGACCGCCCTGAACATTTCCGCAAGAACTGCGCCGCCCGCATTCCCCCGATTGGAGCCTGAGCATGAGCACCCTCGAAAAACTTCCCGTCACCGTCATCACCGGCTTTCTCGGCTCGGGCAAGACCACGCTGATCCGCCACCTGATGTCCGAGCCGCAGGGCAAGCGGCTGGCCGTGGTGGTCAACGAATTCGGCGACGTGGGCGTCGATGGCGAAATCCTGAAAAGCTGCGCCATCCCCGATTGCCCGGCGGAGAACATCATGGAACTGGCCAATGGCTGCATCTGCTGCACCGTGGCCGACGATTTCATCCCCACGATCGAGGCGCTGATGGCGCTGGACCCGCGCCCCGACCACATCCTGATCGAAACCAGCGGTCTGGCCCTGCCGAAACCGCTGCTCAAGGCGTTCGACTGGCCCGATATCCGCTCCAAGATCACCGTGGACGGCGTGATCGCGCTGGCCGATGCCGAGGCCGTGGCTGCAGGCCGTTTTGCCCCGAATGTCGCGGTAGTGGACGCCCAGCGCATGGCCGATGACTCGATCGACCACGAAACGCCCCTGTCCGAGGTGTTCGAAGATCAGATCTCGTGCGCCGACATCATCCTTCTGACCAAACCCGACCTGGCCGGCCCCGAAGGCGTGGCCAAGGCGCGCGAGGTCATCGCCGCCGAGGCGCCGCGCCCCCTGCCCGTAGTCGAGGTTGCCGAGGGCGCGGTGGACGTGCGCGTGGTGCTGGGACTGGAAGCCGCAGCCGAAGACGACATGGACGCCCGCCCCTCGCATCACGATGGCCATGACGACCACGAACATGACGATTTCGAAAGCATCGTTGTCGAACTGCCCGAACAGACCGACCCGGCGCAGTTGGTCGCCAAAATCGAGCGTCTGGCAAACGAGCTGAACATCCTGCGTGTTAAGGGCTATGCCGCCGTTCAGGGCAAGCCGATGCGCCTGCTGGTTCAGGCGGTCGGCGCGCGGGTGCGGCACCAGTATGACCGCCCGTGGAAGCCGGACGAGGAGCGCCGCTCGCGCCTTGTTGTCATCGCCGAGCATCACGACATCGACGAGGCTGCGATCCGCGGCATCCTGACGGGCGTCACCGAGGCCGCCGAGTAAGCACCGATGCACGTCGTCTTTCGCGAAAGCCACGGGCTCGAGGAAACCGAGACCCCGACCGATCTGGGCCAGAGCCCAGCGGATCTGGTGGTGCTGTCCTTTTCGGACAGCGATCTGGGTGCCTTCGCAGCCGGATGGCATCGCGGCGGCGGGCCCGAGGGGCGGATGCCCTCGTTGCGGCTGGCCAACCTGACGGCGCTGAAACACCCGCTGTCGGTCGATACCTATGTCGAACAGACGCTGGAGGGCGCCAAGGGCATCCTGATCCGGCTGATCGGCGGCGTGCCCTACTGGCCCTACGGGTTGCAGCAGGTGCTGGCGCTGGCGCAGGCCAAGGGCATCGCGCTGGCGGTTCTGCCCGCCGACGGGCGCGAGGATACGCGGTTGGACGATTATTCCACCCTGCCGGTCTCGACCCTGCGGCGGCTGGCGCATCTGTGCGATACCGGCGGCGAAGTGGCAGCCCAGGCGGCTCTGGCGCAGATGGCGCTGGCAGCGGGGCTGTATGCCGGGCCGGTGATGGGGGCCAAGACACTACCCGACTGCGGCGCGTGGTGCCCGGATCGCGGCGTGATCGCGCCCGAGGACGCCTTCGCAGGCCAAGGCCGGCGCATCATCGTAACCTTCTACCGCGCCTACCTGACCTCAGCCGATACCGCGCCGGTCGCGGCGCTGATCCGGGAAATCCGCGCGCGGGGTCATCAGGCGGTGGGGCTATTCGCACCCTCGCTCAAGGCGCCTACGGCGGCTGAGTGGTTGGCCGAGAATATCCCCGCGATGACGCCCTCGGCGATCATCAATGCCACCTCGTTTTCGGGCAAAGGCGCGTCGGGCACATCGCCCTTGGACGTGGCGGGCGTGCCGGTGTTTCAGGTCGCGCTGGCCACTTCGCGCCGCAAGGCGTGGGCCGAGGCCGAACGCGGCCTGTCGCCTGCCGATCTGGCCATGCATGTGGTGCTGCCCGAAGTGGACGGGCGCATCTCGGCCGGTGTCGCCTCGTTCAAGGAACCGGGCAAGCGCGACCCGCATCTGGAATATTCCCGCTTTGCCCACCGGCCCGAGCCGGACCGGATCACCGCCATCGTCGACCGGGCGATGGCCTGGGTGGACCTGGCCGAGAAACCAAAGGCGCAACAGGTACCCGCGCTGGTTTTGTCCACCTATCCCGGCAAGGACTGGCAGATGGCCCATGCGGTGGGGCTGGACGCACTGGCCTCGGCCGAGGCGATCCTGTCCGACCTGCAAGGCGCGGGGTATGACACCGCCCCCGCCGAACCGATTGCCGAAACGCTTCTGGACGCCCGGATTTCATGGTCGGTCGATGCTTACCGCGCAGCGCTGGCACAACTGCCCGAGGCGTTGCGCGCCGATCTGGACACCGTCTGGGGCGCGCCCGAGGACGACCCGACCTGCGCCGATGGGGCCTTCCACTTCACCGCGCTTCGGCGCGGCAGGGCGTTGGTGGCGCTGCAGCCCGAACGTGGCGTGCCCGAGCTGCGTGACGACGAATATCACGACCTGTCGCGCACGCCCCGTCATGGTTATGTGGCCTTCTACCTGTGGCTGCGGCACGGGCTGGGGGCGGACGCGCTGATCCATGTCGGCGCCCACGGAACGCTGGAGTGGCTGCCGGGCAAATCGGTGGCCCTGTCGGCCGAATGCTGGCCCGAGGCGCTGATCGGCGATCTGCCGGTGATCTATCCGTTCATCGTGAACGACCCGGGCGAAGCCGCGCAGGCCAAGCGCCGGGTCGGGGCCGTGACGCTGGGCCACATCCCGCCGCCGATGAAGCAGAGCAGCACGCCCGACCGCATGGTGCGGTTGGAATCGCTGCTGGACGAGTTCTCGAACGCCGACGGGCTGGACCCCAAGCGGCGCGACCGGCTGCAGGCCGATATCCGTGACGAGGCCCGCGCCATCGGGCTCGAGGCCGATCTGGGGCTGGATCAGGCCACCAGCACCGCCGAGGCGATCACCCGCATCGACCGTTTCGTCTGTGACATCAAGGAAAGCCAGTTCGGCGACGGCCTGCATGTCTTTGGCCGCGCGCCGCAGGTTGCGGGCAATTTTGACACCGCCGCTTCGGCACGGGCCGAACGCACGGCATTGCTGGACGCGTTGGCCGGCAAGCGGATCGAGGCCGGCCCGTCGGGCTCACCCTATCGCGGGCGCACCGACGTGCTGCCCACGGGCCGCAACCTGTTCACCACCGATCCGCGCTCCGTCCCCACCCGCGCGGCTTATGCGCAGGGGGTAAAACTGGCCGAAGAACTGGTGCGCCGCCACCTGCAGGAGGAAGGCGATTACCCCAAGGGCCTGATCGTCGATCTGTGGGGCTCGGCCACGATGCGTACGGCGGGCGAGGAATTCGCCATGGCGCTGCACCTGCTGGGCGTCAAACCGGTCTGGGATCCGGGGTCGGAGCGCGTGAGCGGGATCGAGGTTCTTCCGATCACTGACTTGGAGCGCCCACGGCTGGACGTGACCTTGCGCGTCTCGGGCCTGTTCCGCGACGTGTTCCCGACCCTGTCGGCCCTGTTCGGTCAGGCGGTCCGGGCGCTGTCCGAGCGCGACGAGGCGCCAGACTGGAACCCCTACGCCGGCCACGCTCCCGCCGCCCGCGTCTATGGCCCGGCGCCGGGCAGCTATGGGCTGAACATGACCCACCTGTCCGAGACCTATACAGACGAGGCCCGCGCGCAGGCCGGTCAGGCCTGGCTGGACGCCAGCGCCTTCGCCTTCGAGGGCGAGCACATTGCCCACGACCCCGACGGGATCACCCAGCGCGTGGCGCAGGCCGACAGCTTCGTGCACCTGCAGGACCTGACCGAGACCGATCTGTTGCTGGCCAATGACTATGCCACGCATGAGGCCGGATTTGCCGCTGCCAAGAAGCTGACCGGCGGTCAGGCGCAGCTGTACCACCTGGACAATACCCGCCCTGAAACGCCCCGCGCCCGCACCCTGCCCGAGGAAATCAGTCGCGTGGTCCACGCCCGCGCCGCCAACCCCGACTGGATCGCCGGAATGCAGCGCCACGGCTTCCGCGGCGCGGCCGAGATCGCGGCGACGCTGGATCACATGGCCTCGTTCGCACATCTGTCAGGCAGCGTCGCCCCGCATTTGTTCGACCTCTACCACGATGCCACCCTGGGCAACCCCGAAGTGGACGCGTTTTTGCAGCAAGCCAACCCGCAGGCCCATCAGGCTATGCAGGACAGGTTCCGCGCACTTTACGAGGCCGGGTTGTGGAACACCCGTCGCAACTCGATCCGCGCCGATCTGGAGGGGTTGGGATGAGCGCCCCGGTCGTTAAGGGCTGGTGCCCCGGCGCGCATCGCCCGATGATGTCCGGCGACGGGTTGGTGGTACGGGTGCGCCCGCGTCTGGCCCGGCTAAGCGCCGCGCAAACGCTGGGTCTGTGCGATCTGGCCTTGCGGTTCGGCAACGGCACCATCGACCTGACCAACCGCGCCAACCTGCAACTTCGCGGCGTGGCCGAGGCCGACCATCAGGCGCTGCTGGCAGAGCTGTCGGCGCTGAACCTGCTGGATGCCGAACCGGGCATCGAAACCCGGCGCAACATCCTTGTGTCACCGCTTTTCCAACCCGGCGACCTGACCGCGCGCCTGACACAGGCATTGATCGACCGGCTGGGCGATCTGCCCGCTTTGCCCGCCAAGTTCGGCTTTGCGGTGGATACCGGCGCGGCACGGCTGCTGACCGAGGACTCGGCCGATATCCGGCTGGAGCGGGGAGCTTCGGGCCTGATCCTGCGCGCCGACGGGGCCGAGACCGGCCGTTTGGTGACCGAAGATGAGGCGATTGACCGCGTGATCGATCTGGCCCAATGGTTCTCCGAGCGCTTCACTTCTGACACCCGCCGCATGGCCCGGCTGATCGCGGTGCATGACCTGCCAAAGGATTGGCAGGGCCGCGCCCCCGGCCCCAAGGCACCGGCGCTGCAACCCGGCAACAGAGCAATCGGCCCGATCTATGGCGCGGCCTTCGGGCAACTGCCCGCCGCCGAGTTGCGCGCATTGGTCGAGGCCTCGGGCGCCGCCGCCCTGCGCGTCACGCCCTGGCGGCTATTCCTGCTGGAAGGCGGGGCGGCGATCCCCGCCCCGGCCTTCGTAACGGATGGCGCCGACCCTCTGTTGACCACCGACGCCTGCCCCGGCGCGCCATTCTGCCCGCAGGCACAGGCCGAGACCCGCGCCATCGCCCGCGCACTGGCTCCGAGCGTGTCCGGCAGCCTGCATGTCTCGGGCTGCGCCAAGGGCTGCGCGCGCATGGGCGCGGCCGATCTGACGCTGGTGGGCCGCGACGGGCGATTTGATCTTGTAAAACACGGCCGCGCGGGGGATGAGCCCCTCCAGCGCGGGCTGGACCTCGAAACACTGAAGACCATGGACCTGACCTGATGCCCTATGAATACGAAACCGACGGCGCGGCGATCTACAAGCAATCCTTCGCCACGATCCGGTCCGAGGCCGATCTGGCCCGCTTTGATCCGGATGAAGAGCAGGTCGCCGTCCGCATGATCCACGCCGCCGGGATGGTCGGGCTGGAAGAGTTCATCCATTTCTCGGACGGGTTCGTGCGCACCGCCCGCACCGCGCTGGAAAACGGCGCGCCGATCCTGTGCGACGCGCGGATGGTGTCCGAAGGCGTCACGCGCTTTCGCCTGCCCGCCGACAACCAGGTCATCTGCACCCTGCACGACGACCGCGTGCGCCCGCTGGCCGAGAAGATGGGCAACACCCGATCCGCCGCCGCGCTGGAACTGTGGCGCCCGCATCTGGAGGGCGCGCTGGTGGCCATCGGCAACGCGCCCACGGCGCTGTTTCACCTGCTCAACATGCTCGAAGACCCCGACTGCCCCCGCCCCGCCGCGATCATCGGCTGCCCCGTGGGCTTTGTCGGCGCGGTCGAATCCAAGGACGCCCTGTGGGAGGCCCAGCCCGTGCCCAGCTGCATCGTCAAGGGCCGCCTGGGCGGCAGCGCCATCACCGTCGCCGCGATCAACGCCATCGCAAGCCGGGCGGAATGACCATGGGCACGATCTATGGCCTGGGCCTCGGCCCCGGCGATCCCGATTTGATGAGCGTCCGGGCCGACCGCCTGTTGCGCGGCGCGAAACACGTGGCCTATTTCCGCAAGCCCGGCCGTACCGGGCAGGCGCGCAAGATCGTGAACGGGATGATCCGCAACGATGCGGTCGAGTTTCCCATGGAATACCCGGTCACGACCGAGATCCCGGTCACCGATCCGCGCTACAACGCACTGCTGGCCGAGTTCTACGAACGCTGCACCGCGCGCTTGAAAGAACTGGCCGATCAGGGCGAGGACGTGGTGGTGCTGTGCGAGGGAGACCCGTTCTTCTACGGCTCGTTCATGCATCTCTACAGCCGCCTGCGCGACGTAGTGCCCGTTGAGGTCGTCCCGGCGATCACCGGCATGTCGGGCGCTTGGACGGCCTCGGGTGATCCGATCACCTGGGGCGACGACATCCTCACGGTGCTGATGGGCACCCTGCCCGAAGAGGTTCTGGCCGACCGCATGGCGCGCACCGATGCGCTGGTGGTGATGAAGATCGGCCGCAACATCGACAAGGTGAAACGCGCGCTGAAAACGGCGGGCCTGTTCGACCGGGCCTGGATCGTGGAATATGCGCAGATGCCCAACCAGACCGTCCGCAAGCTGAGTGACGCCTGCACCGAGGTCACGCCCTATTTCTCGATCATCATCGTGCATGGACAGGGGCGTCGGCCATGAGCGGCTGGGTCAAGATCGCGGGGCTTGGCCCCGGAAACGAGGCGCTTGTGACCCCCGAGGTCACCGCCGCACTGGCCGAGGCGACCGACGTGGTGGGCTATATTCCCTACGTTGCGCGGGTGGCCGAACGGCCGGGCCTGACCCTTCACGCCAGCGACAACCGGGTCGAGATCGACCGCTCGCAGCACGCGCTGCGCATGGCGGCCGAGGGCAAGCGGGTGGTCGTGGTCTCATCAGGCGATCCGGGCGTGTTCGCCATGGCCGCCGCCGTGTTCGAGGCGCTGGAAAACGGCCCCGACACCTGGCGCGAGATCCCTGTCGAGGTTCTGCCCGGCATCACCGCCATGCTGGCCGCCGCGGCCCGGGCGGGCGCGCCGCTGGGCCATGATTTCTGCGCCATCAACCTCAGTGACAACCTCAAGCCCTGGGCCGTGATCGAGAAACGCCTGCGGCTGGCCGCGCAGGCCGATTTCGCGATGGCCTTCTACAATCCGCGCTCGAAGTCGCGGCCCGAAGGTTTTGTAAAGACGCTGGAAATCCTGCGGCAGGAATGCGAGCCCGAGCGCCTGATCCTGTTCGCCCGCGCCGTATCGCGCCCAGACGAGGCGATCCGCATCGCGACCCTGGCTGAGGCAACGCCCGACATGGCCGACATGCAGACGGTGGTGATCGTCGGCTCGTCGCTGACCCGCGTCATCGACCGTCCCATCGGCCCCATCGTCTATACGCCAAGGTCCACGCCGGAATGAGCCAACCAGTCCAGAACCTGCGGCACGCTTGTCAACTCGACCCGACGGGGCAGCTTGGGCCGGTCGATCATCAGCACCGGGATTCCCAATGCTCGCGCGGCGTCCAGCTTGGCGCGCGCGCCGGTGCCGCCGGCGTTCTTGGACACGACCAGTTCGGTTCGGTGCCGGCGCATCAGCGCCGTGTCGCCTTCAACCGAAAACGGCCCGCGCGACACGACGACGTCGCATTCGGCAAAGGGCAGCGTGCCGGGTTCATCGACCAGCCGCAGAAGATAGTGATGCTGGGGCTGCGCCGCGAAATCCTCAAGATGCATGCGCCCCACCGCAAGGAACACCCGGCGCGGCGGCCCGGCCAGCGCGGCGACGGCGCTGGCGATGTCGGGTACGCGCTGCCACCGGTCGCCGGGGGCAGCCGTCCATTCCGAGCGGGTCAGCGCGGCCAGCGGCGTATGCGTCTGCTGGCAGGCGGCGATGGCATTGCGGCTCATTCGCGCGGCAAAAGGATGGGTGGCGTCGATCACATGGGTCACGCCGGTGTCGCGGATGTGGCGCACCAGCCCCTCGGCCCCGCCAAAGCCATCCACACGAGTGGGCAGCGGTTGCGGCCGCGGGTTGTCGACCCGACCCGCATAGGAATAGGTTGCCGCCACACCCAAATCCGCCACGGCGCGGGCCAATGCGTTGGCCTCGGTCGTGCCGCCAAGGATCAGGAGGTTGGGCATGTCTGAAACTCCGTGGCTGACCATTCTGGGCCTGGGCGAGGATGGACTGGATGGCCTGTCGGCCGCAAGCCGTCAAGAGCTGGAGCGCGCCGAGGTCATCATGGGCCCGCCCCGGCACCTGTCGCTGGTTCCCGAAACCGGGGCCGAACGCATCGCATGGCCGGTGCCTTTCGCCGACGGGCTGCCCATCCTGCAGGGACTGAAGGGCCGGCGCACGGTGGTTCTGGCCTCGGGTGATCCGTTCTGGTTTGGCGCCGGGTCGGTGATCGCGCGCAATTTCGCCCCCGAAGACTGGGTTGCACGGCCGGGGCAGTCGACCTTTTCGCTGGCGGCCGCGCGGTTGGGCTGGCCGCTGGAAAGCACTGCCACCTTCGGCCTGCACGCCGCCCCCCTGACCCGCCTGCGTCCGCATCTGTCGCGCGGCCTGCGCGCCATCGTCCTGCTGCGCGACGGGGCCGCTGTGGCCGAGCTGGCCCGCTATCTGACTGAGACCGGGTTCGGCGATACGACCCTGCACGTGATGGAGGCCCTCGGTGGCCCTCGGGAACGCGCGCGCAGCATGTCCCTGACCGAAGCCTTGCTGGGCGCGTTCGAGCACCCGGTCTGCGTTGCGCTCGAGGTTTCGGGCGACGGGCGCTCGCTGCCGATGGCCTCGGGCAAACCCGACGAGATTTTCGAAACCGATGGGCAGATCACCAAACGGCCGGTGCGCGCGCTGACCCTGTCGGCGCTGGCACCCGCGCGGGGCGAGCATCTGTGGGACATCGGCGGCGGCAGTGGATCGATCGGCATCGAGTGGCTCATGTGCGACCCGTCCCTGACTGCCACCACAATCGAGCCGCGCGCCGACCGCGCCGCGCGCATCCGCGCCAATGCCGACGCGCTGGGACAAGATCGGTTGCAGGTCATCCATGGCCGGGCGCCCGATGCGCTGGACGGCCTGCCCTTGCCTGACGTGGTGTTCATCGGCGGTGGGCTGAGCGACGCACTGCTGGACTGGGTTGCGGCCAACCTGCCCTCGGGCACCCGGCTGGTGGCCAATGCCGTGACGCTGGAAAGCGAAGCGGTGCTGAGCCAATGGCACGCCAAGCTGGGCGGCGACCTGCTGCGGATCGAGCTGGCGCAGGCCGGGGACCTCGGCCCCCGGCGCGGCTGGAAATCGGCCTATCCGGTCGTGCAGTGGAGCGTGACCCTATGATCGTGGCCGGGCTTGGGTTTTCGTCCACCGCGACCTGCGCCAGCCTGCGTGCCGCGTTCGACCGCGCCACTGCGGGACAGGCGGTGAACGCGCTGGCCACCGCCGCCGACAAGGCCGGCCATCCGGCGCTGGCCGAATTTGCCGCCGCTTGCGCCCTGCCCCTGCATTTCGCGGACCCGGCCGATCTGGCCGGGCAACGCACCCTCACCTGCTCGCCCCGCAGCCGCGCCAGTCATGGCACCGGCAGCGTGGCTGAAGCTTCCGCCCTTGCCGCCGCCGGACCGGGCGCGCGGCTGCTTTCACCCCGACAGATCTCGGACGACCGGCTTGCCACCTGCGCGGTCGCCATTGGAGGACAGACATGACCGTTCATTTCATCGGCGCCGGACCGGGCGCCGCCGACCTTCTGACCCTGCGCGGACGCGACATCATCGCCGCTTGCCCGGTGTGCCTGTATGCCGGATCACTTGTGCCCGAGGAGATCCTGGCCCACTGCCCCGAAGGCGCGCGCATCGTGAACACCGCGCCGATGGATCTGGATCAGATCATGTCTGAAATCAAAACCGCCCATGACGCCGGTCAGGACGTGGCCCGCCTGCATTCGGGCGACCTGTCGGTCTGGTCGGCGATGGGCGAACAGATCCGGCGCCTGAAACAGATGGGTATTCCCGTCAGCGTGACCCCCGGCGTTCCGTCCTTTGCCGCCGCCGCAGCCGCTTTGGGCACCGAACTGACCCTGCCCGGGCTGGCGCAATCGGTGGTGCTGACGCGGACCCCGGGGCGCGCCTCGTCCATGCCCGAGGGCGAAACGCTGGAAAACTTCGCCCGCACCGGCGCGACGCTGGCCATTCACCTGTCGATCGGCAATCTGGACAAGGTTGTGGCCGACCTGACCCCCGCCTATGGCGCCGATTGCCCGGTGGCCGTGGTGTACCGCGCAAGCTGGCCGGACGAGCGGATCATCCGCGCGACGCTGGGCACGTTGAAGGACTCGCTGGACGAGAGCATCTCGCGCACCGCGCTGATCCTGGTCGGGCCGGCGCTGGCCGGTGAAGGCTTCGACGAAAGCTGTCTGTATTCAAAGACTTATGACCGTCGCTATCGCCCGCAAAGCGCCGACAGCCCGTGGTCAAGCTGGAGTCACGGAGATGACTAACCCGCCCGGAGTGCTGATCTCGGCCCCATCCTCGGGGACGGGCAAGACCACGGTGATGCTGGGCCTGCTGCGCGCGCTGGCCGAGGACGGGCTCACGGTGCAGCCCTTCAAGAGCGGTCCCGACTACATCGACCCGGCCTTTCACCGGGCGGCGGCGGGGCGGGCCTCGTTCAACCTGGACAGCTGGGCGATGGGCGCGCCGTTGCTGGGCGCGATTGCGGCGCAGGCCAAAGGCGCCGACATCGTGGTGGCCGAAGGGTCGATGGGCCTGTTCGACGGGGTCGCCAAGCCGGGCGAGCTGGGCCATGGGTCCAGCGCCGAGACCGCGCTGCGCATGGGCTGGCCGGTGGTTCTGGTGCTGGACGTGGGAGGCCAGGCGCAATCGGCCGCAGCAACGGCGCTGGGGTTCCGGATGTACAACCCCGACCTGCCCTTTGCCGGTGTGATTCTGAACCGCTGCGCCAGCCCGCGCCACGAACGCCTGACCCGTCTGGGGATGGAGCGCGCGGGCCTGCCGGTTCTGGGCGTTTTGCCCCGGCGCGGCGACCTGACCCTGCCCGAGCGGCATCTTGGCTTGATCCAGGCGGTCGAGCACCCCGATCTGGAAAGCGCAATTGCCGGCTACGCGGCCTTTCTGCGCGAACATGTGGATCTGGAAGCTATCAAGCGGGCGGCCTGCTCTGGCCCGATGGGGCCGTCGTCGGCCGCGCTGCCGCGCCCTCCGGCGCAACGGATCGCACTGGCCCGGGACGCGGCGTTTTCCTTTACATATCCGCATCTTCTGGAAGGCTGGCGAGCGGCCGGGGCCGAGATTCTGCCGTTTTCTCCGCTGGCGGACGAGGCGCCGGCCCCGGATGCCGATCTGGTCTGGTTGCCCGGCGGGTACCCCGAACTGCACGCCGGAACCCTGGCTGCAGCAGAGCGGTTCTTGACCGGCTTGCGCAAACATGCCGAAACGCGGCCCGTGCATGGCGAATGCGGCGGCTACATGGCCCTGGGCGAAGGGCTGATCGACAAGGACGGCACCCGCCACCGGATGGCCGGGCTGCTGGGCCTTGTCACTTCGTACGAGAAGCGCAAGTTCAACCTGGGCTATCGCCGCGCCGAGTTGCTGGCCGACATGCCCGGGTTCTCGGCCGGGACCGCGCTGCGGGGGCACGAGTTCCACTATTCCTCGATCATCGAGCAGCCCGACGCGCCCTTGGCACGGGTTTTTGACGCCGAAGGCGCCGAAGGCCCACAGACCGGATCGCGCCGCGGACATGTCACCGGTACGTTCTTCCATCTGATCGCAGAGGCCAGCGCATGAGCGGTTTCGTTTCCTTCATCGGGTCCGGTCCCGGCGACCCGGAATTGTTGACCCTCAAGGCCGTGGACCGGC
Source organism: Ruegeria sp. BB9 (assembly GCF_056539345.1). Classification (NCBI taxonomy): domain Bacteria; kingdom Pseudomonadati; phylum Pseudomonadota; class Alphaproteobacteria; order Rhodobacterales; family Roseobacteraceae; genus Ruegeria; species Ruegeria sp. BB9. The sequence goes on along the minus strand of NZ_JBQFUU010000001.1, from coordinate 358,872 downwards.
TGCAAAAGGCCGATGCGGTACTGTTCGACGATCTCAGCAGCGGGCCGATCCTGAGCCATGCGCGCAAGGAGGCCGACCTTGTGGGCGTGGGCAAGCGCGCCGGGCGGCCCTCGCCCAAGCAGGACCATGTCAGCCGCCTGCTGGTCGAGTACGCCCAGACCGGCCAGCGGATCGTGCGGCTGAAATCGGGCGATGGCGGCCTGTTCGGACGGCTAGAGGAGGAACTGGTGGCCCTGCGCGCTGCCGGCATCGCCTACGAGATCATTCCGGGCATCCCCTCAGCCATTGCCGCGGCTGCCGCGGCAGGCATCCCGCTGACCCGGCGGCTGACCGCGCGGCGCGTGCAGTTCGTCACCGGCCACGATGTCAGCGGGAAGCTTCCCGAGGACTTGAACCTGCCCGCGCTGGCCGACCCGGGTGCGACGACGGTGGTGTTCATGGGCAAGCGCACCTTTCCACTGCTAGCCGGCGCGCTGCACGCGCATGGGCTGCCGCTGGATACCCCCGCGCTGATGGCCGAGTCGGTCTCGACGCCTGAGCAGTCGCTGCACCGGTCCACCGTCGGTGCCTTGGCCGAGCGCCTGGGTTCCGAGATCGGCACCGCGCCGGCGCTGATCCTTTATGGTCCGCTGGCGGAGAGCGACGATGATTGATCTGGTCTTGATCGGGATCGGCACCGGCAACCCGGACCACGTGACCTTTCAGGGCGCGCAGGCGATCCGCACGGCCGATCTGATCCTGATCCCGCGCAAGGGCGCCAACAAGACCGATCTGGCCGGCGTGCGCGAGGAAATCATTCGCAAGGTCACCGACACACCGCCCCAAATCGCCTATTTCGACATCCCCGAGCGCCGGTCGCAGGAAGGCTACCTGCGCGGCGTGGATGAATGGCACGACATAATCGCCCTGCGCTGGCAGGAGGCGATGGCCCGGCACCCTGAGGCGCGCACCGTCGCCTTGCTGATCTGGGGCGACCCGTCGCTCTATGACAGCTCGCTGCGAATCGCGGCGCGGCTGGACCCGCAGCCTAACACGACGGTGATCCCCGGCATCACGGCGCTGCAGGCGCTGACGGCGGCCCATGCCATGCCGATCAACGAGATCGGCGCGCCTTATCTGGTCACCACCGGCCGGCGCCTCCGCGACGAGGGCTGGCCCAGCGCTGCGGATACGGTTGCGGTGATGCTCGATGGCGAATGTTCGTTCCAGATTTTGGACATGGCCGATTTTGACATCTGGTGGGGGGCGTACGTGGGTATGCCCGAGCAGATCCTGATCAAAGGTCCGCTGGCGGATGTGGCCGACGAGATTCTCCGCACCCGCGCCGAGGCCCGCGCCCGGCACGGGTGGATCATGGACATCTACATTCTGAAAAAGCGCGGGAATTGACGCGAAAGGTCGCAAATGGCGATTGCGCCACAGCGGCATTCACGTCTAAATGGACGGGTCTGGTCCTGCCGGAGACATCCGGATGCTAAGAGGGAATTTGGTGCGGCCTGCGCGCAGGTCAAATCCAAAGCCGCCCCCGCGACTGTAAGCGGTGAGCCCTGTTCAACCAGCCACTCCCGATCCGTTCGGGGGGAAGGCGAACAGAGGCGCTGACCCGCAAGCCAGGAGACCTGCCAGGCGAACAATGAAACACCGGCCGTCGGGTGCGGCGGCACAGGAGGACAGAAAATGACGACACAAACGCAAACCGCATCAACGGCACGCGCTGGCATTCTTTCGGCAGTGTTCGCGGCAGCCCTGGGCCTGGGGATCATCGCCCTGGCCGGTCACGTTCAGGCATCGGCGCTGCATGACGCCGCGCATGACGTGCGCCACGCAACCGGCTTCCCCTGCCACTAAACCAATGTTCAGTCGCATTCTGACCAGCGCGTTGTTCGCTGGTGCTGCAGCCGGGTTGATCGTCGCCCTGCTGCAGTTGGTATTCGTGCAGCCTGTGTTGCTGCATGCTGAACTGTATGAATCCGGAGAGCTGGTGCATTTCGGAGCCGAAGCCGTCTCGGCCCATCCCGAGCTGCCGGGCATGTTCTCGGACCTGACCCGCGACGGGCTGAGCGTGGTGTTCACGATGCTGACCTATACCGGCTATGCGCTGGTTCTGGTCGCCCTGATGTCGCTGGCCGAAGCCCAGGGCCACCCGGTTGACGGGCGCACGGGCGTGCTGTGGGGCCTTGCCGGTTTCATCGCCTTTCACCTGGCGCCGGGCTTCACCCTGGCCCCCGAGGTTCCGGGCGTTGCCGCAGCCGATGTGTTTGCGCGGCAGATCTGGTGGTGGGCAACCGTCGCGGCTGCTGGTGTGGCCATGTGGCTGATCGCTTTCGGTGGCAACATCGTCAGCTATCTGGTTGCGGCCGTGCTGCTGATGGCCCCGCACCTGATCGGCGCACCGGAACCCGACGTGTTCACCGGGCCGGTTCCGACCGAGATCGGGGCACTGTTCGCCGCGCGCGCCTTCGGTGTGGGCCTTGTGGCCTGGGTGCTGCTGGGTTCGTTTGCCGGGTATTTCTGGCAAAGCGAGGGCAAGCGCGTCGAAGCCGCAGCCTGATCCCCGAAATCCCACGACCCGCCGGCGCCCAACCGGCGGGTCATTTGCTTTTTTAGGAAACAAGATGACACGCTCGCTTGCTCTTTTCGCGATCGGTCTGGTCTTTGGCGGGGGTGCCGGGTTCGTGCTGGCCGCGGCCAACGGCGTCACCTTCGACGGCCACGACCATGCCGACCCCGCCCAACATGGCGGCCATCACGCCGAGGCCATGGCCCATGACCACAGCACCGCCATCAACCTGCCCGCCGGACCGGACGCGCCGGGGCTGGAGATCGCCGTCTCCCCCGACCCGATGGCGGGTTGGAACCTGCATGTGATGCCGCGGAACTTCACGTTCGCGCCCGAGCACGCCTCGCTGGACGACAAACCCGGCGAAGGCCATGCGCATGTCTACGTGAACGGCGTCAAGCTGGCGCGGCTTTATGGCAACTGGATGCACATCCCTGACCTGCCCAAGGGCGAAACGACCATCGAGGTCTCGCTGAACGCCAACAGCCACAGCCCGCTGGCCGTGGATGGGGTGCCGGTCAGCGCCTCGGTTACGGTTCAGGTGGACTGAAACGCGGGGATCCGCGCCCGCAGACACAAGCGAAGCCGCCCGCACGGCCGGGCGTCTTCGATCCAGCCATTCGGGCTGTGCAGAATGGTCCGACAGGTCGCCGCAATGTCATCGGCATCGGCGACCGGATCGATTCCCGAAAACACGTAGGACGCCAGGCTCTCCCCCTGCATCGCCACCACGGTCGGCTCCTCGCAGCCGCTGAAACAGGCATGCTCGGCGATCTCGACCCGCCCGTCCAGTCCCGCAGCGCGCACGGCCTCCAATACGGCCTGACGCTCGGCCAGCAAGTCGCGCTCGCCCGCGCAGCTGCTGCAGATCAAAACACGCATGCCCCTCGCCTGCCTTTTTTCCGTTTCACACTGTCGCTTGTGCGGGTTTCGCACCCCCGGCGCAAGCCCGCCACCCACGATATTGTGACTGTACGCACCCGGGAATTCGGGAAGACTTGGGCCAACTACGACTTGGAGAGCCCGTGATGACACGTCTTATGTTTTTCCTAGGCCTGCTGGCGCTTCCCGCGCTGGCGGCCGATATCGAACCCCGGCCTGGTTGGGCCGTCCACCCGACGACCAAGACCCATGACGCGCTGGTGGCCGACACGATCGCAGCGGTCAAGGCAAACGGTCTGATCGTGGTAACGCAGGCCGGGCCCACCAAGGCCGCCGCCGCGCGCGGCATCACCATTCCAGGCAATCGGGTGATCGGCGTCTTCAACAACGACTATGCGGTGCGGGTTCTGGAACAATCGGTGCCCGCGATGATCGAGGCGCCGATCCGCCTGTACGTCACGGAAAACGAGGATGGCACCGCGACGCTGTCCTACAAGACACCCAGCCTTGTCTTTGCCTCCTACACCGGCGGCTCCGACACCTTGCCCGCGATCGCCGCAGAGTTGGACGCCAAGTTCGCCGCCATCGCCGATTTGGCTGTCAAATAGTCACACTGACGTGATGCGGCTTGCGCCGGCCCGGAACCTCCGCAATCTGCTGCGAAACGGAACTTACGGAGCTTGTTCGATGCAGGACCTGTCCCCCCGCGCTGCGGACCTTTTGGCGCAACGGCTGTACGAGGCCGGGTGCCGCCACGCCTTCGGCATGCCCGGAGGCGAGGTGTTGACCCTGGTCGATGCGCTGGAACAGGCCGGGATCACCTTTCACCTGACCAAGCACGAAAACTCCGCTGGTTTTATGGCCGAGGCGGTACATCACCGCGATGGCGCGCCGGCGATTCTGGTGGCGACTCTGGGTCCTGGGGCCATGAACGGCATCAATGTCGTGGCCAACGCGCTGCAGGACCGGGTGCCGATGATCGTGCTGACCGGCTGCGTCGATGCCGACGAGGCGCTGACCTACACCCATCAGGTCATGGATCATGCGCAGGTCTATCGCTCGATCACCAAGGGTACGTTCACCCTGACGGCCAAGGGCGCCGACATCATCGCCGACAAGGCCGTGTCGCTTGCCACGCAGCCGCGCCCCGGGCCGGTGCATATCGACGTGCCGATCTCGGTCGCCGATACACGGGTGTCGGTCGCCAAGCGCCGACGGCTGACCCGGGCCGCCCGCGTCGCGCCCGAGGGCACATGCCTCGAGAAGGCCCGCCGCTGGGTGGTCGAGGCCGAGCGTCCGCTGGCGATCATCGGGCTGGACGTGCTGTATGACGACTCGCGCAGCGTGGTGCGCGCGTTTCTGGAACATTTCGGCATCCCGTTCGTCACGACCTACAAGGCCAAAGGCGTGGTGCCCGAGGATCACCCGCTGTGCCTAGGTGGCGCGGGCCTGTCGCCCCTTGCCGACACGCAGCTTGTACCGTTGGTCGAACAGGCCGACCTGATCCTGTGCCTGGGCTACGACCCAATCGAAATGCGCCCCGGCTGGCGCGAGATCTGGGACCCGGACGAGAAACGGGTGATCGACATCTCGGCCGTGGTGAATGACCACTACATGCACCAGGCGGGGCTGAACCTGGTGGCCGATACCGGAGCCACGCTTGAAGCGATCGCCAAGGGCAACCCTGCGCGACCGACTTGGCCCCAAGGCCAACCGGCGCAGGTCAAGGCCGCCTTGGCCGCGGCCTTTCCCTCCGATGACGACTGGGGCCCCGCCGCCGTGATCGCCGAGGCCCGCGACACCCTGCCCCCCGAAACACTGGCCACCGCAGACAGCGGTGCGCATCGCATCCTCCTTAGCCAGATGTGGCAGTGCCTGGAGCCGCGCGACCTGATCCAGTCTTCGGCGCTGTGCACGATGGGTTGCGCTGTTCCGATGGCGATTGGCCTGAAACTGGCCGAACCCGACCGCCCGGTAATCAGCTTTTCCGGCGATGCCGGATTCCTGATGGTGGCCGGTGAGTTGTCGACCGCCGCAGAAATGGGTGGAAACCCGATCTTTCTGGTCTTTGTCGATGCCAGCCTGGCGCTGATCGAGCTGAAACAGCGCCAGCGCCAGATGGGCAATCGGGGCGTCGATTTCGACCGGCATGACTATGCCGCTATGGGCCGGGCGTTCGGCGGCAACGGCCACACCGTGCGCAACCGCGCCGAGCTGCGCGCGGCGTTGAAGTCCGCGATGGCCGCCGACACGTTTACGGTGATCTCCGCCGAGATCGACCGCGGAGGCTATGATGGCCGCATCTGAAGGGCCGCTGAAGGGCGTCAAGGTTCTGGATCTGTCACGCATTCTGGCCGGGCCGACCTGCACGCAGCTGCTGGGCGATCTGGGCGCCAGCGTGATCAAGGTGGAAAACCCGGCAACCGGTGGCGACGATACCCGCCAATGGGGGCCGCCCTATGTCACCGACGCGGATGGCAACCCGACCGATCTGAGCGCCTATTTCATGGCCGCGAACCGCAACAAGAAGTCCGTCGCGATCGATATCGCCTCGCCAGCGGGGCAGGAACAGATCCGGCGGCTGGCCTCCCATGCCGACATCCTCATCGAGAATTTCAAACCCGGCGGGCTGGCCAAATACGGGCTGGACCATGAAACCCTCTCGCGGGACTTTCCGGGGCTGATCTACTGTTCGATCTCGGGCTACGGCCAGACCGGGCCAAACGCTGCCAAGCCGGGCTATGACCTGATGGCGCAGGGCTATGGCGGGATCATGTCGCTGACCGGCGAGCCTGACGGAGCCCCGATGAAGGTGGGCGTGGGCATCGCCGACGTGATGTGCGGCATGTACGCGACCGTCGGCATTCTGGCGGCGCTGCGCCACCGGGATCAGACCGGCGAAGGCCAGCAGATCGACATCGCGCTGGTCGACAGCCAGATCGCGTGGCTGATCAACGAGGGCGTGAACTATCTGACCTCGGGCCAGGTGCCACTACGGCGCGGCAATGGGCACCCCAACATCGTGCCCTACGATGTTTATGAAACAGCTGATGGCCACGTCATTCTGGCCGTGGGAAATGACAGCCAGTTCCGGCGCTTCTGCGGATTTCTGGAGTTGAGCCACCTGCCCGACGACACGCGGTTCGTCACCAACCCAGCCCGGCTGGAACACCGCGACGCCCTGAACGCCGTTCTGCGGCCCGCGCTGCAGCGGCTGAAGACCAAGGCCGTCATTGATGGCCTTGAGGCGTTGAAAGTGCCGGTCGGCCCGGTTCAGACGCTGGATCAGGTCTTTGCCTCGGACCAAGTGGCCACGCGGGGGATGCAAGTGAATATGCCAGCCCGGCCCGGCCCGGTGCGTCTGATCGGGAATCCATTGAAGTTGTCCCGCAGCCCGGTGACCTATCGCTCCGCTCCGCCCGAGTTCGGCGCTGACACGCAGGCGGTTCTGAACGCGGAAAACCCCTTCGAGGATTGAAACACTCTGCCTTTTTCGGCGGCAAGTCGCTGAAACATGTCATTGAATCGGCGATTTTTTTCGCTTTTTGCGAACACAAGCTTTCACCAATTCGAGAGCAAGCCCGATACTGTTACGTCCCGTCTGCACACTCTGCTAAGTCCAAGAGTGTGAGTTTTTGCAACCAGATTGGACCCAAGCATGCAGCAAGATGTTTTCGGACAGATGAACACCCTGACCCACCCGGACAGCGCCGAAGCGTGGAATGGTGTTCTGCTTGGTTTCATGGCACACGCAGCCGTCACACCTCAGCATCTGGGCAAGGTGCTTGAGCTTGAACCGGGCTTTGCGCTTGGACATGCCATCAAGGGGCTTTTCATGGTTCTGTTGGGGCGCCGGGAAATGATGGAGGTCGCCCATCAGGCCGCCGCCACGGCAAAGAGTGCGGCCGCTGAGCAGCCGATTTCAGCCCGCGAGACACTGTATCTTGAGGCCCTGGATCACTGGCTGGCAGGCCAACCCACCCGCGCCGTACAAACTTTCGAGGCAATTCTGCGCACTCACCCCGAGGACACGCTTGCCATGAAGCTCAGCCACGCGACCCGTTTCGTGTTGGGTGATTCCGCAGGGATGCGACGCTCAATCGAACGGGTTCTGCCAGCTTATGCGCCTGATCACCCCGGTCGTGGATACCTGCTTGGGTGCCATTCCTTTGCGTTGGAAGAAACCGGTGCCTATGAAAAGGCCGAGATCGCAGGGCGTCAGGCCCTGTGGATGGTTTCGGACGACGCGTGGGGCCTGCACGCAGTCGCTCACGTGCACGAAATGACGGGCAATGCGCAATCTGGCCTGGACTGGCTGGCCGGGCGCGAGGCTGCCTGGTCCCACTGCAACAACTTCCGGTATCACGTGTGGTGGCACAAAGCGTTGATGCATCTGGATCTGGGTCAGATCGACCAGGTGCTTGATCTGTACGACCACGAGATTCGCCAAGACAAGACAGATGACTATCGCGATATTTCGAATGCGACTTCGCTATTGTCGAGGCTCGAGCTTGAAGGCGTGGACATTGGCACCCGATGGGAAGAACTGGCCGACCTGAGCGCCGCCCGCACCGAAGACGGCTGTCTGATCTTCGCCGATCTGCATTACCTTTTGGCACTGACTGGTGACAACAGGCCCGACTCGACCGCCAAGTTGCTGGCCCGTATACACAAGGACTCGCAACAGCCCGCAACCGACACGGCACGTCGCATGGCCGACCCGGGCTTGGCCGCCGCCATAGGGCTCGAGGCCTTTGGAAAAGGCGATTATCTCCAAGCCTTCGAGCATCTTGCAAATGCGCGAAATTCGATGCAATTGGCCGGCGGCAGTCACGCCCAGAGGGATGTTTTTGAACGCATTACGATCGATTCCGGCCTGCGTGCCGGACGCCTCGATGATGTCGAGCGCATTTTGGACGACCGCAAGGCCAAACGGACCGGCACCGAAGACAATTACGCCCTCGCGCGCCGCGCTCTGATCAGTTCGGCCCGCGACCAATCCGGTGTGCAAAGCGTACCGGCTGAATAACAAGACGACCACAAAGGACAGAGAAACGAATGGCGACCGCTTCGCCCGCTTCTGATTTTGCACCGGTGGCGGCATCCTCCGCCCCTGCTGCCACAACCCGCGACCCGCGGCTGGATTTCTATCGCGGTATTGCGATGTTCATCATCCTGATCGCGCACATCCCGAACGACCCCTGGGCCAGATGGATCCCGGCCCGTTTCGGGTTCTCGGACGCGACTGAAATCTTTGTTTTCTGCTCGGGCATGGCTTCGGCGATCGCCTTTGGCGGCGCGTTTGAGCGCAAGGGCTGGTGGATGGGTACCGCCCGGGTCAGCTTCCGCATCTGGCAGGTCTACTGGGCCCATATTTGTCTGTTTTTCTTTGTCGCAATGTCCATGGCGGCGCTGGATCTGTCGGGAGCCTTCGACAAAAGCTATGTCTCGGGGTTGAACCTGCAGCATTTCTTCAACGACCCGATGCCACAGATGGTAGGGCTGTTCACACTGACCTATGTGCCGAACTATTTCGACATCCTGCCGATGTACCTGGTCGTTCTGGCAATGATGCCGATATTCATGGGCCTGTCGCGCCTCAGCATCTGGGCGGTCGGGTTGGTCTCGGTCGCGATCTGGCTGGTGGCGCAGACCGGTATGTTGGCGCTTCCGGCCGAGCCGTGGTCTGACCGCCAGTGGTTCTTCAACCCGTTTGGATGGCAGTTGCTGTTTTTCACCGGCTTTGCATTCATGCGGGGCTGGATTCCTGCACCGCCGGTTTCCAAGACGCTGATCTGGGCCGCGGCATTGTTCCTTGTCCTCTCAGCCCCATTCGGATCGTGGAAAGTGTTCTTGTGGGTCCAGGCGGCCGCGCCGGATCTTGCCGAGAACATCCGAAAGGTCTGGCCCCTGACAAGCGAGCTGCGCGAAAAAACCGATTTCGGCCTGTTCCGGTACATGCACTTCCTGTCGCTGGCCTACCTGGGATGGGTGGCTGCTGGGCAACATGGGCATCGCCTGATCGCCACCGGCAACACGATCGGCGCGCAGCTGTTGCGATGGATCCTGAAGCAGATCACCAAAGTGGGCCAGCAGTCCTTGGCGGTTTTTGTATTTTCCATGGCAGCGGCACGACTTATCGGCGTTTTCCTCGACGAATTTGGGCGGGATTTCGCCACCGTTCTGGCCGCAAACCTAATTGGATTTGCGTTGATCATCGGCGTGGCTTATCTGGCCGCTTGGTTCAAATCACACCCATGGAAATCGAAGTCATGAAGTTCACGCGTCGTGCATTCCTTGCGTCGACTACGGCGCTGGCCTTCGCCCCGGCCACCTTTGCCACCGGTGGCGAGGTGCCATTCGACCGGGCCGATATCATCGCCCTTGCCCGCGATCTGGCCAGCCGCCCCTACGAGGCGCGCGAAACCGTTCCGCAGGCGTGGCAGGACCTCACCTACGAACAGTACCGCTCCATCCGTTTCCGGCTGGACCGTGCGCTTTGGTACGGGACCGATACGCCGTTCAACGTCGATTTCTTCACCCCCGGCCTCTACTTCCCCCGAACCGTTCAGGTCTCGGCAGTTGAGAACGGGATGACCGCGCCGGTTGCATTCGACCTCGAGATGTTCGACCGGGCCGAGGATGTCCCCGATCTGCCCGTAGACGAAACGCTGGGTTTTTCGGGTTTCCGGCTGCGCACCGAGATGCATCGCCCTGGCAAGACGGACGAGTTCTGCGTCTTTCAGGGAGCCAGCTATTTCCGTGCCATCGGCCTACACGAGGTTTATGGTCTGTCAGCCCGAGGTCTTGCACTGAAAACCGGGGATCCCGAGGGCGAAGAATTTCCGGATTTCATCCGATTTTGGCTGGAGCGCCCAAAGCCCGGCCAACGCAACATGATCGTTCACGCACTGATGGATAGTCCCAGTGTAACCGGCGCCTACCGGTTCGATATCACCGCCGGCACCGACTGCATCATGGAGGTGCAGGCGACCCTGTTTGCTCGGGAAGAGCTTCCCCACGTCGGGATCGCACCGGGGACGTCGATGTTCCTGTTCGATCAGACCAATCGCAACCGGTTCGACGATTTCCGTCCGGCCGTGCATGACAGCGACGGTCTGATGATCCGAAACGGGGCCGGAGAAGTGATTTGGCGCCCGCTCGCCAATCCCAAGCGATTGCAGGTGTCCTCATTCGTCGACATGAAGCCGCGCGGGTTCGGATTGATGCAGCGCAAACGCGCGTTTTCCGACTATGCCGACCTCGAGGCGCAATACCACAAGCGCCCCGGCCTTTGGGTCGAGCCGATGGGCGATTGGGGCAAAGGTACGGTCACTCTGGTCGAAATTCCGGCCGATCAGGAGATCTACGACAACATTGTCGCCTATTGGCGTCCCGCTGAACCGGTCGCTGCCGGTGCTCAGCTCGACTTGTCGTACCGCCTGATCTGGGGCGAGGAACCTCAGCGGACCGCCATGCCACGGGTGATCAATACCGCCATGGGCGAGAACACGTTTGGCGAAGGGCGGCTTGCGGTGATCGACTTCGAAGCCAGCGAGTTGTTCGACGATCCGGACGCCCTCAGCGTGTTCGTGCAGTCGCCTCATGCGGAAACTTCGGATGGGGTTCTGCAACGCAACCCGGACACGGGCGGCTTGCGTCTGGCCTTTTCGTTTCAGCCGGGCGACCGCGACCACGTCGAATTGCGCGCGCAATTGAGGCTGGGTGACGAGCCCGCCTCGGAAGTCTGGATGTACAGATGGACAGCATGAACCCGGACCTGAAAATCATGCCGCCCGAGGCACCGCTGGCGATGCCGGAGCAGGATTTTGCCGCCGGGTTTCGGGACGCCCAAGCACCTGCGGATGCCCGCCGGTCGTCGGCGGGCCTTTGGCGCGCATTGGCGTTTTCCCCTGCCATGGCGGCCTCGGTTGCTTTGTTGTGGGTCATGGCGGACTGGTTCGACGCCGAAGGGATAAACGTGGTCGAAGCCATCCTGTTGGCATTGATTTCGTTCAATTTCTTCTGGATTTCCTTCACGGTCTGCACAGTCCTACTGGGCATGGTCTCTCTTGCCCGGCAAGAGCGTCCGGTACGGCAGGGTCGTGCGCAGCCACTGCGGGTCGCTTTGCTGATGCCCGTCTACAACGAAGTGCCGTGGAACGTGTTGGGCAATGCCCGCACGATGCTGGAAGAACTGCGCGCCCGAGGGGGCAAGCATCACTATGCGATGTTCATCCTGTCCGACACCCGCGATCCGGAAATCGCGGCCCAGGAACAGGCCAGCATCGAGGCGCTGCGTACCACGCTCGCCCCGGGGCTTGAGCTGTATTACCGACGCAGGGAACAGAATACGGACCGAAAGGTCGGCAATATCGCTGATTGGGTCAGCCGCTGGGGTGGCGCTTGGGATGCAATGCTGGTTCTGGACGCCGACAGCCTGATGACCGGGCGTGCGATCGCGCGGCTGACCGACGCGCTGGCCCGCGATCCCGGCGCCGGCCTGATCCAAAGCTATCCGCAACTGATCGGTGCCCAGTCCGTCTTTGCCCGGATGCAGCAATTCGCCAATGGTGTGTACGGCATCGCATTTGCCGAGGGCCTGTCCCGTTGGTGCGGCCAGGAAGGCAACTATTGGGGCCACAACGCCATCATCCGCACCAAGGCCTTTGCGACCTGCGCAGGTCTGCCCAAGCTGCGCTCGCTCTCGGGCCGGGAACAGCTGATCATGAGCCACGACTTCGTCGAGGCCGGGTTGCTGCGCCGTGCCGGTTGGGGCGTGCGCTTTCTGCCGCGCATCCGAGGCTCGTACGAGGAAACACCGCCGACATTGATCGACCACGCCCTACGCGACCGCCGTTGGTGCCAAGGCAACCTGCAGCATCTGCGTCTGCTGGGCTCGACCGGGTTTCGGGCCGTGTCGCGGTTTCATCTGTTCCACGGCGCCGTCGGATACCTGATGTCACCCTTGTGGTTCGCACTGCTGGTCATGTGGGCGTTGATCGGTCAGGGCAAGGATGCGTCGGTGCTGCACTATTTCAGCCCGGACAATCCGATGTTCCCCCAGTGGCCGGAAATGACCGAAACGCGGCATGTTCTGATCATACTTGTCATGTACGCGATGCTGCTGGCCCCCAAGATTCTGGGGGCACTGGCATTGCCCCTCAGCGGTGTTCGCTATGAAGATTTCGGCGGCCGGACCCGGTTTCTTGCGTCATTCCTGTTCGAGGTCGTGCTGTCGATCCTGTACGCACCGATCCTTATGGTGCAGCAGATGATCGCCGTGTTCCGCACCCTTCTCGGTGTGCAAAAAGGCTGGACCCCGCAGGCACGGGATGGCGGCACCTATGGGCTGCGGACGCTGATCGTGTGTCACGCGCTCGAAACCATCAGCGGCCTCGCGCTGAGCGCGGGCATCCTGGCTGGGTTGGTCTCGGTCTGGTTGGCTCCAATCGCCATCAGCCTGACCTTTGCGGTACCGCTCTCCGCGCTCAGCGGCGTATCTGCGGCTGCGGCGCGTCGCATGGTCGGCATGCCCGAGGATTTCCACGAGCCTGCCATCACGCGGGCGGCACGTTCGCATCGCAACGAGTTGAAACGCCTGATCGAAGGCAAAGGAACCATGACCCCAGCGGAATGATCACCCGCCGGGCAACCCTTCGTACCAATCCACCATCATGTCGGCCCAACCCCGAGGGACGGAATGACCGCCGGGAAACAGCGCGAACTCCAATGCGCTGCCGTCAGCACAGGCGGTCCACTTGCGGCGCATGAACTGGCCTGTCGTCGAAAACCCGTCCGGACGGTTGTCGGCGCATTCGTTGGCCTGCCGCCAGATCTCGAGCCCGGCGAAGATATCGCCCTGAAGGAACCGACCGCCGCCCAGTGCGCGCCCCTCTAGCGGCACCACGTTGTCGGTCCAGCCATGTGTGTGAAAAAGGCGCACGGGCCCCGCGCAGCTTTCGGGATGCGGGCGCCAGAATCCTCCTGAGACAGGCACGTAGGCCGAAAACGCCTCGGGATCGGCGCAGGCCAAATAGTTCACCATGAAGCCGCCGGCCGAGAATCCCCCCAGCACCACGCGATGGTCATCGACCCCGAACCGTTGGACCGCATCCGCAACAACCTCCTTCAGGAACGCGGCTTCGTCACGCCCGTCCCACCCCGGATAGAAGTTCCAGCTTTTTCGACCGTTCCGCTCGGCCCCCTCGGGGGCCATGACCGCATATCCCCGCGCCAGCAAGGGTTCGACCATACCGCGGTTTTTCATGGTTCCCTGCGCGCTGCCGCCATACCCATGCAGGAACACGACCAAAGGCGGGTTGGAGTCTTCCGGCAACTCGATGCGATAGCTTCCGGAGTCCGTCTCGCAAACACCCTGATCCTGCCCACACGCGGCCAATGCCGGAGTTGCGGCCGTTGCGAACAACACGGCCAACAGATCCCTGAGCCTCATCACGCCCCCTCCGAATACGCCTGCACCGGCAGCCCGGCCCGCACCCAGCCCGGACCTGCGGCTGACCCCAGCATCCCTTCGGGCACGTCAAGGATGTTGCCGTAGCCCGCCTCGGTCAATCTGTTGCCAAGCCGCGCTGACCGCACACCACGGGCGCAGATCACGGCAATCGGCCGCCCCTTGTCACCGCCGGACAGGCGATCCAACGCATCCAGAAAGTCTTCACGGCGCATGTCCAGCGGTTGAGCGCCCTGCCCGATGCCTGAGGCACGCCATTCGCGCGGGGTCCGGATGTCGAGCAACAGGATTTCCCCCGCAACAGCCTTTTCATGCGCCTGAGCGACGGTCAACGTACCGCCAGAAAAGTCTTCGGGGATCAGACGGTATTCACGGATCGCAAAACCCGCAAGCACAGCGGCTGCGCCCCCAAGGAACACGCCTCTGCGGCTGAGCTTGGTTGTGATCGCCAATGTGCACCCTCCGGTTTCTCCAAGCCGGTTTTATCACGGGTCCGCCTCCGACGCTGCGCCGAAAAGCAGGGCGCAGATCAAGTTCGCGTCATTTTCGCGCAGGCTTTGGCCAAAAATCCGAGCGGTGTAGTGCAAGGTGAAAAACTTGCAATAGCTGGACAGTCAATAAATTATCCTTACAAAATCAACAGCACCCTGACCGCTCAGCCCGGAGTATCGCAGTTGTCCCTATTCCTTATCGCGGCCCTTCCCTTCCTCGGAGCTGTCTTTCCCGCCCTGTTGATCCGCGCCGGGCGCAACGCGGCCGCATCGGCAGCGGGATTGACCACGTTTCTGGCCTTGATGGGGCTGCTGATTCATATCCCGGACGTCATGAACGGCACGGTGGTCACCGCTCGGTTCGACTGGATTCCGGGGCTGGGGTTGAACGCCAATTTCATGCTGGACGGGCTGGGATTTCTGTTCGCGCTGCTGATCCTCGGCATTGGTCTGCTGATCATCCTGTACGCGCGGTTCTACCTGTCGCGTGAAGACCCAATGGGGCAATTCTATACCTATCTCCTGTTGTTCCAGGGCGCGATGGTCGGTATCGTTCTGTCCGACAACATACTGCTTTTGCTGATTTTCTGGGAATTGACCTCGCTCAGTTCGTTCTTGCTCATCGGCTATTGGAAACACCTGCCCGAAGGCCGCCAGGGCGCGCGGATGGCGCTGGCGGTCACCGGGTCCGGCGGGCTGGCGATGATCGCGGGGATGCTGATCCTCGGCAATATCGTGGGGTCCTATGACCTGAGCGTGATCCTCCAGAACCGCGAACTGATCCAGTCTTCGCCCTACTACCTGCCGGCGTTGATACTGATCCTGCTGGGATGTTTCACCAAGTCGGCCCAGTTCCCGTTCCATTTCTGGCTGCCGCATGCAATGGCCGCTCCAACGCCGGTTTCGGCCTATCTGCACTCGGCCACGATGGTGAAGGCTGGCCTGTTTCTGATGGCGCGCATGTGGCCGGTTCTGGCCGGAACCGAGGCGTGGTTCTACATCGTCGCCACCACCGGCCTGGTGACCATGCTGATCGGCGCGGTGATCGCGCTGTTCAAGGATGACCTCAAGGCGTTGCTGGCCTTTTCGACGGTGTCGCATCTGGGGCTGGTCACGATGCTGCTGGGCTTTGGCACCAAGATCGCGGTCGTGGCCGCCATCTTTCACATCATCAACCACGCCACCTTCAAGGCCGCCCTGTTCATGACCGCCGGGATCGTGGACCACGAAACCGGCACCCGGGACATCAAGCGCCTGGGCGGCCTGCGCCATTTGATGCCGATCACCTTTTCGATTGGAACAATCGCCGCATTGTCCATGGCAGGGATTCCACCTTTGAACGGATTCCTGTCGAAGGAAATGATGCTGGAAGAAACCGTGCACACGGTCTGGCGAAACTCGCACTATCTGGTGCCAGCCCTTGCCCTGGTAGCCGCGATCTTCTCTGCCGCATATTCCTTCCGGTTCGTGTCCCACGTCTTTCTGGGCCCTGAACGCGAGGATTACCCTGCGCACCCGCATGACCCGCCGGTGGGGCTGTGGCTGGCTCCGGCATTCCTGGTCGTGCTGGTCGTGCTGATCGGCCTGAACTCGGCCGCCATCGTCGGCCCCTTGGTTGCGGTTGTGTCTTCCGCAGTGATCGGCGGCGAGAAGCTGCCCTATTACTCACTGAAGCTGTGGCACGGGTTCACGCCTGCCTTGTACATGTCGATCGTCGCAACTTTTGGCGGCCTCTTCCTGTTGGCTTTGCACCGGCGCGGCGAGCACGTCTGGAATATCCTGCCCCGCCCCGAGGCCAAGACCATCTTCGACGCCGTGATCGGCGGATTGACCGCCGCCAGCCGGTGGATCACGGACGAGTTGCACAACGGTGTCATCAGCCGCTATGCGATCATCCTGATCGCCTTTACGGTCGGCCTTGGATACTATGCCTATTCGACCGGCACGATTGGCGTGGAAACGCGGGTTCCGCTGCCGGCTCCGATCATTCCGATCATCGGCTGGCTGTGCCTGATCGTGGCGACGATGGGCATCATGTGGTTCCACCGGAACCGTTTGCTGTCGCTGGTTCTGATCGGTGTCGTCGGCCTGATCGTGTCGATGGCCTTCAACTATCTGTCCGCGCCTGATCTGGCTCTGACGCAGATCTCGGTCGAAGTCGTGACGATGATCCTGCTGCTGCTGTCGCTGAATTTTCTTCCGACCGAGACCCCATGGGACAGTAGCGCGGCACGGCGCTGGCGTGATGCTGCCATTTCAGTGGTGGCCGGCATCGGCGCAGGGGGCTTGATCTATGCGCTCATGCTGCGCGATTTCGCCTTCCCGACGATTTCGGAGTTCCACCTGGCCAATTCCTACAAGGGTGGCGGCGGAACCAACGTGGTCAACGTGATCCTGGTGGACTTCCGGGGATTTGATACCTTCGGCGAGATCATCGTGCTGGGGATTGCGGCCCTTATCATCTTTGCCCTGACCGAGGCCGTGCTGGGCACCAGTGTCCGCGCCTATCTGCTGAACCGCAAACCGCACTGGCCCCAGTCAGGTGACTCGCACCCGCTGATGATGGTTGTTGCGACACGTGTGATGATGCCGATCGCCCTGATGGTAGGTGCCTACATCTTCTTCCGCGGACACAACCAGCCCGGAGGCGGGTTCATCGCCGGTCTGGTGGTCGCGATCGCCTTCCTGATGCAGTACATGGCCAGCGGCTATACTTGGGCGATCGAGCGGCAGCGGTTCTACTACCATGGCACCATCGGCTGGGGTGTTCTGATCGCTGCGGCCACGGGTTTGGGTGCCTGGTTCAACGAGCGGCCCTTCCTGACAAGCGATTTCGGCTATCTGCATTGGCCTCCGCTGGAAGAATTCGAATGGGCCACGGCCATGCTGTTCGACACAGGCGTGTTCCTGGCCGTTCTGGGCGCCGTGATGCTGGCCTTGGACAGCCTGTCGCGCTTTGCGTGGCGGCCGGGCATGGCACAGGAATTCCCGATGGACATCAACCCGTTGCGGGATGATCTGGCCGAAGAACAAGAAAAAGCGAAGGAGCAGGGCTGATGGAAGCACTCGTCGCATCGGCCGTTGGCGTTCTGACCGCCGCAGGGATCTTCCTGATCCTGCGCCGTCGGACCTTTCCGGTCATCCTGGGCCTGTCTCTGCTGACCTATGCGGTCAACGTGTTCCTGTTCGCTACGGGACGGCTGGCCGTGAACGCGCCTGCAGTTTTGAACAAATACGAAGAGGTTCCCTATACCGATCCATTGCCGCAGGCCCTTGTTCTGACGGCGATTGTGATCTCGTTCGGGATGACAGCTGTGATCGTGATGATCGCTCTGGGCGCCTACCTGTCTTCGAAGGATGACCATATAGACATGGCCGCGCAGGACAGCGTGGATGACGCAGGAGAAGACGCATGAACCACTGGATCGTTGCGCCGATCGTCCTGCCCGCGATCCTGGCCCCCTTCATCATCATGGTTCTACGGTACCATCTGGACCTGCAGCGTATCTTTTCAGTCGCCGGTGTGGTGGGTCTGCTCGGAATCGCGCTGACCATCACTGCGCAGGCAGCGGGCGGCGAGATTCACGTCTACGAGTTGGGCGATTGGCCGGCCCCGTTTGGCATTGTTCTGGTCCTTGACCGGCTGTCCGCGATGATGGTGCTGCTGACGGCGTTGCTGGCCTTGCCTATCGTGCTGTACGCCATCGCGTCCGGATGGGATGAACGCGGCAACCACTTTCACCCGTTGTTCCAATTCCAGCTGATGGGTGTCTGCGGCGCCTTCCTGACCGGGGACGCTTTCAACCTGTTCGTATTTTTTGAGGTGTTGTTGATCGCCTCCTACGGCCTGATGACCCATGGCGGCGGCGCGGTACGCCTGAAGGCCGGGGTGCAATACGTCACCTACAACCTCTTGGGGTCAACTCTGTTCCTGTTTGCATTAGGCACGATCTATTCGGTTACCGGTACCCTGAACATGGCCGACCTCGCCGTGCGCGTCGCGGAAATTCCGGCCGAAGACACCGCCCTGTTGCGCGTGGGTGCGGTTCTTCTGCTGCTGGTCTTCTGCATCAAGGCCGCTGTCCTGCCGCTGCATTTCTGGCTGCCGGCCAGCTATGCCAACGCGCCGCTGCCAGTTGCCGCGCTGTTTGCGATCATGACCAAGGTGGGGGCCTATTCGATCCTGCGGGTCTATACTTTGGCATTCGGCCCGGATGTTGCCGTCACCGAAGGACTGGTTGGTGACTGGCTACAACCTGCCGCGCTGGTGACCCTTGCCATCGGCTCGATCGGTATTCTAGGCACGCGGCACATCGCGCGCATGGTTGCGTTTTGCGCCATCGCCTCGATGGGAACGCTGCTGGTGGCTATTTCCTTGTTCACCGAGACGGCCACAGCCGCCGCTCTGTACTACGTTTACCATTCAACCTTGGCGACCGCGCTGCTGTTCCTGGTGGCCGATCTGGTGATGGAACGTCGAGGAGGGGCCATTGCGCCCCGCCCCCCGATGCCGCAAAGCGGGCTGATCTCGGCGCTGTTCTTCGTAGGAGCCATAGCGATGGCGGGCATGCCGCCGTTGTCGGGGTTCATCGGCAAGCTTCTGGTGCTGGATGCGTCTTGGTATGCGCCGGATGCCACTGCGGTCTGGGCGGTCGTTCTGATTGGATCCTTTGTCACCATCGTGGGTCTGGCTCGCGCCGGGTCCCTGATCTTCTGGAAAAGCTATGACGCGAGCACCCAGATCGACCCGGAACCCGAAACCGAGGCCACCAACGATGATGGACCGCCGCACCGGCCCGCGCCTGAACCGCAGCCGGGGCTGGCGTTCACCTCGGTGTCCGGAGTGGTTCTGGGCCTCGTCCTGCTGACTCTGTTCGCCGGGCCCTCGCTGGACTACACTCGCAAGACCGCCGCGCAACTGTTCGCGCCGGAACAGTACATCTCGGCCGTATTGGGAAGGGAAGACTGATGAAACTGCTGCGCCGGATATTCCCCCACCCGCATCTGAGCTTCCTGCTGACTCTGGTCTGGGTGCTGTTGGCCAACGCGCCCTCGCTGAACTCGTTGGTGTTTGGATTGCTTCTGGGGATCATCATTCCCTTCATCACCCAACCCTACTGGCCCGACCGGCCCATCCTGCGGAACTGGCCCATGGTCGTTGAGTACATGATCGTGGTTCTGTGGGACATCGTGGTGGCCAACGTGACCGTGGCCCGCATCATCCTGTTCAAACGCGACGCGGACAGACAACCGAACTGGATCTCGATCCCGCTGGAACTGCGCACACCCGAAGCGATCACGGTACTGGCTGGAACCATCACCATGACTCCGGGCACCGTCAGTTGCGACCTCTCGGCCCAAGGGCATTGTCTGCTGGTCCATTGCCTGGACGCTCCGGATCCGGGCGCGGTACGAGACCAGATCAAGCAGCGTTACGAGCGCCGCCTGAAGGAGATTTTCGAATGATCGAATATGCAATCTATTTTGCCTTTGCCTGCTTTGGGGCCGCGATCATGATGTGCCTGTGGCGGATCATCACCGCCGACGGTGTGGGAACGCGAGTGCTCGCCCTTGATACGATGGTGATCAACACCATCGCCCTGATGATCCTGTACGGCCTGCATCTGGGCACCGAGATCTTTTTCGAAGCCGCCATGATCATTGCCATGCTGGGCTTTGTTTCGACCGTGGCCTATGCGCGCTTTATGCTGCGCGGCAACATCATCGAGTGAGGCCGCCATGGAATTCATCTTCGAGCTTCTGATTGCATTTTTCCTGATCGTTTCAGGGATTTTCGGCTTTGTCGGGTCATTCGGCATGATCAAGCTGAAGGATCCGATGTCGCGGCTGCACGCCCCGACCAAAGCCACCACGCTGGGCGTGGGCGGTGTGTTGCTGGCCTCGATCTTTCATTCGATCCTAATCGAACAGCGCCTTTCCATGCATGAACTGCTAATCACGCTGTTCCTGTTTCTGACGGCTCCGATCACGGCTCTGTTCATTGCCAAGTGGCACATTCACCGCCATGAAGCCCCCGAGGATCTGCCGGACGCGGGCGAAGACAAGCTTTGGGCCACCCACGCGGTCGAGCAGGTCGAAGACGTCCCGGATCACAGCGCGAACTGACTTCATGAAAACACCTTCGTTGCCACTTACCCGCGATCTGGTTCTGGTGGGCGGAGGTCATACGCACGCGCTTTACCTTCGGAAATGGGGGATGAACCCCCTGCCCGGCGCGCGGTTGACCGTGATCAATCCTGGCCCGACCGCGCCCTATTCCGGGATGTTGCCCGGATATGTCGCGGGGCACTATGCCCGCCGCGACCTGGACATCGATCTGATCCGGCTGGCACGGTTTGCGGGGGCCCGGATCATTCTGGGTGCCGCGATCGGCCTGGACCTGAACCGGCGGCTGTTGAATGTGGCCGATCACCCTGATGTCGCTTTCGATGTCGCCTCAATCAATGTCGGAATCACATCGGACATGCCGTCTTTGCCCGGGTTCACGGAACATGCCATCCCTGCAAAACCTCTTGGTCCCTTTGCCGCAAAATGGGCCCAGTACCTGGAGACAACCGACCCCGCTTCGGTGGCGGTCATTGGCGGCGGTGTAGCGGGCGTCGAACTGGCGATGGCCATGGCCCATGCTCTGCGCGCCAAGGGTCGGCAAGCAACGGTCACTCTGATCGACAAGGCGCAAATTCTGACCGCGATAAACCCCAAGGCCGCCCAGACCATTCGGCGGGCGATGGAACAGCTTGGCATCGATTGCATCGAACAGGCCAAAATTGCGCAAATCACACCCGAAGGCGTGCAACTGACCGATGGGCGTCACATCACGGCCGATTTCACAACTGGCGCGGCGGGCGCCCGCCCCTATGACTGGATCGGTCTGACCGGACTGGACCTGCAAGACGGCTTTATCCGAGTGAACGGGTATTTGCAGTCCAGCGATCCATCGGTCTTCGCAGTCGGCGACTGCGCTCATCTGGATGACACGCCGCGCCCCAAGGCTGGCGTCTTTGCCGTACGAGAGGCTCCCGTTCTCTTCAACAACCTGCGCGCAGCTCTCGGGGCTGGAACCATGCGCCGGTACAAGCCGCAGAAGGATTACCTGAAGCTGGTCTCGCTGGGGGAACGCTCGGCACTGGCCGAGCGCTTTGGGACGTCATTCAGCGGACCTGTGATGTGGCGGTGGAAAAACCATATCGACCAGAAGTTCATGCGTCGCTTTCGTGAGCTGCCCCAGATGTCAGCCCCCGCAATTCCCCGTCACCATGCGGATGGACTGCGCGATGCTCTGGGCGACAAGCCCATGTGCGGCGGTTGCGGCGCCAAGGTAGGTCGCGGCGCCTTGCAGGCCGCGCTATCCGCGGTACAGCGATCCGACCGTCCAGATATCACACCCCTGCCCGGCGATGATGCAGCGGTGTTGACCTTTGGAGGCGTCCGGCAGGTGCTGACGTCAGATCATTTGCGCAGTGTCGTTCCGGACCCTGTTCTGATGACCCGCATCGCGGCCATTCACGCACTGGGGGACATCTGGGCGATGGGTGCGACCCCACAGGCCGCGACGGCCACACTGATCCTGCCGCGCATGTCCTCCCAGCTGCAACACCGCACCATGGCTGAAATCATGCAAACCGCGACCGAAGTCATGCGCGGCGCCGGGGCTGAGATCGTCGGCGGCCATAGCTCGATGGGCGATGAGCTTACCATCGGCTTCACCATCACAGGTTTGTGCCAGTCTGATCCGATCACCCTGTCCGGCGGGCGGCCCGGTGATGTGTTGATCCTGACCAAACCGATTGGCAGCGGAGTCCTGATGGCCGCGGAAATGGCTGGGCAAGCCAACGGCGAGTGGGTAGTGGCCGCCTATGACCACATGACGCAGCCGCAGGGTGACGCCGCACGCATTCTGGCCCAGGCCCATGCCATGACCGACGTCACCGGGTTCGGACTGGCCGGGCATCTCGTTGGACTGTGCGAGGCATCCAACTGCGGCGCAGTCCTGAACCTCGACGCAGTCCCGGTCATGGCGGGTGCCCTGGAGCTTAGCCAGCAAGGGCTCCGGTCCAGCTTGTTCAACGACAATCGTTCCATCGCGCCCGAAGTTCCAATCGGCGGCAAGGCCGATCTGCTGTTCGATCCTCAAACCGCAGGTGGGTTGCTGGCTGCCGTTTCGGCCGACGACGCACGAAAAATCTGCGACCATTTGCGTGCCGCTGGTTACCCGGCTGCAGTCATCGGAGTATTGAGCGACACACCCGGCCTGCGCCTTCAGAGCTGAACCACAACCCCTTCGATTTCCGACGCGACCTGATCCAGCCCGTCCGTGGTCAAGGACGCGGCATGCACGCGCGCGATCACATCAAACTGGTGGTTTCTCCGCGACTTTTCGTAAGCCGGGTCATAGTGCTGCTCCATCAAGGCGCGCGTCAGGGCCGTCTTGTTGCCCTCGGCAATCTGAGCCATCCACGCATCCACGACATCATGCCCCCGGTGAAACCGCAGCGGCGACAGGCGGTCCCGCAAACGCTCGGCATCAGACAGAATGTCGTCATAGGCAGCGACCAGATAGTCCGTTCGCGCCTCGATATCTGCCGTGACAAGTATTCGCGGCGCTTGGCACAGGCTCTGCCAGACCGCTGGGGGCAGGATCAACGAACCGATTTTTGACGACTCGGCCTCGACCAATACGGGCCGTGCCGGATCAAGGGCGCACATGGCCGAAGCCAAGGCAGATTCGAACGCTTTCTGGCTGGGTTGTCCGCCGGGTTGCTCGCCCAGCAGCGAACCGCGGTGATTGGCCAACGCTTCGAGATCCAGAACCTGCACCCCGCGCGTTTGCAACTGGGCCAGAAGTTCCGTTTTTGCAGTGCCGGTGTAGCCATCCAACGCCACCAGCTTGAACGGCAGCGGGTCATCGTAGAGGTACTGCTTCACCAGACGCCGATAGCTGCGGTATCCGCCCTCGATCACCTCGGCTCGCCAGCCGATCTGCTGCAGCATCCAAGTGAAGGATCCCGAACGCTGACCGCCGCGCCAGCAATAGACCAGAGGTCGCCAACCGCCCTCGTGGTGGCTGAGTTGCGTCTCGATATGGGTGGCGGCGTTGCGGAACACCAACGCGGCCCCCAGCTTGCGCGCCAGAAACGGGCTCTGCTGAACGTAGATCGTGCCGACACATGCGCGTTCCTCATTGTCCAGAACCGGGAGGTTGATGGCGCCGGGCAGATGGTCCTCGGCAAACTCTGCCGGGCTGCGCACATCGATGATCGTATCGAACGGATGCGCGTACAGCTGCGGCAGGTTTGAGAATTTCAGGGCCATGACAGGGGTTTAGCGCGCAGGATGGCAAAAGAAAAGAAGGCCCCGCTGATGTCATTCATCGGCTTCGGGCGCGATAAGGTCCGGCCCGCTGGCCCGGTTGGAGTTTACGGCCGTGCCGACCCTGTGAAACTGCAACACATCCTCGGCGCCGGGTTTCATCAGGCGGGCTGCCCCCTTGCCGACCTCGCCCAGCCACAAGGCCCAATCCGCCGGTTCGATGATCAACGGCATCCGGTGATGCACCGCACGCACATTGTCGTTGGCTGCGGTCGTGACGATCGCGCAGGTCGCCTGCCGCGCCCCGCCCTCGCCCCAGTTCTGCCAAATCCCGGCAAAGGCGATGGGCGCACCATCGCTGCGGTAAAAGTACCAAGGCAGCCGCGCACCGTCCTGTGTCTTGGTCCATTCGTAGAAACCCGTGGCCACGATCAGACAACGCCGATCGCGGCAGGCTGCGCGAAAGGCCGGCTTCTGGGCCAGAGTTTCGGCGCGCGCGTTGATCAGCAGCGGACCGTCATTTTGGGTTTTGTACCAATGTGGCAAGAAACCCCATCGCAGCGGGTCCAATTGCCGCCCTCCCTCTCCGGCGCGCACGACATGCACCTGATTTGTCGGGCAGATGTTGTAGTTGGGCACGTCCGGCAATGCGTTTGATGGCCGCGCAGCAAACAGCTGCGCCATGGCATCGTTGGGAAGAGTTATTGCAAACCGTCCGCACATGGGTAATGAACCAACAACAAAAGTTTCAATCAGGCACAGGGTCTCGCGCAGTCAGATGACAAATCAAGCACCAAATTCCCTCAAGGCCAAGGCGGTGGCGGATCTGGACTCCGGCAAGCTTCCTCAGGCTCTGAAGAAAGCTACGCTCGGCATCAAGAAATTCCCGAATGACGCGGACTACCACGCGATTGCCGGGTTCGTTCTGACCGAGATGAAGCAGTACAAGAAATCGCTGCCGCATTTCCAGGAAGCCGCCCGCCTGAAACCGGACGACCCGCAATTCGTCGAAAACATCGCGAATGCCCTGATGCAGACCGGCCAGATCGCGCGAGCGTTGGCCTATGCCGAAAAGATGGCCGAAAAGATGCCCGGCAACCGCGAGATCGTCCGGGTGATCGATGAAATCACGCTCAAGGGCAAGAACTGGCGCAGCATCATCGAGAACGCCACCAAGCGCCTGATGACCGATCCAGACAACCCCAAGCTGCTGTCCACCCGCAGCAGGGCCTATGGGCGCGTCGGCTTCGTGGATGCGGCCTCGGCCGATATTGCGCGTGCATACGAGCTGGATCCCGACAGCATCGAAATCGCCTTCCGCCGAGCGGTGGACCTGCACCAGGCTGGCGACAAGAAGGGCTGTACTGACATTTTGTGGCGTGTTTTGGACAAGGATCCGTATCACGCATCGGCGTTGTTCCAATTGTCGTCGATGGTAGACGCCGAACAGGCCGAAGCATTGTTGCCCCGGGTCGAGGCTGCGATCGCAAAGCGGAAACATCCCAATTCGACTCTGGAGTTCACGCTGGCACAGCTTCAATCGAAGATCGGTGGGCTGGAGGCCGCCCTCGCGCAGTTTGCAGTCGCAAACAGGGTGCAGCACGACGAAAACCCATACGATTTCGAAGAAGAAGAGCGCAAACTACGCCGAATCTGCGGCCTGTTCCCCGACAGCGCGTCGGTCCCAAGTTCCGGGATCGAGGAAATGCCCCTGCCGATTTTCGTGATCGGACAGCCTCGGTCGGGCACCACCTTGATGGAAATGATGCTGAGTTCCGCCCCCGACATCGCGGGATGTGGAGAGCTGACCCTCGCAACCGACCTTTCGGCGCCATACTCGAACGAAAAGAAGGCATTCTCGGACGCCGAAGCTGCGGAATTCGCCAAGCATTTCCGCGAGTTGATGCCCCCGATCCCCGAGAGCTCGATCGCTTTCGTCGACAAAATGCCGCACAACTACCAGCGGGTTGGTTTTCTTTTGGCAGCGTTCCCCAACGCCAAGATCATCAACATGCTGCGTGACCCTCGGGACGTCGGCCTGTCGAAATGGATCCGGCGTTTTCCCGCGGCCGGTATGCGGTACGCATCGAACCTGAACTCGATCGCGCACTCGGCCAACATGTATCGCCGCTACATGCAGCATTGGGACGCCATCTTCGGTGATCGCATCCTGACGGTGCCCTACGAAAAACTGGTGGCCGATCCCGAGACCTACAGCAAGCAGGTTGCAGAATTCTGCGGGATCGAATGGCGCGAAAGCATGATGCACCCGGAAGAAAACAAGAAACAGGTGCGTACGGCCAGTATCGACCAAGTGCGCAACAAAATCTCGACCAAATCGGTTGGCGGCTGGCGTCAGGTTGCGGATTATATCCGGCCCATGTTGGACGGTTTCGACCCCGAACTGTGGCCCGAGTACGAATTCGATTAAGCCGAAACCCAACAAAAAAGGCCGCATCCGGGGATGCGGCCTTTTCTTTCTTTGTGTCAGCAATCACTTCTGCTGGATACGTCCATCCAGATAGGGCGTGTAAGGTGCATTGGCCGCAAGGTATTCCGCGGTCACATCCGCAAGATCGGGACCGAAGTCATAGGCATTCTTGTCCTCGCCAGAGAACATCTTGTACCCGTCGCCACCGTTGCGGACATAGTTGTTGGTCACCACCAGATAGGTCTTGGCCGGATCAATTGGTACATAGCCATCACCCTCGGCCACCATGACCTCGGTCACGCGGCCTTCGTTGGGGGAAACCGACGGATCCCAGGTGAATTTCAGCCCTGCCACCTGCGGAAAGCGACCCTTGACCTCTTCTACCTGGCTGACGCCGTTTTCCAGCGCATCAATGATACCCTGCCCACTGATCTCGAAGGTCGAGAGCGTGTTCTGGAAGGGCAGAACGGTCAACACCTCGCCCATGGTCACGTCGCCCGCGTCGATCGAGGCGCGCAAGCCACCCGAGTTGGCGATGGCGATCTGAACGCCCTGATCGGCGACCCGCGCCAGCATGGCATCGGCCACCAGGTTACCCATCTCGCATTCCTGCACGCGGCAGATCGACCGATCACCTTCGATCGGAGCCGCGGCGTTGGCCACGACCTTGTTGCGGATCTCGTCCAGCGGCTTGGCCAGTTCTGCGATGCGATCCAGGGCAGCCTGATCCTCGGTCACGGTGTTGTCCATGATCAGCGGCTCACCGACCGCCTGAACCACGTTGCCGTCGTCATCGAAGGTCACGTTCAGCTCGCCCAGGAACTTGCCGTAGGCATAGGCCTGAACGATCTGCACCCCGTTCACCACGGTCGGGTACGGCCCGGCGGCCTTGTCCGAAGTGTTCGACAGGTAGGTGTTCGAGTGTCCGCCCACGATCACGTCAACACCCGTGGTTTCCTGCGCGACCCGCTGGTCGACGCCATAGCCCGAATGGCTGAGCACGATGATCTTGTTGATGCCTTCCCCCGTCAGCTTGTCCACCTCGGCCTGAACCGCCGGAACAGGATCTGAGAACACGACATTCGGACCGGGTGAGGCCAGCTCGTCGGTGTCTTCGGGGGTCAGGCCGATCAGGCCAATCTTCTCTCCACCCACTTCGATCACGGTCGATTTCTTGATCCGGTCAGTCAGAAGTTCCTCGTTCTCGATGTTCGCATTCGACATCAGAATCGGAAATTCGACCGCATCGACGAAACCGGCCAGAACCTCGGGGCCATCATCGAATTCGTGGTTCCCCACGGTCATCGCGTCATAGCCCAGCTTGTTCATGAACTCGGCCGCGACTTTGCCCTTGTAGTAGGTATAGAACAAGGACCCTTGGAACTGGTCGCCGCCGTCCACGAGGATCGAGTTTTCGGCCCGCGCGCGGGCGTCGTTGACCGCGGTCACCAGTCGCGCCGAACCGCCGAAGCATTTGCCCTCGGCATTGTCCTCGGCGCCACAGCCACTGTCATATTTGTTGATCGGCTCGAACCGGGAATGGAAGTCGTTGGTGTGCAGAATGGTCAGCTTGTAGTCGGCCGCCGCCATGCCTGCAGTCAGACCAAGGGCCGCCACGGATGTCAGGAAACGGGTAATCATTTGAAACTCCCTGTTATTGATTGTCAGGATCGTGCGCCGAGGGCGACAAAGAGTCAAAGGGGGAAATGCGGCTTGATTCCATCCCGCGCGCGGGGCATCACGGCGCCATGCTGATCTACAAGATATTCCGGGCCGAAGAATGGGCGGCTCTGCAGGCACAGGGCGAAACCCGGGGCGCGCCGGTCGATGTGGCGGATGGGTTCGTTCATTTTTCCACCGCAGAACAGGCGGCGGAAACCGCGGCCAAGCACTTTGCCGGGGCCGAAAACCTGACCCTCGTGGCCTGCGATGCCCAGAAAATGGGCGATGATCTGAAATGGGAGGTCTCGCGCGGCGGGGCCTTGTTCCCACATCTCTATCGCAACATGCGCCTGGCGGATGTGGTCTGGGCCAAGCCGCTGCCGCTGGAAAACGGCGCGCACCTCTTCCCCAAGGAGATGCAATGACCGGCCATGTCGACCCCGACCGCGCCCAGTTCGAGGCGTTCAAGGCGCTGGACCGCGACCACCCGATCGAAATGTTGAACCTTGTGCGGTTCCGCGCCAAGGCCGACTATCCCGCAGGCCACGACCTGGTCGGCGCGGGGCTCAGCGGCGCAGAAGCCTATCGCCGGTATGGGGCCGAAACCGCCCCAATCATCGCGCGGCTGGGGGCCTCGATCATCTGGCGCGGCACGTTCAAAACAACGCTGATCGGCCCGCAGGGCGAAGCGTGGGACGAGATGTTCATCGCCCGTTACCCCTCGGCCCATGCGTTTCTGGAGATGGTGACCCACCCGGCCTATCGCGCGGCGGTCATTCACCGGCAGGCGGCTGTGGCCGACTCGCGCCTGATCCGCACCGCCCCTACCCCAACCGGAGCGTCCTTCGGATGAAACTGACCGAGAAACTGGCCCTGGCCGCGCTACATCGCCTGGACCCAGAAACCGCGCACGGCCTGTCGATCAAGGCGCTGAAAACGGGTCTGACCCCGGCGCCCGGTCCCGTCACCTCGACGCGCTTGCGCACGCAACTTGCCGGGCTGGACCTGCCCAACCCGGTGGGGCTGGCCGCCGGGTTCGACAAAAATGGCGAGGTTCTGGGCCCGCTGTCACGCGCAGGCTTTGGGTTTATCGAGGTGGGTGCCGTCACACCGCGCCCGCAGCCAGGCAACCCCCAGCCGCGCCTGTTCCGACTGACCGAGGACCGCGCCGCCATCAACCGGTTCGGCTTCAACAACGAAGGGATGGAGGCGATGGCCCGGCGTCTGGCGCACCGCCCCAAGGACGCGGTGATCGGCCTGAACCTGGGCGCCAACAAAGACAGCACCGACCGGGCGCGGGATTTTGCGCATGTGCTGGCCCATTGCGGGCAATGGCTGGATTTCGCCACGGTGAATGTCTCGTCACCCAACACCGAAAAGCTGCGCGACCTGCAGGGGAAAGAAGCGCTGAGCGCCCTGCTGGCAGGTGTGCTGGACACCCGCGATGCCTTGGCGCGGCGGGTCCCGGTGTTTCTGAAGATCGCCCCCGACCTGACGGATGACGAACTGCGGGACATCGCCGATGTCGCCCGTGACACGGGCATCGACGGTGTCATCGCCACCAACACGACCTTGTCGCGCGAAGGGCTGCGCAGCCTGCACAAGGATCAGGCCGGCGGATTGTCGGGCGCGCCCCTGTTCGAGAAATCGACCCGCGTTCTGGCTCGGCTGAGCCAGTTGACCGACGGGCAGATCCCGCTGATCGGCGTGGGTGGCATCGGCACGGCCGAACAGGCCTATGCCAAAATCTGCGCCGGGGCCTCGGCCGTGCAGTTCTATACCGCGATGGTCTATGGCGGCCTGTCACTGGCGGCCGAGATCGCGCGGGGGCTGGACGCCCTGCTGGCGCGGGACGGGTTCAAGTCGGTGGCCGACGCCGTCGGCAGCAAACGAGAGGATTGGCTGTGATCGAATACTGGCACAACCCACGCTGTTCAAAATCGCGCGCCGGGCTGGCCCTGCTGCAGGACCGCGGCGCCGAAGTCACCGTTCGCAGATACCTCGAGGACGCGCCCAGCGCGGATGAGCTGCGCGCGGTGCTGTCCCGGTTGGGCATCCCGGCGATCGAGATGATGCGCAGGGGCGAGGCGCGGTTCAAGGAACTGGGGCTGAGTAGGGAAACACCCGAAGAGGCCTTGGTTCACGCCATGGCCGAGAACCCGATCCTCATCGAACGCCCCATCGGGATCACCACCGACAAGGCCGCAATCGGTCGCCCGCCCGAGACCCTGCTGACCCTGCTCTAGGCCACCTGCGCCTCGAGCCGGGGGTAGCGCAGGCCCAGCGTCACCGCGCGGGCGGTGTTCAGCACCATCAGCGCGGCCCACAGCCCGTGATTGCCCATGGTCGGCACCAGCAGGAACAGCGCCACCACATAGATTGCCACCGACTGGATCATGGCGATGCGCATGGCGCGGGTCCAGGTGGCGCCGATGTAGATGCCGTCGAACATCCAGCTGGCAACACCGACCACCGGGGCCAGCGCCGCCCAGATCAGGTATTCGCGCGCCGTGATCCGCACCTCGGGCGCGGTGGCCATCAGGTCGATCAATGCGGGCCCTGCCACAAAAAACGTGGCCCCCAGCACCAGAGCCCCACCGACGCCCCATTGCGACGCCATGACCGAGGCGCGCCGGACCTGGTATCGGTCCTTGGCCCCAACGGCGCTGCCCACCAGCGCCTCGGCAGAAAAGGCGAACCCGTCCAACGCAAAGGCGGTGATTTCCAGGAACTGCAGCAGCACCTGGTTGGCGGCCAGCGTCACGTCGCCCAGATCGGCGCCCACGAACAGAAAGGTGGTGAAGGACCCGGTCAGCAGGACCGACCGGATCATGATGTCGCCATTGACCTGCATCATCCGGCGCAGGCGGGCGGGGTCGAAGATCCGCGCCCAGTCGCGCCATTGATTGCCCCCGAAAGCATCGCGACACAACCACAAACCCAGCGCCAGACCCGTCCATTCGGCAATCAGCGTGGCCACCGCCACACCTTCAACGCCCCAGCCCAGACCCAGTACGAACCACAAATCCAGCAGGATGTTCAGCCCGTTCATCCAAACCTGCAGGACGAACACGCCGCGCGTGCGCTCGACCGCGATTAGCCACCCCGTCACGGCATAAAGCGCAATGGTCGCCGGCGCGCCCCAGATCCGAATCTCGAGGTATTTGCGCGTCAGCGCCTCGACCTCGGGGCTGGCGGGCGACAGCGCGAACGCCCCTGCGAATACCGCCACCTGCGCCACGATAAAGAACAGCCCAGCCGCGCCACCCAAGAGCAGACCGCGCATGAGCAGAGCACCGGTTTCGGCCGTGTCTCCCGCGCCTCGGGCCTGTGCGGCCAGACCGGTCGTGCCCATGCGCAGAAAACCGAACACCCAATAGATCGTGGCCAGAATGACCGCGCCAATGCCAACCGCGCCGATCGGGGCGGCCTGCCCCATCTGGCCGACCACGCCGGTATCCACAGCGCCCAGAATCGGCACCGTCGCGTTGGACAGCACAATCGGCACCGCGATCTTCAGCACCCGTCTGTGCGTAATGGGTGCCGAGGCGTCCCGCATTTTGCTCAGCCCTTGGCCGAAGGCTCTTGCGGCATCAGGAAATGCCCTGTGGCCTGCGCGAACAGCTTGGCGTGGTTGTCCTGCCAGGCCTCGACGCGCACCGAGGCGTACCGCCGCCCTGCCCGGCTGATGAAGGCGCGCGCATAGGCATCGCGCGGCAGGCCCGAGCGCAGGTAGTCCACCGTAAAGTCGATGGTCTTGGGAAAGCGGATACTGTGATCGGAGATGATGTCCTCGGCGTCAATCTCACCGCTTTCGATGCGCGGGAACAGGTGCTCCCAGCTGAGCGTGATCACCGCCGTCACCTCGAGAAAGGCCGCCGTGACGCCCCCATGAATCGCTGGCAGGAATGGGTTGCCGATCAGCTTTTCGTCGAAATTCAGAACTCCGGTCAGTTCGTCTCCGCGCCGGTCGAAGCTGATGTTGAGGAACCGGATATACGGGACCCCCTCGACCAGCGCCTTGAGGGCCGCGTCGCGGCGCTGTTTCACCACCTGCATCGGTTCGGGACGGGGTCTTGCCATCTCACTTCCCCTCGACCGTGAAGGCGCCCGAGGCGGTGGCCACCGGGCGATCCTGTTCGTCGTCCATCGCGGTTGCGCGCACGAAGGCCACGTTGCGCGTGATGTGATAGCAGGTCGCGCGGGTGGTGATCGTCTGGCCGGGCGTTGCGGCGCGCATGTAGTCGATGCGCAGGTCGATGGTGGCTGTGCCGCCGGGCGCGGCCGGGTGGCTCATGACCGCAGCCCCGCAGCAAGTATCCAGGCTGGCCGACACAGCCCCGCCGTGAACCACGCCAGTGCGGGGATCGCCGATCAGATCCTCGTTGTAAGGCATGGTGATCTCGGCCTCACCCTCGCCGATATGGGTCAGCGTCAGGCCCAGGGCCCGCGCATGGGGGATCGCCTCGATGAACTGGCGGGCGAGTACTGTCTTGTCGACCATGAGGTTCAGTCCTGTTGTCCTGCCCCTTTATGATCTGCTCTGCGCGCAAAGGGCAAGCCCGCCTGTTGCGCTTGTCCGCACAACGCCCTAGGTTGCAACCGAGGAGAACAGGAATGTCCGACAAGCGTTTGTCATTCAAAGAGATGTGCGCCGAGTTCGACGTGACTCCGCGCACCCTGCGCTACTACGAGTATATCGAGCTGCTGCAGCCAGACCGGGAAGGACGGTCCCGGTTTTACGGTCCGCGCGAGCGTGCGCGGATGAAGCTGATCATGCGTGGCCGAAAGTTCGGGTTTCCACTTGAGGAAATCCGGCAGTGGTTGTTGATCTACGAAGATCAAGGCAACAAGGCCCAGATGGCTACCTTTATCGAAATGGCCGACCGCCAGATGGAAGAGCTGCGTCAGCAGCGTCAGCAACTGGACGAAGCTATGGACGAGTTGCAGCGCCTTCGCGATCAAACGGCCAACTCCCTGACCTAAATCGGCCAGTTCGAGCCCCCAAATCCATCCTTCATTACACCGGAAATCTGCATTTTTCGGCTGGCGCCCTGCCGCCTGCCCGTCGGCTTCGAACCGCGCCGGTACAGTGGATTTGGCTGACCCAACGGAAAGAAAATTGCCAACCCGCCGCTTTACGCGACCGGAAGTTACGTCAATTTCTTTGTGACGCAGCGTCTGGATTACGTAAACGTCAATCTCATGTTGTAAAGCGGCCATCGACTGCGCAACTTTCTCATGACGCCAGCGACGAGAGGGTGACCAATGACCGAAGATCTTATGACCATCCGCGAGATGTGCGAGACCTATGACGTCACGCCGCGGACCTTGCGGTTCTACGAAGCCAAAGAGCTTTTGTTTCCGATCCGTGAGGGCCAGAAACGGCTGTTCACCAAACGTGACAGGGCGCGACTCAAGCTGATCCTGCGCGGCAAACGCTTTGGTTTCAGCCTGGAAGAGATTCGACAGCTTCTGGATCTGTACCATGTCGGCGACCAGCAACTGACCCAGATGACCCGCACCTATGAAATCGCGTGCGAACGTCTGGCGGACATGGAAGCCCGCCGCGAGGAACTGACTCAGGCCATTGACGATCTGAAGGAGCAGTTGCGCTGGGGCGAGAAGGTCATCGCCTCGATGAAACAGGAAAAGAAGGCGGCCGAGTAACTCCTCGCCCGCCTGCCACCCGGACATCTGAATTAAGGGAGCTTCAAATGCCCGTTTACAACGCGCCTACCAAAGACACGCAATTCGTTCTGCATGACGTTCTGAAAATCTCGGCCTCGGATATTCCGGGCTACAATGAGCTGGAGCCCGAGTTCACGGGCGCCGTTCTGGAAGAGGCCGGCAAGGTCGCCGTCAACCTGCTGCACCCGCTGAACGTGGTCGGCGACACCGAAGGCTGCCGGTTGGAAAACGGCGTCGTCTACACCCCGACCGGGTTCAAGGATGCGTTCGAGCAGGTCAAGGAAGGCGGCTGGACCGGTCTGGACATGCCCGAGGAATATGGCGGCCAGAACATGCCTTATGTTCTTGGCACGGCCGTGGGCGAGATGTTCTCGGCCGCGAACCAGGCCTTCACGATGTATCAGGGCCTGACCCACGGCGCGGCCTCAGCCATCCTGGCGCATGGTACCGATGCGCAGAAAGACACATATCTGCCCAAGATGGTCAGCTGTGAATGGACCGGCACCATGAACCTGACCGAGCCGCATTGCGGCACCGATCTGGGCCTGATGCGCACCAAGGCCGAGCCGCAGGGTGATGGCAGCTACAAGATCACCGGCCAGAAGATCTTTATCTCGTCCGGCGATCACGACATGGCCGACAACATCATCCACCTGGTGCTGGCCAAGATCCCCGGCGGCCCCGAGGGCATCAAGGGCGTGTCGTTGTTCATCGTCCCCAAGTTCCTGGTGAACGAAGACGGCAGCCTGGGTGAGCGCAACGGCGTTTCGGTCGGCAAGATCGAAGAAAAGATGGGCATCCACGGCAACTCGACCTGCGTGATGAACTATGACGGCGCAACCGGCTGGCTGCTGGGTCAGGAACACAAGGGCATGCGCGCCATGTTCACCATGATGAACGAAGCGCGTTTGGGTGTCGGCATGCAAGGTCTGGCTCAGGCCGAAGCCGCCTATCAGAACGCGCTGGAATACGCCAAGGACCGCCTGCAAGGCCGCGACGTGACCGGCGCCAAGAATCCCGACGGCCCGGCCGATCCGCTGATCGTACATCCCGACATCCGCCGCAACCTGATGGACCAGAAAAGCTTTGTGGAAGGCGCGCGGGCCTTCATCCTGTGGGGCGCGACCCTGATCGACAAGGCGCACCGTTCGGGTGACAAGGATGCCGACGGGCTGATCTCGCTGATGACCCCGGTCATCAAGGGCTTCCTGACCGATGAGGGTTACGACATGACCGTTCAGGCCCAGCAGGTCTATGGCGGCCATGGCTACATCGAGGAATGGGGCATGTCGCAATACACCCGCGACGCCCGCATCGCCATGATCTACGAAGGGGCCAACGGCGTTCAGGCGCTGGACCTGGTCGGCCGCAAGCTGGCGCAGGACGGCGGCAAGCATGTCATGGCCTTCTTCGACATGGTCAAAACCTTCTGCAAGGAAAACAGCGGCAAGGACCAAGCCTATGACAAGGCGTTCATCGAACCGCTGAAGGCCGCCTCGAAGGACCTGCAGGCCGCCGGCATGTATTTCATGCAGAACGGCATGACCAACCCGAACAACGCTCTGTCGGGCTCGTATGACTTCATGCACATGTTCGGTCATGTCTGCCTGGGCCTGATGTGGGCTCAGATGGCCAAGGCCGCGCAAGAAGCGCTGGATGCCGGTGCGTCCGACAAGGACTTCTACGAAACCAAGATCGCCACCGGCCGCTACTACATGGCGCGCCGTCTGCCGGCCACGGGCATGCACCTCGCGCGGATCCAGACCGGCGCCGACACGGTGATGGCACTGGACGCGGCGAACTTCTGATCCCAGTCTGGTTCCGGGCGACCCCGCCCGGAACCAGCGCTCACCAAGGAGTTGACATGCCCAAACGCTTTCGCCTGACCCGCCGCTTTCCCGTCGCCATGACCGAGGACGGGTATCGAAAACTCAAGAGTTTTGCCCGCGAGGCCGGGCTGGACGAAGGAGAGGCGCTGTCATTCCTGTTCGAGAATTTCAACAGCGTGATCGACGAGGAGAACCTGACCCACCGGCTGCGCATCTTCAATTCCGAGCTTGAGGCGCGCAAACGCTAAACGACCCCGATGCCTGGCCCAGGCCCGGCGTGTTTTCAGCAAGACAAGTCCGAACGCGGCTGCGGCCCGCGAGACAGGTCTTTCTTGAAACACGTGCGTGACGAAAACCGTACAAACCGCCTTGGGAGGGGTGAGTGCATGACGATAAAACTGCATTGCTTCGGAGAAAGCGGAAACTCATACAAGGCTGCCTTGGCACTTGAGATGTCGGGGCTGGAATGGCAGCCGGTCTTTGTCGATTTCTTCAACGGCCAGACCCGAACCCCCGAATACCGCGCCGAAGTCAACGAAATGGGCGAAGCGCCGGTGTTGATCGACGGAGATTTCCGGACCAGCCAGTCGGGCGCGATTCAGGCCTATGTCACCGAGAAGTCCGGGAAATTCGGCGGCAAGACGCGGGAAGAGAACTATGACATCCTGCGCTGGGTGCTGTGGGACAACCACAAGTTCAGCTCGATGGCTGGCATGACCCGGTTCCTGATCAACTTTCTGCCCGAACAGCACCGCAACCCGGATGTGCTCGCCTTCAACCAGGGCCGACTGAAAGCCGCCTATCAGGTGCTGAACGCGCATCTTGAGGGACGCGACTGGATCGTCGGCGACAGCGTGACCAACGCCGATCTCAGCTGCTGCGGCTACCTGTATTACCCCGAACCGTTCGGCTTTGACCGTGCCGAATGGCCCCATATCGACGCCTGGCTGACCCGCCTGTCCGAGCAGCCCGGCTGGAAACACCCCTATGACCTGATGCCCGGCAATCCGTCGGATCGAGCTTGAGGAGAGAAGTATGACCGAAGCTTACATTTATGATGCCCTGCGCACCCCGCGCGGCAAGGGCCGCAAGGACGGCAGCCTGCACGAGGTGACCTCGGTGCGCCTGTCGGCGGTGGCCCTGAACGCCATCAAGGAACGCAACAACCTGGAAGGCCACGCCGTCGAGGACGTGATCTGGGGCAACGTCACCCAGGTAATGGAACAGGGCGGCTGCCTGGCGCGGTCCGCGGTTCTGGCCTCGGACCTGGATGAATCGATCCCCGGTCTGGCGATCAACCGGTTCTGCGCATCCGGCATGGAGGCCGTGAACCTGGCCGCCAACCAGGTCAAGGGCGGCGCGGGCGAGGCCTATATCGCCGGTGGCGTCGAGATGATGGGCCGCGTGCCCATGGGCAGCGACGGCGCCGCCATCGCGGTCGATCCGTCGCTGGCGATGGAGACCTATTTCGTCCCTCAGGGCATCTCGGCCGACATCATCGCCACCGAATACGGTTTCAGCCGCGACGATGCAGACGCGCTGGCCGTCGAGTCGCAGAAACGCGCGGCCAAGGCGTGGGAAGAGAACCGCTTTGCCAAGTCGGTGATCTCGGTGAAAGACCGCAACGGCCTGACCATTCTAGACCGCGACGAATATATGCGCCCCGGCACCGACATGCAGAGCCTCGGCGCGCTGAACCCCTCGTTCCAGATGATGGGCGAGCAGATGCCCGGTTTCGACAAGGTGGCGATGCTGAAATACCCGCATCTGGAAAAGATCAACCACATCCACCACGCCGGCAACAGCTCGGGTATCGTAGATGGCGCGGCGGCTGTTCTGATCGGCAACAAGGAATTCGGCGAGAAATACGGCCTGAAGCCGCGCGCCCGCATCAAGGCCACCGCCAAGATCGGCACCGACCCGACCATCATGCTGACCGGCCCGGTTCCGGTGACCGAAAAGATCCTGGCGGAAACCGGCATGAAGATCAGCGATCTGGACCTGTTCGAGGTCAACGAGGCCTTTGCCTCGGTCGTTCTGCGGTTCCAGCAGGCGTTTGACGTCGATCCGGCGCTGGTCAACGTCAATGGCGGCTCGATCGCCATGGGCCACCCGCTGGGCGCCACCGGCGCGATCATCATCGGCACCCTGCTGGACGAGCTGGAGCGCCAGGACAAGGAAACCGGTCTGGCGACCTTGTGCATCGCATCCGGCATGGGCGCGGCAACCATCATCGAACGTGTGTAACGGCGGGGATCAGGAGAAGAAAAATGGCTGATTTTACACTGACCAAAGACGCCGACGGCGTTGGCATCATCACCTGGGACGTCCCCGGCAAGACCATGAACGTGATGTCGTTCGACGGCCTGTCCGAACTGAACGACTGCATTGATCAGGCGCTGGCCGATGACGAGATCAAAGGCATCGTGATCACCAGCGGCAAGGAAGGCTCGTTTGCCGGCGGCATGGACCTGAACCTGCTGGCGGTGATGAAGGAACAGGCGGGCGACGACCCGGCCAAGGGCCTGTTCGAAGGCACTATGAAGATGCACGCCCTGCTGCGCAAGATCGAGCTGGCCGGCATGGACCCCAAGACCAAGAAAGGTGGCAAGCCGATCGCGGCCGCCCTGCCCGGCACCGCCGCCGGCATCGGGATGGAGCTGCCGCTGGCCACGCACCGCATCTTTGCCGCCGAGAACCCCAAGGCCAAATACGGCCTGCCGGAAATCATGGTCGGCATCTTCCCCGGCGCAGGCGGCACCACGCGTATGGTCCGCAAAGTGGGCGCCATCGCGGCGGCTCCGCTGCTGCTGGAAGGCAAGATGCTGGACGTGAAAAAGGCCAAGGGCGCAGGCTACATCGACGAGATCGCAGCCGATCCGCTGGCCGCGGCCAAGGAATGGGTTCTGAACGCCAAGGACGCCGATCTGGTCAAGCCGTGGGACGCCAAGGGCTACAAGATGCCCGGCGGCGCACCGTATCACCCTGCGGGGTTCATGAACTTCGTGGGCGCCTCGGCGATGGTGAACGGCAAGACCCAAGGCGCCTTCCCGGCGGCCAAAGCCTTGCTGAGCGCGGTCTATGAAGGCGCACTGGTCGATTTCGACACAGCGCTGAAGATCGAGGCGCGCTGGTTCACCTCGGTGCTGATGAACCCGTCCTCGGGCGCGATGATCCGTTCGCTGTTCCTGAACAAGGAAGCGCTGGAAAAAGGCGCCGTTCGTCCGAAGGGCATTCCGGACCAGTCGGTCAAGAAGGTGGGCGTTCTGGGTGCCGGCATGATGGGCGCGGGCATCGCGCTGGTCTCGGCGCAGGCCGGGATGGAGGTCGTGCTGATCGACCGCGATCAAGCCGCCGCCGACAAGGGCAAGGCCTATACCGAAGCCTATCTGGACAAGGGCATGAAGCGTGGCAAGGTCACGGCCGAGAAGAAAGAGGCCATGCTGGCCCGCATCACCGCCACGCCTGATCTTGAAAAGCTGGCGGGCTGCGATCTGATCATCGAAGCCGTGTTCGAGGACCCCAAAGTCAAGGCCGAGATGACCCAGAAGGTCGAGGCGATCATCCCCGAGGACTGCATCTTTGCCTCGAACACCTCGACCCTGCCGATCACCGAACTGGCCAAGGCCAGCAAGCGGCCCGATCAGTTCATCGGCATCCACTTCTTCTCGCCGGTCGAGAAGATGTTCCTGGTCGAGATCATCAAGGGCAAGGAAACTGGCGACCGGGCCGTGGCCAAGGCGCTGGACTATGTCCGCCAGATCCGCAAGACGCCGATCGTGGTCAATGACGCGCGGTTCTTCTACTGCAACCGCTGCATCATCCCCTACATCAACGAAGGGGCACGGATGATCACCGAAGGCGTCAGCCCGGTTCTGGTCGACAACGCCGCCCGTCAACTGGGCTTCCCGGTGGGTCCGGTTCAGCTGACCGACGAAACTTCGATCGACCTGGGCGCCAAGATCGCGCGGGCGACCAAGGCGGCAATGGGCGACGCCTACCCGGAAAGCCCTGCGGACGATCTGATCTTCTGGATGGAAGAACAGGGTCGCTTGGGCCGCAAGTCCAAGGCCGGGTTCTTCGATTATGACGAAAATGGCAAGCGCATCGGCTACTGGAAAGGTCTGCAGGACAAATATCCGCTGGCCGAGCAGCAGCCCGACCTGATCGAAGTACAGGAACGCCTGATGTTCGCACAGGTTCTTGAAGCCGTGCGCGCGCTTGAAGAAGGTGTTCTGGAAGACATCCGCGAAGGCGATGTCGGCGCCATCCTGGCCTGGGGCTTTGCGCCCTGGTCAGGTGGTCCGTTCAGCTGGCTTGATATCATCGGTGCGCCTTACGCGGCCGAGCGTTGTGACCAGTTGTCGGAGAAGTACGGTGACCGCTTCGCCTGCCCGCCGCTACTGCGCGAGATGGCCGAAAAAGGTCAGACCTTCTACGGCCGCTTCGACCCCGAAGCCAAAGCTGCCTGACCAAGTGATGCTGGCACATGATCCCATGCGCCAGCATCTTTTTTAAGGTGTTTGGTCAGGTCTGCCATTCAGGCCGCAGAAACAAAGCCGGCACGTTGGGCCGCCCCGGACGTCCCGGACGCCGCACCCCCGATGGGGGACGGATCGGAAAGATCGGTTCCTGCGGGATGGGTGCAGGCAGTGCACCCAACGGGTTTGCAAGGGCCGACAGTTCGCCCGCCTCTGCGATAGATGTGACGAGGCTCCGCGCCTCGGATTCCTCCAGCACCGCGTAGGACCGTCGGGACGGACCAGACAGCGAACGGATGCGGCACGAGGAACAGAAGGCTTGAAAGCCACCCTCGATGAAGACCACTACGTCCTGCTCAAAAAACAGCGATGTGACCTGGAATTCCTCTGCCGGTGTCTGAGAGGAAAAGCTGAAGTGCCCGCTCAGCAGGCGCGCCGGAATGATCGCCAGCCCCTCGTCTATGTTTCCATCAGAAGACAAGGCTACGGCCATTCCCTGCTCGGGCATCAGCCAGACCTCACGACCGTTGTATGCCGCGCGTGACGGCACGCGCACGGGCAGAAAATCAGGACGGGTCTCGCCAGCCGGTACGGCTATTCTGTCGTGGGACAAGCGTTTCACTTCCTGGAATCCGTTGTCCATCGTTCTGACCAGATCCCCGGCGATCAATGCCTCGGCCAGCTTCCAGCCATTGGTGGTGGCAACCTTCGTTCCATGCAGCAATCCGCCACGCCTGACCGAAACGGCGTCACCCGGTACGGTCTGGATATTATTTTCGGAAAACCCCGAAACACTCACTACTTCCAACACGTGCCTACCCCCTTTTGGCACTTTCAAACTATCCCATTGGGCTAGCACGAAGTTTTCGGGAGCGACTTAGTTTTGCCATATTTCGGGCCAATTTGGGCCTTTTTCGCCCCATTAATCGCGTTTCCTATAAACAAAAGCCTGCATTTGTCAGCGTTTTGCACAATTTGGGAAATAATCGACCAGCCTTATTCGAACTGATATTCGAATCTCTCTATGTCTTCGCGACAAACGTCAAACACCGCCTTTTTTGCCTGAACCGAGTAGTAGTTGGCGTATTCCGCCCCCCGGGCTGACCGGTTTTCATGCGGAAGGTCCAGACGAAACCCCAGATGATCGAACAGTGGGGCCGCATCCCGCTGAAAGCTTTCGATCCGAATGTATGCGCGACAAAGATCGGTTCCGGTGGCGTCTCTGACATAGGATGGGAACGGGTTTTCCCGAAAGGACTGCTGGATTTTAGGGTGCAGAACAAAGGCCTCAAAATCCAGCCGCCCGGCCAGATGGACTGCTGGGTGATCAAAGGACTGATCCCTCAGCCAGTAGTAATAGCTGACCATCCGGTCCCACGGGTTGCGGATCAGCGTGAACACGAACATCTCTTGCATCTGCTGGTCGGGCAAAAGCCCCCGCAAATCGGTCAGACGGGAGTGTTTCCACAGCCTTCCCGCCGTCTTCAGTGACCTGTTGCGTTTGTTTCTGCGCTGCGCCTTGGGGGTGTCGCCCACCAGGATATCGTCCTTCATGGCCCGCTGCTCGAGCGCCAGCGCCAGTGATGTTCCCCCGGTCTTGGGAATATGTATGAAGATGTAGGTCCGCCCTGTTGATAGAATCATTGCGCCGGTTCCCGTTGGGGAACCACGCTCGCCCGCCACGCCAGCACTGCGCCGGCCGCGGCGATCAGGGCGATGCCCGCAATCTGCAGCGGTCCGATCCCCTGCCCCATCACCACCCAGGCAAAAACCGGCCCGAAGATCATGACCGAATACTCGAACACCGCGACATATGACGGCTCGCCCAGTTGGTAGGCCTTGATCAGCATGAATACCGCAGCCGTGGACCCAACCGCCTGCAATGCGACCCACGGCAGAGCGGCCTCCATCGGCCAGACCCAGCCCCGGGTCACAAAACCGGCCGGGCCGTCAGACTCCACAACCGGCAAAACCGAAAAAACGGCGAGACCAAGAGCGCCGGCCAGCCCAAGCGTGACAATCATCGCGGCCAGCAAAGCGACGGTGCTTTCGTTTGCACAATGCGTTCGGGTCAGGATCGCACTGAGCGCATAGAAAAAGCCGCCTGCCACCGGCAAAAGGCTGGTCGCATCAAAGGCATTGGGGTCAGGCTGCAATACACAGAGGATTCCGACAAAACCCATAAGCACAGCCAGGACCCGCCAGGGGCCGATCTTCTGGTCCAGCAACAGCGCGGAAATCAACAGAACGAAGATCGGTGATGTGAACAGCCCCGCAAGGGCCTGAGCAATTGGCATCAAAGCCAGTGAGCTGAAATAGAACAACATCGCCAGGGTGATCAGAACACTGCGCAGCAGGACCGCCCAAAACCTCTGAGGTCGCAGCCCTCCAAACCCAAGAAACGACAGTCCAACGATAAGAGGCAGCATCATCACGGCCCGGCTTAGGTGGAATTGCCACAGACCGATCGTTTCGGCCAGCCGAATGACGAAATTGTCCACGACGCCGATGATTGCCATGGCCGAGACCATCAGAACCGATGCAAGAACCGGTGAAGAAGGATGTGCTGTCTGCATGTGGCCTTGGCCTCCGGGCCCTTTGGCCGAAACTACGCGTCCCGGTTATCGAGCACATTTCCAAATCACCACGCAACAGGTTTGCGCGGATTAATCTCTCCGTGCTAGGAATCGACAAAAGAAAAAACGAGCAGACCTCATCGAAATGACGGCACTGAAACAATACCAGCGGATCGAGGCTACCGGTCTGTGGCGCCCGTCGCCCGACGAGCAGCGGCGCGAAGTGGTTGTTTCGATCGGCGAGGCAACGTTGACCATCACCGATTTCAACGATCGCGCGCTGACGCACTGGTCGCTTGCCGCACTTGAAAGGCAGAACCCGGGCAAGTTCCCCGCAATATTCAATCCAGACGGCGACCCGGATGAGACACTGGAGCTGGAGCAGTCCGAAACCACCATGATCGAGGCAATCGACCGCTTGCAACGCGCCATCGAACGGGCGCGCCCGCATCCCGGACGCCTGCGGTGGGCCAGCGTCGGCGGCGTGGTTGCGGCTGTCGCGGCGGTCTTGCTGTTCTGGCTGCCCGGCGCCCTGCAAAGCCATGTCGAAAAGGTCGTGCCCGAAATCAAACGGCAGGACATCGGGAACACGATTCTGCAACGGATCGAACGGGTTTCGGGCCGGGCCTGCGCCTCGGCGGACGCGCAGCCGGCGCTGCAGAGGCTGGCCCAGAGAACAGGCGTGCGACGGATCGTTGTGTTGCCGGCCGGGGTGCGGGAAAGCCTGTCACTTCCCGGAGGGATCGTGCTGCTGAACCGAGCGCTGGTTGAAGACAGTGAAGATCCCGCGGTTGCCGCCGGTTACGTGATAGCTGAACGCACGCGGGCCAGGCTGCATGATCCGTTGGACGATCTCCTGGACAAAACTGGGCCCACTGCAGCGTTTCGCCTGCTGACGACGGGCGAACTGACACCCCAGATCGTGGACACCTATACCGAACAGGTTCTGGCCGAACCCCGCCCCGCAGTTCCGGAAGACGACCTGCTGGAGGCGTTTGCGTCCGCCAATTTGCCCTCAACCCCATATGCCTATGCAGTTGACATAACCGGCGAAACGGTTCTGGGTTTGATCGAGGCCGACCCGATGGCGGGTCAGCCTTTGGATCAGGTTTTGCCCGACCGG
This sequence comes from Ruegeria sp. BB9, assembly GCF_056539345.1. Taxonomy (NCBI): domain Bacteria; kingdom Pseudomonadati; phylum Pseudomonadota; class Alphaproteobacteria; order Rhodobacterales; family Roseobacteraceae; genus Ruegeria; species Ruegeria sp. BB9. The sequence goes on along the minus strand of NZ_JBQFUU010000001.1, from coordinate 315,342 downwards.
GACTGGGTACGGCTGCAGAACATCTGCAGCGACTAGGCGCGCCTATTTGGTGCCGAACATCCGGTCTCCGGCATCGCCCAGACCGGGCATGATGTAGCCTTTGGAATTCAGCTCGCGGTCTAGTGCGGCAGTCACGATCTTGACGTCGGGATGCGCTTCTTTCATGCGGGCCACGCCTTCGGGGGCGGCCAGCAGGCACAGGAACCGGATGTCGGTGGCACCGGCCTGTTTCAGAAGGTCGATCGCTGCGGCCGAGCTGTTGCCGGTGGCCAGCATCGGGTCAACCGCAATAACCAGCCGATCTTTAAGGCCTTCGGGGGCCTTGAAGTAGTACTGCACCGGCTGCAGCGTTTCTTCATCGCGATACAGGCCCACAAATCCGACCCGCGCCGAGGGCACCAGCTCCAGAACGCCGTCCAGCATCCCGTTGCCCGCGCGCAGGATCGACACCAGCGCCAGCTTCTTGCCCGCCAGGATCGGCGCGTCCATTTCCTCCATCGGGGTTTCGATATGGCGCGTGGTCAGGGGCATTTCGCGCGTGACTTCATAGGCCAGCAGCAGCGTGATCTCGCGCAGCAATTGCCGGAACGAGGCGGTCGAGGTGCCCTTGTCCCTCATGAGCGTCAGTTTGTGCTGAACCAGCGGGTGGTCGACGACGGTCAGATGTTCGCTCATGTGTTCTCCAGTCTTTTTCTAACCCTTGCGCGGGTCTCTTCATCGCAGAATGCGGCATTCAGGGCGGTGTCGTTCAGCGCGGCGAAATCCTCGGCATCCCAGCCGAAGGCCTGGGCCAGCATGTCATATTCGCGGCGCAGGGTGGTATGAAAAAACGGCGGGTCATCGGTGGATACCGTGACCTTCACACCCGCCGCGCGCAGCCGCGCGATCGGGTGGGCGGCAAAATCAGGGTACAGGCCCAGCACCACGTTCGAGCCCGGGCAGACCTCGAGCGTGACGCCCCGGTCGGCCAGTTCATGTACCAAATCGGGGTCTTCGATGGCACGAACCCCATGGCCCACACGTTCGACCCCCAGCGCGCGGACCGCATCGCGGACGCTTTCAGGGCCGCCGAATTCGCCGGCATGGGTAGTCAGGCGCAATCCGGCCTCGCGCGCGCAGTCGAAGGCCCATTTGAAATCGGCCTGCTGGCCCATGGCCTCGTTCCCGCCCATACCGAACCCGGTGATCCAGTCACCCGCGGTTTCGGCGGCGCAGCGCGCGCTGCGCTTGGCCTTGTCGGGTCCGAAATGGCGCACGCAGGTCACCACGCCGCGCAGGGTGATGTCGAACTTGTGCTCGGCCTCGTCAGCGGCGTCCTGAATGGCGGCCAGATAGTCGCGCCAGGCATACAGATCGCCCCCGCCGCAGAAATCGGGGCTGAGGAAGGTTTCGGAATAGACCACCCCGTTCGCCGCGCTTTCCTCCAGGATCGCCAGCGTCAGGCGGCGGAAATCCTCAGGGGTTTTCAACACTTCGCAAGCGGCCTCGTAGACGCTGAGGAAATGCGCGAAATCGCGAAAGTCATAGCTGCCGTCGGGTTTGAAAATGCCGCTCAGGTCAACCTTCTTTTCATGCGCCAGCTGGCGGATGAAGGCGGGCGGGGCCGCGCCTTCGTGATGCAGGTGCAGTTCGATCTTGGGCAGGTCTGCGACGGTCATAGAAAGGTCCTTCCCGGCCCTTGCGCCGGAATGTTCAGGTGATGGGCGATGCTGGCGGCCACGTCGGCGAAATTGACTTGCCCGATCTGTCCGGCCCCCAGGCCGGCGATCAGCACCGGCACCTGTTCGCGGGTGTGGTCAGTGCCGACCCAGCTGGGGTCGTTGCCGTGATCGGCGGTCAACAGAAACAGGTCGCCCGGGCGCAGCCGGGGCAGGATACGGCCGATCTGGGCGTCAAACCACTCCAGCGCGCGCGCATAGCCCGAGATGTCGCGCCGGTGGCCGTACTGGCTGTCAAACTCGACGAAATTTGCGAAAGTCAGGCTGCCGTCCTCGGCGCTGTCCACAAGGCGCGAGAGGTGACCCATCAGATCGGCGTCCGAGCCCTTGTCCAGCGTATCGATCCCCTGCATCGAGAAGATGTCGCCGATCTTGCCCACACCATGCACCTTGCGCCCGGCATCCTGCGCCCAGTTGGTCAGCACCGGCGCGGGCGGCGTGATGGCGAAATCCTTGCGGTTGGTGGTGCGGACGAACCCCTGTTCGGGCGAACCCACGAAGGGGCGCGCGATCACCCGTCCGACCTTCATCTCGTGCAGCATGGGGGCCAGTGTCCGGCACATTTGGTACAGGCGCTCCAGCCCGAACGTCTCCTCGTGCGCGGCAATCTGGAACACGCTGTCGGCCGAGGTATAGCAGATCGGCCAACCCGTGCGCATATGTTCAGCACCCAGTTCGGCAATGATCGTGGTACCCGAGGCATGGCATATGCCCAGAATGCCCTCGGTACCTGCAGCTTGTGCGGCGGCGCGGGTCACATCATCAGGGAACGTGGGGACCGTGTCGGGGAAATAGTGCCAGTCCCACGGCACCGGCAGCCCGGCCAGCTCCCAATGACCCGACGGCGTGTCCTTGCCCGGCGAATGTTCGCGCGCGCACCCCCACAGGCCGGTCGGGTCGGCCTCCAAGCCCGGCACATCCGCGCCCGAGGCCAGCCGCACCGCCGCCCCCAGCCCCAGCGCATCGAGGTTGGGCAGGCGCAACGGCCCGGACCGGCCATCCTCGGCCCGCTCTTCAGCGCAGGCCTGCGCGATATGGGCCACCGTGTTGGCGCCGGTATCCGGCACGTCGCCGTTGAAAAAGCGGTCGGCATCCGGCGCGCCGCCGATGCCCACCGAATCCATCACCACAAGGAACGCGCGGCTCATGCGAGGATCCTTTCCTGTACCAGCTCCGGCACCGGAACGGGCGCCGGGCCGATGGTGATTGCGGCACGCACGGCTTGCGCGGCACGCTGCGCGGCGTCCTCTCGCGCGGCATGGGCCACGGCCAGCGGCGTTCCGTCCGAGACCTTTTCGCCCAGCCGCACCAGCCCCGACAGGCCCACCGCCGGGTCGATCACGTCGCTTTCCACCTGCCTGCCACCGCCCAGCGCCACGACCGCAAGGCCCAGCGCCTCGCCGTCCATTGCGGTTACATAACCTTCGTCCTGCGCCGTGACTTCAAGGATCACGCTGGCCTCGGGCAGATAGCGCGCCCAGTCCTCGACCAGGCCCAGCGGCCCGCCCACCGCGGCCATCATCCGGCCGAACCGTTCGGCCGCGCGGCCATCGCGGATCACCTCGGCGATCATGTCCCGCCCGGCCTGCGCGTCGTTGACCATACCGGCGTCAGACAGCAGAACACCGCCCAGTTCGGCCGAAATCTCGGCCAGGGGCGAGGGTTGCCCACCGGTCAGCACTTTCATCACCTCGGCGATTTCCAGGGCGTTGCCCAAGGCGGGCGCCAGCGGCTGATTCATGTCGGTGATCAGGGCCGAGGTCCGGCACCCGGCCGTATTGGCCGTTTCCGTCAGGGCCTGCGCCAGCTTGCGCGCCTCGTCCAGCGTTTTCATGAAGGCCCCGCTGCCCACTTTGACGTCCAGCACCAGCGCATCCGGGCTGGCCGCCAGTTTCTTGGACAGGATCGAGGCGGTGATCAGATCGAGGCTTTCAACCGTGGCGGTCACGTCGCGGATGGCATAGAGCCGTTTGTCCGCTGGGGCGATCTGTGCCGTTGCGCCAACGATTGCGGCGCCAGTCTCGGCCAAGATCTGGGCCAGCCGGTCCTGACTGATCTGGGTCGACACGCCGGGGATCGCCTCGAGCTTGTCGAGTGTCCCGCCGGTATGGCCCAGACCGCGGCCCGAGATCATCGGCACATAGGCCCCGCATTCCGCCAGCGCCGGGGCCAGAACAAGGCTGACGCAATCCCCCACCCCGCCGGTCGAATGCTTATCGATCACCGGGCCGTCCAGGTTCCAGGTCAGAACCTCACCGCTGTCGCGCATGGCCAGCGTCAGCGCGGCGCGGCCCTCGGGACCCAGCCCGCCCATGCAGACGGCCATGGCGAAGGCTCCGGCCTGGGCGTCGCTGACGCTGCCATCGGCCAGACCCTGGGCGAACCACGCCAGCTCGCCGGCATCCGGCACTTCGCGGCGGCGCAGTTTCGCGATGATCGAACGGGCGTCCATGGGCGCGGCCCTTACATGAACGAGGCGTCGAAGGCGCCGGGCAGCAGCTCGCCGATGGTCGTGCGGGTCTCAATCCCGTCCACCGTCGCCATGGTGACCACCACATCCTTGTCCCCGAACTCGGCCAGTTTCTGCCGGCATCCGCCGCAGGGTGGCACCGGTTGCGGGCTGGAGGCCACCACATAGACATCGGCCAGCTTGTTTTCTCCGGCGGCGACCATCGCGGCGATCGCCCCGGCCTCGGCGCAGGTGCCTTCGGGATAGGCCACGTTTTCCACGTTGCAGCCCGCGAACACTGCGCCCGACGGGGTGCGGACCGCGGCACCCACCTTGAAATTCGAATAGGGCGCATAGGCGTTTTCACGCACCTTGAGGGCTGCTTCTTTCAACGACATGGCGATTCCCCGATTTTTGATCATCTGGTCAGAATGCCATACCCTACTGGAAATCCGCGGGGGAATTGAAGCCCCCTCTGCACCCGAATGTCCGCGCCTCAGCCCAGATCGGTCTTGAAATACCCCGGCAGCGTGACCTCGAGCAGTTCGACATCGTCGCTGGGGTCGGCCAGCCGCGTGCGCATTCCGGGTGGGATGACAAAGGCATCACCCTGCTCCAGTCGAAACGGATCACGGCCTTCACCTTCCAGGGTGACGGCCCCGTTCATCACGAAGGTAAAGTGGATATCGGCATCATGGCTGGCCCAGACCGGGTCGCCCTGCCCCCGGCGCACCACCTGAACGCCCGCCACGCCCTTGGTGTTTTCTGCAATCGTCGTGTCGCGGCATTGATAGCCCGGCAGGCGGAACGGCTGCCACGCTGCCCCTTCGGCCCGGTTGTAGACGAACCGCTGGCCCTGCCATTCCCTCTCGGGGCGGTAATGCGGAGTAGGCAACTGCATTTGGTGGTCGATCTCGGTGACATGCTCGGCCGGAACGCCGATTTCAATCACCTGCACGTTGTCCGACGCCTCGAGCACGCGGTGCCGGATTTCGGGCGGCTGAATGAAACAGTCGCCAGCGGTCAGGCGCATCTTGTCGCCCTGATCCTCGTAGACGACATCGACCCAGCCATGGATGCAGAAGATCAGCTGGAACCCGACCTTGTGGAAATGCACCATGTCTGGGACCGGGCCGCCGTCGGGAATGCGGATATGGCTGGCGATGATCGACCCGCCCAGCCGGTCCGGCACCAGATCGCGGTAGTGCATGCCCGCGCGCCCGATGATCCAGGGCGCCTGATCTTTTAGCCTGCGAACGACGAAGGAATGAACCGTCTCGGGCATCACCAGGGGCGGGTTGCGCTCTTCGATCTCGACGCGGGTGCCGTTGGGGGCGACCAGGCTGCGCTGACCGCCGGCAAAACTGTCCGGATCATCGGTGAGGATGCGCAAGGTGCCCGGCGCCTCGGGCGCGTCCTTTTCCACCCGCAGGCGCAGGCCATGCCCCGAAAACACCGCAACCCGTGGGTCATCCGCCGGATAGATCATGTCCATCCGCATGCCCAGAACCTTGGTGTAGAACGGAATGTCGTCGCGCAGTTCTTGGGTCGGAATGCGGAATTCGGCTATGGTGTCGGTCATGCTGGTCTCCTCTGCGCAGGACTGTGGGGGGCCGTTGGGGGATTTGCAAGTCGGGGTCATATCCGCCGTCATTCGATTTCGAGGTTTCCCCTGCGTCAGAAATAGTTTAGCACTAAACTAAATTCCAAACGGGAAGTTTTGACATGTCCGACACACCCAGCCTGCGCCAGGCCGCACTTGATTACCATGCGCATCCAAAGCCTGGGAAACTGGAGATCAAGGCGACCAAACCCATGGCCAACGGGCGCGATCTTGCGCGCGCCTATTCGCCCGGTGTCGCCGAGGCGAGCCTTGAAATCAAGGCAGACCCCGCCACCGCCGAGATGTATACTGCGCGCGGCAATCTGGTGGCCGTCGTCTCGAATGGCACCGCGGTGCTGGGGCTGGGCAATATCGGCGCGCTGGCCTCCAAGCCGGTAATGGAGGGCAAGGCCGTTCTGTTCAAGAAATTCGCTGGCATCGACTGTTTCGACATCGAGCTGAACGAACCCGACCCCGAGAAGCTGGCCGATATCGTCTGCGCGCTGGAGCCCACCTTCGGCGCGATCAACCTCGAAGACATCAAAGCGCCCGACTGCTTTGTCGTCGAGAAACTATGCCGTGAGCGGATGAATATTCCAGTATTCCACGACGACCAGCACGGCACAGCCATCGTGGTGGGGGCTGCTGCGCGCAACGCGCTGCACGTGGCTGGCAAGCGGTTCGAGGACATCAAGGTGGTTTCCACCGGTGGCGGTGCGGCGGGGATCGCCTGCCTGAACATGCTGGTCAAGCTGGGTGTCAAGCGCGAGAATATCTGGGTGTGCGACATTCACGGGCTGGTCTATGAAGGCCGGGCCGAGGACATGAACCCGCACAAGGACCAATTCGCCCAGAAAACCGACCTGCGCACGCTGGATCAGGTGATCGACGGCGCCGACCTGTTTCTGGGCCTCAGCGGGTCGAACGTGCTCAAGCCCGAGATGGTCGCGCGCATGGCCAAACAACCGATCATCTTTGCCCTTGCGAACCCGACCCCGGAGATCTTGCCCGACGCCGCACGCGAAGTGGCCCCCGACGCCATCATCGCCACCGGGCGCAGCGATTTCCCGAACCAGGTAAACAACGTTCTGTGTTTCCCGTTCATCTTCCGCGGTGCGCTGGACGTGGGCGCGACCGAGATCAACGATGCCATGCAGATCGCCTGCGTTGAAGGCATCGCCGAAATGGCCCGCGCCACCACCAGCGCCGAGGCCGCAGCCGCCTACAAGGGCGAACAACTGACCTTCGGCCCCGATTACCTGATCCCGAAACCGTTCGACCCACGGCTGGTGGGTGTGGTGTCTTCGGCCGTGGCCCGGGCCGCGATGGAAAGCGGCGTGGCCAGACGCCCCATCGAGGACATCGAAGCCTACAAGGAAAAGCTGAACCAGACGGTCTTCAAGTCCGCCCTTCTGATGCGCCCCGTCTTCGAGGCCGCCGCCGCTGCCTCGCGCCGCATCGTTTTTGCCGAGGGCGAAGACGAGCGCGTGCTGCGCGCCGCTCAGGCGATTCTTGAGGAAACCACAGAAACCCCGATCCTGATCGGCCGTCCCGAGGTGATCGAGGCGCGCTGCGAACGTCTGGGCCTGTCGGTCCGCCCTGGGCAGGACTTCCAGATCGTAAACCCGGAAAACGACCCGCGGTACTATGACTACTGGAACTCGTACCACCAGATCATGCAGCGCCGCGGCGTGACGCCAGACCTGGCCAAGGCCATCATGCGCACCAACACCACCGCCATCGGCGCCATCATGGTGCATCGCGGCGAGGCCGACAGCCTGATCTGCGGCACCTTCGGCGAGTATCGCTGGCATCTGAACTATGTCGAACAGGTTCTGGACGACGGCGACCTGCGCCCGCATGGCGCATTGTCCCTCATGATCCTTGAAGACGGCCCGCTGTTCATCGCCGACACTCATGTCCGGCAATTGCCCAGCCCGGAAGAACTGGCTGAGATCACCGTGGGCGCCGCGCGGCATGTGCGGCGGTTCGGGCTGACGCCAAAGATCGCGTTCTGCTCGCAATCGCAATTCGGCAACCAGGCCGAGGGGTCCGGCAAGCGCCTGCGCGAAGCGATCGCGATATTGGACAGCAAGCCCCGCGATTTCATCTATGAAGGCGAAATGAACCTGGACGTGGCCCTGGACCCCGAACTGCGCGAGCGGATTTTCCCCAATTCCCGCCTGGAGGGGGCGGCCAACGTTCTGATCTTTGCCCATGCGGACGCGGCCAGCGGTGTGCGCAACATTCTGAAGATGAAGGCCGACGGCATCGAGGTTGGCCCCATCCTGATGGGCATGGGCAACAAGGCGCATATCGTGACACCCTCGATCACGGCACGCGGGCTGCTGAACATGGCGGCGATTGCCGGAACGCCCGTCGCGCACTACGGTTGAACACGGCGGCCCGACCGGTCTGGCCGCCCTGTCGAGGGAGGTCATCATGAATGGTCACTGCCACTGCGGCGACGTGCGATGGGCCAGCGATGCCGAGATCGCCTGGAGCTGTTACTGCCACTGCGCGGATTGCAGGCGCAACTGCGCCGCCCCGGTCACCGCGTTCATCGGGCTGCCCCACGGTTCGGTGACGTGGTCGGGGGATGCGCCGCACGTGTACAACTCGTCTAAGGATGTCGAACGCCTGTTCTGCGGGACCTGCGGCACGCCGATGGCATACCGCAATGCCCGCGACCGGGTGAACATTCACCTCTATACCGCCACGTTGGACAACCCCGAGGATGCCGCGCCCCGGTTTCACGTTTTTCACGCCGAGCATCTGCATTGGCTGAACATCGAGGACAGTCTGCCCCGATATGCGGGAACAACGACCTGATCCGAATCTGGCAACGCCACTTTTGCACCAGACGCTTCGCAAATTTGCAAGTTCCGCAAAAATTTCCCGCCCAGGCGCGAAAACAAGGATCATTTGCAAAACTTTGCAAGGCAAATGGGGCGGTTCTGCAAATATTTCGCGATAAACTGACGCGCCGTCACGCGCGCCGCTTGCTCGGTCAGCCGTCCGCGCCTAACACAATGCGAGCAATTTTTGGGAGGAGGACCCATGGCATACCAGGACGTTTACGAGAGCTGGCAAAAAGACCCAGAGGCTTTCTGGATGGACGCGGCCAAGGGGATCGACTGGTTCCAACCGCCAAGCAAGGCCCTGTTTGACGACAACGCCCCTCTCTATGAATGGTTCTGTGATGCCAAGGTGAACACTTGCTGGAACGCGGTGGACCGCCACGTTGAAAACGGCCGAGGCGAGCAAACCGCCGTCATCTATGATAGCCCGATCACCCACACCAAGCGCGAAATCTCGTATATGGAGCTGCGCAATCGCGTGGCGACCCTGGCCGGCGCGCTGCGCGCCAAGGGCGTCGAAAAGGGCGACCGCGTCATCATCTACATGCCGATGATCCCAGAGGCTCTTGAGGCGATGCTGGCCTGCGCGCGGCTGGGTGCGGTGCATTCGGTGGTCTTTGGCGGGTTTGCCAGCAACGAACTGGCGGTGCGGATCGACGACGCCAAACCCAAGGCGATCATCGCGGCGTCCTGCGGGTTGGAGCCCGGTCGCGTGGTGCATTACAAGCCGCTGCTGGACGGTGCCATCGACATGGCCGAACACAAGCCCGATTTCTGCGTGATCTTCCAGCGCGAACAGGAAGTGGCCAAGCTGGTCGAGGGGCGCGACTTCAACTGGCACGGCTTCCAGTACGGCGTTGAGCCGGCCGAGTGTGTCCCGGTCGAAGGCAATGATCCGGCCTACATCCTTTACACCTCGGGCACCACGGGCGCACCCAAAGGTGTCGTGCGGCCGACGGCCGGGCACCTTGTGGCTCTGAACTGGACGATGAAGAACATCTACAACGTCGATCCCGGCGACGTGTTCTGGGCGGCCTCAGACGTGGGCTGGGTCGTGGGGCATTCCTACATCTGCTATGGTCCGCTGATCCACGGCAACACCACCATCGTGTTCGAGGGCAAACCCGTCGGCACCCCCGACGCGGGCACCTTCTGGCGGGTGATATCCGAGCACAAGGTCAAAAGCTTTTTCACCGCCCCAACGGCGATCCGGGCGGTCAAGCGCGAGGACCCCAAGGGCGAAATGCTGGCGAAATACGACCTGTCCTGCCTCAAGGCCCTGTTCCTGGCCGGTGAACGCGCCGACCCGGACACGATCACTTGGGCACAGGACGCGCTGAAGGTTCCGGTCGTCGACCACTGGTGGCAGACCGAAACCGGCTGGACCATCGCTGGAAACCCGCTGGGGATCGAGGAACTGCCAATCAAGCTGGGCTCGCCCGCCAAGCCGATGCCCGGATATGACGTGCAGATCCTGGACGAAGGCGGTCACCCGATGAAACCGGGCGAACTGGGCGCGATCGCGGTCAAGCTGCCACTGCCCCCGGGCACGCTGCCGACCCTGTGGAATGCCGAGGAGCGTTTCAAGAAATCCTATCTCGAGCATTTCCCGGGCTATTATGAAACCGGCGATGCAGGCATGATCGACGAGGACGGGTACCTCTACATCATGGCCCGCACCGATGACGTGATCAACGTCGCCGGCCACCGCCTGTCAACCGGCGCGATGGAGGAGGTTCTGGCCGCCCATCCCGATGTGGCCGAATGCGCAGTCATCGGTGTATCGGACCAGTTGAAGGGTCAGGCCCCGGTTGGCTTCCTGTGCCTGAACGCGGGTTGCAATCGTGACCATGCCGAGATCGCGAAAGAGGTCGTGCAGATGGTGCGCGACAAAATCGGGCCCGTAGCAGCATTCAAGCTGGCCGTCGTAGTGGATCGTCTGCCAAAGACACGGTCCGGCAAGATCCTGCGTGGAACGATGGTGTCGATCGCCGATGGCAAGAAATACAAAATGCCAGCCACGATCGACGATCCGGCCATTCTGGACGAGATCACCGAAGCCCTGAAATCAATCGGTTACGCCCAGTAACCGGGCATTGTGCGGCCCTGGGCCGCCCGCCCTGCCCTGCAGGGTTGCAACCATTGGCAGACCGCCTACTGTGCCCTTGACGGAGGGCACATGGCAAATGACGACATCTGGCGCCTGAGCGCTGCAGAACTAGCAAAACTGACCCGCTCCGGCGAATTGAGCGCGACCGAAGCCGTCCAAAGTGCGATCGACCGGATGCACGCGCTGAACCCGGCGCTGAATGCCGTCGTCGAAGACCTCAGCACCGAGGCGCAGGAGCGCGCCCGCGCCCTCGATGCCCAGTGGGCGCGCGGCGAACCGACCGGCCCGCTGCACGGCGTTCCCGTCACGATCAAAGTCAATGTCGACCAGAAAGACCATGCCACGACCAATGGCGTGGCCGCTCTGAAAGACGTAATTGCCCCTGACGATGCGCCCGTCGTGTCGAACCTGCTGAAGGCCGGTGCGGTGGTGATCGGCCGGACCAACACGCCCGAGTTCTCATTCCGCGCCGACACCGACAACCCGCTGTATGGGCGCACGCACAACCCGTGGGGACAGCATATTTCGCCCGGCGGCTCCTCGGGCGGGGCCGGCGTGGCGGTGATGACGGGCATGGGGGCGCTGGCGCATGGCAACGACATCGGCGGCAGCCTGCGGTTCCCGGCCGCGGCCCTTGGCGCGGTCACAGTGAAGCCGGGCCTTGGCCGCGTCCCCGCATGGAACCCAAGCCAAACCGCCGAACGCGGTCTGCTGGCGCAACTGATGTCGGTGCAAGGACTGATCACCCGCAGCGCGGTTGACCTGCACCTGGCCATGCCCAGCCTCATCGCGCCGGATCCGCGCGATCCGTTTCACGTTCCGCTGCCATGGCGCATGGCCGAGCCTGACCAGCAGCCGCGGGTGGCTTTCACCAAGAACACTTTCGGTTACGATCTCCACCCCGAGGTCGACAAGGCGCTGGACACGGCCCGTGATGCACTGGTTGATGCCGGGTACACCGTTGACGAGATCGACGCTCCGAACGTTTTTGAATGTGGACGGATTGGTTATCGCGCATTAATGGGCGAGGTTCTGACCCTGATGAAAGCCGATGTCGAGGCGGCCGGGTCCGAGACCATCCAACGCATCTTTGCCACTTACTTCCAGGAATTTCCCCCGATCACCGGACCGGACCTGATCCGGGCGCTGGCGCAGCGCAGCCACCATGCGCGGGAATGGTCCCTGTTCATGGAGGACTATCCGCTGGTGCTGTCTCCTTTCCTGCCGCAGCCCTTTTTCAGACCCGACCGCGACACAGAAGGCTCGGAAGGTGTGCACGAAGTGCTGGGCTGCGCAGTCTATTCCTACGCCATGAACTTTCTGGGCCTACCCGCCGCCTGCGTTCCGGCGCGTTTGGCCGAATTGCCGAACGGGCGCCAACCAATCAACGTTCAGATCGCGGCGCAGCGCTGGCGCGAGGACCTTGCCGTGGACGCAGCCGTCGCAATTGAAGCCCGGGTTGGTCGTATGGCTGATCACCTGTGGGCCGATCTGGCAAGCACGGGCTGAAACACCAACCGCTTTCAAATGCCCCAAAATAATTGACCCCGGGACTGAGAGCCCGGGGTCCACGTGCTAAAATATGCCCGGATTGTGATGACGAGCGTAGCACCACCCACCCTCGCCAGCGCGAAAACTGCGCAATCATCCGAAAACACCATTTGGTGGCCACTCACTCCCACCGCGGCGTGTTCTCCGGGCAGGTTCAGCATAGCTGAGAGATGGTCAGCGTCCTGTGAACTGCTTCACATAAGCCCGAGAATTTCGGGAATTTATGTGAATTGTTCAATCGTTAGACGCTCTTCCAGGCCATGCCCGGGGTCAAACAGGATCCTGTGGCGGATCTTGGGTTCCGACCGAATCTCGACCCAATCGATATCCGGAAAGGATATGGAATCAGCGTCCGCCATCACCGGGCGCTTGTCGGCTTCAAGCACGTCAAAGCGCACGTGCGCCGTGCTGGGCAGCAACGCACCGCGCCACCGCCGAGGGCGAAAGGCCGCAATGGCCGTCAGCGCCAGAACGTCCGACCCAATGGGCAGAATCGGGCCATGTGCCGAATAGTTGTAGGCGGTCGACCCGGCGGGCGTGGACAACAGCGCGCCATCACAGACCAGTTCGGCCAACCGCACGCGGCCATTCACGCTGATCTTCAGGCGCGCGGCTTGCGGACCGGCGCGCAGCAACGAAACCTCGTTAATCGCAAGGGCTTCGTGCACCTGTCCCGATTGGTCCATGGCCTTCATCGTCAAGGGGTTGATGACTTCTTCTTCGGCGGCTCTCAGACGCTCCATCAGATCGGCTTCGTGGAACTCGTTCATCAGAAACCCGATGGTCCCGCGATTCATGCCGTAGACCGGCACATCCAGATGCTGCGTGTTGTGCAGCGTCCGCAACATGAACCCGTCGCCGCCCAGCGCCACGATGACATCCGCATCTCGGGGCGCCGCATTGCCATAGCGTGCCACCAGTTTGTTGCGGGCCGACTGCGCGACATCCACGTCGCTGGCGAGAAAAGCGATTCTCTTGGTCATGTTTTCCGGTTTCCGGTGCTGCGCATTTGGTTCCGAAACAAACATACCTTTCCCCATTAGGCCAGACGTGACGCCGCAGCTGGCCATTTCGTCGCTTTAAAGTCTTTTTCATCCGTACAGTTTCCTATAGGAAATCCGCCAAACCAACCTCAGCCATGCGGAGCGCCCATGAACGCCAACCTTCGTGATACCGGTTTCTTCACCCAGTCCCTCGCGGATCGTGACCCTGAACTTTTTGGGGCAATCACCTCCGAACTGGGACGTCAGCGCGACGAGATCGAGCTGATCGCTTCGGAAAACATCGTCAGCGCAGCCGTCATGGAGGCGCAGGGCTCGGTCATGACCAACAAATACGCCGAAGGCTATCCCGGTCGGCGTTACTATGGCGGCTGCCAGTTCGTCGACATCGCCGAGAACCTGGCCATCGACCGCGCCAAGCAACTGTTCGGTTGCGAATTCGCCAACGTGCAGCCGAATTCGGGATCACAAGCCAACCAGGGCGTGTTCCAGGCGCTGATCCAGCCGGGCGACACCATTCTGGGCATGAGCCTGGATGCTGGCGGTCACCTGACCCATGGCGCCAAGCCCAACCAGTCGGGCAAGTGGTTCAATGCGGTTCAGTACGGCGTGCGCAAGCAGGACAACATGCTGGACTACGATCAGGTCGAGGCGCTGGCCAAAGAACACCAGCCCAAGCTGATCATCGCCGGCGGCTCTGCCATTCCGCGCCAGATCGACTTTGCACGCATGCGCGAGATCGCCGACATGGTGGGCGCCTATCTGCACGTGGACATGGCGCATTTCGCCGGTCTGGTCGCCGCGGGCGAGCATCCCAGCCCCTTCCCGCACGCGCATGTGGCCACGACCACCACGCACAAAACCCTGCGCGGCCCGCGTGGCGGCATGATCCTGACCAATGACGAGACGATCGCCAAGAAGGTGAATTCGGCGATCTTCCCGGGCATCCAGGGCGGCCCACTGATGCATGTGATCGCGGCAAAGGCCGTGGCATTTGGCGAGGCGCTGCAGCCTTCGTTCAAAGACTACATCAAACAGGTCGTCGTCAACGCTCAGGCGTTGTCGGATCAACTGATCAAGGGCGGCCTGGACACGGTGACCCACGGCACCGACACCCATGTTGTTCTGGTCGACCTGCGCCCCAAGGGCGTCAAGGGCAACGCGACCGAAAAGGCGCTGGGCCGTGCGCACATCACCTGCAACAAGAACGGCGTGCCGTTCGATCCAGAAAAGCCGACCGTGACCAGCGGCATCCGTCTGGGTTCGCCCGCCGGCACGACCCGAGGCTTTGGAGAGCCCGAGTTCCGCCAGATTGCGGATTGGATCATCGAGGTGGTCGATGGACTGGCCGCCAATGGTGAAGACAACAACGGTGAGGTCGAGGCGCGGGTCAAAGCGCAGGTCGCGGATCTGTGCGCAAAGTTCCCGATCTACCCGAACCTCTGACGCTACAAGTTTAGAAACAACAAGATGGCGCCTTTTTCGGGCGCCATTTTTCCTTGCCGGCAGATGCCCTGATCAGATCAGACCGCGCCACCAAAGCACGACAAGGAACAGTGCGGCCAAGGCCAGAATGTTGAAGGCCAGCCCCCCGAGCATGCCCAGGAACCAACCCCAGCGGCGATCCGCCAGATTAATGGCGCGCAGATGCGACTGAACATCCTTCGCCGCCTTTTCCAGGGTCGGCGAGTCCAGGGTCAGCCGGAGCTTGGGATGCTCGACCAACGGCTCGGCACGGGCGAGTTCCATTGCCTGTTTGTAGACCTTACGCGGCAAGCGACGCTTGGCACGGCGCACCGACTCGGCCAGGGTCTTGCCCTTTGCGCCCAGTTTTTTGCGCAACAGGATTATCGTCTGCGCGATCTGGGTCTGAATTTCTGTTTCCTGAGCCATGCGCCCCTCCTGATGGGGCAATCTAACGGTCTGCGCAGGCGGTCACAATGGGGCTGGTTGTCCGGGGCGCCGGAGGCTATCAGAAAGACATGCTGAACACGATCACACATGGCGAACCGACGTCCCGCACACCGCTGCTGATTGCCCATGGGCTATACGGATCGGCCCGAAACTGGGGGGTGATCGCGCGTCGGCTGTCAGACGAACGTCAGGTGGTGGCGGTCGACATGCGCAATCACGCCCACAGCTTCTGGGACGACCGGCACGATTATCCGGCATTGGCGGATGATTTGGCTGAGGTCATCGAAAGCATGGGCGGCGTGGCAGACGTGATCGGGCATTCGATGGGCGGCAAGTCGGCAATGACATTGGCGCTCGAGCATGGCGAAATGGTCAACAGGTTGGTCGTGGCGGACATTGCTCCGGTTCGGTACAGCCACACGCAAATGCAATATATCGAGGCCATGCGCGCCGTGGACATGACACAGGTCGCGCGCCGCTCGGATGTGGAACAGCAACTGGCCGATCTCGGAGTCGAGAAGGCGTTGCAGAGCTTCTTCACTCAGTCGCTGGACGTTCCCGGCAAACGTTGGCGGCTGAATCTGGACGTATTGGCCAAAGAGATGTCGAATATCATGGGTTTTCCGGACTTTACCTCGCACTGGGACGGTCCGGCGCTGTTTCTCGCCGGTGCGGAGTCGGACTATGTTCAGGCAAGTCACCGCGAAATCATCAAATCCTTGTTCCCGAACGCCCGTTTCGCCAAGATTCTGGGCGCAGGCCATTGGTTGCACGCCGAAAAACCGCGTGAGTTCGAAGCTGCCGTCCGGACATTTCTGAACGCCGCCTAAGCTCTCTATTGGTATAGGCGCTTGGCGACCAGCCAGGATGCGGGCAAAGCCGCGACCGCTCCGACGGCTGCGGCGCCCACGATGGCCAGGGCCGAAACCATCCCCGCGGTCAGCACGGCGATAACGGCCGTCCCCACGAGGGCGGTCGCGATCAGGGAATACAGTAGCGCTGAAAGTCTCATCATGGCCAGTCGTCCTTATTGATGGCGTCTGACCCTCAGATTGCCGAAGCGGAAAAAATCGGCCTTGATGCAGATCAGGCTGGGTTCCTACATCCCGGAATCAACCGGGCCGACATAGTCGCCCCCGCCGTTTACCCAGTCCGAGAACCCACCCAGGTTGTAGACATGCTGATACCCCATGTCCTTGAGCAACTTGCCCGCAAGTGCCGCCCGTCCGCCCGAGGCGCAATGCAGAATGATCGGGCGATCTTTCCGCAGCTCGGGGTCATGCGACTGCAGCGCAGGATCGGCACGAAACTCGAGCATACCGCGTGAGATATGGTGAGACCCAACGGCGCGACCGGTCTTTTCCAGTTCAGGCGCATCGCGAATATCCAGTAGCAGCGCACCCTGCTGCAATAACTCTCTTGCTTGCGCGGCGCTGATACGTTGAACAACGGAATTCGCGGCCTCAAGCATCTCTTGAACGGTCAATGGCATTCGTGCGGTCCCTCCCGGATTTTCACGAATGCTAGCACGGGGCCTTTTGTATTTGTAAGCGCTATGATGGGCGCCTATTGCTCGCGAAAGGCCCGAGACATGCTGTCGACGATCGGCTTGGCGATATACGCGGCAAAGGTGCGTTCTTCGGTCTGGATCATGATCTCCGCCGGCATACCGGGGGTCGGAATGAAGCCCCGTACGCGGTCCATCTCTTCGGGCTTCAACGACACCCGGGCCAGATAGACCTCTTGCGGTATTCCGCTGGCTTCTTCCAGAATCGCGTCCGCCGAGACGTAGAAGACTTCGCCCGTCAGAACCGGTGTCGTGCGCTGATTTAGAGCCACCAACCGCACGGTCGCGGCCTGGCCGGTTACAACGCTGTCGATATCGGTGCGCGGGATCTGGGCCTCAATGATCAGCGGGGCATCGGCTGGCAGGATTTCGGCAATCGGCTTGCCGGTCTCGATGACGCCGCCCGGCGTGTGATAGTGCAGTCGCACGACCGTGCCATCAACCGGGGCGCGCACCACCGCGCGGGCAAGAACACTGCTGGCCTGGCGCGATTTTTCCCGCACGCTTTCCAGATCCGCCTCGATCACACCCAATTCGTCCAGCGCCGCTTCGCGATAGGCCGACCGGGTCCGGGTGATCTGCTCTTCGTATTTCAGCAGCATCTGGCTGGTTTCCGAGGCCTCGGCCACCAGTCGGGCCAATTGCCCGTCCGCTTCGGCCTGGACCCGTCGGATGGTGTTCAACTCACCCTTTCGGACAAGCCCTTTTTCGAACAACGAGTTCTTGGTTTCGTATTCTTCCTGAAGGATCGCCTTGCGGCGCTCCATGCTTTCCAATTGCGCCTCGAAGCCGCTGGCCCTGATCTTCAGCGCCTCGATATTGCGTTCGAGAAGGGCAATGTCATTCAGCAGCGTTTTGCGCGAGACTTCAAAACTGAGGCGCTGATTGTCGAGAATGGTCATAACCTCCACGTCGTCGGACGCCTCGATCAAGGCGGGTGAGAACTCCAGAGTGTCCTTTTCGGCGTATTCGGCCAGCAAGCGTTCGACCATCGCCTTAAGGCGGATCTTGCGGATAAACAATTCACGCTCATTTGCCTCGGCCGAGGTCTGGTCCAGTGTCATCAAGACCTGACCCTCCTGTACGGTCTGGCCTTCGGTGACCAGGATCTGTTCGATGATGCCTCCTTCAAGATGCTGAACGATCTTGTTGCGCCCGGTGGCAACAAAGCTGCCTTGTGCAATCACTGCGGCCGCGAGCGGCGCCTGAAACGACCACAGGCCGAACCCGCCGAAACAGGCTACCAGCAAAACGGTGCCCACGACTATGAACTTGGTTATCGATCTCGGAACCTCGGCGTACCAAAGGGCGGGATCGTCTACTTGTACCAACTCGTTCATCTTTACCCCCGTCTACCCTTTCAACTCGGGCTGCTGACGCGGCCCGTTCAGTTGCTGCAGCACCTGCTCACGCTGACCGAACAGGGCGACCCGCCCGTCCGTCAGCAGCATGATCTTGTCCACCACGTTCAAAAGCGTTGGTTTCTGAGTGATCACAACCACAGTAATCTTGTTTTCCCTCGCCTGCTCGATCGCCCGGGCAAGAGCCTTGTCGCCCGCGACATCCAGGTTCGAGTTCGGCTCGTCCAGTACCACCATCCGCGGATTGCCAAAGAACGCGCGGGCCAGCGCGATCCTTTGTTTCTGACCGCCAGACAGGGGCGAGCCATCGGCAGTGACCACCGTTTCATAGCCCTGTGGCAAGGTGGCGATCATGTTGTGCACGTCGGCCAGAACTGCAGCATCATGAATTTGCTCATCGGTGGCATCGGCGCGCATTCGGCCGATATTGTCCTTGATCGTGCCCGGAAACAGCTGAACGTCCTGCGGCAGGTACCCGATGCTTTCGCCGAACTGGCGCGGATCCCAGTTTCGGATATCCATCAGGTCGAGCCGCACGCTGCCCGAAGTCGGCAGAATCGATCCTACCAGCGTTTTGCCCAGCGTGGTCTTGCCCGCGCCCGAGTTGCCGATGATCGCCAGCGTCTCGCCCGGGTTGAGCGAAAAACTGATGCCGTTGAGAACCACGCGTTTGGTACCCCCGGGTACAAACAGAAGGCGTTCAACATCCACTCGTCCCTCGGGGCGGGGCAAGCGCAGCTTCTCATACTGAAGCGCCGAATTGGACAGCAATGCCTTGATGCGGCTGTAGGCACCGCGGGTCAGCAGGAATGTATTCCAGCCCTCGATTGACCCTTCGATTGGCGCAAAAGCCCGCCCAGCGATGATCGAGGCCGCGATCACCATGCCGCCCGTGATTTCGCCTTGCAGGGCCAGATAGGCCCCCCATCCCAGAATGCCGACCTGCGTCAGCAGGCGTACGGTGCGCGAGATCGCCGCGAACACCACGTTTCGGTCCTGCGCCCGGACCTGCCAGGTCAGGGAGTTGGCGGTGTCGCGTCCCCAGATCCGAACCGCCTCGGGGATCATTGCAAGTGCGTTGATGATCTGGCTGTTCCGCGACATCGAATCCAGATGCTGGTTGGCCAGAGATTGGGCCATGTTGGCCTCGGCAAACGGTTTGGCCGTCATCCGCTGGTTGATCAGCGCGATAACCATCAGGATCACGGCCGTCACCACCACGATCATGCCCAACTCTGGGTGAACCAGAAAAATCATAAGGATGAACAACGGCGCAAAAGGAACATCCAAAAAGGAGAGAAGGGTGCTTGAAACGAGAAAGCCGCGGATTTGCTGCAGATCACCCAGCGTCTGATACTCGCGTCCCGTCCCGTGCAACGAGGCATGCGCTGCGGCACTGAGGGTCGGAGCACCCAGTCGCGCCGCCACTTCGACCCCGGTGCGCATCAACATGAAGCGCCGCACCGCATCGAAAGCCGATTGAAAGATGATTGCCCCGGCCACGATCGCGGTCAGCATGATCAGCGTGTCCAACGAGCGGCTGGTCAGCACCCGGTCACTGATCTGGAACAGGTAGATCGGGATCGCCAGGATCAACAGATTGGTCGCGCAGGTCAGTACCAGAACAAAGGCAAGGTTTCGCCATATCGCTCGCATCGAGGTCCGAAGGGTGCGTTGAAAGTCTTCGGGCGGCGTGCGTTTGTGAAAAGTTTGGGGTGGCCCTTTGCCGCCGCCATCGCTTGAACCAGTGCGCAGCAGCGGCTTGTTCGCTTCGGCCTCGATAGTGGTGCCCATGCGATCCGTCCCACCCGACCGGGACGAGGGGGTCATGCGCGCGGTCGGGCTTTCGGCGGTTTGCGGTTCCGAGTCCTCGGCATTGGCCACCCCTTCGCCGTCACCCGCACGCCCTTCCACGGCGACGGTCTCCGGCGTTTCGCGCCGTCGGGGAGAAGCGGCGCTGAATGTTGTTTCCAGTGTGCTGTCGTCTGTTATTTTCTGATCGGTTTCGTTCCGGGCTTCCGGTGCCGGAGCCGCAGCATTTCGCGCAACCTCATGCTCATTCTGCGCTGTCGCCGGGCCCTCCTGCGCTGCCTTGTTCTGGCTCTGCTCGGTCACGGGCACGCGCATCTCCTTGGTCAGCCTTAGCCGTGCGGTCAGCCGTTCCGCTTCAAATGACGAGCCAGACACCATGTCGCTGGGTCGCAAAGTCAAAGGCTGCCCGCTTCCCGACCGGTCCAGCGGGCTGGCATATCGGGTGCGGCGCGACGAAAAAACGATCGACATAAACAAACCTTCCGGTCACTCGTAAAAAAGGGAAAATCAGGTCAGGATGGATTGCATTCCTACATTGGCGTCCAAGTCTTCGGGGGTCAGGACAGGAGCGGTCGGGCCGCTGACTGCTTGCCCGGCGGTCATTGCCTCCTCCATCAGGATTGCGATGGCTTCATTGGCAAATTCCGGGCCGATCTCATTCTCGGGCAAGTCGATGAGACTGGCCTGGTGCAGCAAAAGCTCGGAATATGCGCCCTGCCCGGCCATGACCACGGAGTCCACACCCAGCTTGTTGATGTTGGCCGCATTCAGCATCGCGTTGCTGCCGGACACGACTTCGGTACTGGCACCGTGCGGACCGGACAGGAAAATGTCATCCTGATCGGCAAGCATCGTGACCTGCTCAAGAATATTCACCTGCAACAGGTTTCCGTCGATCTTCAGAACGCGCATCTGCTCCATACCCGCGAACATCGGATCGTTCAGCAATGCGTCCTCGAGCGCGGCCATGTTCATTTCATTCAGAGCCATGGCCTCGGCCATGTTCTCCTCAAGCGCCTCCTGCAGGTCCAGGCCGTTGGTCATCACCGAAGCCTGGTTCATCAGCAGATTTTCGTTCGCACCTCCGGCAGGTCCGGCTAGGCCGCCTGACACCACGTCGTCATCCATCAGGACAAGCGTCTGGAACAACATGTCGACCGAGATCATGTCGCCGCCGATCATGATCAGGTCATAGTAACTGCCGAGTTGAACAATATCGGCCACGTTGACCATCTGGTTGCCACCCATCGCATACATGGTCGAAGATGCGGAAATCTCGGTCTGGATATGGTCGATGTCGGTGGCGTTGATGACCTGCTTGAGGAAGTTGGCAACCACCAGATCGCCATGGATCCAGTCGACGGTCAAAAAGGACGGCTGCCCGGCCCCACCAGCGACAGCCGAGGTTTCGGCAAGCCAGGGCGCAGGATTCGCCTCGGTTTCAATCCGGGCGGATTGGACGACGTTGGTGCCCGCACCGCTGCCGGTGTTTCCGACATCAACATCTGATACCAGCGCGACCTGGCTGATCATCGTCAGGCTGATTGCTTGTCCACCCACGGCGATGAAGGGGGCGTCCACCCAACCGACGTTCAGCGCGACTTCGTTGATTGCAAGATTGCCGCCGGTGACAACGGAATGACCCTCGTGCGACTCCGGCCCTTCGGACTGGTTCCACTCGGCCGGATAGGACTGTGACACCAGATTTTCCTCAGCCTCCTCGGGCTGGTGGTAGGCCGGCAGAAGATCGCTCCAGACCGGAGCCTCCGACACGTGTTGACCGTTGACGATGATGCCTTCCGCGTCTTCACCATGGAATTGGTGAACCGTGACACCTTGTACCGATCCGTTCATCGGTGTCGTTATCTGTTCGACCAGCGTATCCAGGTATTCTGGCGTCATGTAGTCCGGTATCGCCAGTGAAGGCACCGCCATCGCATGAAGCGACTGCGCCACGTCCAGCGCGGCCTCGGCCTGCGCAGTCAGCATCGCCGCATCGCGGAAGTCGCCCGCGCCGACGGTATCATTGTCGCGCAGGACCAATGTCTGGAATGTGTAAGTGACGGCAGACCCTATCAGGTCGCTGACGACCTGAGGCTGCAGCATCAAGAATTGCGGCCCGACCGAGATGGGCAATTCGGACTGCGGAACAAATCCGCCCGGCGCCAATGGGTCACCGATCTGGATGCTCGACTCGAGCATCGGACCGGCCGGAGGCAGCGGCAACTGCGGGTCCGCGGGCGGTTCGGGGAAACGGTAGGGAAGCGGGTCGTAGTCCTTGGGCTTCAGATCCAGATCGGCCTTGACGACAATTCTGATCGGATCCCCCAGGCCTTCAACTTCGGCCAGCCGTCGAAGCGCCGTAAACTCCTCGTATTGCTGCCGCAGGATGGCCTGTTCCATCGTGAGCTGAAAAGTACCGATAAAATGGGCGATCGTTTCCGTAATGCTGTCAAGTGACATCTGGACTATCCCTGTCACCCTTTCCGGCAGAAAATTTCCGGGTCTGGGTTAAGTTGGACCGAGGCCATGAAGCACGGCCCCGGTGTTTTCATCAAAGACCGGAGGCCGAAATCGCGGCCTCCGGGGTCAGGCATTATGCCTCGGTGTCGTCGCTCGCGTAGGTCGAGCTCATCGAACCGCCAACCATCGTGGTATCGACCGAGTTGCCAAGCACGTTGGCGCCCATGACGATTGTCTGGTTGAAGGCCGAGGTATCGACCACTGCTGCTGCCGACGCGTAGGATTCACCAGTAACGATACCGTCGCCACCATTGTTGGAACCCCAGGTGCCGCCATTGCCGCCGGCTCCGCCGTCACCCGAATAGGCGCCGGCCGCGCTGCCACCGGTGACTGCGCCACCCGTGGTATCGCCGGACATGGCGCTACCCATGGCGTAGCCGCTGGTACCGCCATTGGCCGCAGACGCACCGCCTGCACCACCGGCTCCCGAGCTGGCCGCGCCAGTCGCGCTGCCGGATCCGGTCGAGGTGGCATCGTTGTCGGTGTACGACGCGCCGCCGTATCCCGCGATGGCTTCGGCCAAGCTGTCGGCGGAACCGTTTGTGTCAGCGTCAGCAAAGACTTCTGCCGCACCACCGGTACCGGCCGTGTTGACCGCGTCCGCAGAACCCGCACCGTTACCGGACGAGGTGGACGTGGGCGTCGTGGTCCCACCGGCTCCGCCAGCGCCTTCTGCACTGGACGAACCCGAACCGGTTCCATTTGCCGCGCCATTGGCCGCGTTCGAACCGCCGGCTCCGCCGGTTCCGGTCGACGTCTGCGGGTTGCTGGCCGCACCGTTCACGTCACCGGGCGACTGACTGATATTCGGACCGCTTGCTGCCAGATCGCCGACGCCCTGTGCGCCAGAGTTGGCTGCCGAGCTGCCGCCCGTGCCCGCTCCGCCGGACCCTGCGCCACCGGTTCCGGCACCGCCGGTTCCTGCGCCGCCGGTTCCGGCACCACCGGTGCCCGCTCCGCCGGTACCCGGGTTGTTGCCTGTGGTTCCGCCGCCGCCGGTCGCAGCGTCGGTATCAGCCGCATTCAAGGCCGGACCACCATCCGCGATTTCCTGGTTCAGCGCCGCGATGGCCGCTTCGACCATGGCCGAGAATCCGCCGGATCCCTCGCCACCAGAGCCTTCGCCACCAGCACCTTCACCACCCGAGCCCGAGCCGCCGGAACCCGTGCCACCGGAACCAGACCCGCCGGTGCCATTGGCGCCACTTTGCGCGCCGCTGCCAGCCATGCCCGCACCCGTGTTGCTTCCGGCCGTCGCTTCATTCGCTTCGGTCGTACCGGTGCTATTGTTCGATGCAGAACCCGAGTTCGATGACTCGCCGTTGCCGCCATTGGCGCCGTTCGCACCCGACTCGTTTCCGGCCAGGCCAAGGCCCGCGCCGATCGAACCGGTCGCGTTTTCACCACCGTTGGCATTGCCTTCCGAGTTGGCGCCGGACAGTCCCAGACCAAGGCCAAGACCGATCGAGCCGGCATTACCGCCTTCACCGCCAGTTCCCTGGCCGTTGGCATTCGAACTGCCGGTGTTGTTGGCGCTGGAGGTGCTGTTGGCGTTGCCGCCATTGCCAGCCGTGCTTTCGCCACTGGCTTCGGCGCCCGACAGACCAAGACCCAGGCTCGTGTTGTTGGCGCCGCCCGAAGCCGCACCGTTGCCGCCTTGCGAAGCCGCGCCGGCATTGCCGGTGTGGCCGCCCAGCGCGAATGCGTGGCTGCCATTGGTCTCGCCGCTTGCTGCACCGCCGTAGCTGGTTCCGCCAGAACCCGAGTTACCGCCGCCGGAGGAGGAACCGATGCCTTCTTCGGCATAGGCCGAACCGCCCGTCGCGCTGCC
Organism: Ruegeria sp. BB9; assembly: GCF_056539345.1. Taxonomy (NCBI): domain Bacteria; kingdom Pseudomonadati; phylum Pseudomonadota; class Alphaproteobacteria; order Rhodobacterales; family Roseobacteraceae; genus Ruegeria; species Ruegeria sp. BB9. Next base: position 291,041 of record NZ_JBQFUU010000001.1, on the reverse strand, counting down.
GTTCTGATAGAACGAGCCGTCATTCGACAGGCTGGGCGAATCCAGCGTGTCATCGTCACTCAGGCTGGCCAACTGGTTGTTGATCGACGACATGTCATTGCCGTCACCATTCATCGAGATGGACAGGTTCAGATCATCGCCGGGATCATAATTCACGTCGTTTCCGGCCGTGATGACATCACCGATCGATGCCGAGTCACCGATATCCAGATCGACCTGGTCATCGTCGCGCGGGATCCACTCGCCTTCACCGAAATCGATGTTGATCGAGTTTGCGATGCTGTTGCTGTCATCGCCGCCATTGACGTTCGATTGCTGCTGACCTTGCTGTTGGCCCTGCTGCTGCGCTTGGCCCTGATCCTGACCCTGGGCCTGTTCGTTTGCAACCTCGGTCGCCTGAGCCTGAGCCTGGTTCTGTTCGTCTTCGTTGTTTGCAGCGTTTTGAACTTCCTGACCCTGCTGCTGTTGCTGCGCGGTCAGTTCGGCCTCGATATTTGCTTCTTCAACGGGAATTTCCACCGAGATCGGAGCTTCGAGATTTTCAACATTAACTTCGTCAACGGTCGTGACATTGGTATTGTTCACATTGCGTCGCATAACAATCTTCCATTTTTGAAGCGCCAGACCGCCATTCATCTACAAAGCGATATTCGGCGCGGTTGAAAAATATTATTGAGCATCCATTCGCGAAACTGCGCATGTCTGCGGCCTTGTCTTTCGAATGATGTGTTGTCACCCCCCTTTTCTCGGCCAAGCCGATTCCGTGACTGCTCAAAATCACGCGAAAATACGCGGGCCGCAGACACGCCAGGTACAAGTACACTTCGCAAATTGAAGCACGACACAGGGTACAGATGCCGTTCGGCCTGCCTAGCTGGCAGAAAGTATTAACATCACTAAAAGGCTGATTTGCTTGATGTATTACTCGAACACGCATTTCATGGCCGAGTTCGGAGCCGAATTGGCCAGCGACAAAGGTTGGTGAATTAAAGTTCTTTGTATCCAGATATTTAAGCGGTCCGACCGTCAAACGGCCTTAATCGAAAGTTCTAAACTCTGGTGATTCTCAAAGCCGTACAGTTGTCGAAAACTGAACTTTCTGGTATACTCAATACATAATTTTAATTGTTTTTATTCAGTTTCACCTCGGCCAATAACGGCCAATTCAGGACGTAATCCGGGGTATTTAGGGGGGCACAAGAATGAGCATTTCCGAATTAAGTAACAGTTCCTGCACGATCGACGAAAACGAAGATTTTATGATTGTTTTTATTGGGAAAGAGCTCTTCTACTCCAACCAAACCCTGCGAAGCGTTCAGCACGAATTCGGTGTGGCAGCCCATCGGTTTGAATCTCTCGCGGCATTCTTGTCCCAAGCCAGCAATGCTGAGGGTTCCGGCAAGATTGTTGTCGTGGATCAGATCATGATGGAGGATCTGCTGGCCCGTCCCTCCGATTATGTCCGATCGTCCATGCCGGGATGCCTTGCCTTCGCATACCGCAAAGAGGACGCAGCCCGTTTCGTTTTCGAGCGATGGGACCGATCCCGGTACGGATCAATCGGGTTTCTTCCGATGAACGTCGCTCCGGACGCATGGCGCGCGATCCTGCGGCTGCTGATGCATGAAGAGTTGTACCTGCCGGGATTTGTAGCCAATTGCGTTGCATCGAAGCCGTGCGCGAAAACCCCAACTGCAGCCCGGGAAACTCCGAAATCCCCTGCGGCTGGCCCTCTGTTGTCTAAACTGACCAGGCGCGAGAAGCAGGTTCTGCAGCTTGTCTCCGAAGGCAAAAGCAACAAGGCTATCGCTGCCCAGTTGGGTATCACCGAACACACGGTCAAGCTGCACATGCACAACGTGTCGGGCAAGATCGGTGTCAGCAACAGAACGGCAGCGGCGCATTTCTTCTTTGAGGCGGCGGCGCAAGACGCGCACCGAACTTCGGTTGACTGACGACTTCGAAGCCAGGTTCGATCGGTTGATCCTTTTGGTCGGCCGCCTGAACTATGTCTGGACGAACACCGAAAGCCTGCTGATACATCTGATTGCCGGCCTCTCGGGGACCAGCAAAGACGTAGCCGTCATCACTTTCCTCACCCTGAACACGACCCGCGCCCGAATTGATCTGGTCGAGCGTCTGGCAAAGATGGACGGAAGGCCGGTCTCGGTTCGTGATCCTATCCTTGAGCACACGCAGCGGCTCAGCCGTCTGTCGGGCATACGCAACAAGTTCAACCACTGCATCTATTCCTTCGACCAGGAAACCGGGAATCCCAAGACGATCCTGATGCGCATTGCCGATCGAAAAACCGACATCAAGCTGGGGCGCGAAGATACGGTCGACGAACAGGCGATGCAGGAAATCGAGGATGTCGTAGCGCAGCTGTCGGCGGCGAACCAGGACATATGGCGGCTGATCTCCAAGCTGGGTTATCCGGTCTGACGATCGCCCTCGGCCAAGCCGACCATTGTGTTTGGTGCGGGCGGTGGGACTCGAACCCACACGGCGCTAAGGCCTTCGGATTTTAAGTCCGATATGTCTACCATTCCATCACGCCCGCATCCGGCCGGTCTGGTGCACCGGCAACGGATCACGTGCCGAACACTTACACGCACCCATTCCGATTGCAAAGACCGCAAGCAGTTAATTCGCCAGCCTGATCAACGCCGTGCGGTTCAGTGCAAGCAGCCAATTTCCCAAGGGAAGAAGAAGCGCGCAATTCTCGCATTCCACCCCTTTGCCTTGACAGATCGACTGCATTTCTATGACGTCTGCCGGATCGTTGAGGGAGGCCGCGATGAAGACCGTCACCAACCCGTATCGGGGCAAAGGCAAACTGCTTTCTCAGGCACCCTTCCCTTCAACCAACTCGAACCGGTTGGCACAGCTTCTTTCTCTGTGCCCGGCCTCCGGCTTGACACCACTGGCCGAAGCGTCGGGTTTGGCGCCCGTTTCCCGCCTTTGGATCAAAGATGAACGGACGCGGATGAATCTCGGGTCGTTCAAGGCATTGGGCGCGGCCTATGTCATCGCCTGTCAAGCGAGCGAGGCCACCGAGACACCCGACAACACATCCCTTGCCGGCCGCACTTATGTTACGGCCAGCGCCGGGAACCACGGCCTCAGCATGGCTGCGGGTGCACGCGTTTTTGGTGCGAATGCCGTGGTGTTCATTTCTGAAACCGTGCCCGAAAGCTTTGCGCAGCGCCTTGCGGCGCAAGGTGCGCGAGTGGTGCGCGAAGGCGTCGATTACGCCGCAAGCATGAACGCCGCGAGCCGCGCGGCGAACGACAACGACTGGACGCTTCTGTCAGACAGCTCTTGGGAAGGGTATTATGACCTGCCCCATCTCTTGATGGAGGGGTACGTTCAAATGGCCGTCGAGGCGGTTGATCAATGTCCCGAACCTCCGACATTGATCCTGCTGCAGGCCGGAGTGGGAGGCATGGCGGGCGCCGTTGCCGCATGTTTCCGAAACGCTTGGGGAGACGACCCCAGGATCGTCGTGGTCGAACCGGCCGCAGCCCCGGCGCTGATGGCCAGCATCCAAGCCGGCGCGCCGGTCTTTGCAGACGGTCCGGACAGCATCATGGGACGGCTGGATTGCAAGGAGCCATCGCTGATTGCGCTGAATGGATTGGCGCGGGATGCCGATCTGTTTCTGACGCTGGACGATGACACCGTGGCCGCTCAGCTTCCAGTCATGGCAGAGGCCGGGTTCGAAACGACTGCGTCAGGCGGGGCCGGACTGGCTGCCGTTCTGGATGCCGATAGCCGCAACTTGCTCAAAATCGGACCACAGGACCGCGTTTTGTGCGTCGTGACCGAGCAAGCCTCATGAGAGGGTTCGAACAAGCCGAATTCGAGGACAGAACTTCGCGTGCGCAGGATCTCATGCAAGAGCATGGACTGGACGCCCTGCTGCTGACGACCGAGCCCGACGTCCGGTATTTCAGCGGCTTTCTGACCCGGTTCTGGGAAAGCCCGACGCGCCCCTGGTTCCTTGTCGTTCCTGCGACCGGTAAACCTATCGCCGTGATCCCGTCGATTGGAGCGGCCTTGATGGCGCAGACCTGGATCGAAGACATCCGCACTTGGACCGCCCCGGATCTGGCAGACGACGGAGTATCGTTGCTGGCCGAAACCCTACGCGAACTCGTTCCGGACGACGGCTTGATCGGATGCCCCGACGGGCATGAAACGCACCTGCGGATGCCGCTCGCAGATTTGGCGCGTCTGAAATCCGAAGTCAACCGCCGCAGGATCGCCAGCGACGCAGGCATTCTGCGCGACCTGCGCATGGTCAAATCCCAAGCCGAAATCAAAAAGATCCAAACCGCGTGCCGGATCGCAGGGGAAGCTTTTGAGCGGGTTCCTGAGATTGCATCGGCCGGTGTTCCTCTGGATCAGGTCTTTCGACGGTTTCAGATGTTGTGTCTCGATGAAGGCGCCGATTGGGTGCCTTATCTTGCCGGCGCTGCCGACCTGGGCGGATATGACGACGTGATCTCACCGGCAACCCAACGACCGTTGAAGCCGGGCGACGTGCTTGTGTTGGATACCGGGCTGGTCTGGGATGGGTATTTTTGCGATTTCGACCGCAACTGGTCCGTCGGCCCGGCCAGTCCGGCCGTGCGCGCGGCGCACCACGCGCTGATCGATGCCACCGAGGCTGCGTTCGAGCAGGCCAGACCGGGCGCGACGGCCTCGGACCTGTATCACGCGATGAACTCGGTCCTGTCCCATGGCGGCGGCGGGACCGAAGCCGGGCGCCTGGGCCACGGGTTGGGCATGTCATTGACCGAGTGGCCTTCGCTCATCCCATCGGATCACACGGTTCTGAAACCCGGAATGGTGTTGACGCTGGAGCCAGGTATTGAGGTCGGTAGCAAAATACTTGTGCACGAGGAAAACGTGCTGATCACCGAAGGCGCACCCCGGTTCCTGAGTCCCAAAGCAGGACGGGAGATTCCCGAGCTATGACAACACTGCCATTTTCTCTGGACACGGATGACCCGGGTATATCTCCGCTTGGCCTGATCGTTTTGCAGACAGACGAAACGATCGAAGGCGATTTCCGCAGGCTTTTTGCCGGCGACCCGTCACCCGTTTATGTCTCGCGCATAACCAGCGACCCGCAGGTCACGACCAAGACGTTGACCCGCATGAAACATGCGCTTCCAGCGGCGGCAGATTTACTGCCCAAGGCGCACCCCTTCCGGGCTGTGGGTTACGCCTGCACCTCGGCAAGCTCGGTCATCGGATCGGAAAAGGTCGAAGAACTGGTAAAGCAGACTTGTGACGTGCAAACGGTGACCAACCCTCTGCGCGCCGCGGTTGCTCAGGCGCGCGAATTGGGTGTGTCACGCTTTGCACTGCTGTCCCCTTATGAGGAGCAGGTCAACACGGCGCTTCGCGCGGCCTTCGCCGATCAAGGGATCCTCATGGATGTGTTCGGCACCTTTGGGATTTCCGAAGAAGCAAAGGTCGTCCGGATATCAACGCAATCCATCGTTGACGCCGCGGTGAGGCTGGGTTCGGACAGAGCGGTCGAAGCTGTTTTTCTCAGCTGCACCAACCTTCGCACGTTGGACGCCATCCCGCAGATCCATGAACAGATTGGCAAACCGGTCTTGTCCAGCAATCAGGCCCTTGCGTGGCACATGCAGCGCCTCAACACTGCGCAAAATCGCTGAATTCCCCCCAATGGGGATTGGTTTTTGTCATTGAGTCTTGCCAGCCGGACATTGCTGCGTCTTTAATGTGCTCAGGGATCAATGAAATCCGGACCAACCGGATCAAGAATTGACGCAACAGGGGGTCTTGTGACCGGCACTTCTAGCGACGCCGCGTTTGTCGAATTTCAACGCGTTCAAAAATCGTATGACGGCGAAAATCTTGTCGTCAAAGACCTTAACCTCGCGATGCCAAAGGGCGAGTTTCTGACAATGTTGGGCCCATCGGGATCTGGCAAGACCACTTGCCTGATGATGCTGGCCGGGTTCGAAACTGCGACGCATGGCGAAATTCTGTTGGATGGGCGACCGATCAACAACATTCCGCCGCACAAGCGTGGCATCGGGATGGTGTTTCAGAACTATGCCCTGTTCCCGCACATGACTGTGGCCGAGAACCTCGCCTTTCCGCTGGAAGTCCGAAAAATCGGCAAGTCCGAGCGCGAAGAAAAGGTCCAGCGCGCCCTCGACATGGTGCAGATGGGTGCCTTCGGCAGCCGCAGACCCGCTCAGCTGTCAGGCGGACAACAACAGCGTATCGCCTTGGCCCGCGCGCTGGTCTTCGAACCCGAATTGGTTCTGATGGACGAACCGCTGGGCGCATTGGACAAACAGCTGCGCGAGCACATGCAGTTTGAAATCACGCGTCTGGCCCATGAATTGGGGATCACGACCGTCTATGTGACCCACGACCAGACCGAAGCGCTGACCATGTCAGATCGCGTAGCGGTATTTGACGATGGTCGGATCCAACAGCTTGCACCGCCTGACCAGCTTTATGAAGAGCCGGAAAACAGTTTCGTTGCGCAGTTCATCGGCGAAAACAACACGCTGGAAGGCGTTCTGAAATCAATCGATGGCGGGAAATGCGTCGTAGCGCTGGACGATGGGTCCGAGATTGATGCGGTTCCGATCAACGTCAGCCAACCGGGGGAAAGGACCAAGGTCTCGATCCGGCCCGAGCGCGTGGAATTCAACAAGGATCGCCTCAGCCCCGAAGCGCATACGCTCAAGGCTGTGGTCAAGGAATTCATCTACATGGGCGATGTATTCAGGTTCCGCATGTCGGTGGCCGGCAATGATGAATTCATCGTCAAGACCCGGAATGCCCCTGACGCCGTCAGGCTGACACCGGGTCAGGAGATCGAGATCGGATGGCTGGCGCAGGATTGCCGCGCTCTGGACGCCTAGGCGCGCCCGGCTTCGCAATCCGCCCCCAAGCCGAAAGAACCGACCGACGAAAACCCGTGCGTTGGTCGACAAATCAAAAAACGGGAAAAACTGGGAGCTACATATGAAACGTACCACCACAATGCTGACAGCTGTTGCTCTGGCAACTGCAGCAGGCGGAGTTTCCGCCGAAGAAATGACGATCGTGTCCTGGGGCGGCGCCTATTCCAAGTCGCAGCTCAAGGCCTATCACGAGCCCTATTCGGAAAAGACCGGCGTCACCATCCTGAACGATGACAGCTCGGCCGAGGCCGTGGCCAAATTGCGCGCCATGAACGAGGCGGGCAACATCACATGGGATGTGGTCGACGTGGTTGCCGCGGACGCGATCCGTCTGTGTGACGAAGGTCTGGCAATGGAAATCGACCCGGACACCCAGCTGGCGCCTGCGCCGGACGGCACCCCGGCTTCGGAAGACTTCGGCGATCTGCTGGTCAGCGAATGCTTCATCCCTCAGATCGTGTATTCGACCACCTTTGGGTATCGGACCGACATGGTCGGGGACAACCCGCCGACCGACATCTGCGCGGTCTTCGACCTGGAGACCTATCCCGGCAAGCGGTCGCTGGAAAAGCGCCCGATCAACAACATGGAATGGGCCCTGCTGTGCGACGGCGTCCCTAAGGACGAAGTGTATGACGTTCTGGCAACCGACGAAGGCCAGGATCGTGCTCTGAAGAAGCTGGACACCATCAAGGACAGCGTCGTCTGGTGGTCCGCCGGTGCCGATACGCCCCAGCTGCTGGCTGACGGCGAAGTCGTCATGGGCTCGACCTACAATGGCCGCCTGTTCAGCGTCATCGAAGAGCAGAAACAGCCCGTCGCCATGCTGTGGGACGCGCAGGTCTTCGATCTGGACGGCTGGATCATTCCCGCCGGTCTGAGCGAAGAGCGCAAGCAGCGCGCGCTGGACTACATCATGTTCGCGACCGACACCCAGCGCCTGGCGGATCAGGCCAAATACATCTCGTACGGCCCGGCTCGCGCTTCGTCGGCTCCGCTGGTCGGCAAGCATGCCGAACTGGGAATCGACATGGCTCCGCACATGCCGACCGATCCGGAAAACGCCAAGAACACGTTCCTCTACAACTACGAGTTCTGGGCTGACTACCGCGATGACATCGACGCCAAATTCCAGGCGTGGTTGGCGCAATAAGAGCTTGAATCTCTGAAGAAACGTCAGGTGGCGGTGCGCCGCCATCTGACCCGGGCACAACCAAGAGGCACTGATGACTGACGCAAGCCAAACAGCAGGACCCATGCTGGCAGCGGACGGAACGCCGCTCAAGCAATCGCTGGCGCGTTCATTGCGACGTCAGAAACTGCGCGCGCTTATGCTGATCGCGCCTTTGCTTCTGTTCGTGCTGTTTTCCTTCCTCGTACCGATCGCATCGATGCTGTTTCGGTCGGTGGAAAATGGGATTGTCTCGGAAACCCTGCCCCTGACGGTCGAAGCGCTGGACAACTGGGATGAAACCAGCGGCGAATTGCCGGGCGAGGACGTCTATGATGCCTTCGTTCGTGACATGGTGGTCGCGATCGAAAACAAGGAACACACCCGGCTTGGAACGCGTCTGAACTACGAAGAAACCGGCATGTCTTCGCTGTTCCGCCAGTCAGGCCGCAAGATCAAACGGCTGGACCCCGAAACCGACGGTCCGTTCAAGGAAAAGCTGATCGAGATCCACGACGGCTGGGGGGACCCGCAGACGTGGCGCGTGATCAAAACCCATGCGGTTCCGATCACCAACGGTTACTTCCTGAACGCAATCGACATGCGGCGCACCCCGGAAGGTGCTCAGGCTCAGCCGGAAGACAAGCAGATTCTTATCAAGCTGTTCGGGCGTACGTTGTTCATGTCGCTGGTAATCACCGGGGCCTGCATCCTGCTGGCCTATCCGGTCAGCTACCTGCTGGCGACCCTGCCAATGCGCGTGTCGAACCTGCTGATGATTCTGGTTCTGCTGCCCTTCTGGACGTCGCTTCTGGTGCGGACATCCGCATGGAAGGTCATGCTGCAGCAGCAGGGCGTTATAAACGACACCCTCGTCTGGCTCGGGCTGGTCGCAGATGACGCCCGGCTGATCATCATCAACAACCAGATCGGCACGATCATTGCCATGACGCATATCCTGCTGCCGTTCATGATCCTGCCGATGTATTCGGTGATGCAGACGATTCCGCCATCCTACACCCGCGCGGCCAAATCCATGGGCGCGACGAACTGGACCACGTTCTGGCGGATCTACTTCCCGCAATCCATCCCGGGCATCGGAGCGGGATCGATCCTCGTGTTCATTCTGGCAATCGGCTACTACATCACGCCCGAAATCGTGGGCGGCACCAAGGGTGTCTTCATCTCGAACCGGATTGCCTATCACATATCGTCGTCGTTGAACTGGGGCCTGGCTGCAGCATTGGGGACGATCCTGCTGGCGGTGGTTCTGATCCTCTACTGGGTCTACGACAAGATCGTGGGCATCGATAACGTGAAGCTGGGGTAATCGACATGGCCGCACTGACACCAATTTCGCGCAAGCCCCTATCCATGGTCCTGCCCAGCGTCGCACTGGCCGGCGCGTTTGCCGGCATGTTTGTTGGCGCAGGAAACGGCTCGGTCCCCCTGGGAATGATCGGCGGCGCGGCGCTGACGGCCCTTTTGGCCTGGATCTACATCTCGGTCCTCAAGAACGAGAGGCTTGCCTACTGGATCAACATCATCGGCTTCGCGGCCGTCGGCTTCGCGGTTTCCGGGCCGATGGGCGGTGTGCTCGGCTTCTTGGGCGGCTGGTTTTTCGCATGGTTCACATTCTGGCTGTACGAGGGCCGATACCGCCGCAAACTGCTGCCTTATCTGACGGCACAGCAGGTGTTCTATCACTATCTGTTCCGGGTGATCTGCGGCGCGATCTTCGTTTTCCTGATCACGCCAATTCTGGTTGTTCTTCCGCTGTCGTTCAACGCGCAGGACTTCTTTACCTTTACGCCCGAGATGCTGCGGCTGGACCCCGAAGGGTATTCACTGAAGCATTACCAGGATTTCTTCACCAACAACGAATGGCAGCGCAGCTTCAAGAACTCGCTGATCATCGCGCCCATCGCGACTATCATATCGGTAACGCTGGGAACGCTGGCGGCCATCGGTCTCAGCCAATCGCATGTGCCTGGGCGGCGCGCCATCATGGGGATCCTGATTTCTCCGATGATCGTGCCGCTGATCATCTCGGCCACGGGCATGTTCTTCTTCTACAGCGACATCGGCCGCTTCCTTGAAGGCACTTTGGGCATGAACAAGACCTTTGTGGGCTATCTCAAGGTGATTCTGGCCCACGCCGTTCTGGGCATTCCCTTCGTCATCATCACCGTGACGGCCACGCTGGTCGGGTTTGACCGCTCGCTGACGCGGGCCGCTGCGAATATGGGCGCGGGCCCGGTGCGGACCTTCTTCAAGATCCAGATGCCCCTGATCCTGCCGGGCGTGATCTCGGGCGGGCTGTTCGCCTTCATCACTTCGTTCGACGAGGTGGTCGTGGTGCTGTTCGTCGGATCGGCCAGCCAAAAGACCCTGCCTTGGCAGATGTTCACGGGCCTGCGCGAGCAGATCAGCCCGACCATCCTGGCCGTGGCCACGATCCTCGTCGTCATCTCGATCGCGCTGCTCACCACGGTTGAGCTGCTGCGGCGGCGGTCGGAACGTCTGCGCGGGCTGACGCCGGCTTGACCGGCGGCATTTGCTGATCTAACGATTTCCTGGTTCACCCCCTGCTGCGATGGCGTCGCAGCACCCAAGGGGGTGATCGGCTCTCGGACCCCGAGACCGCCTGTCCTGTACGCCGGGACATGTGGCCGGGCTTTGCACGTCCGGCAAAGAAACGAGAGAGCACATGACAGACCTTTCAAATCGCCCCGAATTCTTCACCTGCCACAACGGCGACAAGGCGCCCCTGCCCTTCAGTCGGGCCGAGTACGACCGCCGGTTGGCCAAACTGCGCGCCATCATGGCGCAGCGGGACATCCCGGTCGTTCTGCTGACCTCGATGCAGAACATCGCCTACTACTCGGGCTTTTTGTACTGCGCCTTCGGCCGGCCCTATGGCTGCGTGGTGACGCAGGACACTTGCACCACCGTGTCGGCGAATATCGACGCGGGCCAGCCCTGGCGCCGGTCGGTCGAAGACAACGTGATCTACACCGACTGGAAGCGCGACAACTACTGGCGCGCCGTAGCCAGCCTGATCGGGAATGCCCGCCGGATCGGCATCGAAAGCGACCACATGACGCTGGCTGCGCGCGACACGGCCCTGGCCATGCTGAACCAGCCCGAGCTTGTGGACATCGCTCCCGACACGATGGCCGCGCGGATGGTGAAATCGGCCGAGGAGATCGAACTGATCAAGGGCGGCGCCCGCACGGCGGATGTGGGCGGCGCAGCCATCCATGCCGCGATCCGTGAAGGTGCCACCGAGATCGAGATTGCCATGGCCGGCCGCGACGCGATGGAGATCGAGATCGCCCGCGCCTATCCCGAAGCCGAGTACCGCGACACCTGGGTCTGGTTCCAGTCAGGCCTGAACACCGACGGCGCGCACAACCCCGTCACCAAGCGGGCGCTGCAGAAAGGCGATATCCTGTCGCTCAACACCTTCCCGATGATCTCGGGCTATTACACCGCGCTGGAACGCACCCTGTTCCTGGGCGAGCCCGACGCCGACAGCCTACGCCTGTGGCAGGCCAATGTCGCCGCCCACGAACTGGGGCTGAGCCTGATCAAACCCGGCGCGACCTGTTCCGGCATCACAGCCGAGATCAACCGGTTCTTCGCCGATCAGGGCCTGCTGCAATACCGCTCGTTCGGATATGGCCATTCCTTCGGCATCCTCAGCCACTATTACGGCCGCGAGGCGGGCCTGGAACTGCGCGAGGACATCGACACAGTGCTCGAGCCGGGCATGGTGGTGTCCATCGAGCCGATGCTGTGGATTCCCGAAGGTCAGCCCGGCGCGGGCGGCTACCGCGAGCACGACATTCTGGTCGTAGGCAAGGACGGGGCCGAGAATATCACCGGCTTTCCGTACGGACCGGAACACAACATCATCCAGGCGTGATGCAGAGGGGGCGCGGCATCGGCCTTGCCCCTGTTTCCGCCTGAAACGGGTGTCAGGCCAGTATGGCGTGGATTTTGTCCAGCGTCGCGACGCTGACACCAACCCCGTCCTGGCTGGCCTGCAGGCGCTTGGCGCGCCGACCATCGCCGGGCAGACGCGCTCCTTCCTGATACCGGATCGCCTCGACAAGTTCCGCGATATTGGCAGAAAACCCCGACCCGGCCGTAGCGCCGGGGTCGATGGCAATGAAGAACTGGCCGGTTTTTGGCGGGCCGCCCACAGTTCCGGAAAAGGGTGAAGCATGGATGCCCAAAGTGGCCCCGGTCAATGCGGCGGCCATTACCTCGGTCAGGAGTGCGACGCCCACGCCCTTGTAGCCGCCCGAAGGCGCCATCGAGCCCTTGAGGCCAACGGCCGGGTCAGTTGTCGGGTTGCCATCAGGGTCCAGCGCCCAACCGACCGGAATCGGTTTTCCCTCGCGGGCGTGTTTCATGACCTCGCTTTTTGCGATCGTGCTGGCGCTTTGGTCGATCAAGACGGCAGGCTGCCCATCAGCACCCGGAACGGCCAGCGAAAACGGGTTCGTGCCCACGACGGGCCGTGAACCACCCGACGGTGCAATGGATGCAGGTGCATTGGTGAACCCCAGACCAACAAGGCCCGCCTGAGCCAAGCGATAGGTGTGATACCCCAGCACACCACAATTGTAACTGTTGCGGATGGCCAGCGCAGCTATCCCCTGCTCGCGTGCAGCCGGGATCAACGCGTCGAACCCTAAGTCGATCGCCGGGTGCGCGAAACCGGTGGCCGCATCAACGACCACCACGCCCGGTTTGGGGGCGGACATCACCGGCTGTGCACGCCCGTCCACCTTGCCGCATTGTACGTGCTCGCAATAGATCGGGATGTAGGCCAGCCCGTGGCTGGCCACTCCATCCGCCTCGGTCGCGGCGGTCGCAACCGCCAATGGCCGGGCATTGTCCTCGGACGTTCCGGCCGCCATCAGTGCGCGCAACGACAGGTCCTCGATTTCAGCAAGTGACAACGTTCGGGTTTCCGGCATCTCGGCCTCCTCAGTCATTATCGGACAAACCAGCACCTGCACCCAACCGGCGAGACTCTTCGGTTGCCGGGGCATAGGTGCGTTGAGCCAGAGTGTTCAAAAAAGCCAGAGCCGCAGACGCCGGCAGGGCGCGCGTCCGCTTGGCGCGCAGTTTGTTGGGCGTACCGCCGATCCTTACGGTGACCTTTGTGGCGCTTTCCGGCCAAAGATCCGGAGCGTCCACGACCTCCCCGTCCGTCGTGGCACTGAGTTCAGCGCAGACGACAGTCACAGTGGTCCGCAATCGGCGTGCAGCGTTGCCAGCGAACGGCACGAGAAACAGCGGAACCGCAACGTTATGCAGAACGATCGGCCCGCGGCCCAGATGTTCCGAACAATCTGACAGCAGCATCCCCGCCCCCAACGGGCACATCTGCCCATGCGCACGCCAATTCGCCCCGAGAACCTGCGGCGTGTGTGCAACAAACCGAAGGGCAAATTCCTGGCGCAGGACCGCTGACAAGGCGGCTGCGCCGTCAAAACCTTGACGACACAGCCAGCGGGTCGCTTTGGCGGCGTCCTCGGCCGGCCCCCAGTGATGACCCGCCCCACGTGCCGCGCGTTTTGCCAATCCTTCGACCTCGTTCAGCGACAGATTCATACCGGCACCTCAGGATAAACCCAGAAATCGGCATTTTCGGGCGAAAGATTCTCTGGGTAAGGCGCGCCTGAATACATGCAGATACGGACCCAACGGTCCGAGCGGGGATCGAAATGCGTGGCGCCAAAAAAGGACAGTTTGGCGCGGAGCATGTCGATCGGCAGAACCGATGCACCTATCGTGTTGTCTCGGATCTCGCTGTAGGGGGCCTTGCGGCTGATCTGCGCCCGGCGGATCGTGTGGCGATGTTCAGGATGGCGCAGAAGAAATTCCGCGGTGGTCGCGGCTGTGTCCCAATCGGCCATTGCCGAATATGCCGCTGCCGCATCCCGTGCCGGGGCAAGCGGTTGTTCGTACTCGGCTACCGGCTCGTCAAAGCGCTCACCCAGTCTGGGTTCCAGCTTTTCTTCCGATACATACCAGACCCTTGCGCAGGCTTCCCGGGCGCCCCAGTCCAGATCCAACGCCCAACCGAAACCGTCGCGGATCGCCTGCCGCACATCGGCTAGCGGCATGGCGCCGTCAATCTCGTACAGATGCGGGCTTGAATCTGCCATGCATCCTGACAAACCGTCCACCAAGTCTGAATAGGGTTCGAGGATCAGGGAAAGAAGCAACTCCTGCCCCTCCTCGCTCAGAACAGTTTCCGACCACTCCACCAGACGGTTCCACGGTCTTCGGCCAGTAAGCTCGTCATGGCGAAGAAAGCCCGCGATCGCCCCGAGGTCCGATTTCAGAGCAGACAGTTTCCGCTCTTGTATCGGATGTTCCGAATGCCATTGGCCAATCGACAATTGGCTGCGATCAAACACCGACCGGAATACACTGATTTCTTCTTGGGTCGCGGTTTCCACGGCTCGAACCCGGGCGATTGCCTCCTCGCGCGCCATGATCCAGTTGTTCAGAAGGACCGGATGATTGATCAGGAAGGGCGCCATGCCCAGTCCCGTGGAATTCCCTATGCCCAGGCGGCGCGCGATATCAGGAGACATCCTGACGGCCTTGCTTCCCCCTTTGGCGCGCGCCATGTGTTCGACCAGGTCCCGCACGAAGGCGCGGGTGAGGAAGACCGACAGCATCTCGGCCTGAAACGGCCCCTCGGTTTCCGCACGGTTTGCAAGGTTTTCCCGGTCCGCGGCGCCGAATTTACCCGATCCGTACACAGCCGTAGTTCGCATCAGGTAGCCAACCATTTGGATCTGCTCCAGATCCGGCTGTCGACCGTCGGCCAGGGCTTCGACTACATGCGCCCACAATCGGACCGAGCGGTTGGCCCGGGACAGCGACAGCTCGGTTTCGCTGATCCGACCGGCCTCTTGCAGCGGAACATTGCGGGACAGCCGGTCAAGGTCGGCTTCGGAAGGGATTCCGTCGAATAGGGTGAAGGTCGCGTCCCACGCATCCGCGATCACTCGGTCCGACCGTTTTTCAGGTGGAAGATCATGGGCGAAGGCCACCAGAGAATAAGCGCGCTCGGGTCCTTGGGCGACATAGACGGCTCGTCCGACACCTGCCTCGTCAATCTCGAACACCGGCGTGGAAAACCGCCAGTTGTCGCGTGCCAGGCGGCGGGTCAGAACGCGCATAAAGCTAAGCCTGCACTGGTGCAAAGACCCGAGCCGGCTGAGCCGCATAACGGTTGCCGGATCCCGGCGCGCGATATGCGGCCCCGGTCCGGTCAATTCTGGACAGGTCCGAAGTTGTCCGAAAAGAAGCGGTACCAGTTCTGCCCCATGATCCCGGCGACTTCGGTCTGGGTCATCCCAACCGCGAGAAGGCCGGCCTCTATCTTGTCAAAGTCACGATTGTCCCTGAACCACTTTGGCATCGGCGGAAAGCCCGGGTTCGCAGACGATCCTTCGCCGTAATCGATTTCCTTGGTCCAGCGACCCACACGCATCCACTCGACAACGCTGTCGGGTTGGTCCTGGCACAGGTCGGTTCCGATCCCGAGATGCTGTGTTCCGTACTTTTCGGCCGTTCGGGCAATCATGGCGCAAAAGCTTTCAAGCGTGCAGTCGGACTTGTCCTTCAGGTGATGAGGGTAGACCGAAAACCCGAGCATCCCACCTCTTTCCGTCACGGCGCGGATGACGGGGTCACGCTTGTTGCGCAGGGCGGGCGCCCAGTCGTGCGGATTGGCGTGGGTGATGGCGATCGGACGCGCGGAAAGGTCGGCCGCCTCGATCGTCGAACGGTCGGCCGAATGGCTCATGTCGATGACCAATCCCACGCGGTTCATCTCCTTGATCACCTGCCGCCCCATCCGGGTGATACCGGTGTCTTCCGCCTCGTAGCAGCCGGTCGCCAGCAGGGATTGGTTATTGTAGGACAACTGCATGAACCGGGCACCAAGGTCGTACAGTATTTCGATCAGCCCAATGTCATCTTCCATGGGTGATGGGTTCTGGAAACCAAAGAAAACGGCCGTGCGCCCGGTGTCACGCGCGGTGTCGATGTCACTGGCCGATCGTCCCTTCATGATCAGGTCCGGGAACAACTCGAACCAGCGGTTCCATTTCTCGAGGTTTTGAACCGTTTCACGAAAATTCTCGTGGTAGGCGACGGTGACGTGAATGGCATCCACGCCCCCTTCCTGCAATTGCCGGAAGATCTTTTCCGACCAGTTGGCATATTGCAGGCCGTCAATCCGCATCAGATCGGGGTCCCGGCGCTGATATAGGCGGTTTTGACAGTGGTGTAGAACTCGGCGGCCGCTTTGCCCTGTTCGCGCGGTCCATACGAGCTGTCGCCCCGGCCACCGAAAGGAACGTGATAATCAGTGCCTGCCGTGGGCAAATTGACGGTCACGACACCGGTTCTTGCATGCCGTCGAAAATGCGTCGCGCGTGCAAGATTCTGGGTCACGATGCCCGATGTCAGGCCGAAATTCGTGTCATTCACGATCGTCAAAGCCTCACCATAGCTGTCGACCTTGAGCACGCTGGTCAGCGGGGCAAACATCTCTTCCCTGTTGATCCGCATGGTGTTGTTCGTATTCACGAACACGCCGGGCGACATGTAATACCCGTCATGCTGCAGCTCCAGCCTTTGCCCGCCGCACGCCAGCTCGGCGCCTTCGGATTGGCCAAGTTCGACATAGGCCAGGTTCTCTTGCAGTTGCTGTTCGCTGACGACGGGTCCCATCTGCGTGCCTTCCTCCAGGGCATGCCCGACTTTCAGTGCCTTGGCGCCGGCGACAAGCTTTTCGACAAAGGCGTCGTGGATCGCGGCGTGGACCACCAACCGCGAAGAGGCGGTGCATTTCTGCCCGGTGCCGCCAAAAGCTCCGCCCAGCGCAAGTGACACCGCCAGATCCAGATCCGCGTCATCCATCACGGCCAACGCGTTTTTGGAGCCCATCTCCATCTGCACCTTGGTCAGGTTCTGGATGGCTGCTGCGGCAATGCCCTTGCCGACGGGCACCGATCCGGTGAACGAAATCGCATCCACCTGAGGGCTCTCAACCAGTCTTTGTCCGATTGCGCCGCCTGATCCCATGACCAAACTGAAAAGACCCTTGGGAATGTCCTGACGCTCAATGATCTCAGTCAACGCCACGGCTGAGGCCGGGGTCAGGTTGGCCGGCTTCCACACTACGGCGTTCCCATAACACAAGGCCGGTGCGATCTTCCATGCGGCCGTAGCTGTCGGGAAATTCCAAGGAGAGATTACCGCGACAACCCCGACCGGTTCGCGGCGCACGTCGATTTCGACGCCCTCACGTACGCTGTCCGCGTTTTCACCGATCTGGCGCAGGCATTCCGCCGCATAATACGTAAAGAACTGCCCCGCGCGGTAAACCTCGCCCTTGCCCTCGGCAAACGGCTTCCCCTCTTCTCGCGACAACAACCGCCCCAACTCTTCGGCGCGGGACATCAACTCGGTCCCGATACTCATCAGAACCGCCTGCTTGCGTTCCAACCCATAGGCCGCCCATTCCAGCTGCGCGATACGTGCCCGATCGAGGGTCGCGGACAGCTGATCAGCGCTTGCCTGGGCGAACAGGCCAATCACATCCGTCAGATCAGAAGGGTTGCGGTTCTCGATCGCGGTGTCGCCGGCCATCCACTCGCCGGAAATCAGGTTCAATTTTGTCACAGGGTGCCTCGGCTCTGGTACGTTTCACGAACAGAATAGACCTCTGCCCGGACATCAGGCAAACTCAAACAAATTTAATGGACTTCAGGAAATCTGAAATTTGTCGCTGAAACTGGAAATGCTCCGCTGCTTTTGCACCGTCGCCCAGTCCGGAAATCTGGCCGAAGCCGCAAGCCGTCTGGGTCGCACTCAGTCTGCGGTCTCGATGACCCTGAAACAGTTTGAAGAGCATCTGGGCAAACGCTTGTTTCTGGGTGAGCGAAAGAACCAGCTGTCGCCTCTGGGGGCGGAAGTCTTTGTCCTCGCCCAAAATCAGGTGCGCCAATTTGACGACACGGTCCAAAGCATTGAAGCCCTGGCCAAAGCGTCCCAAGGGCTGATCCGGATCGTTTCCGTCCCTTCGGTGGCAGCACTGCTGTTTCCATCGCTGCTTGACCACCTGTCCAGCGCCTTTCCCGGCCTGAAGATCGAGCTGAGGGACACCGACACCCGACAGGTTTTGGACAGCCTCACCGAAGGGCGGGCGGATGTGGGGATTGCCTCGGGCCATCACCCCTTGAACGGAATACGGGCCGAGCCGCTGTTTCAAGACAGGTTTGGGCTTGTGGCCGCCGCTGATCACGCCCTGATCACTGCGCACGAGCCACCAACGCTGAACCAAGTCGCGGCGAAGGGATTCGTGCACAACTCGCTGTGCCAACTCATTGAAAATCCGGGTTTCGAAGACGTAATCGCAGGGTCCGCGATCACGGTGCACAACACTCACTCGTTGATCGCCATGGTCGCAACCGGGCGGTGGGTGACCATACTGCCTGAAACGGTCGCACGGTTTTTGCCGGAAAACACTGCATTCCGTCCGATCGAGGATTTGTCGGACGTTCGTGATGTTTATCTGTACACCCGCGAGCGAACACAGTTCCCAAAAGTGGCAGAAGAATGTCGCAGCCATATCCTGAATTGGCCTCGCGATTGAGACCCCAGAGAACAATCCTGCCAAGCGCATCCAAGCGAGCGGGATGCGTTAAATAAATACGATGGATAGAAAACAACGTACCGCACCGCCGGAAAGCCGTTCAGACAAGTACAAACTTTCTTGAGTTTTCGGAGAAGATGGTGCCCCCACACGGACTCGAACCGCGGACCTACTGATTACAAATCAGTTGCTCTACCAGCTGAGCTATAGGGGCAAGCATTACGCTTTCACATACCTTTGCAGGCAAAGGCAAGAACGGGCAACCACTCCCACCTTTTCAACCCTCTGTGATTACATGCCTATCGAAACACATGTAATTTCATTGAGCCGATGGCGCTGTGATTAGGTGAAAGCCTCAATAAAGGCAAGCGGGTTTGCGACGGAATTGTGCAACAACATGCGGAAAATCGGCGCCACATAAAATCGCCTCGATTATCTGCAACACAGACGCCACAGATGGTTACGCGGCAACGACGGTTGCGAAGCAATTCGACCCAGTCGTTTCTGGCGCTGTCCTGTTGACCACAATCAAGTTTCGACATTCTCAGGCAATCTTCATCATTGCGAAAGAGTGGCAGGTTTGACTGTCGATCGTTCAACCTGTAACCCCAAAACGTATTCAATCGAAGGGCAAGGACAGCGGTCGACATGCATGTGGCCATTCACTCCGGTGTGGTTTTTTCAGACGGGGGGCTCCTGCTCAAATCGCTTCAGGCGAATGCCAGTGTATTGCAGGAAAACGGCATTGTGCTGTTTGGTCCGCGCCGGTTCCGGAAGGCGTTCAAGACGCCGCTGAATGCACTGGACGAAGGCAAGCTGACCCCAGATGCCTTCGAGCGTTTGAGAGCCCAAATTCCTGATGATCCGGAAACCGGCCGGGTGGTCATGAGCACTGCGGACTTCATCGGAGAACTGAACAGCGCCATAAAGGACGGCCAATTCTTCCCCCATGCAGGTCGTCGGCTAGCCTTGCTGGATCAGGCTTTCGAAGGACACGAGCTCGAATTGTTTATCGGGCTGCAAAATCCGGGCAGCTTCATACCCAAGGTATTGATGGCATTGCCGGACGAAACCCGCGACAGCATTCTGGCTTCAACTGACCTGAGTTGCCTAAGTTGGCTGACCCTTATCGAGGATATTCACGATCTTGCCCCGGCCGTTTCGATCACGGTCTGGGCCAATGAGGAGTGCCCGCTGATCTGGGGAGACATTATCCGCAGCCTGTGCGGTCTGAGCGCCGACATACCACTGACCGAGGAGTTCTCGCTGCTATCCTCGCTGGTTGACGCAGACGGCAAGCGGGAGATTGAAGAGATCCAACAACAGGTCGGGCACGCGGACCCGACCCTCCTTCACGACCGCCTCGCGGCCGTCTTTTCGCAGCACGCCTTGCCGGACAGAATCGAGGAGGAACTGGACTTCCCCGGGTGGAGCGCCGAAATCCACGCGGCGTTTTCCGAGCTTTACACACAGGATCTGGAACGGCTCAAGAAAATGCCGGGCGTGCGGTTTCTGGGGCGCTGACCGAAGCCTCACAAGGCCCGAGGCTTACATGCCGAGGGCTTCTTTGTACATTTCCAACACCGCTTCTTCTTCGGCGATATCGTCTTTGTCACGCTTGCGCAGCGCTATAACTTTGCGCATCACCTTGGTGTCGTAGCCACGTGCCTTGGCCTCAGCCATCACTTCCTTCTGCTGGTCAGCGATGTCTTTCTTTTCGGCCTCCAGACGTTCGAACCGTTCGATGAACTGGCGCAGCTCGCCTGCGGTCACGCGGTAGTTCGCAGCGGCCTGGTCTTCGGTCATGTCTTCCATATGCGTCTCTCCCAAGTGGAAATCTCTTTAGCCGGGGTCACGGGCAACATGTCGGATACCGTGCCGGCGGGTCAGCCGCAAGCGAACAATGGGGCTGCTTGCCTTGTGCCGCCGGCAACGATCCGCTAAGCGCATCGGCAGCGAAACAGAACGATGCGGGGCGCAATGTTCGAGGTGTTCATCTGGGGAGGCGCCAGCCTGTCACTGGCCGGGCTGGCAGGATTGGTCTGGTGCATTCTGCGCGTGATGAAGGCTCGTCGGTCAGGCTTGACTGACGACGAATTGCGGGCGGCCGTTCAGCGGGTGCTGCCTTGGAACATGGGCGCGCTTTTTCTGTCCGTCATAGGACTGATACTGGTTATCCTTGGCATATCGTTCGGCTGATCGCCGGTGTCAGATCGGCATATTGTCGAACTGAGCTTCAACCGCATCTTCGATCAAGGCAGCGTCCAGCCGTCGGAAGCGCGATGGTACGCTCATGCCTTGAGCGCGCATGCGTTCAATTACCTTCGTGACGCTGGGCTGCAGTGCCAGCCGGGTCTCGAGATTTGCCCCGTGCAGTTTCCGCTCCAGCCGCTCGGCTTCGAAATATAGCTCGTTCGTGGTCATGGCCATCCTCCCAAATGCTGCCATCCTGCCTGATATAGGTAACAGGATTGAGACCAACACAGGACCCGCCCAATCCCAGCAAAAAATCGCCCGCTCGCTATCAGGCGACCGGCACTGGGCCGCGAGTCGATCGAATATTAACCTGATTTCCACCAAACTGCCTTGACAGACATCAATCCGCAAAAGCCGCAATGGAAGAAATCGCATTGCGCAAGTACCTTCACGCCGTGGAACTGGACAGGGCTGACTCTGCGACCTAAGAAATCGGAATGGAGATTCGACAGATCACGCCCCGCTATTTCGTCTCGCCGCAGATCACGGTCGAGGATGTGCCCGCCATCGTTGCCGCCGGCTTCGTCAAGGTCATCTGCAACCGGCCGAATGTCGAAGTGCCTGCCGCCATGCAATCCGAGGTAATCGGCCAGGCCGTGCGGGATGCGGGTCTCGAGTTTGAGGTGCTTGAACTGACGCACCAAACCATGACGCCCGAGAACGTGGCACGGCAGCGCGACCTTGCCGAGTCTTGCGAAGGCCCGGTTCTTGCCTACTGTGCCTCGGGCACACGCTGTTCTGTCGTTTGGGCTCTTGGGCAGTGTGACACAATGAGCCCCGATGAAATTCTCGAAGCCACGGCAAAGGCGGGCTACGCGCTGGACGGTTTGCGGCCGGCATTGGTGCAGATGCGGTCTGCGAACACCTGATTTCATACGTCAGTCGTTGGGTCGTTCCACAGGAGCAGGAAGACCCGCCAACTCGGATATCTCGGACGCGAGGCGGTCGGTGCTTGCTTGCGCGAAGTCTTCATCCGCTGCGGATTGCGCATGCGATCGGTCTTCGGCAACGGCGTCCTGACGCGACAATTCAACATCTGCCATTTCAACCGGCGCGTCCCTTCGCTTGTGCTCGATAAAGCTCTGCGCTTCGGGTCGTGTTGGGGCGGGTGGCTGCAGAAATTCGTTGATCCGCACGGCCCGTTGACCGCCACATTGGCCCAGACGTCCTGTAGTGGCCTGGTTCCGATCAATCGCGGCAATGTCGATCCGATCAAGTCGCGCGCCCGCAAGTGGCAGCAGATCCCCGATGCCCAGATCCGACAGCGTTGTCAGCGGAAGATGCATCCGACAAATCACCGCGTTGAGTTCGGCCCGAACCACGCCTGCAGCTTGCGACAGTGTCTTGAGCGGTTCCAAATCTGCGTGTTTGGCCTGCCCCTCGGCCACCGAGATTTTCGGCAGCAGGATGAGGACCGTTCCCTGCCGCACACCGCCCTCGAGTTCAACCGTGAACTCGAACGCATCATACCTGTCCTCGACCAGTGCCAAAGAAAGCGTGCGCCGATCGACCGCCCTTGAGGTGAACTCATATCCATTCAGGCGGGCTGCATCGCTTTGATCATCGACCAGTTTCCGGGCCCGGTCCAGCATGTCCTCGACCAACGGGACCACCATTGCCGCATCGGTGTCGGTGAGGGCGCGAGGCTGGGGCGGGTTCGCGAATACTTCGCCCATTGTCTGCTTCTGGATGACTGCCGAGACCAAACCGACGTCCAAGACAACACTGGCTACCCTGCCCTCTTTGGTCGCGAACAGCAGAAACATCTGACCGTCTTCCAGCCGGCTCGTGACGACTTCCTGGCATTTGCTGACCTGTTTCGCGCCAATGACAGATGCTGATAGCTTGAACCGTTCGACCGCGGCACGGGCAATCGCAAGGCGCAATGCCCGCAGCAGCGCCCGGGATCTGCTGCCCGTCCCCTCTTGTCCTGCCGACAATTTGCGCGCCAAGGCCGCGCTGACAGTCTTTGACATCGCAACGGTCCGCCAGTTTCCATTCTGCTCGCTACTGGTCTAGCCCATTGTTCGTTACGAATACCTTTACTTGGCCGTTACTGAGCGGCCTGGCGGTGTGGCAATGGCAGGCTGACGCGGAAAGCTGCGCCGCCCTGCCCGGGCAGATAGGTGATTTCTCCTCCAAGCCGGTGCATGATCTCACGGCAAATTGCCAGTCCAAGACCTGCACCGCCCGCCTTGTCGAATCCGACCCGCGCGAATTTCTCAAAGATCATCGACTGGGCGTCCGGCGGGATGCCGCTGCCGTTGTCGACAAAGTCGATCACCGCCTGGCCGCCGACATCATGGGCTGAAATCGTCAGGACCGGCTCGGGCGCGTCACAGTATTTCTGGGCGTTCGAAATCAGATTGATGAAGACCTGCCCCAGGCGATCCAGATCGGAATGCAACGCGATGCGCTCGGCAGACAGATTGCGGCGAATGGTCAAAGGGCTTTCTGCCCCGGCCATAGTCGTTGAAACGGCCCGATCCAGAACCGTTCGCAAGCTGGCATCACCCATATTCAGGCTGACCTGACCGTTTTCCAGAACGCTCAGGTCCAACAGGTCATCCAGCAGCCGCGTCAGACGCAGCGCTTCGTCATGGATGATCGTCGCATAACGCCGGGAATCCTCAGCGCTCAGCCCGTCAGTGTCCCGCATGATCTCCGAAAAGGCACGAATGGACGTCATCGGAGTGCGCAACTCGTGGCTGACCTGCCCCAGAAAGGCATCTTTCTGACGCGAGATCTGGGTCAATTTTTCGTTGGCCTCACGCAGCTTGCGGGCCGTACGGCTCAGTTCGGCCGACTTCGCCTCAAGCTGGCTGGAGTATTCCAGCAATTGCGCGGATTCGTCGGCCACCGCCAACAGATCCTCGACCGAAACGGACGAACCTCCGACGATCTGCCCGATCATGGCATGAGCGGTGGCCGCACCGACCGAGCCGCTCAATTCGCGTTCCAGCCGTTCCAGAAAACCCGGCGTAGGTTCGGGCCAGCGCCCGCGCACGCCCTGCTTTTCCGCCTCGGCCTGAAAGAAATCCTGAGCGGGACCGGCCCCGAGGATCCGTTGGGTCATGATCATCAGGTCTTCACTCTGGGCAACGGATCCCGTCCACCCCCCGGGCGCGACAGAATGATCAAAGACATTGACGAACTGCGCCCCCTGCAACCGTTCAAGCGGGCTGGGAAAGCTCAGGAGAGACGCGAGGCAAAAGGCCAACGTGTTCAGTGACAGCGACCACAGCACCGTGTGGGTCATCGGGTCCAAACCATCAAGGCCGAACAACGCCTGCGGACGCAGCCATCCAAGACCGAAAGGACCGTTTTCGATGACCGAGGCGGACATGACACTGCCGCCCATTCCCGGCAGCAACAGCGTGTAGATCCAAAGGAAGAACCCCACGCTCAGCCCGACAAGGGCACCTGTCCGTGTGGCCCCGCGCCAGAACAGGCCACCAACCAGAGCCGGCAGGATCTGCGACACACCTGCAAAGGCTACCAGGCCGATCGAGGCCAGCGCGGCGCCGCCACCGGACATACGATAGTAAAAGAACCCCAAGGCCATGATGGCGGCAATCGAAACCCGGCGCGCCATCAGCACCACGTTTCGCACATCGCCTGACATGGAACTGGCGTTCTCGCGCGTATTCAGCCAGATCGGCATCACGACGTGGTTCGAGACCATGGTCGACAGGGCCATCGCCGTCACGATGACCATCGACGTGGCCGACGAAAAACCGCCGATGAAAGACAGCATCGCCAGCCAGTCATTCCCCTGTGACAGAGGAACCGTCAGCACGAAAAGGTCCGGATTTGACCCGGCCGGCAGCAGATCCAGCCCGACGACCGCAATGGGAACCACGAAAAGGCTCATCAAAAGAAGATAGAGCGGGAACGCCCAGGCCGCCGTTCTCAGGTGACTTTCGTCGTCGTTCTCGACGACCATGACCTGAAACATTCTCGGCAAGCAGACAAAAGCAGCCGCCGACAGGAAGGTAATGGCCATCCAGCGTCCGGTATCGACGTTCCAACGCCCGATTTCCGACGCGTCGATCCGCTCCATCATGGGCGTGACGCCTCCGGCCACCCCCCAGACGACAAAGATGCCCACCGCCAACAAAGCGAACAGTTTGACGACGGATTCCAACGCGATGGCGGTCACCACGCCATGGTGCCGTTCATTGGCATCCAGGTTCCGGGTGCCGAACAGAATGGCAAACACGGCCAGACCCGCGGCCACCCAGAATACGCTGGCGCCCTCGCGGTAAAGGCCCGAAGGGTCGGCTTCGGCGAAAATCGAGAACGACAGCGTTATCGACTGGAGTTGCAGCGCGATATAGGGTGTGCCCCCCAGCACGGCGAGGATCGTAACACAGATGGCCAAGGTGTTCGACTTGCCATAGCGCGATGAGATCAAGTCGGCGACCGAAGTCACCCTCTGGCTACGGCCCACACGCACTAGCTTGCGCAGCCCCCACCACCAGCTGATCATCACCAAGGTCGGCCCGAGGTAGATCGTCACGAATTCCAGACCGGACCGGGCCGCATTGCCGACCGCGCCATAGAAGGTCCAGGCCGTGCAGTAGATCGACAAAGACAGCGTGTAGATCAACGGTGACCGCAGCCATTTGCCTCTCCCCGCTGCGGCCATTCGATCGGCTGCAAACGCAACGCCGAACAAAAGCACGACGTAGCCCAGGCAAACAAGGATCAGGACGTTCAGCGTGGCCATTGCTCACTCTCTGCCGCGGACCCCTCCGAGGACGACATCCGCCGGGCGGCAAAGCCGAACAGGAGGCTGACCACAATCAGGGCGGCCCAGCATGAAAAGACATAAAGAATGGCCGACGACAACGGGACGCCAGAGTTTTCCGGCCCCGGATCCGGCCACAGCAGCGGGATGCAGATCAGACCCGCGCCGACAAAGGGCAGCATTCGGGCCGCATCGGCCAGCCTGCGGCGGCGGTAACTCTGCCGTTCCAAAAACACCGACGGACGCGGGCCTGTCGGGCGGGCTGGCTCGTTTTCCGGTGTGGTCATGACTGTGACGCCTGCGCGTGCAAATCACGCACAGCCGTCAGCACTTCGGTATTCGAGAACGGTTTCGTCATGAACCGGCTGACGCCTGCCTTTTCAGCCATCTCGCGGTCTCGCGACTGACCGCGAGCGGTCAGCATCAGAACAGGCAAGGCGCGCATCTCCTCGTGCTCGCGCAATTCGCGCAGAACATCCATACCGCTCTTGCCGGGCAGCATCACATCCAGAATGACCAGATCAGGCTGCGCAGACAATATCGTTTGAACCGCGTTTTCACCTTCGGCATGGGTTTCGACCTGCCACCCTTCGCGGGTCAGCAGAAACCTGATTGCCTCCGTGATGTTCGGTTCATCCTCGATCAACAGAACCTTGCGGCTCATATGTTCACTTCCTCCCCAAGACCGGTCGCACCTCCAGCCACCTGCCAAGTGCAGATTAATCGCTGTGTCAGGAAACTGTCAAAAACCTTCACTCAAAATCGACGGCTCCCGCCGCGAGTCGCACGGCTTTCGGGGACAGATCCTGCAGCTCGTGCCGACCTGTAGCGGCAAGTCGGTGGCCACGCCGGGCTCTTCGACCGGCAGCACCAGCATCGCCGATCTGTACACAGGTTCCTGACCGAAGGCACTGACGGGTTGAGGCCAGGCGATTGCAAAGCAGTCGAAATCCGCCGGCGTCCGGCCCAACAGGGTCACGCGTTTTCGGATCGGCACAAGGGGCCGGTTCAGCGCGCTGAAGACCGGCCACAAAGGACAGGCTTCGCCGTGGCGCGGCATTGCGAAACCGGGGACCGGCTTGAACAGCAAAATGCTTCCTGATGAATCGCATATGACCAAACCAGCCGGGCGCGGCATGACATCCTCGGGCAGAAACGCAAGCCGTCGCAGGACTGTCGGCACGTCAACAGAAAACCGCGCGGCAAGACGCAGAGGATCAACGCCTTCGACCTCCAGTGCCTCCGAAACCGCTTCCAGCGGCATGGCCCGGGCATCCGCCGCATAGGCGTCGAGCACCTGACGCGCGACAGATCTTGAGGCGGAAGAGGCCATCTCGGCCTGCGCGAGGGTTACCGGGTCCTGTCCTGTCTCAAGTTCCGGCAAATGAAACCCGCGCTTCTCCAGAAATGCCTCGACCTCCTCCATCGGCAACCCGCGCCGTTCGCCGGTGTCCTCGCTTTCGTCCAAAAAGGCGACCAGAGCTTTTGAGCTTTCAGCCAGACGTTCGGCATCCTGGTGCAAGTTTCGGTGGAATCTGTCGCGCCACTCGGCCTCGATCTCGCCCGGTTCGGCCAGGATGGCGGCTGTCGACCGAATCGCTGCTGCGGCGGACAGGACTTCGTGCATGGATGCCGCAAGGTGCGGGTCATGGGTCAGCCGGTCTGACAGGGTTTCCACGGTACGTTCCAGCGAAACCACCCGACGATGCATCTGTGCCAGTACAGCGGCCCAGCCGGGAAACCGGCCGGCGAATTCATCCAGCGCCTCAACTTCGGCCTTTTGGCCGACCGCATCCGCCGCCGCCTCACGAAGAGCCGCGATCAGCGTCGCCTCGACCCCCTGTGTCAAAACCGAAGGCTCAACGGACAAAGCCGAAGCGATATCGACCAGCAGTTTGCCCCCGATGCGCCGCCGATTGTGCTCGATCAAGTTCAGATATGACGCTGAAATGCCGACCTGACGCGCCAGCTGGGCCTGACGCAAGCCCGAGATTTGCCGCCTTTCGCGGATACGGCTGCCCGTCAATGAATCACGCATGATGCCCCCGCCGAAACGTGTTCGAGCTGCCCTCGAAACAACCCCTTATTTTCTGAATACTTCATGTATTTATATGATTTACGCCGCCCTTTTCAAAGCAGTTTTACAACATTGACAATGTCGTGGCTTTCACCGGGCTCTGATCGCTTTCGGACGCCAAAGCAATCCTGTGCTGCAATGCCCTCTTCAATTCCGGCCGAATTGGCGGCACGATAGGCAAATGAGTGATCCGGCCTTCGAATACGCACCTATCGGGCTTGTCGAGCTTGAAAACCGCATCATCCGGCGGTGCAATTTGCAGTTTGCCCGGACATTCGGGGGCAACGAATCCGACTACCGCAACCTGCCTTTGCTGCACCTGTACCCATCCGTTGCCGATTGGGAGAGAATTGGCGCACGAAGTCTTCAGGTCATGCGGGACACCGGCTACTACACGGACGAGCGGGTCATGCGCCGCCGCAACGGCGACTTGTTCTGGTGTCGCGCGCGCGGCCGGTCGCTGACACCCGATGACCCATTCCGCCATGGAATCTGGAGCTTCTCCGACATTTCCGAGGAACGCCCACTGGTCGAATTGACCAAACGCGAACGTGAAGTCGCGATCCTGTCCTGTCGCGGCCTGTCGGCCAAGGAAATAGGCGTCGAACTGGGGCTCAGCTACCGGACCATCGAAGCCTACCGCGCCCGGCTGCTCGAGAAATTCGGCGCGCGCAAGCTGCCGGAACTGGTCGCCAAACTGTCCGGCACGCCGTTCTGACCGTCGTGGACCCTGCCGATAACGCAGAAACCGGGGCCGAACGGCCCCAGTCGGCGCTTTTCATGGCCGCGCGGTTGCCTTATAACGCAGCGTAATTGACCAGAGCCCGCGCAGATAGACGGGCCAAAGGGGAACCTTCGAGGACACTCATGACAGACAACAGACACGAAGCGGATGTGACGTTCATCAAGGCACTGGCCGAACTCTTGCGCGAAAACGACCTGACTGAGTTGCAGGTGAAACGGGAATATGGCGAAGAAGACAGCCTGAACGTCCGGGTCAGCCGAGTAAGCCCGACAGCCGCGCCTGTGCAAGTTGCCGTCCCGGCACCCGCTGCCGCGCCGGCACCTGTCGCAGCCCCCGCTGCTGCCCCCGCCGAAGCACCCGCTGCCGTCGAGGACCCGGCGAGCCACCCTGGCGCGGTGACCTCGCCCATGGTTGGTACCGTCTATATGCAGCCGGAACCCGGCGCGTCCCCGTTCATTGCCGTTGGCGCATCTGTTTCCGAAGGCGACACGCTGCTGATCGTCGAAGCGATGAAGACCATGAACCACATCCACGCCCCCAAATCCGGCACCGTCAAGCGGATCCTGGTCGGGGATGGCGACGCTGTCGAATTCGGCACTCCTCTGGTCATCATCGAGTAAGGCGGGCCCATGTTCGACAAGATCCTGATTGCCAACCGAGGCGAGATCGCCCTGCGTGTGATCCGCGCCGCGCGCGAGATGGGGATTGCGACGGTTGCCGTGCACTCGACCGCCGACAGTGACGCCATGCACGTGCGCATGGCTGACGAGTCCGTGTGTATCGGACCGGCACCCGGCCCCCAGAGCTATCTCTCGATGCCCGCGATCATCTCGGCCTGTGAAATCACCGGCGCCCAAGCGATCCACCCTGGCTATGGCTTTCTGTCCGAAAATGCCGAGTTCGTTCAGATCGTCGAGGACCACGGCATCACGTTCATCGGCCCCACCGCCGAACACATCCGCATCATGGGCGACAAGATCACCGCCAAGGACACCATGAAAGAGCTGGGCGTTCCCTGCGTACCGGGCTCGGACGGCGGCGTTCCGGATCTTGAGGCCGCCAAACGCATCGGTGAAGAGATCGGCTATCCGGTCATCATCAAGGCCACCGCCGGTGGCGGTGGACGCGGCATGAAAGTCGCGCAGACTGCGGCCGAAATGGAAAGCGCCTTCATGACCGCGCGGGCCGAGGGCAAGGCCGCGTTCGGCAATGACGAGGTCTATATCGAGAAATACCTGACCACGCCCCGCCATATCGAGATTCAGGTCTTCGGCGACGGCAAGGGCAATGCGGTCCATCTGGGCGAGCGCGACTGTTCGCTGCAGCGCCGTCACCAGAAAGTATTCGAAGAGGCTCCGGGCCCCTGCATCACTCCTGAGGAGCGCGCCCAAATCGGCAAGGTCTGCGCGGATGCGGTCGCCAAGATCAACTATATCGGCGCGGGTACGATCGAGTTCCTGTATGAAAATGGCGAGTTCTATTTCATTGAGATGAACACCCGCCTGCAGGTCGAACACCCTGTGACCGAAGGCATTTTCGGCGTCGACCTTGTTCGCGAGCAGATCCTTGTTGCGGCCGGAGAACCGATGTCGTTCGGCCAGGACGATCTGGAGATCAACGGCCACGCGATCGAAGTGCGTATCAACGCCGAAAAGCTGCCGAACTTCGCGCCCTGCCCGGGCAAGATCACGGCGTATCACGCGCCGGGCGGCCTGGGTGTCCGGATGGATTCGGCGCTGTACAACGGGTATTCGATCCCGCCCTACTACGATTCGTTGATCGGCAAGCTGATCGTGCACGGCCGCGACCGCCCCGAAGCGCTGGCACGGTTGAACCGGGCCTTGGGTGAGTTGATCGTGGACGGTGTAGACACGACGGTTCCCCTGTTTCACGCACTTCTGCAGGAACCCGACATCCACAGCGGCGATTACAACATCCACTGGCTGGAGCACTGGCTTGCGGAGAACATGGCCTAGTATCGACCAAGCCGCGAGAGCACGCGCTCTCAGGCTTGTCGCCGCGGTGTGAGCCATGGGCCTGACGCCTGACCTGCTGTTGCACGGCTATTCCATCGGCATCTTCCCGATGGCCGAACACAGGAACGACCCGGATCTTTTCTGGGTCGATCCAAAGCTGCGGGGTGTATTCCCGTTGGACGGGTTTCACATCTCCCGCAGCCTTGCGCGACGCATCCGGAACTGCGGGTTCTCCGTGACCATAAACCGGGATTTTGCAGCCGTCGTAGACGGATGCGCGGACCGGGCGGACACCTGGATCAATGACGAACTGCGCAGACTCTATGCCCAACTGCACCACTCGGGCCGCGCCCATTCACTTGAGGTTTGGGAGGGCGAGGAGCTTGTCGGTGGCGTCTATGGAGTTGCCTTGGGTGCGGCATTTTTCGGGGAAAGCATGTTTTCGCGCCGTACCGATGCGTCAAAAATTGCGCTCGCCTATCTGGTCGACCGATTGCGCCAGACAGGTTTTCAACTGTTCGACACACAATTTCTGACGGCACATTTGGCTTCGTTGGGGGCGATCGAAATCCCCAGACAGCAATACCGCCAACTTCTGGATCAGGCCACTGCTGCCAGCGCAGATTTCACCGCCGAGTTGTGCCAGACCCCTCAGGGGGTGATACAGCGGATCACCCAGACATCGTAGCGCGAGTGATCCAGGGCGTTGAGCGCCGGGGACGTGGCGATCATCCAGCCGTCGAACAGCTGGTCGGCCTTTCCCTTTTCCCAGATCGTAAGATAGGCAAACGCGTCACCGGTCGGGTTTTCAGACGGATACCGGCAATCACCCAGAGCGACATCCAAGCCAAAAATTTCGACCGTATCACCTGTCGGCACCTGCACGTCCACCGTCTGACCGCTGACCTTGTCCAGCCCGCGCAGCATGGCCCCCGGTCCCGAGGAAACCTTCTGCTGCGCGCCGGCCGTCGTCGCGGCCAACAGCAGCGCCATCAGGGCGGCACGCATCATTCGCTGCCATCCCCGGCCACAAACTTGACCAGCAACGAGATCAGGCTGACGGCTCCTTGCGTGTCTTCAATCTGATCGCCCGGCTCAAAATAGAACGGAGAACCGCCGGGCATGACCTCGACGAAGTTACCCCCCAGAAGGCCTTCGGACGAGATCACAATCGCGCTGTCATCCGGAATCTGGATGTTTTCGGCAACCGAAATCGTCGTATCGGCACGGTAGGTTTCAGGGTTCAACTCGACATCGGTCACGGTACCGATTTTTACACCCGCGAGGCGCACATCCGTGCCCACCGCCACACCTTCAAGCGACCGAAAGGACGCCTCAAGGTGGTAGCCCCCGTTTTCGCGCGACCAGCCCGTGGACTGGCTGGCATACACGCCAAACGCCAATGCACTGGCCAGCACGACACCGCCGACAAGAACTTCGGTCATGTTGTGGGTCGACATGTGGATCTCGCTTATTCCGGGCTCCAGGCTTCGTAGTCCTTGCGCTCGATCGGATCGGGACGGCGCAGGGACCCCGCCGGCACATAGGCCATCGCGGTGCCCGTCAGATTTTCCTGATGCGGCTTTTCCCACGCCTTGTGTGGCAATGGCTTGTCGGTCGGAGGCTCATCCCATGTGCGGTGCAACCAGCCGTGCCATTCCGGGTCGATCCGGCTGGCCTCGGCCTCTCCATTGAAAATCACCCACCGTTTGCTGTCATCGGCGTTGCGATAAAACACGTTGCCCTGATCGTCCTCGCCCACCTTGATACCTTTGCGCGCAGTGTAGATCTGCGTGTTCAGAGTGGCCCCGTTCCACCAGGTCACGGCCCGCAAAAGAGTGTTCAGGATTCCCATCGGCTGCCTCCGGCATTTCTGTCCCTGCAGATATGGACCAAAGCCGAGCAGAGGTCCAGAGCCACAAATACCGCACCCATTACTTGGGCAAGAATGCGGTGACCTCGATTTCGATCAGGTATTTTGGATCAATCAATCCGCATTCGATCATCGTCGCAACAGGCGGGTTGGCACCGAACGTCTCAGCTAGGACCGGCCAGCACGCTTCGAATTCGCGGCGATCGGGCAGCATGTAAGTCACGCGCACCACGTCGGCAAAAGAGGCGCCCGCCTCTGCCAAGGCGTTGCCTATGATCGTCAGCGCCGAGCGGCATTGGTCGACGACGCCCTCGCCCTGCCCGACCGTTCCGGCAACATGGACCCAGCCACCCGCAACAACGGCCCGGCAGTAGCCGACCTTGGCTTCGAACTCACCCCCCGAAGAAATACGCTGGATCGTCATGACACCCTCATATGAAAACGGCGCGGACTTTGCCGCGCCGTATCTGCATTAAATTTCAAACAGTTCAGCCGGCAGATGCCGATTCCGGCGCGGCATCCGCATAGATGATCAGCGGCTGCGCGTCCGACGTCACGGCCTCCTCGTTCACGACCACCTTGGTCACGTTCTTCATGCCAGGCAGTTCGAACATCGTGTCCAAAAGAATGTCTTCCAGGATGGAACGCAGGCCGCGGGCACCGGTCTTGCGTTCGATCGCCTTTTTGGCAATCGCCGCAAGCGCGTCGTCGGTAAAGTCCAGTTCGACGTTCTCCAACTCGAACAAACGCTGGTATTGCTTAACCAGCGCGTTCTTGGGCTTGGTCAGGATGGTGACAAGCGCGTCCTCATCCAGGTCCTCAAGCGTCGCCAGAACCGGCAGACGTCCAACGAATTCCGGGATCAACCCGAATTTCAGCAGGTCCTCAGGCTCGAGATCCTGGAAGATCTCGCCCACACCGCGCTCGTCATTGTCGCGAACATCGGCGCCAAAGCCCATGGCCGAGCCCTTGCCGCGCTGCGCGATGATCTTGTCGAGGCCGGCAAAAGCGCCGCCGCAGATGAACAGGATGTTGGTGGTGTCCACCTGCAGGAATTCCTGCTGCGGGTGCTTGCGCCCGCCCTGCGGCGGAACGCTGGCCACGGTGCCTTCCATCAGCTTCAGCAGGGCCTGCTGCACACCCTCGCCCGACACGTCGCGGGTGATCGAGGGGTTCTCCGACTTGCGAGTGATCTTGTCGACCTCGTCGATATAGACGATGCCGCGCTGCGCGCGTTCGACATTGTATTCGCTGGCCTGCAGCAACTTGAGGATGATGTTCTCGACATCCTCGCCCACATACCCGGCTTCGGTCAGTGTGGTCGCGTCTGCCATCGTGAACGGCACGTCCAGAATCCGCGCGAGCGTCTGCGCCAGCAAGGTTTTGCCGCACCCGGTGGGACCAATCAACAGAATGTTCGACTTGGCCAACTCGATGTCACCACCGGCCTTCTGCGCGTGGTTCAGACGTTTGTAGTGGTTGTGCACGGCAACCGACAGGACACGCTTGGCCCGAGCCTGGCCGATGACATAGTCGTCCAACACCTCGCAGATATCTTTGGGGGTGGGCACACCGTCGGAGGACTTCAGCCCGCTGGCTTTGGTTTCCTCGCGGATGATGTCCATGCACAGTTCGACGCATTCATCACAGATGAACACGGTCGGTCCAGCAATAAGCTTGCGCACCTCATGCTGGCTTTTTCCACAGAAGCTGCAGTAGAGCGTGTTCTTGCTGTCGCCGCCTGAATTCGTCGCCATGTTCTACCTTTCGGGCTCCATCCCTGCGGCCCGGATCCGGACCGCGCTTGCCGCCTGTCCGTGCAGCTTAGGCCAGCACCGGGGCAGCTACAATGTCAAAATCGCACCCCGCACCCGTGGGTGCGGGGTTTCCGCATCACGCTTCGGTCGGTTCGGATTTGGAGCGGCTTTCGACAATCTCGTCGATATGGCCCCACTCTTTTGCTTCTTCCGGGCTCATGAAATTGTCACGGTCCAAAGCCTTTTCAATGGCCTTTTTCGACTGTCCGGTATGTTTGGCATAGATATCGTACAAACGATCCTTCAGCTTCTGCGTTTCGGCCGCGTGAATCATGATGTCGCTGGCTTGACCCTGGTAACCGCCGCTGGGCTGGTGCACCATGATGCGGCTGTTCGGCAGCGAGAAGCGCATCCCCTTCTCTCCGCCCGCCAGCAGGACCGACCCCATCGAGGCCGCCTGGCCGATCACCAATGTCGAACATTTTGGCTTGATGTACTGCATTGTGTCGTAGATCGACAGACCGCTGGTCACGACACCGCCGGGCGAGTTGATGTAGATCGAGATTTCCTTGTTGGGATTCTCGGCTTCCAGATGCAGAAGCTGCGCTACGATCAGGTGGCTCATCCCGTCATGGATCGGGCCATTGATGAAGATGATCCGCTCCTTCAGCAGGCGAGAGAAGATGTCATAGGCCCTTTCGCCACGGCTGGTCTGCTCAACGACCATCGGGACGAGCGTATTCATGTAGGTGTCAACTGGATCGAACATTCGGAACCTGCCTGCTTTGGTGTGAACCGGGACCATACCCGATGAGAAGTTACATGAGTCTTAGTGTTGCCTTCGGGGGCCTGCAAGGGGCAGCGGACACGCGACGCCGATTGAGAAATACGGATCAGTCCGCATCGTCGGGATCCCGCAAAACAGAGCGAACAACCGCGCAGAACGCAAATACCCGGCTGTTTTTTGGCCTCGCCGCCATTCACAGCGCTTTCATCACGCCATTTTGATCCATGCATATGGAAATATCTGATCATTCTATATAGAGACCCAATTCGCTCAGGCGAAACTAACAAAGGGAACACCTGCCCCACACTCACCAAGGGGCCAACAAGGACAAGAAGATGGCACTTCCCCAACTTTCCGAAGACATCTCGCGCGACGACATGGACCGGATGGCCGCTAACGCAACCCGCGCTTCGAATTTTCTGAAAGCGATCAGCCACGAGGGCCGGTTGATGATCCTCTGTCATCTGGTATCCGGCGAAAAATCGGTGACCGAACTCGAGTCACTGCTGTCCGCCCGACAGGCCGCCGTTTCACAGCAACTTTCGCGGCTGCGCCTTGAGGGGCTGGTCACGCCACGGCGCGAAGGCAAGGCAATCTACTATCGCCTTGCAGACGACAGACCTCGCAAAATGCTGGAAACGGTGTACGAGTTGTTCTGCGATGAGGAATAAGACAGAAAACCCATTGAATGGCGAAGGGCGCAACAGATCGTTGCGCCCTTCTTTGTTCACGAGTTGCCGCTGCAGGCCTGAAAACTTGCGGCCATTTCGCGCAACAGGTCCGGATACAGGGTTGGACCCGGCTCGAGCGCAACCCCGATCGGGTCAAGCACGATGATTTGTGCATCCACCCCCTCCGTCGCGGCAGAGATCAGGCGAGTGTCAAATTGCGGCTCGGAAAAAGCGCAATCAATGCCTTCCTCTGCAATCCGGGCTTTCAGCTCGGCCAGACGGGCCGGTCCGGGTGAGGCCGCGTCGCCCAGGCTCACGGTGCCCGACGATGCCAGATCGAATCGGTGTTCGAAATACTGGTAAGCGTCGTGAAAGGTGACAAACCGCGGCTCTGACTGTGCCAGATCCGCCCGGATCTCGGCTTCCAAAGCACTCAGGCCTTCAACCGCCTTGTCCGCGTTGGCTTGGTACCGCGCAGCGTTATCCCGGTCCTTCTCCGACAGACTTTTGGCAATTGCCTGCACCCAGACGCGCGCGTTTTCCGGGTCCAGCCAAGCATGCGGGTCTACACCGTCGTGGTCATGCCCGTGGTCATGGTCATGTGCATCGTGATCGGCGTGCTCTTCATGTTTCTCATGTTCATCGTGGTCCGCATGGTCGTCGTGACCTGCATGATCCTCGTGATCATCGTGTTTCGCATGGTCATCATGGTCCGAATGATCGTCGTGATCGTCGTGGTCTGCATGCTCCTCTTCGCCCTCATGATGATCGGCCAAGTCGCGGAAGTCGTGCCGCACAGTTCCGGCCACCTCCAGCAACTCAACCTGCGTCGCTCCCTCGGACAGGGCGCCAAGTGGTCCAGTCATCCACGGGGTCAGCTCAGGGCCTACCCAAAAAACCACGTCGGCAGATTGCAACGCTAGCGCCTCGGACGGGCGCATGGCGTGATCATGAGGTGAGGCTCCGGGCGGGATGATCAGGGAAGGCTCGGCAACACCGTCCATGACTTGGGCAACCAACGCGTGAACCGGTGCGATATCGACGGCAACGTTGGGCGCATCAGCCGCCGCCTTTCCAGCCAGCACGACGCCGGCCAGCAACAAGAATTTTCGGGACATGTCACCTCCTGAAATGATATGTTATTACATTGCTGGTCGGCTTGATATTGCCCACGTTATAACATATCAAGTCAAAAATTTCGGAGCGCACATGAGCACAGTAGGCTTCAGGCACCACAATCATAACCACTGCATGAAAACCGCGCTGAGCAAGGCCGAGGAAAAATGCGCCAACCAGAAGCTTCAGTTCACTCCGGTGCGCCGTCGCGTGTTGGAGATCTTGTTGGAGCAGCACAAGGCAATGGGAGCCTATGACATTCTGGCTGTTCTGTCCGCCGAAGGCATGGGGTCGCAACCTCCGGTGGCCTATCGTGCACTGGACTTCCTGGTGCAGCATGGGTTCGTGCACCGTATCGAGCAGATGAACGCCTATGCGGCTTGCGCCCACCCCACGCACGACCACGTACCTGCGTTTCTGATTTGCCGGGCGTGCAAGGCCGTGGCCGAAACCGAAACCGAGCTGACTCAGGGCCGGCTTGGTGCTGCCGCCGACACATCAGGCTTCACCATTGAAAGGATTGTGGTCGAGGCCGAAGGTCTTTGCCCGGATTGCATTGGAACGCAGCCATGACGACCCCCCTCATTTCTCTACAGAACCTGTCGGTGCGCCTGGATGGCCGGCTCATTCTGGACAACGTATCAGCACAGATCGCCGCTGGTGAAATCGTCACCATTGTCGGCCCGAACGGTTCGGGAAAATCGACTCTGCTGCGCGCCATGATCGGAGCTGTTCCCGCGGCTCAGGGCACTGTTCGGCGCGCTCCGGGTTTGCGGATCGGCTACGTCCCCCAGAAACTTGCGCTGGACGCCGCCCTGCCGATGACGGTGCAACGGTTCCTTGGCCTGCCGAAACGGGTTTCGGCCAGCAAGGCCAAAACCGCGCTTGAACTGGCCGGCGTACCGGACTTGCGTGACAGACAGATGACCCGACTGTCCGGCGGTCAGTTTCAACGCGTCCTTCTGGCCCGCGCGCTGCTGGAAGAGCCTCAGGTGCTGCTGCTGGACGAAGCAACCCAGGGGCTTGATCAGCCCGGCGCAGCTGCCTTCTATGAACGCATTGAACAGGTTCGCACGGACCTCGGCTGCGCCATAGTCATGGTCAGCCATGACTTGCACGTCGTCATGGCCGCGTCGGATCGGGTTCTGTGCCTGAACGGGCATGTCTGCTGTGAAGGGGCACCCCACATGGTCGCAGACGCGCCGGAATATCGGGCGTTGTTCGGCAGTGGAACACGGGGCACGATGGCCTTGTACCAACACAAGCACAGTCATACCCACGATCACAATCACGCGCAGGATACGTCACACTGATGCTGGACGATTTCATGGTTCGCGCCGCCCTGGCAGGACTCGGTGTTTCGATCGCCGCGGCACCGCTGGGATGTTTTGTCGTCTGGCGGCGCATGGCCTATCTCGGAGAGGCCACCGCACATGCGGCCGTATTGGGTGTAGCGCTGGCGCTCAGCTTTTCTCTGCCGCTGCTGCCCGCAATCATTGCCGCTGCGCTTGCCATGGGCTTGTCGGTCAGCCTGCTGCGCGGTCGCGGTTACGCCATGGACACGCTTCTGGGTGTGATTGCACACACCGCACTGGCCGCCGGCTTGGTAACCGTGGCGTTGCTGTCCGATGTCCGACTGGACCTGAATGCCTTTTTGTTCGGCGATATCCTTGCCGTCACAAAGTCCGATCTGGCCACGATCTGGATCGGTGGCGCCACGATTTTGGCGCTGATGGTCTGGCGCTGGTCAGCCCTTCTGGTTTCGACACTCAACCCGGACTTGGCTCAGGCATCCGGGATCGATCCTAAACGAGAAGAACTATGGCTGACTCTGGCGATGGCACTGGCCGTTGCGGTCGCCATCAAAGTTGTCGGAATTCTTCTGATCGCGGCCCTGCTGGTCATTCCAGCGGCCGGAGCCCGCCCTTTGGCCCGCACCCCAGAAAGTATGGCTTTCACCGCTGCGATCATAGGCTCGACGGCGGCGTTGGGCGGGCTGGGCGGTGCATATTGGGCGGATACACCCGCTGGACCAAGCATCGTTTGCGCGGCCGCGTTGATCTTTGTCGCGACGGCCATCCTTGGTCCCATCTTCCGCAAAGGCTGATCACCCAAAAAGGTTTGTCTGCATTGCCTGAATGGTGCTACCGATTGGTAGTCGACCAACCAAGGAGATATCGATGATCCGCACTATTCTGATCGGGCTGAGCCTTTTGGCCCTGGCGGCCTGTGAAACCGCAAAAGGCGCGGGCAAAGACATCGAAAAAGCCGGCGACGCCATCCAGGGCGCGGCGACGGACGTTCAGGAAAGCCTCTGACACCCGTCAGCATCTAGCGGACAGCGGCGCAGCACTACCAACATATGGTTGAAAGTTCCGGGCGACCGGATTATTGTCCCTGCCACAGGTGCATAGACGCGGTAATGCATTACTGACACGACTGCGGGGTTCTTGTGCAATTGCGCAAGAACCCCGTTCCCGTTCTGACGGGCGGTGAGTGGAAGCCTGTACGAAACCGAAATCGGCAAAAGGAAAAGGCGCCAGGTGCGCAGACGCGGTCTTTGCATGTGCCCTTGCGGACACCCCTGACGCCTTGCCGGGTCGACACGCCCGAGGGACGCCCCGATCCAGTTGCTTCAGCCCCCGAGGGGACCTCGCTGCCGCAAAGCACCTGATGGCGCTCTGCCGCCCGCTTTGGCCTTCTGAGAAGCTGACCGCTCAAGCCGGGCTTGCGCCCCTCCTGACTGGTCACCTACCGGTAAGCCCTTGCAACCCGACGAAAATCCTAAGATCTGCCTGCGGTGCCAGGACCCCCTGACCTTTGCGTCCCGCCTTGGATCGTGATGAACCTTGGCGATGTCTGAACGATGGCACTCGCCCTCACATCCGGCAAGAAAATAGCACTGCAGCATGAAAATTAGCCGGGGATAAGATGTTGATATCCGACTGGAAGACGATGTGGATAAGTCGGGAAATGATGAAATCCGGCTGGGTTGCGCTGGGAAAAGCCGAAGGCCGATTTCTCTCCGTTCAATTGGGCGATTTCTGCGGGTGCAAAGGGAAAATCTCGGCCCTCATGGCGGACCTGACCTGACGCATACGGGCATATCGCTCGAATCGACATCGATGAGTCGCCACACGCAACGGTGAACGAACGTGCAGCCCACAAATTGAGAAGCGTTCCGACCCGGAC
Source organism: Ruegeria sp. BB9 (assembly GCF_056539345.1). Lineage (NCBI taxonomy): Bacteria > Pseudomonadati > Pseudomonadota > Alphaproteobacteria > Rhodobacterales > Roseobacteraceae > Ruegeria > Ruegeria sp. BB9. The sequence goes on along the minus strand of NZ_JBQFUU010000001.1, from coordinate 250,988 downwards.
GAGGCAACCTACTACTCTCCGTATCCCGCAAAATCGGGCAACGGCAACTACCCCCTACAACCGCCTGGGCCGGAAACGCTTCAGTTCACCTGTCGTTCCAGAACCGTGCTGTAGGTGGTTCCAGTCCGCAGGCTACGGAAATCCGCATAGATCTTGCCGTCCTCGTAGCGCGCATCGATCAGCGCGTTGACGCCCGAGGTCGGATCAGCAGCGGTTTCAACAATGCCGATCTTGCCCGAGCCATCCTGGCTGATCGAGCCGGTGGCCTCATACATCGTCCAGTCATCCATGGCGTTGCGTCGCCACATGCTGGGCCCCCAGAACACGTTTTCGTGCTGCGCCTGGATCTCGAGCACCCATTCCGAGGTATTGAACCGCGGCGCGGTGGCGGTGTTGGCGTTCGAGGGCGACACCGTAGTCTGGCTGGCCGTCCACGTGCCGCGCAGGTCGGGCATGGCATCGGCGAGGGCGGCAGACCCCATTGTCAATGTGGCGGCCACGGCGGCGGCGCCGGCGGTCATGTATCTGGTCATGGGCTCTCTCCCTGTGATCGGCGGGCCTTGCTGGCCTGCTGAACAGATTGGGAGGGCGCGCGGCCGTTACAACTTACCTAAGGGAAACTTCATGAAGGGTTCATGCGGCGCTCACCGACGGGCTCAGGCCCAGGCCAGCGCGGTGCCCGCGATGACAAGGGCGATGCCCAGCCCCTCGCGGTAGGAAAAGGACTCGCCGAACAGGAAGAACGAAGCGATGGCGATCAGCACGACCTCGGCCCCCAGAATGCCGGTATAGATGATGCCCAGCCGTTCGTCGCGCAGCGCGGCGAGTTCCAGCGTGGCGGCGGCCAGCAAGGTGGCGACGATCAGCAGCCCCAGCCCGAGGCCGGGGAGTTTCCACCAGAACTTCATCGATATCATGGCCACGGAATAGAGACCCGCCGATCCAAGCGCGATGATGGGGATCATGGACATGGGGGCCTCCGCCGCTGGTTTCCGTTGGGTTAACCTTAGCAGGTGCGGGTCGGCGGGGCTGTGAAGTGGGTCACGTTGAGGGGAGGCCCGTGTCGGAAACGGTCCTGTGGAGCGTTTTTGGGCTGAACAGACGGAGCTCCAGTGCGCAACCGCTGCTGCGGCGGCCGTTCAGCGGGGAGGCACGAGGCGACTGGCCCGAAGCTATATCACAGGTTTTTTTGGCCCGGCCTTGCCCCCGAGGGTGATTTGAATTTTTTGAAGTTTCACCAGCTGGCTGGATTGGTTATTTGTCGACGGAGCCACACACACGAGGGTACAGACCATGGACTCCAGCAACCGGGCCGCTGACTACAACGACCTCATCACCTCATCAAGCTGGAAAGACACTCTTCAGGATCTCAACGACTATATCGTGGATAATCTGGCTCGAGCCGGGGAACCTGCAGTTATTAACGGGAATTTGTTTTATAAACACTTGGAAAGGGACTTTCATAACCTGCCATTGAATACAGAATTCGAATCCAAACGCAGAAACTTCTTCGAACTGGCCCGGCGATCGACTTGCCTGTTCGAAATTGGAGTGAATGCTGGCCACAGCATGTTGCTGGCGCTTATGGCTAACCCCGAGCTGAAATGCGTAGGTGTGGACGTTTGCGAACGTCTGAACCAGCGTTGGGCGCGCGTGGATATTTACGTACCGGCGGCTTTCAACTGGCTCAGGTACAAATTTGGCGATCGGGTCGAACTAATTAAGGGGAACTCTTTGATCGAAACACCCCGGTTCCAGCTTGAGAACCCGGATGCGACAGTTGATTTTCTTCATCTTGACGGCTCAAAGGACACACACCTTCGGGAAGCCATTGCGATTGGCGGACTGATGCCAACCGATGGGTTTGTCGTTCACGACGATTTCCAGATGCGAAATGTTCGGGTGGCCGACCGGCAACTTAGAAGAATCAATTTCTCAAAACCATTGGACTATCAATCCAACGGGTTAGTAGAATGTGATTTCCATATCATTCGCGCCAAGGTATGAAATCATCTGAACCGCGCCGACCTTCGGGCAACTGATATCTCTTAGGCAAAGAAATTCCTGAGAAGCCTCACCCATCCATCTTCAACGCTGAAATAAACGCCTCCTGCGGGATATCTACCTTCCCGAACTGGCGCATCTTTTTCTTGCCGGCCTTCTGCTTTTCCAGCAGTTTCCGTTTCCGCGTGGCATCCCCGCCATAGCATTTCGCGGTCACGTCCTTGCGCAGGGCCGAGAGGGTCTCGCGGGCGATGACCTTGCCGCCGATGGCGGCCTGGATCGGGATCTTGAACATATGGCGCGGGATCAGCTCTTTCAGCTTTTCGCACATGGCGCGGCCGCGGGTCTCGGCGCGGTCGCGGTGGACCATGACCGACAGTGCGTCCACCGGCTCGTCATTCACCAGGATCGACATCTTGACCAGGCTGTCCTCGCGGTAGCCGGTCATCTGGTAGTCGAAGCTGGCATAGCCCTTGGTCACCGATTTCAGGCGGTCGTAGAAGTCGAAGACGACCTCGTTCAGCGGCAGGTCATAGACGACCATCGCGCGGCTGCCCGCATAGGTCAGGTCCATCTGGATACCGCGGCGGTCCTGGCAGAGTTTCAGCACGTCGCCCAGGTATTCATCCGGCACCAGGATGGTGGCCTTGATGCGCGGCTCTTCCAGGTGGTCGACCTTGGACATGTCGGGCATGTCGGCGGGGTTGTGCAGCTCGATCATCTCTCCGTCTTTCATGTAGACGTGATAGATCACCGAGGGCGCGGTGGTGATGAGCTCGATATCGTATTCGCGTTCGATGCGGTCGCGGATGACCTCGAGGTGCAGCAGGCCGAGGAAGCCGCAGCGGAAGCCGAAGCCGAGCGCGGCCGAAGTTTCCATCTCGTAGGAGAAGCTGGCGTCGTTCAGGGCCAGTTTCTCGATCGCGTCGCGCAGGTCTTCGAATTCGGCGCTGTCCACGGGGAAGAGGCCGCAGAACACCACCGGCTGCGCGGGTTTGAAGCCCGGCAGCGGTTCCTCGCAGCCGTTGCGGTCATTGGTGATCGTGTCGCCGACGCGGGTGTCGCGGACCTGTTTGATGGATGCGGTGAGGAATCCGATCTCGCCCGGCCCGAGCTGATCGACCATCTGCATCTCGGGGCGGAAGACGCCCACGCGGTCGACATGGTGCAAGGTGCCGTTCGACATGAACTTGACCCGCATGCCCTTTTTCAGAACGCCGTCAACGATGCGGACCAGAACGATCACACCCAGATAGGCATCGTACCATGAATCCACCAGCATCGCCTTGAGCGGCGCGTCCAGATTGCCCTTGGGCGCGGGCAGCTTGTGCACGATCGCCTCGAGCGTTTCGTGGATCCCCTCGCCCGTCTTGGCCGAGACGCGGATCGCGTCGCTGGCGTCGATGCCGATCACGTCCTCGATCTGCTCGGCAACGCGGTCGCAGTCCGAGGCCGGAAGGTCGATCTTGTTCAGCACCGGCACGATCTCGTGGTCGGCGTCGATGGCCTGATACACGTTGGCCAGCGTCTGCGCCTCGACCCCTTGCGTCGAGTCCACCACCAGCAGCGAGCCTTCGACCGCGCGCATGGACCGTGAGACTTCATAGGCGAAGTCCACGTGGCCGGGAGTGTCGATCAGGTTCAGCACGTACTTTTCGCCATTGTCGGCGGTATAGTCGATGCGGACCGTGTTGGCCTTGATGGTGATGCCGCGCTCGCGCTCGATATCCATGCTGTCGAGCAGCTGTTCCTTCATGTCGCGATCCTGCACAGTCCCGGTCTCCTGGATGAGCCGGTCGGCAAGGGTGGATTTGCCATGGTCGATATGCGCGACGATGGAGAAATTGCGGATATGAGCGAGGTCTGTCATAGCGTCGGGATATGGTTCGAAATCGGGCGCTGGTCAAGGTGAGACAGCACGGCGAACACCCCATACTTCAGCGCTATGAAGCAATGACGCTGCGGTTGGCTTCGTTCCAAGGCCTCAGTTGCGTCTAGGCGGCCTATCGCAGAAAGAACTCGGCCGCATTGCGCGGCCCAAAACGGATTGCGAAGGGCATGCCACAGCCGACCGTCGCGCCAACCGCGGCACTTTCGACTCAGGTACGGAGTTTCTGAAAGCAAATTGTTGAACGGCAGGAAAACTTGGACGATACTGCGCCGCAAGCCGAGAGGGACACAAGACTCCTCCGGGCAGGCAAAACGAGGCATGAGCATGAAACAGTTCCTCATTATCGCGCTATGCGCCACGTCGCTGACCACTTTGGCCCCGGCCATGACCGAAGCGGCGCAGATCAAACGTGCATGTTTGGCGTCCGACCGTTCGGCTGCGACCCGTGACAGATGCAAGTGCATCCAGCGGGTGGCCGATCAGGCTTTGACCAACAAAGACCAGAAAACCGTGGCCAAGTGGTTCACCGACCCTCATCAGGCCCAAGAGCTGAAGATGTCGAAATCCGCCCGCGACGACGCGCTGTGGGAGCGGTATCAGAACTTTGGCCGCATGGCGCAGGCGATCTGCAGCTGACGCTGACCGCGATCCTTGACCTGACCCGCCCTGCGCCTCAGTAATGGCGCAGTGAAAGGGAAATCATATGGTGACGAAAGGGTTGACCCTGCGCGGTCTCGAAGTGTTCGAGGCCTTGGCGCGGACCGGTTCGGTGGCACAGGCTGCCGAGATTACCGGACTCAGCCAGCCATCGGTCAGCCAGCAGTTGCGCAATCTCGAGAATGCTCTGGGCACGGACCTCGTGGATCACGGGCGCAGACCCATGCGCCTGACCCAAGCCGGGCGCAGCTTTCTGGCGCGGGCCGAATCCGTACTGGCCGAGTTGCAGATGGCCCAAAGCGAGCTGTCGGTCATGGACCTGGGTCACCTGAGCACTCTTTCGATCGGCCTGATCGACGATTTCGACAATGACCTGACACCGCGCCTTGCAACGTTGCTGGCCGACAGCCTGACCCGTTCCAAGTTCAAACTCATAACCCTCCCCAGCCTCGAAATTTTCGAGGCGCTGGCTTCGCAACGCCTGCATTTGGCGGTCTCGGCCCATAGCGGCGAGGTGCTGGAAGGCGTGGTGGAGTACCCTTTGGTACAGGATCCTTTCATTCTGGTCGCGCCGAAGGGCGGTGTGGCCAATGGGGGCGTAGAGGCTGCTTTGCAGGCCCTGCCCTTTCTGCGCTATGCGCGAGAACAGTTGATCAGCCGGCAAATCGAAAGCCACCTGGCGCGGCAACAGCTTCAGTTCGAAGAGCGGTTCGAGATCGGGTCGCACTTGGCACTGATGGCTATGGTGGCGCGTGGCCTTGGCTGGGCAATCACCACGCCGTTGGGATACATGCGGGCAGCCCGCTTCCACGAAGGCATGGATGTCTACCCGGCTCCGTTCGGAGAGTTCTCGCGCACTATTTCCCTGTTCACGCGGTCTGACTGGTCAGATCAGGTTCCGCGCGAAGTCGCGGGCATGACGCGCCGTTTGATGCAAAGCCAGATGATCGAACCAGCGCTTTCCCGCCTGCCCTGGTTGTCCGGTCAGTTGAAGGTGATCGGCGGCTAGCCGTCCAGATATGCCACCAACCCATCCACGGCGGCTTCGATGAGGTCCAGCGCCCCGTCGAAATCACGGGTATAGTAGGGGTCGGGCACATGATCGGCGCCGGTGTTGGGCGCAAATTCGGTCAACAAGCGTACGGGTGTAGGATTGTCGGCCGGGCGTAAAGCCTCTATCTTTGCGAGATTTTCGCTGTCCATACCGATGATCAGGTCAAACCTGTCGAAATCAGACACCGCAAACTGGCGCGCGCGCAGATCGCTCAGTTCCAGCCCTCGGTTGCGAGCCGCGTATTGCATCGGCGCATAGGGTGGATCCCCGACATGCCAGTCGGACGTTCCGGCACTGTCGCAAGAATGATGGGGCGCCCTGACACGAAAAACGCCTTCGGCAGCAGGGGAACGGCAGATGTTGCCGAGACAGACAAACAGGATACGCTGTGACATGGCTCGGGTTTAGCGTGTGGAGGGCGAATGGAAAAGATCGTGATTTTGACCGGAGCCGGGATTTCGGCGGAAAGCGGATTGGGCACCTTTCGCGATGAAGGCGGATTGTGGGCCCAGCACCGGATCGAGGACGTGGCGACACCCGAAGGTTTTGCCCGAAACCCTGCCCTAGTTCATGGCTTCTACAACGCGCGCCGGATGCAGGCGGGTGGTGCCGACCCAAATGCAGCCCACACAGCACTGGCCCGGCTTCAGCGCGACTGGCCGGGAGAAGTGGTGATCGTAACCCAGAACGTGGACAATTTGCACGAAGCCGGAGGTGCGACCAGGGTTATCCACATGCACGGCACCCTGTCAGGCGCGCTGTGCGCCTCCTGCGAGCATCGCTGGACGGCGCCAGCGGAAATGTCCGTGGGCGAACCGTGCCCCGCCTGCCGCGCGGCAACCGCCCGACCCGACATCGTGTGGTTCGGCGAAATGCCTTACCACATGGATCAGATTTACGACCATCTGGCACAGGCCGGGATATTCGCCGCTATCGGAACCTCTGGCCAGGTCTACCCGGCTGCGGCCTTCGTTCACGAAGCCATTGCTGCGGGCGCACAGACAGTCGAATTGAACCTCGAGCCTTCGGTTGGTGCATCCAGCTTCGATCAGACGCTGCTTGGCCCCGCCACCCAGATCGTGCCACGCTGGGTCGATGACTTGCTGGGCCGCAGGTGACTCGGGTCATCACGCTGGTCTAAGCTGAAGGAACCTGAACCAGGAGAAACAGATGACCGAGCCTGAAGCCCCCCGTGGCGAAATCGTTGACGACGAAGGCATCGACAGCCGCGAAGCGCTGGGCGACACCCTCGCGGATCTGTGGTGGACGTTCCTACTGCGAGGATTGCTTGCGGGGGCCGTTGGCATTGCCGCGCTGTTCTGGCCAACCGGCAGCATCGCTCTGTTGCTGCGGCTGGTAGGAGTGCTGCTGATCCTCGATGGCGGCCTGACCCTGCTTGGCTTCGGGCGGCGCGGACTGATCGGAGGCGCGGGTATCGGGGCGGTCTTGATTGGGCTGGTCCTTTTGATCTGGCCGGAAGGCACAGCACGTCTGACGTTCTTCCTACTGGGCGCCTGGGCGCTGATCATCGGGATCGGGTCGTTGATTTCGCTGGGCCAGATGCATCAGCTGGACCCAGAACGCGCGACCGTTCGGAACTCGGGCATCGTGGCCCTTATCATCGGGCTGGTGCTGATCTTCTGGCCCGGAAGCGGCGTCGTCGCACTGGGCTGGGCAATCGCGTTCTCCGCCTTGGCCTTTGCCGGCGTCATGCTGTTCATGGCCGCACGTTTCAAACGGGCCGGAGAACGAGTTTCGATGCGCGTGGTCAACAAGTGAAGAACAACGCTGATCGGCAGTTGAAACGCGAACAGGCCGGGGCTTGACCCGGCCTGACGCATGGATGACGGCCGCATCGCGGCCCGAAGACAGGCGTTCTGTTAGTTCGAGTGCTTCATTTGCCCGTGGCCGTCTTTCCGTTCCAGGTCCACGGGAATCTCGACAACGACCTCACCGGCCTGCTCAAAAACCAAAGTGACGGGTATGGTTGCGCCCTGCTCAAACGGCTGCTTGAGCCCCATGAACATCACATGGTCCCCGCCCCGCTGCAGCATATGCGCCTCGCCAGCGGCGATCGAAAAACCTTCCTCGACTTCCATCATCTTGGCCACGCCGTTGTCGTCAATCTTGTGCGTATGCAGCTCGACCCGTGCAGCGATATCGGAATTGACGGCGACGAGTTGATCATCGGTGTCGCCTGAATTGCGGATCATCATGAAGGCCGCACCAGCCTTGGCATTGGCCCCCGAGGATCGGGCGTAGGCATCCTCGACCGAGATCACACTTTCCGCATGGGCGGCGGTGGACATGATTGCAGCGACGAAAATAGCGGGCAGGATTGATTTGAAGGGCATCTCGCCTCTCCTTTTTGACTGTCTGATTGTGTTGCGAAGGGTCTCAGACAGGGGCCGGCGGCGCGCGCGCCGGTCGCTGCGGGATAGGAGCCGCAACAAGGCTGGCGGAACGCAATGGTATGTCAGACTTTGCCCGCTCAGGCCCTTTCGGTGCCGGCGGAGGGGCATCCAGAACCGCACCCAGCAAGTTGAGCGCATAGTCGGGACAGAAGTGAGGTGGTTTGGTGGGCTGGCCGTGCTCGTCCATGTACACGACCACAGGCCCATTCCCGGTGCAAAGCACCATTTGACCGACCACTGCATTCAATCCCCGTGACGCCGCAAAACCCTGGCCTGTCAGAACCAGCATCAGCGACAGCAGCAACGGCAACACGAGGCGATAGGATCGGGTCATCTTGGCAGAGGTTTAGGCCCGATCGGAAACGGACTGCAAGTGCCTTCGTGAGCGCTGAGACAGTTTGGCGCGAACAATGGAAAAGGGCCGGCCTGACTGGCCGACCCTTGATTTTGCTTTGATAGTGACCTTCAAAGAATTCCGCGATCATCCGGACCTGTGTTGAGACCGGTATGCAGCCGGTTCACCCGCCGCTGCATTCGCGCACAGCTGGAAAATGAGCCGACCAGAAGAGTCGAAAGGAAGGAAATAATAATTGAAGTATTCGCAGACATTACCACACTCCGCCATAGAATAACCGCATACATAAAACAGATTCAAAACCCTGTATGTGAACAATGTCACGTAGTCGCGTCCCTTTGCCTTCCGCACCGAGATCGCGTGCGGCATCAGTCCAACGGCAAAGTGATCGGGACGGTCTGGTTTGGGCAGAAATTCAAGCGTAGATCGCGGTCATGCCACTCAAAGCGCACACAGAAATTCAGTTCCTCAGGCTGCCACAGATTGAGCCGGCTGAAATCGCACGGCACATGTCTGATCCCCGCGTCGCTCGGCATCTGCCTTTGCTGACGGGGCCCTGGGACATCGCGATGGCGCGGGCCTTCATAGACGCGAAAGAAGCCTGCTGGGAACGCGACGGGCTTGGGCACTGGGCGATCACGTCCGGCGGTTGCTATGTCGGCTGGGGCGGCTTCCAGCGTGAAGGCAGTGAATGGGATTTCGGTCTGGTCCTGACGGCGGACGCATTCGGTCTGGGCACGCGCATCACCCGCAAGGCCTTCGCATTCGCCCGAGCCGATGAACGCATTCCCTATGTCACTTTTCTGCTTCCTCCGTCCCGCCGCAATCTCTCTGCGCTACAGCGCATCGGCGCGCATTATGTCGGTCCGGTGACCTATTCCGGCGAGCAATTCCTGAAATACAGGCTTGAGACAGGTTGAGGACCTACAGATAAACGAAAAGCCCCTGCACCAACGGGTACAGGGGCCACGAAACAGTCTTTGGGAAAATCAGGCCGAGGCTTGCGCCTTGGCGATTTCCTTTTTCACTTTCAGCGCGTTGGCGGACAGCTCTTCGTCCTTGGCTTTCGCCAGGAACGCGTCCAGACCACCACGGTGATCGACCGAGCGCAGCGCGGCGGCCGAGATGCGCAGCTTGACGCCACGACCCAGGGTTTCCGACTGCAGGGTCACGTCGTTCAGGTTGGGCAGAAAACGACGACGAGTTCTGTTTTTGGCGTGGCTGACATTGTTGCCAGTCATCGGGCCTTTTCCGGTCAGTTCGCAACGGCGCGACATGGTTTCTTCCTTTGTTTCTGGAGGCCGGGCATAAATCCGCAGCCAAATCACGAGGGGCACAACCCGAAGTCGCGCCCGAAAACTGGTTGGATGCGTTTAGTGGGAATCGCCGGAAGGGTCAAGACAGCAGCTGCGAAATCTTTCCGGGCCAACTAATGGTCCTGAAACGGCTCAGGCATCAACAAGCAAAGGCTTGTGATTTTTGAGGTGACGAGCAATCAAACGGGTCTGCTGTTGGTTTATCGGGATCAACCTTGCGGGTTCGGATTCGTGGTTCTCATCAGCCAGTTCCGGAAAAATCGCAAGGATTTCAGCCCTTGCCGCGGGTCCGAGAGATTTCAGCGCCTCAGGGCCGGTATACAGGCTTTCGGTCGGCGCGGATTCGGCAAACAGGATCTCGTGCCGATCGAACAGCAGATGGAAGTACTCGATGCTGTCGACAGTGCAATCTACAAAGATCCCCGGCAGCGCCGTCAGCTTGATCGCGGGAATCAGAACTTGATACTGGCCGAACATGCGTTGCGCGATGCGAGAACTGACCATCATACGGTGCTGGCGGGAAACCAACAGGTCCCGCGTGGGCAGCCCTGCCCCAAAAGCGCCGGCGCAAATACGAACGGGGCGCAGTTTCGGATTGGCCCTCAGATCAATCGCATCGAACCTGCGCCGACCGATCCAGCGGATGGATTGGTTGCCGCTCTCGGCCGTACAGATCAGGTCACCGGTGCACAGGTCTTGCACCTGTACCGGACCGCGGGCAGTCAGAACGTTCGTGCCAGCGGTAAAACACGGAACGCCGGATCCGTTTTCAAATGCGGAATAGGTGACCGTGATGCCCGACGGCAGGGTGAAACTGCCGCTGGTCAACGAATAGCTGGTGCCGGCGGACACGGTGAATGTCCCGAATGAGCTGTCGTTAACCACAGTTCCTGCAGGCAGATTCAGCGTGTCGGTACCACTGCCACCGCGCACATCGCCGGACACGCTGGTGCTGCGGAAGTTCAGAACATCATTTCCACCGCCCAAACGGATATTGCCAATGACCGAGCCTTGCAGCGTGACCGTGTCGTCGTCTGATCCGGCTCTTACCTGACCGCCGATCGTGCTGCCGATCACCGTGATCGTATCGATCCCGGCATTTCCACGGACACTGCCAGAGATGGTACTGTTGGTAACAGTGATGATGTCGTTGCCGCCGCGCGCGCGGATATCATCAATCGGCGTACCCTGAGGGGTGCCGTTCAGCGTACCGTTGTCATTGGTGACATCGATATCGTCATCGCCGTTTGTCCCAAAGATATCGGGCATGAGAGGCGGGTCCTGTTTCTCCGCTTGGTCACGTCCAGCCAGCTGCGCTCCGGTTTTTCTATTTGCTGGGCGCCACAACCAAGGATTTCACCTGCACTCAGGCTACAGAACTCTTGGGCGTTGCGCCAAGTTTTCCTGTCCGCGCGGGCAACGGTGTTACCCGGATGCAAGAGTCCTCAGCATCCGCTCGGCCGCCACCGAGGGGCTGAGCCGCCCAGAACCGACCTCGGCGCCCAGCCGGTCCATCTCGGACCGGGCCTGCGGGGTCTCCAGCTTGGCGAGCAGCGCGTGACGCACCTCCTGGTCGAACCAGTAGCGAGCCTGTTCGGCGCGGTTGGCGTCCCAATGACCGTTCTGTTTGCGCCAGTCGGCCAGGGCCTGCATCTCGGCCCAGGCCTGGTCCAGGCCGTGTTCCTCGACCGCTGAAACGGTCATCGCCTTGGGAAAGCCCTCGGGGTCCTGCGGGCGTTTGCGCAGCAGGCGCAGCGCCCCGGCATAGTCGGCGCAGGTGCGGGTGGCCGTCGCTTTCAGGTCGCCGTCGGCCTTGTTCACAAGGATCATGTCGGCCATCTCCATGATGCCGCGCTTGACGCCCTGCAATTCATCCCCACCAGCCGGAGCCAGCAGCAGCAGGAAAAGGTCGGACATTTCCGACACCACGGTCTCCGACTGGCCCACGCCCACCGTTTCGATCAGCACCACGTCGAACCCGGCCGCCTCGCACAGGGCGATAGCCTCGCGCGTGCGGCGGGCGACGCCGCCCAGGTGGCTCTGGCTGGGCGAGGGGCGGATGAAGGCGTTCGGCTCGCGGCTGAGGCGTTCCATCCGGGTCTTGTCGCCCAGGATCGAGCCGCCCGACCGGGCCGAGCTGGGATCGACAGCAAGAACCGCCACCCGCAGCCCCTGCCCGATCAGCATCATGCCGAAACTCTCGATGAAGGTTGATTTGCCCACCCCCGGCGTTCCCGACAGGCCGATGCGCAGCGCCTGCCGCCCGGCGCCTGACAGCGCGTCGAGCAGCTGTGCCGTCTGGGCGCGGTGATCGGCGCGGGTGCTTTCGACAAGGGTGATCGCGCGGGCCAACGCCCGGCGGTCGCCCTTGAGGATCCTGGCGGCAAGCTCGGCTGTGGTCATGGGCGGGGTCCTTCGTTGAAATCTGCCCTAGATGACGGGGATGGGCCGGGTTTGTCTAGTACCGCCGCGCGCGGGATTTGACGCAGGCGTTCTGGACCTTGGCCGGGGCTTTGGCGATAAGGCGGCATGACCCGCCTACCGATCGACGATGCCCTGCCCGACCTGATCGCTGCGCTGCGCGCGCGCGGCCGCGCCGTGCTGCAGGCTCCGCCCGGCGCCGGCAAAACCACGCGCGTGCCGCTGGCTATGCGCGACGCCGGCCTGTGCGACAGGCGGATCGTGATGCTGGAACCGCGGCGGCTGGCCGCCCGCGCCGCCGCCGAACGCATGGCCGAGACACTGGGCGAACGTGCGGGCGAGACCGTCGGCTATCGCGTGCGGGGCGAGGCGAAAGTGTCGAAAGCCACCCGGATCGAGGTGGTGACCGAAGGCGTCCTGACCCGGATGCTGCAATCCGAACCCGACCTGCCCGGTGTGGGTGCGGTGATCTTCGACGAATTCCACGAACGCTCTTTGAACGCCGATCTGGGGCTGGCCCTGTGCCTTGAGGTCGCCGGTGCGCTGCGCGACGACCTGATCCTGCTGGCGATGTCGGCCACGCTGGATGCCAATCCGGTGGCCCGGTTGATGGACGCGCCGCTGGTGACATCCGAGGGGCGCAGTTTTCCGGTTCAGACCCGCTGGCTGGACCGCCCGCTGGGCCCGCAGGCGCGGCGGCTGGACGCGTTGGTCGATCTGGTGGTTCAGGCCGAGCGCGAGACCCGTACCACCGGCGGCGGCATTCTGGTGTTCCTGCCGGGCGAGGGCGAGATCCGCCGGGCCGAGGCCGCGCTGGCCGGCCGGCTGCCCGGCGATTGCGCGATCTGGCCGTTGTTCGGCGCCCTGCCCTTCGCCGCCCAGCGCGCCGCCCTTGCGCCGGCCGAGGCCGGGCGCAAGGTGGTGCTGGCCACCTCGATCGCCGAGACCTCGCTGACCATTCCGGACATCCGGGTGGTAGTGGACATGGGTCAGGCCCGCCGCGCGCGGTTCGATCCGGGCTCGGGCATGTCGCGGCTGGTGACCGAGCGCGTCACCCGCGCCGAGGCGACCCAACGCGCCGGACGCGCGGGCCGCGTGGCCGAAGGGCTGTGCTATCGCCTGTGGTCGAAGGGTGAGGAAGGCGCCCTACCCGCCTTTCCACCCGCCGAGATCGAAGCCGCCGACCTGACCGGACTTGCGCTGGAACTGGCCCTGTGGGGGGCCGAGCCGCAGGATCTGGCCTTTCTGACACCACCGCCCGAGGGGGCGCTGGCCGAGGCGCGCACGCTGCTGCGGATGCTGGGTGCGCTGGACGGCAAGGGCCGGATCACCGAACATGGCCGCGCACTGGCTGGTCTGCCGCTGCATCCGCGGTTGGGGCACATGCTGGTCACGGCCGGTGCGCAGGCCGCCCCGCTTGCCGCCCTGATGGCCGAGCGCGACCCGTTGAAGGGAGCACCGGTGGACCTGTCGCTGCGGCTCGAGGCGCTGCGCGATCCGCGCACTTATCAGCGCAACCGGGTCTGGCCCGCCAATCCCGGTATTCTGGACCGGATCCGGTCCGAGGCGAAACGGCTGCGCGGCCAGATCAAGACCGAAGGCGACCCGCTGAGCCCGGCGGCGATGGCCGCGCTGGCCTATCCCGACCGGGTCGGCCAGCGGCGCAAGGGCGACGCGCCACGCTATGTGCTGTCCGGCGGCAAGGGTGTGGTGATGGACCCCGGCGATCCGCTGGCCGCGGCGCCGTATCTGGTTGCCATCGATACTGACGGCAACCCGCGCGAGGCCCGGCTGCGTATGGCCGCGCAGATCACCGAAGCCGAGATCCGCGCGCTGTTCGCCGACCAGATCGAATGGGTCGAGACCTGCGCCTGGTCGAAACGGGACCGTCGGGTGGTGGCCCGGCGGCAGGAACGGTTCGGGGCGCTGGTGCTCGATGACCGCATCTGGAAGGACGTGCCCGACGAGTCCGTGGCCCGCGCGATGCTGGACGGCGTGCGCGATATGGGCCTGCGGCTGGAGGGCAAGGCCGCGCGACTGGCAGCGCGGGTCGAACTGGTGCGGGCGGCGGGCGTCGACCTGCCCGATTTCTCGGAAAACGGGCTGACGGACACGCTTGAGGACTGGCTGCTGCCGATGCTGACCGGCGTGCGCAGTGCCGAGGATTGGAAGCGGTTCGACCTGCTGCCCGCTCTTCAGGCGCGGCTGAGTTGGGACCAGATGCAGGAACTGGACCGCCGCGCGCCCCCGGCCTTCGTCACGCCGCTGGGGCGCAAGGTCCCGATCGACTATGGCAAGGCGGTGCCCGAAATCGCCGTTCGCCTTCAGGAGATGTTCGGGGTCACCCGGCACCCGATGGTGGGCGGCGAGCCGCTGAAGATCACCCTTCTGTCCCCCGCGCAACGCCCGATCCAGATCACCCGCGACTTGCCGGGGTTCTGGGCCGGGTCCTATGCCGATGTGCGCAAGGACATGCGCGCGCAATATCCCAAGCACCCCTGGCCCGAGGACCCGACCCAGGCCGACCCGACCCTGCGGGCCAAACGCAGGGGTGCTTGAATACCGTCTGTCAGATTGATATCTCTCGCCGTCTGGAAGGCAGAACAACAAAAAAACGGCAGGCACCCGCAATGACATGGCTGCACAAATTCTGGGAGGGGGTCCTGAAACCCCTGTTTCAGCGTCCGCGCCTCGTGCAGTTCGCGGCGCTGTGTACCCGTGGCGATGGCCCCGATACGCAGGTGCTGCTGGTCACCAGCCGGGACACCGGGCGGTGGATCATTCCCAAGGGCTGGCCGATTGACGGGCTGAACGGGGCCGAGGCGGCGGTGCAGGAGGCCTGGGAAGAGGCCGGCGTGCGCAACGCCGAGGTCGATCCAGAGCCGGTCGGCAGCTACTGCTACGGCAAGGTCCGCAAAAGCGGCGCGATCGATCCGGTCTGCACCACTGTTTATCGGCTGCGGGTCACCGACCTGGCCGATGAATTTCCCGAAATGCACGAACGCACCCGCGAGTGGGTCTCGCCGCAAGAGGCGTCTGAACGCGTCCATGAACCAGAGCTGAAAAAGCTGCTGTTGCGGATCTAACCGCCGGGACCGTGCAGCCCTGCGCGGATCTGATCGGGGGTCAGCGGACCCGTCTCGCCCTGCGTGATCAGCGCTGCCACCCGGTCGCAGATAGGGGTCGGTGTGCCGGTTTCGCGACCCAGGCGGATGATCTCGCCCTGCAGACTGTCGATTTCGGTCGGGCGACCGGCATCCAGATCATAGGCCATCGAGGTGCGCGCGGCGGGGTCGATCGTCAGCATCCGCGCCGCGATGCGCGAAAACAGCGGCGTGGGCAGGCGCAGGATATGCGGCGTCATCGAGGCCGGCAGCGGCGTGGTCGAGGCCACGGGGCGCCCGGAGGCGGCCAGAACCGCCAGCGCCTCGGCCATCTGATCGGCCATCAGACGGCGCCAGTCGCGGTTCAACAGCTGCTCGCGCAGGGTCAGGCCCGACAGCGCGTTCAGAGCATTGTTGAGGTTGATGACCAGCTTGCCCCATTGCACCGCCTCGATCCCGTCGGTTTCGGTGACGGGCAGATCGGGCAAGGACAGGCGGCGGGCCAGCGCGCCGGGTCCGGACTGGATCACGATGTCGCCGGATGTCGCGCGATGCCAGGTGGCCGGACCGGCAGGCACCACGTTGAACGGCACCATCCCGGCGCGCACGTCCCGCCCGGGCAGCGCGGTGCGTAGGGTGCGCGCGTTCTCGATCCCGTTCTGCCACGAAATGACCGGGGTCTCGGCCGGGGCGTACGCGGCGATCAGGCGGCCCATCTCAGCGGTGGCGCCGGTTTTCACCGTGACCAGAACCAGATCGGCGTCGGACAGGCAGGCGGGGTCATCGGACAGGGTCAGACAGTCGGCAGGGATCGTTTTGCGCAGGCCCGAATAGTCGGTCACGGTCAGCCCGTTCTGCCGGATCGGGTCCAGCACCCGCGCCCGGCCCAACAGCGTAACGTCATGCCCGGCATCGGCCAACAGCCCCCCGCAATAGCATCCGATGCTGCCAGCGCCCGCGATCGCCAGTTTCATGCCGTCCCCTTCCCGTTTGCCGCCAAGGATCGCCGGGATCGCGCGGGTGGGCAAGCCGGGCGGGCGCTGACGTCGCGTTCAGCGCGCGCGCCGGGGCTTGGTGCGTTCCAGCTCCGGGGTGATCGGAATGAACTCGTCCTCGTCCCCCGGCGGCAGGTGGAAGGCGCCGTTGGCCCAATCGGCGGATTTCCATTCGCGGATCGCGGTTTCGATCTTGTCCTTCGAAGACGAGACGAAGTTCCACCAGATATACCGATCCTCATTCATCGTGGCCCCGCCCAGCAGCATCAGCCGCGCCCCCGCCGGCCCGGCGGTCACCGACAGGCGGTCACTCGGGCGGAAGACCATCATGCGGCCTTCCTCAAACCGGTCACCCGCGATCTCGACCGAGCCCTGAGTGACGTAGACGCCCCGATCCTCGTGATCGTCGGGCAGCGGAAAGGCGGCGCCGGGGTCCAGTTGCACGTCCAGATAGAAGGTCTCCGACAGCATCGTGACCGGGCTGGTTTCCCCATAGGCCGAGCCGAGGATCAGCCGGGCGCTGACACCGGCATCCTGGATATGCGGCAGCGTGGCCTGCTTGTGATGTTCGAAATCGGGGGCCATGTCCTCGTGCGCTTCGGGCAGCGCAATCCAGGTCTGGATACCGAACAGGCTGTGCCGCTTGGCGCGGGTTTCGGCGCTGGTGCGTTCGGAATGGGTAACGCCGCGGCCCGCGACCATCCAGTTGACCTCGCCGGGATAGATCATCTGATGGGTGCCGAGGCTGTCGCGATGTTCAAATTCGCCCTGGTAAAGGTAAGTAACCGTGCCCAGCCCGATATGCGGATGCGGGCGTACGTCGATGCCGCCATCGGTGATGAACTCGGCCGGTCCCATCTGGTCGAAGAAGATGAAGGGCCCCACCAACTGGCGCTTGACCGAGGGCAGCGCGCGCCGCACCTCGAACCCGCCCAGATCGCGGGCGCGCGGGATGATCAGGGTTTCCAGCGCCGCACCTTCGGTGACGCATTCGGGGCTGTGGGTGGGGTTCCAGCTCATGTCGGCCTCCAATCCGGTGCGGCGGGATGTTTACTCCTGTCAATCTAGCGCAAAATACCGGCGGATAAAGTGCATCTGCGCACAGAAAGGCTGCGGCCCGGATCAGCCCTGTGCACGGGGCCAGAGCTGCGGGAAAAACGGGCCGGCGATCCGGTCGCCCTCAGCATAGCCGGCGGCCTCGAATTGCGCCCGTTCCTCCTTGGCCCAATCGCCGCGATACCGGATCACCCCGTCCGGCCCGGTCATGCGCAGGGTGAAGCGGCGCACGGTTTCCGAGGGCGTGACCGAGGACAGCCCCCCGTGCAGCGTGCGCATGTCGAAATAGATGCAGTCGCCCAGATCCATATCCCATTGCAGCAGGTCATAGGTGCCGGGGTCGGCATTCACATCCGGTGGCGGGTGATAGGTGCGGCCTGCAACCTGCGTGGATTCATAGCTGGGGTGCCCGTCGGCGAACCGCACCCGCATGAACAGCTTGTCCCAAAGGTGCGAGCCGCGCACGAAGGCGATCCCGTTGTCCTTGCTGACCGGTTCAAGCGGCAGCCACAGCACGCACATCGAGCCTTCGAAATCGAAATAGGACAGGTCCTGATGGAATGGCGGGCGCGAGGTCGATCCGGCCTCGCGCAGGAACCAGTTGTCCATCACCAGATTGATCGGCGCGGCGCCCAGCAATTCGGACGCGATCGGCGCACAGGGCGAGCTGCGGACGAATTCCTCGAACTGGGGGATCTTGCTCCAGGCCCAGTAATCCTCGAGATAGGCGGGCGCGTCCGGGTCCTTGGTGTGGCGGGTGAAGTTCTCGGTCGGGGTCTGCAGATCGGCGTCGATGCCCGCGCGCAGCAACTCCAGCCAGTCCGCGCTGAATTTCTGGCGCAGCACCACCGCGCCATCGCGGCGGAAGGCGGTGATTTCATCCTTGGTCAGCAGGTTGGCATCTGTCATCGGCTTCCCCCTTGGTGACGCAAGGAAAAGGATCGCACCCGAATGGCGCAGGCGTCAAAGATTATTGCCGTCTCGGTCCATTCCACGCGCTTTTGTCTGCAGGTCGGCCGGATTTTGCCCGGAACGCTCGGAATGAGTCGTGATCGTGCTATTCTTCCACTGTGGCGGTTGGAACAGCTGCCGGGTCAGCACAGGAGAGGTTTCGATGCCCGGAGATTCACTGAACCGAAGAACCATGCTGGTGGCCGGCACCGCTCTGGTCGCCTCGGCCGGCAGCGGCCTCATCATGCCTGCGCGGGCCAGTGGGTTGGCGCCGACCCCGTCGATGCGGGGCGGATCGAACAACTACCGCCCGGGCGCGCCAATCGTCGACCGGATCGGCGGCGGCGGTTTCTGGATGACCGGCACAGTACGGCGGGCCGGCGACGGCGCGCCCCTGCCCGGTCAGCGCATCCAGGTCTGGGCGCATACCACAGAAGGCCACGAGCGCGACCCTCAGAGCCACGGCGCCACCCTGACCGATGCGAACGGAGAATTCCGGCTGGAGATGCCGCAGATCGTGCCGGCCTTTGGTCAGCCGCATGGACATCTGGCCTATGACAGCGGCGAATTCCAGACCGTCTTCCTGCGGCCGATCATGTCCAGTGCGCGCGACAAGACCCTGGCCGCGCATTTCGTTCTGCAACCGGTCTGAACCACGTGCCGCGCCCGGGCGTCCTTGCGGTTTGGCTGGCGCTGATCGCCGCCATTGCGGTGCCTGTGGTGGTGGCGGGGTTCAGCCCGTATCTGGCCTGGCGCAGCTCGATCTATATCGCTGCGGGCTTTGCCGGGGTCATCGGGTTGGGATTGCTTCTGGTGCAGCCGCTGCTGGCTGCGCGCATGTTGCCGGGGCTGACCGCGATGAACAGCCGAATGGTGCACCGCTGGGTCGGCATCGCCCTGATCGCCATGATTGCCCTGCATGTGGGCGGGTTGTGGATCACCAGCCCCCCGGACGTGGTGGATGCCCTGCTGTTCCGGTCCCCCACTCCGTTCTCGGCTTGGGGCGTGGCGGCCATGTGGGCAGCGTTCGCCGCCGTGGTGTTGGCCGCGTTGCGCAGCCGGCTGGGATGGCGGTTCCGCCTTTGGCGGTTGGCCCATGCCAGTCTTGCGCTTGTGACCATCCTAGGCACGGTCGTTCATGCCCTGCTGATCGAGGGCGCAATGGAAACCGTCACCAAGGCCACATTGTGCGGGCTTGTATTATTCGCCTGCGTCCGAGCGTTGATCAGATTGCAGGTCTGGGACGTGAAACCGCGGGGTTAAGCGACGGGCGCACGTCAGGTCGCCAGGCGCTTGGCATAGGTGGCGCGGTTCATCTCTACATCCCGTACGGTAATGCTGCCGACCTTCGGCGCCGCGGCGGCCAGAACATCCAGAATGATCGCGTTCAGCTCGGCTCGCGTCCGTTCATCCCGTCCCTGCATCAGCAACAGTGAGGCATGGATGAAGGTCTGCGGCTCGGTCCCGATGAAGGAATACGGGATCGGCATCGCGCGAATTTTCAGCGTTGGTGCGTCAAACTCCTGATGCGCGGCTAGGTCCGCATAGAGTTTTTTGCATATGGCTTGAAAATCATGCGATTGCTCAAGTCCGGCTGAAAATTCCAAGACGACGTGCGGCATGGGAGCCTCCGGGATTGAAAGAGAACCAGCGGCTCCCATTGAATGACTGAGGGGGCTTCAGACCCCCAAACACCAGCGCATTACCGCCTTCTGCGCATGCAGGCGGTTTTCGGCCTCGTCAAAGATCACCGAGTTCGGCCCATCCATCACCTCGGAGGTCGCTTCCTCCTCGCGGTGGGCGGGCAGGCAGTGCATGAACAGGGCGTCGGGCTTGGCATGGGCCATCAGCTCGGCGTTGACCTGATAGGGCCGCAGCAGGTTGTGCCGGCGTTCCTTCGCGGATTGGGAATCGTGCATCGAAACCCAGGTGTCGGCCACAACCAGATCAGCGCCATCGACGGCCTTGTACGGGTCGCGTTCGACCACGATCTTCGAGCCCTTCTGGCGGGCGAAACCCATGAACTCTTCCTCGGGATCGAACTGGGCGGGGCCGGTGAAGGTCAGGTCAAAGCCGAACTGGCCTGCGGCATGCAGGAACGAGGCGCAGACGTTGTTGCCGTCACCCGTCCAGACCACCTTTTTCCCGGCGATGGGGCCGCGGTGTTCCTCATAGGTCAGCACGTCGGCCATGATCTGGCAGGGATGGGTGCGGTCGGTCAGGCCGTTGATCACCGGCACGTCCGAGTATTCGGCCATCTCGGTCAGGATGGTTTCGTCAAAGGTGCGGATCATGATCATGTCGACATAGCGCGACAGCACGCGGGCGGTGTCGGCGATGGTCTCGCCATGGCCCAATTGCATGTCCTTGCCCGACAGCACCATGGTCTGACCGCCCATCTGGCGCACGCCTACATCGAACGAAACGCGGGTCCGGGTCGAGGGTTTTTCGAAGATCAGCGCCACCATGCGGCCGGCCAGCGGCTGTTCGTCGTCGGGCGCGGCCTTGGGACGGCCCAACCGGGCCTGCTTCATCGCGCCGGCCTGGTCGATCATCGACCGCAGCGCGGCGGCGTCGGTTTTGTGGATATCAAGGAAATGGTTCATGTCGGTTCGCTTTTTCACTGTCGGTTGCAGGGGGGCGTCGCCCCCGGCGCATTCGGGATGGGGTGGCGTCAGGCCGAGGCGAGTTGGCCTTGAACCTGCCGGGCGGCTTTCTCGAGACGGATCAAAGCTTGGGCGATGTCATCCTCGGTCAGGGTCAGAGGCGGCAGCAGGCGGATCACGTTGTCGGCCGCGGGCACGGTGATGACTTCGTTGTCATAACCGGCCGCGACCACATCGGCATTGGGCGCCTTGCATTTCAGGCCCAGCATCAGGCCGGATCCGCGGACCTCTTCGAACACGTCGGGGTGATCGGCGACTAGGCCCTCGAGCTTTTGGCGTAGCAGACCCGCCTTTCGGTTGACGCCGTCCAGGAAGGCCGGGGTTGCCACGTGGTCCAGAACCGCGCAGCCCACCGCGCAGCCCAGCGGGTTGCCGCCATAGGTCGACCCATGGGTGCCCGCGGTCATGCCGCTGGCGGCCGCTTCGGTAGCCAGCACCGCACCTAACGGGAAGCCGCCACCGATACCCTTGGCCGCCATCATGATGTCGGGCGTGATGCCCGCCCATTCATGGGCAAAGAGTTTCCCGGTCCGGCCGACGCCGCACTGCACCTCGTCGAGGATCAGCAGCAAGCCGTTGTCGTCGCAGATCTGGCGCAGGGCCTTGAGCTCGACATCGGGGACGGGGCGGATGCCGCCCTCGCCCTGGATCGGCTCGATCATGATCGCGGCGGTCTTGTCGCTGATCGCGTTGGTCACACCGTCCAGATCGCCGAAGGCGACATGCACGAACCCCGGCAGCAGCGGGCCGAACCCCTTGGTCATTTTCTCGGACCCGGCAGCGGCGATGCCCGCTGAAGAACGCCCATGGAAAGACCCATCAAACGTGATGATCTCCACCCGCTCGGGTTGCCCCTGATCGTAGAAGTATTTGCGGGCCATCTTGACCGCCAATTCGCAGGACTCGGTGCCCGAATTGGTGAAGAACACCGTGTCGGCAAAGGTCAGATCCACCAGCTTGTCGGCCAGCGCCTGCTGCTGCGGAATATGGTACAGGTTCGACACGTGCCACAGCGCGTGCGCCTGTTCAGTCAAGGCCCCGACCAGTGCCGGGTGGGCATGGCCCAGCGCATTCACCGCAATCCCCGCGCCTAGATCAAGGAAACGTCGGCCGTCCGCCTCGGTCAGCCAGGCGCCTTCGCCCTTAACGAAGGTCAGCGGAGCACGATTGTAGGTCGGCAGAACGGACGGGATCATCGGATCATCCTTTTTGGAAAACTTGAACCCAGTGACTGAAACACTGAGACCGGGTTCGTCAACAGATTTGGTGAGAGATGCGCGGATTTGGGTCGCGCGCGCAGGATCAAACGGGCCGGTTACGCGGTGATGCGTCGGCGTCGGAGCGGCAGGATATGCGCGAGTTTGATCATGGGTGCCCGTATAGCGGGGCCAACCCAGTGTGGAAAGGCAAAATGTATCCGCCCATGGATTTTTTGCAGGCGCGGGTCGGGCGCCTTGCAATTCGGGCTTGTCATTTCTTTTACGCTGGCGCACCGATGGCCCATGTTCTCACCACAAGCCCACAACCCTGCCCTGGCAGCCGTACTTATCTTCTGCGCCAGCGCTTTCATCGCGGGCACGACATTGCTGGCCAAAGCTCTGGGCACCGAGACACTGGGCCCGCCCCTGCACCCGATGCAGATCAGCCATGGCCGGTTCCTGTTCGCATTTGTGGTCATCGTGGCAGCGGTTGGCGTTCTGCGTCCCCAACTACGGCGTCCCCACTGGGGCCTGCATGTCGGACGCACCAGTTTCGGGTGGTCTGGCATTACTCTGATGTTCGCGTCGGTCGCCTATATCCCCATAGCCGATGCCACGGCGATATCGTTTCTGAACCCTGTTTTCGCGATGGTTCTGGCCATTCCTCTGCTGAAAGAGACCGTGGGGCCTTGGCGCTGGTTGGCGGCGGCGGTGGCTTTGACGGGGGCCATCATCCTGCTGCGCCCGACCCCCGACAGCTTTCAACCCGCGGCTCTGCTGGCCTTGGCGGCGGCGGCAGTGATCGGGATGGAACTGATCTTCATCAAAAAGCTGTCTGGCCGCGAGAGCCCCATCCAGATCCTGCTCATCAACAATGCCATGGGCTTGACGATTGCCAGCATCGCGGTCGCAACCGTCTGGCAGCCACCATCGCCCGCTCAGTGGGCGGCTTTGGCCGGCATTGGTTTTCTGATGGCTTGCGCGCAGGCCTGCTTCGTCAATGGAATGGCCCGGGCAGATGCCTCGTTCGTAGCGCCAATCAGCTATGCAACGCTGATATTCGCCGCGCTTTATGACTTTGCGGTGTTCCGGGTCGTTCCGGATTGGGTCAGTTTGCTGGGCTCAGGGGTCATTCTGACCGGAGCGCTGATCCTTGTCTGGCGCGAGGCCCGAGCCAGACGCCGCTAGGATTTTTTCTACGGCCTTGTCCGCAGGCGACCCCGATGTCGCAAACTCTCATGAAACCGACACCGCATGACGCACCCTGAATGCGGTTGGTTAGAGAGATTGCCCGATGCACGAACGCCGAATCCCGGAATGGGTCCGTCATGCGCCCGCGCCCTCCGTTCGCAAGTTCGGAATACTTGCCGGGTTCGAGGCCGTGGTTCGCGGCATCCTGATTTCCGTGTTCCCCTTGGTGATGTACCGGGCCATGGGCGACGCCGGGTCCGTCTCGCTCGTTTACTTTCTGGTCGGCCTCGTTTCGTTATTGGCCGGACTGATGGTGCCGTTCCTGATCCGTTATGTCCCGCGGCGATGGGCTTACACCGCTGGCTGCGTTATGTTCATCACCGGCGCTCTTCTGGCCATCGACGGCAGCCCCAAGGCCGTGATCGGCGCACTTGCGCTGAACACCGTGGCCGCGGTGGTGACTTTCATCTGCTTCAACGCCTACGTTTTGGACTACATCAGCAAGATCGAGCTCGGCCGCTGCGAAACGAGCCGGATGTTCTACAGCGCGCTGGGTTGGACAGCGGGGCCGATGGCAGGCGTGATGCTGATGGAATTATGGGCCCCTGCCCCTTTCGTCATCAGCACGGCCGCCGCCACTGGGATGCTGATCATGTTCTGGGCCATGCGTCTGGGCAACGGCAAACTGATTACCAAGGCCAGAGGTGCGACGAAGAATCCGCTGTCATTTCTGCGACGGTTCTTTGCCCAACCGCGGCTGGTGGCCGGGTATCTGTTTGCCATGATCCGGTCCTGTGGCTGGTGGATCTATGTGGTCTACCTTCCGATTTTCGCCATCGAAAACGGGTTGGGTGAGCAATTGGGCGGCACGCTTTTGTCCGCCACGAACGCCATGCTGTTTGCTGCCCCCCTGATTCTGCGCTGGGTCCAGAACCGGTCACTGCGCAGCGCCGTGCGAACAGGCTTTGCCGCCTGCGCCACATGTTTTCTGTTGGCTGCATTTCTCTCGGGCTGGCCGGTGGCATCGGTCGTCGCACTGGTCATGGGGTCAATCTGGTTGATCGTGCTGGACATATGTGCCGGGCTGCCATTCCTGATGGCGGTGAAGCCGTCCGAGCGGACAGAGATGTCCGCAATCTATTCCAGCTATCGCGACGTTTCGGGAATTCTGACACCGGGCGTTGCCGCCTTGGTGTTGCTGGCGACACCGGTGGCTGGTGTTTTTGCGGCAGGTGGGCTTGCAATGCTGGGAGCCTGGTCCGTGGCCGCACGACTGCACCCGCGGCTGGGACGCCCTCGCGTACCGCTGCAGCCCGGTTCGTTGTCCGAAGCTGCCTAGGCCTTCAAACGGTAACCGGTCCGCAGCATTTGCCAGATGACGGCGCAGATCAGCAGGGTCGACAGCAAACAGACGGCCATCCCCAACATCGGGTTGCTGTCCGACACACCGATCATGCCGTATCGCAATCCGTCGATCAGGTAGAAAACGGGGTTCACGTGACTGATCCTGTTCAGCAACGGCGGCAACGCATCGACCGAGTAGAAGGTGCCGGACAGAAACGCCAGCGGGGTAACGATGAAGTTGGTGATTGCGGCCATCTGATCGAACTTGTTGGCAAAAACCCCTGCCAGCAGGCCCAGCGCGCCCATGAACGCACCCCCAAGAATGACAAAAACCAAGGCCAGCACGGGATGCTGCGGCATCAGCCCCAAGCCAAGCGCCAGCGCAGCGGCCAGCATCAACGCGATCAGCACACCCCGTGCGATGCCGCCCGCCAGATAGCCCAGCAAGATCTCGAGTGGGGACAACGGCGGCATCAGCGTGTCCACGATGTTGCCCTGCACTTTCGAGATCACCATCGAGGACGAAGTGTTGGCAAAGGCGTTCTGAATCACCGTCATCATCATGATCCCGGGCGCCAGGAATGTCAGGAACGGCACGCCCATCACATCCGGTCGCCCTGGGCCGACGGCGATGTTGAAGATCAGCAGGAACAGGCCCGCTGTGACCAGAGGCGCCAGCAGGGTCTGCGTCCAGACCGCCAGAAAGCGCAGGGTTTCGCGCTGAGCCAGTGTCCACAACCCCATCCAGTTGACCGCTCCGAAACGGCGCATGTCCTGATCCGCGAGATTCTGCATTCCTGCCCCCAATCTGATTCGATGACCGCTTGTAACTCGGCCCGCAGTGATTAGAATAGGGCGCTGAGACGAATTCCGAAGGCGGCCCGTGACCGAGGCCGCTTTCCCGCTTTTGAAAGGCTACCCATGTCCTGGACAGACGAGCGCGTTGAACTGCTCAAGAAAATGTGGGGCGAAGGCCAGTCGGCCAGCCAGATCGCCAAGGAACTGGGCGGGGTCACCCGCAATGCGGTGATCGGCAAGGTCCATCGCCTGGGCCTGTCGAACCGGACCACCGGCGCCGCTCCGGCCAAGGCCGAGCCCAAGGAAAAACCGGCCCCCGCACCCAAGGCCGAGGCCAAGCCCAAACCCGCCCCCAAGACCGAACCGGCCCGCCCTGCAGCAGCCGCACCGGCCGCCGAGGCAAAGCCGGCCACGCCGCCGCGCCGCCAGATCATTCCGGCCGGCCAGCCGCTGCCGCCGCAGCCTTCGGCCAATGAAATCAGCCCCGAGGCGCTGGCCAAGGTCAACGAGGTCGAAAAGAAGGCCAAGAAGCTGACCCTGATGGAACTGACCGAAAAGACCTGCAAATGGCCTGTGGGCGATCCGGCCACGGATGATTTCTGGTTCTGCGGTCTGCCGGCCGAGCCGGGCAAACCCTATTGCGAGGCGCATGTGGGCGTCGCCTTCCAACCCATGAGCTCGCGCCGCGACCGGCGTCGCTGAGGCCCATGCGCCAGGATCCGACAGCGATGGAGGATACCTGGCTGGCCCGGGCCAAACGGCTTTTGGCGCTGGCCGAAACCGGCCAGCATTTCACCACCGATCCGTTCGACCGCGAACGCTATGACGAGATCGCCGGAATGGCCCGCGCGATGCTGTCCGATCTGGGTCGGGTGCCTTTGTCACAGATCGAAATGACGATGCCTGCCCATACGGGCGGATACGCAACACCCAGCATCGACATCCGCGCCGCCGTAATTCGCAACGGCGGTATCCTGCTAGTACGGGAACGCAGCGACGGGTTGTGGGCGATGCCTGGCGGTTTTGCCGATATCGGCAGCTCTCCGGCGGAGAACATCGAACGCGAAGTCTTGGAGGAAGCCGGTCTGCGTGTCACGGCGCAGACACTCTATGCCGTACGCCACAAGGCACGGCATCCCTACCCGCCAGATCCACGGGACTTCTACAAACTGTTCTTCCTGTGTAGCCCTTTGGATGCCGCCACCCCGATACCGGGCCCCGAAACCAGCGAAGCGGCGTTTTTCGCCCCGGATGCGTTGCCGGACCTGTCCCGGACACGCAATCTGGAAAAAGACATCCACGCTGCGTTTCAGGCGAACGGCAAGTCACCCAGCCCGGCGAAGTTTGACTGACCGTTACTGCGCCGGATGTGAATGCGGCCCTGCCGGCAAATTCACCCATTTGGGCAGTTCGCCGGGCGAAACCGAGACATGCAGGCGTTCGGACGGGTCCTGACCTACGGTGCGATGCTTGCGCAGCAGGAAGATCTTGCCCCACCCCCGCCACGTCCCGACCGACGGTGCATGGGGATCAGTGGGAAAGCGGTTGCGCCAGTCTTCAGGCAGCGGCAGACCATGCAACTCGGCCTTGTCGAGCATCCACACCAGCGAAATGTTGGCCAGCGGTCGCGCGGGCTCGAACCCGCTGAGTTGCCCCCCGACGTCACCATGCGTGCCGCGGAACCAAACCTGTTCGCAATGGCCTCGGAAATCCGGTGCGGTCGACCAAAGGATCGGCGTGAAGACCTCTCGCGTTTCATCCAGCGCCAGCGCATGATACCCGTGCCGGGTGGACGGCCCGAGGTGGTGGTTGTGAAATGAATGCCGCTCTTCGGCCATGCGCCACAGCAGCGGCAGGCGCAGTCCCAATGCCTTGACCGTGTCCCAGACGCCGATCATCTCAATTTCGACGCCGTCGTGGCAGAAATTCCGGCGAAAGTCTTGCGCCGCCTGCCCGCCCGGGTTGCACTCATAATGCCGGTAGGCCTGCTTGATGTTGCGCTCGGTCGCATGCTCGGCCTGCAACAGACCGATCATATCGATGACGCCGGCAAGGCTGCGCACACCATAGGCGCCGCGGGAATAGCCGATGAAGTAGATCCGATCGCCGGGCTTGTACCGCGAGGCAAGATAGCCGTAGGCCCTGCGGATCTGGCGATTGATCCCCCGCCCCATCATCACGTCCAGCGTGGATTTCCAGCTCTCCCATTGCACGCCCGCTTCATAGAAGACCGAGACCCGATTGCCCATTTCACAGCACAATCGAAAGGTCTGGCCGGCATGGGTTTCGAAGCCGGGCTCCAGGGTCGACATCGTTCCGTCCAGGATGATGACATGACTGATGGGTTCGCGGTGGCGCGTTTCGGCAGAATGCTCGGACCGCAGGGGGCGGCCGAGCCATCCAAGTATCTTCTTACCGAACCGCGACAGTACCATTCGACAACAATTCCCAAACCTTGACCGGAGTGAACGGCATGTCAGCCTGCCGCACCCCATGATCCCAGAGCGCATCCTGCACCGCATTTGCAACCGCGGCCAATGCGCCAACGGTGCCTGCCTCGCCGCATCCTTTCATTCCCATGGGGTTGGCGGTCGACGGAACCGGCGCCGAGGTAAACCTAATCATGGGTATGTCAGCGGCGCGCGGCAAGGCGTAATCCATGAACGTTGCCGTGAGCAACTGCCCCTCACCATCATGCACCACGTGCTCGCACAGCGCCTGGGCGATACCCTGAGCCACCCCGCCATGCACCTGCCCTTCGGCCAGCATGGGGTTGATGAGATTGCCGAAATCATCGACGACCGTATAGCGGTCGACCGTCGTCGTGCCGGTTTCCGGGTCGATCACGATCTCGGCAACATGGGCGCCGTTGGGATAGCTGCGCGCCTCGAGCCGCGTGCGGGCCTCGTGCTGCAGCAGGTCGGTGCGGGCATCCGCGCGGGCCATCTCGGCCGCTTCGATCAGCGTGGGCGTCAGGTTCGACCCCGGCGCGCGAAAGGTTTCATGGTCGAAGGTCACATCGCTTTCCTCGACCCCCAATTTATCCGCCAGATAGGGCGTGAATGCGGCAATCATCTGGTCAATCGTGACCAGGGTCGCCGCGCTTTGTACCGTGACCGAGCGCGACCCGCCGGTACCGCCGCCCTGCGCCAGACGGTCGCTGTCACCCTGTACGACACGGATCCGGTCGGCCGGAATTCCCGTCTGGTCCGACAGGAACTGGGCATAGACCGTCTCATGCCCCTGCCCGTTCGATTGCGTCCCAACATAAAGGTTCACGGTGCCATCCTGACCGAATTCGATTTTTGCGCCTTCGGAAGGGTCGCCCAGAATGCTTTCGATATAGTAACAAAGCCCCTGCCCCCGGATCAGGCCGCGTTCGGCGTCGGCGGCCTTGCGCGCGGCGAAACCATCGGTCTGTTCGGCGGCGCGGGACAGGACCATTCCGAAATCGCCCACGTCATAGGTTTCACCGGTCGCCGAGACATAGGGAAAGGCCTCGGGCCGGATGAAGTTGCGGCGGCGCAGCTTCCACGGGTCGACGCCCAGCTCGCGCGCGGCGCGATCCATCGCGCGTTCCAGCACATAGATCGCCTCGGGGCGGCCGGCACCGCGATAGGCATCGACCTGGGTGGTGTTGGTATAGAACCCTTCAACCCGCAGATAGGTTTTCTGCACGTCATAGACGCCGGGCAGCACGCATTTGAACAGGTTGGTCTGGATCGCCTGGCCGAAATGGCTGTTGTACGCGCCCAGGTTGCAGCGGCTGTGGACCCGGTAGGCGGTGATGCGAAGATGCTCGTCAAAGGCCAGTTCGGCCAGCGAGGTCAGGTCGCGCCCGTGGTGGTCGGACAGCATCGCCTCGGTCCGGTCCGACATCCAGTGCACGGGCTGGCCCAGTTGCATCGCCGCTACTGCGACCGAGAAATACTCGGGGTACGGCATCGCCTTCATGCCGAACCCGCCGCCCACATCGGGCGTGGTGACATGGACCGCCTGCGGGTCCAGCCGCAGCTTGTCGGCCAGCTGCGCCTTCATCCCCCAGACGCCCTGCCCGCCATAGCTGAAATGCAGCCGCCCGTCGGACCAGACCGCGTTGCAGCCGCGCGGCTCGATTGAGTTCACGATCACCCGGTTGTCGGCCACCTGCAGCGACACGACATGAGCGGCAGCGTTAAAGGCGGCTTGGGTCGCGGCCTCGTCGCCCACGGCCCAGTCAAAGGCGCGGTTGTCGGGGGCCTCGGGGTGCAGCGGCTCACCGCCCGGCGCAAGGTCCAGCTTGGCGGGGCGGTCGGCTGTGTCCATCCAGATCAGCTCGGCGGCGTCGCGGGCCTGCGCCAGCGTTTCGGCCACGACCATCGCCACCGGCTCGCCGACAAAGCGCACCCGGTCGCGGGCCAGCATGTGGCGCGGGGGACTGGCGGCGCGGCTGCCGTCGCGGTTGACAAGGATCGTGGCGCTCAGCACCGGGTCGATTCCGGCGGCGATCAGGTCATCGATGGTCAGCACCAGCCGCACACCGGGCGCGGCGCGGGCGGCGTCGAGGTCCAGCGCGGTGATGTCGCCATGCGCCACCGGGCTGCGAAAGAACACCGCGTACAGCGCACCGGGCGGCACCGTATCGTCCATGTAGCGCCCCTGACCGGTCAGGAACCGCTGATCCTCGGTCCGGGTGACCGGTTGGCTCTTGCCGAACTTTTCCATGACGCGCCCCTTTCGCTGCCTCAGACCGCGACCCTAGCCTTGATGCGGCGGATGTCCAGTGCGCGAGGTGCTTGGCCCTTTCCCTTCCCGCCGCCATTCGCTATTGCAGGCGCTGACCCAAGATCGATGACGCAGGACGCACCCGATGGCGATGGACAAGACATTCAACGCGGCCGAGGCCGAGGCCCGGATCTACAAGGCCTGGGAACAGGCCGGAGCCTTCAAGGCAGGCGCGAACAAGTCGCGCGACGAAAGCTTTTGCATCATGATCCCGCCGCCGAACGTGACCGGCGCGCTGCATGTGGGCCATGCGTTCAACAACACCCTGCAGGACATTCTGACCCGCTGGCACCGGATGCGCGGGTTCGACACGTTGTGGCAGCCCGGGCAGGACCATGCCGGCATCGCCACGCAGATGCAGGTCGAGAAGATGCTCGCCGCCACGCAACAACCCGGCCGGAACGAACTGGGCCGTGAGAAGTTCCTTGAGAAAGTCTGGGAGTGGAAGGGCGAATACGGCGGCACCATCATCGAGCAGCTGAAACGCCTCGGCTCTTCGTGCGACTGGTCGCGCAACGCCTTCACCATGGCCGGTGCGGCCGGCGACCCGCGCACGGGCCACGAAAACAGCCCCAACTTCCATGACGCGGTCATCAAGGTCTTTGTCGACATGTACGACAAGGGCCTGATCTACCGCGGCAAGCGGCTGGTCAACTGGGACCCGCATTTTGAGACCGCGATCTCGGACCTCGAGGTCGAGAATATCGAGGTCGCCGGCCATATGTGGCACTTCAAGTACCCGCTGGCCGGGGGCGATACCTACACCTACGTCGAAAAGGACGAGGACGGGAACATCGTGCTCGAGGAAGAGCGCGACTACATCTCGATCGCCACGACCCGCCCCGAAACCATGCTGGGCGACGGCGCGGTTGCGGTGCACCCGTCGGACGAACGCTATGCGCCCATCGTCGGCAAGCTGTGCGAAATCCCGGTGGGCCCGAAAGAGCATCGCCGCCAGATCCCGATCATCACCGACGAATACCCCGACCCGAATTTCGGCTCGGGCGCGGTGAAGATCACCGGCGCGCATGATTTCAACGACTATCAGGTGGCCAAGCGCGGCAAGATCCCGATGTACCGCCTGATGGACACGCGCGGCCACATGCGGGCCGACGGCGCGCCCTACGCGGACGAAGCCGCCAAGGCCCAGGAATATGCCCGCGGGCGCGAATTCACCGAGAACGAGATCGACGCGATCAACCTGGTGCCCGACCACCTGCGCGGCCTGGACCGATTCGAGGCGCGCGCCAAGGTGGTCGAAGAGATCACCGCCGAAGGTCTGGCCGTGATGACCCGTGCGGATGATCCGCGCCTGGGATCGACCGCGCTGAAACCCGATGCCGAAGGCGCGGACGCGCTGGTGCCGCTGGTCGAGAGCAAACCGATCATGCAGCCCTTCGGCGACCGCTCGAAGGTGGTGATCGAGCCGATGCTGACCGACCAGTGGTTCGTCGAGACGTCAAAGATCGTGGGCCCCGCGCTGGACGCCGTGCGCGATGGCCGGGTCAAGATCATCCCGGAATCGGGCGAAAAGACCTATTACCACTGGCTGGAAAACATCGAACCCTGGTGCATCAGCCGCCAGCTGTGGTGGGGGCATCAGATTCCGGTCTGGTATGGGCTGGACCTGTCCGCCGAGGATTTCAAGGATGACGAAAACGACGGCGAGTTGGACCTGGTCGAACTGGGCCGGCTGCTGAACGAAGGCGGCATGCTGCACCGGGGCACGGTCATGGAGTGCGCCGCCAGCTTCGAGGACGTCACCGGGAAGTTCCTGGATGACAATGCCGACATTCCCAGCCCGCTCAGCCACGCCACGGTAATCGAGGTGGCCGACAAGCACGAGGCGATCCACCGGTTCGCCGAAAGCCTGGCACAATACGCCATCGACCGCGACCCGACCAAGCTGGTCTATCCGGTCTGGCGCGACCCGGATGTGCTGGACACCTGGTTCTCGTCCGGCCTGTGGCCCATCGGCACGCTGGGCTGGCCCGAACAGACCGAGGAGTTGCAGCGCTACTTCCCCACCGATGTCCTGATCACCGGGTTCGACATCCTGTTCTTCTGGGTCGCCCGGATGATGATGATGCAGCTGGCCGTGGTGAACGAAATCCCGTTCCACACCGTCTATCTGCACCAGCTCGTCCGCGACGAGAAGGGCAAGAAGATGTCCAAGACCACCGGCAACGTCATCGACCCGCTGGAAATCGTGGACGAGTTCGGCGCCGACGCGCTGCGCTTCACCAACGCCTCGATGGCGGCCATCGGCGGCGTGCTGAAACTGTCGCGCGAGCGGATCACCGGTTATCGCAACTTTGGCACCAAGCTGTGGAACGCCGTCCGCTTTGCCGAGATGAACGAGGTCTTCACCGACGCAGTCCCGCAACTGGACGTGGCCGACCTGCAGCCCAAGGCCGCAGTAAACCGCTGGATCATCGGCGAAACCGCCCGCGTGCGCGAAGAGGTCGACGCCGCGCTGGAGAGCTATCGCTTCAATGACGCGGCCAATGCGCTTTATGCCTTCGTCTGGGGCAAGGTTTGTGACTGGTACGTGGAATTGTCCAAACCGCTGCTGCAGGGCGACGATGCCGAGGCCCAGGCCGAGACCCGCGCCACCATGCGCTGGGTTCTGGACCAGTGCCTGATCCTGCTGCACCCGATCATGCCCTTCATCACCGAAGAGCTGTGGGGCCTGACCGGCGCGCGGCCCAAGATGCTGGTGCATGCCGACTGGCCAACCTATGCCGCCGCCGATCTGGTCGATGCCGACGCGGATCGCGAGATGAACTGGGTGATCTCGGTGATCGAGAACACCCGCTCGGCCCGCGCCCAGATGCGCGTTCCGGCGGGCCTGTACGTGCCGATGCTGGTGACCGAGATCGACGCCCACGGCCAGGCCGCCTGGGACCGGAACGAGGCGCTGATCAAACGGCTGGCCCGGATCGACAGCCTGACCAAGGCCGATACGCTGCCCAAGGGCACGATCTCGATCGCGGCGCCCGGCGCGTCCTTTGGCCTGCCGCTGGCCGACATCATCGACATCGGCGCCGAGAAGGAACGGCTGGAAAAAGCCAAGGGCAAACTGGCCAAGGAACTGGGCGGTCTGCGCGGGCGTCTCAACAACCCCAAATTCGTGGCCTCGGCCCCGGAAGAGGTGGTGGAAGAGGCCAAGGCCAACCTGGCCGCCCGCGAAGAGGAAGAGGCCCGCATCAACGAGGCGCTGGCCCGACTGGCCGAGATCGCCTGATCCGTCAGCCCTCCGCAGCTTGACGAAACCCCGCCGCGCGCCCGGCGGGGTTTTTTCCACCCGGCCCTGTTCACCGGGCCAAACGGTTGCTAGCAATCTCGGGACCAATCCACCGAGGCCCCCATGTCCAGACCCTTTCCGCCGATGCAGACCGTTTCAACCGGGCTGGTCGTGGCCGTAGTCGGCTTTTTCAGTTCCTTTCCGATTGTCCTGCAGGGGCTGGACGCCATGGGCGCTTCGGGGCCGCAGGCGGCATCGGGGCTGATGATGGCCGCCCTTGCCATGGGGCTGGCTGCGATCGTGCTCAGCCTGTGGTACCGCCAACCGATCAGCGTGGCCTGGTCCACGCCCGGTGCGGCGCTGCTGGCGGTTTCGGCCGCGCCGGCCGCGGGTTTCTCAGATGCCATCGGCGCGTTCCTGTTTGCGGGTGCGCTGGCCGTGCTGGCCGGAATGTGGCGCCCGCTGGGACGGTTGGCGGCGGCGATTCCCACCACGCTGGCGCAGGCGATGCTGGGCGGAGTGCTGCTGCCGCTGTGCATCGTCCCGTTTCAGGCCGCGGTCGAGATCCCCTGGCAGGCCCTGCCGGTGATCCTGACCTGGTTCATCGCCGGACGTGTGCACAGACTACTGGCGGTTCCCGCCGCCGTACTGGCCGCCGCACTGGTTGTCGTTCTGTTCTCTGACGGACCGTCGGTGCGCCCCGACCACCTGCTGGCCGCGCCGGTCTGGATCACGCCCACCTTTTCGGTGGCGTCGATGATCGGCATCGGGGTGCCGCTGTTCGTGGTCACGATGGCCACGCAGAACATCCCCGGCATCGCGGTCATGCGCAGCTTTGGCTATGCCCCGGTCGCAGGGCGGCTGTTCTCGGCCGTGGGCGGGGCCAGCATCCTGTCGGCCCCCTTCGGCGCGCCGGCGACCTGCCTTGCGGCCATTACCGCCGCCATGTGCTCGAACGAGGACAGCCACCCCGACCGGGATCAGCGCTATTGGTCTGCGGTCATGGCCGGGGTGTTCTATTGCCTGTTCGGGGTATTCGCCGTGGCCATCACCGGGTTTGCCGCCCATGCTGATCCGATGCTGATGGGCACGTTGACCGGCGTCGCACTGATCGGGGTCATGGCCAATGCCACCTTCGCCGCGCTCGAGGTTCCGGCCGAGCGCGAAGCCGCGATCCTTACCTTTGCTATCACCGCCTCGGGCATCACCGTGTTTGGCCTGGGCGCGGCGGTCTGGGGTCTGCTGGCAGGCGGCATCGCCTATGGGGTGACGACGCGTCTGCGGGGCTGAGGCCCACCTGGCCGCGGCCCGCGAGGTTTACTTGAAATCGGGCTTGCGGCCCTGCATCTGGGCCATTACCACTTCCATCTGGTCGGGTTTGCCGATCAGCTCGACCTGTTCGGCGGATTCGGCCAGCAGAACCTCGGCGCGCGACTTGGTTTCGGCCACCTCGATCAGGCGTTTCGCGGCGCGGATGGCCGAGGGGCTCTTGCCCGCAATATCCTCGGCCAGCGCGATGGCTTCGGTCAGCGGATCATCCGACAGGCTGGTGACCAACCCCCAGTCGGCGGCCTGGGCGGCACCGATGGGCCGCGCGGTATAGGTCAGCATGCGCAGCACGTCGGACCGTACCAGTTTCGGCAACAGGACCATGCCGCCCATGTCGGGGATGATGCCCCATTTCATCTCCATCACGGCCAGCTTGGCATCGGGATGGGCAATGCGGATATCGGCACCCAGCGCGATCTGCAGTCCACCGCCATAGGCCACGCCCTGAATGGCGCAGATCACCGGCACCGGCACGCGGCGCCAGATCAGCGCCAGCTCCTGCATCTCATTCGCGTCGTCATGGCTGCGGGTCATCAGCCACTCGGTCGGGTCCTTGTGCGCCATGGCCGCGAAGCTGGCCATGTCGAGGCCCGCGCAGAAGCTTTTGCCCTCGCCCGACAGGACCACGGCCCGGGCGTCCGAGGCGGCGACCTCTTGCCCCGCTGCCAGGATCGCCTTGACCATCGCATCATCCAGCGCGTTCATCTTGTCGCCGCGGGTCAGGGTGACATGGGCGATGTGGTTCCTGTATTCGACTGATACGCGCGCCATCTGGGCCTCCGGGTTTGATGTTCCGGGCAAACAATGCCCCGAAACCCGCAGCCGACGCCAGCCCGACGTGAGGGCAGACCGGTGCGGACACCCCGGCCTCATGCAAGGCTTGCCCCGGCCATGCCCTTGGGATTATCTGCGCCCATGACCGGACCCAGATACACCCCGCTTGCACAATCCCTGCCCGCAACCGTGCCCTTCGTCGGCCCCGAGACGCAGGAGCGCCAGCACGGCGCGCCCTTCGTGGCCCGGCTGGGCGCAAACGAGAGCGTGTTCGGCCCCTCGCCCCGCGCGATCGAGGCGATGCGGCAGGCCGCTGACGGCATCTGGATGTATGGCGACCCCGAAAACCACGATCTGCGCCATGCGCTGGCCGATCATCACGGGATCAGCCCCGACAACATCGTGGTCGGCGAAGGCATCGACGGGCTGCTGGGCTATCTGGTGCGCCTGATGGTCGGTCCGGGCGATGCGGTCGTGACCTCGGACGGGGCCTATCCCACCTTCAACTACCACGTCGCGGGCTATGGCGGGACGATCCACAAGGTGCCTTATGCCAACGATCACGAGGACCCGGCCGCCTTGTTCGCCAAGGCAGCCGAGGTCGGCGCCAAGCTGGTCTATCTGGCCAACCCGGACAACCCGATGGGCAGTTGGCATCGCGGCACGGACATCGTCGCGGCGATGGACGCCCTGCCGGACGGCTGTCTGCTGGTTTTGGACGAGGCTTACGTGGAATGCGCGCCCGTCGGCACCGCCGCGCCGGTCGCGGCGGATGATCCGCGCGTGATCCGGATGCGCACCTTTTCCAAGGTCTACGGCATGGCCGGCGCACGGGTCGGCTATGCGATCGGAGCGCCCGGGTTGATCTCGGCCTTCAACAAGGTGCGCAACCATTTCGGCATGAACCGCATGGCGCAGGCCGGGGCGCTGGCCGCCCTGCACGATCAGGACTGGCTGACGCAGGTACAAGCACAGATCGCCTCGGCCTGCGACCGGATCGGCGCGATCGCGCGTGACAACGGGTTGGCCCCGCTGCCCTCGGCCACCAATTTCGTGGCGATCGACTGCGGGCGCGACGGAGCATTTGCCAAGGCGGTGCTGGAGGCGCTGGTGGCGCAGGGGATCTTCGTGCGGATGCCATTTGCAGCCCCGCAGAACCGCTGCATCCGCGTCAGTTGCGGCACCGAAGCCGACCTGAACGCCTTTGCCGCCGCCCTGCCACAGGCGCTGGCGGCGGCGCGCAGCGCCTAGCCCGCCAGAACCGCCGCCGCAGCCTCGAGCGCGCCGGACCCGCGCGGGATCTCCAACGCGACCATGGCGGTTTCGATGCCGCCCAACAGGCCCATGACCATGTGCCCGTTCAGATGGCCCATGTGGCCCAGCCGGAAACATGACTCCTCGTCCGCCATGCCCAGCCCGATGCCAAGGGTCAGGCCCAGATGCCGCTCGGTATAGCTGCGCAGGGGGGTGCCGCGACCCTCGGTCAAGCGCAAGGCGGTGACGGCATGGCTGCGATGCGCACGATCGCAGACGTTCAGGTGCAGCGCCCCGCCTTCGGCCCAGACCTCGCAGGCAGCCCAGACGGCTTGTGCCAGCCGCGCATGGCGGGCCCAGACGTGCTCAAGCCCCTCGGCATGGATCAGATCCAGGGCGGCGCGCAGACCATACAGGTGGTGCGTCGGCGCGGTGCCGCCGAAATACTGATAGAACCAGTCGGGCTCTGATCGCGGCTGCCAGTCCCAATAGCCCGAAACCCGCGGCATCGCGGCCCGTTTGGCCTTGGCCCGGTCGTTGAAGAACACGAAGGACATGCCCGCCGGGGTCATCAGCCCCTTCTGGCAGGCGGTGACCATGACATCGACGCCCCAGTCATCCATCTCGAACCGGTCGCAGCCCAGCGAGGCGATGCAGTCCGCCATCAGCAATGCCGGGTGGTTCAGATCGTCCAACAGCGCCCGCAGCGCCGGAATGTCGTTGCGGATCGAGCTTGACGTGTCCACATGCACCGCAAGAACCGCCTTGATCCGGTGGTCGGCATCAGCCCGCAGGGTCTGTGCAATCCGGTCCATGTACCACGGGTCGGACGGACCGAAATCGATCAACTCGACCTTGACGCCCAGACGCTCGGCCATTTCCGCCCAGCCATGGGTGAACCGCCCCGAAGCCGGAGCCAGCACGGTTTCCCCCGGCGCCAGAACGTTGGACAGCGCCGCCTCCCACGCGCCGTGGCCGTTGGCGATGTAGATCGCCACCTCGTGCCGTGTACGGGCCACGCGGCGCAGGTCGGCCGTCAGGTCGGGCATCATCTCGACCAGTTCACCGGCATAGATATTGGGCGACGGGCGGTGCATGGCCTGCAGCACCGCGTCCGGAATCACGGAAGGGCCCGGAATGGCCAGATAATTTCGCCCTTGGGCGAGGGACATATTGTCTGTCATGTGGATCAACCTGCCTGTAATGGCGCCCACCCTAGCGCCCAGTTAGGCGAGGTCAATCCATCAGGGCGGCGGCCTCACGCGCGAGGGTTTCGATCCCCGCCCAGTTACCCTGTGTAACCATCTGTTTCGGCGCAACCCAGCTGCCGCCCGCGCAGATCACGTTGGGCAGGGACAGGTAGTCGCGCGCGTTGGCGGGCGACACACCGCCAGTCGGGCAGAAGGTGATCTGCGGCAGCGGCGCGCCGATCGCCTTGAGCGCAGGCGCCCCGCCCGAGGCTTCGGCCGGGAAGAATTTCAGCATGTCATAGCCCTGCTCAAGCAGGCGCATCGCCTCGGTCGCAGTGGCCGCGCCGGGCAGCAGCGGCAGGCCCTCGGCCTCGCAGGCGGCGATCAGGGCGTCGGTGGCACCGGGCGATACCCCGAATTGCGCGCCCGCCTCTTTTGCGGCGCGGACATCGTCGGGCGTGACCAGCGTGCCGGCCCCCACGACCCCGCCGGGCACCTGCGCCATGGCGCGGATCGCGTCCAGCGCGGCGGGCGTGCGCAAGGTCACCTCGAGCGCGGGCAGGCCACCGGCCACCAGAGCCTCGGCCAGCGGGCGGGCATGGGTGGCGTCATCGACGACCAGAACCGGGACGATGGGCGCCAATGCGCAGATCTCGCGTGTGCGTTGAGTTTTTGCGGACATAGGCTCAGGCTCCGAAAATGCTGGCACCGGCATCGGCCGAGCCGACGGCGTTGCGGAACGTGGTAAACAGGTCGCGGCCGACCCCGTATTGATGCGCCGAAAGATCGGCGGTGGCGGCGGGGCGGTCCAGCACGCCGGGGGTCAGGATTTCAAGTTGACCCCGCACCGCGTCGACGCGCAGCAGGTCGCCATCGCGCAGCTTGGCGATCGGGCCGCCGTCCAGCGCCTCGGGGCAGACATGGATCGCCGCGGGCACTTTGCCCGAGGCCCCCGACATGCGGCCATCGGTCACCAACGCCACCTTCTGCCCGCGCCCCTGCAGGATCGACAGCAGCGGCGTCAGCGAGTGCAGTTCGGGCATGCCGTTGGCCTTGGGCCCCTGAAAACGGACCACGACGATGACATCGTCGGTGAACTCGCCCGCCTTGAACGCGGTCTTGACCTCGTCCTGGTCGTGGAAGACGCGCACCGGGGCCTCGACCACCTGGTGTTCGGGCGCCACGGCCGAGACCTTCATCACGCCGGTACCCAGGTTGCCGCTCAGCCGCGACAGGCCTCCGGTGGGCTGGAACGGGTCACTGGCCGGGCGCAGGATTTTTTCGTTCAGACTGTGGCCGGCGCCGTCCTCCCAGACCAGCGCGCCATCGATCAGCTTGGGCTCCTGCGTATAGTGGCGCAGCCCCTGCCCCGCCACGGTCAGCGTGTCGGGATGCAGCAAGCCTTCATCCAGCAGCGTGCCGATGGTATACCCCAGACCGCCCGCGGCGTGGAAATGGTTCACGTCGGCCAAACCGTTGGGATAGACCCGCGCGACCAGGGGCACGACGCCCGAGATGTCCGAGAAGTCCTGCCAGTCCAGCACGATGCCCCCGGCACGGGCCATGGCGATCAGGTGGATCAGCAGGTTGGTCGACCCGCCCGTGGCCATCAGCCCCACGATGCCGTTCACGAAGGCCCGTTCATCGAGGATCTGGCACACCGGCGTGTAGTTGTTGCCCAGCGCGCTGAGTGACAGGGCACGGCGGGCGCCTTCCTCGGTCAACGCATCGCGCAGCGGCGTGTTGGGGTTGACGAAGCTGGAGCCCGGCAGGTGCAGGCCCATGAACTCCATCAGCATCTGGTTGGTGTTGGCGGTGCCGTAAAAGGTGCAGGTGCCCGGCCCGTGATAGGCGGCCATCTCGGCGGCCATCAGTTCTTCGCGGGTGGCTTCGCCGGCGGCGAATTTCTGGCGCACCTTGGCCTTTTCGTCGTTAGGCAGGCCGCTGGTCATCGGGCCGGCGGGCAGGAACACCGCCGGAAGGTGGCCAAAGCTCTGCGCTGCGATCACCAGCCCTGGCACGATCTTGTCGCAGACCCCCAGGAACACCGCTGCATCAAAGGTATTGTGGCTGAGCGCCACCGCCGCCGCCAGCGCGATCACGTCGCGCGAGAACAGCGACAGCTCCATCCCGGCCTCGCCTTGCGTGACCCCGTCGCACATGGCCGGAACCCCGCCCGCGACCTGCGCGGTGCCGCCCGCGGCACGGGCCGCGCGGCGGATCAGTTCGGGATAGCGCTCGAACGGCTGGTGTGCCGACAGCATGTCGTTATAGGCGGTGACGATGCCAAGATTGCCCACGCTGGTCGTGGCCATCGTCTGCTGATCGGCCCCCGCCCCGGCATAGGCATGGGCCTGGCCGCTGCACGACAGATGCGCGCGCGCCGGCCCTTCGGACCGGGCCTGCTCCATCCGCTGCAGATAGGTACGGCGGGGATCGGCGCTGCGCTCGATTATCCTTTGGGTGACATCGGTGATGACGTTGTGAACCATCTCAACCTCCGATCTGGCGCCAGCGGCGCCCGTCGCGATGCATCAGCATCAATGCGTCTTCCGGGCCGGAACTGCCCTGATCATAGCGCGAGGGGCGGTCGCCGCGCTCTTCCCAGCCCTTGATGATGGGATCGACCCAGGCCCAGGCGGCCTCGACCTCGTCGCCGCGCATGAACAGGGTCTGGTCGCCGCGGATCACGTCCATCACCAGCCGTTCATAGGCGTCCTGTGCACGCACATCGGCACCCAGCGCCTCGGCAAAGCTCATGTCCAGCGCCACGTCCGTCAGGCGGAAGCCGCCCGGGCCGGGATCCTTGATCGTGGTGCGCAGGGTGATGCCCTCGTCGGGCTGCAGGCGGATCACCAGAACGTTGCCGTGCAGCGGGCCGACATTGGGAAAGATCGTGTGCGGCGGGTCGCGGAAAAACACCGCGATTTCGGATTCGCGGGCGCGCAGACGCTTGCCCGTACGCAGATAGAACGGAACCCCCGACCAGCGCCAGTTGCCCACGCGCACCTTCAGCGCGATGTAGCTTTCGGTCAGGCTGTCGGGGTTGCCCACATGATCAACATAGCCGTCGCCGCCCTTGTCCGCCCGGTACTGGCCGCGGGCGATGTCGGTCGGGGCGACAGGTTCCAGTGCCTCGATCACCTTGACCTTTTCACTGCGCACCGCGTTGGGCGAAAAAGTCGAGGGCGGCTCCATCGCGGTCAGGCACAAAAGCTGCACCAGGTGGTTCTGCACCATGTCCCGCATCGCACCGGACTGGTCGTAATAGGCGCCGCGCCCTTCGACCCCGACGGTTTCGGCCACGGTGATCTGGACATGATCCACATGGGTCGCGTTCCACAGCGGTTCGAACAGCGAGTTGGCAAAGCGCAGCGCCATCAGGTTCTGCACCGTTTCCTTGCCCAGGTAATGGTCGATCCGATAGATCTGATGTTCTTCGAAACAGGCGCGCAGACCTTCGTTCAGCGCCTTGGCCGAGGCCAGATCATGGCCAAA
This sequence comes from Ruegeria sp. BB9, assembly GCF_056539345.1. Lineage (NCBI taxonomy): Bacteria > Pseudomonadati > Pseudomonadota > Alphaproteobacteria > Rhodobacterales > Roseobacteraceae > Ruegeria > Ruegeria sp. BB9. The sequence goes on along the minus strand of NZ_JBQFUU010000001.1, from coordinate 209,516 downwards.
GGGTTTCTCGACCACGATGCGGCTGTCGGGCGTGGCAAGCCCGTGATCATGCAGGCGCTGTGCGATGCCGGGAAACAGTTTCGGACCGACCGACAGATAAAAGGCGCGCACCACGTCAGCACGCAGCGATTTGGCCAGCTTGTCCCAGCCGTTTTCGCCCAGCGCATCGACCGATACGTATTCGACCCGGGCCAGAAACCGGTCCAGCACGTCCTTTTTGAACGACGGGGCGAATTCCTTCATCGACTTGCGCACCTGCGCACGGAACCCATCATCGTCCATATCCGACCGCGCGGTCCCGATGATGCGCGCATCTTCGGGCATCTGCCCCACTTCGAAGCGATGGTAAAGGCCCGGCAGGATTTTGCGCTGGGCCAGATCTCCGGTCGCGCCGAACAGGACCAGATCGAACGGATCTACCGGGATTACGCGTGAAACCATGGCTGGCTCCCTTCTTCGGACAATCCGGCGCGGTCTGCAGCCAGACATCCTGTTACCGCTAACATTCGTGGCTTGGATAGAAAGACCAAGCCCAAAAAGCAAGCCCGGATTTCGGAATCGGGCCTTTTTTCGCGGTCACCCGGGCGTCAGCCGTTGTCGCGCAGATACTCCATGATCGCCGGACGCACCGATTGTTCGCCCCGATGGCGAGCGTCGGCGATGATCTTGCGGACCTCCTGCAGGTTCGAACGCAACAGCAGGCTTTTGACCGGGCCGATCGAGGCCGGGCGCATCGACAGGGTGCGGATGCCCATCGCCGCCAGGCAGAGCGCCTCGATCGGGCGGCCGGCATCCTCGCCGCAGAAACTCAACGGCGTGTCGGAAATTCCGCACCGTTCGACGATGCGCTCGATCAGGCTGAGGAAGCTGACATTCAAGGTGTCATAGCGGCGACGCACCAGCTCGTTTTCACGGTCGGCTGCGAAGAAGAACTGCTTCAGGTCGTTGCCACCGATCGAGATGAAATCGACCTCGTCAAAAAACTTCTGCGGCGCGAAGGCCAGCGAAGGCGTTTCCAGCATCGCCCCGATTTCAAGCGTTTCGGGCAGAACATGGCCCAGACGCTTTTCGCGGTCGATGGTCTTGTTCACTTCCCACCGGGCCTCGCGGTATTCATCGGCCTGTGCCACGAATGGGAACATCACCGTCAACGGTCGCCCCTCGGCGGCGCGGATCAGCGCCTGCAACTGCATGCGCATGACCCCACGCTTGTCCAGACCCACGCGAATGGCACGCCAGCCCAGCGCCGGGTTGGGCTCGGCAACATGCTTCATGTAGGGCAGTACCTTGTCCGACCCGATATCCAGCGTTCGGAATACCACGCGCTTGCCATCGGCCGAATCCAGAACGCGTTTATACTGCGCCACCAGTTCCGACCGTTTGGGCATCTGGTTGCGGATCAGGAACTGCAATTCGGTGCGGAACAGGCCAACGCCCTCGGCTCCGGACGTCTTGAGCGACGGCAAGTCGGCCATCAGGCCAGCATTCATCACCAGATTGATCCGCTCGCCATCCTTGGTCACGGTCGGGGTTTCGCGGATCGAGGCATAGCGTTTCTGCGCCTCGGCCTGCATGGCCATCTTGTCGCGGAAGGCGCTGACGACGGTATCCTCGGGGCGCAGATGCACCACCCCTTCATCGCCATCGACCAGAATGTGGTCGCCGTTCAAAGCCTCGGTCGTGATCCGGCCCACATGCACCACCAGCGGGATGGCCAGAGCGCGGGCGACGATGGTGGCATGACTGCCGACCGAGCCTTCCTCGAGCACGACACCTTTCAGCGAACGGCCATACTCCAGCAGGTCACCCGGGCCGATATTGCGCGCCACCAGGATCGGATCGGGCGGCAGCTCTTTACCGTTCGACCCGCCCTGCCCGGTCAGGATGCGCAGCAGACGGTTGGACAAATCGTCCAGATCCGCCAGACGCTCGCGCAGATAAGGGTCGGTGACCTGGCTCATCCGGGCGCGAGCCTGCGACTGTTCCTTTTCCACCGCCGCCTCGGCGCTGAGGCCGCGGGCGATATCCTCCTCCATCCGCCGCATCCAGCCCTTGGAATTGGCGAACATACGGTAGGCTTCCAGAACCTGCAGCTGTTCAGTGTCACCGCCCCGCGAGATTTCAAGCATCTTGTCGACGCCCACGCGCAGCTCTTCGACTGCTTCGTTCAGCCGCTCCAGCTCGCGATGTGGATCGTCGGCGATCGGGTTGGTGACGACGACGCGCGGCTCGTGCAGCCAGACATGCCCTTCGGCCGAGCCCTCTTGTGCCGGGCCACCGCGCAGCAAAATGGATTGCTGATGCAGCGGTGAAAGAGCGGCACCTTCGCCCACAAACGCACCCAACTCGGCCATTTCCGCAAGGACCATTGCCACAACTTCAAGCGCATAGACCTCATCCGCGGAAAACTCGCGTTGAGCGCGGGACTGGACCACAAGAACCCCAAGCTTCTGCCCCAGCCGCTGAATGGGCACACCCAAGAACGATGAAAACCGCTCCTCGCCCGTTTCCGGCATGTACCGAAAACCTTTCTCGGAGGGCGCATCGGCGGCGTTGACGACCTTGCCGAACTTGGCCACCCGGCCAACAAGACCTTCGCCCAGACGCATCCGGGTCTGGTGAACGGCCTCGGGAGCAAGACCTTCGGTGGCACACAGCTCCAGGGTTTCGTCGTCGCGGAACAGGTAGATCGAACATACCTCGCACCGCATGCTGTCGGCGATCAGATGCGTGATCCGGTCAAGACGCTCCTGACCGGCCGCCTCGCTTGCCATCTCCTCGCGCAGCCGCCCCAGCAGCTTGCGGGATTCTGTTTCCATTCCGTCTGCCATCGCCCGATCTACTCTGCGGTGTCAGGCGGGACCTTGGCCGAGATGCTCAGGCCGCCTTTTCCAGTTCAAAGGCATCATGCAGCGCCTGAACGGCAAGTTCCATGTATTTCCGGTCGACGAGGACGGAAATTTTGATCTCGGAGGTTGTAATGACCTTGATGTTGATCCCCTCATCCGAGAGTATCTTGAACATCTTGGCCGCCACGCCCGACTGCGAGCGCATGCCGATGCCCACCACCGAAACCTTGGCCACATCGGTGTCGGCGACCAGCTCGGCATAGTTCAACTCGCCACGCTCCTTGACCGCCAACAGCGCCTTTTCGGCGCGCGCCACCTGGTTGGTGGGGCAGGAAAAGGTCATGTCCGTGCGCCCCTCGTCCGAGATGTTTTGCACGATCATGTCGACATTGATCCCCTCATCGCTGAGCGCGTTGAAGATGATCGCGGCGATGCCGGGGCGGTCGGCGACCGACACGACGGTCATCTTGGCCTCGTCCCGCGAATAGGCCACACCCGAGACTACATTGGATTCCATGATTTCCTCCTCGTCGACGACCAGGGTTCCGGCCTCGTCGGACTGTTCCTCGAAGCTCGAGAGAACACGCAGTTTCACCTTGTACCTCATCGCCAGCTCGACCGAGCGGGTCTGCAGCACCTTGGCCCCCAACGAGGCCAGTTCGAGCATTTCCTCGAACGAGATCTTGTCCAGCTTGCGCGCCTTCTCGCAGATGCGCGGATCGGTGGTATAGACGCCATCCACATCCGTGTAGATGTCGCAGCGCTCGGCGTCGAAGGCTGCGGCAAAAGCCACTGCGGTGGTGTCCGAGCCACCCCGACCCAACGTGGTGATCCGCCCCTCGGGGCTGAGGCCTTGAAAACCCGCCACCACGGCGACCTTCATGCCCTCGCCGAACTTCTGGTTGATGTTGTCGGTCGGTATGTCCAGGATCCGCGCCGCCGAATGGGCGCCATCGGTGAGCAGCGGCACCTGCCAGCCCTGCCAACTGCGGGCGGGGATGTCCATTTCCTGCAAGGTCAGTGCCATCAGACCGGCGGTGACATTCTCGCCCGAGGAAACCACGGCATCATATTCGCGCGCGTCATATAGCGGCGAGATCTCGTCAACCCAGCCGACCAGTTCGTTGGTCTTGCCCGACATGGCCGACACGATGACGATGACGTCATAGCCCTTGGCCACTTCGACGCCGATGCGCTTGGCTGCGCGGCGGATGCGGTCGAGGTTGGCGACGGATGTGCCGCCGAATTTCATCACGAGTACGGGCATGGGGGCAAATGTCTCCGCGCCTTGGATTTCCGGTCCCGAGCGTCTTATGCGAGGCAACACGCAAGAGCAAGGGCACATAGAACGGTAGGACACTGCAGCGCAACGCTTTACAAGGACCGGCAGCAATGTCAGCGTATCGTCAAGGATTTAAACCATGAGGAGTACCATGCTGCGTTTTGTTTTCGCCTGTGCGCTGATGTCCGGCCCGGCTCTGGCCCAGGTGGCTTCACTGTCCGGAACGGACGGCCAGAACGCGTTGGGAACGGTCCCCTGCGCCGCGTTGGCGGGCCAGCCGTTGAAAAATTGCCCTGCCGAGTTGCGGCGCAAGGATGATGGCACTGCAACCCTGGCGGTTCAGTTGGATACTGGGGAAGTACGCCGCATCTATTTCACCGATGGAAAGCCGGATTCCAGCAGCTCGACGTCGAAGATCACTTCGGAAACGCGGGGCGAAATTCTGGTGATCTTCATCGATCCCGGTGAAGTCTACGAGATCCCCAAGGCAGCGCTGGCCGCTCAGTAAGGATGTGCCTGCCCGTCCCAGGTTTCAAAGCAGCCGGTGGAGTCCAAACTCAGCGCATCGAAACGCTCGGTCAACCCGGCAACGGCCTGTGACACGGTGATGTCGGCGGCCTGACCGCCCATGTCCGTCTGCACCCATCCCGGGTGATAAATGCCGACGGCGATGCCATCGTCCTTGATATCCACCGCCAGGTTGCGCCCAAGGTTCAGCACAGCCGCCTTGGAGGCCCGATAGATATAGCTGCCCCCGGGCGCCCGCGTGTGCGAGGCCATCTGCGACGAGATGATCGCGATCTTGCCGCGCGCCGCACGCAGATTGGGCAACAAGGACTGAATGGTCAGAAACACCCCGGTGACGTTGGCCGCAAAGGTCTGGCCCCACATCTCGGCCGGGTAGCCGTCGATTGTTTGGCCTTTGTCCAGATAGACACCTGCATTGCAGATCAACAGATCTACGGGCTGGCCATCCAACTTGCGCGCCATCTGCGCCTGTTGCGCCGGGTCGGTAACGTCCAGACGAATATCGGCGGAATCGTCCCGTGCGGTGCCGGTGACAGTATCGCCGCGGCCACGATAGCATTCAGCAAGAGCACGCCCAATGCCGCGATTGGCGCCGGTGATAACAAGATGCACGGTTCAGTTCGTCTTTCGGCTTGGAATGAACGGCAGAGGGGCCACGGGAACCCCATCTTCGATCAGGGCCTTGGCCTCTTCCGGCTTGGCCTCGCCATAGATGGCGCGCTCCGGGGCCTCGCCCAGATGTATCTTGCGGGCCTCGCGCGCAAATTCGTGGCCGACATAATCGGAATTCGCCTCGACCTTGGCGCGCAGGGCGTTGAGAACGCGCTCTATCTCGGCCTTGGTCGGTTGGCGCTGGGCTTCGGGTCGATCACTGTTCTCCGCGCGCGGCATTGCAGCAGATGAGCGCGCAGACTGGACCCGCGGCGTCATGATCGCCTTTTCGACCCGGGTGCTGCCGCAAGTCGCGCAAGAGACCATTCCAGCCTTGGACAGCTTGTCGTAAGCGTCCGCAGACTGGAACCAACTGTCAAACGCATGACCATTGCAGCATTTCAGTGAATATTGAATCATCTGTCGCCCAAAATGTCGGTGGGCCAATAGATACTGACAGACATGGCAATATCAAGTCTTTACAGAGGCGGTTCAATGAGGATTGAGCGCATTTGACAGCAACAGCCCGGAAAGCCCGCCGATCGAAACCGCTTGTGCTGCTTTTTCCGGCAGCATCCATCTACGCCGCCGCTCGGCGACCTCGGGGAACCGATCCGCCGTCTTGGCAACAAGCAACGGGTAGACATCAACGACGCATGTCACCCGCCCCAGATCCCGGTGGTGTTTGTCGAAAGAGAACTGTCCGATACTGCGCGTCTCACAACGGCCTGTCACACCGGCCTCTTCCCAGGCCTCCTGCGCTGCGGTCTCAGACCCGCTTAGGCCGTCGATCATGCGGCCTTTGGGGATGATCCACCGCCCCGACCCCCGGGTCGTGATCAACAATATCTCAGGCACCCCGCGCCGAAGCCGGTAGCATAGAGCCGCAGACTGCGGCAGAACCGGAAATGCCCCGGTTTCGGACAGAATGTCTGGTGACAGCCCTGCGCTTTTCACGCTGCCCCGCCTCTTGTTTGTTCTTCTTGCCTGTTTTCGGCCACTTATCTTGCGGGCCGATTGGGTGCAGGATACCACATCCTGCGGTTCTGTCCAATTTTGAAACTGTGGGTCAGGCCAACATGCGACGTTGCAGACGCTGCACAAGCTCGTCATGCGGAATATCGGCATCGATCGCCAGACGCCGCAGGCCGAAATGCACACGGGCAATCTGCTGATAGTACCGGGCGTAGAGGTAGTTTGCGCCGCCTCCGGCCAAGGCCCCCAATACCGGAACGGTCTGTGCCGCCAGTTTTTGCCCCAAAACGACCGACAACCTCGGAGCGACAGCAGCAATGATCTTTTGCAGAGCGGGGCCCGTCACGGTCAGTCGGACTGAAAAGAACCCCATGTCTGCGCCGTCGTCATGCGCCAAGGGACCTGCCGCCGACAAAACGCGGATGCAATCGAACTGCACGTTCCTTGCCGAGGGGTCAAAACCTTCACGCGATGCGGCACCCTGTATTGCGCGCAACAACATGGCCGTGGTCGCCGGAAGCTCGATCAACGCCGTCGTCAGGCCGCCAGCCCCACCCGCGGCGCCCATCGTGGTCGATATGGCGGTGTTGACCCACGGCTTCTGGTCGGGAACCGCGCGGCGCGATCCGTCAGCGGCACGAACTGCAAGCCACAAGGCCTGCTCGGTTGCACCGGTCAGCCCATCGCGCACCGAACCGGGCAGCTGTTCCAGCAGCGACTCAGCCGATCCACCCAGACGATTGAGCAACCTGATACCGCTGCCGCCCGCGCTGCGGTAGTGGCTTGCCAGCCGGTCCAACTCAGCGTCGGGGTCGATTTCTCCGACGAGAACGACGTCATTCATTCGGTGTCCTCCTGACCCTGAAACATTGGCATTTCACAACGCCGTTTCAATAGATCAGCGCGTCCAGCGGGTCACCGAACCACTCACTCCGTGCCAGGCGCCGGGCGCCAAATCCAGCCCGAGGACCCGATCCGGGTTGGTTGGCGGTGGCATCTCTACCCCCTCGAGCCGGGCAAACCCAAAGCGTGAATAGTAGGGCGCGTCACCGACCAGCATGACCCGCTCCCACCCTTTGGCCCGCCCCGCTTCGATGCCTTCACGGATCAGAAAACCACCCAACCCTTCGCCCTGGTGGGTCGGGTGGACGGCCACGGGCCCCAGCAAAAGCGCATCGTGTGCGCCAACATGAACGGGCCAGAATCGGATGGCCCCGGCCAAAATCCCCTGCCCGTCACGGGCCACCATCGACAGGCCCGGCACTGGCGGAACATCGTCGCGCAAGCGGTAGGAGGACAGCGCCTCGCGCCCCGGTGCAAAACACAGGTCGTAGAGGGCTTCGACTTCCCACCAATCCTCCGGCTCTTCCGGCCTGATCCCGAACTGCTGCACCGCGGCCCTCTTTTCGACTCTGGCAATCGCCCTAGCACTTCGCTAGGCCTTGAGCAAACGCTTGGAGACCAGATGTTCTATCGCCCCGAAGACGGTCACGGTTTGCCGCACAACCCGTTCAACGCCATCATCACGCCGCGCCCGATCGGATGGATCTCGACCCGCAGCGCCGATGGGATCAACAATCTGGCGCCCTATTCATTCTTCAACGGGGTCGCCTATACGCCGCCGCAGGTGATGTTTGCCTCCACCGGCACGAAACACGACCAGGACCGCGGAAAGGACAGCATCGCCAATATCGAGGCGACCGGCGTCTTTTGCGTCAACGTGGTGGCCCACGCCCATCGGGACGCGATGAACGCAAGCTCGGCCAGCCTTCCGAAAGAGGTGGACGAGTTCGCCTACGCCGACCTGACACCTGTGGAATGCGAAACCATCCCATGCGCTCGCATCGAAGGCGCCCCCGCCGCGCTGGAATGCAAACTGACCCAGATCGTCACGCTGCCCGGCCAGGCCAACCGGGTGGTTTTCGGACAAGTCGTCGGCGTGCACCTGCGCGATGACTGCCTGAAGGACGGCAAGTTCGACGTCACCACCTTTCAACCCTTGTCGCGGCTTGGGTATCGCGACTACTCGGTGGTGACGGAGTTGTTTTCCCTCAATCGTCCAGACGATTGAGCCGGGTTTGGGGGCTCAATGGCCGCCCAGAACGCCGGTTCGAACAGAATAGTCGACCGCAAGGCCGTAATCCGGGTCATCGTCGCTGTCGACCATCAGGTGACCTGCTTTCTTGAGCAGCTTGTGGCAATCCCGGCTGAGATGGCGCAGCATGACGCGCTTGCCTGCCGCCTCGTATTTCGCGGCGATGTTTTCGATGGCCTGCAGGGCCGATTGGTCGACCACACGGCTGTCGGCGAAGTCCACGATCACCGTTTCCGGGTCGTTCTGGACATCGAACAGTTCGACAAACCCCTCAGACGAGCCGAAGAACAGCGGCCCCTTGATCTCGTAGACCTTGGCGCCTTTCTCGGTTTCCGAGTCGCGGGTGACCGCGTGGATGCGCTTGGCGTTGTTCCAGGCATAGGCCAGCGCCGAAACGATCACGCCGACCACGACGGCCACAGCGAGGTCTTCCATCACGGTGACGACGGTGACCAGAACGATGACGAAGGCATCCGTCAGCGGCACCTTGCGCAGGATGTTGAACGAGTTCCAAGCAAAGGTGCCGATCACCACCATGAACATCACGCCAACCAGCGCGGCCAGCGGGATCTGTTCGATCAGGGGTGAGCCGACAAGGATGAACACCAGCAGGAACAGCGCGGCAGCGATCCCCGCGATGCGCGTGCGGCCGCCGGACTTCACGTTGATCATCGACTGACCGATCATCGCACAGCCGCCCATGCCGCCAAAGAACCCGGTCACGACGTTGGCGGTGCCCTGCGCGATGCATTCCTGCGACGCACCACCGCGCTTGCCGGTGATCTCGCCCACCAGGTTCAGCGTAAGCAGAGATTCGATCAGGCCGATGGCGGCCAGGATGACGGCGTAGGGCAGAATGATCTCCAATGTCTCCCAAGTCAGCGGAACCATGGGGATGTGGAATTTCGGCAGTCCGCCCTCGATCGAGGCCAGGTCACCGACGCGCGGGACATCCAGCCCCATGCCGATCACCAACGCGGCAACCACGACGATGCCCGCCAGCGGCGCTGGCACGATGCGCGTGATGCGCGGCATCACCCAGATCACCACCATGGTCAGCGCGACCAGCCCCAGCATCGTATAGAGTTGCATCCCGGACAGCCATTCACCGCCGCTCATGCCGTGGCCAGTGTTTTCCATCGTGCCCGGCACCTTGAACTGGCCCAGTTGCGCCAGAAAGATTACGATGGCCAGGCCGTTGACAAAGCCCAGCATCACCGGATGCGGCACCAGTCGGATGAACCGGCCCCAGTGCATGGCCCCCGCGATGATCTGCAGAATGCCCATCAAGACCACCGTGGCGAACAGGTATTCGACCCCGTGCTGCGCCACCAGCGCCACCATGACGACCGCCAGCGCACCGGTTGCGCCCGAGATCATACCCGGACGGCCCCCGATCAGCGCGGTGATCAGCCCCACCAGGAACGCCGCGTAGAGGCCCACCAGAGGGTGAACCCCGGCGACGAAGGCAAAGGCCACCGCTTCGGGCACCAAGGCCAGGGCGACGGTCAGGCCCGACAGAAGCTCGATCCGCAGGCGGGCGGGGGTCAGCTTTTCGTCCGGCATCCAGCTCAGATCGGGAATAGCGAGGCGATTGGCAAAGTTTGCCAGCAAGGCTCGGGGCATGAAATGGTCCTGTGGGTCAGAATGTTCGCGCGAAGGCGGTCGTATACCCGCCTTCGGCGCTGTCTGCTAGCCCATCGATGGCAGGCTGTCATGCAAAAACTGCAAGGCCGCGCGCCTTGTGGCCCCTGTGGGGCGCAAAAACACCGGCAAGCCTTGCCAAATGCCCGACAAGCCCGCAGAAATTCCCACAGGCAGGTATCGCAGCGGAGAACGAACGTGGCCCAGACAAAGATTGCCGTCATCGGCGGATCGGGAATTTATGACATCGATGGGCTGGAAACGCCGCAATGGGTTACCGTGGAAACGCCTTGGGGCGCGCCGTCCGACCAGATCCTGACCGGGACACTGGACGGCATCGAGATGGCCTTTCTGCCCCGCCACGGGCGCGGGCATGTGCATTCGCCGACCGAGGTGCCCTATCGCGCCAATATCGACGCGCTGAAACGGCTGGGGGTCACCGATGTGATCTCAGTTTCGGCCTGCGGCTCCTTCCGCGAACACATGGCCCCAGGCGATTTCGTGGTCGTCGATCAGTTCATCGACCGCACCTTCGCCCGCGAGAAAAGCTTTTTCGGCACCGGCTGCGTCGCCCATGTCAGCGTGGCCCATCCGACCTGCCCACGCCTGGGCGATGCCTGTGAATCCGCCGCCCGTGCGGCCGGCATCACCGTGCATCGCGGCGGCACCTACCTGGCGATGGAAGGGCCGCAATTCTCGACGCTGGCGGAATCGAAGATGTACCGCGAGCAGTGGGGCTGCGACGTGATCGGCATGACCAACATGCCCGAGGCCAAACTGACCCGCGAGGCCGAGCTTTGCTATGCCTCGGTGGCGATGGTCACCGACTATGACAGCTGGCACCCCGATCACGGCGAAGTGGACGTGACCGCGATCATCGCGACGCTGAGCGGCAACGCCGAGAACGCGCGCGCCTTGGTCAAAGGCCTGCCCGCCCTGCTGGGGGCAGACCGCACCCCCTGCCCGCATGGCTGCGACCGTGCGCTGGACCACGCGATTTTGACGGCCCCGGAAAAGCGCGACCCGCAAGTGCTGGCCAAGCTGGATGCGGTGGCGGGCCGGGTATTGTAGGCGGCCTTGACGGCCACGTGTTTTCTTAGGCTAGCTGCTGCGGATTTGACGGAGTTGGATGATGGATTTTGAACTTTGGCTGGCCTTTGTCGCCGCCTCGACCGCCCTTCTGCTGATACCGGGCCCGACGGTCCTGCTGGTGCTCAGCTATGCGCTGTCCAAAGGGCGCAGCGTGGCCGTGGCCTCGGCCACGGGGGTTGCGCTGGGGGACCTGATTGCCATGACCGCCTCGTTGCTGGGGCTTGGGGCGCTGGTGCTGGCGTCGGCCACGCTGTTTTCGGTGCTGAAATGGGTGGGAGCCGCCTATCTGGTCTGGCTGGGCATCAAGCTGCTGCGCAGTGCGCCGTCCGGCGGGATGCAGGCAGTTGCCACCGGGCGCGACGTCACCGCGCGCGGCGTGTTCGGCCATGCGGCCGCTGTTACTGCGCTGAACCCGAAATCCATCGCCTTCTTCATCGCCTTCGTGCCGCAATTTCTGCGCCCGGCCGAGCCGCTGGGCCCGCAGTTCGCGATCCTGATTGCGACTTTCGTGGGATTGGCCGGGCTGAACGCGCTGGCCTATGCGCTGCTGGCCGACCGGCTGCGCCGCGTAATCGGCCGCCCCGGCATCATCACCGGCATGACCCGTTTCGGAGGGTTGACCCTGATCGGAATGGGCGTGGCCACGGCGGTACTGCGCCGCCCGGCCTGAAAGCAGTCAGGTCCCGGCGTTCTCGGCCATGAATGCGCGAATGAACTTGCGGATCTCGCGCGCGGCCGAGGTGTCGAGATCGCGGCACAGCGCAACGAACGCGTCGCGTTCGTCCTTGTCCAGGCGCAGAACCAGCTGGCTGTTCTTTTTTGTGGATCCCTTGAGGTCGGCCTTGGCCACGGCTGTCATCCTTGTTCTGGGCCTGCATCAGCGCGTGGCACCTTCTATAGACAAAGCGCATCGCTTGTCGATACCCGCAGCCCCCCAAGGGCGGGTGATCCGGGCGCATCTGTTCCGCAGCAAATACGCGCAGGCAGGCAACCGTGGCTTGCATGACTGGCCGTGATACGCCAAACACCGCCGTGTTTTGACGCAAGAAGGGTTGCCCCATGTCCAGAAGCAAAACGGTCAAGGATTACATTCGGACCATCGTCGATTTCCCCCACGAAGGGATCATGTTCCGCGACGTGACGACCCTGTTTGCCGATCCCCGCGGGTTTCGCATGGCCATCGACCAGATGCTGCACCCCTATGCCGGCGAGCGCATCGACAAGGTCGTGGGGCTCGAGGCGCGCGGTTTCATCCTGGGGGGCGCAATCGCGCACCAACTGAGCGTGGGCTTTGTCCCGATCCGCAAGAAGGGCAAACTGCCGGGCACCACGATCAGCGAGGAATACAAGCTGGAATACGGCGAGGCCATCGTCGAGATCCACGATGACGCGATCCAGCCCGGCGAAAAGGTTCTGGTGGTCGATGACCTGCTGGCCACCGGCGGCACTGCCGCAGCAGGCATCAAGCTGATCGAACGTCTGGGTGGCGAGATCGTCAGCTGCGCCTTCATCATCGACCTGCCCGAGCTGGGTGGCCGGAAGGTGCTCGAGGACATGGGCATGGACGTCCATGTCCTGTGCGAATTCGAAGGGCTGTGAACAGACAACGGTCACGATTTCGTGACTTGTCGCTGGAAATGCCGCGCGCTTAGCGCGGCGTCGTTCGTTTTCCAGTCGGTTTTTTTGTCCCCGACGCGTGATCTCCTTCCGGCATGTCCCCGTATCGCCCCTGATGTCGCCGATGACATCCTCAACAAGGGAAGTAGATCATGTTTCGCAAATTCGCTGTTGCCGGTGTCGCCAGTATCCTGTTTTCGACCGCTGCCATTGCCGACGGCCACGGCAAGGACATTGTGGACACCGCTGTCGGAGCCGGCAGCTTCAACACTCTGGTTGCAGCCGTACAGGCCGCCGAGTTGGTTGACACGCTGAAGGGCGAAGGCCCATTCACCGTTTTCGCGCCCACGGATGAAGCCTTTGCTGCTCTGCCCGAAGGCACCGTGGAAACGCTGCTGAAGCCCGAGAACAAGGATCAGCTTGTTGCGATCCTCACCTATCACGTGGTTCCGGGCAAAGTGATGTCGGGTGATCTGTCCGACGACATGACCGCCGCCACCGTTCAGGGTGGAGAGATCACAATCGATCTCGACAACGGTGTCATGGTCAATGACGCAAATGTCGTTCAGGCAGATATCGAAACCAGCAATGGCGTGATCCACGTCATCGACAAGGTTATCCTGCCCGAGTCGTAAATAACGCATCGCTGCGGCCCGGAGCGTCCGGGCCGCACTCACACATCTGACAGGACGGCGCCCGGGTTCATTATCCCGAGCGGGTCCAAAGCAGCCTTTATGGCGCGCATGGCCGACAGTTTGGCTGGATCACCATAGCGTTCCAGATCATCGGTCTTCAGACGGCCCACCCCATGCTCGGCACTGACCGATCCCTCAAACTCATGCACGAGGTCATGGACCGCGCGCTTGATCGCGGCGCGCCGGTCATCAAACTCGCCCCGGTCGAGGCCTTTGGGCGGGAAGACGTTGTAGTGCAGGTTGCCGTCCCCAAGATGACCAAAGCAGTTCACCCGGAACGGTCCGAGGGCCGCAATCGCCTTGCCGCCTTGCCGGATGAAGTCGGGGATCCGCGAAATCGGAACCGAGATATCGTGGCTGGACACCGAACCGATCAACCGGTTTGCCTCGGGGATGCGTTCGCGCACCGACCACAGCGCGTCGCGCTGCGCGGCGCTCTGGGCGATGACGCCGTCCGACACCAGACCACGCGCCTCCGCTGCCACGAACAAGGATTCCAGCGCCGCCTCGGGCTCGTGCCCCGCCGCCAATCCCAGCTCGATCAGGACCGACCATTCCGGCGGTGTGTCAAAGGGTTGCCGCACGTCCGGCAAGACCTCTGCCAGAAAATCCAGCCCCTGTCTGTGGATCAGTTCGAATGCGCTGACGGTTTCGCCCAGATGGTCCCGGGCCAGGGCCAGCAGGTCGATCGCCGCTTCGGGACTGGCCACCTGAAAGATCGCCGTGCCCAGCCCGGCAGGACGCGGGAACAGTTTGAGCGAGGCGGCGGTGATAACCCCCAGCGTGCCCTCGGACCCGATCAGCAGGTTGCGCAGGTCATAACCGGTGTTGTCCTTTCGCAGCCGCCCCAGCCCGTGCCAGATCTCGCCGTTGGGCAGAACCGCCTCGAGCCCGAGGCACAGATCCCGCGCATTGCCATAGCGCAGGACGTTGACGCCCCCTGCATTGGTAGCCAGGTTTCCCCCGATCCGGCATGACCCCTGCGCCGCCAGCGACAACGGAAACAACCGATTGGCCGCCTCGACCGCGGCCTGAATGTCGGCCAGCACCGCACCAGCCTCGGCGATCAGGATGTTTTCGGTCGGGTAAACGGCCCGGATCGCGCGCATCCGCTCGAGCGTCAGGATCAGGGGCGCGGGGCCATCCGCCATGACCTGCCCGCCCACAAGACCGGTGCCGCCACCGTATGGAACCACCGGGACGCGGGCCTCGGACGCCAATCGCACCAAGGCTGCGACCTGCTCAACCGTGCGGGGCAAGGCCAGCAGACCCGCCTGCCCGACAAAGCGGCGGCGCGGCTCGTCCAGATAGCGCGGCTCGACCGGGCGCAGAATATCGTCACCCAGGCGGGCGCGGATGGTTTCGGCAAAGGTTTCGTCGGCAGGGTTCAAATGCATGCCCTCTGCATGCCCAAGCCCGCGGCGCACGGCAAGGCTTATTCCAGTTCCATCAGGTATTGCGGCTCGAGCACTACCACCGTCGGGCGGTCCGGGAGGGTCCGCAGGGACACTTCGATCTCCGAAACCCCATCCCGGCGCACCGGGAAGTCGGATCGGATATCGGCCAGGAACCGGTCCAGCGAATAGCCCGAGAACCAGTGCATCGGAATGATGACCGAGCTTTTCAGCCGCTGCAGGACCGAGATCATCTCGGGCAAGGGCATGGTCGTGCCCCCGTCTACCGCCGCCATGACCACGTCCAGCCGCCCAAGGGCGGCGAATTGCGCGTCGGACGGCACATGGTGCAGATGTCCCAGATGGCCGATGCACAGGCCTTCGACCTCGAACACAAAGATCGAGTTCCCGCGCTCTTCCACCCCACCGTAAGCAGACCGGATGTCGGTCGAGACGTTGCGCACCAGCAATTCGCCCAGATCCAGATAGTGTTCGATGCCCTGCCCGAACTCACCCCACCCCGGCAGCACATGAGGAATGGCCGGATCGGGATAGGCGGTCCAATGGGTGTCATGGGCGTGGTTCATCGTCACGATGTCGGGGATCAGGTCCGCGCCGCCGATGAACCCGGTGAAATCAGTCACGGCATTCAGCCCGCCGGGTGTCTGGATCAGAAAGGACGCATGCGCGACATAGCTGATCCGGACCGAGAATTCGGGCACCGGATCCTGCCACGCCGCCTTGTGCAGATATTCGATGCCGGGGGTGTTCTGGGCGATGGCGATGCAATGACTCGGCCGACGCTCCTGCGCCGCCGCCGTCCCTGCCAGAAAGATCAAACCCGCCAAAATACTCCGCATGACGGGAAGTCTAGCGCATCGGCGCCTCGAGTCACGTCACGGGGCCCAGATTTCGGAAACAGGCCCGCCCGGATCAGGGCCGAACGGGCGCCCTAGCCCGCGTCCGTCCGCCCGCGCCGGTCCGATCGCAGCGACGCATAGAGCACATGCGTCCGCCAACGCCCGTTGATCTGCAGATAGGATTGCGCCACGCCCTCGTATTTGAACCCCGAACTTTCCAGAAGCCCGCGAGAGGCGGCGTTTTCCGGCAGACAGGCGGCCTCGATCCGGCTCAGGTCCAGCCGGGTAAAGGCGTAATGCACCACGGCGCCGATGGCCTCGCGCATGTAACCCTGCCGGGCAAAGGCCTGCCCGGTCCAATAGCCCAGCGTTCCGGCCTGCGCCGGCCCCCGGCGGATGTTGTCCAGCGTGATGGCGCCCACCAGCATGTCATCGGTTCTGCGGAACAGGAACAGCGGAACCGCCGTGCCATTGGCCACCGAGCGTTGCGCCCAGTAGACACGGTTGGTGAAGGATTTGCGGGTCAGATGGTCCTTGGCCCAGATCGGCTCCCACGGGGTCAGATACTCGCGCGAGGCCAGCCGCAGCGCGGCCCAGTCGTTGAAGTCGGAATGCACGGGCGGGCGCAAGCTCAACCGCTCGGTCTCGAGTTTCAGCCTGCGTCTGCCCAACAGCATCACGCCGCGCGCCTCTCCTGCAGCCTCTCCAGTGTCGGCGCACCCCCCACAGGCCCGTAAAGCGCCAGCGCCGCCGGGGCCTGAACCGCCATCTTCTCGGCGAAGGCGCGGACGTCTGCAGTGCTGACCGCGTCGATCTTGGCCACGGTTTCCTCAAGCGGCGGAACACGGCCCCAGATCTGCACCAGTCGGGCCAGACGCTCGGCCCGGTTCGAGGGGCTTTCCAGCCCCATCAGCATCCCGGCCTTCATCTGCGCCCGGGCCCGGGCAACCTCCTCGGGGCTCATGTCCTCGGCGGCACGCTTCATCTCGTCGATGGTGATGGTGGCCAGTTCGCCCACCTGATCGGCCGAGGTGCCGGCATAGATCGTGGTCGTTCCCGTGTCGGCATAGGCGCCGGTCTGGGCAAAGATCGTATAGCACAGCCCGCGGGTCTCGCGCACTTCCTGGAACAGGCGCGAGGACATGCCGCCACCCAGCGCGGTCGAATAGATCTGCGCGGTATAGATCTCGTCATCGCGATAGCCCGGGCTTTCCAGCGCCAGTGCGAAATGCGCCTGCTCCAGCGCCTTGTCCCGCCGCGCCTCGCCGCCGGTGAACCGGGCGGGTTCCGGCAGCAGCCCCTTGCGGGGTTGCAGATGGCCGAACATCTCTTCTGCCAGCTTCATCAGCTGGTCATGATCGACGGCACCTGCCGCCGACAGGATCATCTGGTCGGGCGCATAATGCTCGGCCACGAAGGCCGACAGGTCGTCGCGCGAAAAGGCGCTGACCCGTTCGGATGGGCCAAGGATGGGGCGGCCCAGCGGTTGGTCGCGATAGCTCTGTTCCTGCAGCCAGTCAAAGATCACGTCATCGGGCGTGTCATGCGCCTGGCCGATTTCCTGCAGGATCACGCCGCGCTCGACTTCGATTTCGCGCGGATCGAAGACGGGGTTCAGAACGATGTCGCCGATCACGTCCATCGCCAGTGCCACGTCATCCTTCAGCACCCGGGCGTAATAGGCCGTCACCTCGCGCGAGGTATAGGCGTTGATATATCCCCCCACATCCTCGATCGCCTCGGCGATCTGCAGGGCCGAGCGCCGCTCGGTGCCCTTGAAGGCCATGTGCTCGAGGAAATGCGCGATGCCGTTCTGTTCGATCCGCTCGTGCCGCCCGCCGGCGGTCACCCAGATTCCGATGGCGGCCGATTGCAGCCCCGGCATCTGCTCGCTGACGATCCGAAAGCCGTTCGTTAGTTGGTCCAGTCTGACAGTCACTCAGCAATGTGCCTTTTGATATGATCCTCGATGGCGCCCAGATCGTTGGCGATGCGGGTCACCCGTTCCGGACGTTCATATAGATCGGACATGCGCGAGGGAAGAGGCGGATGCTCACCGCTGGCCTGCTCGACCGCGGCGGGGAATTTCGCAGGGTGCGCGGTGGCCAGCGTGACCATCGGCACATCGGCGGCACGGGTGTCTTCGGCCACCTTGATGCCCACGGCAGTGTGCGGGCAGACAAGCTCGGCGCTCTGTTCCAGCGTGGATTTGATCGTGGCCAGCGTTTCTTCTTCGGACACACGGCCCGAGTCGAAACTTTCGCGCAGGGCCTCCATCGCGCCTTGGCTGACGTGGAAGCCGCCCTGTTTCAGCTCGTCCATCAACTGCGCCACGGCCCGCCCGTCCTCGCCATAGGCATAGTACAGCGCGCGTTCAAAGTTCGAGCTGACCTGAATGTCCATCGACGGGCTGATCGAGGGGATGGTGTCGCCCTTGAAGTAGCCCTGCCCCGACAAGCAGCGATGCAGGATGTCGTTTTGGTTGGTCGCCACCACCAGACGGTCGATGGGCAGACCCATCCGCTTGGCGATGTAGCCGGCGAAGATGTCGCCGAAATTGCCGGTGGGTACAGTGAAGCTGACCTTGCGGTGCGGCGCGCCCAGGCTGGTCGCGGCCGAGAAATAATAGACCACCTGAGCCAGCACGCGGGCAAAGTTGATCGAGTTCACCCCCGCCAGCTTGACCCCGTCGCGGAAGTCGAAATCGTTGAACATGTCCTTCACGGCGGCCTGACAGTCGTCGAAATCGCCATCGACGGCCAGCGCGTGCACGTTGCTGTCGGCGGGTGTGGTCATCTGCCGGCGCTGCACCTCGGACACGCGACCGTGCGGGAACAGGATGAACACATCGACCGCATCCAGCCCCCGGAACGCCTCGATCGCGGCAGATCCGGTATCGCCGCTGGTGGCGCCCACGATGGTCACACGCTCACCCCGCCGCTTCAGCGCCACCTGAAACAGCTGACCAATCAGTTGCATGGCGAAATCCTTGAAGGCCAGCGTGGGCCCGTGGAACAGCTCCAACAGAAAGTGGTTCTCGTTCAGCTGCTTCAACGGCGCGCGGGCATCATGACCGAACCCGGCATAGGCGCGGGCAATGATCTCTTTGAATTCGTCCCCGGCGAACGAGCCGCTGACATAGGGCCACATAACGCGGAACGCGATCTCTTCATAGGGCAGCCCGGCCATCGCGGCGATCTCGTCCTGGCTCAGAACCGCGATCTCGGCAGGCAGGTACAGGCCGCCGTCGCGGGCAAGACCGGTCAGCATCGCCTCTTCAAAGCTCAGTTCGGGCGCCTGCCCGCGGGTCGAGATATATTTCATTGCGCGTCACTTTCTGATGGGGCGCGGCCGCGCCACAGGAAATATCCGGTCATTGCGGCCCAGACCAGCGCCAGGCCGAACCATGTCACCGCGTATTGCAGATGGTCATTGGGAATACCCGCCGTATCCACCGGCAGCGGCGTGATGGCGGGATCGGTCTGGCTGCGGGCAACCAGAAGGATCGGCTCGGCCCCAAGCGCATCGGCCAGCGCGGGTACATCGCGGGCAAACCAGATGTTGCCCGCCCGGTCCGGATCGGGGGTATAGCCGTCGATCTCATCGGGCCAATGCAGATTTCCGACAACCTGCGTGGGGCCGATCTGGCGTTCGGCCTGCTTGGCCGTTGTGGGCACAAAACCCCGATCCACCAGGATCGTACGATCACCGGTTCGGAAAGGCGCTATGATCCGATAGCCCGGCCCGACCTGTTTGACCGAAACCAGCACATGGATTTCGCCGGGCAGCATCTCGCCCGATACCTCTACGGGCAGATAGCGGTCGGCTTCGGGATCGACCGCCTCGGGCAGCGGCACCGGATAGGCGGCGATCCGGGCTTCGATATCGGCCAGAATGCCCTCTTTCCACGCCAGACGCTGAACCTGCCAAGTGCCCAGAGACACAAGAACCGCCAGCCCGGCGAGCCCGAAAATCAGCAGAAACAGGATGCGGCGCATGTCTGGCCCTTGTTGCGTGTCATAGCGGCTCGGGGTCAAGCCGGCGTCTTGTTACGGTCTGTGCGCAAGGAAATGCAACCTTGCAATTGTAAGGGGCGCAATCCCTTGCGCACCTGATCGAGAAAAAGCCGCCCAGAAGGGCGGCTTTTGCAATTCGACAGCCTTGCGCGACGTCACATCAGAGGTGCCTGACCCCAAATGTAAACGGCGAAGAACAGGAACAACCAGACAACGTCGACAAAGTGCCAGTACCATGCGGCCGCCTCGAACCCGACGTGTTTCTCCGGGGTAAAGTCGCCACGCAGCGCGCGGATCAGACAGACCGTCAGAAAGATGGTGCCGATGATCACATGTGCGCCGTGGAAGCCGGTTGCCATGAAGAAGTTCGAGTAGAACTGATCGCCGCCGAACTCCCACCCTTCGTGGGCCAGTAGTTCGTAGTATTCGAAGGCCTGCAGGAAGGTGAAGGCGATACCCAGGACGATACCGATCGCGAGACCCTGAATCAGCGCCTTGCGGTCGTTGTCGTGGACCAGCGCGTGGTGCGCCCAAGTGATCGCACAGCCCGATAGCAACAGAACCAGAGTGTTGATCAGCGGCAGGTGGAACGGGTCCACCGCGTGGATGTCAGGCTGGATGTATTCGGTACCGGCATAGTCGTACATCGGATACATGCGATGTTTGAAGAACGACCAGAACCAGGCAAAGAAGAACATCACCTCGGACATCACGAACAGGATGAACCCGTAGCGCAGTCCGATCCGGACGACCGGAGTGTGATCACCCGCGCGGCTTTCGGCCACGACCTCGGACCACCAGGCAAACATCGTGTAGAGTACCGCCACAAGACCACCCCAGAACACGAAGGAGGTCATGCCGTGCATCCACAAGACGGCTCCGAACAGCATGACGAAGCCACCGATCGCGCCGATCAGCGGCCAGATCGAAGGTGCCAGAATGTGGTAATCGTGGTTTTTTGCGTGTGCCATCAGCGTCCCTCACCTACAGGCGTTAGTTCGTGTTTGTTTCTGCCTGCGCATCCAGGGCGGCATAGCCCTCGGGCAGGTCTATTTCATAGAATGTATACGACAGCGTGATCGTATGAACATACTGTGCTTCGGGGTCTTCCACCATTTCGGGGTCGACGAAGAAAGTTACGGGCATCTCGACCCGCTCGCCAGGCTCCAGAACCTGCTCTTCAAAGCAGAAACAGGCGATCTTCTGGAAGTATCCGCCGGCGGAATAGGGCGTCACGTTGTACGATGCCTGTCCCGCAACCGGCTTGTCGGTCGGATTGTATGCTTCGTAAAAGGCCAGACCGGTCTCACCGATACGCACCTTCATCTCTCGCTCGACGGGTTTGAATTCCCACGGCATGTCCTTGGCCTTGGAGGCGTCGAAGCGAACGGTCACCACCCGGTCGAGGATATCGTCGGGCGTGGCCTCGGCAACGCCCGTGGTGCCCCCGAACCCGGTGACCCGGCAGAACCAGTCGTAGAACGGCACGGCCGCCCAGGCCAGGCTGCCCATCAGAACAACCAGACCAACGGTCTGTGCAACGGTCTTCTGCGGTCCGCTCAAAGCCATCAGTTCTGAACCTCCTCGCTGGGCACGCCGAAATCGCTGCCCGAGACCTTGACGATGGTCAGGCCGAAGATGATCACGATGAACGCCGCCAACGTCAGCCCGACACCCAGGTTGCGGCCGAAGCGACGCTGGTGCAGCTCATGGCTTTTGCGCAGGCTCATGACCAGCCTCCCAACCCGTAGGGTTTCAGCAGCGCCTCGGCGAGGATCGCGCCGAAATGCAGGAACAGGTACAGCAGCGACAGCTTGAAAAAGCTGCGCTCGACCTTGAAATTGTCCGCCTCCGCGTCGTCTTCGGTGCGGCGCGAGATGGCCCATGCCCCCCGCAGGAACAGAGCGTTCAACACCACGGCAACAGCCAGGTAAATCGGCCCACCGATGCCCGAGAACGCCGTGCCCACGGCCAGCAGAGCCAGCAATGCGGTATAGACCAGAATATGGGTCCGCGTGGCGCGGCGTCCATGCGTTACGGTCAGCATCGGCACGCCGGCGTCGTCATAATCCGAGCGCATGAACAGCGCCAGCGCCCAGAAATGCGGCGGGGTCCACATGAAGGTCAGGGCAAACATCAGCCACGGCTCGAGCGTCATCGAGCCCGTCGCGGCAACCCAGCCGATTACCGGCGGGAAAGCGCCCGCGGCACCACCGATCACGATGTTCTGCGGCGTCAGGCGCTTGAGCCACATCGTGTAGATCACGACATAGAAAAAGATGGTAAAGGCCAGAAACGCGCCCGCGAACCAGTTGGTCGCCAAGCCCAGCATGATCACCGACAGACCCGACAGAGCCAGGCCCAGCGCCATCGCCTCGCCGGGCTCGACCTTGCCCGACGGAATCGGACGGCCCTTGGTGCGCTTCATCACCTTGTCGATATCCGCGTCCCACCACATGTTCAGCGCGCCCGAGGCGCCGCCGCCGATGGCGATGAACAGGATGGCGCAGAAGCCGACGAACGGATGTACCGGCACAGGTGCGGCCAGCAGACCCACCAACGCGGTGAACACGACAAGCGACATCACCCGCGGCTTGAGCAGGGCGAAATAGTCGCCAAAGCCGGCCTCGTCCGCACCGGATTGTGCGGCAAGTGTGCTGGCATTGATGCTCGCGTCGGTCATGTCAGGTCCTTGTGGTGCGAAAGCTGCGCGAAAGCCGCGCAGCCTGTCCTTGGTTTCGATCGGGCCTCAGGCCCCGGGATCGTCAGTTCGAGGCGATCTGGAACGACGCCGGCTGGCCGGCGTATTCGTCCAACGCGCCCTGCAGCCATTCCTGGTAGGCTTCTTCGCTGACGACTTTGACGGTAATCGGCATGTAGGCGTGGTCCTTGCCGCACAGCTCGGAGCACTGCCCGAAGTAGATGCCTTCCTTGTCGGCCTGGAACCACAGCTCGGCCAGACGGCCCGGAACGCCGTCCTGCTTGACGCCAAAAGCGGGGATCGTCCATGAGTGGATCACGTCAGCCGCGGTGACCTGCATCACAACCACCTTGTTGACGGGAACCACGACGGCGGTGTCGGTGGCCAGTAGCCACTCATCCTCGCTGTAGCCGGCATCGGCCAGCTTGGCGCGCATCGCATCGTCCAGAACGAACGGGGTTACATCCGCATCGGCGGGGCGTGCACCTTCGTCCAGGGTGGCCGGGTGACCCAGCAGGTAGCTGTCGAACGCAAAGTCGTGATCGACATACTCATAGGTCCAGTACCACTGGTTGCCGGTCACCTTGATGACGACATCACCCTCGGGGATTTCCTGCTGTTTGAACAGCACCGGCAGCGAGAACGCACCGATGAAGACCAGGATCAGGATCGGGCCGATGGTCCAGGCGATTTCGACCGGGGTGTAGTGCGAGAACCGCGCCGGGGTCGGGTTTACACGCTGGTTGTAGCGCACGATGCAGTATACCAGCAGGCCTGCGACCAGCAGACAGATCGCGGTGATGATAACCAGAATCATACCGTCAAGGCGGTGAATCCCTTCGGCCAGGCTGGTGGCCGCCGGCTGGAAGCCCATGCCGCCGTCGACCGGCTTGCCGATGATCTCAAGATCCTGAGCCATGGCGGGAAGGCTGGAGAGGGCTGCGAACACCCCCGAAAGCATCAAAGCATTCTTCATTTTCTGTCCTGATCGTTTGATCTTTGCGTCTCTGGCGAACAGGTGTGAATCGGTCACACCTCTCCCGTTGTCTTTGGCCGCGTTAAAAACCATATTCCGGGAGGTAGATAAAGCAAAATGCTTGCGTCAAACAGACGCTATTTTTGATCTGGATCAAACGCGAAAGGCCGCAACCCATGACTCAAGCCCCGTTTCGCCCGTTCGAGACCGCATTGCCGCATGACGAGGCACTGGCCGTACTGCGCTCGGCCACCGCCGGGGCCGAAGACGGCGAGCTGTTTGTCGAGCGTCGGAAATCCGAAACACTTGCCTTTGACGATGGGCGCCTGCGCACCGCATCTTACGATGCGTCCGAGGGATTCGGGCTGCGTGCCGTGCAGGGTGATGTGGCCGGTTATGCCCACTCGACCGATGTATCAATGCCCTCGCTGAAACGTGCTGCGGAAACCGCCCGGCTGGCGGTTGGCGACGGTGGAGGCACTTTGGCCGCCCCGCCAAGGCGCACAAACAAGCAGCTTTATACGGATGCGGACCCGATCGAATCCGCCAGCTTCCCGGTCAAGGTCGAGACTCTGCGCGAAATCGACGGATTTGCGCGCGATCTGGACCCCAGGGTGGTTCAAGTCAGCGCCGTGATCGCCGCGTCCGTGCAAGAGGTCGAGATCCTCCGCCCCGATGGCACCATGGTACGCGACGTTCGTCCGATGACCCGCCTGAACGTGTCGGTCATCGTCGAACAGAACGGCCGGCGCGAAAGCGGATCGGCCGGAGGTGGTGGCCGCGTTGGTCTGGACGGCCTGATTGACCCGTCCGATTGGCAGGACAAGGTCCGAGAGGCGCTGCGCATTGCTTTGGTCAACCTTGATGCCGTTCCCGCTCCGGCCGGCGTGATGGAAGTTGCACTGGGCCCCGGCTGGCCCGGCATTTTGCTGCACGAGGCCATCGGGCATGGCTTGGAAGGAGACTTTAACCGCAAGGGGAGTTCGGCCTTTGCCGGGCTGATGGGGCAGCGGATCGCCTCCAAGGGCGTGACCGTGGTGGATGACGGAACGATCCCGGATCGTCGCGGATCGATCACCGTGGATGACGAGGGAACGCCCAGCTCGCGCACCGTGCTGATCGAAGACGGCATCCTGACCGGCTACATGCAGGACCGCCAGAATGCGCGCCTGATGGGGGTATCCCCCACCGGTAACGGGCGGCGGCAAAGCTATGCGCACAAACCTATGCCGCGCATGACCAACACGATCATGCTGGGCGGCGATGCTAACCCGGCGGACCTTGTTGCCGAAATCAAGGATGGCATCTGGGCCGTAGGTTTCGGCGGCGGCCAGGTCGACATCACCAACGGCAAATTCGTGTTCAGCTGCACCGAGGCCTATCGGGTCGTGAACGGCAAGATCGGCGCGCCGGTCAAGGGCGCAACGCTGATCGGCGACGGTCCTTCAGCGCTGAAACGTATCCGGGGCCTGGGCAACGACATGGCTCTGGATCCCGGCATGGGAACCTGCGGCAAGGACGGTCAGTGGGTGCCTGTGGGTGTGGGGCAGCCTACGGTGCTGATGGAGGGGCTGACGGTCGGAGGATCCGCCGCTTGATACGAATCGTGTGCTTGCGGCCGGCACCATGGTTAATCCGTGCTGCCGGCCCGGCGGGAATGAACCGTAGCGCATCAAAAATGACCGTCTGAGAAAAGTTATTACCTTCAAAGGTTTGCGCGCCTATTTCGCGAAGCCCACGCTGGAACACGCTAAAATTTTCTGCGATTCACAAGCTGTTAACCCGTCACGCCGTAAACCAGTTCTGCAATCAGGCGGAGCGACGGATGACCGAAGAGCAGCTTTCTTCCAATCACCCCCCACTCCCACCCACCACGGAAGAGGACCGGTTTTCCTGGCTTCGCCTGTTGCGCTCGCGCAAGGTTGGCCCGGCAACATTCCGGCGCCTGATGCACGAACATGGCTCGGCGCAGAATGCGCTGGCCGCGTTGCCGGAATTGGCACGCGCTGCCGGAATTGCAGGGTATGAAATATGCCCGCCCGGCGTCATCGAGGCGGAACTCAAGGCCGCAAAAGCCGCAAAAGCGCGGCTTTTGTGCCTTGGGGCCGCCGACTATCCAACCGCGCTGACCGATCTGAACGATGCCCCTCCTATGCTTTGGGCAGTAGGCGACGTGTCGGTGCTTCAGCGCCCGATGATCTCGCTTGTCGGCGCCCGCAACTGTTCGTCCTTGGGAACCAGGATGGCGCGGGCTCTGGCAGGTGGCCTGGGTGAGAGTGGCTACGTAGTCGTCTCCGGCTTGGCCCGCGGTGTTGACACCGCCGCGCATCTGGCCACGCTGCAAACGGGAACCGTTGCGGTCATGGCCGGTGGCGTCGACATCATCTATCCGGCGGAAAACAAGGAACTGGCCTGCAACATCGCGACCAAAGGGCTGCGCATCTCCGAACAACCAATGGGCGTGACCCCGCAGGCCCGCCACTTTCCTCGCCGCAACCGGATCATATCGGGTCTGTCTCAGGCCGTCGTCGTCGTCGAGGCTGCCGCCAAGTCCGGCAGCCTCATCACGGCGCGCGACGCACTGGATCAGGGACGCGAGGTTCTTGCCGTGCCCGGCCATCCGTTCGACGCCCGCGCCGCCGGATGCAATCTTCTGATCCGTGAAGGCGCCACACTGGTGCGCTGCGTGCAGGATGTAATCGACGCCCTGCCCCCGCAGCCGCGCAGAGCGTCCGAACCTGCCCCCGACACGGCGCCCGTCGCGCAGACAATCACTCCTCCCGAGGCGCTCCACGCCCGAATCCTGGAACGGTTGGGGCCTTCGCCTTTGGCCGAGGACCAGTTGATCCGGGATGTTGATGCGCCCGCCAGCGTGATCGGCCCCGCTTTGATCGATCTGGAGCTGGACGGATTGATCCGTCGCCAGCCGGGCGGGTTGCTGAGCCTCGCCGTGTGATCTGCCGAGGTGGTTCCAACCCGGGCAGACCGTCTCAATTTGGCCGGATTTCGGGCCTTTCAGACTGTGCATTGACAAATCCATCTTGCCCTACACATTTTGCACGGCCATAGAAGGCGCCCAATCCGTCGAGCGAGGTTTTTAACTAAATGCCTGTAGTTGTTGTAGAATCCCCGGCCAAAGCAAAAACGATCAATAAATACCTTGGCCCCGACTACACGGTCCTGGCCTCTTACGGACATGTTCGCGACCTGCCTCCGAAGGATGGATCGGTGGATCCCGACCACGAGTTTTCGATGACTTGGGAGGTCGGTGCCGACAGCCGCAAACACGTCAAGGCCATCGCCGACGCGCTCAAGGATGACAACGCGCTGATCCTGGCAACCGACCCCGACCGCGAGGGCGAGGCGATCAGTTGGCACCTGCAGGAGGCGCTGACCAAACGCCGCTCGATCAAGAAGGATACGGCCGTCAGCCGGGTGACCTTCAACGCCATCACCAAGGATGCGGTGACCAAGGCGATGCAGAACCCGCGCGAGGTGGACATGCCGTTGGTCGAGGCGTACCTCGCCCGGCGCGCGTTGGACTATCTGGTCGGCTTCAACCTGTCGCCGGTTCTGTGGCGCAAGCTGCCCGGCGCGAAATCGGCCGGGCGCGTGCAATCGGTCTGCCTGCGCCTGATCGTCGAGCGCGAGATGGAGATCGAGGCCTTCAAGCCCGTGGAATACTGGTCGGTCAAGGCGCTGTTCGAAACGCCGCGCGGCCAGACCTATGAAGCACGACTGGTCACGCTGGCCGGCAAAAAGCTGGACAAACATGACATCGCCAACGCCACCCAGGCTGAACTGGCGGTGCAGGCCATCACCAGCCGCGCGCTGAGCGTGACCTCGGTCGAAGCGAAGCCAGCCGCGCGCAATCCCAGCGCCCCGTTCATGACCTCGACCCTGCAGCAGGAAGCCAGCCGCAAATTTGGCATGGGCGCCCGCCACGCGATGCAGGTGGCCCAGCGTTTGTACGAGGCCGGGCACATTACCTATATGCGAACTGACGGCATCGACATGGCCCCCGAGGCCGTCGCCGCCACGCGGGACGCGATCAAGGACCGGTTCGGTGCCGAATACGTGCCGGACAGCCCGCGCATGTACAAGAACAAGGCCAAGAACGCGCAGGAAGCGCACGAATGCATCCGGCCCACGGACATGAGCAAAGATGCGGCCGCCCTGAAACTGTCGGATGACGATCAGCGCAAGCTGTACGATCTGATCTGGAAGCGCACGATCGCCTGCCAGATGGCTGCCGCGCGGCTGGAACGCACCACCGTCGAAATCGGCAGCGATGACGGCCAGGTGGGCCTGCGCGCCACCGGTCAGGTCGTGCTGTTCGACGGCTTCATGCGCGTCTACGAGGAAGGCCGCGACGATGTCGAGGACGAGGATGACAAGCGCCTGCCCCAGATCATGCAGGGTGATCCGGCGCGCTTTGCCAAGACCACGCTGAAGGATCAGTTTGACAAGGCCACCGCCGACGGCGCGGACAAGAAAGCCATCCTGTCGGACAACGAGGCGGTTCTGGCGCTGCAACACCACACCCAGCCGCCGCCGCGCTATACCGAGGCGACCCTGGTCAAACGGATGGAGGAACTGGGCATCGGACGACCCTCGACCTATGCCTCGATCGTCACCACGATTCAGGACCGCGGTTACGTCCGCAAGGACAAGAACCGCCTGATCCCCGAGGAAAAGGGCCGGATCGTCACGATCTTCTTGTTGAATTTCTTCCGTCAGTACGTGGGTTACGAATTCACCGCCAACCTCGAAGAACAGCTGGACGAGGTGAGCGACGGCGCCCGCGACTACAAGGACCTGCTCTCCAAGTTCTGGCGCGATTTCTCGGCCGCGATCGCCGAGACGTCCGAGCTGCGGATCTCGGAGGTGCTCGACAAGCTGGACGAGGCGCTGGCCCCACAGCTGTACCCCCCGCGCGAGGATGGTTCTGATCCGCGCATCTGCCCCAAATGCGGGGTCGGACGGCTGCACCTGAAAACCTCGCGGACCGGCGGGTTCGTGGGCTGCGGGAACTATCCGGAATGCAACTATACCCGCCCCATCGCTGGCGAAGGCGCCGAGGGCGAAGAACGCCTGCTGGGCATGGATGGCGAGGATGAGATCTGGTTGAAATCCGGTCGGTTCGGCCCCTATGTCCAGCGCGGCGAAGCCACGCCCGAGAACAATAAACCGCCACGCGCCTCTTTGCCCAAGGGTTGGAGCAAGGACGACATGGACCTTGAGAAGGCGCTGATCCTACTGAGCCTGCCGCGCGAGATTGGCGAACACCCCGAGGGCGGTGTGATCAGCGCCAATTTCGGGCGCTTCGGTCCCTATATCATGCACCAGCTGCCGGATGAGGCGAAGCCTGTCTATGCCAACCTTAAGGATCCCAACGACGTATTCGAGATCGGCATGAACCGCGCCGTCGAACTGTTGGCGGAAAAGCGCGCCAACCCCGGGCGGCGTGGACGGGCTGCGGCCAAACCGCTGAAGGAACTGGGCGAGCATCCCGATGGCGGTGCGATCCAGGTTCTGGACGGGCGCTATGGGCCTTATGTGAAGTGGGAAAAGGTCAACGCGACCCTGCCCAAGGACATCAAGCCCGAGGATGTGACGCCCGAAATGGCGGTGGAACTGGTCAATGAGAAGGCGGCCAAGAAAGGCACCCGCAAAAAGGCCGCGCCCAAGAAGAAAGCCGGCTGATCCAGGCCCCCGCGGGCGGTTAGGTAGAAATACCACCCGCCTGCGGGTTTCATTGACTTCCCAATGACGTGGCGGCACAACCTGCCCATCACCATGTCATTGGGGGAGTTTTCCATGAAGAAAGTCTATGCCAATGCCACCGAGGCCCTCGATGGGATACTTCGGGATGGCATGCTGATCGCGGCCGGCGGGTTCGGCCTGTGCGGCATTCCCGAATTGCTGCTGCAAGCGATCAAGGAGTCGGGCGTGAAGGATCTGACCTTTGCCTCGAACAACGCGGGCGTCGACGATTTCGGCATCGGCATCCTGCTGCAGACGCGGCAGGTCAAGAAGATGATCAGCTCGTATGTCGGTGAGAACGCCGAATTCATGCGCCAGTACCTGTCGGGCGAGCTTGAGCTGGAATTCACCCCGCAGGGCACCCTGGCCGAGCGCATGCGCGCCGGTGGCGCGGGCATCCCGGGCTTCTACACCAAGACCGGCGTCGGCACCGTGATCGCCGAGGGCAAGGAGCACAAGGAGTTCAACGGCGAGACCTACATCCTCGAGGAAGGGATCTTTGCCGATCTGGCCATCGTCAAGGCATGGAAGGCCGACGACACCGGCAACCTGGTGTTCCGCAAAACCGCCCGCAACTTCAACGTGCCGGCGGCGACCTGCGGCAAGATCTGCGTGGCCGAGGTCGAAGAGATCGTACCGCGCGGCTCGCTGGATCCCGACTGTATCCACCTGCCCGGCATCTATGTGCACCGGGTCATCCAAGGTCAGCACGAGAAGCGCATTGAACAGCGCACCACCCGCAAGAAGGAGGAAGCGTAATGCCCTGGGACCGCAATCAGATGGCCGCGCGCGCGGCCGAGGAACTGGAAGACGGCATGTATGTGAACCTCGGCATCGGGATTCCGACGCTGGTGGCGAACTATGTGGGCGACAAGGACATCACCCTGCAATCGGAAAACGGCATGCTGGGCATGGGCCCCTTCCCCTATGAGGGCGAAGAGGACCCGGACCTGATCAACGCCGGCAAGCAGACCATCACCGAACTGCCCCGCACCGCCTATTTCGACAGCGCCACGTCTTTTGCCATGATCCGCGGCGGCAAGATCGCGGCGGCAATCCTGGGCGCGATGGAGGTCGACGAGAAAGGCGATCTGGCCAACTGGATGATTCCGGGCAAGCTGGTCAAGGGCATGGGCGGCGCGATGGACCTGGTGGCCGGCGTCGGACGGGTCATCGTGGTGATGGACCACACCAACAAGCACGGCGACAGCAAAGTGCTGAAGGAATGCACCCTGCCGCTGACCGGCAAGGGCGTGGTTGACCGCATCATCACCAACCTGGGCGTGCTGGACGTGGTCGAAGGCGGCCTGAAAATCGTCGAACTGGCCGATGGCGTCAGCGAAGAAGAGATGCGCGCGGCGACCGAGGCGACCATCGTCAGCTGACTGCTGAGCAAACGGAGAAACCGCAAGGCCCGCCATTCGGCGGGCCTTTTTCAATTCATTGACTGAAAGACGCACCCGTCGGAAATCAGCATCGGCGGAGTGGCGCACAACGCTCGGGCCACCTGGAAGGCGGCAAGAACCTTGGGGACATAGTCCCGCGTTTCAGCATAAGGCGGAACACCATTGTGCTTTCGCACCGCGCCTTCACCGGCGTTGTATCCCGCCAGGACGAGAATCGGGTCGTCGTTGAATTCACCCATCAGCCAATCCAGGTATTTCACGCCGCCGGCGATATTCTGTTCCGGCAACATGCTGTCGGTCACGCCGAACCGCTTGGCCGTGGCAGGCATCAGTTGCATCAAACCCTGTGCTCCGGCCGAGCTGACGGCAGTGGGGCGACCGCCTGATTCCACGGACATGACCGCAAGGACCAGCGCTGGCGACACTTTTGTTCCTACAGTCGTACGGAGAATATCGACCCCGCGCTGCTCGACGATCTTTTGGAGGTTCTGCAGCCGCGGAGATGAAATCTGGGTCGCCGCCAGAGCCTGCAGGGCTTCGTCAAGGCGGCCAGGGCCGGCTCGAGTCATATCCGGCGATACCTTGTCCCAGAACGCCTTGTACGCGCCCTCGGGGGTCTTTTTGTTCATTATGTCCGGAAAGGCCGCCGGAGGGACTTTGGTCCGGGCTATGATATCGGGCACGACCAAATCGGGGCCCGTGCTGGGCGCTGAAGGTGCTGATGCGTGTTCTTGCGGACTGATCTGAACCGTCACTCGCGGGCGTTCCCCCGCCTTGGGAGCCTTGATCCGTTTGTATACGCCGCGTGGCTCGATATCCGCGGCAGGTGCCGGAGCCGCCACGGCAACCAGCAACGCCAAAACGCCGGCGCATGTCAGTGCGTCCCGGAAAACCATTTCTGCCTGCCTCATCTGTTCTTTTGAGTTGATTTGATACGCGAATCTTCCCGCAAGGCCAGAAAAACAAAGCGAATTGGGGCGGTTTTGCCTCATTTGGCGCAATTTTGCACCGCCGAAACAGCGCGACGGGTTGGCGTCGAAAATTTTTTATTCTTTCTTTCAATGAGTTACAAGATTAATGACCAAAAAGTTAAGCCTGAGGCAAAAAATTCGTTGTTTGGCCCAATTCCTGCCACGCACGAGGGGCAAACATAGTGCCATACCGAGACGGTCATGAGCCGACTGAGAGATGAAGCTCTGAAAGACCCCGAGGTTTTATTGACTTTTTGATCCTTTAGGAGGGACGTAACATGATCAAGTTCATCAAGAACTTCCGCAAAGACGAAGACGGCGCCGTAACTGTTGACTGGGTCGTTCTGACCGCAGCCGTTGTTGGCCTGGCAGCCGTTGCTTACCAGCAGATCGAAGGCGGCGCGACCGGCCTGGCAACCGACGTTTCAAGCGCCCTGACCAGCGCAACGATCAGCACCGGTTCGAACTCGGCAGCTGGTGGTATCACCACCGCTGGCAGCAACTAAGCTGACTTCATCCCAATCGGGATACAAGGCCGCGCCCAAGGGCGCGGCCTTTTCCTTTTAAGCAAGACAGACGCTGCGCATCGGATTTCGGGCGCCGGGCCAAGCATGGCCCACGTTTGGCCCAATTTCCGCCACGGAGACCGCGTTTAAGTCTTTGATAACTAGTATTTAGGTGCCCGCGAGAATTCTGGTCGCCATCAGAAACCGGAACTGGGCGGAATCACTCTGTCAGGAGGGACGCGAAATGATCAAGTTCATCAGGAACTTCAAAAAAGATGATAGCGGTGCGATCACCGTCGACTGGGTGGTCCTGACCGCAGCCGTCACCGGCCTGGCAGCGATTGCCTACGCTTTGATCCAAGGTGGGACCGAGGGCTTGGCTGACGATGTTGAGGCGGCCCTTTCCGACTCGGCAATCAGCATCAGCACCGGCGACAGCAACACGGCCGTTGGCGGGATCATCACCGGTGGATCGAACGGATCCGGCGGCAACTGATTTTCGGGAACTTGGCCAACCGGCCACATGACAACCGCGCCAGCCGGGCGCGGTTGTTCGCGTTTGCCCCCTGCCTTCTCCGCACCGCACAACCCATGCTGGGATACAGCAGACGCCACGTCACGAGATGCTCGTTCGCAACGTTCTGTGCCAATAAAACAACGAAAAATATCCATTTGTCCCACATTTCGACACAATTCCGATTTAGGAAATATGCTGTTTCAATGTCCTGCCCGGACCGGTACAGGTCCGGCCAGAGCAATAAAGAGGTATACGCATGCGAGCTGTATTTGGTCTTGTCCTGATCGTCGGGGTCGCCCTGGCTGGCGGTGCGGTCTATATGGCCCGCAACTATATTGCCGAGTATCAGAACGCCTTGGCGCGTGAACGGCAGATGGCCGAAGAGGCCCTTGCCAACGCCAAGGTCGACGTCGTTCCGACCGTCGGCGTGATCGTATCTGAACGTCCGCTTAAATACGGCGAGCGCCTGACCCAAGAAGATGTGCGCGTCGTGGAATGGCCTGAGAATGCGGTTCCGGAAGGTTCGTTCACCGATATGACGGCTCTGTTCCCGGAAACCGGCAACAATGAACGCTTTGTTCTGCGCACCATGGAAAAGGACGAGGCCATCATGGAGGTCAAGATCACCCGGCCGGGTGAGCTGGCCGGCCTGACCTCGCGTCTCGAAAAAGGTATGCGCGCGTTCGCCATCAGTGTCGATGTCGCCTCGGGCGTTTCGGGCTTTCTTCGCCCCGGCGACGTTGTTGATGTGTACTGGACCGGATCGCTGCGCAGCGCGGTCGAAGGGGCAAACGGGGAAATCACCCGCTTGATCCAGACCAATATCGAGTTGATCGCCGTCGATCAGACGGCGGGATCGGATGTGACCGGCACGACCATTGCCCGGACCGTCACCGTTGCCGCCACGCCGGAACAGATCGCGGCCCTGGCGCAGGCGCAAAACACCGGACGCCTGTCTCTGGCCTTGGTCGGGGTTCAGGATGAAACCATCGCAAGTGCGATTGAGGTTGACCAACGCAAACTGTTGGGAATCGAAGAAGCAGCGCCCGCACCGAAGAAAGAGGCCGAGAAGGTCTGCACCATCCGGACTCGCCGCGGCGACCAGATCGTCGAGACCCCGATCCCCTGCACAAACTGACGCCCATTCAGAGCGTTACCATGCCCGAGCCGCGCATAATGCGCGGCTCGTTTCGTTTGGGTTGTTGCGCATTGTCCACATAAGGAAAATTCCAGAAACCCTTGATTATTGCAATAAATCTGGAATTCGCGCAGAGTTCATCACCATAGGGCATAAGACCCAAAAAAATAGAGTGGTGATCGGAGAGGCAGGTCACATGACAATACGTTCCTTGATTGGTTCGACCCTTTTGGGGTTGGCCCTAGTTCTGAGCCCGGTCGGCGATTCCGCCTGGGCCCAAAATCTTCGCGTGGTGAAAAAGGGCACGGCGGAAACGCTGGATGTGCCCATGAACCGCGCCATCGTGGTTGAAAGCGAACAGCCGTTTGCGGAGCTCAGCATCGCGAATGCAGGCATTGCGGACATCTCGTCGCTTTCGGACCGCACAATCTACGTCTTGGGCAAAGCGCCAGGCATGACGACGCTGACACTATTTGACGGCGCCGGAAACCTGATCACGAACGTCCGCGTTCGCGTTGCGCCCGATGTGACCGAATTCAAAGAGCGCCTGCGCCAGATTCTGCCAAATGAGCGAATCGAAGTGCGGACCGCCAATGACGGCATCGTTCTCTCGGGCACGGTCTCCAGCGCAGCCAAACTGGCACGTGCTCTGGAACTGGCCGAGCGCTATGCGCCCGAGCGTGTGTCGAACCTGATGAATGTCGGCGGCGTACAGCAGGTCATGTTGAAAGTCCGCTTTGCCGAGATGAACCGGTCGGTCGCCAAGAACCTGTCCGCCTCGCTTGGTTTTTCCGGCGGTGACGCGACCGGTGGTATCAACACGCTGAACAACCAGTTGTCCCTGAGCAACGCGTTGGCCAACAACATCCCGGCGGTTCAGTCGAATACTGGCGCGATTCTGTTCGGCTTTGGCGCAGGCTCCACCCAGGTCCGGCTGCTGCTGGAAGCGCTGGAAGCCAAGGGTCTGGCCCGTAGCCTGGCCGAGCCGAACCTGTCGGCACTGTCCGGGCAGGAGGCAACCTTCCTCGCCGGTGGTGAAGTGCCGATTCCGGTTCCTCAGGATGACGGTGTGGTTGCCATTGAATACAAGGCTTTCGGTGTCGAAATCGACTTCGTTCCGCGCGTCGTCGACGGTGACCTGATCAACCTTGAGATGGCGGCGGCGGTGTCCAGTATCGACACCAGCTCGAACTTCACCATCAACGGTGACACGGTCCCCAGCTTCATCACGCGCCAGACCAGCACAACGGTCGAACTGCGAGATGGTGAGAGCTTTGCGATCGCCGGCCTGATTCAGGACGACTTTACCGACCTGAGCAACCAAATCCCGTGGTTGGGTGACGTACCTGTTCTGGGTGCATTGTTCCGCAGCGCGGAGTACCAGCGCGAGCAGAGCGAACTGGTGATCATCATCACCGCGCATCTGGTTTCCCCGACCCGGGGCGAAGCCCTGGCGCTGCCGACCGACCGCGTGAAGCCGCCCAGCGAATTCGACCTGTTCATGAACGGCAGAACTGCCCGGACGGAACGGGTTGGCAATGGAGCCGCATCGGAAGTCGCCAAGCAGGACTTTGGCAACTCCTACGGCTACGTCCTGGATTGATAGGGAGGACAGACCAATGCAGAAGTGGATCATCACACTGGGTCTTACAGTCGCTGTCGCCAGCTGTACCCGTGAGGCCGGCTATGAAGTGGACCAGGGCGCATTCGGCAACGCAACGCTGAACAACATCCAGGTCATGAACGGCGAGTTGACCTATGGCCAGATCCTGGCGCAGCGATTCGCTGCCGAGGTTCCGACCCAGATCAACTTTGCGTTCGACAGTGCGCAGCTGGATTCGGCAGCACGCCAGATTCTGCTGTATCAGGCGAACTGGATCAAACAGTTCCCCGAAGCACGTTTCCGCGTGTACGGCCACACCGACGCCGTCGGATCCCAGTCCTACAACAACAGTCTGGGTCTTCGCCGCGCGCAAGCGGTCGTCAACTTCTTCGCGCAACAGGGTATTTCCCGCTCGCGTCTGGAAGCCGTTGTTTCCTATGGCAAAACGCAGCCACTGGTGGCCACACCCAATCGGGATCGCCGCAACCGCCGCACCGTTACCGAGGTGTCGGGTCTGGTCGATCGCCATCCCAACATCCTGGATGGCAAGTATGCTGACTTCGTTTATCGCGAGTACATCGAAAGCGCGACATTCAAGAGCCAGCTGCGCCGCGAAACGGCCATCGGCGACACCAGCGAACAATAATCAGAAATTGGGCGGCATCGTCGCCCAATTCCCTACAATTGGTTTTTTTGCGCCCAATTCTTGCCCCACTTCCACGCAACATTGTGAACAATTGGGTGACCTGCGGCCAGAATTGACCGCTTAGGGCGACAGCAAGCTGAAACACGGACTGGTATTGTATCGACGTTTGCTGCGCTCTCACGACGAGGATTGTGTTAATGACGAGCGCAACGCCGCAAAACGACGACACCGGCATTCTGGCCTGTACCATCAGCCGAGATGTCCAGAACTTCGACCTGTTGATCGAGGACATGGAAGCCGCTTTGGGCGAGCGCTGGGGTGACCTTGGCTTTGCCGAGGCTCTGGCCTTTTTCAGCCAGCCCGAAGCTGAGTCACTTCAATTCGTGGCCCTCGCGATCGACGGTGAGGACGAGGACAACCTGACCTTGATGGGTGAGATCATCACCCAGGCCAAGGAAAAGAAGATCAAAGTCGTCCTGATTGCCGAGGACGTGACCCCCGCCGCTCTTCATCAGTTGCTGCGCAAGGGTGCCGATGAATTCGTCCCCTACCCTCTTCCCGAGAACGAACTGCAGGAAGCGATCGACCGCATGAATGCGCCCGAACCTGTCGTGACTCCGCAACAGGTTTCCGTCCCGCTGGCCTCAGGAGCTTCGAAAGAAGGCGCTTTGTTTGTAGTTCAGGGCTTGGCCGGTGGTGTCGGTGCAACGACTCTGGCCGTGAACCTGGCCTGGGAATTGGCAACCGTATCGCAAAAGGATGCACCCAAGGTCTGCCTGATCGATCTGGATCTGCAATACGGAACCATCTCGACCTATCTGGACCTGCCCCGCCGTGAAACCGTGTTCGAAATGCTGTCGGACACCGTGGCCATGGATGACGAAGTGTTTGGGCAGGCTCTGCAGACATTCGACGAAAAGCTGGATGTTCTGACGGCCCCGACCGACATGGTGCCTCTGGATATTCTCACGCACGAAGATATCCAGCGGGTGATCGACATGGCCCGCAAGCACTACGACTATGTCGTGGTCGACATGCCGAAAACGCTGGTGCACTGGTCCGAGACCGTTTTGCAGGCCGCGCATGTCTATTTTGCTCTGATCGAACTGGATATGCGGTCCGCTCAGAACGCGTTGCGTCTGAAACGCGCCCTTCAGGCCGAGGAATTGCCGTTCAACAAGCTTCGCTTTGCGTTGAACCGCGCACCCAAGTTCACGGACCTGAGCGGCAAAAGCCGCGTCAAGCGCATGGGTGAAAGCCTGGGAATCTCGATTGACCTGCAGCTGCCGGATGGCGGCAAGCCGGTCATGCAAAGCGGCGACCATGGTCTGCCTTTGGCCAGCTCGGCCGGCAAGAACCCTCTTCGCCGCGAAATCGCAAAGCTTGCTCAATCCTTGCACAGCCTCGGCAGCAACAGCGCCGAAGCGGCATAACAAAGGCTATCAGGGGGAGAAACCGCCGTGTTCTCACGTTACAAGAAACCATCAGGTGCGCAGCCGGTTGCGACCCCTTCACAAGCCCCCAAGGCCGCCGAAACCCCAGCTGCTCCGGCAGCGGCACCTTCGCCGTCCACCGCGATTGCCCGCAAACCGGTGGCCAAAACCGCGGCGGAAGCCAAGGGCAACGACCGCGAGCGCAAGCGCAAGGAACGGCTGAGCGAAATCAAGATCGAGCTGCATCGGGAGCTTCTGGAAAACCTGAACTTGGCCGCACTGGAAAATGCAGCCGAAGCCGAATTGCGCACCGAAATCAGCGCGATCGCGAGCGAGGTTCTGGAAGCCAAGAGCATCGTTCTCAATCGCGAAGACCGGACCCAGTTGAACAAGGAATTGTACGACGAAGTCACCGGTCTGGGTCCGCTTGAAACACTGCTTCAAGACGACTCGGTCAGCGATATTCTGGTCAACGGTCCGCATCAGATCTTTGTCGAACGCTTCGGCAAGCTCGAACTGAGCGACGTGTCGTTCAAAGACGAAAAGCACCTGATGCGGATCATCGACAAGATCGTGTCCGCCGTTGGTCGCCGGGTCGATGAATCCAACCCCTATGTTGACGCCCGTTTGCGCGACGGGTCTCGTTTCAACGCCATGGTTCCACCGATCGCGGTGGACGGGTCCCTGGTTTCCATCCGGAAATTCAAGAAAGACAAGCTTGGCATCGACGATCTGGTCAATTTCGGCGCGTTTACCGAAGAAATGGCCGCGTATCTTCAGGCCGCCGTCTCCACTCGTCTGAACATCATCGTGTCTGGTGGTACGGGTTCGGGTAAGACGACCACGCTCAACGCGCTGTCCAGCTTCATCGATGACGCAGAACGCATTCTGACCATCGAGGATACGGCGGAACTGCAGCTGCAGCAGACCCATGTGGGCCGGATGGAAAGCCGCCCGCCCAACGTGGAAGGCAAAGGCGAAGTCAGCCCGCGCGACTGTCTGAAGAACGCCCTGCGGATGCGCCCTGACCGCATCATCGTGGGCGAAACGCGCGGCGCCGAGGTGATCGACATGCTGCAGGCCATGAACACTGGCCACGACGGCTCGATGACCACGATCCACGCCAACTCGGCCCGCGACGGTATCTCGCGACTTGAAAACATGATCGCGATGGCCGGGATCGAAATGCCTATCAAGGCCGTGCGCAGCCAGATTGCAAGCGCTGTGAACCTGATCGTCCAAGCCAGCCGTCTGCAGGATGGTTCGCGCCGCATGACCTCGATCACCGAGATCACCGGGATGGAAGGTGACGTAATCTCGATGCAGGAAATCTTTAAATTCCAACGAGTTGGCCTGACGCCCGACAATAAGATCATTGGTCATTTCACGGCCACCGGCGTTCGCAGCCACTATTCCGAACGGTTCCGTCTGTGGGGGTATGACCTGCCCGCATCGATCTACGAACCGACGACAATGTAGGAGATCAGGGCATGCAACTGCCAACCGAGGCGCTCATCTATGTCGCGATCTTCGTCGGGGTTCTGGCGCTGGTCGAAGGTATCTATCTGGTGGCTTTCGGCAAATCCATCAGCCTGAACAGCCGCGTCAATCGCCGTCTGGACATGATCGACAAAGGCGTCGGGCGCGAACAGGTTCTGGAGCAGCTGCGCAAGGAAATGCAGCAGCACATGAAGTCGCAGAGCATTCCGCTCTACTCGCTGTTGGCCGACAAGGCCCAGAAGGCGGCGATTGCCTTCAGCCCGCGGCAACTGGTCATGATCATGGCACTGGTGTCCGTGGTCGCGTTCATGGGCCTGAGCATCGGCACCAGAACCGACACAATCCTGCGGGCAGCTCTGTCGATCGCAATCGGTATCGGCGCTGTCTATGCCTGGGTCAATCACAAGGCCAAGAAGCGCATGGGCATGCTTGAAGAGCAGTTGCCCGATGCCGTGGAACTGATGGTGCGCTCACTTCGGGTCGGCAACCCGTTCGTTTCGACGATCCAGATCGTCGCGAACGAGGTGCAGGATCCGCTTGCGACCGAATTTGGCGTGATTGCCGACGAATGCGCCTATGGCCGTGACGTGGGCGAGGCGTTGAAGGACATGGCCGAACGTCTGGACATGCAGGATTTGCGCTTTCTCGCGGTCGCCGTTGGCATCCAGCAGCAGTCGGGCGGCAACCTGGCCGAGATCCTTGACGGGCTTGCCAAGGTGATCCGCGCACGGTTCCGTCTGTTCCGCAGGGTCAAGGCGATCACGGCCGAGGCGCAGTGGTCGGGCAAGTTCCTGTCGGGGTTCCCACTGTTTTGCCTGGTTTTCATTCTGGTCAAGGACCCCGGGTATTATGACTCGGTTCTGGACCACAAATGGTTCATTCCCGCCTGTTTTGTCGTGGGGATCATGCTGACGCTGAACCTGATCGTCATGCGCATTCTCACCAACATCAAGGTCTGAGGGCACGACCATGGAATTTCTGACCCAAATCAACGACATGCTGACGGATCAATTGGGCGAGTTCGGCCCGCTGATCGTCGTCGGCGTGCTGGGATTGTTCATGGTCCTGGTGACCATTCCGATCCTTTTGAACCAGCCGGAAGATCCCTTGAAAAAGCTGCAGCGTGCAAACGCTGCACCCAAAAAGGAAAAGCGCGGCAAGAAGGATCAGTTGCGCAACTCGGGCCGGAACGAACAGCTTGAAAAGTTCGCGACCTTCCTTGAGCCGAAAGATGAAGAAGAATACTCGGCCATGGAGCTCAAGCTGCGCCAGGCCGGTTACCGCTCGAAAGATTCCGTTCGGTTCTTCCACTTTGCGCAATTTGCGTTGGGGATCACCGGGATCGTTTTGGGTGTTCTCCTGGTGACCGTGTTTTCAAACGGGCAGGAATTCACCGGTCAGCAAATGATGATCCGCGTTCTGGTGCCGGGTGCCATCGGATACTACATTCCCAAATACTGGATCACGCGCCGGATCGAAGAGCGCAAAGAGAACATTATCGCGGGCTTTCCCGACACGCTTGATCTGATGCTGGTCTGCGTGGAAGCCGGTCAGTCTCTGGACCAGGCGATCGTGCGTGTGGCCGGCGAGATGAAGGCCTCCTACCCCGATATTGCGCAGGAATTCGAGATAGTCGCCTATGAGATGAAGGCCGGCAAAGAGAAAGATCAAGTTCTGCGCGATTTCGGGACGCGTTGCGGTGTCCAGGATGTGAGCTCTTTCGTGACGGTGATGATTCAATCGGCCACATTCGGTACGTCGATTGCCGACGCCCTGCGGGTTTATGCCGGCGAGATGCGCGACAAACGCGTCATGCGCGCCGAAGAAGCCGCGAACAAGTTGCCAACGAAAATGACCCTTGCCACAATGATGCTGACGGTGCCGCCGCTGCTGATCATTCTGGTCGGTCCTTCGGCGAAAGGCATCATGGAGTTCGGTAACAGAGGCCAATAAGCCCATGCCCTCACGCAACCGGTGCGCCCGCTTTGGGCTCCACCGCCTAATGATAGCCACCGCGGTTCTTGCCGTGGTGGCTTCGTGTACGGACCCAAGTCTTTCGAACGGGCCTTTTGCCCCCGGCGTCGACCCCAAAGGTGGACCGATTGACGAAATTGCTGTCGGGAACCGATTGATGGCAGCCGGAGAATACGAACTGGCCATGGAATCGTTCACCCGCGCGGCCCTGACGGAAGGGATGACCCCGGAAATCCTGACCTCGATCGGAACCGCCAATCTCGGCCTCAGGCGGCTGGGACAAGCCGAGCCCTTGTTGCGACAAGCGGTCGAGGAAGACCCGGATTGGTCGGTTGCGTGGAACAATCTCGGCGTTCTGCTGATGGAAAAAGGTGAGTATGCCGAGGCCGCGCAGGTCTTCCAAAGGGCCTATGCGCTGGACAATGGCGAAAGTGACGCAATCCGTGACAATCTTCGCTTAGCGCTCGCAAAAATGGAAAATCCTGTTAATAATACACCACAAGAACAAGAATATACGCTGGAGCAGCAAGGGAACGGAGCTTTCCTGCTGCGGAAGAACCAGTAACAGAGGCAAGAGCAGTAAGGGACGCAAAAATGCGCCAACAACTCCTGATTCCGACAGTCGTCGTGTGCGGGCTGATCCTGTCTGCATGCGCAAAAGAAACCGAAGAGGAAAAGGTCGAACGCACGTTCCAGGAAGTGAACGTCATCGATGAGACGAACCTCAACGACGTGATGCTCAATGCGGCTGACCCGAACGAGGCAGTGACCTATTTCCGTGGAGCCGCCGGCAAGAATCCAGATCGGATCGATTTGCAGCGTGGCCTTGCCATTTCGCTGACCCGCGCCAAGCGCAGCACCGAAGCATCGGCCGCCTGGAAGCGCGTGACCGCGATGTCCGGTGCAACGAACGCGGATCGCGTCGATTATGCGGACTCGTTGGTCCGCAGTGGTGATTGGAAGGCGGCAAAGGCAGCGCTGGACCAGATCCCCCCGACCTACGAGACGTTCAAACGCTATCGGCTTGAAGCCTTGGTGGCAGATGCCAGCAAGGATTGGAAGCGTGCGGACCAGTTCTATGAAACCGCAATCGGGCTGACAACACGGCCGGCCGGCGTGATGAACAACTGGGGGTATTCCAAGTTGACCCGCGGCCAATATTCCGAGGCCGAGCGCCTGTTCACCGAAGCCATCCGACAGGACAGTTCATTGTTCACGGCGAAGAACAACCTGGTTCTTGCCCGCTCGGCGCAGGGTAATTATTCCATGCCGGTGATCCCGATGTCCCAGACCGAACGCGCGGAACTCTTGAACACGATGGGCATCTCGGCCGTGAAGCGCGGTGACATCAACACTGCCAAGAACCTGTTCCGGGAAGCAATCGCCACCCATCCGCAGCATTTCGACGAAGCGGTTCGGTCGCTCCGCGCGCTCGAGGAAGCATAAGGCATGGAAATTCCTGCAGTGGCAGCCCAGTGGTTTCTACCATTTGTGCTGCCCATCTGTTTCTATGTCGCGTTCACCGACATGCGGGAAATGAAGATCAAGAACCATGCGGTTACCGCTCTGACCTTGGTTTTTTTGGTGGTCGGGCTGATTGTGCTGCCACCTTGGTCCGGCGATTGGGTTGGGGCCAGCATCGGGCCTTTGCAGTTTTCTCTGCCGGTTTATGCCTGGCAGCTGTTCCATCTGGTGGTCGTGCTGTTTTTTGGCATTCTTCTCAATGCCGCAGGCGCCATGGGTGCGGGCGACGCCAAGTTCTGCGCGGCTGCGGCTCCGTTCGTATGGGTTGGTGACTTCTTGCTGGTGATGGTGATTCTGATGGTCACGACGCTGGCCGCGTTTGCCACCCATCGGCTGGCCAAATACTCCCGCCTGCGCCAGATCGCTCCGAACTGGGAAAGCTGGGATCAGGGCAAGAAATTCCCCATGGGGCTGGCCTTGGGTGCGAGTCTTGGCATCTATTTGATTTTGGGCGCAATTAACGGCTCGTAAACCATCATGTCTGCGCCTTGCCCGCGCCTTGGTCCTGCCACAAAGCTGCGCCAGATTTTCCGCAAGTGGTCCCTTTCGGGACACAAGGATTGACAACTGGATAGACGAGCCGCGCTCATGAACATGCAGACCTCATCCGTTATGGCTCCTCCTGCCCCGAAGGGTCTGGGGGAAATGCAGCTTCCGCTTGTTATGATGCGGGACATCCTTCTGAAGACCGTTTTTCGCAAGAATGTGGACACGGTGAGCGAGATCGCCGCCTCGATCTGTCTGCCGAGTTCGGTGACGCAGGAATTGGTCGACATCGCCCGCGAACAGAAGCTGCTTGAGGCGACGGGGACATTGAACGCCAACAGCGGCAACGAAATGGGCTATCAGCTGACCGACGCCGGCAAGGCACGGGCGCTGGACGCGCTGAGCCAATCCGAATACTTTGGCGCCATGCCCGTTCCGCTGGAGGTCTACCGCGAGCAGGTCAAACGACAGTCGATCCGGAACATCCAAGTCACGCGCGATCAGTTGACCGGCGCCATGGGGCACCTTGTTCTGCCGGACAGCCTGCTTGACCACCTGGGCCCTGCGGTCAGCGCCGGTCGCTCGATCCTGATGTACGGCCCGCCGGGCAACGGTAAGTCTTCGATTTCCAACGGAATTCGGGATGCGTTGGGTGACAACGTCTTTGTTCCGTATGCCATCGAATATGCCGGTCAGGTGATCACCGTGTACGACCCGATCGTGCACACAGCGATCGAGCAAGAGGCTGACGACCCGAACAGCCTGCGCCGCCGCAAGCGGTTCGACACGCGGTACGTCCAGTGTGAACGCCCCACTGTGGTCACGGGTGGTGAACTGTCGCTGAGCATGCTGGACCTTGTCTACAACCCCACGGCGCGCACCTATCAGGCGCCGCTGCAGCTGAAATCGACCGGCGGCATCTTCATCGTGGACGACCTTGGCCGCCAGGCCGAGCCGCCGCAGGCCCTGATCAACCGGTGGATTGTTCCGCTGGAAGAGGGCAAGGACATTCTGGGCCTTCAGTCGGGTGAAAAGTTCGAAGTTCCCTTCGACACGCTGGTCATCTTCTCGACCAACTTCCACCCGAACGAGATCTTCGACCAGGCCGCGCTTCGCCGGATCTTCTTCAAGATCAAGATCGACGGCCCGAACCAGGAAAACTTCCTGAAGATCTTCGCCATGGTGGCCCGCAAGCGCGGCATTCCGTTGGACGAAGCTGCACTGGTACATCTGTTGAAGGTCAAATACCCGACCATCAACAATGTCTATGCGAACTATCAGCCGATCTTCCTGATCGATCAGATGATCTCGATCTGCGAATTCGAGGGCATCCCCTATCAAATGAGCCCGGAATTGATCGACCGCGCCTGGGCGAACATGTTCGTCAAGGACGAGGAAATCGTTAAGTAAGACCGGCCCAAACCGCATTCCGCTTTGTCACCGGGCGGGCTAGTCTGTGCATATGACGCAGATTCCCGCCCGGATTGACACCTGGTTTACCGCCAGAGGTTGGTCCATCCACCCGCATCAACAGGCCATGATCGACCGGGCGCGGGCCCCGGCGACGCTGTTGATCGCGCCCACGGGCGGCGGCAAGACGATGGCCGGGTTCCTGCCCTCGCTGATCGAACTGGCCGAGGGGCGGCACGCGGGGCTGCACACGATCTATGTCTCGCCGCTCAAAGCGCTGGCCGCCGACATCAAGCGCAACCTGCGCGGCCCGGCCGACGAGATGGGCTTGCCGATCCGGATCGAAGACCGCACCGGCGACACCACCCCCACCCAGAAGAAACGCCAGCGCGTGGACCCGCCGCATATTTTGCTGACGACCCCGGAAAG
The DNA here is from genome assembly GCF_056539345.1 of Ruegeria sp. BB9. Taxonomy (NCBI): domain Bacteria; kingdom Pseudomonadati; phylum Pseudomonadota; class Alphaproteobacteria; order Rhodobacterales; family Roseobacteraceae; genus Ruegeria; species Ruegeria sp. BB9. The sequence continues at coordinate 164,832 of NZ_JBQFUU010000001.1, read as the reverse complement.
CTTGGCGCTGCTGGCGTCCTACGAAGATGCACCACGTATGTTTCAGGGCGTCCAGCGCGTGATCGTGGACGAGATACACGCGTTGGCCGACAGCAAGCGAGGCGACCAGTTGATGCTGGCGCTAGCCCGCCTTCAGACCCTGTGCCCCAATCTGCGGCGCGTGGGCCTGTCGGCCACAGTCGAGGACCCGGACGCCATCGCGCGCTTTCTGGCCCGCCACCCCGACCCTTGCGACATTGTTCTGGCCGACCCCGGCCCCGATCCCGATATCGCCATGTTGCAAACGGCCGAAATGCCGCCCTGGGCCGGGGGCGGCGCGGCCTATGCCATCCCGGCGGTGCTGGAGCAGGTCCGGCAGCACAAGACGACGCTGATTTTCCACAACACCCGCGCCCAGGCCGAGATCTTCTTTCACAACCTGTGGCTGGCCAATGACGAAGGCCTGCCCATCGGCATCCACCACGGCAGCCTCGACCGGCAACAGCGCGAACGGGTCGAGGCGGCGATGGTTCGTGGAGACCTGCGCGCCATCGTCTGCACCGGCAGCCTCGATCTGGGGATCGATTGGGGCGACGTGGATCTTGTGATCCAGATCGGCGCCCCCAAGAACGTCAAGCGCCTGGTCCAGCGGATCGGGCGGGCCAACCACCGCTACAACGCGCCGTCCAAGGCTCTGCTGGTGCCTGCCAACCGATTTGAGGTGGTCGAGTGTGTCGCCGCGCTGGAGGCCGCACGCGCGCACGATCTGGACGGCGAGCCGCGCGGCCCCGGCCCGCGTGACGTCTTGTGCCAACACATCCTGATCGCGGCCTGCGCCGGGCCGTTCGATGCCGATGCCCTGTATGCCGAGGTCACCTCAGCCGGTCCCTATGCCGATCTGACCCGCGCGGCCTTCGACGCCTGTCTGGAGTTCTGCGCAACCGGTGGCTATGCGCTGCGGGCCTATGACCGCTGGCAACGCCTGCAACAGCGCCCCGACGGGCTGTGGCAACTGCGCGACCCGCGCGCGGCGCATCGCATCCGCATGAACCCGGGCACGATCCAGGACAGCGATACACTGAAGGTCCGGCTGAAGCGCAACCGGGGCGGCAAGCCCTTGGGTGAGGTCGAGGAGGCCTTTGCCGCATCGCTGACCCCCGGCGACACCTTCCTGATCGGCGGTCAGATCGTGCGCTATGAAGGGTTGCGTCAAATGGTCGTTGAGGTCACGCGCCGTGCGGACAAAAAGCCCAAGGTCGCCACCTTCTCGGGCACCAAGTTCGCCACCTCGACCCAGCTGAGCGACCGCATCCTGCGGATGTTCGCACAGCCCGACTGGCCGCAGCTGCCCGAACATACGGGTGAATGGTTGGCCCTGCAGCGCCGGATGTCGCGGCTGCCCGGGCGTGACCGGCTGTTGATCGAGAGCTTTCCCAATGACGGCCGCGAAAACCTGTGCGTTTACGGCTTTGCCGGACGCAACGCACAACAAACGCTGGGCCTGCTGCTGACCAAACGGATGGAGGAAACCGGGCTGGCCCCGCTGGGTTTTGTCGCGACCGACTATGCCACGCTGATCTGGGGTCTGGACGCGGTGACCGACTCCAGCCCCTTGTTCCAGATCGAGGCCCTGCGCGACGGGTTGGACAACTGGCTGGCGGGCAATGCGGTGATGAAACGCACCTTCCGCGCCTCGGCCACCATCGCCGGGCTGATCGAGCGCAACACAGGTGGCCAACGCAAAAGCGGGCGACAGGCGACCTTTTCGTCGGACATCCTGTACGACACGCTGCTGAAATACGACCCCGACCACCTGCTGATGCAGATCACCCGCGAAGAAGCCATGCGCGGGCTGGTCGATTTCGGACGGATCGAGGCCATGATTGCACGCATCGGCGACCGGATCGACCTGATCCGGCTGGATCGGGTGTCACCGCTGGCGGCGCCGTTGCTGCTCGAGGTGGGAAAGGTCCCGGTCAAGGGCGTGGCCGAAGAGCGGCTGCTGGCCGAAGAAAGCGCCCGTTTGTTGCGCGACGCCGGCCTGGAACCCGCCTGAAGAAACGACTTGCAAATCAAGCCCCGACAGGCAAAGAACGGACCATGAACAGCCTTGAATTTTCCTTTGCAGGTGCCCGGCTGCGCGCCATGGGATCGGGCGCCCTTTGGTGGCCTGCGCACGATCTTCTGTGTGTTTCGGACCTGCACTTGGGCAAGTCATCTCGGGTCGTTCGGCGGGGCGGACCGGCCCTGCCCCCTTATGACAACCGAGAGACACTGTCCCGGCTGGCCGCCGATCTTGACACGACCGGTGCCAAGACAGTGGTATGCTTGGGGGACAGTTTCGATGATCTCGAAGCCTCGGAATCGCTGAGCGACGCAGATCGGCTCGAGATTTCTGCGCTGCAAGCCGGGCGGCTCTGGATCTGGATAGAGGGCAACCACGACCCGGGTCCCGTCGCGCTGAGCGGCACCCATCTGGCCGAGTGGAGCCAAGACGTGCTGGTCTTCCGCCATATAGCGGAAACCGACGCGCAAGGCGAAGTTTCAGGGCATTTTCACCCCAAGGTCCGGCTCAATGCGCGGGGCCGCATGATCTCGCGCCCGGCCTTTTTGTTCGACGGGTGTCGACTGATCATGCCGGCTTATGGAACATATACCGGAGGGTTGCGCAGCTCGGACACCGCGTTGTCTCAGTTGATGCAGCCGGACGCCCGCGCCATTCTGACGGGCCCGCAGCCACAGCTGACGGCGATGCCGCGTTAGCCGACAGCTGGTTCAGATCACACCGTCTTCTTCCAGTTTGGGTTTGTATTTGCGGCTGACGGGAACCAGATCATCGTTCCTAAGGCGCAGGTAGGTCTTGCCGTTGTTTTTCTGGATTTCCAGAATGGCCGCGTCCGTGACCCAATGGGATCTGTGGGTACAATGGCCCGAAATCGGTTCCATCTCAGCAATCGCATCAGTAAAGCGCGACCGGATCGTATAAGTTCCGCTGGTGGTCACCACATCAACGTAGTGATCCCGGACCGCAAGCCGCAGGATATCACCACGAAACCCGTCCGGTAGACGGCTCGCCAAACGGGGTTGGGGTGCTTCGATGATGTCGTCATTTTCAGGCGGGGCTTCGCCTTTGCTGACAAGTACCAGACCTGTGCTAAACAGCGCACCGTAAGTGCCAACCGCCAGCAAACCGGGGGCATCGTGGCCACTGGCAGCGTACAGGATCCACGTCAGGATCCACAACGCCGGCGTGAACAGCACAAGGATCACCAAGGCAAACGCCACGTCCCGGACCGTCAGTCCGACGTGGTCCAGACGATCTTTCACCAACTGCCGAGATCCCCAAGTTGCCACAACCGCCAGAATCATCACTCCTGCCCAGAACAACAGACGTACGGAGAAGGGCAGATCCATTTCTCGGAACGGTGGAAAAGTATAGGCGAGCAACGGGATGAACAGAATACCGGCGACCACCCTCTGAGGCGTGCATTCTGCAATGAATGGGCTCAGTTTTGACAACATATCAAAATCAATGAGCAGCCTTTCGGGACCCAGCCCTTGTCCCTCAGACGCCCACTTGTTCACTTCGTAACCGGCTGGAAACTCAAGCTTATCACGAAATGTCAGACAATCAAACACGTTTGCGGCGTGCTGGCGGGGGCGCTTCATCCCCACGTTGGCCCCGGGGCGGAAGCTCCGCCCCAAGGCCGTCAGTGGTCAGGCCGTCAGGCCTTCGGGCTCGGGCAGGCCGTTCGATCGGCAACAGGCCGTCAGGGTGTTGGCCAACAGGCAGGCGATGGTCATCGGACCAACACCACCGGGAACCGGTGTAATAGCGCCTGCGCGCTCGGCCGCGCTGGCATAATCCACGTCGCCGACCAGCTTGGTTTTTCCATCACGCTCGATCCGGTTGATGCCAACGTCGATGACGGTGGCGCCCTCCTTGATCCAGTCGCCAGGCACCATCTCGGGACGGCCCACCGCGGCCACAACGATATCGGCGCGACGCACGACATCGGGCAAGTCCTTGGTACGGCTGTGCGCGATGGTCACGGTGCAGCTGTCGCCCAGCAGCAATTGGGCCATCGGCTTGCCCACGATGTTCGACCGGCCGATCACCACCGCATCCATGCCGGACAACGAGCCATGATGATCGCGCAACATCATCAGGCAGCCCAACGGCGTGCAGGGAACCATGGACTTCTGACCGGTGCCCAACAGACCAACGTTCGAGATGTGGAACCCGTCGACATCCTTGGCCGGGTCGATCGAGTTGATCACCAGGTCCTCATTCAAATGCTTGGGCAGCGGAAGCTGGACCAGAATGCCATGCACCGCGGGATCGTTGTTCAACTTCTCGATCAAGGCAAGCAGATCTGCCTCGGACGTGTCGACATCCAGCTTGTGCTCGTATGAGTTCATGCCCACTTCGACAGTCATCTTGCCCTTGGAGCGGACATAGACCTGGCTGGCCGGATCTTCGCCGACCAGGACCACTGCCAGACCGGGGGTGATGCCGTTTTCTTCCTTGAGTTTTGCAACCTGATCGGCGACTTGTGCGCGGACCTTGGCCGCAAAGGCCTTGCCGTCGATGACTTGAGCTACCATCCTTTGATCCCTTCTTTCAAAAAGCGGATCGGGCGCGAAGGGCGCCCGGTCATTCAGTCAGGGCCGAGCACGTTCTCCTCGCGCGCAATCGACCAATCAATCAAGATGCGCCAAAGCCTTTCGGTCAGATCGGGGTCCATGCCCACCTCAACCGAGTTTGAACGCACCTTTTGCACCACGTCCTCGACACGCTCGGGAATTCGGGCCGGCAGGCCCTCGCCAGGTTTCAATTCGGACGCGCGATCGATGTAGGTTGCGCGCGTCGCCAACAGTTCGATCAGTTGGCGGTCCAGCTTGTCGATCTGAACCCGCAATTCCTGCATGGAATGACAGTCCTGCGGCAGCGTCAGAGTGGGCATCGCAATCTCCTCATGGCCCGGGGATTCCCCGGACCACGAGATGTCTTATTCAGCGGCTTAGAACAAGCCCTCGATCTGCCCTTCGTCGTTGAGGCGGATTGTCTCAGCCGCCGGTTTGCGGGGCAGACCGGGCATTGTCATGATCTCACCGCAGACCACCACGATAAAGCCAGCACCCGCCGACAGGCGCACCTCGCGCACCGGAACCGAGTGGCCGGTGGGCGCGCCGCGCAGCGACGGATCGGTCGAGAAGGAATACTGTGTCTTGGCCATGCAGACCGGCAGATTGCCGTATCCGGCGGCTTCCCATTCCTTCAGCTGGTTGCGGATCTTGGCATCGGCCAGAACCTCGTCGGCGCGGTAGATGCGCTTGGCGATGGTCTCGATCTTTTCGAACAGGGACATTTCGTCAGGGTAGATCGGCGCAAAATTCGCGGTACCGGCATCAGCCAGTTCAACGACTTTTTTTGCCAGATCTGCAGATCCTTCCGAGCCCAGTTCCCAATGCCGCGACAGAACCGCCTCAACCCCATGTTCGGCGCAGTAGTCCTTGACCGCCTGAACCTCGGCATCGGTATCGGTGACGAAGTGGTTGATCGCGACGACGACCGGCACGCCGAACGATTTCACGTTTTCGATGTGGCGGCCCAGGTTGGCACAGCCCGACTTTACCGCGTCGACGTTTTCCGCGCCCAGATCGGCCTTGGCCACGCCGCCATTCATCTTCATCGCGCGAACCGTTGCAACCAGAACCACGGCCGACGGCGCAATGCCGGCCTTGCGGCATTTGATGTTCATGAACTTCTCGGCGCCCAGATCGGCCCCGAAACCGGCCTCGGTCACGACATAGTCGGCCACCTTCAGCGCGGTCTTGGTCGCAATGACCGAGTTACAGCCATGCGCGATGTTGGCGAACGGGCCGCCATGCACGAAGGCCGGGTTGTTTTCCAGCGTCTGGACCAAATTGGGCTGCATCGCGTCCTTCAGAAGAACGGTCATCGCGCCTTCGGCTTTGATGTCGCGGCAGTAAACCGGGGTCTTGTCGCGGCGGTAGGCCACGATGATGTCGCCCAGGCGCTTTTCAAGATCCTTCAGGTCGTTGGCCAGGCACAGGATCGCCATGACCTCGGACGCGACGGTGATGTCGAAACCTGCTTCACGCGGGAAACCGTTCGACACGCCCCCCAAAGAGGCCGTGATCTGGCGCAGGGCGCGGTCGTTCATGTCGACGACCCGGCGCCAAACGACGCGGCGGGTATCGATTTCCAGTTCGTTGCCCCAATAAATGTGGTTGTCGATCATCGCCGACAGCAGCGAGTGGGCGGAGGTGATGGCGTGGAAGTCACCGGTGAAGTGCAGGTTCATCTCTTCCATCGGAACGACCTGCGCATAGCCACCGCCCGCGGCTCCCCCCTTCATGCCGAAGTTCGGACCAAGCGAGGCCTCGCGGATACAGATCATCGCATTCTTGCCGATCCGGTTCAGGCCATCACCCAAACCGACGGTTGTGGTGGTCTTGCCCTCGCCCGCGGGCGTCGGGTTGATTGCAGTCACAAGGATCAGCTTGCCATCTTCGCGGTCCTGGACCGAGTTGATGAAATTCTGGCTTACCTTAGCCTTGTCATGGCCGTATGGCAGCAGGTCGTCGCTCGAGATGCCGATTTTTGCACCAATCTCCTGGATTGGCTTCTTGTTCGCCTCGCGAGCGATTTCAATGTCGGATTTGTAGCTCATTGGGCAAGATCCCTGATTGAATTCCGTGCAAAACCGACGCCGCGCGTCGGTGCTGTCAAATCCATACCGTTGTGTACGGTTTGAATGGATGTGGATTCCGACATTTTCAGGCCGCGAAACGGCGTAGGCCTTGTTCGGGCGTATCTAATCGGAAACCGCCGTCTGTTTTGGGTCCCATGCGCGCTGATCGGGGACGTAAAGGGTCAGAATGTCTCCGAGCCTCAGAAGTCCCGGCCGTTCGACCCAAGCGGTCACCCCGCGCCGGCCCTGTGCGGCTGGTTTGAACCGGGCGCCGTGCCCCGGAGACTCTGCTTCGATTTCCCGTCCGGGCAGGACACAAGGCCGGTTCTCCATATCGACGGTCAGGGTCAATCCCGTATCCGCCTGCAGCCGTGACGAGGGCGGAACATGCGTGAAATCCGGAATGCCCTCAATAACGATACTTGCACCCAAAAGGGCCGGATCCAGCCGGTCCACGCCCATGTCTGAAGCAATGGCCGCCATTTCCTCGGCAGCCAGGATCGTCAGCTGTCGCACGTTGCGGATTTCGGTGCCTTCCGGGTACAGGTTCCTGACCCGCACGCAGGATGGTCGATTGAGTCCTTCATGACGGGCGCCCTTTTCGCCCGAGAACCCAAGGTCAAGCTGCGGCACCGGCTGAGCCCGCAGGGATTGCCCGGCGGGAACGTGGCCCAACCAGACGACCCGGGCCTTGAATTCGGTTTCACGCAGGACAGGCATGCCATTTCCTTTCGACAGCGGATCAAAGTTCGCTGCAGCCTAACGCTCGCTGCCCTGATGGAAAGGCCGAAAAGAAAAGACCCGGCTCTGGGGCCGGGTCTCTTGCATCATGCCGAAGGTTCAGGCTCCATCCCGCCCTCGGGCGGGGTCTTCTTGACCTTGGTCTTGGGAATCGCCGTCACGCTCGCGGCATTGCCGTGATCGGACTTGTCGCTTTCGTCGTCACTCTCATTCGGCGGTTCGCCATTCATGACGCGCTTGATTTCGTCACCCGTCAGAGTTTCGTATTCAAGCAGACCCTGAGCCAGACGCTCCCATTCTTCCTTGTGTTCGGTCAGGATCTGATGGGCGCGGTCATATCCCTGCTGGATCAGCCGTTTGACCTCTTCCTCGATCAGTTCCTTGGTATGGGCCGAAACCGAGAACCCGGCCGTGTTACCCTGATAGCCCTCATGCGCTTCGGCATAATCGATGTTGCCGACCTTGTCGGACATGCCCCAACGCATCACCATGGCCCGCGCCAATTGGCTGGCCTGCATGATGTCGCCGGCCGGGCCGTTCGAGACGTGGTCTTCACCGTATTTGATGACCTCGGCCGCCTTGCCCGCCATGGTCATGGCCAGCTTCTGCTCACATTCGTCCCTGTGATAGTTCAGCTGGTCCATTTCAGGCAGGCTTACCACCATGCCCAGCGCGCCGCCGCGCGGGATGATCGTGGCCTTGTAGACCGGATCGCACAACGGCAGGGTCATGCCGACCACGGCATGGCCGGCCTCGTGATAGGCGGTCTTTTCCTTCTGGTCCTGGGTCAGCACCATCGAGCGGCGCTCGGCCCCCATCATCACCTTGTCCTTGGCGTTCTCGAAGTCTTCCATGGTGACAAAGCGCCGACCGACACGTGCGGCCATCAGCGCGGCTTCGTTAACAAGGTTGGCAAGGTCAGCCCCCGAGAAGCCGGGTGTGCCGCGCGCGATGATGCGCAGATCGACATCCGGACCCAAAGGCGTCTTGCGGGCGTGAACGCCAAGAATCTTTTCGCGACCTTTGATGTCCGGGTTGCCGACGGTCACCTGACGGTCAAAGCGGCCCGGGCGCAGCAGCGCCGGGTCGAGCACGTCCTTGCGGTTGGTTGCAGCCAGGATGATGACGCCCTCGTTTGCCTCGAACCCGTCCATCTCGACCAGCAGCTGGTTCAGGGTCTGTTCGCGTTCGTCGTTGCCCCCGCCATATCCGGCACCACGATGGCGGCCAACGGCGTCGATCTCGTCGATGAACACGATGCAGGGCGCGTTCTTCTTGGCCTGTTCGAACATGTCGCGCACGCGGGACGCGCCCACACCCACGAACATTTCCACGAAGTCCGAACCGGAAATGGTGAAGAACGGAACGCCGGCCTCGCCTGCAATCGCACGGGCCAGCAGCGTCTTGCCGGTGCCCGGAGGGCCAACCAGCAGCGCACCTTTCGGGATCTTGCCGCCAAGGCGCGAGAATTTCTGCGGGTTGCGCAGGAATTCGACGATCTCTTCCAACTCTTCCTTGGCCTCGTCGATGCCCGCCACGTCGTCAAAGGTCACGCGGCCGTGCTTTTCGGTCAGCATCTTGGCCTTGGACTTGCCAAAGCCCATGGCACCGCCTTTGCCACCGCCCTGCATCCGGTTCATGAAATAGACCCAGACACCGATCAGCAGCAGGAACGGCAGCAGCGTGATCAGGAAAGACTGGAAACCCGATTGCTGTTGCTTTTCCGCCCGCACGGGGATGTCTTTCTCGATCAGCAGCTTGGTGACTTCGGCATCACCGGGCTTGATCGTGACGAAATTCCCGCCGGAACTGGTTGTGTAACGGATCTGCTCACCATCCAGCGTCACGCCTTTTACGTCGCCTGCTTCGACGGCGCTTACGAAATCCGAATAGGTTTTTTCATTGCTCTGGAGGGTTCCTCCCGGTCCGCTGAACAGATTGAACAGTGCAAGGATCAACAGGAAGAGAACGACCCAGAAGGCTATATTGCGAGCGTTGCCCAAGAAAATTCTCCCAAAAGACATCGGCAGATGAGGCGCTGCCGGGTTGCCTCTTAAAATAGAGATGATTGAAGCAGGTTCAATGCGATAAAAAAGAAGCCGAAAACTCGGGGAATTTCGGGTTCATTTCAAACGACCATCCGTTCAAAAAACCAGCAAATGGCGCGGACACGATTTGGTCGCCCAGCCAAACGGCGGGCGTGACCATAAGCACCATGCGCGGCACCCCTGTCGCGCGCCAGTCGGGTACTTGTGGCAAACCGGTCTCGCCAAGAGTGCGGATCTGCACTCCGGGCGTGTCCGGTCCTGTCGCGATCCAACGCTCGTCCCAGAGTTCGGCTGGTCGGGCCTCGCATGTCGAAACGGCGGTCAGCTCTCTGCAAAACCACGAACTATTCCCGTCCGTCAGGATTTGACAACCGCTCAGCGTCGACGAACGTCCCGCAATAACGGCCTGTACGACCTGCTCGACTTTGCTTTGCCGCGGCGGGTACCCCGGACCCGTGATCCGCTGGAGGATCCCGACAACAAGCCGGCGCTGTATTTCTTCAGGCAGCGCGCCAAAACCGGCGCGATCCACACGCACCGCACAGGCTGTCTCCTTCGCAACACGGCGGGCGGATTCCTGCGCAAAATGCTCAAGCGCCCGGTTAGCACGCCCGAGGTTCGCAGCAACGCGGGACAAAGTTTCGGCCGTAATCCCCAAGCCGGACAGATGGCCCAACGCCTCGCGGGCCTTTATCCGGTCAAAGCGCAGATCCTGATTCGAAGGGTCTTCGATCCATCGCACCCCCTCAGCCTGCAGGTAGTCCCGCAAAGCGGTGCGCGTTTCGCCCAGCAAAGGTCGCCAAACCGTGACACCGTCCAGATCGCGCGCAAAAGACATGGCCGACAATCCGCGCACGCCAGCGGCGCGCCCAAGACGCATCAACACGGTTTCCGCCTGATCATCTGCGGTGTGGCCCAGAGCGACCGCAGGAATGTCCTGCAACACCGCCCAGTCCCGCAGCAGGCCGTAGCGCGCCTGCCGTGCCTGATCCTGCAGGTTTCCCGACCGGTCCCATCCCGTCCATTTCAGAGTGACATGGGACACGCCCAAATGTGCACATGTCTCGGAAACACTGGCCGCCTCGGCGGCCGCATCCGGCCTCAGGCCGTGGTCGACAGTGGCCGCAAACAGCCGAACATCTTCATCCCGGGCGATCCGGACCAAAAGATGCAGCAATGCAAGCGAGTCGCTTCCGCCGGACACGGCCACGCCCAGTCGCGACGGAAGCGTTTCAGGCAACAGCGCCCTGACGCGCTCCGGAAGGGTGTCGGCTGGTGAGCTCAAGAACAGCTCAGCGACGCCATTTCCTCGGTTGCCGTGGCCAAAAAGGCCGACGACGGGAACCGGACGCCGACTTCTCCAAGCGTGATACAAGCCTGGTCCACCTGGCCCAACCGGCCCAATGCTGCGCCAAGTTCGTACAACGCCTCGGGGGCCACCGGCCCTTCGGAATCGCCAGTAAAGCTGGCAAGGAAAGCCCGGGCCGCTTCGCGGGTGTCCCCCAGCCCTTCCAAGGCCTGCCCTCGCCTCAGATTGGCTTCGGGGGCCAGCGGGCTGCCGGGATACGCGCTGTCAAATTGCGCAAAAAGATCGGCCGCCGTCTGGAAATCTCCGTCCGCAAGGGCTTGCGACGCGGCATCAAAATCGGCTTGTTCACCTACGGCCAGTTCGACCTGATCGCCGTCGGTGGCATCGCCGGGCGTCGTCACCGGAGCGGTGATGGCCGCTGTGTCGCTATCTCCACCCAATGTCAGTGTGTCTTCGCCGGTGAACTCGCAACCGGGTTCCAGCTCGCAGAGACGGAACTCCAGATCTCCGATCCGGTTGGTTCCGTCCGTCACGACATTCTGAACACGCTGATTCAGCTGCTCGGTCTGCCGTGTCAGCCTCTGCAACTCGGCCTCGATGGCGTCAACGCGTTCCAGTATCGAACTGCCGGACAGGTTCGGCGCGGGCGAGCCTGTCGTGGAAAACTCGCGCTTGAGCCGTTGGATTTCGACATGCAGCACCGTCAGCTCCTGGCGGATATCGGCCAGAGTCTGCTGATCCTGCGCTTGCGCGCCGCTGGCAAGGGTCAAAGCCGCCGCCAGAACCAATCCCGCAATTCTCATCCTGTTACCCCGTTGTGGATCCGGTCAGCACGGTGACCGCGCGGCGGTTCTTGGAATAGCATTCCTCGGTGCTGCAGATTTCGATCGGACGTTCCTTGCCATAGCTGATCGTCTGCAGACGGTTTCCGGCCACACCGCGGGAAATCAGGTATTCCCGCGCGGCATTTGCCCGGCGGGCGCCCAGCGCAAGGTTGTATTCCCGCGTGCCCTGTTCATCCGCGTGACCTTCGATCGTCGCGACGTAGTCGGTGTTGGCCAACAGCCACTGGGCCTGCCCCTGAAGGATCGTCTGCGCCTCGGGCGAGAGCGTGGACTGATCCACGGCAAACAGGACCCGGTCACCGATCGCCTGCTGGAAATAGGCGGGCGAACGTGGGTCGCTGGGAGAACCCGGGACGATTGCGCCGTTGCCGCCGGCGCCACCGCCCAAAGCCGAGGGATCGTTGTTGGTACATGCGGCCACCAGCGCCAGCGCGCCCAGAGCCGCAAACTTGCTCAATACGTTCATTTCTGTTGCCTCTTGTCCCGTTTGTTTGTTGACGTCTGTCTATCACAGCCAGCCTGCCTTGTGAACTTCGGCCCGACCGGCGGCTCCTTAATTCAACAGTGGCCCCCACGACGGGTCACTGCCACCGTCCGGGGTGCGTACGGGGCGCAGGTTTCGGCCCGAAATGTCGACCGAGTAAAGGGTCGAACGCCCGCTGGCGCCCTGTGTTTCCCGCGCAAACATGATGACCCGGCCATTGGGCGACCATGTGGGCCCCTCGTCCAGGAACGAGGCGGTCAACAGCCGCTCCTCGCTACCGTCCAGTCGCATCACACCGATATGGAACCGGCCCTTGTTCTGCTTGGTAAACGCCACCAGATCTCCGCGTGGTGACCAGACCGGTGTTCCATAGCGTCCCTGGCCAAAGCTGATGCGGGTCGCCTCACCGCCATTTGCCGGCATGATGTACAGCTGAGGGCTGCCGGAACGGTCGCTCTCGAACACGATCCGCGATCCGTCGGGCGAATAGCTGGGCGCGGTTTCAATTGCGGGCGTGTTGGTCAGGCGCACGCTCTGCCCGGACGCCAGATCCATTTTCCAAAGATCCGTATTGCCGCCCTGCGTCAGCGAATAGACGATCGAGCGGCCATCCGGCGAAAAGCGTGGCGAGAAACTCATCGTACCTTCCTGAGTCTGCAATTCCTGCCGCTTGACCCGGCCAACATCCAGAACGTAAATCCGCGGCCGGCCGCTTTCATAGCTGGTGTAGAGCAGCCGGTCGCCCGTTGGCGAAAAGCGCGGGGCCAGAACGATCGCGGCACTGTCGGTCAGGTACTGAACATTCGCCCCGTCATAATCCATGATGGCCAGCCGCTTGCGGCGCTGGTCCTTTGGGCCGGTTTCCGAGACAAAAGCCACACGGCTGTCGAAATAGCCTCCTTCACCGGTGATGCGGCTGTAGACCTGATCAGCCACCTTGTGCGCCATTCGGCGCCAGCCCTCGGTTGTACCGGCGAATTGCAGGCCGTTGCCCAATTCCTGACCCGAGAATACATCCCAGACCCGGAACCGGACGGACAGGGTATTGCCTGAGACATTCACCGCGCCGGTGACCAGCGCATCGGCATTGATCGCCTTCCAATCCGCAAATTGGACCGGCGCTTCGAAACTGCTGACGCGGCTGATGAACGCATCCGGCGAAATCTCACGGAACAGGCCGGTTCCGGTCAGGTCCTCGGCGATGACGCGGCTGATGTCAGCCGCAAACTGGCTGGCCGCCGGACTGTCCGGTACAAAGCTGGGCACCGCAAACGGCAAAGGTTCGATAATGCCTTCATCCAATTCCAGCCGAAGTGGGCCGGTTTGCGCAGACACGGGGGCCGACAGAAGGGTCAGGCCAACGAAGAGGCTGGTCAGAAGTTTCATCATTTGATCCGCATCCTCTCGGGATTGAAGGTGATCTCAATATCCTTCCAATGCTCGTATTTGTCAGCAGGAAGGTCATATCCTTTTGCTCCGCAGCGCAAAATCGCACGCCGGGCGGCCTCGTATGCCTGTTTTGCGGCCCCGTCCGAGCCGCCGGAGCTATCCAGAAGCTGCAGGCTGCCGGGAACGATCGAGCCGTCGCGGTTCAGTGAGAAACCGACCACCACAACGGTCTTGAGCGCATCGGTCGACAACGAGCCCACATTCCAGCACCGCGAAACAGCCAGACGCATCGCATCCTTTTCACCGCCGGTGAGAGGCGGGCCGGACGGCTCGGACGCACCGCCCAAGGCCTCGGCCAACGCGTCATTGATCGCGGCCTCGTCCGGTTCCGCAGCCTGTTCGGCCGGCTCAGCGGTCGCGGTCTGTTCGGTTTCCGCAGGCTTGGGCCGATTGGGCCGGACCCGGGGACGCGGCGAGCTTTGTGGCGACAGGTCCTTGGCTTCTTCCGCCTCGGTCACGATCTGGTCGGTGGCTTCCTCGGGCGCGGTCTGGTCTTGCTGCTCCTGCTGGATCTCAGCACCTTCATCCAGCGAAACCGCCGGTGTTTCGATATCGTCCGGCTTTGCGTCCAGTGGCGGAGGAGCGATGGGTTCGGGGGCGACCTTGTCCGCTGGGCGCGGCTGGGACTCGGGCAGCGCTGGCAAAACCGCAACCTCGGGTTCCGGTTCATCCAGTACCGGAGGCTGCTCGATCACTTCGGGTTCAGGTGGAGCCTCAACTGCCTCGGGTTGCGGCTCGGGCTCCGGTTCAGTTGGCGTGACCGGCTCGGGGCGCGGCTGTTCTTCGGCAGACGGCTCCGGCACTTCGGGCGCCGGGGGTTGTACGCTCGGATCTTCCAATGCGTTGGGGGGCGTCGGAACTTCGGGCGCATCGCTTTGCGCCGTCAGGGCAGCGAATTGCTCAGCCGAAACCACCGACACCTCCTGCACAGCAAAAGGCAGCGGCTCGGACCGGAACGTGCCGCCGAACAGGGCCCATCCGATCAATGTCACATGGGCAATCGCCGAAATCTTGGTGCCGGTATCCACCGCGCAGCCTCACTCTCCGCCCGCGTCCAGCGCCGGCCCGCCAGTATCGGTGACAAGGCCCACATTCGAAAACCCGCCGGCATTCAACGCACCCATGACCTGCATGACCTGCGCATAAGGAATGGCGCCATCGGCCCGCAGGTAGACGCGGTCGCTGCTGCGCTCGGCAGCAATGGCGCGCAACTTACCGATCAACTCGTCGCGGGTCACCTCGGTGGTCTGGATCTGAACCCGCCCGTCGGCTGTTAGCGTGACGGTCAACGGTTCCTCGTTGTCGCCCGGCAGAGCGCTGGCGGCAGTTTTGGGCAGATCAACCTCGACCCCCACGGTCATCAGCGGAGCCGCGACCATGAAGATGATCAGCAGCACCAACATCACGTCGACAAAGGGTGTGACGTTGATTTCACCCATCGGCTGCGCACGCCCGCGCCGCCGTCCTCGGCGTCGTCCGTTGCCGCCAGACGATTGCTGGATCGCCGCACCCATGTCAGCTGTCCAACTGGCGGGACAGAATGGTTGCGAATTCGTCGGCAAAAGCCTCATATCCGCCAACGATGCGATCGCTGTCCGCGCTAAGTTTGTTGTAGAAGATTACGGCCGGAATTGCGGCCAAAAGGCCAAGACCGGTCGCCAGCAAAGCTTCGGCGATGCCCGGTGCCACGACGGCCAGGTTTGTGTTCTGCTGTTCGGCGATTTCGATGAAGGCGTTCATGATTCCCCAGACCGTACCGAACAGGCCGATGAAGGGCGCAGTCGAACCCACGGTCGCAAGGATCGAAAGACCCTTTTGCAAACCCTCGGCTTCTTTGGCGATGGCCACATCCATCGAACGATCGATCCGGGCCTGAGCGCCAGCTATGAGCCCTCCGTCGGCGCGGTGCGAGCGGCGCCACTCGATCATGCCGGCTGCGAAGATCTTTTCGGAACTGCCATCCGGCTGCGTTCCGATTTGTTCAAACAGCTCGTCCAGCGGGTTGCCCGACCAGAACGCCTCGTCGAACACCTGCGCTTCGCGTCGTGCGCTGCGATAGGTGATGAGCTTTTGAATGATGATCGACCATGACCAGAAGGATGCGACCACAAGGATCAGCATCACCACTTTCACGATGAATGTCGCACGGGCGAACAGCCCCCACATGGAGAAATCGATCTCCTGCGCCAGCGCCAGCGTTTCAGCTTCCATGAACCTGCTCTTTGTTTTGCCTGACAGCCGTTGATTGGCCTTGTTTTGCCAAACGCTAGCGTAGTTAGGGGCAAATTGCCAACAGAACCACAGGGGCTGAGCAAATTGTTACAGCAATGCGCGAATCTCTGCCGGGAGCCGGATCGGCCGGCCATCCTGATTGACGCAAACGGCCGTCACGGTCGCGCGGAAGACTTCGGTTTCCCCGCGCCGGATGAGTTGAGCCATGGTCAGTCGCACGCCGGAAATCGCGACGACCTCGGTTTCGACCAGCAACTCGTCATCGAACCGCGCAGACGCCAGATAGTCGGCCTCGACCCTCCGCACGACCCAGATGATACCAGCCTCGCGCATTGCGTTCTGGTCATTGCCCAGGTTGCGTACCCAATCCGACCGGGCGCGCTCGATATAGCGCAAGTAGTTGGCGTGATAGACCACGCCCCCCATGTCGGTGTCCTCGTAATAGACGCGGACGGGAAAGACATGCTTCATTGCGTCGGCTCCATGCGTGCGAACAGCCGCAGCGCATGGGACGGGTCCCGGGCCACCGCCGGCAAAACCGGATCATAAGCGGCGCGGATCAGCGCGGCAATGTCTGGCCGCAGGATCGTCGTGTCTCCCGCCACGGCCAGGGGCGAGCGCTCTCGGAAGGCTGTGTCCGACCACAAAAGAACGGTCTGAACAACCTGCGACAAGGCCAGCGTTTCAGCCGACACTTTCGACAGCTCCCGGTCCATCCTCACAAAGACAAACGCAGCACGGATCGCGCCGTCCGGATCGAACCTGAATGCTCGATACTGGTTGGCTCCGCCAGCATCGAGCCGTTCGACCAGCGGCGCGAGGTCCGGGATCAGCCGGTCAAGGTCGGGCACCTCAAGCAGCTCGGCCCAATCGCGAAAAAAGAACACCATGCAGTTGGCCCCCAACTCGGGGTCGGTCTCGGCCATCTTGTGGCCGGCCAGCGCCACGACCGC
This sequence comes from Ruegeria sp. BB9, assembly GCF_056539345.1. NCBI lineage: Bacteria > Pseudomonadati > Pseudomonadota > Alphaproteobacteria > Rhodobacterales > Roseobacteraceae > Ruegeria > Ruegeria sp. BB9. Next base: position 148,070 of record NZ_JBQFUU010000001.1, on the reverse strand, counting down.
CTCGAACGCGCCTTTGACCGTTGCTAGCGTCTTGTCTTCCACACCAAATACGATCGGCACGATGGGCCGTCCCCAACGTGCGAAAAGATAGCTCCCGTCCGCGCGAAAAAACAACTCGGCAACACCCTCAGGCGTCATTGGCAATTCCCTCTTTTTTCAACCTCGGGGCCGTTGTTTGCTGTCGTAAACAACGATATGCCCGCGACAAACGCCATGTTCCCCGGGCGTTACCGACACTACCAGACCAGACGGTCTCGGCCATATCTGACAAGGACGAAACATCGGCCCAATGCTTTCCTGGATCAGAAGAAAACCGATACCGCACAAAGGACGGCTAACTCCTGAATTTGACCGCGTCTACCATTATCACAGCAGAAAAACAGCCGGCTCTTCGTTGAATGCGGCGTTCCTATCGGCGTTCGCCGGCAAGTGTGTGACAGTGAAAGCTCTTGCGGGCGCCCCCAAACGCCGAATTGCCGGCGAGATCGGACCTGCGGTCGGCTGGTACGAGCGGCTGATCAAGTCGGGCAGCTTTGCTTACGCGTTGCACATTCGCCGTTCCATTCACTGAAGGTGCCCGCCAAGACCTGCACATTCACTGTGTTCCGCGATCCGGTCGAGCGGGCCTACAGCCACTTTTTGATGCTGAAAAGGTATATCGAAAACGGCGTCGATCACCCCTGCCTGGCATCCGAAGGCGATTGGGCGAGTGGCGACTTTGCCGATTTCATCGCATCCGCTGACCGCAATCACCTGCTGCGTCAGCTTTATATGTTCAGCGAAAACTTCGACGTGGACGAGGCTGTCGAGGCTGTGTCCTCTCTAGATCAAGTCGGTTTCTTTCACGAACTCGGCAATTTTCTTGAAAGCGCCCAGGCGTTGTTCTCGGTGGATTTGCCTATGCGCCACGAAAACAGGTCGTTGTCACGCAAGAAGCTGTCTGCGGAAGACTTGGCCGCATTCCGTCCTCATTTCGAACCTGAGTACGAGATGCTGACGAATATCCGCGAGCGTAGCGGCTGATCTACAATCGTCAGCCAAACAGGTCACTCTGCCCCTTGGGCGCGGCCATGCCCAGATGCGTCCAGGCCTTCTGCGCCAGCATCCGGCCGCGCGGCGTGCGTTGGATCAGGCCTTGTTGCAGCAGATAGGGCTCGATTACTTCCTCCAGTGAGTCGCGGCTTTCGGACAGGGCGGCCGACAGGGTCTCGATCCCTACCGGACCTCCGCCGTAGTTCTCGGCGATCAGTTTCAGATAGCGGCGGTCGGCCCCATCCAGACCCAGATTGTCAACGCCCAGCCGCGTCAGCGCACCATCGGCCAGCTCGCGCGTGATGCGACCGTCGCCCTCGACGATGGCGAAATCCACGACCCGCCGCAGCAGCCGCCCGGCGATACGGGGGGTGCCCCGCGACCGGCGCGCGATCTCGCGGGCTCCATCGTCCTCGGCCGGCGCGCCCAGCTTGCGGGCGTTGCGGGTGACGATCTCGTGCAACTCATCCTCGGTGTAGAATTGCAGCCGCGTGGGAATACCGAACCGATCGCGCAGCGGGGTGGTCAGCAGGCCCATCCGCGTGGTCGCCCCGACCAGGGTAAAGGGCTGCAGCTCGATCCGCACGGTACGGGCCGCGGGCCCCTCGCCGATCACCAGATCCAGCTCGAAATCCTCCATCGCCGGGTACAGAACCTCTTCCACCGCCGGGTTCAGGCGGTGGATTTCGTCGATGAACAGCACGTCGCGCTCTTCGAGATTGGTCAGGATCGCCGCAAGATCCCCGGCCTTGGCCAGAACCGGCCCCGAGGTCATGCGGAAGTTCACCCCAAGCTCGCGCGCCATGATCTGCGCCAGCGTCGTCTTGCCCAAGCCCGGAGGGCCGTGGAACAGCGTGTGGTCCATCGCCTCGTTCCGCTGGCGGGCCGACTGGATGAAGATGCGCAGATTGGCCCGGGCCTCGGCCTGGCCGATGAATTCGTCCAGCCCCTGCGGGCGCAAGGCGCGGTCGTTGTCCTCGGGCAGAGGCTGCGGGCGCAGGGTCGGGTCGGCATCAACCATTCATTCAGCCTTTCGGAGCCAGCAGTTTCAACGCCGCGCGGATCAATTCGGCCTCACCGGCATCGGGCAGGTTGGCGGCGGCCTCGGCGACGGCAGAGGCGGCCTCGGACGGGCCATAGCCCAGGTTCGACAGCGCCGACAAAGCACCCGCCGACGTCGCACCCGCGCCGGGTTTCGGGGCCCGCACCGGGGCCGGCGCCGGGTCTGCGGGTTCAACCACCTCGGCCACGGGGCCGTCCATCGCTTCGGTCACCGTGCCGCCCATCGCCATGACGCCGGGCGCCTTGTCCTTCAGGTCCAGCACGATGCGCTGCGCGGTCTTGGGCCCGACACCCTTGGCCGCCTTAACCGCGCCCCAATCGCCCAGCGCGATGGCCCGGCTGACCCCGTCCGGCCCCAGCGCGCCCAGAATGGCCAGCGACACCTTGGCCCCCACCCCCTGAACCGAGCAGAGCAGCCGGTGCCATTCTTTCTCGACCAGAGACAGAAAGCCGTAAAGCTGCATCAGGTCCTCGCGCACCACCAGATCGGTATACAACGAGACCGCCTCGCCTATCCCGGGCAGGGCCGCCATGGTCCGGTCCGAGCAATAGACGATGTAGCCGACCCCGCGCACGTCGATCAGAAGATGATCCGCCGCGCGGTAATCGATGCGTCCGGTCAGCTTGCCGATCATGTGGCCACCTGCTTGATGCGCGCCTGCGGCGTCGCACCGTAGAACGCATGACAGATCGCGATCGCCAGCGCATCCGCCGCATCGGCCCCCTTGGGCTGGCACCCCGGCAGTTGAAGTTTGACCATGTGCAGAACCTGCTCCTTCTCGGCGTGCCCTACGCCCACCACGGTTTTCTTAACCCGGTTGGGCGCGTATTCGCCCACCGGCAACCCGGCCTGCGCCAAGGTCAGCAACGCCACTCCGCGCGCCTGACCCAGCTTCAGCGTCCCGGCGCCGTCCTTGTTGACGAAGGTCTGTTCGATGGCTGCCTGGTCGGGCTGATGTTCGGAGATCACCTCGACGATCTGGTTGTGCAGCGACAAAAGCCGCTCACCCAGATCATCCCCGTCGGATTTGCAAAGGCCGTTGGCAACATGGCTCAGCCGGCTGCCATGTGATTCGATGACGCCCCATCCCAGGGTTCGCAGCCCCGGATCAATGCCCAGAATTCGCATGTTGTGCCTCGGCCTGCTCGGGTTTTCATTGTCTTTTCTCTCGATTAGCACGAAGCGTGAACATTTTCCAAGAAAATTGATCCGGTGACCAAATGCGACACACCTGTTCCGTCCGCGACAATTCGGACGCATTGCGACGCCAGAAAGTCTGAAACCGACACATTCCCAAGGCAGTTTTCATCAATAATTTAAGGGACTTTCATCATTTTCGAAGCATTGCAAAAACTGCATAGGACACATGCAGTTTCAGCACTTGCAAGGTCAATCCGACATCACTAACTGGCCCGAGAATTCGACATTCAAACGTCAACACTGAACAGAAGGAAGCAGGATATGGCTGCAATTGACACAACCCGCGCCTCGATTGGCTCGTTTGGCCTTGTCGGCCGTATCGGCGCCTTTCTGGCATCCGTCGTGAACGCCGTTGTCGCCTGGAACGACGCACGCGTGACGCGCAACGCATTGAACGGTCTGAGCAACCGTGAACTGGAAGATATCGGCCTGTGCCGCGGTGACATCGACGAAGTCGCTGCTGGCCGCCGCCGTCTGTACTGAAACCACCCACTCTCGCCCCTATCCTCCCTCGGGGCAGCACAGAAACACCGCGGACCGAAAGGTACGCGGTGTTTTTGTCTTGTGAAAGCTCTTTAGGAGAGAGAGTTCAGTAGAGAATCTTGTTCAGCTGTGTCGACAGGGCCTGCGACAATGGATCAATCTGCATGATCCACGCGCCCGCCTGTTCAACCGATGTCCCTTCGTTCAGGGCATCCACCCGATACTGGTATCCGGTCGGGCCGAGATTGGATAGCAGGAACGCTTTGAAAGCAAAAAATCCGCACAGGCACAGCAACAGAACCTTGGCCGGAACCGCCGAGCGTACCCGCTGGGGTTTCATGACGACCAGACCATCTTTGCGCATAGTCGCGCGATAGCCACGGCTCATCTTGTTGTGTTTCTTTGTCAGCCGATGAACGCGCTGATCGAATTCAAGTTGTTTTCCTGTCATGGCAGCCTCCAAAAACCGCCCCCCAAATTCATTGGATGACGGTAGAAAGAGAATGCGTCAAAACCGTGGCAAAAATCCACAAAACTCCTGCAAATGGTCTAATTTGCGCCCTGTTTGGTTAAGACTAGCGTCGTCCATTCACCAATCATTGACCGATCCATCGTATTGAACCCGTTTCGTGAATAAACTGATTCCACTTCGTCGGCCTGCTCGTTGAGGATTCCCGACAGGATCGCATGTCCGCCTCCGCGCAGATTCTGCGCGATTTCCGGGGCAAGGGCCACCAACGGTCCCTTCAGAATGTTGGCGAAAATCAGATCGTAAGGCGCCGCCGCCTGGAGGTCAGGATGGTCAAAACCGGCAGCCTCGACACAACGGACGGCCCCGGCCATGCCGTTGGCCTTCAGGTTGGCCTCGGCTACGTCGACGGCGACCTGATCAATGTCGCTGGCCAGGATGTCACCTTCCCAGACCCGCGCCGCCGCCATCGCCAACACCGCCGTACCGCAGCCGATATCGGCAACCTTGCTGGCCTCGAACCCAGTCTCAATCAGCTTGTCCAGCGCCTTCAGACATCCCAGCGTCGTTCCGTGGTGCCCTGTACCGAAGGCCATCGCAGCCTCGATCAGCAGCGGAATGCGCCCCTCAGGCAGTTTGTCGGCATCGTGGCTGCCATAGACGAAAAACCGCCCGGCCTCGACCGGGGCCAGCTCGCGCCGGACATGGGCGACCCAGTCGGTTTCCGGTAGTTCCGACACCACGAAGGGCTTGGCCTCAAAGGCCGCCGCCAGCAGGGCCAGGGCGGCCTCGTCTGGGCTTTCGGTGAAATAGCCGCCGACCTCCCACAGGCCCGAGCCGTCCTCGACCTCGAAGACGCCCACGCCGGTGGGTTCGGGCTCCAGCCGCTCCATCGCTTCGCCCAGGCTTTCGGCCGCGGCTTTGCCTTTCAGGGTGGTCAGGGCGGTGAATGTGGGCATGGGAACCTCCTGCAGAAACCGCCTTTGCGCCTAGGGCCGTCAGCCGCCGAGGTCAAGCGTCCCGCGTGTCATTCGGCCGGTGCGGGGGCGTATTTCGAAAAGATGGTCTCGTTCCCCGGCTCGGGGTGGCGCGGGATCAGCAGCGACAGCGCCAGAGAGATCAGCGCCATGCCCGCCGCCAGGCCGAACACCGCCCCCGGCGACACGACCCACAACAGCCCCAGCAGCGCCGGCAGGAACACCGCCGCGATGTGGTTGATGGTGAAGGCCACCGCCGCGGTGGGTGCAATATCGGCCGGGTCAGCGATTTTCTGGAAATAGGTCTTGAGCGCCAAAGCCAGCGCGAACAGCACATGATCGATGACGTAGAGAATGGCCGCAAGCAGCACACCCCAGCCAAACCAGTAGATGCCGCCATAGGCCGCAAACACGATGGCAAGGCCCAGATACTCGAAGATCAGCGTACGCCGCTCGCCAAACACCGCGACGGCCTTGCCCAGCAAAGGGGCGGCGGCCATGTTGATGATCAGATTGATGAGGTACAGACTGGTCAGGTGATGCACTTCGAAGCCAAAGCGTTCGACCATCATGAACCCCGCGAACACGACGAAGATCTGCCGCCGCGCGCCCGCCATGAACTGCAGCGCGTAATACAGCCAGTAGCGCCGGCGCAGCACGATTTTCTTGGTCTGCGGTGTCGGCGCATCGAATTGTGGATAGGCGATCAGGCAGAACAGTGCGAGTACCGCTGTCAGCCCACCAGCCGCCATGAAGACCGTGTTGTAGGACAGATCGAAACGGTCCCAGGTCAGCACGATCAGCCCATAGACCACCAGCGTCGAGGCCGATCCCATCGCCACCAGCCAGCCCAGCACCTGCGGGGCGCGGTCCTTGGGCAGCCATTGCAGCTGAAGCGACTGATTCACCGTTTCGTAGTAGTGAAACCCGATCGAGCTGAACAGGGTCACGAACAGCAGCCCGCCGAGGCTGGGAAACCAGGCCGTCACTGCCGTGGCCACACCCAGCAGCACCAGCGAAATCATGGCCAGCACCTGCTCGCGCACGAAAATTATCACCGCGATCACGCCCACGGCCAGAAAGCCCGGGATTTCACGCACCGTGTGCAGCAGGCCGATGTCTGCCCCGTCGAAATCCGCGACTTCGATCACAAAATTGTTCAGCAGCGCGCTCCACGCGTTGAAGGCGATCGGCATGGTCAGCGCCATCACGAACAGCAACGTGACGGGGCGGCGCCAGAACGGCAGGCTCTGGGCCTGGGACAGGGGCATCGGTTTCAGCATGAGAGTTCTCTACGCCCAATCCGCCCGGCTGGCGAGAGGAAATCCCCAGTGCACACCGGGTCTGCGCTGATGCAGGGTCAGTAGAAACTCTGCGGGTCGATATCGACGGTCAGGCGGATGTCACCCTTCAGGCGCAGCGGTGCGATCCAGCGGGCGATGGCGTCCTGGATCGGTGCCCCCTTGGGCGCCTTGACCAGCAGCCGCACCCGGTGCCGCCCGCGGATACGGGCAATCGGCGCCGGGGCTGGTCCAAAGACCTGTGCCCCGATCTGCCGCAGCGGCGCGTCATTGCGCGCCAATACGTTTCCGATGTCAAAGACGGGGCCGACCTCGGGGCCGGACAGCACGATCCCCGCCATCCGGCCATAGGGCGGCACCCCGGCCGCATGACGCCCGGCGGCCTCAGCCCGCCAGAACCCTTCCTCGTCCCCCGACAGGATCGCGCGGATCACCGGGTGTTCGGGCTGAAAGGTCTGCAGCAGCGCCGCCCCCGGCTTGTCGGCCCTCCCGGCCCGGCCCGCCACCTGCCGCATCAGTTGAAAGGTCCGCTCAGCCGCGCGCAGGTCGGACCCGTGCAGGCCCAGATCCGAGTCGATCACCCCGACCAGCGTCAGGTTCGGGAAATTGTGCCCCTTGGCCACCAGCTGCGTACCGATGACGATATCTGCGTCCCCCTCGGCGATCTCTTCGATCTTGGCCTTCAGCGCCCGGGCCGAGCCGAACAGGTCGGAACTGAGCATGGCGATGCGGGCCTCGGGAAAGGTCGCCTCGGCCTCTTCGGCCAGACGTTCGATGCCGGGACCGACCGGGGCCAGCTTGCCCTCGACCCCGCAGGCGGGGCAGGCCTCGGGCATGGGCTTGGTCTCGCCGCACTGATGGCACATCAGACGTTTGAGGAACCGGTGCTCGACCATGCGCGCATCGCAATGGTCGCAGGCGATCTGTTCGCCGCAGGCCCGGCACAGCGTCACTGGCGCATATCCACGGCGGTTGATGAACAGCAGCGACTGTTCGCCCTTCTCGATGCGCGCCTGCACCGCCTGGCGCAGGCTGGGGGAAATCCAGGTGCCCGGCTGCATCTTCTCGGCGCGCATGTCGATGGTTTTCATGTCCGGCAGCACCGCCGCCCCAAAGCGCGAGGTCAGGTCCAGCCGGTCGTACTTGCCGGCCTCCGCATTGGCCCAGCTTTCCAGCGACGGTGTCGCGCTGGCCAAGATCACGCGCGACCCGCAGATCGCCGCCCGCAGAACCGCCATGTCGCGCGCATTGTAATGCACGCCGTCTTCCTGCTTGTACGAGGTGTCGTGTTCCTCATCCACCACGATCAGGCCCAGATCGCGGAACGGCAGAAACAGCGCCGACCGCGCGCCCACCACCATCTGCGCATCGCCCTGCCCGACCATGCGCCAGACACGGCGGCGTTCAGTCATCGTGGCACCGGAATGCCATTCGGCCGGGCGCGCGCCGAACCGCTCCTCGACCCGTGTCAGAAACTCGGCAGTCAGGGCAATCTCGGGCAGCAGCACCAACGCCTGCCGGCCCATGCGCAGCGCTTCGGCCACGGCTTCAAGGTAAACCTCGGTCTTGCCCGACCCGGTCACGCCCTTCAGCAGCGTTGTGCCATAGGTTCCGCTGCGCAGTGCGGCCCGCAACGTGTCGGCGGCAGCGGTCTGATCGGGGGTCAGCGCCTTGCCGGGCCGGTCCGGGTCCAGCGTCGGATAAGGCAGGTCGCGCGGGCTGTCCTCCTCGCGCACGGCGCCCTGCTTGACCAGACCTTTGACGACCGACGAGGTGACCCCGGCCATCTCGGCCAGTTCTTTCAGGGTAAAGGCCAGCCCGCCATAGTCACGCAGCACCTCCAGCACTCGGGCCCGGGCATCGGTCATGCGGTCAGGCGTGCCGCTGCCCAGCCGATAGATCTTGCGCATCGACAGCGGGTCGCCCAGCCCGGGCGCGCGGGTGGCCAGCCGCAGCATGGCCGGCATCGGCGTCAGCGTGTAGTCAGCCGCGCGCTGCAGGAACAGGCGCATCTCTTCGCGCATGGGCGCCACGTCCAGCACCCGGATGACCGAGCGGATCTTGCTGCGGTCGAAATCTCCGCGCCCCGCGCCCCAGACCACACCCAGAACCTTGCGCGGGCCCAGCGGCACCTCGACGAAGGCCCCCAGGAAACACCCCCCCTCGGGCGCCTTGTAATCCAACGTCCGGTCCAGCGGCTGGGTCGTCAGAACCGCCACCAGCTCACCTTGGTCGAAATGCACCGGGTCGCTCAATGCGCGCCTTTCTTCAGCAGGGGTTTCAGCACGGGTCTCTTTGAGGTAAAGGCATCCGCGAGCAAGGCCAACCCATCAAAGGACTGCCCCGATGAAATTCTTCGTAGACACAGCCGAAATCGACGCCATCGCCGAATTGAACGATCTGGGCATGGTGGACGGTGTCACCACCAACCCCTCGCTGATCCTGAAATCGGGTCGCGACATTCTGGAAGTGACCAAGGAAATCTGCGACCTGGTCGATGGCCCGGTTTCCGCCGAAGTCGTCGCCACCGAAGCCGAGGACATGATCGCCGAAGGCCGCAAGCTGGCGCAGATCGCACCGAACATCGCCGTCAAGGTGCCGCTGACCTGGGCCGGTCTGAAAACCTGCAAGACGCTCAGCGACGAGGGCCAGATGGTCAACGTCACCCTGTGCTTCTCGGTCAATCAGGCACTTCTGGCAGCCAAGGCCGGCGCGACCTTCATTTCGCCCTTCATCGGACGGCTGGACGACATCAACCTCGACGGTATGGACCTGATCGCCGACATCCGTCAGGTCTATGACAACTACGGGTTCGAAACCGAAATCCTCGCCGCCTCGATCCGCAGCGTGAACCATGTGGCCGACAGCGCCCGCATCGGCGCCGACGTGATCACCGCCCCGCCCGCTGTGATCAAGAAGCTGGCTGATCACCCGCTGACCGACAAAGGGCTCGAGGCTTTCCTGTCGGATTGGGCCAAGACCGGTCAGAAGATTCTGTGATCCATTGATCCCAAGTACAACCGCGCGGCCCCGACTTGGGCCGCGCTTGGCCCAACTGCAGGGGGCCTGATCTTTAATCAGATGCCTGCAGGCGGGAGCCACGCCCCCACACACGGCGCCTAATCCACCTAAACGTGCATTTTTCCCAAGGCATTTCCGGGCACCCGTGCTATAACGCCCCTAACAAAAAAGACCGGACAGGATATGAGCAGCAATCCCAAACTCGAGGACAACCTCCGCGCCGCGATTCTGGCCGAGCCGGACGCCGTACTGGACGACAAGGATCTGATGCAGGCGCTGGTCGCCGCGAACGAACGCGCCCGCGGAGACAACATAATCGACCTGCGCGGAATCGCCATGCAACGGCTTGAGGCACGGCTGGACCGGCTGGAGGACACTCACCGCTCGGTCATCGCCGCCGCGTACGAGAACCTCGCCGGAACCAACCAGGTTCACCGAGCCATCCTGCGCCTTCTTGAGCCGACGGAATTCGAGGACTTCCTGCGCGTGCTGGGTACGGAAGTTGCCGAAATCCTCCGCGTCGACCGCATCACGCTGGTCCTAGAAACAACGTTGGTCCAACAGGACCCAAGCATCGACCGGCTGGACGGTGTTTTGGCCGTGGCGGAACCGGGTTTCGTACAATCCTACATGGACAACGCTCCGAACCACCCCGCGCGCGAGGTTGTCCTGCGCGAAATTCGCCAACCCAACCGCAGAGTGCACGGGGATCAGCTGGACCAGCTGCAATCTGAGGCATGTATGCAGCTGGATCTCGGCAAAGGGCGTCTGCCGGGCATGATAGTCATGGGCGCGCGCGACCCAAGGCACTTCTCGCCTCAATTGGGCACTGATCTGCTGGCCTTTTTTGCAGGCGTATTCGAACGGTCGATGCGCCACTGGCTGTCGTGAGCCTGATCTCTCCAGCCTGCCGCGATGCATTGCAGTTGTGGCTGGAGGGGTTGACCGCTTTGGCGGGCCGTTCGGAAAACACCATCAATGCCTATCGCGGGGATGTCTCGGATTTCCTGTCTTTCATGACTTTGCATCACAGCGAACGGCAGGGGCTGGCGGCGCTCGAGCGCATCACCGTTTCGGACATGCGGGCCTGGATGGCACATCAACGCGAATCCGGTGTCGGGGCGCGGTCACTGGCGCGAAAACTGTCCGCCGTCAAAAGCTTCTATCGCTGGCTGGCTGAACGCGAGGGGTTCGAGCCCACCGCCGTCCTGTCCACCCGCGCCCCGAAATACACCAAGAAACTGCCGCGCCCTCTGGCCGAAGACGCCGCCCGCGCCATGATCGAGACGGTCGAGCTGCAATCCGGGTCAGATTGGGTTGCCGCCCGCGACGTTGCCGTCGTGACCCTGCTGTATGGCTGCGGCCTTCGCATTTCCGAAGCCCTGTCCCTGACCGGAGCGGACGCGCCCCTGCCCAACACGCTGAGAATTGTCGGCAAGGGTGACAAGGAAAGGATCGTTCCGGTCATACCCGCTGCGCGTCAGGCAGTCGACCGATACCTGGAATTGTGCCCACATCCCCAAAGCCCAACCGCCCCATTGTTCCGCGGCGTACGGGGCAAGGCCCTGAGTCCAAGGGCAATTCAGGGCGTCATGGCCAAAGCGCGCATGCAGCTGGGTCTTCCGGCAACGGCCACTCCACACGCGATGCGGCACAGCTTTGCAACCCATCTTCTGTCGGCCGGCGGAGACCTCCGGGCCATTCAGGAACTGCTGGGTCACGCGTCCCTTTCGACCACCCAGGCCTATACAGCGGTCGACACCGCGCGCCTCATGGAGGTGTACAACCGCGCGCACCCCAAAGCCTGAGACGCGGCGGAATTGCAGCAACCAAATTTCGGTGCTGATACCGCTGGCTTTTTGCTTTGCATCTCGGGCGCGCATCGTACATGACACGGGTCATGACACTCAGATTCAAAGCCTTAGCCGTTCACCTGTTTACCGCGACCGGAGCCGTATTTGCGATGCTGGCCATGCTGGCCGCGGTCGAGGAAAAGTGGAGCCTGATGTTTCTGTGGCTGGTCGTTTCGTTCATCGTCGACGGAATCGACGGCCCTTTGGCGCGGCACTATCACGTCAAAAAGAACGCGCCCGAGTTCGACGGTGTCCTGCTGGACCTGATCATCGACTATCTGACCTACGTCTTCATTCCGGCCTACGCGCTGTTCAAATCCGGCTTGATGGACGGCTGGACCGGTTGGTTCGCGATCATCGTCATCACCTTCGCCAGCGCGATGTATTTTGCCGACACGCGTATGAAAACAAAGGACAATTCCTTTTCCGGTTTTCCCGGTTGCTGGAACATGGTCGTGGTGGTGATCTTTGCGCTAAAGCCCGACTTCTGGTTCAGCCTCGTCCTTGTGGCGCTGCTGGCCGTTGCAATGTTTCTGCCCCTGAAATTCATTCACCCCGTGCGCACGGAACGCTGGCGCAACCTGTCCCTGCCCATGGCCTTCGCATGGACATTTTTCGCCGGATGGGCCGCTTGGGTGGATTTTCACCCGCAAAGCTGGGCGCATTGGGGTCTGGTGGTGACCAGTCTGTACCTGGTCTCGGCAGGGATCGCCCAGCAAATCATGCCGCCGAGCCGCGACTGAGACGCGGCCCCAACGGGCGAAAATCACAGGTCAGAGGATTTCCCGGATCTCGAACTCGGTGCCATTGTGGGTGAAGACGTCCCCCTTGCGCATTCCGGCCATGGCCAGATAGATCGGGCTTTGGGTTGAAATCCCCATATATGTTTCGCCGTCCACGTCGAACTTGGTGGTCGACACGCAGACGACGAAATGCCGATCACCCAGCCAGACTACGGCACCCGGCTGCACGGTATCCGTCAGGCTGAAATCGGTGTTTTCGATCACGTCAATCTTGGCATGGTGCGCATGCACCGGCCCGTCAAACGCAGCGGCCAGATCTGCGCTTTCGCGCGATGCCGCGATATCATCCTTGTCGTGGCCTTCCCGGTCATCCAATTTGGACTCTTTCTGAAAGGCATCGTGGTGCGCCTGCGCCGTCGCCAACTCCTGTGCCTCCAACGCCATCAATTGGTCAATGATGGCCTTCTTCCGGGCGGCGGGGTCAATTTTCGCAGTCATGAATTGCAGTCCTTCGGGTTCGAAAACTGTCTCAGGTTGGGACGCTTTGCAAAAGATTGCAACCGGATTCCGGTGGTCAGATCAGCAGACTGGCAGCGCCCTCGTGACGCAACAGGGCAACCTTGCCCTCAACCCCGCCCTGCCCCGAGAACCCGCCAAGCCCGCTTGCCGCCAGAACGCGGTGACATGGAATGATCACCGGGATCGGGTTGGCACCACAGGCCTGCCCGACAGCTTGCGCCGGACACCCAAGATCCTGCGCGATATCACCGTAGGTCCGTGTGTCACCGAAAGGAATCGCGGACATCAAGTCGCAGACCTGCTTCTGGAACTCGGACCCAACGACACGCAGCGGCAAGTCGAACTTTTGCAACCGGCCCTCGGCATAGGCCCTGATTTGCAACCCCGCTTCGATCAGCAGCGGGGTCCTCTCACCCGTTGTGTGACCGTCCCACACCAGACTGGTGATGGCACCGTCCTCTTCTTCTATCCCAAGGCATCCGAACTGGGTTTCCACTGCAATCATCGGCATGGGCGCAGAGTTTCAGATCAGCGGGGGCACGGCAAGCCGCAAGAAAAACCCCCGCGCGATGGCGGGGGTTTCAGAGATCATTTTCAGCTCAGCGCCGTATCGCATCGGCCGCAGACGCCGGGGTGGGCGTGACGTCCCACATCCGGCCGGATCTTCCAGCAGCGCCGGCATTTGGCCCCTTCGGCCTTTTCGAACACGACGCCGACGCCCTCGATCTCGGGCAGGCGGAACGCCTCGGCCGGGGCCGGGTCGGCGGTGACGGTCAGACCCGAAGTGATGCAAAGGTCATCCACGTCGAAGGTCGCCAGCAGGTCGCGGGTTTCGGCATCCTCGACATGCACGACCGGCGCGGCTTCGAGGCTGGAGCCGATAACCTTGTCGCGGCGCTGCACTTCCAGCGCGGCGGTCACCGCACGGCGCACACGGCGGATCTTGGCCATGTTCGCCTCGAGCTCGGCATCGCGCCAATCGGCAGGCGTGTCGGGGAAGTCGACCAGATGCACCGAGCTGTCGTCGCCCGGGAACCGCTCGAGCCAGACCTCTTCCATCGTAAAGACCAGAACCGGCGCCAGCCAGGTGGTCAGTCGGTGGAACAGTATATCCAGCACCGTGCGCGCGGCCCGGCGGCGCGGGGTGTCGCCATCGCAATAAAGCGCATCCTTGCGCACGTCGAAATAGAAGGCCGACAGGTCAACGGTGGCAAAGTTGAACACCGCGCTGAACACGCCCTGGAAGTCGAACGCAGCATAGCCCTTGCGGACCTGCTCGTCCAACTCGGCCAGGCGGCTGAGCACCCAGCGTTCCAGACGCGGCATCTCGGCCGGGTCGATCCGGTCGGCCTCGGTGAAATCGGCCAGCGAGCCCAGCATGAAGCGCATCGTGTTGCGCAGCCGGCGATAGCTGTCAGCGACCCCTTTCAGGATTTCCGGCCCGATCCGCTGGTCGGCGGTATAGTCGGTCTGGGCCACCCACAGGCGCAGGATGTCGGCACCGTATTGCTTGACGACCTCTTCCGGCACGATGGTATTACCGAGCGATTTGGACATCTTGTTGCCCTTCTCGTCCAGCGTGAACCCGTGCGTGACCACGTTGCGATACGGCGCACGGCCGATCGTGCCGCAGGCTTGCAGCATCGAGGAATGGAACCATCCGCGGTGCTGGTCGGTGCCCTCCATGTAGACATCGGCGATACCGTCGTCAGTGCCATCCTCACGGTCGCGCAGAACGAACGCATGGGTCGAGCCCGAGTCGAACCAAACGTCCAGAACGTCGAACACCTGGTCATAGTCGTCGGGGTTCACGATGCCGTCCAGAACCTGCTGTTTGAACCCGTCAGTGTACCAGACATCGGCACCGTGTTCTTCGAACGCGGCCTTGATGCGGGTGTTCACATCCGCGTTGCGCAGCAGATAGTCCGCGTCGGTGGGCAGAGCGCCCTTCTTGGTGAAGCACGTGAGCGGCACACCCCAGGCACGCTGGCGCGACAGAACCCAGTCGGGGCGCGCCTCAATCATCGAATACAGGCGGTTGCGGCCCGATGGCGGCGTCCACTTCACCAGCTCGTCGATCGAGCGCAGGGCGCGTTCGCGGATGTTGTCGCCCATTTCGTCCATGCCGTCGTCCAGCTTGCGGTCGACGGACACGAACCATTGCGGTGTGTTACGATAGATGATCGGCGCCTTGGACCGCCACGAATGCGGATAGCTGTGCTTGATCTTGCCACGCGCCAGCAGCCCGCCGACCTCGGCCAGCTTGTCGATCACAGCCTTGTTCGCATCGCCCTCGCCGCCCTTGCGCGACAGGATGTACTTGCCGCCGAAAAACGGCATGTCAGCGCGGAAGCTGCCATCGTCCATCACGTTGTAGGTGATGACCTGCTCGAGCATGCCCAGATCGCGGTACAGCTCGAATTCCTCCATCCCGTGCGAGGGCGCGCAATGGACGAAGCCGGTGCCTTCCGTATCGGTCACGAAATCGGCCGCGCGGAAATCGCGGATGTCGTCCCATTCGCCGTTGGACCCTTCGGCCCCTGCCAGCGGGTGCTGCAGCTGGATCTTGGCCAGATCGTCCTGGGTGACGTCACACAGGCGGCGGTACATGGTGTCGTCCAGTCGCGCCCGCGCGAACACGTCGGCGGCCAGATTGTCGGCCAGCAGGTAGCGGTCACCGATCCGGGCCCAGCATTCCTCGGGGCGGGCGGTCACTTCGTACAGCCCGTACGAGATATCCTTGCCATAGACCACGGCCTTGTTCGACGGCATGGTCCAGGGCGTCGTGGTCCAGATCACAACATAGGCGTTGTCCAGCGTGGTGTCACCAGTGTTCACCACCTTGAACTTCACCCAGATGGTGAAGCTTTCCTTGTCGTGATATTCGACCTCGGCCTCGGCCAGGGCGGTCTTCTCGATCGGCGACCACATCACCGGTTTCGAGCCCTGATACAGCGTGCCGTTCATCAGGAACTTCATGAACTCGTCCGCGATCACCGCCTCGGCGTGATAGTCCATAGTGACGTAGGGATCGGCCCAGTTGCCGGTGATGCCCAGGCGCTTGAACTCCTCGCGCTGGATGTCGATCCAGCCTTCGGCGAACTTGCGGCACTCCTGGCGGAAGTCGATGACCGGAACCTCGTCCTTGTTCTTGCCCTTCTTGCGGTACTGTTCCTCGATCTTCCATTCGATCGGCAGGCCGTGACAGTCCCAGCCGGGCACATAGCGCGCATCAAAGCCCATCATCTGATGCGACCGCACGATCATGTCCTTGATCGTCTTGTTCAACGCGTGGCCGATATGCAGGTGCCCGTTGGCATAGGGCGGGCCGTCATGCAGTGTGAAGGGCTTGCGACCCTGTTTGTCGCGCAGGCGGTCATAGACGCCGATCTTCTCCCAGCGGTCTAGCCATGCGGGCTCGCGCTGGGGCAGGCCGGCGCGCATGGGGAATTCGGTTCGGGGCAGGTTCAGCGTGTCTTTGTAGTCGGGTGTCTGGGTCGTGTCGGCGCACATGGAGAGGCGTCCCTTGGATGATCTTGGCGTGTTTGGATCGAAGCGGTCGGTGCGATGAACTCAAGCACCTTTGCCCGGCGTCTCGGAAACTCAGAGCGCCGGGGAAATAATTCGAATGATAATGGCCAGAACGTCTTGCATGGCCGGGCTTATAGGCCGGTTGCGCCTATTGGTCCAGAGCTTCCGGCCCCTGCGGCGAATGGCGCAGCTTGGCCCAGCGGTTCAGCCAGGCCAGACCCGCCAGCGCCAGCCCCAAGGCCAGCAACGAAAACACCCGGATCAAACCGCCCAGCCCCGAGATGTCGATCAGGAACACCTTGGCCACCGCCAACCCGATCACCGCCAGCCCGGCCTTGCGCATCAGGTCCGACCGACGCGCCAGCGACTGATAGAACAGCGCCGCGCCGATCACCAGCAGGGCGAGCGTGTAAGTATAGAGCTCAGGCTGGGATACGCCGTTGCCTTCATACATCCCTGCCGCGCCCTGCCAGAAATGCCGGATGGTCAGGCCCAGCCACAAGGCGCCCAGCGCAATGGTCACCCCCTGACAGGCCAGCCGCAACTGCGCCGGCATCGTGGGGATCCGCCACGCGGACAGGCCGATGACGAGGGCCGGCAGCAGATAGGCAATGGCCAGCGTGTTCACGATCGGAGGCCCCAGAACAGGATCTGCCCCAAAACGCAAAACAGGGTTGGCCACTGTCGCAGCCAGCGCGAGCCACAACAGGCCATGCGCGGCAAAGAACACGCCCAGTGCGACCCGAACCCAGTTCAGTCGCCCGCCCAGCGCAAAGCGCTGCACCTGCACAAAGGCCAGCAGCAGCCAAATGGCCGACAGCAGGCCCAGCCCCCAATGGCTGTCGTCGGCACCGCCCTCGCCCAGCCCTTCCAGCCAGCGCAACAGCAGCAGAGACACCAGAACGCCGCCCGTCGCCCACGCTGCGCTGTCCAGCATGACATTGGCGACCGGGCGGTCCAACGGGCGCAGCATCCACCATGCGGCAAGATAACCTGCAACCGCAGCCCCATAGACCAGCGCCATTTCCACAACCGGCGCGTGCAGCGCCCAGTCCAGGCCCGGGTTCAGGATCAGTCGGAACGTGACGGTGGCAACGCCGACCCAGATGAACCAGCTCATCGGTAGCAGGTTGAATCGCCGGTCCAGCGCTGCCGCCGCGATGATCGTGACCACGAAAGCGATGGTCAGCGCCGCCGAGCTGAGCACGATCACGCAGCCGAAGGTCAAGCAGGACAAGGCCGACAGCGTGGCCAAAGCCGGACGCATCCGGGCCTCGCCATCCACACGCGCAAAGCGCTCGGCCAGTACCACCATCAGCGCCGCAAGCGCGACCGCATGCAAAGCCCAGGGGTAGGCGCCCATCACGCTGGCAGGACGCCAGCCAAGCTCAAGCGCGATGGCCAGCGCCGGGGCGTACAGCGCGGCGGCACCGGCCCAGACCAGCGGGTACCGCCCACCCCGAAACGACCGCCATGCCGCCAGAAGAGAGATCATCGCGCCCAACGCAACCAGCAAGGTCACGGCCAACGGAAAAGCAGCCTCGGGCGTTTCGGAATAGGTCTGCCAGAACCCACGCGCCACCGCGCCGCCATCAAATCCATGCGTGAACACGAAACCACCCAGAGCCAGGGCGGGAAGCGCGGTCATGTCCTGCAGGGCCGGCGCGTCCTTTGCCCAGATCAGCAGGGCGAAAGTCAGCCCGGCCAGCAGGATCACACCCAGCCAGAACTCACCGCTCGTATCCGCCCATTGCAGTGCCAGAATGGCCGAGCTTGCCAGCACCGCCCCAAAGGCCAGGCGCGTCGGAAATTCGGGCCACGGACCACTGGCTTTTCTGACAAGGATTTCGCTGAACATCGCGCCGTCATGGTCGGGCCAGATCCGCCGGGCGGGAATGGCAATGGCGATCACGGCCACGGCGGCCATGTAGACGAGGAAAGCCGATTCCGTGATCGGCGAACCCATCACCAGCAAAAGGCCCGCCAAATAGGCGCCCACCAGCGACATCACCGACACCCAGGCCCAGCGCCGCACCGTGTCGATCCCTAGCCCCAGCCCGGTGATCACGAAGAAATATACGTACAGCCAAGACGGGTCAGCCGAGCCGCCACCCACGACGAATGGCGCGGCAAAGGCGCCGATCAACCCGATCGCCGCCAGCAGCGGGCCGTGGAACCAGCCAAGTACCAGCCCGACTAGAGCGATGGCGATCATGCCTGCCAAGGCCGCCTCGGGGCCGATCAAGTCATAGAGCTGACGCGCCGCCAGCACACCGCCGAACAGCGTGACCAGCCCCGCGCCGGAAAATACCGAAGGCAGGTAGGCGGTGGCCGACGACTCGTCATCGCCATACCGACGCCGCACAATTTCACCCGCCACGATCAGCAGCGCGCCGAAGCCCAGGGCCGCCAACACGCGCGCGGTAGGCGGCAGCAAACCGTTCTCGACCCCGTATTGCACGAGGAAGATCCCCGCCAGCGCCAGCGACAGAGCGGATACGGCATAGAACCAGTTCTCGCGCAGCCACGCGCCCAGATCGTCGAACCGCTCGGCGCGGAACACCACTGCCGCCGGAGGCGATGCACTCTCAGTAACAGCTGCCGACTCTTCAGGGTCAGGCCGTTGGTCCGGCGTCGGTGGGCTTTCCTGTTTCGGTGAACCCCAAGGGGCCGGCCGCGGTTCAGGCGTCGGCGCTTCGATTGGCGCGGACTGCGTCTTTGGTGGCCGCTCCGCGTCCGGTTGCTGCTCGGCACCCAACCGACTCTCCAACTGCTCGACCCGCCGCCGCAGACGGGCATGGCCGACCAGCAAGACGACAATAGATACCGGCATCGCCAAAACGACCAGGCCAACAAGAACAAGCAGAGATTCCAAACCGCACCTCCGGGCAAATCTGCATTACAGGCTATCCTGTCCAGGCGCGGCAAGACAGTCGGGAAATCCCGAATGGTTTCAGCCTGTTGCGATCTGACGCCAGTGATCTAAGGATGGAACAGAGACCCGACGAGATAGGCAATTGCCGCCGCCGCTCCACCAATCGCCAGCGTCTCAAGCCCCGAGCGCCACCAAGGCGCCAGCGACCACCGGCTTTTCATCGCGCCGATGGCAAAGAAAACGCCCAGTGTCATCAGGACCGAGGCTGGAAACGCGCCCTGAACACCCAACAGGAACGGCACGAGCGGAACCATGCCGGCCACGACAAAGGCCGCGAACGTGGCCGCAGCGGCCTTGAGCGGATGCGGATCGACGCTGCCCAGCCCGTATTCGCCCTCGATCATCAGGTTGATCCAAGTGTCACGATCGGCGGTGATCGCGTCGGTTGCCTGTTCCAGCACCCGGCCTGACAAACCCTTGCGGGACAGGATCTCCAGCACCTCGCCGCGCTCGCCGTCGGGGTAGAGGCGGATGTGGCGCTCTTCGATAGCGCGGATCCGGCGGATATTGTCCAACTCGGCCTTGGTCCCCGAGTAATTGCCCGCCGCCATCGAGAACCCGTCGGCTAGCACGTTGGCCAAGCCCAAGGCCACGATGACAAAGGGCGAAAGCCCGGCCCCGGCCACGCCTGCCACGATGGCCAGCGTGGTCACCGATCCGTCGATCCCGCCATATACCACGTCACGCAGGACCCCGCGCCCGGGTGGGGCGTCGATCCGGTCTGCGATTTCCTGTTGGGTGTGGCCGTGATCCGCCATGGCTGGTCTCCCTTCCAAGAGATTGTGCCCTGCGTGGCGGCCCGATGGCTTTGCGGCAGATCAACCCTTGGAAAACAGCCCGCCCAGCGCGCGCGAAACCATGCCGCGGGTCGACGGCCTGTGCCGGTCCGAGAAGGGCAGCGGGCGGCAGACCTCCATCGCAGCCACGCCGACGCGGGCGCTGAGGGCGCCGTTGACCAGTCCTTCGCCAAAGCGGCGCGACAGCTTGCTGAGGACCGACCCGCCCAGAACCGGTTCGAGCAGGTCGTCACCCACGGCCACCGCGCCGGTGGCCACCAGGTGAACGAACACCGCACGGGTCAACCGCCAGCCCCCCAGAAACCCGGCCCGCCCGCCATAGATCTCGGCAATCCGGCGGATCATCCGCAGCGAGGCCAGCAGCGCCGTCGCAACATCGGCCAGCGCCAGCGGCACCAGCGCCGTCACCGTCGCGACCTGGCGCGCGGCGGCCTCGACCTCGCGGCTGGCGGCGGCGTCGAGCGGGGCCAGCAATTCATCCTCGACCAGTCCCAGCAGGCCCGAAGCGTCGAACTGTTCTTCGATCCGTTCGACCAGACGGTCGCGGCCCCAGCGCGTATCCTCGCGCCCGCGATAGAACGCGATCAGGCGCTGCGTCACGGCCCGGGCCTGTGCCAGATCGGCATCGGCCAGCGCGGCATCGGCGGCGCGGCGCATCCCGTCCACCCGCGACAGCCGGCCCAGCGCGGCCAGTTCGCGCAGCGCGATCAGCAGGGCCACCAGCACCAGCGCGCAGATCAGGCCGGTCACGATCCAGCCCAGCACCGGCACGCTGGCGATCAACGAGGTGGCGAAATTCCATGCGACGACAGAGACCGCCGCCCCCACGACCGCAACCGCCAGCCCCCAAAACCACCGCCCAAGAACCGACGGCTTGCGCGCGGCCAGCCGGGCCGCGGCCTGCATCGCCTGCCCCTGGGGCGGCGCGATATCCGGTACCGGCGCGGCCTTCGACACGTCGGCGGCCGGGGCATCCTCGTCAAGCTCGATCAGAACCGGACCCTTGGCCATGCGTCACTCCTTTTTCCGCCATACGAACCGAATGTCCGGCAGTTGTTCATCATTGTCGGCCCCGTCGCTGCG
This sequence comes from Ruegeria sp. BB9, assembly GCF_056539345.1. NCBI lineage: Bacteria > Pseudomonadati > Pseudomonadota > Alphaproteobacteria > Rhodobacterales > Roseobacteraceae > Ruegeria > Ruegeria sp. BB9. The sequence goes on along the minus strand of NZ_JBQFUU010000001.1, from coordinate 127,063 downwards.
GGCCACTTCGACAAAGCCGTGCCGTTCGTAGAACCGGCACGCGCCCGTGTTGGCCTGAAACGCATACAGCGCCAGTTCTCGGCGACCTGCCTTGGCGCTGTCCAGCAGTTGTGTGCCGATCCCCTGATTCCGCGCGGCGGGGCTTAGGTACAGGCAATGAACCTCGGTTCCGTCCATGGCCAAAAAGCCTGCGACCTTGCCGCCCTGTTCGGCAACCGTGACCCATCCATTGTCAATCATCCGCCCGCAAAAGGCGATGGCTTCGGCCCCGGTATGCAGCTCGGGCATCCAGTCGTTTTCGAGTGCAAAGCCGTGCAGGATCTCTCCGATCGCCCCGGCGTCGAGGCTGCGCGCGGGCCTGAGGGTAACAGTCACAGCCGGTCTCCGATCAGGAACTGCGCGGCGCGGTCCAGCCGGATATGCGGCGGGCCGTCACCGGGGCGCAGCGACAGATTCGCCGGGGCAAAGGTCATGAACCCGAAATCCTCGCCCAGCCAGGTGTCGGCCCCCTTGCGTGCAGGGCCCAGCAGATGGGCGGGGTCTTCGGGCAGCTCTCCGGGGTAGAAGGCCGCCTGTTTTCCATTCTCCAAACTACCGCGCACGCAGGGCAGTTCGACGCCGTTGTGATTGCGGATCTCTTCGGTCGTCACGCGCAGCGCGGCGATGGACATTGCGGCGGTTTCGGCCCCGGCGAACCTGGCGCGGTCGCGCGCCTCGCGGGTCAGGGCCTCCATGATCGCGGTCAGGCGCGGGTGTTGCAGGTGGTGCAGGTGATCGGCCTTGGTGGCCGCGAACAGGATGCGTTCGACCCGCTTGCCCAGCAACATCTGGCTGAGCCATGCGTTGCGGCCGGGCCGGAAGGCCGACAGGATGTCGCCCATGGCGCGGCGCATGTCCTCGACCGCCTGCGGACCCTTGTGAATCGCGCCCAGCGCATCCACCAGCACCACCTGCCGGTCGATCCGGGCGAAATGATCCCGGAAAAAGGGCTTCACTACCTGCGATTTGTAGGCCTCGAACCGGCGATCCATCTCGCGGTGCAGGCTGCGGCGGCGCGCGGCGCTCTCGACCGGCAACGGCGCAAAGGTCAGCACCGGCGACCCGGCCAGATCGCCCGGCAGCAGGAACCGGCCCGGCGTGCAGTCATAAAACCCCGCATCCCGCGCGGCAGTCAGATAATCGGCAAAGCCCCGCGCCAGGGCCTGCGCGGTGGGTTCATCATGGGGGTCGGCCGGATCAACGGATTTGATCTGGGCCAGGAAATCGGCGGCGGCCGGACGCTGCGCGATCCGCTCCAACGTTTCGCGCGACCAGTCGTCATAGGTTTTTTCGAGCAGTGCCAGATCCAGCAGCCACTCGCCGGGATAGTCGACGATGTCCAGATGCACGGTGCGCGGCCCCTGCAGGCCGGCCAGCAACCCGGCGGGGCGAACCTTGAACGACAGGCGCAGCTCGGACACGGCGCGGGTGCTGTCGGGCCAATGGGGCTGAGGCCCGGTCAGGGCCGACAGGTGCGATTCATAATCGAACCGGGGCACTGTGTCGTCGGGCTGCGGCTGCAGGTAGGCGGCGTTGATGCGCCCCTCCTGTTGGGCGACCAGGCCGGGCATCCTCCCCCGGTCCAGCAGGTTGGCCACCAGCGACGTGATGAACACCGTCTTGCCCGACCGCGCAAGACCGGTGACGCCCAGCCGCACGACCGGTTCGAAAAACGTCTCGGACACGCGGTCGCCGACGGATTCGACGCCGCGCACAAGACTGTCTGCCAGTGATGAGATGACCAAACCGCCGCCCCGCATTTCTTGTTTGTCCCAAGATAGGTAGCCGCTGCCCCGGTTGCCAGCGCTTTTGCCGCCTGCCCTTGCCCGGGCGCCTCCGGCAGGGTACCAGCAGCCCATGCCCAGATACGCGTTGAAAGTCGAATACCAAGGTGAGCCGTTTGCCGGATGGCAGCGGCAGAAAGAGCTGCCCTCGGTCCAGGGCGCCATCGAGGCGGCCTTGTCGAAACTGCAGCCCGGGGCACACACGATCGCAGCCGCGGGGCGCACGGATGCGGGTGTTCACGCGCTGGGGCAAGTGGCCCATTGCGACCTTGAAAAAGACTGGGACCCGTTCCGCCTGTCCGAGGCGCTGAACTATCACCTCAAGCCGTTGCCGGTGGCGATTCTCAAGGCCGCGCGGGTGGCGGATGACTGGCATGCGCGGTTCTCGGCCATCGAGCGGCAATACCTGTTTCGCATCCTGATCCGCCGTGCGCCCGCGACCCATGACAAGGGCCAGGTCTGGCAGATCGGGCATCCGCTGGATGTCGCCGCGATGCAGGAAGGGGCCGACATGCTGATCGGGCGGCACGATTTCACCACCTTCCGGTCCTCGATCTGCCAGGCGGCCAGCCCGGTCAAGACGTTGGACGAGCTGCGCGTCGAACAGGTTCAGGGCTTTTCCGGCCCCGAGGTGCATTTCCACGTCCGCGCCCGGTCCTTCCTGCACAACCAGGTCCGCAGTTTCGTCGGCACGCTGGAACGGGTCGGCGCGGGCGCTTGGACACCGCAGGACGTGCGCGATGCGCTCGAGGCCGCCGACCGCGCGGCCTGCGGGCCGGTCTGCCCGCCGCAAGGATTGTACCTGGCGCGGGTGGGCTATCCCGATCCTGTTTTCGACTGACGTCAGAGCGCGCGCAGCAGCAATCCGCCCGCGATCACTGCGATCAGCAGCCCGGCCACCAGTTCGATCGTGGGTGCCAACACGGCCGCGAACCGCGTGGCCGAGGCCGAGGCCAGCAACCCGCCCCGCAACCCGAACGACGTCCAGCCAACCAGGGTGGTGACGGTCGCGGTGCCCAGCGCCATGGCAAAGGCCCCGGCGATGCCGACCATCGCGATGCCCATCTGCCAGGTCAGGATCAGCACGAACAAGGCCCCGGTACAGGGTCGCGCGGCGATACCGGCGATCAGGATCAGCGCCTCGCGCAGGCTGCCGACCTGGGCCACCTCTTCGGCGGTGGGGCCGTGACGATGCCCGCAATCGGAACAGACTTCGCCGTCGTGGTGGTGATGCCCGTGATCATGATGATGGTGATGGTCATGCGGAGCACTGTCCGCACGACCGCGCCGGGCGAAACTGCGCAGCGATCGCAGAACCAGCCACAGCCCGATGGCCGCGATCGCGCCATAGCTGACCGGGGCCATGATCTGTTCGGTGGTGCCGACCAGGCTTTGCCGCGACATCTGGAACACCAGAACGCCTGCATAAACCAGAACGATGGCCGTCACGGCCTGCCCCAGCGAGGACAGCACGCTGATCGCCGACAGGCGCAGAAATGCGACATTGCGGCCCAGCCCGTACCCTCCGATCAGCACCTTACCATGCCCCGGCCCCACCGCATGGAAGAACCCATAGGCAAAACAGACGGCCAGCAGCGTGGCCACGGCCTCGGGCTGTTCGGCCCGCGCGGCCCGAAGGGCTCGGGCGATCTGGTTCTGAAATTCCCGCTGCTCGCCCGCGGCCCAGGACGCGAGGTTGTCAAAGCCTCCGCTGCCCCAGAACCACAGCAGCAGCGCTATTGCCAGGCCGACCGGCAGGATCAGGTAGCGGGACATGAAACGCGGATCTCGGTGGCAAAGCGTTCACCGACCAGGGGGATGTCGTTCTCCTCGAGGTCATAGTCGGCGTCCAGGGTCAGCAGAAAGGCCTGCATCTGGGCCAGTTCGCCGTCGATATCCGGCTCGAACCTGTCGATCCGGCAGGATTCAGGCCCGGAAACGGTGACCGGACGCGTCACTTCGTAGGCGGTATAGAATGTCTCGTCATAGGGTTTGGCAGACAGGCTTTGGGCGGGCAAAGGGTCGCCCTCGACCTTGCGCAGATGGGTTGTCACGATACGACCATCCTCGGTCGTGGCGCGCGGTTCCAGCGGACCGGACAAGGCAACCGGTTGATCGGCGGCCAGGATGACCAGATCGCCATTGTATCCTTCGACCCACTGCGCGTCGAAACCGGCGAGGCGCTGCTCTTCGGCTTCGGACAGCACGCCGTCGCCGTCCTGATCCAATCTCATGTCTTCAAGCACTAGCAGCGAGTAGAACTCGTCATAGGCCCAGGTGACGCGGACATGGGTCAGGTTGCCCGACTCGTCCACTATGAACTCCAGCCCGGTGTCGATGAAGACATGCGGGTGCGCCACCGCGGTAAACGGCAGGCAACAGGCGAACAAGGTGGGTATCCAGCGCATGAACGCGAAGATAGGGTGCCCGACCGGCGCTGGCAACGCGGTTCGGCGGTAAGCACGGATTTTGCCGCTTATTTCGGCGGAAACAGGACCAGCGTCTGCAGCGCCGTGCCGATCGGGCCTTGAGTATCGTACAGAACCGACTGCGACATCCCGATGCCGCTGGGCTGCCAGTGCGACACGGAGTCCGAGGCGAGCCAGTCGGAGGTCGGCTCGCGGTGGATCTGCACCGTCAGGTCGGTGTTCATGAACCCCATTTCCGAGGTCGGCGCATTCCACGAAATTCCGTTGCCGCAATCGGCCAGCGGGCACAACGACTGGATCGGCGAGGGGGTTTCACCCTCGAGCAGAAGCGGGGTGCGCATCCAGATGGTTTTCGGCCCCGCCCCCTGGTTGCCGCCTTTGGGATAGGCCACCTCGGAATGATGGGCAAAGCCGGGCAGGTCATGCCGCATTTCGCCGATGGGAAACGGGCCGTCTTCGATCTGCGACAGGTCGGGGCCTTGGATCGCCACATTCGGCACCGGCCCCAGATCCCGGCGCGCCAGATGCATCGTGGTGGCGGTCGCGCACAGCGTATCGTCCAGGTCATGCACCGTGACGCGCGTGGTGGCCAGCGTCTTGGTGTGGCGCACGGTCTCGGCGGCCACGCGAAGACCGGACAGAGGCAGCGGGCGCAGCAGATCGACGGTCAGGCGGGTCAGCATCTTGTCGGGGCCGACCTCGATCTCGGCCGCGCGCACGATCAGGCCCGCAACCGGGCCGGCATGACAGTGGTCAGCCGACCACGGCCCGCGCGCCGGGTCATTTCCGACAAAGGCCCCGTCGGGCGCGACCCGGAAATAAGCGGTCTTACCCACCACTGGCTGCATCGCCGCGTCCTGCATCTCAAATCTTTTCCTGGGTATGCTTTTTCAGTTCGGCCCGCGCCACCTGACGGCGATGCACCGCATCCGGGCCATCGGCCAGCCGCAGCGTGCGCACATGCGTCCAGGCGGTGGCCAGCGGCGTATCCTGGCTGACGCCCTGCCCGCCGAACATCTGCACCGCCTCGTCGATTACCTTCAGCGCAACGCGCGGTGCCACGACCTTGATCTGGCTGATCCACGGGGCCGCCGCGCGCGCATCGCCCTGATCCATGTACCACGCGGCCTTCAGACACAGCAGGCGGGCCATCTCGATCTCCATCCGGCACTCGGCGATGATGTCGAAATTGGCACCCAGTTGCGCCAGCTTCTTGCCGAAGGCTTCGCGCTGCAGGGCGCGTTTGCACATCTGCTCCAGCGCCATCTCGGCCTGGCCGATCGCGCGCATGCAGTGATGGATACGACCGGGCCCGAGGCGCCCCTGCGCGATTTCGAACCCGCGGCCCTCGCCCAGCAGGATGTTCTCGGCCGGCACTCGGACATTGGTGAACCGGATATGCATGTGTCCGTGCGGCGCGTCGTCATGGCCGTACACTTCCATCGGGCGCAGGATCTCGATCCCGGGCGTGTCGGCGGGCACCACGATCATCGACTGGCGCTTGTGCTTGGGCAGGTCGTCGCCGCCGGTCTTGACCATCACGATGTAGACCTTGCAGCGCGGATCGCCCGCGCCGGACGACCACCATTTCTCGCCATTCAGAACATAGTCATCCCCGTCCCGCACGCAGGACATCGAGATATTCGTGGCATCCGACGAGGCTACATCCGGCTCGGTCATCAGATAGGCCGAGCGGATCTCGCCCTCGAGCAGCGGCTTGAGCCACTGCTCTTTCATCTTCTCGGTGCCGTAGCGCTCGAACACCTCCATGTTGCCGGTGTCGGGGGCGGAACAATTGAACACCTCGGCGCCCAGCGGGGTCTTGCCCATCTCTTCGGCGAAATAGGCGTATTCAACCGTGGTCAGACCAAACCCCTTGTCGCTGTCGGTCAGCCAGAAATTCCACAGACCGGCCGCCTTGGCCTTGGCCTTCAGGCCTTCCAGTATCTCGGCCTGGCGTTCGGTGTACTGCCAGCGGTCGCCCTTGTTGATCTCGGCCTGGTATTCCTCTTCCAGGGGCATGATTTCGTTGCGGATCATGTCGCGGACCCGCTCCAGCAGCGCCCGGTTCTCCTCGCGCAAGACAAATGACATGTTCATGAAGAATCCTCCGTAGATCCCGGAACCGGGCTTTACCTTTGCGCCGAGGATGGCTTAGCTGCGGCAACTGTGTCCAGCCGCGTGACGGCACGTCACTTGCAATCAATTTGAAACGGAAGAGGGGCGCAGATGGCGTTGTTAATCGATACCGGGCTGTCCGACTGGATGAGCGATGCCGAGATTGCCGAAGAAGTACGGCAACATGCACCAACGGCCGATGTGCGCACGCCAAGCACAATTGGTGACCCGGCCGAGGTCACCATGGTGGCGGTTGTCGGCCTGCGGGAAGATCACGCGACCCGCCTACCCAATCTGCAGCTGGTGCAAAAGTTGGGCGCCGGAGTCGAGACAATCGTGTCGAACCCCGCCTTGCCCGCGCATGTCCGCGTGGCCCGCCTGAAACCGGACGCCCCGGCGCAAGGCATCGCAGAGTGGTTTCTGGCCTATATCCTGTACGCTCACCGGAACATGGGCTTTCACGCGGACGCTCAGCGGCGGGCCGAGTGGCGGCCGAAAGCGCCGGTGCTGACATCTGACACCGTAGTCGGAGTTCTGGGGCTGGGCCATATCGGCAGCCGTACCGCCCGCATGCTGCGCGATGTCGGGTTCCAGGTCATCGGCTGGAGCCGGTCGCCCAAGCAAATCGAAGATGTGACCTGTCTGCACGGGCAGGATGCTTTGCCGGGAATGCTGCGCGGTTGCGACCATGTCTGCGCGATTCTGCCCTCGACCCCCGAAACCATCGGCTTGTTCGACGCAGAAATGCTCAGCGCGATGAAGGACGGCAGCCAGTTGTTGAATGCGGGACGTGGCGACCTGATCGACGAGGAAGCCCTGATCGAGGCACTTGACCGGGGTCGTCCGGGCCATGCGGTTCTCGATGTGACCGCACAAGAGCCATTGCCCGCAGACAGCCCTTTATGGCGGCACCCGTCGGTCACGATCACACCGCATGTGTCGGGATGGCATCTGGGTGATGCGTTGGCGGATGTTGCCCAGAACTTTCTGCGGCTGAGCGCAGGTCAGCCCCTGCTGCACGAGGTTGACCGCAGCCGCGGTTACTGAGCCGCGATTACGGCGTCAGAATCCAATTGCCGCTGGCATCCTTGCACTGACGGGTGCGGATTTCCGGGTTGGGCGCCGCCCCGGACGGCTGGACAAAGTGCTGGAAGTGAACGCAGTTGTCCTTCACGTCCCGTATCCTGACCGTGCCTTTGGTGCCCGTTTTCTCGTTGACCCAGTTCCGCTCCTGCCCGACGCTTGGGGTCCCGCCTGCCAGCATCGAAGACGTCGTCGCGTCCAGAACCTGATAGTCGTCCGGGCTCAGCCCCATTTCGGCGATGATCCGGGACAGAGGCTTGGCATCGACCGCCCCCACGACACCCGACAAAAACAGCGCAAACAGGGCAGCAGGCAACCGGACAGTCATGCGAAACTCGCTTTCGTGAAAATTGATCTGCACCAAGAATATACATCCCAGCAATCAGGGCCAAGCCCCCGCGGCCGGACCTTCAAATAATGCCGAACAAACCTATCGGACTGCCGGCGCTATCGGCCCGCCGCTGATGCGACCATAGTAATCGCAAACCAAGCTTGAGGCACAGGAATGGCTCATCAAAACTACTACGCGCCCACCGGCGGGCTTCCGGACCAGACTCAGCTGCTGACCGACCGCGCCATGTTCACTGACGCCTATGCCGTCATCCCGAAAGGCACGATGCGCGACATCGTGACCAGCTTTCTGCCGTTTTGGGAACAAACCCGACTGTGGGTCCTTTCGCGCCCCCTCAGCGGGTTTGCCGAGACGTTTTCGCAATACATCATGGAGGTTCAGCCCGGCGGCGGCAGCGATACGCCCGAGACGGACCCGGAGGCTCAAGGCGTGGTCTTCGTCGTCGAAGGGTCGGTTACCCTGACCCTTGCGGGGCAGGTCCACGAGCTGGACACAGGGGGCTATGCCTACATTCCGCCCGGGTCCGATTGGACCTTGCACAACCGCTCTGACGCAGTGGCCCGGTTCCATTGGGTGCGCAAGGCCTATGAGGCCGTACCCGGATTGCCGGCCCCCGATCCGATCATCACCAACGAACGCGACGTCGCCCCAACCCCAATGCCCGGCACCGAAGGTCGGTGGGCCACAACGCGCTTCGCGGACCCGAATGACCTGCGCCATGACATGCATGTGAACATTGTCACGTTTGAACCAGGCGGGGTCATCCCCTTTGCCGAAACGCATGTCATGGAACACGGGCTTTATGTGCTTGAGGGAAAGGCCGTCTATCGACTGAACCAGGATTGGGTCGAGGTCGAGGCCGGTGACTACATGTGGTTGCGCGCGTTCTGTCCTCAAGCCTGCTACGCGGGCGGGCCGGGGCGATTCCGGTATCTGCTCTACAAGGACGTCAATCGGCACATGCCGTTGAAACTGTCCACACGATGACCAGCAAAAGGTCCTGAAAACGGGCTTTTGCGTCGGCAGGGGTTCACAGGGACGGCGGAATTTGCTGAAATCAGAGGTGATTTCGTTTTGTTCATTCGTGGAGATTGGTCGATGAAACTGCGCGCCCCTCTGACGGCACTGGCCCTGATCGGCCTCATGGTCGCCGTCGACACCGCCCCGGTCGTGGCAAAGGAAGCGACCAAAACCGTATCCGTCATGAGCCGCACATGGGCTGTGACGCAGGTTGCGGACGCCCCTGTCGTGTATCGTGCGACCCGCGACAACAACAACCTCAACCCGTTCGGCCCGCCGCCGCGCCTGCGCACGGTTCAGGCCATTGCGGCCATCCAGCAGGCAACCGGGTGCAAGGTGATCCGGTCAAGCATGTACCAGAATATTTCGGGCCAGTTCTTCTCGCAGGTCAGCTGCGGATAGCGGCGACGCCATACAGGCATTGAGGTCGGTCAAACGGCCTGCCATAGCTTGCGCATGAAACTCGCAATCAACGGATTCGGCCGCATCGGCCGCACGATCCTGCGGCAGGTCATGGCCCTGCCAGCGGGTTCGGATATTCAAGTGGTGCTGGTCAACGACATCGCACCGCTGGAGACCTGTGCCTATCTGTTCAAGTACGACAGCACGTTCGGCCCCTATGCCGGTTCGGTCGAAACCAGCGCCGGAGCCTTGCAGGTGGATGGACATTCGATTCCACTGAGCCACAGCGACGACCTTGCCGATGTCGATCTGTCCGGCGTGGACGTGATGCTAGATTGCACGGGTATCGCGCGCAGTTCGGATGTCGCAATCCGGGGCCTGCAGGCAGGGGCTAGCAAGGTGCTGATTTCCGGCCCGTCCCCGGCCGCCGAGACAACGATCGTTCTGGGTGCCAACGAAGACATGCTGGGCAATGCCCGGATTGTATCGAACGCGTCCTGCACCACCAACGCGCTGGCGCCGCTGGCCAAGGTGATCGACGAGATCGGGGGCATCGCCTCAGCGCACATGACCACGATTCACTGCTACACCAACAGCCAGCCGATGGTGGACGCTCCGCGCGGCGACCTGGCGCGGTCGCGGGCCGGGGCCTTGTCGATGGTGCCCACAACGTCAAGCGCGACCCATCTGATCGACGTGGTTCTGCCGCATCTTGCAGGCCGCATCTCGGGCGCGGCAGTTCGGGTGCCGACGGCCAGCGTCTCGGCCATCGATCTGGTCGTGACCCTGCAAAATGGAACGGAACCCGAGCTGTTCTCGGTCGAATTGCGTCGCGCCGTCGAGGCTTCAAAGGTGCTCGGCTGGACCGACTTGCCGCTGGTCTCGTCCGATCTGCGTGCGCGACCAGAATCGCTGGTGATTGCCGGACCGGAAACACGTGTCGTCGGGCAAAATCAGGTCCGGGTTTTCGGATGGTATGACAATGAGTGGGGTTTTTCGGCCCGTATGCTCGATGTCGCCGGGATGATGGCCCAGTTGGAATAGCCCGCAGCGCGCTTGGCGCTGCAGGGCTGAGTTACAGGTTTCAGTCGTGCGGCAAACTGCCAGCGCCGTGACCGGCCATTCCGCCCGAGACCTCTTCGGTCGACTCCTCGGCCAGTTCATGCGGCAGAATGAGGTTCAGCACAATGGCGATGAGCGCTGCGGGCAGCAGTCCGCTTGTCATCAGGATGCGGATTGTGTCCGGCAAATGCTGAACCGCGCCGGGTTCCAGTTGCAAGCCAAGCCCGATCGACAGCGAGATAGCGAAGATCACCATGTTGCGGCGATTCCAGTCCACGTCAGACAACATCGAAATACCGGCAGCCACCACCATGCCGAACATGACGATCACGCCGCCCCCCAGAACTTCGATCGGAACAGTGCGTATGATGGCGCCGACCTTGGGAACAAGTCCGCACAGGATCAGGAACAGCGCACCAATCGTGACGACATGGCGGCTCATGACACCGGTCATCGCGATCAGACCAACGTTCTGACTGAACGAGGTATTCGGCAAACCGCCAAAGATACCGGCAACCGCCGTACCCACACCATCTGCGTAGGTCGCTCCCGCGATTTCTTTGTCCGTGGCCTCGCGACCCGCACCGCCTTTGGTAATGCCCGAAACGTCACCGACGGTTTCGACCGCTGACACGAAAGCCATGAGGCAGAACCCGATCACCGCCGCAAGCGAGAATTCGAACCCATATTTGAAGGGCACCGGCAGCGCGAAACCAGCGGCCCGCGACCAGCTTGTTCCAATTGTTTCGAACGTCACCATTCCGACCATCAGGGCGTAGACATAGCCGACAGCCAATCCGACCAGAACCGCAGACACCGACAGCATTCCGCGAGCAAAGAACTTGAGGCCCAGCGTGACGATCACGACGACCAGTGCCGCAGACCAGTTGAGCAGCGATCCGTATTCCGGCGTACCGATCGCCGGGACACCACCCGCCGCATACTGGATGCCGACCTTGACCAGTGCCAATCCGATCATCGTCACAACAAGGCCCGTGACCAATGGCGGCAGAGCGAAGCGAATCTTGCCAATGAACATCCCAAGGCAGGCGTGAAAGATACCGCCGATCAGAACGCCTCCGAACAGCGCAGCAAGGGCCTCGACGCCCTTGCCAGCCACCAATGGGATCATGATTGGCAGGAACGCAAAGCTTGTTCCCTGAACGATGGGCAATGCCGCACCAACCGGGCCCAGCGTGATGGTCTGCAACAAGGTCGCCAGCCCTGCAAACAGCATCGACATCTGGATCAGATACAGCAGCTCGGGAAAATCGGGCGAGTTCGACCCGAAGCCAAACCCGGCCGCACCGGCCACGATGATGGCGGGGGTCACGTTTGACACAAACATTGCCAGAACGTGCTGAATCCCAAGTGGTATCGCCTTGTGCAGCGCAGGCGTGTAATTCGGATCCCGAAGCTGATCGGGTGTTCCTATCGAAGTTTCGGCCATGATCTCAACTGTCTCCCTGTTTTCTCATGGGGGTCTTGCCGCTTCTCCGACGGCTTCAAAATTGGCTTAGCGTTCAACCACCTCGTAAGGGGTGTCGAACCAGTGCTCCTCGAGGTTTGCACCCGAACCGATACGGTCGACTACAGCGAACAGGCCAGGCGCGTGCAGCGGCGTCAGCACGCCATGCCACGTGCCCCGATGGTAGTTCACGGCCTGTCCCGGCTGCGTCACGAAGGCCTGTGGCCGGCCCGGAACGCCATCCTCATCCGGCGCGACGATCACCAGGAACGGCTGGTGGGACATGGGAATGAAGGCCTGGCTGCCCTGAGGGTGACGTTCGACCATGTCCAGTTGAAAGGGCAATGTCCGTGGGTTGGCGTCGAACAGGCTGATCCCCGCGCGCCCGTCCGCAAAGTCCAGAACCGCCCGGTCGTGATACCGCCCGCACTGACCCTGATTGATGATCTTGTCCGGCGCACCGGAAACCTCGAGCACGTCACCGAACGGCGCAAAAGCTTGGGCCGTCAGCGGCGCGATATGGACGACTCGCGTCATGAGAGTAGCAGGTCGCGCAGCCGGAACTCGGCGATGCGCTCGACCTGACAGCAGGCTTCGGCGAGCTCGGTCTCGCGGTCATTCTCGATGCGCCGCTGGAACGCCTGCAGGATCGAGGCCTTGTCGTGGTCGCGCACCGCGATGATGAAGGGGAAGCCGAATTTTTCGGTGTAACGCGTGTTCAAATCGGTGAAGGCGTCGCGCTCGGCGTCGGTCAGGGCGTCCAACCCGGCCGAGGCCTGCTCGGAGGTGCTTTCGGCCGTCAGGCGTTTGGCCTGTGCCAGCTTGCCCGCCAGATCCGGATGCGCGGTCAGAACGCCAAGGCGTTCCTCGGACGAGGCCGAACGGAACACCCGCGCCAGCGCGTTGTGCAGCCCGCCCGCCGTATCATGGGCGGGGCCCAGTTCCAGCGCCCAGGCGCGCTCGGCGATCCAGGGCGAATGTTCGAAAATGCCGCCATAGGCCGCCACGAAGGCGTCGCGGTCCATCTGCGAGGGGCGTGGGCGATCCTGCGGCGGATGATGCGCCGCCCAATGTTCGGCAATCTGCAACCGGGTCGCGAACCATACATCGGAGAAGCCGCGCGCATAGTCCAGGAACCGCTTCAGCGCCATCACCCGGCCCGGTCGGCCGATCAGGCGGCAATGCAGACCGATCGACAACATCTTGGGCGCGCCCGCCTGCCCCTCGGCATAGAGCGCATCGAAACTGTCGCGGAGATAGGCGAAGAACTGATCGCCCGAGTTGAACCCCTGCGGCGTGGCAAAGCGCATGTCGTTGCAGTCCAGCGTATAGGGCACGATCAGCTGGTCGCGTCCGCTGACGTGCATCCAATAGGGCAGATCGTCAGCATAGGTGTCGGCCACATAGGCAAACCCGCCTTCCTCGGCCACCAGCCGAACGGTGTTGTCCGAACACCGTCCCGTGTACCAGCCGCGCGGGCGGTCTCCGACCACCTCAGTGTGCAGGCGGATCGCCTCGGCGATCTGGGCGCGCTCCTCGTCTTCCGGCATGTCCTTGTGCTCGACCCATTTCAGGCCGTGGCTGGCGATCTCCCACCCGGCGGATTTCATCGCCGCCACCTGATCGGGCGAGCGCGCCAGCGCGGTGGCCACGCCATAGACGGTCACTGGCAGGTCGGCCATCAGGCGATGCAGCCGCCAGAACCCAGCGCGGGCGCCGTATTCATAGATGGATTCCATGTTCCAATGCCGCTGGCCCGGCCAAGGCGCGGCGCCGACGATTTCGGACAGAAACGCCTCGGAAGCGGCGTCGCCATGCAACACGCAGTTTTCACCGCCCTCTTCGTAGTTCAGCACGATCTGCACTGCCAGCTTGGCCCCGCCCGGCCACTGGGCTTCTGGCGGGTTGGCTCCGTATCCAATCATGTCGCGGGGGTATCGGGGGGGCTGCATTCTGCTTTCCGTCTTCAATTTCAGGCTTCCATTCGGTTTATCCCATAAAACCGTGATGGATTATCAAATCAATCCGAACGCTGTTTCCGGTTGTTTCAGCGTTCCCTGTGCCATGGCCTTTGCCGCAAGATGGGCAATGCAAACCGGATTGCCTAAAATGGCATCCAAACACGAAACGTGCAGACAACAGCAGGAGCAACTCGTGGCAGGTTATCTGACGACCCACGTTCTGGACACGGCGCGCGGATGTCCGGCCGACGGGCTGAAAATCGCGTTGTACCGGGTGTCCGGCAATTCGCACCGGAAACTGGTTGAGATGGAAACCAACGCGGACGGGCGCACCGACAGTCCCATCCTGCCGGAAAAGACTTTCAAGACCGGTATCTACGAGTTGATCTTCTTTGCGGGGGACTACCTACGTGCCTCCGGACAAGCCGTTGAGGACCCTCTTTTCCTTGATCAAATACCGATCCGGTTTGGCATGTCCGACCCCGAGGCGCATTACCACGTGCCGCTTTTACTGTCGCCATTCGGGTATTCGACCTACCGGGGCAGCTGACCCCTTAGACCTGCGACGTCCGCACCACGTCGCCGATCCGCGAGATCATGAAATCCATGAACAGGCGCGCCTTGGGGTCCTGATGACGCCGATGCGTGTAGAGACACGCCATCTGGACCGAAACCGGTGGCGTGTCGACGGCAACGGGCACCAATCGCCCGGCCTTGAGATGCTCGGCCACTTCAAAAACGGGTTTCATCGCGATCCCCTGCCCAGCCAGCGCCCAATCAGTCAGAACATCGCCATCGTCGCACTCGAACCGCCCGGACACCGCAAACCGTTTGGGTCCTTCGGCTGTCTGCAGCAGCCATTGGAACTCGGTTGCTCCGGGGAATCGCAGATTCAGACATTCGTGCCGGTCCGAGATCAGCTCCGCCCCGGTCCGGGGCATGCCCCGGCGCGCAACATAGTCTGGCGCAGCACACAAGACGCGCTGGCAATCCGCGATTTTGCGGATTCGCAATGTGCTGTCTTCGGGTTGACCGATGAAGAACGCCAGATCCAGCCCTTCGGTCGTGAGATCAACAGACCTGTCCGTCAGACGCAGCCGCACGTCAATCTCGGGGTAGTCGGCAAGAAATTCCGGCACTTGAGGGGCCAACAGCCGTCGCCCGACCCCCAGTGGAGCCGCTACAAAAAGCGACCCCCGGGGCGCTTCGGTCAGGTGCACGACCTGCGCCTCGGCCTCGTTCACGGCATCCAGAACCGCAACCGCACCGGGGTAGAACGCCCGGCCCTGCTCGGTCGGGCTGAGGTTTCGGGTGGTACGCTGGAACAATCGCACACCCAAATGATCTTCGAGCTGGGAAATCCGCGCCGAAGTCACCGCTGGCGAGATTCGCAGATCGCGTCCGGCCGCGGACATGCTGCCAAGATCATAGACCCGGACAAAGGTACGGATATTGTCGAGATAGGACATCTTATCGTTTTTTTTGATACAGTTTGACAATATACGGGAATACCGAAGAAAACCCCGTTTGCCTAGTGTGTCGGCAAGCAATCGGAGAGCTTTGCATGTATGAATTCGCCGTGTTCTGGGACTGGATGGCATTTGCGGTGCGGTGGCTGCATGTCATCACGGCAATCGCCTGGATCGGATCGTCGTTCTATTTCATCGCGCTGGACCTCGGCCTGAACCGCGACATCCCCGGTCCTGCTGATGGCGAGGAATGGCAGGTGCATGGCGGCGGCTTCTACCATATCCAGAAATACCTCGTGGCGCCCGAGCGGATGCCCGACCACCTGACCTGGTTCAAATGGGAAAGCTATGCAACCTGGCTCAGCGGCGCGGCCCTGCTGATGATCGTCTACTGGGTGGGCGGCGAGCTGTATCTGATCGACGCACAGAAGGCCGATCTGGCACTGTGGCAGGGCATCCTGATCTCGGCGGCGTCGCTGACCGTGGGCTGGCTGATCTATGACCTCCTGTGCAAATCGGGGCTGGGCGAGCGCCCGACCCTGCTTATGCTGCTGCTGTTCGTTCTGCTGGTGGCGATGGGCTGGGGCTACAATCAGATCTTCACCGGCCGCGCGATGATGCTGCATCTGGGCGCCTTCACCGCCACGATCATGACGGCCAATGTGTTTTTCATCATCATGCCCAACCAACGGATCGTGGTGGATGACCTGAAAAACGGCCACACCCCCGACCCGAAATACGGCAAGATCGCCAAGCTGCGCTCGACCCACAACAACTATCTGACACTGCCGGTCGTTTTCCTGATGCTGTCGAACCATTACCCGCTGGCCTTTGCGACCGAATACAACTGGATCATCGCGGCGCTGGTGTTCCTGATGGGCGTCACCATCCGGCACTATTTCAACACACGCCACGCCCGGGCCGGCAACCCGACCTGGACCTGGCTTGTGACGGCCCTGCTGTTCATCGCCATCATGTGGCTGTCCACTGCGCCGATGTACAAACCGCTGGAAGAGGCCGAGGCGCAGCCCCTGACACAGTTCGAGGAGCGCTTTGTGCAGGCCAGCGGCTTTGAAGAAGCCCATGACGTAGTCTTGGGGCGCTGTTCCATGTGTCACGCGCGCGAGCCCGTCTGGGACGGAATCCTCTGGGCCCCCAAGGGTGTTCTTCTGGAAACCGAAGGTGACATCGCGCGCAATGCCGAGCAAATCTATCTGCAGGCTGGAGTCAGCCACGCGATGCCGCCGGCCAACGTCACCTATATGGAACCCGAAGACCGCGAGGCCATTATCCGCTGGTTCCGAAACGCGGGCCTGTAGCGGCAGCTTTTCCACAACTTCGCATGGGAACTGGGAAATCCGCGTTTATTTATTTGCCTGAGCGGTTTGAGATGATCTAACTGTTTCCAAGGGATCGCGGCGCCGCGACAAGCAGCGCAAATCAATGCGGCCCGGGACAGGTGGAGCCATTTGATGCAGGCGAGCAGACGTAGGGGCGGTCTGAAGAACTGGTGTGCGGGTGTGTTTTTTGCCCTCGCCCCGACCTGTGCGATGGCACTGGAAACATCGCTTGCAGCGCCAGGATTGTCGGACGACTTGAAAAAGCAGATTGAGGAAACGTCCTCGGTCATGACTGCCGACAACCGGGGGCTGGACACGCCGCTTGAAGTTCTGTCAGCCGCGTTGTCGGATTACCGAACGATCGTACAAATCCTCTATGATGCCGGATATTTCGGCCCGTCGGTCAGCATCAAGCTGGACGGGAAAGAAGCGGCAGATCTCAGCTCGCTGAGCGTTCCTGCGCAGATCAATCGGGCAACGATCACCATTCGCCCCGGCAAAGCGTACAATTTCGGAACCGCAGTCGTTCAGCCTTTGGCCCCCGATACGGAATTGCCCGAAGAGTTTGCCCCCGGCAAGCTGGCCACGACCGGCGCCATTCAACAGGCGACTTCGGCCGGGATTCAGGCCTGGAAGGACGCGGGCCACGCCAAAGCGAAACTGCGCGATCAACAGATCATCGCCCGGCACGCACAGGCCCAGCTGGACGCCCGGATCGACCTGGATCAGGGGCCGCGCCTGAAGTTCGGCAAGATGTATATCGAAGGCGGCACCGATGTCCGCCACAGTTCGATCGAGAAAATCGCCGGTTTCCCGTCGGGCGAGGTCTACTCGCCCGAAAAGTTGCAAAAGGTCGGCACACGGCTGCGGCGGACTGGTACGTTCAGCACCGTCTCGATCCAGGAACGGGACACGCCGAACCCGGACGGCACGCTGGATTTCGACGCCACCTTCGAGGACTTGCCCAAACGCCGCCTGACGTTTGGGGTCGAACTGGCCTCGCGCGATGGTCTCGACCTGACCGCCACCTGGACCCACCGCAACGTGTTCCGGCGCGCCCAGCGGCTACGCTTTGAGGCCGCCATCCGAAACATCGGCGGGTCTGAGGATATCGACGGGCGGTTGGGTCTGCGTCTGGATCAGCCCGACCGACTGGGCCCGGACGACAACACCTTCTGGAGCGCGCTGCTCGAGCGCCGAAACACCGACAATTACAGCGTGTCGGTTGCCTCGCTGACCTATGGTGCACGGCGGACATTCTCGGACGAGTTGTATGCCGAGGCGGCTGTGGGCTTTTCCTTCTCGAACGCTGACGACGCCTATGGTGACGGCCGCAAGTTCCGGTATTTCATCATTCCGTTCCGGTCCGAGTGGGACAAACGCGACAGCAAGGTCAGCGCCACCCGCGGGTATTACCTGGACAGCCAGTTCATGCCCTTTGTCGGCATCTCGGGCACGGATACCGGGCTGCGCCTGTTTTTCGACGGTCGCGCCTATACCAGCCTGGGCACTGGCGGCCGGATCGTGCTGGCCGGGCGGGTGCAACTTGGATCGATACTCGGCCCCCCGGCGGATGGTGTCACACCGGATTTCCTGTTCTTCTCCGGCGGCGCGGGCACCGTTCGCGGTCAGCCCTATGAAAGCCTTGGTGTCCCCGTCGGCACGGGCATTGCCGGCGGCAAGTCCTTTCTTGGCCTGTCGGGCGAGGTGCGCGGCAAGGTCACTGAAAAGCTGTCTCTTGTTGGGTTTTACGACTACGGTATCGTGGACACGTCTTCGTTCATTGGCAGTGGCGCCGAGTACCACGCGGGCGCGGGCCTTGGCGTTCGGTACGATCTGGGCGGCTTCGGCCCGCTAAGGCTGGACCTGGCGGTGCCTGTGCAAGGTGACACGGGCAACGGGCTGCAGTTCTATATCGGGATCGGGCAAGCATTTTGAGGCGCTACCTTTCATATCCTCTGGCGGTCGGGGCAACCGCCTTTGCCCTGTCCGGCCCCGTGGCCGCGCAAGAGGAAGAGAGTGGCGGTCTGCTGACCGATTTCCTGCAGAACACGTTATCCGGGGACAACCGCAATATCCGGGTCATCGGGCTGGAGGGCGCGCTGAGCTCTCGCGCACGCATCCAGGAGATCACGGTGGCCGACGACGAAGGAGTCTGGCTGACCATCAAAAACGCCGAGCTGGATTGGAACCGGCTGGCCCTGATCCGCGGCCGGTTTTCCGTGAACGCCCTGACCGCCGAAGAAATCGACATCGCACGCGCACCCGGCAAGACCACCACAGACGAACCGGCCGCCACCGCCGAGACCGAACCCTTTCAACTGCCCGAACTGCCCGTGGCGATCGAGATCGGTGAACTGCGCGTCAACGAGTTGTCCCTGGGCGAACCGCTGATAGGCGTTGCAGCAGACCTTTCAGTGGACGGAAACCTGAATCTGGCCGATGGCGCGCTGGACACCAAGCTGGACATCAACCGGTTGGACCGGGCCGGAGATCAGATAAATCTTGTGGCTGGTTTCCAGAACGAAAGCCGACAAATCGACCTGGACCTGACCGTCTCCGAGGCGTCAGGCGGGTTGATTTCGACCGCATTGAAAATACCGGACAGCCCACCCATCGGCCTGACGGCCAAAGGGTCCGGTCCGATCACCGATTTCACGGCGGATATCGGGCTGAGCAGTGACAATGTCGACCGTGTCTCGGGCCAGGTGCGCCTGCGCGGGATAGAAAAGACGGAAGGGGCGGCAGACGAAGGCATTGCCTTTACCGCCGACTTGGGCGGCGACCTGACCCCATTTTTGGCCGCCAACATGGATACCTTCTTCGGTACGGATACACGTCTGTATGTCGATGGCCGTACCGGAGCCGAAGGTGCGCTGGAGATTACCGAGGCGGACATCACGTCCGAAGCTTTGAAACTGGAAGCGCAGCTCAGCCTTGGAACAGGCGGGGCGCTGCAACTGGCAGCCGTCCAGGCAAGGATCTCGCCGCCGGCCGGGGACGACGTGGTCCTGCCATTCGGTGGAGGAGACACATCTGTCAAGGCCGCACAGCTCTCTGCCCTGTTCGACCACGAGAACGGCAATCATTGGGACCTGAGCCTGACGACCGAGAATGTTGTCACACCCCAAGTCCAGATTGCGCACACGCGGGTGACCGCACAGGGCACCCTGACTCAGATCGGCGGTCTGGACCTGACTGGGGATCTTCAAGCCTCTCTGGATGGTTTGGACTTGGCTGATCCTGCTCTGAACACAGCGGTGGGCGATCGCGTAACCCTTGATGGCCTGTTCGAATACGGACGGGACAAATCGCTCCGACTCTCGGGTTTCGAACTTGGGGGAACCGACTATTCAGCGACCGCCGATGCTGTCGTCAGCGGGCTTGAAAGCGGTCTGAAGATTGACGGATCGGCAACGATGCAGGCGTCCGATCTGTCTCGGTTCTCTGAGGTCGCCAAATTGGATCTGGGCGGCCGGGCATCGGTCCGGGTCGAGGGGGCGGGCTCGCCGTTGGAGGGCAGTTTTGACGGCAAGCTGGCCGTTTCCGGACAAAACCTGTCCACTGGTCGGGACGATATCGACCCCATCATCGCGGGCGAGACGGACATCACGCTGGACGCCAAGAGGGATGCAAACGGCATCCTGATCCGCGCTTTCACCATCGACGGCGAAACGCTGAACGCACGGGCGGATGGCGCGGTCACCACTCCGAACGGCAATCTGACCATCGACGGCCAGGCCCGGGTGAATGCCTCGGACCTCTCTGTATTCTCCGGCCTCGCCAAGCGCGACCTTGCGGGGGCCGTTCAGGCCCAGGTGGATGGCAAAGGCACCGTGCAGACCCTTGAGTTTGATGGCACTGCGCAGGTGACGACTACAGACCTGCAAACCGGGCTGGATCAGGTGGATCCGCTTGTGACCGGCCGCGTTGTCCTGAACTTCGACGGGGCCCGCACCGGTGACCGGATCGAAATCCGCAAGGCGACCGTTGACGCAGCCACGCTGAGTGCCCAAGTCGCGGCAACCATCGACGATCCGACCGGAAACCTGGCCTTTGACGGTCAGGCGCAGGTCAATGCCCCCGACCTGTCCGTCTTTTCCGGACTGGCAGGCCGTACGTTGGCGGGCGCGGTCACGGCGGATGTGACCGGTCGAGGGGCCCGTGGCAGCAAAGTCTTCGACGTGCAGGGCAAAATCAATGCAGAGGACATCTTGACCGGAATCCAAGCGGTGGATGCGCTGATCCCCGGACAGACGACGCTGACAGTCGACGCATCGAACGGCGAGGAAGGGTTGAACATCCGCAACTTCCGGCTTGCAGGGACAGCCTTGTCCGCCAACGCATCCGGCATCTTGAGCCGCGAAAGCGGCGGGCTGAGCTTCTCCGCCGCGTTGGACGACCTCGCCCGGGTTTCACAGACCCTGACGGGACCGCTGAAGGTGAACGGGAATGTGGCCCCCACATCCAGCGGTGTCGAGGGCACGGTCAGAGTGACCGGCCCGGAGACGTCCTATGCCAATCTTGTCGGCAGCGTAAATACGGATGGCTCGGCTGACCTGGACTTTGACGCCAAGTTTGATCGGGTCGAACGTTTTGCGCCCGAGTTTCCGGGCAGCTTGACGGCGAAAGGCAATGCAACGCGCCAGAACGGCGTGTGGACCATTGATGCCAATGCCGCCGGACCGGCCGAGATCAGCAGTGCAGTCAAGGGAACCTACGACGAAGCCTCGGGCAATGCCGACATCTCCGCACAGGGCGGCGTCAATTTGGGCATTGCAAACATCTTCATCACGCCCAACAAGATCGACGGATCGGCCCGGTTCGACCTGGCGTTGAAGGGCAAGCCGGCGCTGGAGTCGCTGAGTGGTCAGATCACCACCTCAGGGACGTCGATGGCGATCCCCAGCGTTGGGCAGACCATCACCGATATCGGCGGAACTGTAGACCTTGCCAACAGCCGCGCAACGATTTCGATGCGCGGCGGCATGCGCGCCGGAGGCGGATTTACGGTCAGTGGCCCGGTCGACCTTACACCGCCGTTCAACGCGCAGATCACAACTGCAATCAACAATCTCGTCCTGACCGACAATCTTTTGTACGAGACCACGTTGAACGGCCAGATCGCTATGACGGGCGCTTTGGCGGGGAACAGTTCGCTGGCCGGGCAGATCACATTTGGCGAGACCAATATCAACCTGGCCGCGGCATCTGGCGCGGTGGGGGCCGCGCCGATCCCGAAGATCGAACACGTGAACGAAAGCAATGCCAGCTACGTCACTCGGGAACGGGCGCAGTTGGTTGAAAAAGAGGAAACGTCGCAATCGGACTCTCGCATCTCTCTCGACATCAGCCTGTTGGCCCCCAAGGCGGTTTTCGTGCGGGGCCGCGGTGTGAATGCTGAATTGGGCGGTGCGATCTTCATCAAGGGCACCACCAAATCCGTCATCCCATCGGGCCAGATCGAACTGATCCGCGGTAATCTGGACATCCTTGGCCGGAGGCTGGCGCTGACCAAGGGCGTGGTCAGCCTGCAGGGCGACCTGACGCCGTATATCGAGTTCGAATCCTCGGCCAGCACTTCGGATGGAACCGCGACGTTGGAAATCGCGGGCCCGCTGGATTCTCCGACAGTCGATGTGTTCTCGGACCCCGAACGCCCCGCCGAAGAGGCGCTGGCCATGCTGCTGTTCGGCAACCGCTTTTCCGAACTGTCCCCGTTTGTCATTGCCCAGATGGCCGCGTCGCTGGCCCAGCTGAGCGGTGCCGGTGGCGATGCCACCAAGGGCGTTCGGGACGCCACGGGCGTAGATACCGTCGACGTCGGCGCGACCGAGGGCGGCGGCGGGCGTCTGGGCGCCGGCGCTTATCTGAGTGACAACCTGTACACCGATTTCACCGTGAACACCGAAGGCGACACCGAGGTGAACCTGAACCTGGACGTCAGCGACAGCGTGACAGTGCGCGGCACCGTAGATGGGCGCGGCGATACCGGCATCGGGATTTTCTTCGAGCGTGACTACTAAGACGTGTCGGTCTGGACCGTCACCCTAGACTTCTTCGACGGACAAGACCCCATCCAGTGATTTGATGGCACCCTTGATCTGGGGATTGATCGGGAATTCCTGCCCCAGGTCCATCTCGACCTCGCCCGGCAAGCCTGGATCCAGCAGGCACAAATGGATCGGCCCTTTCGAGGCGTTTTTGGCCGCCCCCGCAGCATCCGCGAGAACGCTGGCGACCGTCGACAACGCCTGTGATTGGTCCAAAAAGATACGAAGCCCGGTCGCGCCGGCCTCGGCCACGACTGAATCCGCCGGCCCGACCGAGCGCGCCAGCAGCTTCAGTTGGTCAGCCTCCATCGTGGCTTCGGCCGTCAGCACGACCTGCGCGCCCGTTTCCAGGTATTCGCGTGATTTCTCGAGGGTTTCCGAGAACAGCGTCACCTCGTACGCCCCGGTCGGGTCGGACAGCTGGGCAAAGGCGAAACGGTTGCCCTTGGCCGATTTCCGCTCCTGTCGCCCGGCGACCACACCGGCCATCTTGGCGATCAACGGACCCGAGCGTGCCTTTTCGGTAACCTCGTCCAGCGTCATCACCTGCTTGCGTTTCAGGGCCGGCATGTAGTCGTCCAACGGGTGGCCGGACAGGTAGAAGCCGATCGCCTTGAATTCTTCGCTCAGCCGTTCGGCGGGCAGCCAGTCGGGCGATTTCGACAGGCGCGGTTCGGGCAGATCGTCGCCCGCCTCGCCGAACAGCGACACCTGGTTCGAGTTCTTCTGTTCGTGGATCGCGGCGGAATACTGCACCAGCTGTTCCAGGCTTTCGAAGACCCGGCGGCGGTTCTTGTCCAGCTCGTCAAAGGCCCCCGCACGGGCCAGCATCTCCAGCGGCCGTTTGCCGACCTTTTTCAGATCGACCCGGCGGGCAAAGTCAAAGAGGTTGACGAACGGCTTGTCGCCCCTGCCCTGCACCACGAGGTTCATCGCCTCGACGCCCACGTTCTTGAGCGCGCCCAGCGCATAGACCAGTTTGCCATCCACCACATCAAACGTCGCCTGCGACCGGTTTATGCAAGGCGGCACATAGGGCAGTTCCAACCCCTTGCGGACCTCTTCGAAATAGATCGCCAGCTTGTCGGTCAGATGGATATCGCAGTTCATGACACCGGCCATGAATTCGACCGGGTGGTTCGCCTTCAGCCAGCCGGTCTGATAGCTGACCACCGCATAGGCCGCCGCGTGAGATTTGTTGAAGCCGTAGTTGGCGAATTTCTCCAGCAGGTCGAACACCTCGGACGCCTTCTTGGCATCTACCCCGTTCGCGGCTGCCCCGGCCTCGAATTTGGGGCGTTCGGCGTCCATCGCCTCTTTGATCTTCTTGCCCATCGCGCGGCGCAGCAGGTCGGCGCCGCCGAGGCTGTAGCCCGCCATGACCTGAGCGATCTGCATCACCTGCTCCTGGTAGACGATGATGCCTTGCGTTTCTTCCAGAATGTGGTCAATCAGCGGGTGGACCGAAGTGATCTTGCGCTGGCCATTCTTGACCTCGCAATAGGTCGGGATGTTCTCCATCGGGCCGGGGCGGTAGAGCGCGACAAGCGCCACGATGTCCTCGATGCAGGTGGGTTTCATGCGCTTGAGCGCATCCATCATGCCCGAGCTTTCAACCTGGAACACCGCCACGGTCTTGGCCGCGGAATAAAGCTTGTAAGTGGCCGGGTCATCCAGCGGGATGGCGTTGATCTGGTTCTCGGCCCCCTCGGCCGGCTCATAAAGTTGCCGACCGTCGGCCGCCACGTGCAATGGCCGCCCGGACTTGAAGATCAGGTCAATAGCGTTCTGGATGACCGTCAGAGTTTTGAGGCCCAGAAAGTCGAATTTCACCAGACCGGCCTGTTCGACCCATTTCATGTTGAACTGGGTGGCAGGCATGTCCGAGCGGGGGTCCTGATAGAGCGGCACCAGCTCGTCCAGCGGCCGGTCGCCGATCACCACGCCGGCGGCGTGGGTCGAAGCGTTGCGCAGCAGCCCCTCGACCTGCTGGCCGTAAGTCAGAAGGCGATCGACCACCTCTTCGTTGCGGGCTTCTTCGCGCAGACGCGGTTCGTCTTTCAGGGCCTTCTCGATCGACACCGGCTTGACGCCTTCGACCGGGATCATCTTGGACAGGCGATCCACCTGGCCGTAGGGCATCTGCAGCACCCGCCCGATGTCGCGCACCGCTGCCTTGGACAGGAGCGCGCCGAAGGTGATGATCTGGCCAACCTTGTCGCGGCCGTATTTCTGCTGAACATACCGGATCACCTCTTCGCGGCGGTCCATGCAGAAGTCGATGTCAAAGTCGGGCATCGACACCCGTTCGGGGTTCAGGAAGCGTTCGAACAGCAGGCTGTAACGCAGCGGGTCTAGGTCGGTAATCGTCAGCGCATAGGCCACCAGCGAGCCCGCGCCCGAGCCCCGACCCGGACCGACGGGGATGTCATGATCCTTGGCCCATTTGATGAAATCCGCAACGATCAGGAAGTAACCGGGGAACCCCATGCCCTCGATGATGTCCAATTCGAAATCCAGACGCTTCTGGTATTCCTCGGGTGGGACAGCGTGCGGGATCACCGCCAGTCGGGCCTGCAGACCCTCGTTGGCCTGGCGGCGTAGCTCCTCGACCTCGTCATCGGCGAATTTCGGCAGGATCGGATCCCGTTTGTAGGCCATGAAGGCGCAACGTTTGGCAATCTCGACCGTGTTTTCGATCGCTTCGGGCAGATCGGCAAAGAGCGTGGCCATTTCCTGCGGCGATTTGAAGTAATGCTGCGCGGTCAGGCGGCGGCGGCCCTCCTGTTGGTCGACATAGGCGCCCTCGGCGATGCAGATCAGGGCGTCATGGGCCTCGTACATGTCCGAAGTCGGGAAATAGACGTCATTGGTGGCCACCAGAGGCAGGTTCTTGGCATAGGCCATTTCCACATGGCCGCGCTCGGTCAGGCGCTCGGCCTCGGGCTGACCATCCTCGCCGGGATGACGTTGCAGTTCGATATAAAGCCGATCGGGGAACATCGCGGCCAACCGATCGACCAGCAACTCGGCCGCCGGACGCTGGCCCTGCTGCAACAGGCGGCCCACGGGCCCATCCGGTCCGCCGGTCAAGCAGATCAGCCCATCGGCATGCGCAGTCAACTCCTCAAGCGTGACCTGCGGCAACTGCCCGCCCTTGTCCACATACAGGCACGAGCTGAGCTTCATCAGATGCTCGTACCCCGTCTCAGACTGTGCCAGCAGTACAATCGGCGCGGGGGGCTTGGGTTTTTCCCCCGGTTGCGCCTGAACATACGCCAGATCAACCTGGCAGCCCATGATCGGCTGCACACCCGCACCGCTTGCGGTGACCGAGAATTCCAGCGCCGCGAACATGTTGTTGGTGTCCGTCACCGCAACGGCGGGCATGTCCATCTGCTCGCACAGCGTTGGCAGTTTCTTCAGGCGCACCGCCCCCTCAAGAAGGGAATATTCGGTGTGAACTCGGAGGTGGATGAATCGAGGAGTACTGCTCATACGAGGCAGGCTATCGCACTCGCGACCCGGGAAAAAGACGGAACAGTTAAGGGTGATTGCTGAAAAAATAGCCGCGCATTATTCGGAGATTCCAGAAGGTGCTTCAGCCGACGCCGCCGGCGTTACACCAAAATCTCTTTCAATTCAGATGCCTAGATAATAATGACGTGGTGCATATCAAGGCATGGGATCGGAAATGGTACATTCGGCAGGCAGTTTTTCTTGCCAGCGCGCACAGGCTGTTTCTAACATCTTCAGGCAAGCTACAAGCCCGCTTCTGTCTCTACGTCGCATCGAGACATGAGCACCCATGGGCGCAACCGGGTAAGGCGACGGGTTTCAAGAATGAATATCACGTTTCTTCTGAACGGAGAGACAGTGGAGCTGGCGGATGTCGATCCGACGGCCACATTGCTGGATTGGCTGCGCGAGGATCGCGGCCTGACCGGCACCAAGGAAGGCTGCAACGAGGGCGATTGCGGGGCCTGCACGGTCATGGTTACGGATGAGGCCGGTGCCAAGGCGCAGAATTCCTGCATTCTTTTTCTGCCTCAACTGCACGGCAAGGCTGTGCGCACGGTCGAGGGGGCGAGCGGGCCCGACGGCGAGCCCCATCCCGTCCAGCAGGCGATGGTGGATCTTCATGGCTCGCAATGTGGATTCTGCACACCCGGTTTCGTGATGTCGATGGTGGCGAGCCATGCAAATGGCGCGACCGATCACGACACGCAACTGGCCGGCAACCTGTGCCGCTGCACCGGCTATGCGCCGATCATCCGCGCGGCAAAGGCCGTCGAAGACCAGCCGGTGCCGGTCTGGGTCAAGGACAAGCCGGTTGCGGCCAAGCCGGCCTCGCCCCTTCTGCCGAAGTCATCCGACGAACTGGCCAAAGTCTTTGCCGCCCATCCCGGTGCAACTTTGATCGCGGGTGCCACCGATGTCGGCCTCTGGGTCACCAAGCAACTGCGGAACCTGGACCCGGTGATCTTTCTGGGCGGATGCGATGATCTGAAAGAGATCTCGGTCACCGAAGACGAAGTGCGCATCGGCGCGATGGTGGACATGAACCGCATGGGCGCGGCGATGGCCGATCTGCATCCGTCCTATGCCGAGATGATCCGGCGCTATGCCAGCGTTCAAGTGCGCCACGCGGCTACGGTGGGCGGCAACATCGCCAACGGCTCTCCCATTGGAGACAATCCGCCCGCACTGATCGCGCTGGGGGCCACATTGCACCTGCGCAAGGGCGACGAGAGGCGGGCGATCCCGCTGGAGGATTTCTTTGTTGATTACGGCAAGCAGGATCGCGCGCCCGGCGAGTTCGTGGAAGCGGTCAGCTTTATGCGCCAACCCGATCGGCTGAAATGCTACAAGCTGAGCAAACGGTTCGATCAGGATATCTCGGCCGTCTGCGGTTGTTTCAACATCACCGTTTCGGACGGCGTCGTCTCGCAAGCCCGGATCGCCTTTGGCGGAATGGCCGGTGTGCCGAAACGCGCGACACAGGTTGAGGCCGCGCTGACCGGTCGCCCGTGGACGGCGGAAACGGTTCAAAGCGCCTTGCCGGCCTTTGCCGAGGACTATTCCCCGATGAGCGACATGCGTGCCTCGGCCCGCTACCGGCTGGAGACCGCAAAGGCCATGCTCGAACGCTATTTCCTAGAAGATCAGGGCGAGCTGACCAATGTGCTGGAGGTTTCGGCATGAGCGTGACCAAGCCCCTGCCCCATGACGCGGCACCCCTGCATGTGTCGGGAACCGCCCGTTATGTTGACGACATTCCGACGCCCAAGGGAACGCTGCATCTGGCGTTCGGCCTGAGCCCGATCTCCAAGGGCCGGATCACGGCGATGGACCTGTCAGATGTCCGTGCGGCCCCGGGAGTCGTTTTGGTGATGACGGCCGAAGATCTGCCCTTTGCCAATGACGTCTCGCCCTCGATCCATGACGAGCCGCTGCTGGCGGATGGGACGGTGAACTATGTGGGCCAGCCCGTGTTTCTGGTTGTCGCCACCAGCCATCTGGCGGCGCGCAAAGCCGCGCGGTTGGGCAGGATCGACTATGCCGAGGAAACGCCGATCCTGACCATCGAGGAGGCCTTGGCCGCAGACAGCCGGTTCGAGGACGGCCCCCGCATCTATGCCAAAGGTGATGCGGAAACCGCCATCACGCAGGCGGCGCATGTGGTCGAAGGCACGTTCGAGATCGGCGGGCAGGAGCATTTCTACCTGGAAGGTCAGGCCGCGCTGGCGGTGCCGCACGAAGGCGGCGACATGCTAGTGCATTCCTCGACCCAGCATCCGACCGAGATTCAACACAAGGTAGCTGATGCTTTGGGCGTTCCCATGCACGCGGTGCGGGTCGAAACCCGGCGGATGGGCGGCGGGTTCGGTGGCAAGGAAAGCCAGGGCAACGCGCTGGCTGTGGCCTGCGCAGTTGCGGCACGGGCAACCGGTCGAGCCTGCAAGATGCGCTATGACCGCGATGATGACATGACCATCACCGGCAAGCGCCACGCCTTCCGCATCAGCTACAAAGCCGGCTTTGACGAAAACGGCCACATTCAGGGTGTTTCCTTCCTGCACTACGCCATCTGCGGTTGGGCGCAGGACCTGTCGCTGCCGGTCGCCGACCGCGCGATGCTGCATTCCGACAACGCCTACCTTCTGCCCAACGCGCGGATCGAGAGCCATCGACTGAAGACCAACACACAGTCCGCAACCGCCTATCGCGGCTTTGGCGGGCCGCAGGGCATGGTGGGGATCGAGCGGGTGATGGATCACGCCGCGCATGTGCTGGGTCTGGACCCGGTCGAGCTGCGGCGGCGGAACTACTATGAACCGGCGCACGCAGGCGTTGAAGAACCGGTGCGGGACAAGCAGCTGGGCCACCCGGACCCGCATGAAGATCTGACCAGCCGCGGCGCAGTCGAAACCGGCCGCTCGGTGGTGCGCCCCGTTCCCGCGGGTGGAAACACCACCCCCTACGGCATGGAAGTCACCGATTTCGAGCTGCATCCCATGACCGAAGCCTTGCTGGAGTCCTGCGATTACGCAGCCCGCAAGGCAGCGGTCGAGAAGTGGAATGCCGAAAACCGCGTGATCAAGAAGGGCATCGCCTTTTCACCGGTCAAGTTCGGGATTTCCTTCACGCTGACCCATCTGAACCAGGCCGGGGCGTTGGTGCATGTCTACCAGGACGGCTCGGTCCACCTGAACCATGGCGGCACCGAGATGGGCCAGGGCCTGTTCCAGAAAGTGGCGCAGGTGGCGGCCGCGCGGTTCGGCATTCCGCTGGAGATGGTGAAGATCACCGCGACCGATACCGCGAAGGTGCCGAATACCTCGGCCACGGCGGCCTCGTCGGGCAGCGACCTGAACGGGATGGCGGTCAAGGCCGCCTGTGACACGATCCGCGACCGGATGGCCGCCTATCTGGCCGAGCGGCATCAGACCGATCCATCGGCGGTCGTATTTGCCGATGGCCGGGTCAGCTTGGGCGAGGAAAGCTATAGCTTTGCCGAAGCCGCGGCGCTGGCCTATCAGGGGCGCATCAGCCTGTCGGCAACCGGGTTCTACAAGACCCCCAAGATCGAATGGGACCGAATCGCCGGACGCGGGCGCCCGTTCTTCTACTTCGCCTACGGAGCTTCGGTGACCGAAGTCGCCGTGGACACTCTGACCGGCGAGAACCGCATCCTTCGGACGGATATCCTGCATGACGCAGGTGCTTCGCTGAACCCTGCGCTGGATATCGGGCAGGTCGAAGGCGGCTATGTGCAAGGCGCGGGCTGGTTGACGACCGAGGAGCTGGTCTGGGACGACAAGGGCCGGCTGCGCACCCATGCGCCATCGACCTACAAGATTCCTGCCTGTTCGGACCGCCCCGACATCTTCAATGTCGCACTTTGGGACTGCCGGAACCGCGAGGACACGATCTATCGCTCAAAAGCGGTGGGCGAGCCGCCCTTCATGCTGGGCATCTCGGCCTGGTTGGCGCTGTCGAACGCGGTTGCGGCCTGCGGTGACGGGTATCCGGCGATCAATGCCCCAGCCACCGCCGAAGAGGTCTGGACCGCCGTTCAACGCATGCGTGGAGACACCTGATGGGATTTGACCGGCAGACTTTGAGGGAGGCGGTCAAAACGCATGGCAAGGTGACCCGCGTGGTCATTGCCGCAATCCGAGGCTCGTCCCCGCGCGAGGTCGGCGCCGCGATGCTGGTCTGGAAGGGCGGGCAATCCGGCACGATCGGGGGCGGCACGCTGGAGTATCAGGCGGCTGAGGCCGCCCGGGTTCAGCAAAGCCCAACCCGCCTGTCCCGCCATGCGCTGGGTCCCGACCTCGGGCAATGCTGCGGCGGTGCCGTAACGCTGCTGAGCGAGGTCTATGACCTGAAGTCCGTCGAGGCCCTGGACGACACCGTCATCGCACGCCCGACTGCCGGTGGTGACATGCCATTGTCGGTCAAGCGGCTGCTGGCAACCGCACGCGCACAGGGTATCGCGCCTGAACCGCAATTGCTTGACAGCTGGATGATCGAACCGGTGCACACACCGACCCGCCGATTGTGGATCTGGGGGGCCGGTCATGTCGGACGGGCGCTGGTGGATGTGCTGTCGCCTCTCCCCGATCTTGCCATCACTTGGGTAGACACCGCCGCCGATCGGTTTCCAGCTGGCATCCCAGCAGATGTAACCGTGGTTCCGGCAGCGAACCCGGCCGACCTCGTGCACCACGCACCGGTTCAAGCCGAGCACTTGGTGCTGACTTATTCACACAATCTGGATCTGGAACTGTGCAACCGGCTATTGACGCACGGTTTTCACTTTGCCGGGCTGATCGGCTCGGCTACGAAATGGGCGCGATTCCGCTCGCGCCTGGCTGCGCTGGGTCATTCACCGGCTCAGATCGCCCGGATCACCTGCCCGATCGGTGACCCATCGTTGGGCAAGCACCCGCAGATGATCGCAGTTGGTGTGGCAGCGCAAATCCTGCGCCCCGCCCGACAGAACGACTTGAAGAAGGACCAGAGCGCGTGACCACTCCACTACTGAGCTTGCAGGGGTTGACCAAGGCCTATCCCGGCGTCGTGGCCAACGACCAAGTGTCCTTTGACATCGGTGAGGGCGAAGTTCACGCCCTGCTGGGCGAAAACGGCGCAGGAAAATCCACGCTGGTGAAGATGATCTACGGGTTGGTCAAGCCGGACAGCGGCACGATGCTGTTGCGCGGCCAACCCTATGCGCCGGCCGAGCCGCGCGCGGCCCGTGCCGACGGCATTGCCATGGTGTTCCAACATTTTTCGCTGTTTGACGCGCTGAACGTGGCCGAAAACATCGCCTTGGGCATGGAAAGCCCGCCGCCGATGGGTGATCTGGCTTCGCGCATTCGCGAGGTCTCGGAGACCTATGGCCTGCCACTGGATCCGTATCGTCGGGTTGGTGACCTGTCCGCCGGTGAACGCCAGCGGGTCGAGATCATCCGCTGCCTGCTGCAGGACCCCAAGCTGCTGATCATGGACGAACCCACCTCGGTTCTTACCCCGCAAGAGGTAGATATCCTGTTCGAAACACTGAAAAAGCTGCGGTCGGAGGGAACCTCGATCCTGTACATCTCGCACAAGCTGGAGGAAATCCGCACGCTGTGCGACCACGCCACCATTCTGCGGCTGGGCAAGAATGTGGGTGAATGCACACCCAGCGAAACATCCGCCCGCGACATGGCCGAAATGATGGTGGGATCAGCCCTTCAGACCCCTGAACGGTCTGGGCGCGAGTTCGGACCCGTCGCGCTGGATGTTACCGGGCTTTCGGTTCCGTCCCCTTCCGAATTCGGGACCGCGCTGAAGAACGTGCACCTGACCGTCCGCAAGGGCGAAGTCCTTGGCATCGGCGGCGTGGCCGGCAACGGTCAGGACGAACTGCTGGGCGTTCTGTCCGGTGAAATCCTGACGGACGCGGATGCGATCCGCTTCAACGGCCAGCCGATCGGCAAACTGGGCCCGACGGCCCGGCGCAGACTGGGTGTGCTGACGGCCCCAGAAGAGCGGTTGGGACATGCCGCGGCGCCGGACATGAGCCTGACGGAAAACGCTCTGCTGACCGGTTCGGTGCGCGAGTCTCTGGAGAAGAACGGTTTTTTGAAATGGGCCGACACCCGCGTGTTTGCGGAAAAGATCATTCAGGCATTCGACGTGCGGACCCCGGGGCCGGAAAACGCCGCGCGGTCGCTGTCGGGCGGCAACCTGCAGAAATTCGTCATCGGCCGGGAAGTCCTGCAAAACCCCGAAGTGCTGGTCGTGAACCAGCCGACCTGGGGCGTCGACGCCGCCGCAGCCGCTGCGATCCGTCAGGCCATTCTGGACCTTGCGGCCAAGGGAACGGCGGTGGTCTGCATCAGCCAGGATCTGGATGAACTGATGGAGATCTCCGACAGTTTCGCCGCCCTGAACGAAGGGCGCCTCAGCGCTCCGCGACCCACAACTGGCCTGACAGTCGAAGAGATCGGTCTGATGATGGGCGGCGCGCATGGGATGGAGGTGGCCCATGTGTAACCTACGGTGCCGCCTCTGGCGCAAGAATCCAAAAAAGACGAAGACTTTGGGGGGATGAGCAAATGATAGTGTTGGAGAAACGGCCACAGCCGTCCAAGGCGTGGTCTTATGCCACCCCTCTGGTCGCAGTGCTGGCGACCATGGTCTTCGGCGGGTTGCTGTTTGCAATTCTGGGCAAGAACCCGGTCGAAGCCATCGGAACCATCTTCTGGGAACCCCTGTTCGGCGAGTTCTCATTCTACTACCGACCGCAACTTCTGGTGAAGGGCGCACCGTTGGTTCTGATCGCCATTGGTCTGTCGCTGGGCTTCCGCGCCGGTATCTGGAATATCGGCGCCGAGGGCCAGTACATCATGGGCGCTATCTTCGGCGCCGCGGCCGGCCTGGCCTTCTACCCTCTGGATGCGTGGTACGTCTTTCCCATCATGGTGATCGCCGGCGCGTTCGGCGGCTGGATCTGGGCGATGATCCCTGCCCTGCTCAAGGTTCGGTTCGGCACCAACGAGATTCTCGTTTCCTTGATGTTGGTTTACGTGGCCGAGCAGTTTCTGGCCTCGATGTCGCTGGGTCTGCTGAAAAACCCCGAAGGATTCGGGTTTCCCGGCTCGCGCAACCTGCAGTCCTATGAAAGTGCCCACAATGCCGAACTGTTTGCCGGAACAGGCATGCACTGGGGCGTCGTCGCGGCCTTTGTCGCGGTGATCTTTGCCTATGTCCTGCTGAACCGGCACATGCTGGGGTTTCACATCCGCCTTACAGGCGAAGCTCCGCGCGCGGCACGATTTGCCGGCGTGAATCCCCCGCGGCTGATACTGTTTTGCCTGGGACTGTCGGGCGCGTTGGCCGGTCTTGCCGGTATGTTCGAGGTCTCGGGCCCGTCCGGCGTGGTCAGCATCGACTTCAACGTGGGTTACGGCTTTACCGCGATCATCGTGGCGTTTCTGGGCCGTCTGCACCCGGTGGGCATCCTGCTGGCCGGCGGCCTGATGGCGCTGACCTATATCGGTGGCGAAATCGCACAATCGCAGCTGGGGCTGCCCGCTGCGGCCATCCAGGTGTTCCAGGGAATGCTTCTGTTCTTCCTGCTGGCCTTCGATCTTTTGACCAACTACCGCATCCGTGCGGCCCGTAGCGAGGTGGCGTGACCATGGACCTTGGAGAAATCAATCCCGTTCTTTTGCTGGCCTCGTTGATGGTTGCCGCAACCCCGCTTCTGCTCGCGGCGATCGGAGAGCTTGTCGTCGAAAAGGCCGGCGTTCTGAACCTCGGCGTCGAAGGCATGATGATCGTGGGCGCAATCAGCGGATTTGCCATCTCGGTCGAGACAGGCTCGCCATGGTTGGGTTTTGTCGCGGCGGCCGTCGGCGGTGCACTGCTGTCGTTGCTGTTCGTTCTGCTGACCCAGTTCGCGCTGGCGAACCAGGTGGCCAGCGGTCTTGCGCTGACGCTGTTTGGCTTGGGCTTCAGTGCCCTTCTGGGCCAAAGCTACGTGGGCATCAAACCGCCCAGCATGGGGGACATCCATATCCCGCTGCTCAGCGATATTCCGGTCATCGGCCCGATCCTGTTCCAACATGATCCGATCCTTTATGTCGGGATCGCGTTGACTGCAGCGGTATGGGCCACTCTGAAATACACCCGCGTCGGGCTGATCCTTCGTGCGGTGGGTGAGAACCACGATGCGGCGCATGCCCTCGGCTACAAGGTCATCAAGATCCGCATTATGGCGATTCTGTTCGGCGGGGCCTGTGCGGGGCTTGGCGGTGCATATATCAGCCTGATCCGGGTCCCTCAGTGGACCGAAGGCATGACCGCCGGAGTCGGCTGGATCGCTCTGGCTCTGGTGGTGTTTGCCAGCTGGAAACCGTGGCGTGCCTTGCTGGGTGCCTATTTGTTTGGCGGAATCACGGTCTTGCAGCTTAATCTGCAGGCAGCGGGCGTTGCCATACCTGTCGAGTATCTGGCAATGTCGCCCTACATCATCACGATCCTTGTGCTTGTGATCCTTTCGGCCGACAAGAGCAGCGCACCTGCCTCACTGGGCCGGACCTTCCACGCCTCGCACTAGGGGCCAACTGTACCAACTTGGGGAGTAACTAAATGAAATTCACTTCACTTCTGGCAAGCGCCGCCATGGCACTTGGCCTTGCCACGGGCGCCGTGGCCGAGGACAAGACAAAGGTCGGTTTCGTCTATGTCGGCCCGGTGGGCGACGGCGGCTGGACCTATGAACACGACAAGGGCCGCCAGGCCGTCGAGAAGCACTTTGGCGACAAGGTCGAAACCGTGTACGTGGAGTCGGTGCCCGAAGGCCCGGATGCCGAGCGCGTCATGACTCAGATGGCGCTGGAAGGCGCCGACCTGATCTTCACCACCTCGTTCGGCTACATGGACCCGACCATCAACGTGGCCAAGAAATTCCCGGACGTGAAATTTGAACACGCCACGGGCTACAAGACCGCCGACAACGTGTCGGTCTACTCGGCGCGTTTCTATGAGGGTCGCGCTGTCCAAGGTCATATCGCCGGCAAGATGACCAAGTCGAACATCATCGGTTACATCGGCTCGTACCCGATCCCCGAAGTGATCCGCGGCATCAACTCGGCCTTCATCCACGCCAAGAAGGTGAACCCGGATGTCGAGTTCAAAATCGTCTGGGCCTACACCTGGTTCGATCCGGCGAAAGAGGCTGATGCCGCCAAGGTTCTGATCGAACAGGGCGCCGACGTGATCCTGCAGCACACGGACTCGACCGCACCGCAGGCTGCCGCACAAGAAGCCGGCAACGTGATCACTTTCGGCCAGGCCTCGGACATGAGCGAATATGCTCCGATGCCGCGCGTCAGCTCGATCATCGACAATTGGGCGCCTTACTACATCGCGCGCACCCAAGCCGTGATGGACGGCACCTGGGAGTCGGTGAACACTTGGGACGGCATCAAGGAAGGCATGGTTGAAATCGGCGAGATTTCCGACGCCGTGCCGGCCGACGTCAAAGAAGAGGCGCTGGCCCTGAAAGCCGCGATTGCAGATGGCAGCTATCACCCGTTCACCGGACCGCTGAACAAGCAGGACGGCAGCGCGTGGCTGGCCGAGGGCGAAGTGGCTGATGACGGCACCTTGGCCGGCATGAACTTCTATGTCGAAGGGCTGGAAGGCGACATCCCGCAATAAGCGTGGCATGTACTGTCAACAAACCCAAAGCCCGCCGGAAACGGCGGGCTTTTTCAGTTCCCGGAACGGTTGCCGAAACTGCGCGCTGCCAACACGATCCGGGATATGGCGGTCAGGAAACACAAGCTGCCGAATATCCACGCCAAGGCGGCAAACGCATCCGGCACCAGACACAAAAGAACAAGGAAACCGATCGTTTCGGCCCCCTCCAGCAAACCACCGGAAAAATACAGGGCCTTCTGCCCTCTGGCGTCGGTCTTCAACCCGTGCCGGTCGGCCAGCAGCGAAAAGCCCAGAAAACTGGTGCCGTTGAAATAGAAGGACAGCAAAAGGAAAGCACCGGCCACGCCATTGGCAGCCGGGTCAGCCAGAACGAATGCGAACGGGATCGCGCCGTAGAACAAAAAGTCGCAGGTGATATCCAGATAGCCGCCGAAATCGGTCCCGCCCCGGGCGCGCGCAACAGCACCGTCCAAGCCATCCGCGAGACGCGACAGCAGTAACGGCAGCAGCGCCCAGTACGTCGCGCCTGTCACGATCAGGCCCGCTGCGACCAAACCAAGAGCCAGCCCAATCAGCGTCACCTGGTTTGCCGTAAAGCCCAACCGCGCGAGAAAACGGCCCTGAGCGTTCAGGGCCGGGTCGATAATCGGGCGGATTTGCGCATCAAACATGTGCGGCAGTTAACCGGGGACAGGCGCCATTTCCAGACACAATAGCGCGAGAACACTCACGTTCCCGCCATCAGTGACCGCTTAGAACCAGCGTGTTCACCGGCATCAGGATCAGACGCAGTCGCAAGCCTGCCGCATGAACCACACCGATCGTGTCCACGACATGCAGGAATGCCCTTTCCCAGAACCCCAGATCTTCGTGTTCAAGCCTTTCGTGATTGTCGGTGTAGACATTGGCTAGACAGTTGCTGCCCGGGGGCACCTTGTCTGCCAGCCCTTCATAAAGTGGCTCGAGGTACACGAGGATTGATCCGGGGGTTGTGTTCTGTTGAACGTCGCGCAATTCGTCAGTGGGTCGGATCTGCCCCGAAGGGATCACATCCTGCACCTGGACCACTACGACAGGAATCACCGTGAATGGCCGCGTCATACAGCCCAGCTC
Organism: Ruegeria sp. BB9; assembly: GCF_056539345.1. NCBI lineage: Bacteria > Pseudomonadati > Pseudomonadota > Alphaproteobacteria > Rhodobacterales > Roseobacteraceae > Ruegeria > Ruegeria sp. BB9. The sequence continues at coordinate 90,140 of NZ_JBQFUU010000001.1, read as the reverse complement.
TCCGATCATTCCCGGTTTGATCACCTGCGCCGACATCTGGTTGAAAGCCGCCTGAAACCGGTCGCGCCCGGAATCCGTCGGAACCAGAATTCCCGCCGGGCGCATCAGCGGGCTGACAAAATCGCCGACCCGCAGCCCGAACTGCTCGACCCTGCCCGTCACACCGGCGCTGATTGTCGTCTTGTCCAATTCGGCCAGAGCGGCATCCAGCTGCGCCTCGGCGCTGGCCAACTGGGCCGGGATCAGTTCTTCGATCTTCTGAACAACGGCCGCCTTTTGGGATTGCGCGGCCAGAACCTTGGCCTCGCGCTCGGCGACAAGGTTCTCCAGTCGCTCGATCTCGGTCAGGCGGACTGCGCTGGATCCCTGATCACGCAGGGTGGTGTTGCGCTCCAAATCCTCAAGCGCCTGCGCCAGCGCCGCCTGCGCGCCTGCAATACCGGCTTCGGCCTCGGCCAGATCCGTTTGCGCGACCTTCAGCGAGGCCTGTATCTGAGCAATCTGGGCATGTGCGGCTTCGACCTGCGCGCGCTGGGTGAAATCCTCGATACGGAAGATCGGCTGGCCCGCGGTGACCATTTGGTTGTTGGAGACATAGACCTCGGACACCCGCCCACCCAGTTGCGGAAGAATCGTCACGGTCCGGAAATAGGACGCCGCCGTTTTGCTTGCCGGGTGGAAGTAGAACAGCGTGGTAATCACCGTCAGCGCAAGGATCGCGCAGGCGGTCAGCCCCCAGCGCAGTTCGTACCACATGGTGAACAGGGTGATTTCGTGACCAATACGTTTTCCCTGAACGAAGCGTCGGAACAGAAAGTCGGGCAGAACGGTGACCAGTGCGCACAGAAATGTTTCGATCATGCGTCAGTGCTCCTGCGGAGCGGCGGGCTCAGGGTCAGGCTCGGCGGGCGGAGGTGACGCCCCGGGTGCCAGCGACCGAATTGCATCTGCAATTGCGCGCAGGGGCGCTGCAAAGTCAGGAAACTGAAAACCCGCGACCAGGATAGCAGCAACCCAGAAAATCCCGTTGTGCGTAAAAAGGGCCAACAACGCCAGGATACCAACCAACTGAAACTGCGGGTGGTTGTTCTCATGGGCCATCTTCTCGGGGATCGAGTGCAATGTGAAATACGCGACACCGATCAGCAGGATCAGACCAACCGTGAAGATCACCATGAAATTGAAGAGAAAATCGCTGCCATCCGCCTGGGTCACATATGACGGAATGTGCCCTGTGGCCATTGGGTGTAGGTCTGCGCTGGTCACCCTGCCCTCCTGCGTTTTTGGTTGTGAATGTTTGGAAGGGTTGATGCGCAAATTCAACCCTGATTAAAACTTGGGGCGACAATTGATCAAAGACCCCCGTTCGTCGGGCACATTTCAGGCACTCTCATGACACTCAGGCTTTCCAATCCCGACGGCACTGACATTGGCCGTTTCACCTTTGGCACGATGCAGTTCGGGGGCCGCGCCGATGCCGAACAAAGCCGGGCCATGTTCGAAGCCTGTCGCGCGGCCGGCATCACGCATTTCGATACGGCTTATGTCTATACCGACGGTGCGTCGGAAACGTTGCTGGGCCAGATGATCGCGTCTCAGCGCGAGCAGCTGACGATCGCCACCAAAGCGGGCTACACAGGCGGCGCCGGCGCGGCCAACATCCGTGCGCAGTTCGACGTTTCGCGCAAACGTCTGGGTCAGGACATGGTCGACCTGCTGTACCTGCACCGGTTCGACCCGGATACCGATCTTGCCGAAACGATGGAGTGCTTTGCCCAGCTCAAAGACGCGGGCAAGATCCGCTATGTCGGCCTGTCTAATTTTGCCGCCTGGCAAGTGATGAAAGCCGTGCGCGTCGCCGCAGATTTCGGCCTGACCATCGACGCGCTGCAACCGATGTACAACCTGGTCAAGCGACAGGCCGAGGTCGAGATCCTGCCTATGTGTGCGGATCAAGGTATATCGGTTTTTGCCTACTCGCCGCTGGGTGGCGGGTTGCTGACCGGGAAGTACTCCCATGGCGGTGCAGCCGGCCGGCTGTCCGAAGATGACCGATATGCCAGCCGCTATGGGGCTGAATGGATGGCCGAAACAGCTGCCGAACTGACCCGCTTGGGACATCAGGCTGGCGTGGATCCGGCGACGCTTGCCGTCGCTTGGGTTGCCGCCAGCCCGTTTGCGCCGTCGCCGATCATATCGGCCAGATCTGCCGAACAGCTGGCGCCGTCGCTGGCTGCGCTGACGCTCGACCTTCCGGCTAAGCTCTATGCCCGAATCACGGCGCTCAGCCAGACACCGCCACCGGCGACGGACCGGTTGGAGGAGGTCCAGTGATTGATTTTCTGATCATCGGCGGAGGTATTGCCGGCCTAAGCGCCGGTGCGCGTCTGTCCGAGCATGGGACGGTAACCGTACTCGAGGCCGAGGACGCGCTGGGCTATCACGCCTCGGGGCGATCGGCGGCATTGTTCGAAGAAGGTTATGGCCCGCCTTCGGTCGTGACTCTGAACAAGGCCAGCGCCGAGTTCTTTTTTTCGAACGACTATCTGACCCCGCGCGGGCTGATGCTGCTGGCCAAAATTGATCAGGCCGACCAGTTCCGCAAAGACCTGAGCGAGCTGGGAATGGCCGAAATCTCGGTCGCCGATGCGTTGGTGCGTGTTCCGGTCCTGAACCCGGAAACCGTCGCATACGCAGCGCTGAGTGAGGGCGCTTACGACATCGACACCGACCGTATACTACAGGATTTCGCCCGCACCATTCGCGCCAATGCGGGATCGGTCCTGATCCGCCAAAAAGTGGCGCGGATCCGCAAGGACGGCCATTGGCTGGTGGAAGCGGCCGAGGCCTTTCAGGCGCGCACCATCGTCAATGCCGCTGGTGCGTGGGCGGACGAGGTCGCAAGGATGGCCGGGATCGCACCGATCGGAATCACGCCGCGCCGCCGTTCCATGGCCCGACTGCCAGCACCTGGGGGCCATGATGTGAAAAATTGGCCGATGATGCTGGGCGCGGGTGAAACCTGGTACGCCAAACCGGATGCCGGCAAGCTGTTGGTGTCACCGTCCGAGGCCGACCCGGTCGAACCGCATGACGCCTATGCCGACGATATGGTGCTGGCCGAGGGCCTGGCCCGGTACGAAGAAATGGTGACCAGCCCGGTCACCCGTGTCGAGACCAATTGGGCCGGGCTGCGCAGCTTTGCCCCGGATGGCACGCTTGTTCTGGGTCCCGACCCGTCAGATGAAAGTTTTGTCTGGTCTGCCGGTCAGGGAGGGTACGGGTTTCAAACCGCACCGGTGGCGTCGCGATTGGTCGCGGATCTTGCGTTAGGCCGCGCGCCCGAGTTGGATGCCGCGATGGTCTCCGCGCTATCCGTGTCCCGGTTACGCTGATGGGCGGGCGGAAACTGCCTCCGACGGCAAGCGTCGCCTCTCAGGGTGACGGCGCGAAGATGATCGCTCCTGCGGCCAGCCGCAATACAGACGCCTTGTGCGCGGTGCTAGCCGAGATGCCCTTCGCAACTGGAAACGCATTGGAACTGGCCAGCGGCACGGGTCAACACGTCGCCGCATTTGCCCGTATCTTTCCTGACCTGACTTGGCAGCCAAGCGAGATCGATCCCGCCCGCCGGGCCAGCATCGACGCCTATGCGGAGGACCTGCCAAACATCCTTCCCGCCGTCGATTTGGACGCAACCCTGCCCGGATGGCACCAAAACTTTGGCAACCAGAACCTTATCATTCTGATCAACCTGCTGCATCTGATCAGCTGGAAAGAAGCCCGGAATGTTCTGTCCGAGGCCGCATTGGCCCTTTGCCCCGGGGGGCGGTTCGTTCTCTACGGACCGTTCATGCGCCAGGGCAAGCTAATCAGCGACGGCGACCGACGCTTTCATGCCGACCTGACCCGGCAAGACCCCGAGATCGGCTACAAGGACGACAGCCAGATCAGCAACTACTTGGAAAGCACAGGGCTGCGGGTTGTCGGAGTGGTTCCAATGCCTGCGAACAATCTGGCTTTTGTCGCAGAAAAGCCCTCGATCTGATCAAGATCAAAGCCGCTCTGACGCCGCTGATACATATGCAAGATGCAATATGTACATGAGGCACAAGACATGACCTGGTCAGACAGACTTGCTGAAACGCGCAGCGGATTGCGCAACCTGAACGGAGCCATACCAGATACCGCCCGCGCTTTCGGTACGCTCGGGAAATCGGTCAAGGAAGGCGGAACACTGGATTTCAAGACCAAGGAGTTCATCGCCTTGGGCATGTCCATAGCAGTACGGTGCGAAACCTGCATTTCGCTGCACACCGAAACACTGGTCAAAGCGGGCGCTTCGCGTGAAGAATTCTCGGACGTTCTGGCCATGGCGATCCAGATGGGTGGCGGTCCGTCGATGATGTACGCAGCCAAGGCGCTGGAGTGCTTCGACGAGCTCAGCGCGTAGCCAAAAAAAGGCCCCGGAGTTGTCCGGGGCCTCTGTCCGATCAACCGTCCTTGCGGATGGTCTCGTTCTTGGGGTCATAGGGGCTGTCGCACGTCACGACCGCATCCCACAGGTGGTCCAGCATTTTGACCTTCAGTTTGGTTCCTTCCACGGCCAGTGCGGGCTTTACATAGCCCATGCCGATGGATTTCTCGAAAGCCACCGAATACCCGCCCGAGGTCAGACGCCCCACGCGCTCACCTTCGGGCGTATAGAGCGCCTCGCGGCCCCACGGATCGGCATCCTCAGGCCCGTCAATCAGCAACGTGCAGCATTTCACGCGCACACCGGTTTCGATCAGCTTGTCCTTGCCGTGGAACTCCTTGTCCAAATCGACGAAACGCGGCAGGTCGGCCTCGAGCGGGGTGGCGTCGCGGCCCAGTTCGGTGCCGAAGGCGCGATAGGATTTCTCCTGCCGCAGCCAGTTTTGCGCGCGGGCGCCGACCAGCTTCATGCCGTGCTTCTCGCCGACCTGTTCCAGCAGGTCGAACAAGTAGTTCTGCATCTCGATCGGGTGATGCAGTTCCCAGCCCAGCTCGCCGGTATAGGCCACGCGGATCGCGTTGACCGGGCACATGCCCAGTTCGATCTGACGTGCCGACAGCCACGGGAAGCGCTTGTTCGAAAGGGCGGTTTCCGGCTCGGCGTCCTTGATGACCTCTTTCAGCACATCGCGCGATTTCGGCCCGGCGATGGCAAAGACGCCCCACTGGGTGGTCACGTCTTGGATCTCGATGTAGCCGAACTCGTCCATCTTGTCCTCGGCCGCCTTGCGCAGGAAGTCGGCGTCATACTCGGTCCAGGCACCGGCCGAGACGAGGTAATACTCGTTCTCTTTCAGGCGAACGATGGTGTACTCGGTACGCGTGGTGCCATGCGCCGTAAGCGCATAGGTCAGATTGATGCGACCGACCTTGGGCAGCTTGTTGCAGGTGAACCAATCCAGAAACTGGGTGGCGCCGGGGCCCTTGACGACATGCTTGGTGAAGGCTGACGCGTCGATCAGACCGACACCGTTGCGGATCGCCTTGGCTTCTTCGACGGCATACTGCCACCATCCACCACGGCGGAAGCTGCGGCTTTCCCTGTCGAAGTTGTCAGGGGCATCGACCGGGCCAAAATAGTTGGGGCGTTCCCATCCGTTGACCCACCCAAACTGCGCGCCGCGGGCTTTCTGACGATCATAGGCCGGAACGGTGCGCAGCGGACGGCAGGCCTCGCGCTCTTCATCCGGGTGATGCAGAATGTAGACGTGCTCGTAGCATTCCTCGTTCTTGCGCGCGGCGAATTCGGTGGTCATCCAGTTGGACGAATAGCGTTTGGGGTCCAGCGAGGCCATGTCGATCTCGGCTTCGCCGTCGACCATCATCTGCGCCAGATAATAGCCGGTGCCGCCGGCGGCGGTGATGCCAAAGCTGAACCCTTCGGCCAGCCACATATTGCGCAGGCCCGGCGCCGGGCCGACCAGCGGGTTGCCATCAGGCGTATAGCAGATGGGACCGTTGAAATCGTCCTTGAGGCCGGACTCGGCACAGGACGGGACACGCTCGGCCATGGCCATGTACTGATCGGCGATCCGGTCCAGATCCAGAGGGAACAGGTCAGCGCGGAAACTGTCGGGCACACCGTATTCGAAACGTGCCGGGGCACCGTGCTCGTAGATGCCAAGGATCCAGCCGCCGCGCTCCTCGCGTGCGTAGGATTCGTTGTCGGCGTCACGCACGACCGGGTGTTCCTGATTGCCGGCTTCACGCCATTTCACCAGTTCCGGGTCCTTGTCCATGACAATGAAGGTATGCTCGACCGGGATCGCCGGCATCTTGATCCCAAGCAGCTTGGCGGTACGCTGGGCATGGTTTCCCGAAGCGGTCACCACGTGCTCGGCGGTGATGACCACCTGCTCGTCGCTGGGGACAAGGTTGCCACCCTTTTCGACCATCTTGGTGCAGGTGACTTCCCAGTGGGTTCCGTTCCAATGGAAGGCATCGGCCTGCATCTTGCGCACGATCTCGACACCGCGCTGGCGGGCGCCCTTTGCCATCGCCTGGGTCACGTCGGCCGGATTGATGTAACCGTCCTCGGTATGGTAAAGCGCGCCCTTCAGATCCGAGGTTTCGATCAGCGGCCAGCGCTCCTTGATCTGCTCGGGCGTCAACCATTCATATTTGACGTCGCAGGTCTCGGCAGTCGAGGCATAGAGCATGAACTCATCCATGCGGTCCTGCGTCTGCGCCATGCGCAGGTTTCCAACCACCGCGAACCCCGCGTTCAGGCCGGTTTCCTCTTCCAGCGTCTTGTAGAAATCCACCGAGTATTTGTGGATATGGGTCGTCGCATAGGACATGTTGAAAAGCGGAAGCAGACCCGCAGCGTGCCAGGTCGAGCCCGAGGTCAACTCGTCCCTCTCGATCAGCATGACATCCTCCCAGCCCGCCTTGGCCAGGTGATAGGCTATCGAGGTCCCGACGGCGCCGCCGCCAACGACCAGTGCTTTGACTTGGGTTTTCATACGCCCGCTCTCCGGATTGAGTCTGTTTGGCAAGGTTTATGCCGAACGGGACCAATCAGCGCCAAGTCCATCCGACGCAAAACGGTGCAAAACCGACCTGCCGTACACGTTGGGACGCGAATCCGCGAACAGGCACGCACCAAGAGCCGATAGTTGCGCGCGCTTTCCCGGCCTGGTCAAACGATCTTGCCGGGGTTCATGATGTTGTCAGGATCCAGCGCGGCCTTGATCGCCGCCATGTACCGGGTCGCATCCCCAAGTTCCCGTACCAGATACGGTTTCTTGCCCTGCCCGATTCCATGCTCACCTGTGCAGGTCCCGTCCATCGAGATCGCCAGATCATTGAGCCATCCGACAAACTGACTGGCCCGCGCCACTTCGTCGGCATCGTCCATGTCGATCAGCACCAGCGTGTGGAAGTTTCCGTCACCGACATGACCGACGACCGGGGCCAGCAGGTCCAACTCGGCTGCCTTGTCCTGAGCCATGGTGACGCATTCGGCCAAGCGCGAGATCGGGACGCAGACATCCGTCGAGATTCCTCGCGCTCCGGGCCGAAGCTGGAGGGACGCCCAATACATGTCGTGCCGCGCCTGCCAGAGCTTGGACCTTTCTTCGGTGCTGGCCGTAGCGACAAAGCCCGTGCCGCCAAAATCCTCGGAGATTTCGCCAAAGGTTTCGGCCTGTTCCGCTGCGCCGGCCTCCGAGCCGTGAAACTCAAGCAGAAGCAACGGCGTTTCCGGCAGCTTCAGCCCGGAATACGCGTTGGCCGCCTTGACCGACATCGCGTCCAGCAGTTCGATCCGGGCAACCGGAACGCCGAATTGAATGGTCGTCATCACGGCCTGACAGGCCGCATCAACCGTCGGGAAAGAACACCGGGCCGAGGTAATCGCCTCGGGGATGCCGTGCAGTTTCAGAGTCAGTTCCGTGATGATGCCCAGCGTGCCCTCGGCACCGATAAGCAAGCGGGTTAAGTCGTAGCCGGCCGAGGATTTTTTGGCCCGGTGACCGGTACGGATGATTTTGCCATCGGGCATAACCGCCTCGAGGCTCAGGACATTGTCCTTCATCGTTCCATAGCGAACCGCATTGGTACCCGACGCTCGGGTCGCCGCCATCCCGCCCAATGAGGCATTGGCTCCGGGATCAATCGGAAAGAACAGCCCCTTGTCGCGCAGATGGGTGTTCAAGTCCTCGCGGGTGACCCCGGGCTGCACGACGCAATCCAGATCACCTTCGTTCACGGCCAAGACCCGGTTCATCTGGCCAAGATCGATGCAAACGCCGCCGGCCGGCGCGTTCACGTGGCCTTCCAGCGACGTTCCGGTGCCGAAAGGGATCACGGGAACCTTGTGCGCTGCACAGGTCTTGACGATGTCCGAGACCTCTTCGGTCGAATTGGGAAAGACCACCGCGTCCGGGCTTTGGTTTTCAATCCAGGTCGTGGTGTGCCCGTGCTGCTCGCGGACCGAGGCGCCGGTCTGCAACCGGTCCCCGAACCGCTGTTTCAGAATGCTGATGGCGGTGTCGATCCCCGCCGCATTGCGGAACAATGCTGTCGCTTCAACCATGGCAACCCTCCCTTGGCGCAGTGGCGCAGGCCCAGACAATGACTAGAAGGCCCACGCCACAGGAGCAATACCCATACGCTCCGACGTGATCACTCGCCCAGTGCGATCCCTTCTCGACGGGGATCGGCTCCGCCGTGCAGACCGTCGCGGATTTCGATGGCATGAAGGCCCGAGGTCAGATCCCGCGCGTTCACTTCAAAGCCCAGCTCGCCCAACATGTCCGCAAAGCCTTCGGCGCTTGTGCCGACCTCGACATCATAGGTCCCGAAACGGTTCACCAGATGAGGAAGGGCGACCGCCTGCTGGACGTCCATACCCCAGTCCGCCCAGGCAATGATAGACTTTGCGACATAACCGATGATCCGGCTGCCACCCGGAGACCCGATCGCCAGAATCGGAGACCCGTCTTGCATGACAATCGTCGGACTCATTGAGGAACGGGGGCGTTTGCCCGGTTCGATCCGGTTGGCAATCGGAACCCCGTCCCTGTGGGTCCGGAAGGAAAAGTCGGTCAGTTCGTTGTTCAGCAGAAAGCCGTTGGTCATCAGACGCGAACCAAAACCGTTCTCGATTGTCGTGGTCATCGAAAGCACGTTTCCATAGGCGTCCACGATCGAAATATGGGACGTCGACGGCAGTTCGATCGAAGCATCGTCGGCCCAGTTCAGCGCGTGGTCAAACTCAGGATTTCCCGGCGCAACCTCGGTCAACGCCCCAGCGTCATTCAGCAACGCGGCACGCTCGGCCAGATAGGCCGGATCGATCAGGCCCTGCGTCGGCATCGGAATGAAATCACTGTCGGCCATGTAGCGACCGCGATCCGCGAAGGCCAGGCGCGAGGCATCGCCGATCAGCCGCCACGCTTCGGCGCTTTCGGGACCCATCGCCGCCAAATCGTAATTGTCGAGAATGCCAAGGATCTGTCCAACCGTCAGCGCACCCGAGGACGGCGGACCCATCCCGCAGACCTCATAGCTACGATAGGCGGCACAGATCGGCTCGCGCTCGATCACTTGATACAACGCCAGATCAACTCCGGACAGAACCCCCGGGTTACCCGGAGCGTTTCGGACAGTCCGCACGATGTCCGCCGCGATCTCTCCTCCATAAAAGCCCGCAGCCCCTTCGGATGCCAGAACGCGCAGAGTCTCGGCATAGTCTGGGTTGGAGACGCGCTGACCCTGCGCCAGCGGCTCGCCGTCCGGCAGGAAGTAGTTGGCCGTGTCAGGGAAGCGTGCCAGACGTTCAGCGTCGGCCTGAATCAAGCCCGCCAGCCGCGGCGAAACGACAAACCCCTCGTCAGCCAGGCGGATACCATCCTCGAACAGACCGGGCCAGGGGCTGCGCCCCCAGCGCCGATGGGCTTCCTCCAACAATGCAGGCGTACCGGGTGTCCCGACCGAAAGCCCGCCAACAACCGCGTCAAAAAATTTGAGCGGCTCGCCGCTTTCGTCCAGAAACAGGGTCGGGCTTGCCTCTCTCGGCGCGGTTTCTCGCCCATCCAAGGTGGTCAGGCGTCCGCTGGCCGCGTCGTACCAGACCAGAAAGGCACCCCCGCCCAATCCTGAGGACTGCGGTTCGACCAGGCCCAAGACAACCTGAACGGCGACCATTGCATCCGCTGCCGTTCCGCCGGCAGCCAGAACCTTGGCACCCGCCTCGACGGCCAGCGGGTTGGCCGCCGCAACCATCCAGGTTTCAGCTTTGACAGGCACGCCGTCGGCCTTGGCCTTCAGCGCGGCGATCACCTCGTCGGTCAAGGCCTGAACTTGGCCGTCGGATGCACCCTCGGGCGCGACCTCATCGGCGGTTTGCTGGGCAATCACTGGGTTCGCCAGGGTCAGCGCGCAGGCCACAACAGTAGGGAACCAATTGGAGCACATAAAAAACCTCCTTATCCAAATACTGAATCTGACAGTGCACGGCACCGTGCTGCCCCGCAACCATGTGCGGGGACGACCGCCAAAGACGGCAAAGCTCTGCCTTGCAAACAGCAGGAGCACGTATGCCTTGGCGTTTTCTTACAACATCGCGGGAACGACCTGATCAGGCGGCCGGTGCCCGTCTTCAAACGTCTTGATATTGATGATGACCTTTTCGCCCATCTCGATGCGACCCTCGAGCGTCGCCGACCCCATATGCGGCAGCAGCACGACATTCGGCAGCTGCCGAAGTCGGGGATTCACGTCGGTTCCGTGCTCGTAGACGTCCAGCCCGGCACCGGCGATCTCGCCCGCCCGGATCATCCGCGTCAACGCGTTTTCGTCCAACACCTCGCCCCGCGACGTGTTCACGATGACCGCCGTCGGCTTCATCAGCTTTAGACGTCGCGCGTTCATCAGATGAAATGACGACGGCGTTGATGGGCAGTTGATCGAGATCACGTCCATACGCGCCACCATCTGATCGAGGCTTTCCCAATAGGTCGCCTCAAGATCCTGTTCTATTTCGGGACGCAACCGGCGGCGGTTGTGGTAGTGGACCTGCATTCCGAAGGCCCGGGCGCGGCGCGCGACGGCCTGTCCGATCCGCCCCATACCCAGAATGCCCAGACGCCGGCCTCCTATCCGCCCGCCAAGGAATGCCGTCGGCGCCCAGCCGGTCCAGTCCCCCTTTTGCATAACCGACAGACCCTCGGGAATCCGACGGGTTACGGCAAGGATCAGCGCCATCGTCATGTCGGCGGTATCGTCGGTCAGAACACCCGGCGTGTTCGAGACCAGGATGCCGCGCTGACGGGCCGTCGCGACATCGATATGGTCGACACCGGCGCCATAATTCGCAATCAGCCTCAGCCGCTCTCCGGCTTGGCCCAAAACACCCGCGTCGATCGTGTCCGTGATCGTCGGAACCAGCACATCGGCCTGTTTGACCGCCTCGACCAACTCGTCGCGCGTCATCGGTGTGTCGGTGTCCCGCAAACGGACGTCGAACAACTCGCTCAGACGTGTCTCGACCACTTCGGGCAACCGTCGCGTTACAACAACACTCAGACGTTCTCTTGGCACTTCAGCCCTCCTACCGCTTTGCATTCCGATGCGCGTCATGGCATCGTGGCGCAGGATCAGCCGGGGCACAAGAACCCCATGGGCATCGCCCCAACCTTTTTTGAAACACGGCAGACAGGCAAATCAGCGGGCAGGCAGTGAGTGCTTTCTTGAGGGCGAAACGCCCAGTTCTGGCATTTCTAATCACGCTTCTGTTCCTGACAGGCGCAATCGCGCACGCGCAGGAAAAACGCGGGCAGGTGACGAACCTGCCTTTGCCGCGCTACGTGTCGATGAAGGCGGCCGAGGCGAACGTACGCCGCGGCCCTTCGCTGACTCATCGTGTTGACTGGGTTTTCAAGCGCCGCGGCATGCCACTTCAGGTGACGGCCGAATACGGCAACTGGCGCAAGGTTCAGGATCGCGACGGGGCTGGCGGATGGGTCCACTACGCACTGTTGTCAGGTGTCCGCACGGTTCTGATTGAATCGGACATGCTGCCGGTCTATGCCAGCCCCGACCCCAAATCCCCGGTCAACGCTCATTTCGAAACAGGCGTCGTGGCCCGCTTGGGCACCTGCACGGTGGATTGGTGCCGCATTTCGGCCGGTGGCTATCGCGGCTGGACCCTCAAAAGCAATCTTTGGGGCGTGGAGCCCGACGAAATCCGAGAATGAGACCGCTGCTCAGGCCGTCTCGCGGATGAAGGCCAGAACCGTTTCCGCAAGTTCCAGGGGCACGTCCTCCTGAAGGAAGTGACCGGCTTTCGGCACCACAACATGGTTCTGTCCCGCCGCACCGGGACAAAGTTTCTGAAAAACCCCATCCACCCCGGCCATAATCCTGTCCTCAGCACCAAAAGCCGTCAGGACAGGGGTTTGCAGACCGCGGATAACGTTCCAAGCCTGTCGGTTCGGTTCAGACTCGGGGTCGTCGGGGCGGTCAGGCACCAGCATCGGAAATTGTCGCGCCCCCGCCTTGAAACGATCGTCAGGGAACGGCGCGTCATAGGCGTCGACCTCGTCCTCGGTCAGCTTTGAAACCGTTCCGCCGTAGACGATGCGGCCGGCGCGGAAATCCGGCACCTCCTGGCTGAACTGTCGCCAGGCGGCAAACGCCTCGCCCAAGGGCTGGTCCCCGGTTGGTAAGGCCGTGTTGGCGACAACGACCCGGGCGAACCTGTCCGGCATCTCGGCCCACAGGCGCAACCCGATCAATCCGCCCCAGTCCTGACAGACCAGAGTGATGTCCCGCAGATCGAGTTGACGCAGAACGTCACCCATCCAGAAGACGTGGCGCGCATAGGTATAGTCGCCGCGCTCGACGGGTTTGTCGGATCTGCCGAAACCCACAAGGTCCGGAGCGATGACCCGATGACCCGCGGCGGCGACTGGCGGGATCATATGACGATACAGAAAAGACCAACTGGGTTCGCCGTGCATCATCAGTACTGGAGCTGCCGCGCGCGGCCCCTCGTCCAGATAGTGGACCCGCAACGCGCCGCCTTCAGTATCATCCACCTCAAGGTAGTTGGGTGCGAAATCATAGTCGGGCAGATTTTGGAACCGTTCGTCCGGTGTGCGCAATGCCTTCATACTCTGATCTCCCATGGTTTTTGACAGGCTAGCATTCCTGGCCCGCGACGATAGGGTGAACGTCACGACGCGACAAACCGGAGCCGCCATGAAAGCCGTCACCTACCAGACATTTGGGCCCCCCGCCGATGTTCTGTCCATTCAAGAACTACCGGATACACCCCCGGGCCCGGGCGAAGTGACCGTTGCGCTGGCCTATTCCGGAGTGAACCCTTCGGACGTGAAGGCACGTGCGGGGGCACGGCCCGGGATCACCAAACCGCCTTTCCCGGTGATTGTGCCGCACAGCGACGGATCAGGTGTCATCTCGGCTGTCGGGCCTGGGGTTCCGGACTCGCGGGTGGGTCAAAGGGTCTGGATCTGGAACGGCCAGTGGGGTCGTGCGTTCGGGACGGCCGCAACCCAAATCACCCTGCCCTCGGAACAGGCTGTTCACATGCCCGACACGGTCGCGCTGCAAACCGGTGCCGTCCTCGGCATTCCCGGCCTGACCGCCAGCCACACCGTGTTTTCCGGAGGCCCGGTATCGGGTAAAACCCTGCTGGTTCACGGTGGTGCAGGGACGGTCGGATTCCTTGCCGTCCAGTTGGCCAAATGGGGCGGAGCAAAGGTGCTGGCCACAGCCAGTCCACGCAACTTCGAACGTGTGACAAAGGCCGGAGCCGATGCGGTACTGGATTACACGGCGACCGATTTGCCGGCACAGATCCTGGACGCCAATCAAGGGCGTCCGGTCGGTCGCATCGTCGATGTGGAGTTTGGCCAAAACGTCGAAACCAATGTTGCAGTTATCGCCGAAAGCGGCAGAATCAATGCGTATGGCTCGGCCCAGAAAATGACGCCGACGCTTCCGTTTTACCCGCTCATGTTCAAATCGGTGACGTTGGAAATGGTTCTGGTGTATCTGCTGCCGGCCGATCTGCGCAACGAAGCGATCGCGAACCTCCACCACGCGCTGGCCGACGGCGCGCTGAACTGCCCGATCCAAAAGGTCTATTCGATGGAAGAATGCGCCGCCGCACACCGTGCGGTCGAGGCCGGAAACCGAACCGGAGCGGTGCTGTTGGAGACCAAATAGATCGCCGCAAAAAAATTTTCGCGGGCCTCGATTTTTTGCGGGAAAGCACTTGAACACCGTCACCAACAATCGTAGATAGCCGCTCACCGTTGGGGTGTAGCCAAGTGGTAAGGCAGCGGTTTTTGGTACCGTGTATCGTAGGTTCGAATCCTACCACCCCAGCCACTAAATCTCTGAAAATCGTTGGATCAAGAGATTGGGCACTATTCATTTCGAACAGTGTGCCACAGTAATTGGGATCTGTACGGCAAAGCGCAAAACGACCTGCGCAAAAATTCCAAACGTTGAAGAGCCACCTATTTTGGCTCCAAATACTGCATGTTGATCTGGGGTTCGGCGAGCGTTGTTCGCTGCGCAAGTCGCGAATCGACCGCTTTCGGCTCGACATCAATCCATCTAGAGTTGTGAATATACAAGAGGTTTCAAAGAATTGAAGTGGTGCCCGGGGGCGGAATCGAACCACCGACACGAGGATTTTCAATCCACTGCTCTACCCCTGAGCTACCCGGGCACGGGAACGGCGTTTGCCGTTGGGTGCAGGCCTTCTATGACTTGCCAAACGCGGTGTCCAGAGGCTTTTTCAGATTTTTTCAGTGCGGGCGATCCTTGATTTCGACGGCATCCTGAATCTCATCATCAAGGTCATCCTCGCGCTGCGACGGAACCGCATAGGAGCCGTTCAGCCACTTGGCCAGATCGATATCGGCGCAGCGTTTCGAGCAAAACGGACGAAACTGTTTGACCGTATCTTCTCCGCAGATCGGGCAGCTCATCTCAGGACCTCCGACAATGGGATACGGCCGCGTTTTCGCTGCAATTCGAAATGCCCCAGCGGCGTCCAGCCGGCGAGGATCGTTTCTTCGCTGTCAGCCCTGAAGGCAGCGCGGAGTGCGGATTCGAATCCGCGCCGGTCTTTTTTGGGCATCGGCGCAAGGTCGAGCGTGATCTGCCCGCCCAGCCCGCGCACGCGCAGGGCGCGCGGCAGTTCCTTGGCGCAGGCGAAATTGGCCTTTGTTCCCGCAGCCAGCGAGCCATCCGAACCAGTGTTCACATCCACGGCCACCAACGCCCGGGTGGGTTCGATATACATATGCGCCCCACCCGCCAAAGGATGGGATGCGCCACGTGCGGCGTCCAGCGCCTCGAGCACGCCATGGTCCGCGAACCCGCCCGCCTGGGTCGAGACCTCGGCCGGCTCCACCCATTCGCGCCAGGCGAGAACATGCGGTCCGTCGCCCTCGGACAGCGTTTCCGGTGCGTCTCCGGTGTCGTTCACGACCTGCTCGGCCAGCGCCCGCATGGCGGCGATGTCTTCGGCAATTTCATCGGCATCCGCGCCCCAGCAACCGGAGCGCAGGATCAGACCGAAGGGGCTGCCGTCCATCTGCTCATGGGCAATCACCAGCAGCCGGTCGCGCTCATCATCATCGCGGATCGAGCGGGAGATGTTCAGCCCGGGCGCGTCCGGCGTGACGATGGCATAGCGGCTTTTGAACAGGATGCGGTTCGTCACTGGCAAGGCTTTGCCCGGTTCGGCATAACCCGTGACCTGCACCAGCAGCATCTCACCCTGCGCCAACCCTTTGACCTGCCGAAGGAAAGCCGGACCATCCGGCGTTGTCAGGAACATCCCGCCCTGCCCTTTGATCGCCCGCTCGGCCCGGGCCCGGTAGATGGTTCCGGGGGCGGGCGCATCGGCAGCGATCAGGAAATCATCCAGTTTGCCATCCACCATCAGGGCCGCGGCTTCGCGGCCTTGAATGTGATCCAGAATGATCGTTCGACCTTTCATGATGCCTCGCGATACAGGGGGTAACCGATGCCTTGCAACAGTCCTGCGGTTTCAGACAAGGGCAGCCCGACGATACCGGTGAACGAGCCCGAGATCCAAGGAATGAAGGCGCCCGCGGGCCCTTGGATGGCATAGGCACCGGCTTTGCCCTGCCAATCGCCGGTAGCGAGATAGGCGTTGATTTCCACGTCCGAAAGTCGCTTGACCTTGACCTGGCTGACCACGTCACGCTGCAACATCCGATCGCCGCGACGCACCGCGACCGAGGTGATCACACGGTGGCGACGTCCTGAAAGGGCATGCAGAAATTCGGCTGCCTGTCCCGCACCCTCGGGCTTGCCCAATATGCGTCGACCCAGCGCAACCGTCGTGTCGGCGCACAGGACGATATCGTCCGGGGCCGCCTTCACGGCATGCACCTTCTCGCGGGCAATGCGCGCGCAATACGGCAGCGGAAGCTCGCCCCTTTGGGGGTCTTCGTCAATGTCAGGGGCAGAAATGGCGTCGGGCTGCACGCCAAGCTGAGCCAGCAGGTCCAGCCGTCTGGGGCTGCCCGATCCTAGAATGAACGCCATTGCGGCAGGCGTTACTTGAAGCGGTAGTTGATCCGACCCTTGGTCAGATCATAGGGGGTCATCTCGACCTGAACCTTGTCGCCGGCCAGAACACGGATGCGGTTTTTGCGCATCTTGCCTGCCGTATGTGCGATGATCTCATGGCCGTTTTCCAGCTCGACCCGAAACGTCGCATTAGGCAGGAGTTCCTTCACGACACCGGGAAATTCGAGCGTATCTTCCTTGGCCATGTTGTCTCCATCTTTGCGTTGCCCTGCAGAATCCGCAGGTGGCGCTTAAATGAGCCTATTTCGGCCTTATTTCAAGGGTGGAATCACTTAAAGGCGCGACATTGTGACCGATTCGACTCGGGGCGTCTGCTCGGTCCAGTGGGATCGGTTCAGGACATGGCCATCCGCCCGAACTTCGGCGATCGCCGACAGATCGACGTCTGCGTAGGTCCAGCCGGGCTGGTTGAGCACGCCTTCCGACAGCACGCCGGTTTGTGGAAAGCCCTTGTCCGGCGGGCCGAAAACGCCTCCGGTCCCGGTGTTTGCGTCCACGGACTGGGACCATTCATTGTTACCCACCAGCGACGCCATGACCGTAACGCATTGATTCTCCAGCGCCCGTGCCATCGCGCCGATGCGGACCCGCCAATAGCCCGACAGGGCCTCGGTACAAGACGGTACAAGGATCACGTCGGCCTCTGACAGGGCGCGGCCCAGCAGGGGAAACTCGCTGTCATAGCAGATCAGAACGCCGATCCGGCCCAGCGCCGTCTCGAAGATCTTCAACGGTCCGCCCGGCGCGATGTCCCAGTCTTCGCGCTCGAACCGGGTCATGATCTGCTTGTCCTGATGATCCTGCGCGCCCGAAGGGGCGTAGAATTCGGCCCGGTTCATCGGGCGGCCTGAGCCGGCCTGAACCGGGGCGGATGCGCCCAGAATGTACAAATTGTATTCGGCCGAGAGGCACCGATGCAGGATTTGTACATCTTCCATCCGCTCGGATACCGCCTGGATCGAGCGCTCGAGATCCCCCGCAACCTCGGCCCCGGCCAGCGTCGAAAGCTCCATCGCGCCGTACTCGGGAAACACCAGCAGTTCGGCCCCCTGCCCCGCGGCCTGCGAAACCCAAGCGTCCAGCTTGTCTTCGTAATGCGCCCAGCTGTCGAGCCAGTCGAGATTGTAGGCGGCCGTGGCGATTTTCATGATGCGGGTTCCAATGCTGTTCTTGCGAAGAAGTAAATAGCCGTTGTTGCCCGGTGTACAGGCCAATCGGGTTGTTCGCCGCAACAGAAACTATTGGTTCGGTGCATAGCCTTTCAAAGCAAGGGTCCGGGCCGGTAGAGCGCCGGACCCACACCCAATCTGGACATTGCCGATCGGCCATGCGCACTGTGACCCATGTCGCTGATCGATGACCTGGAGCTCATTCTGGAGACTGTTCTGCCAAACGATCCCAGCTTTCAGCGGATCGAAAGGGCGGCGATAGACAGCTGTGTCAGTGACAGTCGGCGATACGCACTTGAGAGCTCGGTCGATGCATTTCTCCTGTCCGCGATGCGCCTTCTGGCACTTCCCAGCAACGGGCACACCCGGCTGATCCCGAATGATGCAATCTCGGTGTTGCCTCTGCGGTTCGTAAGCGTGGGGCGTTCCGTCCAAGTCCTTGGGTCGGCATCGGGGGTGATCGCTCCACAAGGCGCGCTGCTGGCAGTCAATGGCGCTGCTGTAAGCGAAATCGAGGCCGCGGCGGACAAATTTCTGGCGGGAACGCGCCAGAGGAAGCGGGTCATCGGCCCGATTATTCTGGCTTGGCCGCAGGCGTTGGAACGGCTGGGATTTTCGTCCAACGACGGTACGACCGAGTATCATTTGCAGGACGAAAATGGGCAGACAACCAACCTGAAAGTAGCAAATGGAAACACCGTTCCTGCGTCGACGCTCTACCCGAGAAACGAGCGCGGCAAAGCCGATCCAGCATGGGAACCCGAGAGCTTTGTGGAAATTGAGGATTGGCAGGCACTTGGGCTTTTAATTCAACTGCCGAGCTTCTTTGACCCTGACAACGATGCGCTGCGCAAAGCCATATCCGAGGCAGCGGGTCGCGTGCGCGCTTGCTCTGGCAAAACGCTTTTGATTGACGTTCGCGGAAACAGCGGCGGTGATTTTCTTCTGACGATGCCTTTGATCGACGCAATCGCGCAAAACGCAAGTCAGCGGGTCGTCGTAATTGTCGATAAATTCACGTTCTCCGCCGCGATCGTGTTTGTCGCTATCCTCAAGCATCGCTTGGGTGACAGGCTCAAACTCATCGGGGAAGAAATGGGAGACAGACTGACGTTCTTTGCCGAGGGTGGGTTGCTTGACTTGCCGGCGAGCGGCGCGGTCGTTCGATACTCCACCGCCTTTCACGATTGGAGGACGGGAACGTCTGACGAAACGACACCGCCCGAAATCGCGCGGCAGATCGTGCCCGCGGGGGAATTAAACCTGGATCGGGAATGTGTCGCAGGACCCTTGGGCGCTGGAGCACGAGGAGCGTTCTATCGACGGATCCTCGAAGATTTTCGCGGCTAGACGAACGGCTGTCGGCGCGCGTGCCGGCGGCACAAACAACGCGATAGGGCGGGTTCACAAATCCCTGATCCAGAACTGCAACGGTTTGAGGGTTTCCGAGTCCTCGCCCAGATCCTTCCACGAAAACTGGGCGATAACGCCGGGCAAGGGCGCATAGCCCCGCGCGCGCCAGAACGGGTCGAGCGGCCGGTAGCCGGCTGGCCGCATCGGGTGGTCCGCCGGACGCTGCACGCCGCAGAAGGCGCATTTGGCAAAGCCCAAGGCACGTGCATGGTCTTCGCGCAGGTCAAAGAACGCATGTCCAACGCCCTGCCCCCGATAGTCGGGCAGCAGCACGGATTCGGCACAGTAGAAGATCTGCGACAACTCCAGCCGGGTGCCGTCGAAAGCGGCTGCGAAATCCTCGGCATGGTCGGCCAGCGGCGCGCCGGTCGCGGCCCCGACCAGTCGGTCGCCGTCAAAGGCCCCGACCACGATCGCCCGGTCGCTGTCGCGATAGGATTGCAGGTATCTGCGCTCGTAGGCCAGATCGCCGTCATAGAGATAGGGCCAGTCGCGGAACACCGCGATGCGCAGGCGCGCCACGTCGTCCAGCGCCACCTCGAGCGCCGGCCCCGTCAGCGCGCGGACCTGCGTGACCTCAGCCACCCGACACCTGTTTCACCCAGTCGGCCAGGTTGTAATAGGTTGTCACGCGGGTGATCTTGCCGTCCTTGAGGTCAAAGAACGACCCGGCGGGCAGGCGATAGGACTGACCTGAGGCCGCGGGCAGGCCGGCATCGGTTTCCAGATAGGTGCCGTTGACGATGTATTCGGCGGCGGCGCGGGTGCCGCCCTCGGCCTCGAAGATCACCATGTCGGTCAAGGTCTCGCGATAGCAGCGGTTCATATGCGCGCAGAATTCGGCGAATTTCTCTTTGCCGACGCGGATCTGGCCTTCGTTCACGTGATGGGCCACGTCGTCGGACAGGCAGGCCAGCATGCCGGCCACATCCCCGGCGTTGAAGGCATCGAAATAGGCTTGGACGGTCTGGGTCATGCGATCTCCGTAGGTTTCCCCCAGCGATCCTTCAGGTGTTTGATGATCTGATCGCGGGTCTGACGGTAGTGGTGTAGCTTTTCCTCGCGCGTCTCGCCCAGCCCGGTAGGGTCCATTATTGGCCAATAATCGACATCGAGGTGAAAAACCCGCGTCAGCTCCAGCGCCTTGCGCTGGCTGGCAGGCGACAGGGCCACAATCAGGTCGAATGACCCCAGGTCATCTCCCCATTCCTGCATCTCGTCGAACGACCGCGACCGGTGGCGCGACAGCTCCACGTCGATCTCCTGGCAGACGGCGATGCTGAACCCGTCGATTTCCAGGTCGTTGTGCACCCCGGCCGACTGCACATATGTGCCCGTGCCGTAGAATTTCTTCATGATGCCTTCGGCCATGGGCGAGCGCACCGCGTTGTGGTCGCAGCAGAACAGGACCGAATGCGGCAGAGGCTTCACCCGTCAGCCTCCGAAATGCAGCACGCAGATCAGCGTGAACAGGCGGCGGGCGGTATCGGTGTCGATCTCGGCCTTGCCCTCCAACCGTTCCTGCAGGACTCGGCTGCCTTCATTGTGGATGCCGCGCCGGGCCATATCGATGGTTTCGATCTGGCTGGGCGGCAGGGTCTTGACCGCATCGAAATAGCTTTCGCAGATCTGGAAATAGTCCTTGACCACCTGCCGGAACGGACCCAGCGACAGGTGGAACTCGGCGGCTTTCTGGCTGTCTTCGGTGGTGACGTCGAACACCAGCCGCTTGTCGCGGATCGACAGCTGCACGTGATAGGGGCCGTCGGGCACCAACCGATCGTCGCGTTTGGGCAGGGCAAACGAGTTTTCCTCGAGCAGGTCATAGATCGCAACCTTGCGCTCCTGCTCGATCTCGGGCGTGGGCGGCGGCAGGTTTCGATCGTCCAGTTCGATATGCGAAATGCGGGTCATTGTCATCGACTTCCGTTCAGGTCAGGCCAGACCTAGCGCACCTATGCCCGCGGGACAACGCGGGAAACGGGCTGGACGCAAGGTCAGATGGGGTGCTCGTTGGGGTCGATCCCGTGCTTTCGCAGCAAGGTGTCAACAAGCGAACCGGGATTGATATCGCGATCTTTGAAGATCCTGCGAAACCACGAGCCGTAGAAATGGATCGAGGTTTGGTTCTGCCAGTCCAGGAACTCAAGCTTGTCCTGATCCGGCTCGTTCCACAGTGCCCGATGGCGCAGCGGAACCGCATACAGCGATTTCCGCGAGACGGCCTTGGCATGTTCCGGCGTCGGAAAAAGGTAGTGAAACAACATCGGCGGGCCAAGGCTGAAGATCGGCAGGCTCCAATAGGTCGAGCGCCCGAAGATCTGAAGATAGGCGCGCTGCTGTTCCTCGGGCCACCAGGGCGGCACCAGATCGCCGTCAAAGGCAAAGGCGCACATTTCGGCCAAGGCCGGGCTGTCGCTCGGCAGGGCAAGAACGCCATTCATGATGCGTTGTCGTCTGCGGTTGGCCGCTGGAAACAAATAGCCCTGATCGGTCTGGAAAGGTTTGACCGCATAGGCATCCGCATCCACCCATATCTGATCGGTCTGCTGCAGCAGTTTCAAGCGGAACAGGTCCGCATGTACGGCGACCGACCGCGTGATCGGATCGCGATAGATTTCGGACGCATCGAATACCTCTCGCGCATCGCGGGCCTCAACATAGCCCGGAATGTCCTGCAGATCGCCATAGTGGTAGACGATCGGCTTTTGGTCCAAGTCCGCAAAGGATTTCAGGCACAGATGCTCCAGAAAGCTGAAGCGCTCTCCGATCCAGAGGGTTGCGACACGTTCCAAATTCGGCTCCGGGTTTGTCCTAAGACGTCACCGGTTAAAACGCACGGGTCGGACGACCACCGCAAGTGGTTTTGCACGCGCCGCGGCAGTCGCAAGCCGGATGTGACCCCGCCGCCATGATGCCAAGGTCAACCATTCAGCCGCTTGAGCCGCGCGCCCACGGATAGCCCGTGCGCCTCCAGGCTTTCCGACCGCGCCAATTGCTCGGCCGCCGGGCCGATGGCGCGCAGGGCCTCGGGCGTCATGTGGCTGAGCGTGGTGCGTTTGAGGAAATCCATCACGCTGAGCCCCGACGAAAACCGGGCCGAGCGTGCGGTGGGCAACACGTGGTTCGGGCCACCAACATAGTCGCCGATGGCCTCGGGCGTGTACTGGCCCAGGAAAATGGCGCCGGCGTGGATCGTCTTTTGGCTGAGCGCCACCGGATCGGCCACGCACAGTTCAAGGTGTTCGGGTGCGATGCGGTTCGACAGCGCGGCGGCTTCGTCCAGGTCGCGCACGGTGATCACCGCACCATAGTCGCGCCAGCTGGCCCCGGCGATCGCACGTCGTTCGAGCGTCTCCAGCCGTTTTTCCACCGCTTCGGCCACCGCCCGGCCGAAACCGGCATCATCAGTGATCAGGATCGACTGGGCGCTTTCGTCGTGCTCGGCCTGGCTGAGCAGATCCAGCGCGATCCAGTCGGGGTCGTTGTCCTTGTCCGCGATCACCAGAATTTCGGAGGGGCCGGCGATCATGTCGATGCCCACCTTGCCGAACACCCGCCGTTTGGCCGCCGCGACAAAGGCGTTGCCCGGTCCGGTGATCTTGTCCACCGGCGCGATCGTGTCGGTGCCATAGGCCAGAGCGGCAATCGCCTGCGCGCCGCCAATGCGATAGATTTCGTCGACCCCCGACAGACGCGCGGCTAGCAGGACCAGCGGGTTGACCTGTCCGTCCGGCGTGGGCACCGCGATGGCCAGCCGCTCGACCCCGGCCACCTTGGCCGGAATGGCATTCATCAACACCGAGGACGGGTAGGAGGCCAGCCCGCCCGGCACGTAAAGCCCCGCGGCAGACACTGCCGACCAGCGCCAGCCCAGGGTCGCGCCCGCCTCGTCGGTCCATTCCTGGTCCTGCGGCATCTGGCGTTCGTGATAGGCGCGGATGCGCGCGGCGGCCAGTTCCAGCGCCGCGCGGTCATCGTCGCTGACGGTCGCGATGGCCTGCGTCACCTCGGCGGCGCTAAAGGCCAGAGTGTCCGGCGTCAGTTGCAACCGGTCGAATTTTGCGGTCAATTCGATCACCGCAGCATCGCCACGCGACCGCACGTCTGCGATGATCTGCGCCACGACGGCGTCGACATCGGGGCTGTCTTCGCGTTTGGCGGACAGAAGGGCCAGGAATCCGGTTTCGAAATCGGCGGATGTCGTGTCGAGGAAAACGGGCATTTGCGTACTCCGGGGCGTTTTAACGGGTCTTATCGCCCGCCGGGGCGGGCCTCAACCCTCAGCCCGAGGGGTGCAGCGATTTGCGCAGGGGAAATTGGGGAATGCCGTTCCAGTCCGCGGGCTCTCCCGCCGCGACCCAGCCGTTCCGGCGATAGAAGCCCAGCGCGGTCCGGGTGGACATCAAATGACCCGTGGTGGCCCCGGACAGGGCCAGTTCGGCCTCGAGCCGGGACAGCAACGCCGCACCGACCCGCTGCCCCGCGTGGCCCGGATCGACATAAAGCAGCGAAATCTCGGCCGGTGCGCGCAGCCCGCCGACGGCGACCGCTTGCCCGCTCCGCTCGGCCATCCAGATCTGGGCGCCCGACGCGATCCAGTTGCGAACGGACTGCGGGTCCTTGTTGGCAGTCCACGCTGCGATCTTGTCTGGTTGATTTCCGTGGTCAGCTTCACACAGCCGGGTGATGGAGCGGACCAGAACCCGGCTCAGGCCGAACACGTCGAACACGGTGGCCCGGCGCAGCGACACGCCGGCCCGCCCCTGAGACAGCGCCTGCGAAATGCCACGCTTGTTCTGCATATCAGTCCGGGTGCCGAGGCGCCTTGCCCGAAGGCGCACGATAGGGGCGGGTCACATCCTTGAGCGTTGCATCAACCGCTTCCACCGTCAGACGGATCGCGCCATCCCCGGCCAGAACAAGCAGCACCTCGCCCGTGCCGTCATCCGAAGGGTGGAACTCGATATCAAGAACCGAGAGGATCAGGTCCTTGTCGGATCGATCAACCCCCTGGCTGGACACCGACAGGACCGAGTCGAATACCAGCAGCGACTGCACGCGTTCGAAATCCCGGCCACGGCGCTCGGCTGCTTCCTTGTCCTCCCACCGGAACCGGTTGAGCAGCAAGGCAAAGCGGCGGCGGGCTGGTTGCCAGGTCATTTCGCTGACCGGAAAAACCGCATCCTGCGTCAGCGTTGCGATCACCTTGAGGTCCTCGACATCCAATGCGCCAAGGTTCAGCGGCGCCTCGCGCCCATCTTCGAATGTTGCGTCTGCCATCAGCCCTTGATCCGTTCGATTTTCGCGCCCACGCCTTCCAGCTTGCGGACCACATGCTCATATCCGCGGTCCAGATGATAGACCCGGCTGACGGTTGTTTCGCCCTCGGCCGCCAACCCGGCCAGGATCAGCGAGACCGAGGCCCGCAGATCGGTGGCCATCACCGGCGCGCCTTTCA
Organism: Ruegeria sp. BB9; assembly: GCF_056539345.1. Classification (NCBI taxonomy): domain Bacteria; kingdom Pseudomonadati; phylum Pseudomonadota; class Alphaproteobacteria; order Rhodobacterales; family Roseobacteraceae; genus Ruegeria; species Ruegeria sp. BB9. The sequence continues at coordinate 65,450 of NZ_JBQFUU010000001.1, read as the reverse complement.
GGCGCTCGACCCCCGTCACCGTCGCGGTGCCGCCATGCACCTCGATCTGCGCGCCCATGCGCACCAGTTCGGGGGCATGCATGAAGCGGTTCTCGAAAATCCGCTCCTCCAACACCGAGGTTCCCTCGGCCGTGCACATCAGCGCCATCATTTGCGCCTGCAGATCGGTGGGAAAGCCCGGGAACGGCTCGGTCACCACGTCCACGGCGCGCACCCGGCCATTCTTGCGAGAGACCTTCAGGCCCTGTTTCGTCTCGGCAACGTCCACCCCTGCGGCCGTCAGCTTCTCGACGAAGGATTCGACCAGTGACAGGCGGCCGCCCAGCAGTTCGACCTCGCCGCCGCAAATGGCAGGGGCCAGCATGTAGGTGCCCAGTTCGATCCGGTCGGTGACTACCTGGTGCGTGGCCCCATGCAGGCGGTCGACACCCTGGATCTCGATGGTCGAGGTGCCCTCGCCCTCAATCTGCGCGCCCATGCTGCGCAGGCATTGAACCAGATCCACGATCTCGGGCTCGCGTGCGGCGTTTTTCAGAACCGTCGTGCCCTTGGCCAGCGTCGCGGCCATGACGATGTTTTCCGTGGCACCCACCGAGGCAAAGCGCATTTCATGCACCGCCCCCTTCAATCCACCTGGCGCCTTGGCGTGCAGGTAGCCGTCCTTCAACTCGATTTCGGCGCCCAGGGCTTCCAACCCCTCGACATGCAGGTCCATCGGCCGCGCCCCGATGGCACAACCGCCCGGCAGCGACACCACGGCTCGCCCGAAACGCGCCAAGAGCGGCCCCAGAACGAGGTTCGAGGCACGCATCTTGCGCACGATCTCGTAGTCCGCCGTGTGACTGGTCAGATCATGACTGGACATCGCCAGAACCTGCCCGTCCTGCAGGGCCGACACCTCGGCCCCCAGCGACTGCAGCAGCGCGGTCATGGTCTTGATGTCACTCAGACGCGGCGCGTTGGTCAGCGTCAGCGGATCTTCGCTGAGCAACGTGGCCGGCATCAGCGTCAGGCAGGCATTCTTGGCCCCCGCGATCGGAATTTGGCCGTGAAGCGGCCCGTTGCCCGTTACCAGAATCGAATCCATCTGCTCTTAGTCCTTGTGCTGTCCCGGCCGGTCATCCTGTGCGCTGCGCGCCTTGGCCTGCGCCTTGCGCCGCGCCAGGTTTGCCTTGAGGGCAGCCTTGAGCCGATCTTCGCGCGCGGATCCGGATTGTCCGTGTTTTTTGGGTGATTTTTTCTCTGCCATGATCTTTCTCTACAGGAGGCGAAAAAAACCGTCCAGAGACCCTTGCGCCCCGTTTCGTTTGAGTCTAATCACCCGCCCACAGCGCTGCTGTAGCTCAGAGGTAGAGCACTCCCTTGGTAAGGGAGAGGTCGAGAGTTCAATTCTCTCCAGCAGCACCATCTTCCAGTTTTTTCCGGATTCCGTTGTACGACGCCTCAATATCTTGGCAGGCGCGACTTCCCCAACGTCAACCGGACTTGGCCGGAAATCACACACATCTGACACCTTCCCGCAATACTAATGCCAATATTGCAATACATAGCGGATCAATCCTGCCGATCCGTTTGATGGTGTTTTTTTAACGAGGGGGTACTTCGGTAGGACCAGGGGTGAGGCCGAAGCGCTGAATTCAAGACCGGGGCTTCCGGTCCTCCCCCGCCGATTTCACGAGGCTACCCGCCCCGCAACCTCTGCATCAGATAGACTTCGGCACCTTCGGGAATGGGTTCGGACAGACCCGCTGCAATGATCCGGCCATTGACGGCAACGGACACGCCCGCGTCGATCGGCGCCTGCAATTGCGGATGGAGGCGCACCAGTTCGCGCAGCAGCTCGCCGGTTGTCGCAGCCTGAACCTGCACCACTTCCTGGCCCCCGGTCAGCGACCGGAGACCGGACCAGAGATGGACCTCAACCATTGCCCTTGAGGGCGGCCAGAATGCGCGGCGGCGACATCGGCAGTTGTCGCATCCGCACGCCCGCCGCGTTCGAGACCGCGTTCGCGATGGCTGCCAATGGCGGCACGATGCCGGTTTCACCCACGCCACGCACGCCGAACGGATGGCCCGGATTGGGCACTTCGACGATCACCGTGTCGATCATCGGCAGGTCGCTGGCCACCGGAATACGGTAGTCGAGGAACACCGGATTCTGCAGCCGGCCATTCTCGCCATAGATGTACTCCTCGTTCAGCGCCCAGCCGATGCCCTGCGCCGCGCCGCCCTGGAACTGGCCCTCGACATAGGCGGGGTGGATCGCCTTGCCCGCGTCCTGGATGACCGTGTAGCGGGTGATCGAGGTCTTGCCGGTTTCGGGATCGACCTCGGCATCGACGATATGGGTGCCGAAGGACACGCCTGCGCCTTCGGGGGTCGCCTCGAAATGGCCCGAGATCGGGCCGCCGGTGCGCCCCATGTCGGCGGTGATCTCGGCCAGCGGCAGCGGGTCGAAATCGCCTGCGTTGGGGCCGGATGGCACCGCGCAGCCGTTTTCCCATTTCACCGCGTCCACCGGGATGCCCCATTTGGCCGCCGCGCGTTCGCACAGTTTCTCGACTGCGTGCTGCGCCGCCTTGATCGTGGCCAGACCGCTGGCATAGGTCACGCGCGAGCCGTGGCTGACGTCGTTGTAACCCAGCGTGGCGGTGTCGGCGATGGTCACGCGGATGTTCTCGTACGGAATGCCTAGCACCTCGGCCGCCATCAGCGCCATCGACGCGCGTGAGCCGCCGATATCGGGCGTGCCGACCATCAGCTGCGCCGAGCCGTCCTCGGACAGGGCCAGCGACACCGAGGTCTCGCCCCCGTGGTTGAACCAGAACCCGCAGGCGATGCCCCGTCCCTGCCGCGGCTTCAGCGGCGCGGCATAATGCGGGTGGGCTTTGGCGGCTTCGAGCGTCTCGACCAGGCCGATCCGGTCATAGGTGGGGCCATAGCTGGCCTTGGTGCCCTCGTGCGCGGCGTTCTTCAGGCGCACATCGACCGGGTCGAGGCCCAGTTTCTTGCACAGCTCGTCGATGACCGACTCCACCGCAAACGCCCCCATCGGCGCGCCGGGCGCGCGATAGGCGGCCTGCTTCGGGCGGTTGGACATGACGTCATAGCCCACCTGCCGCACATTGGTCAGGTTGTAGGGCGCAAAGGCGCACATCGCGGTCATGTCGCCCGGCGCACCCGGAAAGGCACCGCCTTGCAAGCGGAAGACGCCTTGGGCGGCGGTGATGGTGCCGTCTTTCTTCATGCCGATCTTGACGTCCAACGAGGCCGAGGCCGTCGGCCCCGTAGCCCGCAGAACCTCGGACCGGGACATCACGATCTTGACCGGACGGTTGGCCTTGCGCGACAGCGCCAGCGCCACTGGTTCGATGAACACGGTGGTCTTGCCGCCGAACCCGCCGCCGATTTCCGATGCGGTCACGCGCAGCTGCGCGGTTTCGATCCCCAACAGCGCGGCGCAGGTCTTCTGCACGATCCAGTGGCCCTGGGTACAGCACCACAGCTCGCCCTTGCCGTCAGCGCCCAGCGAGGCAAGGCAGGCGTGCGGTTCGATATAGCCCTGGTGCGTGGCCTCGGTGACGAAGTGATCCTCGATCACCAGATCGGCCTCGGCAAAGCCCGCCTCAACATCGCCATGCCCGCTTTCGTGATAGCGCACGACGTTGGGGTGCATGCCCTCGGGCACCGAATAGTCGGCCGCGCCCTCGCGGATCACCGGTGCGTCGGGCGCCATCGCCTTGTCCACGTCGGTGACATGGGGCAGCACCTCGTATTCGACCTCGATCAGCTTGAGCGCATCCCGCGCCGCCAGCGCCGAACTGGCCGCAACCGCCGCCACCGCGTGCCCGTCATAGAGCGCCTTTTCCCCGGCCATGACGTTTTCCAGAACGTTCCAGAACTCGCCCTCGAGCCCCGGCTTGAACGGGACATCGGCGAAATCGGCGCGGGTAACCACAGCCTTCACGTCCCGATGCGCTTCGGCCTTCGAAGTGTCGATCCGGACGATCCGCGCATGGGCGTGGGGCGAGCGCAGGATGGCGCCGAAAAGCATGCCCGGCGCGGTCACGTCGGCCCCGAACCGGGCGCGGCCGGTGACCTTGTCCAATCCGTCGGGACGGTTCGGGCGGGTGCCCACGAAGGTGAAGTGCGACTTGCGATCGTCGAGTGCCATTACGAAGCCTCCCGCAGCTCGGCGGCCGTCTCAAGAACGGCGCGGATGATCTTGTCATAACCCGTGCAGCGGCACAGGTTGCCGGCCAGCCAATAGCGGGCCTCTTCCTCGGTCGGGTCGGGGTTCTTTTCCAGCAGCGCCTTGGCGGCGACCAGAACGCCCGGTGTGCAGACCCCGCATTGCAGCGCGGCATGGTCGATGAACTTGCGCTGCAGCGGGTGCAGGGTTTCGCCCTGCGCCATGCCTTCAATGGTTTCGATCTGCTTGCCCTCGGCCTCGACCCCCAGCACCAGGCAGGAACAGACCAGCCGCCCGTCCAGCGTGACCGAGCAGGCCCCGCAATCGCCGGTGCCGCAGCCTTCCTTGGCGCCGGTCAGGTTCAGCTTGTCGCGCAGACAGTCCAGTAGGGTTTCGCGCGCGTCGCACAGGTATTCGACCGTATCGCCGTTGACGGTGGTGGTGACGTGATGCTTGGTCATGCGGTCTCTCCCTTGGCGCGGGCATAGGCGATTTTCGCGGCGCGTTTTGCCAGAACGCCGGCCACTTCGGTGCGGAATTCGATCGTGCCGCGTTTGTCGTCGATGGGTTTGCAGGCGGCCGAGGCGGCGGCGGCCAGTGCCGCCGACGCGGCATCGTCCAGCGTGGTGCCGATCAGCGCCCGGGCGCAGTCTTCGACAAGCAGGACGGTGGGCGCCACGGCCCCCAGCGCAACGCGGGCCTCGGTGATCGTGTCACCATCGACGCGCAGGTTTACGCCCACGCCGACCACGGCGATGTCCATCTCGGTGCGCGGAATGAAGCGCAGATAGGCGTCGCCGCCATTTTCGCCCCGCGCCGGGATATGCAGGGCCGAGATCAACTCGCCCTTCGCCAGCGAGGTCTTGCCGGGGCCGGTCGGGATGTCCTCGACCGCCACGATCCGATCACCGCTCGGACCGGTCACCGTTGCTGTCACGCCCGCAGCAACCATGGCCGGGACGGAATCGGCGGCAGGCGATCCATTGCACAGATTGCCCGTCAGGGTGGCGCGGCCTTGGACCTGGGTCGAGCCGATCAGGTCCATCGCCTCGACCACTCCGGGCCACTCGCGTCCCAGCTGGGGGTGTTCGCTCATCTCGGCGCCGGTGACGGCCACGCCCAGCGTCCAGCTACCATCGGCGTGGCGGGTGATGGCGTGTACGCCGTCGATGGCCTTGATGTCGATCAGGGTGTCCGGAGTCACGATCTCGGACCGCAGTTGCACCAAGACGTCGGTGCCGCCGGCCAGAAACCGCGTGATGCCCGTTGCATGGGCAGCCAGATCCGAAGCTTCGGCAAAGCTGGCGGGGCGGTGATATTGCATGATTGTACCTCGCGCCTGTTGGTCAGGGTTCACTGGGTTTGGGGCGACGTTAGAGCAGCCGCGCGGCGGCGTCCATGGCCCGCGCGACCTATTTTTTCACCTGAAAATGTCGCTTTCCGACCGAGGTCAGAGGTCGATCTCGACCACCCCGCCCGGCTCGGCCGCACGGCTCTGGCAGAGAATCAGCGCCGATTCCCGCTGCTTGCGCGACAGGACGAAATCGCGATGCTCGACCTCGCCCGCGATCAGCCCGCATTTGCACACGCCGCAGATGCCGTCGGCGCATTTCACGTCGACATGGATGCCGGCCTCGTTCAGCACCTGCGCCGCGTCCTTGTCGGCGGGCACCTCAAGGTCACGCCCCGAGCGCGCCAGCCGCAGGGTGAACGGGTGGTTTTCATAGTCGGGCTGCTCGGGCACCGAGAAATACTCCAGATGCCGGGCCTCCTCTGGCCAACCCTGACGTTCGGCAGCCTGCATCACCGCCTCCATGTATCGGTCCGGGCCGCAAGTATAGACATGCCAGCCGTCGCTATAACCCGCCAGGATTGTGTCCAGATCGGCGCGGGTGCCCTCGTCCGAGACATGCAGATGCACGCGGTCCGCCCAGGGAGCGGCGGCCAAATCGGCCAGATACCCGGCCTTTTCCCGTGAGGGGACGGAATAATGCAGGTCGAAATCGCGCCCCAGCGCGTGCAGGCGATGGGCGAAGGCGATCATCGGGGTGATGCCAATACCACCGCCCATCAGCAGGGTGCGGGTGGCGGTCTCGTCCAGTTCGAAATGGTTGATCGGCTTTGACACGAACACCTTGCGGCCCGGCGTGAAGATCCGGTGCAGCAGGGCCGAACCGCCGCGGCCCTGATCCTCGCGCAGTACCCCGATCTGATAGGTCATGCGTTCGGCTGGGTCACCGGACATCGAGTATTGCCGCAGGAATTCCGGCGCCACCAGCACATCCAGATGCGCGCCGGCCGTCCAATCCGGCAACGGTGCACCGTCCGGGGTGGAAAACTCGTACTTGGTGACATCCGCCGTCATCTTCTCGACCTTCGACAGCACCAGCTGCATCACCGGCGCATCGCCCGAGATCGTGTAGCGGTGGATGACCGACACATCGCCTGCGGCCAGACGGGCCTTGTATTCGTCGGCGGTTACCATGGCCTGATAGGCGGCGATCCCGGCCTCGCGGTCCATCGCAAAAGGATAGGGCCAGGGATGCGGCGCGAGCGGGGCGGGATAGACGGCCAGCGTCTGATCCTCGTATTTCAGATCCAGATCCTTTTGCAGATCGCGCCGGTTCAGCGGGTGCGCGGTGGGGCGATAGGCGCCGTCGGGCTGTAGCTCCAGATCCCACCACCACTTCTTGGTGTCGTTCAGCCCGCCATTGCCCAGCACATCGTCCAGTTTCGCCAACGCGGGTGCCGCGGCGGGAATGGTCATCGCGGCCCAGCGGAACGGGCGTTCGGCGAACAGCCCTTCCAGGTTCCACGGGCAGGTCTTCATGCAGCGCCCGCACATCGCCCCGCCGGGCGTGGTGATCCGGTAGGTGGCACATTTCTGGCTGTCGGATTTCCAGATCTCGTAGCCGTTGAACATCAGCTTGGGTCCGGCGGTGATCGCCCCCGAGGGGCATTCGCGGGCACATTTGTTGCAGCTTTCGCAGAACCGCTGCAGGCCGAAGTCGATGGGCTTGTCATGGGTGATGGGCATGTCGGTCGTCACGACCCCCGATTTCAGGCGCGGGCCAAGGAACGGGTTCAGGATCACCTCGCCGATGCGGCTGACCTCGCCCAGCCCCGACAGCAACAGCAGCGGCGGTTGCAGCACTTCGCCATCCATCACCGTATGCGCCTTGGCCTTGTAGCCCAGATTGCGGATCTGACGGGCCAATACCCCGCCCAGCAGCGAGAACCGCAGATAGGCGCGCATCGACTGGGCAACGCTGATCCAGTCGTCACCGGATGCGCCCTCCATCGTCTCATAACCCTGGTCGATGATCATGCTGACGGCCTGATCGTGGGGCGGCACGATCTCCTCGCCGGTGGCGTCGTGGGAATACCACGCCCATTCGGGGCAGCGGCTGAGGCCTACGGCATCGACGCCCAGGAAATAGCTGGCCGCCTTGATGTTCGCCGCGTTGCGCTCGGCATCGGTGGGTCTGGCGACCTCGGCGCTGTCGCCGTCCTGCAGCAAGACGAAGGCCCCCAGCGCGCGCCGTTGCGCAAAGCTGGGCGCGGATTTTCGGACGTAGTGCCCGCCCTTGGCCGCATCCTGCAGCGGCTTGCCCATATCGCCGAACTGAGCCCGCGCGAACATGTCGGCCCGTTTGGGCACGCGGGCCACGTTCGCCTCGTCGATATAGGTGGTCGGGCTGTCCACGCGTTTGAGCGTCTCGAACGGGTGCGCGCCATCGGCATAGCGGCGGCGGGCGTAAGGGTCGCGGTTCAGCGCGCTTTTGGCAAAGCCCGCGCCCAGCCACCACGCGGGGCCTTGGGTTCTGAACCACGGCTGCCGGTCGCGCGGGGCCAGCGGTCGATCATGGGCGATTTCCATCTCGGTGGTCACGGCGGCCAGGCCGAACCTACGCCCCAGCCACGGGGCCACGGCGGTGCCATCCTCGGCCCAGACCAACCCGGCTGCGGCGGCAAGGCGAGGCAGGTCCACGTCCGAGGACATCACCGAATGCGCCCGCGCGTCATACCCCAACAGACGGATGTAATTGGCGATCACCACCGCGTTTTCGGTGGCCAGCAGGCAGGCGCGGTGGTCCTGCGCATCCAGGATCCACTCAGCGCCCGGCTCGGACGGATCGGGGTCGCGGTGATGTTCGTACAGGAACACGATGGCATGACGGTGGGCGGTGATCGGCCCCGGTTGGGCTGCCACGCTGTCGCGCAGATCGGCCATGATCACGTCGATCCCCGAGGCCAGTGTCTTCGTCTGCCGGGTCTGCAGCGCATGGGCCAGCCGGTCGATATCGGGGTTTCGCCGGGGCCGGTCCAACAGCGCCTGCGGCGGCAGAGGCCCACAGCCCATCATCGAGGCATCGTTGAAATAGCCGAACGCCTTCAGGTGGTTGGCGCGTTCAGCCGGATCGCGGGGCATCTCGGCCCGGGCCGGATTGACGAAGCCATCGCGGATGGTGTCCAGCATTGCCTGAAACTCGCCCATCGCGTTGACGATGCTGTGGGGCTGCTCGGGGCGGTCGAAACTCAGCACCGGCATGGGCGCCAGCGCTGACAGGTCGGGCAGCGCATCCTGTCGCCGCAGCCGTTCCAGCGGATAAGGACCCATGTGAACGGGTCGGTTCTTGTCCGAGAAAAAGCGGATCCCCATCGCGTGCCTCCTGTTGCCAAGCTTCCCCTAGCGCGGCATGAACAGCAACACCATTCATGGCAGATCATAAACGGTATGAAGAAAATCGATTTCACTGATCTGGACGGCAAGGTCCTGCGCACCTTCCTGACGATTCTCGAGGAAAACTCGGTCTCGAAGGCCGCCGACCGCCTGGGCGTTACGCAATCGGCCATCAGCCACACGTTGGCCAAGTTGCGGCATGTGCTGGGCGATCCGCTGTTCGTGCGCTCCGGTCAAGGGCTTACCCCGACCGAGCGGGCGCTGGCGCTGAAGGAGCCGGTTCAGAAGGTGCTGGACGGGATGCGCGCCCTGACCGACGAGCGGCCCTTTGACCCGCTGTCCGAAGAGATCGCCGTCCAGATCGCCACCAACGACATGCCGCGCGAGCTGATCTTTCCGAAGTTGCTGCGCAGGGCGCGGGCCGATGGGGTGCGGCTGCAGCTGGGGTTCATGCCCTCGGGCGTGCCCGACCCGGAACTGCTGCGCAGCGACCGGTGCCAGTTGATGCTGACCCCGCTGCCGCCGGACGGCCCCGACATCTTTCAGAAGCTGCTGGTGAGCAGCCCCCTGATGGTGTTTTACGACGCCGAGCGGCGTGATCCGCCCGCCGACTGGGCCGCCTATTGCGCCGCCGACCATGTCGAGGTGCGGTTTCCCGATGGGCGCAACGCGCGGGCGGTGATGCGCGGCGTGGATCAGAGCCAGATCCGCCCGCCCACCGTGACCTTGCCGCATTTCAACGCGATCCCGGCCTTCGTGAAAGGCAGCGATCTGATCTCGACCGACACGGCGCTGATGAAACAAGGGCCTTTGGCGGCGCTAAACTGCGCGCCCTTGCCCTTCGATTGTCAGCCGGTTTCGATCTATATGGTCTGGCACCAGCGGTTCGCCAACGATCCCGCCCATCGCTGGCTGCGCCGGCGGATCGCGGCGATCGCCGCCACGCTTCAGGCCTGAGCCCGCAACCAGTCGCGCATCAGCGCCACCAGATCCGGCTGCCGCGGCTTGCGCGGGATGACGATATGGAACCCCAGATCGTCCAGCAGCACCTGCGCCAGCGGTTGCACCAGCCGCCCCGCCATCAGCTCGGCCGCGACCAGTGGCGCATTTGCCAATGCAAAGCCCTGCCCGGCCACGGCGGCGTCGATGGCCAGGCTGGTCTGGCTGAAATTCATCATTCTCGGGCGCCCCTGCACGCCGGCGCGTTCCAGAAACAGGGGCCAAAGGCCATGAGAATCGCTCAGCAGTACATGCGCCAGCAGGTCTTGCGCCGATGTCACCTGCGCGGCCAGGTCGGGGCTGCCAACCACGACGAATTCGGTGGGGAACAGCGGCTCGGCCACCAGGCCGTCGCCAAACCGCGCGCGGCCCTGCCGCACCGCGATATCCACCCCGTCCGTCTGGAAATCAGCCAGCCGCTCGCGCGCATCGACCTGCACCGAGACATCCGGGTGGCGCGCGGTGAAATCGCCCAGCCGCGGCACCAGCCATTTCGAGGCAAAGCTGGGCGTGACCGATAAGGTGATCTGGCGCTGGCCGGACAGGTCTTCGACCGCCTCTTCAATCAGGCGAAAAGCGCGACGCAGAGGCGCGTGGAATCGCCGTCCGGCCTCGGTCAGCCGCAGGCCGCGCGGCAGGCGGTCGAACAACGGGGTTCCCAGCCGCGCCTCGAGGCCCCGAACCTGCTGGGCAACCGCCCCTTGGGTGACACCCAGTTCCTGCGCCGCCAGCCTGAAGTTCAGGTGACGGGCTGACGCCTCGAAGGCGCGCAGAGCGTTCAGCGGAGGAAGGGCAGCCATGGCATCCATACTATAGATTTTCTACACCCTTAAGGCAGAAGAACTGATTGGTCAAACGGCCTGCCACGCTTCATCTTGGCGGCAGATTGAAACGGAGAACAAAGATGACGGAAAAAGTGGCTCTGATCACCGCCGGCGGCAGCGGCATGGGCGCGGATGCGGCGCGGCGGCTGGCGGCGGACGGGTTCAAGGTGGGCATCCTGTCCTCGTCCGGCAAGGGCGAGGCGCTGGCAGCCGAGCTGGGCGGCGTAGGCGTGACCGGCTCGAACCAGTCGAATGACGACCTGCAGAGGCTGGTGGATGCGGCGATGGCCCATTGGGGGCGGATCGACGTGCTGGTGAACTCGGCCGGGCATGGCCCGCGCGCGCCGGTGCTGGAGCTGACCGACGAAGACTGGCATCAGGGGATGGACGTCTATTTCCTGAACGCGGTGCGCCCCACAAGGCTGGTGACGCCGATCATGCAGGCGCAGGGCGGCGGGGCGATCATCAACATCTCGACCTTCGCGGCGTTTGAGCCGGACCCGGTATTTCCGACCTCGGGCGTGTTCCGGGCCGGGCTGGCGGCGTTCACCAAGCTGTTCGCCGACAAATATGCCGCCGAGAATATCCGCATGAACAACGTCCTGCCCGGCTTCATCGACAGCCTGCCTGAGAAAGAAGAGTTCAAGGCCAAGATCCCCATGGGCCGCTATGGGCGCAGCTATGACGAGATCGCCTCAGTCATATCGCTGCTGGCCTCCGAGGGCGGCGGTTACATCACCGGGCAGAACATCCGGGTGGATGGCGGGATCACCCGCTCGGTCTGACCGGTCAGACCCTTGCCTTGACCAGATGCGTCAGCGCCGCGCCGGTTTCAAAGAAGGCGCGGCGCAAGCCTGTCCAGCTTTCGTGATGGGCGGTCACCGGTTGCAATGGCAGGCGGGCGGGGTCGCCCGTCAGCAGGCTGTCGGCCATCATGCGGCCGAAGACAGTGCCCGGCCCGATGCCGCGCCCGGAATAGCCATGCGTCGACAAGGCGTTCGGCCCGATCTGAACCAGTTTCGGGATGTGGTCCGAGGTCATGGCAATGCGCCCGTGCCAGCCGTCTTTCAGCGGCCGTTCGGCCAGCGGGGGAAAGATCTGCGCCAGTTTCCGCGTGATCCAGCCGCGATGGGCAAAGCTGCCGACGTGTCCCAGATCACCCATCGCCCCGATCACCAGCCGCCCGGCCTGATCCATGCGGAACGAGGTCATGATCAGCCCGGTATCCCAGCAGCCCTCGCCCCCCGGCAGCAGGGTGGCGCGGATGACCTCGGGCAGTGGGTCGGTGGCGTATTGGAAGTAGTAGACCGGCACATAATCCTGACGGGTGTCGGGCAGTCCTGCATGATAGGCGTTGGTGGCTTGGATCAGCGCCTTGGCCCGCACCAAGCCTTGCGGCGTCTCCAGATGCCATAGCTCGCCATCGTGGCGCAGGGTCTGCACCGGGCTGTTGGCGTGGATCGCCGCCCCGGCCTGCCGCGCTGCGCGGGCGAGGCCTTGCACATAGGCCAGCGGCTGGATCGTCCCGGCGCGCGGGTCGAAAATAGCGCCGTGAAAGGCCTCGCTGCCAGTGCGGCGGGCGGCTTCCTGCGCGGACAGCAGCTCGACCGGCGCGCCGTCGGATGACAGTTGTTGGTGGCGGGCCTGCAGGTCGCGCAGACCTTTTGGCGAATGGGCTAGGTGCAGGGTTCCGGCCTGCACCGGCTCGCAGTCGATGGCGTGGTCACGGATCAGGCGGAACACCTCGGCCGGGGCCTGCGCCAGCAGGGCGATCAACCGATCGCCCGCCTCGCGGCCCAGATGGGCGCGGATCTCGGCCGGGGGCAGCCACAGCCCGGCATTGGCCAGCCCGACATTGCGGCCCGACCCGCCATGGCCGATCTGGTGCGCCTCGAGCAGACAGACCGAGGCCCCCGCCTGCGCCGCGTGCAGTGCCGCCGAGCAACCCGTGTAGCCGCCGCCGATCACCGCAAGGTCCACCGTGACGGACCCGGTCAGGGGCGGGGCGTCCACCCGCTCGCGGCTGGTTCTGGTCCACAGGCTGATTTCCGGGTCGGTGGTCATGGGCGGGATGTCCTTGAATGCGAGCGCAGATTTCCCGAGGGCTCAGCCGATGGCAAGAGGTCTTTGATCCTCGCGCCCCAGCGCGATCAGGAACGGGTTCTGGGCTTGCAGGGCCTGAAAGCTCTCCTTGTCGGACATGCCGCGCCAGTTGGCCAGCACCAGCGACTGCGCCACCGCGCCGCCCAGCGTGGCACCGGGGCCGGTCACGATGAACAGGTCGGGCGCGAATTCGCGGGCGGCGGTCTGCACCGCGCGGGTAAAGTCGTAAGGCTCGGTCACCTGATGGCCCAACGTGTAATCCCACAGCGCGCCCGTGTCGGTGGCGCCGGGCCACCGGATCTTGCCGCGCCCGTCGATCATCGGCAGGTCCGGCTGAGTGAACAGCGTGGCGGGCAATTGGCGGCGGCTTTCCTGCGCCACGGGGGCCTGCAGGCTCGTGTGAAAGGCGGCGTGGTTGGCCAGCCGCATCGGGAACCGCTCCGGCACCACGGGCTGGGCAGCCTCGAACGCCTTGAGCCCGGCCTCGTTGCCCGCCAGCACCAGCATCCCGCCCAGATCGATCGACAGGGCGAGGTCATGCTCCGGCAGGGCATTGATGCGCGCAACTTCGGCCAAAAGTTCGGCCTTGCGGGTCGGGTCGTCGCGCCAGTCGTCGCCGGTGAAGGGATAGACCAGCTGCCCGCCGATCAGGTGGGTCTGCATCAGCGTGCCCATGATGTTTACCACCCGGAACCCGTTTTCGGGCGACAGCGCCCCCGCGGCGGCCAGCGCGATATACCAGCCCATCGAGTTGCCGGTGACGGCCACCACCTCGATATCCTCGGCCAGAGCCTGCGCATCGGCCAGTGCGGCGGCATAAATCAGGGGCGAGGCCACGTCGCCGCGCGAATACTTGCTGACCGAGAAGCGCGACGCGCCGTCCAGCGCGGTCACCGCCTCTTGGCCCGTCTCTGCGCGGATGGCGTCGAATTCGCGGAACAGCTCCATCCGGCCCGCGTGGTGGCGGTGCAGATAGCCCAGCTCGGGCTTGTTGTAGGTGCCCCGGCCGGGGCAGATCACGACAGCGGTGCGGGTCATTTCTTGGCTCCGGTCAGGGTCAGGGCGGTGGCCACGATCCCCTCGCGCGAGGGCAGCGGCGCGGCATAGGCGGGGCCGGTGGCGATATAGCAATCCTCGGCCACCACGCGGGCGGTGGGCAGGTCGGTTTGCTCGGCAAAGAGCGTCATCAGCGCCTCGGACTGGCTTCCGGTGCGGCGGCATTCATCGACGATCAGGACGTGCTTGCAGCCCCTGGTGGCCTCCAACAGGGCCTGTTCCGGCAGCGGCGCCAGCCAGCGCATGTCAATGATGCGGGTGTTGAGCCCGGCACCCTGCAGCTCGGGCAGGGCCTGTTTCGACAGGTATTGGCCGTTGCCGTAGGTCACGATGGCCAGATCGGTGCCGTCTCCATGCACGCCCACCTCGCCCAGCGCGATGCGTTCGCCGGGCGCGGGATAGCGGGTCATCCAGGCGCCGTCCTGCGCCTGATGCAGGTCGCGCATCGGGTAAAGCGCGATGGGTTCGAGGAACACCACCACGCGCTGCTCTTCACGCGCCAGCCGCACGCATTCGCGCAGCATCCGGGCCGCATCTTCCCCGGTCGAGGGGCAAGCGATGATGACGCCCGGAATGTCGCGCAGCACGGCCAGCGAGTTGTCATTGTGGAAATGCCCGCCAAAGCCCTTCTGGTATCCCAGCCCGGCGATCCGCACGACCATCGGGTTGGTGAACTGCCCGTTCGAGAAGAAGGGCAGCGTGGCGGCCTCGCCCCGGATCTGGTCCTCGGCATTGTGCAGATAGGCGAGGAACTGGATCTCCGGGATCGGGACGAAGCCGTTGTGGGCCATGCCGATGGCAAGGCCGAGGATGGACTGTTCGTCCAGCAGCGTGTCGATCACCCGGTCGGGGCCGAAGCGCTGTTGCAGCTTCTGGGTCACGCCATAGACGCCACCCTTGCGGCCCACATCCTCGCCCATGCAGACGATCTCGCCATGTTCCAGCATCAGGTCGGTCAGGGCCCAGTTGATCAGGCGGGCCATCGGCTGCGGGTCGTCCATCGCGCGCAGGTCGCTGCCGAAAGCTGCGGCGCGGGCCTCGGCGCTGGGGCCGTTGGTGGGCTTGCAGGGGCGCTTGGGCGGGATCAGGCTGGCCGCGACCTCGGCGGCGGTGGTCAGATGCGGACGGGTGGCGGCCTGCGCCGCGATGCGGTCGGTGCGGGCGCAGGTCTGTTCATAGATCTTCATCGCCTGACCGGGCGATAGCGCCCCGGCCTGATCCAGCAGGCGCACCGAATGCAGCAGCGGATCATTGGCCTCGTCGGCCTCGACCTCGGCGCGGCTGAGATAGGTGGTCGGCACATCCGCCCCGGCATGACCATACAGGCGCACGGTTTTCAGGTGCAGGAAGGCCGGTTTGCGCCGGGTGCGGACATAGTCGGCCGCCTGCTGCGCCACCGCGAAGGTCTCGAAGATGTCCAGCCCGTTGGCCTGAAAATACCTGATGCCCGGTCGATGCTCCATCGAGGCCTGAATCCAGCCCTTGGGCGTCTTGACCGAGATGCCGATGCCGTTGTCCTCGCACACGAACAAGAGCGGCAGCGGGATCGACTGCACGCTGGTCCAGCCTGCGGTGTTGATCGCCCCCTGCGCGGTGGAGTGGTTGGCCGAAGCGTCGCCAAAGGAACACATGGCAATGCCATCCTCGGGCAGTTGCCGGTGCTCGGGGTCGTGCCGCCGCGCCGCGCCCAGGCTGTAGGCCGCGCCCACCGCCTTGGGCAGGTGGCTGGCGATGGTCGAGGTCTGCGGCGGGATCATCAGCGCCTTGGACCCCAGCACCTTGTGCCGCCCGCCCGAGGTCGGGTCCTCTTTGGAACACGCGAAACTCAGCAGCATGTCCCAGGCGATCTGCTGACCGGGCACCTGCTCGGCGCGTGCGATCTGAAAGGCGGCGTCGCGATAGTGCAGAAAGGCGATGTCGGTCGGCCGCAGGGCATGGGCCACGGCGGCCATCCCCTCGTGCCCCGAGGATCCGATGGTGTAGAACCCCTGCCCCGCCTTCTGCATCGCCCGGCTGGTGCGATCCAGCGCGCGGCTGAGCACCTGCGAGCGGAACAGCGACACCGCCTCGGGCGCAGTCAGGCCCGGGCGCGGCGGCGCGCCTTTGGGCAGGTCGCGATTGGCGACGCGGGTCAGGAAGTTTTCGTGAACGATCTGGGCGCGATCCATCTGGGTTCCCCGGTCAGGTCAGAGTTTGGCCGTAGCGTCGGTAATCCGGCGCAGGCCTTGGGTCAGGCTATCGGTGTCATAGGCAAAGGAAAGCCGAAAATGCCCCGGCATGCCAAAGGCCCGCCCCGGCACCACCGCGACGCCCGCATGATCCAGCAGGTGGCGGCAGAACTCGGGGTCCGAGGGCATCGCAGCAGGCGTCCGCGGGAAGACGTAAAAGGCCCCGTCGGGCGCCGCGCAGTCCAATCCGGCGGCATTCAGGCTTGCCACCACCAGATCGCGGTGCGCGCGCATGGCCTCGCGGCGTTCGGTCAGCAGGTCCTGCGGGCCGGTCAGCGCGGCCAGCGCCGCCGCCTGCGCGATGGAGCAGGCGCCTGAGGTGATCTGCCCCTGCACCGCCACCATCGCCTTGATCAGCGGCGCGGGGCCGATCCCCCAGCCGATGCGCCAGCCGGTCATCGAATAGGCCTTGGACACGCCGTTCACCGTCAGCGTGCGGTCTGCCAGCGCCGGAACCGCCTGAACGAAGGGTGTGAAAGGCACATAGGCAAGGTGCTGATAGATCTCGTCCGAGATCACCCAGACCTGCGGGTGCTGCTCCAGCACGTCGCCCAACGCTCGCAATTCGCTTTCGGTGTAAACCGCCCCGGTCGGGTTCGAGGGCGTGTTCAGCAGCAGCCAGCGGGTGCGCGGGCTGATCGCGGCATCGAGCTGTTCGGGGGTCAGCTTGAAACCCTGTTCACGCGGGCAGTCCAGCACCACCGGAGTGCCGCCCGCCAGCTTCACCATGTCGGCATAGCTGGTCCAGAAGGGCGCGGTGGTGATGACCTCATCGCCCGGATCGAGCGTCGCGAGGAACGCGCCGGCCAGCACCTGCTTAGCCCCGGTCGAGACGATGACCTGCGCAGACTCGACCCCGGCCTGTTCCGCGATGGCGGCACGCAGGGCCGGGGTTCCGGCGGTGGCGGGATATCGGGTCTGACCGTCCAGCGCCGCCTTGTGCGCGACCTCGACCACATGCGGCGGGGTCGGAAAGTCGGGCTCGCCGGTGCTGAGCGCGATCACGTCCACGCTCTGCGCCCGCAGCTGCGCGGCCCGTTCCGAGATCTGGACGATCTCGGACAATTCGATCCCGTCGAGACGGCCCGCCCTCCGAAATCCGCTCAAACTGTTCTGAATGGTCATAATCGCCCCGCTGCACTTTTCTACGGCTGCGCCTTTTTGCTATTGGATTGGAGGATCCACCAGTGATATTCCCTCCACAAGCCATGAGGGAAAATCATATGCTGGCGCCGCGTCGATTTCTGCCGTCTATTTCTTCCCTGTTGGCGCTCGAAGCCGTCGACCGCCTAGGCAGCGCTTCAGCAGCAGCCGATGAACTCTCGCTGACCCAAAGCGCGGTCAGTCGCCAGTTGAAGGCCGTCGAAGAACAGCTGGGCGTCGCGCTGATCCAGCGCGACCAAATGCGCCTGCAACTCACACCCGCTGGCAAGGAATACGTGGAAACCGCCCGAACAGCGCTGCAGCAACTGGCGCAGGCCTCACTGAAGCTGAAGGCCAACCCCTCTGGCGGTTCTTTGCAACTGTCGATTCTGCCCGCGTTCGGCATGCACTGGCTGGCACCGCGCCTGCAGGATTTCGCGCAGCGCCACCCCGAAGTGACGATGAACCTGAGCACACGGCTCAAGCCTTTCGACTTCGGCACCGAACCTTTCGACGCGGCTATCCATTTCGGCCAGCGAGACTGGACCGGGGTGAACTATCTGCCGATCATGTGCGAAGAGGTTCTGCCGGTCTGCGCGCCAGCGCTGCTGCCAGCCGAAACCCCAAAGGTTGAATGGCTGGTCGACGCACCACTGCTGCATCTGGATACCCGGCCCGATGCGTGGGAACGCTGGTTCGCCGCGCAAGGCACCCCTGTCGAGGGCGTCCGAGGCATGCTGTTCGACCAGTTTTCGACCATTATCCAGGCCACGATCCATGGGCTGGGCGTTGCACTGCTGCCCAGCCATCTCATCTCAGCCGAGCTCGAGGCCGGCCGGTTGGTTCCGGCCTGCGCAGCTCCGCCGGTCAGTCTGGGCGACTACTATCTTGTATGGCCGCAAAATCGCACGGAACCGGCCCCGCTTGTCTCGTTCCGCGCTTGGCTGCAGGGGCAGCTGACTTAGCCGATCCGGCACCGCCGCGGCCGAGCATCGCTCGGGCGCGGCCGGGCCCAACCGGAGAAGGCGGCCCGCAAGTGCCGTTGACGACGGGCGGGAGCCCCGGTCAGACGTCGATCGAGCGGGCGATGAGTTCCTTCATTACCTCGTTGGTGCCGCCATAGATCATCTGCACCCGCGCATCCGCGTAAAGCCGCGCGATCGGGTATTCCATCATGAAGCCATAGCCGCCGAACAGCTGCAGGCATTCATGCATGATCTCGTTCTGCACCTCGGACCCCCAGTATTTCACCATCGAGGCGGTGGCCGCATCCAGCTGACCGGCCTCCAGCTTGCCGATGCAGTCATTGACGAAGCTGCGCAGCACCTCGGCCTTGGTCTTGCATTCCGCCAGCTTGAAGCGGGTGTTCTGGAAGTCCATCACTCGTTGGCCGAACGCCTTGCGCTCTTGGGTGTATTTCACCGTTTCAGCGATGGCGAAGTCGATCGCGCCCAGCGCCATGATGCCGATGGTCAGACGTTCCCACGGCAGTTGCTTCATCAGCTGATAGAAGCCCTGCCCCTCCTCGGAGCCTAGCAGGTTGGTCATCGGCACCTTGACGTCCTCGAAGAACAGCTCGGCCGTGTCATTGGCCTTCATGCCCAACTTCTTGAGGTTGCGCCCCCGGCGGAAGCCCTCGGCCCCCTCGGTCTCGACCGCGATCAGCGACACGCCCTTGGAACCCAGCGACTTGTCGGTCTTGGCGGCCACGATGATCAGGTCGGCGGTCTGGCCGTTGGTGATGAAGATCTTGGACCCGTTCATCCGGTACGAGTTGCCATCCTTCTCGGCGGTGGTGCGGATCGCCTGAACGTCCGAGCCTGTGCCCGGTTCAGTCATGGCCAGCGCGCCGACCATCTCGCCCGAGGCCAGCTTGGGCAGCCATTTCTTCTTTTGGTCCTCGCTGCCATAGGCGGTGATGTAATGGATTACGATCGACTGGATGCCATAGCCCCAGCCTGCATCCCCCCGCGAGGTCTGCTCATAGATCGTGACCGCATCAAAACCCATACCGCCGCCGACACCGCCGAATTCCTCGGGGATGGCCCCGGCCATCAGCCCGGTTTCCCCGGCTTTCCGCCAGAAGTCGCGATCGACCACGCCCTGCTCGGCCCACGCTTCGATGTTGGGCACCAGCTCATCATCCATGAACCGTCCGGCCATTTCGGCAAACATGCGGTGTTCGTCAGTGACCCAGGAAGCGGTCGAGGTAAAAAGCGACATGATTGGTTCTCCGGAATTCTGTTGGCGGAAAGGGTAGCTTTCGCCGCCGATTCCGCCAATCCGGGTGACGCCGCGTCGGTTTGCGCTGCTACGCAACGTCCTTTGGCGTCAATGCCCTACGCAATGCCGGGCACCGGGCGGCGGCGGCGTTTCGGGGGCGCCGGCGAAACACTGGGCGATGGCCAACCACTCCTGCGCGACCGGCCCCTGCACCGACAGGCCGGTGTCCGCCACGTTTCGGGTCTGGGTCACCACGCGGGCAAAATCGACGGCCAGTCCTTCGATCAGGTCGGCACCGGGCGCGCCGAATTCCCACAGCTCCCCCGAGGGCGCGGTCAGGCGCAGATGAGGTGCCACCGGTGGCACCGGGCGGCCATGTACCGTGAAGGTCCAGCCAAAGGTGTTCACCCCCAGCACGACGATGTTGCGGATCCGGGCGGTCTCGGGCCGGGTCAAGCCAAGGGTGTCGAACACCTCCTGACCATGCGCCCAGGTCTCCATCTGCCGGGCGGTCATCGAGGACCGCACCGACATATCCGGCCCCACCCATTTGACCCGCGCCTTGGGGTCCAGGCCCAACCAGTCGCGGCCCATTCGGCTGCATAGATCAGACCATGCGGCGCGCAGTTCATGTCCACGCTCGGTGATTGCAACGTTTTCCGTCGCACGGAACCCGTCGGCCTGAATACGCGGCATCACCTGCTGCACCCTTGCGTCGAACCCATCCGGGTCACGCTGCGACAGATCGGCCATCTGGTTCCAGAAATGCAGGTGCACCAACACATCGTCGATCGTCCAGTCTTTGAACTGGGTCACGATTTGCCAATCCGCGGCACCCAGCCCCTTCAGAGCGTCATCAAGAACCTGACATTCTTCCAGAAAATCCGAAGCCTGCTGCATACGCCCCCCCTTTTGCCTGCTTCAGGGACTAAAGCGGGTTTTCATGGGTCAAGCCAGCGCGTTTTTCAGCAAGACGGCAGCCGCCTCTTTGGCGTCGCGCGCGGGATCGCCGTTGCGGAGCAGCACGGCGGTGACGATCGCGCCCTCTTTCAACAGCAGCAGCTGGCAGGCCAGCTTGTCCGGGCCCTGCGCCCCGGCCTTGCGACACAGGTCGGTGAAATACTCCAGCAACAGGCGCTTGTGCTCGCCTGCCTGCACATGGATCGGGTGGTCGGGGTCTTGGTACTCGGCCCCGGCCTTGATGAACATGCAGCCGCGGAAATTGTCCTCGCGGAACCATTCGCCCAGCGCATCGAACGCGGCCAGCAGTTGATCGGCGGGGGTGTCGGCCAGTTCTTCGATCCGGCGCACGAACCAGTTGCGAAAATTCTCGTCCCGCAGGCGCAGCACCGCCAGGATCAGCTCTTCCTTGGTGCGGAAATGCTTGTACATCGAGGTCTTTGAGACGCCGGTTTCGACCACCAGCCGGTCCATTCCGGTGGCGTGAAACCCGTCGCGGTAAAACACCTGCAGCGCCTTGCGGACCAGCTCATCCCGTTTGTTCGGACGCATGATTCGGCTCCTTTGCGTACAGATCAGTACATAATACCTTTTCCGTTCAGGTGCAATTCACACCGTTGAAGTCGCTGTTATTAGGTCTTTTTCTCTATACCACCGGCCATATCGAAAAACTTTTTTTGACCCAAGGGTTGAAAGTGGTGACCGATCTGTACACCTTATCAACGCAGTTTACTGATCTGTACACCCAAAGGATTTGACCGATGCGACGCCGCGCCAGCCCATTTCCCGCAAGCTATGTTCCCTTCCTTCTGACTGTGGCCCTTCTGGCCGCCACCCTCGCCTGAAAGCCCCCCATCATGCCGCGCCCTCCTCTGCCCCCGTTCACGACGCAGACCGCCATCGAAAAGGTCCGCAAGGCCGAAGACGCCTGGAACAGCCGCGACCCCGACATCGTGACCCCGGCCTATACCGAGGACAGCCAGTGGCGGAACCGGTCCGAGTTCCTGACCGGCCACGCCGAGATCCACGCCTTTCTGACCCGCAAATGGCGCACCGAGCTGGACTATCGCCTGATCAAGGAGCTGTGGGCCTGTGACGGGAACCGCATCGCGGTGCGCTATGCCTATGAATGGCACGACGACAGAGGGCAGTGGTTCCGCTCCTACGGCAACGAGAACTGGGAGTTCGCCGCCGATGGCCGGATGGCCCAGCGACATACGTCCTTGAACGATCTGCCGATCACCGACGCCCAGCGCCTGTTTCACTGGCCCCTGGGGCCGCGGCCCGCCGACCATCCCGGCCTGTCCGACCTGAACCTGTGAAAGGAGGCTCCCCATGCCCCGAGCCTTTTCCGAACTGACCTTCACCCCCGCCGTCCGCGCGCATCAAGAGCGGATGGGGTCCGCCGCCTCCTACGCCAAGTTCATCGACGGCGGCCCGCAGCAGGGCCACCTGATCGGCCCCGCCGAGCAGGCCTTCATAGAGGCGCGCGACGGGTTCTATCAATCCACCGTGTCCGAGACCGGCTGGCCCTATGTCCAGCATCGCGGCGGGCCGGCGGGGTTTCTGAAGGTGCTGGACGACCGGACCATCGGCTTTGCCGATTTCGCGGGCAACAAGCAGTATATCTCGCGCGGGAACCTGGACGGCAATGACCGGATCGCGCTGATCCTGATGGATTATGCCAACCAGCGCAGGCTCAAGATCCTGGGCCGCGTGGACTTTCGCGAAGGCGCCGAGGCCGCGCGCGATCTGTTTCCCGATGGGGCCGAGGCGGAACGCGCGGCGATCATCCATGTCGCAGCGCTGGACTGGAACTGCCCGCGCCACATCACTCCGCGCTTCACCGAGGCCGAGCTGCGCCCCCATCTGAACGAGCTTGGCCGCCAACTGGCCCAGCTGCAGGCCGAGAACGACCAACTGAAGCAGACTCTGGCCCGAAAGGCCTGAGGCAACCCCAAGACCCCGAAACCGTCAGCAATAGGAGTATCAATGCCATGCTACGCGCGATTACCAACACACTTGCAACCCTGACCGCCGGATCGGTCTTTGCGGTCTCGGTCGTGACCGTCGGCTTCTACCTCTCGCCCGAGGCCGTGCGCGCCGCCGAGCCCGACCCGTTTCAGACCCAGTTCCGGGCACAGACCATCGAAGCGATGCAGAGCGCTTATCCCGTGCTCACCCCCTACACAGAATCCAAGGCGCAACCAAAGCCCGAGTCTTCACCCAAGCTGCCGACAAACTGACAATTGAGGACCGAAATCTTGAATCCCCGCGCGTCTCGGGCACCGCCCGCGCTATCGACTGAGCCGAGCGGGGCCCGAGTGCACCATTGCCTCGATCCCCGCGGCGCAGAATTCGACCAATTGGTCGATCCCGGACAGATCGCCCCCCTGTGACAGTGCCTGCACCCGCCAGGCGCTGTTGAGATGCGCCAGCATCGCCGAAACCGAATAGATCTGGCCCGTGGCCAACAGCGCCGGATCGGCCTGCGGATACAGCGCGGCGATCTCACGGATGAATAGCTGAGCGGTTGGGTCGAAACACTCGGCCGCGATATGGCGCCAGCGCGGATCGACCGACACATGCGCCACCAGCCGCCCATAGGCCATCCAGCCCGGGCCGCCGGTTTCGGCAAGGCTGACATAGGGGCGGATGAAACAGTCCAGAATGCCCCGCAGGGTCAGCGGGCCCTGCGCGCGCCGATCCTCCAGCGCCTGCATCCGGATCCGGGCAAGCTCGTCGGCGCGGCGCGCGACAGTCTGGAAGAACAGCTCTTCCTTGCCGCCGCCATGGTGGTGGACCAGACCCACCTGCACCCCGGCGCGCGTGGCGATGTCGCGGATCGAGGCGCCCTCGAATCCCCGCTCGGCAAACAGCGCCTCGGCCGCGTCCAGAATCCGCGCCTTGGTTTCAAGCGACCGGGCCGACGGCGCCCTTTGCCTTTGTTTTTCAATGTATTTCGCGCTCATGTTTTTCATCTTGCCTTATTTTGGACGATCGTTCAAGTTAAGCGCCACGAGCAGGGGAGGGTTCATGACACAAGTGCGCAAGGCATATGCCTTGATCGGCGCAGGTCCGATGGGGCTGGCGGCGGCCAAGGTGCTGAAGGAACAGGGCATCCCGTTTAAGGGGTTCGAACTGCATTCCGATGTGGGCGGGCTGTGGGATATCGATGCGCCGCGGTCGACCATGTACGAATCCGCGCATCTGATCTCGTCCAAGTCGATGACCGAATTTGCCGATTTTCCGATGGGCGACGACGTAGCTGAATACCCGTCGCACCGGCAGATGCGCGACTATTTCCGGGCTTTTGCCGATCATTTCGGACTGCGCGATCACTACAGGTTCAACACCGAGGTGATAGACGCATCGCCACTGGGCGCGCCGGGCGATGGCTGGCGACTGACCTGGCGGGACGACCAGGGAACGCATAGCGGTGAGTTTGCCGGGGTTCTGATCGCGAACGGTACCCTGTCGGAGCCCAACATGCCCGATTTTCCCGGCAAGTTCGACGGCGAGTTGATCCACGCCTCGCAGTACCGCTATCCCAGCCAGTTCGACGGCAAGCGGGTGCTGGTCGTGGGCGCGGGCAATTCCGGGTGCGACATTGCGGTGGACGCCATCCATCACGCCGCGCAGTGCGACCTGTCGATGCGGCGGGGATACTATTTCGTGCCGAAATACGTCTTTGGCAAACCCGCCGACACGCTGGGCGGGATGATCCGCCTGCCCATGTGGCTGAAGCGCCGGATCGACGGGATGATTCTGCGCTGGTTCGTGGGCGACCCGCAGAAATACGGCTTTCCCAAGCCTGACTACAAGCTTTACGAAAGCCACCCGGTGGTGAATTCGCTGGTCCTGTATCACGCGGGCCACGGCGATCTGCGCATTCGCCCCGATATCGACCGGATCGAGGGCCGCACCGTTCACTTCAAGGACGGCAGCGCCAGCGACTATGACATGATTCTGGCCGCGACCGGCTACAAGCTGCATTACCCGTTCATCGACCCGAACCTGCTGAACTGGCAGGGCGATGCGCCGCATCTGTACCTGAACGCCATGCATCCCGAACGCGACGACCTGTTTGTTCTGGGCATGATCGAGGCCACCGGGCTGGGCTGGCAAGGACGCCACGAGCAGGCCGAAATGGTGGCGCGCTATATCAAGGGTCTTCAGTCCGGCTGCCCCGTGGCCGCGGCGCTGAAGGCGGAAAAACAAAAAGACTATCAGCGCGCCACCGGAGGCATGCAGTATCTGAACCTGCCCCGCATGGCCTATTACGTGGACAAGGCGACCTATCGCAAGGCGGTGACGGATTGGATCGCGCGGTTCCGGAAAGCCCGCGCATGACCGGCATCGACGAGATCACGCTGAATTTCAACCCCGGCTCGCTGACCCTGCTGAACGCGATCCTGGCGATCGTGATGTTCTCGATCGCCATCGACCTGTCACCACGCGACTTCGACCGGCTGCGGCGCGCGCCCAAGCCGGTGGTGGTGGGGCTGGCCTCGCAATTCCTGGTGCTGCCGGCGCTGACCTTCCTGCTGGTCTGGCTGACCGAGCCGCGCCCCTCGATCGCCTTGGGGCTGATCCTGGTGGCGGCCTGTCCGGGGGGGAATATCTCGAATTTCATCACCCATCGGGCGGGCGGAAACGCGGCGCTTTCGGTGTCGATGACCGCCTTCGCCACCATCGGGGCCATCGTGATGACACCGTTCAACATCGCGCTTTGGGGCGGGCTGTACCCGCCGACCCGCGCCATTCTGCAGCAGACCCAGATCGACCCGGTGCAGATCGCCATCATCGTCGGGTTGATGCTGATCCTGCCGCTGGTTCTGGGCGTGACGCTGAACCAGAAGCGCCCCGCCCTGACGGCGCGGCTGCGCGGGCCGCTGCAGATCCTGTCCATGGCTATTTTCATGGCTTTCGTCGTGCTCGCCCTGGCGGCCAACTGGAGTTTCTTCCTGGGCTACGCCGGGGCGGTCGCCGGGCTTGTGATCGCTCACAACGCACTGGCACTGGGGGGCGGTTGGGTTGTGGCCACTCTGACCCGGCTGCCCCCCTTTGACCGGCGTGCAATCACGATCGAGACCGGTATCCAGAATTCGGGCCTTGGACTGGTGCTGATCTTCGCCTTTTTCAACGGCTTGGGCGGCATGGCCGTGGTGGCCGCCTTCTGGGGGATCTGGCATGCCATCTCGGGGCTGGCGCTGGCGCAGCTGATGGCTCGGACCAAGGCCGCCCGATGACCCGCATTCTGATCACCGGCGCCGCGGGGCTGGTCGGCCGCGCCCTGTTGGACGAGCTGAGCGACCACGAGGTGTTTGCCACCGACCTGCGCCGCCCGGACACGCTGCCGGAAGAGGTTCCGTTTCTGCGCATGGATGTCACCACGGGCGACTTGGCACGGGTGATCGCCAAGGTGAAGCCCGAGGTGATCGTGCACCTGGCCTCGATCGTCACGCCGCCGCCGGGCATGTCACGGGCCGAGGCCCATGCGGTGGATGTGGGCGGCACGCGCAAGGTGGTCGATGCCGCGCTGGCCCATGGCGTACGGCGGCTGGTCGTCACCTCGTCGGGAGCGGCCTATGGCTATCACGCGGACAACCCGGAGCCGCTGCGCGAAACCGATCCGGTGCGCGGCAACCCCGAGTTTCCCTATTCCGACCACAAGCGGCAGGTCGAGGAATTGCTGGCCGAGGCCCGAAGCGCCGCGCCGCAGCTGGAGCAGGTGGTGCTGCGGGTGGGCACGGTGCTGGGCGACGGCACCGACAACCAGATCACCGCCCTGTTCCGCAAACCCCGCCTGCTGGCGGTGGCGGGCAGCGACAGCCCCTTCGTGTTCATCTGGACCCGCGATCTAGCCCGCATCCTGAAACGCGCGGCCACCGACGGGCCGCCGGGGGTGTACAACGTGGCCGGGGACGGCGCGCTGAGCGTCGACGATCTGGCCCGCGCGTTGGACAAACCCGTGCTGCGCCTGCCGGCCTGGGCACTCAAGGCGGCGCTGGCCGTGGCCCGTCCTCTGCGCCTGTCGCGCTACGGGCCTGAACAGGTGCGGTTCTTGCAATACCGACCGGTTTTGGACAATACGGCGCTGAAGACCGTGTTCGGCTATGTCCCGCAGAAGACCAGCGCCGAGGTGTTCGACCTTTGGAAAAGGAGTGTGGGTCTGTGAAAACCGCAGTGATTTCGGGCGGGGCCGGCGGGCTGGGTCAGGCGCTCTCGGCCGCGCTGCAAGAGCGTGGATGGCGCGTGGTCCTGCTGGATCTGAAGGTGGACGGGGTGCAGGACACCGCCACGCAGATGGCGATTGCCTGTGATCTGACCGATTCGGCCCAGTTGGCGCGCGCCGTGACCGATACGCTTGCGCATTGCGACAGCATCGATCTGGTCGTCTACAACGCCGGGATCACCCAGATCTGCGGGTTCGATCAGTCCGACGACACCAGCCACCGCAAGGTGTTCGAGATCAACTATTTCGCGGCCGTCTCGATGGCCCGCGCCTTTCTGCCCGCGCTGCGCCGGTCGCGCGGTGCGCATCTGGCGATCTCGTCGGTGGCGGGGTTTGCGCCTCTGTACCACCGCACGGCCTATGCGGCCTCGAAACACGCGCTGGAAGGTTTCTTCAAATCACTGCGGTCCGAAGAACGGCCCCATGGCGTGCGGGTTCATATCGCGGCGCCCTCATTCGTGGCGACCAACCCGGGCCGGGCCGAGCGGCAGCCCGACGGCACCGCACGCCCCGGATCGGCCAGCGACGGCATGGACGAGATGACCCCCGAGGCGGCCGCCCGCGTGATCCTGCAAGGGCTGGATCGCGGGCGGCCCGTCATCCCGGTGGGCCGGGTGGCGCGGCTGGCCTGGTGGCTGAACCGGCTGGCCCCACGCCTGTACCAACGCCTGATGGAGCGCAATATCAGCGGCGCGTGACGCACGGCCATTATTTGCGGCACGTCTCCCGGTGTGGGGTTGCCCTTTCGGCGCGGCTTTGCTTTGTCTCTGGCAAGCATTCCGGCCAGTGGGCGTTTCATGTCCCGGACCGGTCACAGGGAGGATCTCGAAAATGGCGAAAGTTGCATTCCTTGGCCTGGGCGTCATGGGCTATCCGATGGCCGGGCATCTGCAGGCGGCCGGGCATGAGGTGACCGTCTACAACCGCACCGCGGCCAAGGCCGAGAAATGGGTGTCGCAGCATGGTGGCCATATGGCGACCACGCCGCGCGATGCCGCCGAGGGGGCCGCGTTCGTGATGGCCTGCGTCGGCAACGACGACGATCTGCGCATGGTCTGCACGGGCGCGGACGGCGCGTTCGGCGGTATGGCGGAAGGCTCGGTTTTTGTTGACCACACCACCGTTTCGGCCAAGGTCACGCGCGAGCTTTACGCGGCGGCCAAGGCGCGCGGGATCTCTTTTGTCGATGCGCCGATCTCGGGCGGTCAGGCCGGGGCCGAGAATGGGGTTCTGTCGATTATGTGCGGCGGCGATCAGGCCGCCTATGACCGGGCCGAGCCGGTGATGCAGGTCTATGCCAAGATCTGCCGCCGCATCGGAGACAGCGGCGCGGGCCAGATGACCAAGATGTGCAACCAGATCGCCATCGCGGGGCTGGTGCAGGGCCTGAGCGAAGCGCTGCATTTCGCCGAGAAGGCCGGGCTGGACGGGCGCGCGGTGGTCGAGGTAATCAGCCAGGGGGCCGCCGGAAGCTGGCAGATGTCGAACCGGTACGAGACCATGCTGGACGACCATTTCGACCACGGCTTTGCTGTGGACTGGATGCGCAAGGACCTTGGCATCTGCCTGGACACGGCGGACGAGACCGGGGCATCACTGCCGGTGACCGCGCTGGTCGATCAGTTCTACAAGGATGTACAGAAGATGGGCGGCGCCCGCTGGGACACCTCGTCACTGATCAAACGCCTGCGGGCATTGGGATAAAACGGGGGGCCGCCTGCCCCCATCGCGCCAAGACGCGATTCCCCGAGAATTTTTTGGCCAGATGAAGAGGGCTCCGGCGCGCGCGGGGCGGAAGTTCGAATGAATGATGTCAGTGATTTTTGGGCGGCCGCGCTGCGGCGGGTCTGGGGGCTGGACGCCCGGCTCTCGCGGCTGGATGGCGAGTATGACCTGAATTTCCTGGTGCAGGCCACCAATGGGCAGGACTACGTTCTGAAGGTCATGCGAGCCGGGTGTGACCCGCAATTGGTGGATCTGCAGATCAAGGCGTTGGAGCATATCGCGGCCGAGGCCCCCGGGCTGCCGTTTCCCAAGGTGATCCCCGGGCTTGACGGTGGCTTGCTGCCGCAGATCGACGACGACGCGGGACGGCCGCGGCTGGCGTGGCTGTTGGAGCGGCTGCCGGGCCGGTGCTATGCCAAGGCGGCGCCGAAATCCGACGACCTGATCCTGAAACTGGGCCGGGTCTTGGGAGCAACCGATCGGGCGCTGGAGCGGTTTTCGCATCCCGGCCTGGAGCGGCCGGAGTTCAAATGGGACCTGACCCAGGCCGGCTGGATCGCTGACAAGCTGGATGCGGTTTCCGACCTGGATCGTGCGGCCCTTCTGCGCGAGATCTGTGCGCAGTTCGATGCCGTCTCGGACATGCTGGCCGAGCTGCCCCGGCAGGCCATCCACAATGACGTGAATGACTACAACATCCTGGTGGAAGGAGAACTGTCTGAGCGCAGGCAGGTCTCGGGCCTGATCGACCTGGGCGACATGTGCGCCGCGCCGCGGGTGTGCGAGTTGGCGATTGCGGGGGCATACGTGGTGCTGGATCACCCTCGCCCTGAACGGGCACTGGCCGCGCTGGTGCGGGGCTATCACGCTGCGAACCGGCTGCGCCCGCAGGAAGTGGACCTGATCTGGCCTCTGCTGCGGATGCGGCTGGCCGTGTCGGTCGTCAACTCCACGCTGATGGCCGTCGAAAACCCGGACGACCCGTATGTGACGATCAGCCAGGCACCGGCCTGGCGGTTCCTCGAAGATGGTTCGGTCAATGGCGAGCTGATGTCCGCGCGGCTGCGGGCGGCCTGCGGGCTGCCCGTCACCGACGGGGCCGATCGCATTCACGCGTACCTGTCCGAACATCGCGGTCGGTTTGCGCAGCTGTTGGGACAGGATCTGTCGGACGTTCCGATGGGTTCGCTGTCAGTCGAAAACTCGACCTGGCCGCAGAACCCGTTTCACATGCCGCTGGACGAGGCGGCGCGGGTGGGCGCGGAATTCGGCGACGGGTTGTGGCTGGGCTATTACAACGAACCGCGCCTGATCTATGCCGAGCCGACGTTCCGCAAGGGTCCGTGGAAGGCCTCGGACCGGCGCACGGTGCATCTGGCGGTGGATGTGTTCGCGCCGGCGGGGACGCCTTTGCTGGCGCCGCTGAGCGGTCGGGTCGAGGCGGTCGAGAACCGGGCGAACCATCTGGACTATGGCGGCGTGGTGATCCTGCATCACGAAACCCCCGAGGGTGACGCGTTCTATACGCTGTACGGGCATCTGGACCCCGAGGTCTGTGACCGGCTGAAACCGGGCGATCCGGTGGCGCAGGGGGCGGCCTTTGCCCGGCTGGGCGATGCCGGCCAGAACGGCGGCTGGGCGCCGCATGTGCATTTCCAGCTGGCCCTGACCACGGCCGGCATGCAAGCCGACTGGCCCGGCGTCGCCGACCCGGACGAGCTGGACCTGTGGCACGCGGTCTGTCCGAACCCGGCGGCCTTACTGAACTTGCCGGACGAGAAAGTCTTCTATCGCCCGACCGACAAGGCCGAGATCCTGAACAAACGGCGGGACCATTTCGGCGGCAACCTGAGCCTGACCTATGACGACCCGGTGATGCTGGTGCGCGGCTGGAAACATCACCTGTTCGACGAATGGGGGCGGCCCTATCTGGATGCCTACAACAACGTGCCGCATGTTGGGCACGCGCATCCGCGCATTCAGGCCGTGGCGGCGGATCAGCTGAAGCGGATGAATTCGAACACCCGCTATCTGCACCCCGCGCAGGTGGAATTTGCCGACAAGCTGCTGTCGAAGCTGCCCGACCACCTGCAGGTGTGCTTCTTCGTCAATTCGGGCACCGAGGCCAACGAGCTGGCCCTGCGTCTGGCGCGGGCGCATAGCGGGGCCAAGGGCATGGTGACGCCCGATCACGGCTATCACGGCAACACCAATGCGGCGGTGGCCATTTCGGCCTACAAGTTCAACAAGCCCGGCGGCGTGGGTCAGGCCGATTGGGTCGAACTGGTCGAGGTGGCCGACGATTATCGCGGCCGGTTCAAACGCGACGACCCCGACCGCGCGCGCAAATATGCCGACCTTGTGGACGACGCGATTGCCGCCCTTCAGCGCAAGGGGCACGGGGTGGCCGGCTTCATCGCCGAGACCTTCCCCTCGGTCGGGGGGCAGATCATCCCGCCCAAGGGCTATCTGCCAGCGGTCTATGAAAAGATCCGCGCCGCCGGTGGCGTCTGCATCGCCGACGAGGTGCAGACGGGCCTGGGCCGGCTGGGCGAGTACTACTTCGGATTCGAACACCAGGGCGCGTCGCCCGATATCGTGGTTCTGGGCAAGCCCATCGGCAACGGCCACCCTCTGGGCGTGCTGGTCACAACGCGCGAGATCGCCGACAGTTTCGACAACGGGATCGAGTTCTTCTCGACCTTCGGCGGCTCGACCCTGTCTTGCCGGATCGGCAAAGAGGTGCTGGACATCGTCGATGACGAGGGCCTGCAGGAGAATGCCCGCATGATGGGCGCACGGCTGATGGATGGTCTGCGCGCGATCGAAGCCGAGTTCGCCTGCGTGGGTGATGTGCGGGGCATGGGCCTGTTTCTTGGGGTCGAACTGATCAACCCCGACGGCTCGGAAGGCACCGAGATCTGCCGATACGTCAAGAACCGGATGCGGGACCACCGCATCCTGATCGGCAGCGAGGGGCCGAAGGATAACATCCTGAAGATCCGCCCGCCTCTGACCATCGAAGCCGAGGATGTGGACATGATCCTGTGGGCGCTGCGGTCTGTGTTGGCCGAGGTGGGCGACTATGCCCCTGCCCCGGTGTGCGACCACAGCCATCACCATGACGGGTGCGGCTGCTGCTGAGATACGCCCCGGCCGGATTCGGCCAGGGCAGTTAACCGCGCTGTCAGTGCAGCACGGCCGAGGGGGGCTGATGGCCGGTAGACGGCAGTGGGATGGCGGTGGTCATGCGCCGCAGGGCCAGCCCGAACTCTTCGGACAGTGACGCCAGTGCGGGCGCGAAATCGGGGCGTACGATCAAGGCGGCCAGCATCATCGCATCCTCGCGCGCCCCTTCCGAGGCCGCGGCGATCATCTGCGCGAAACAGCTTTCGTCCGCGCCCAGACTGGCGCAGCCCAGCCCGTGCCGGATCAGGGGGCGGCGGGCGTGATGGGCGCACAGGCTGCACAGACGATCCAGCGCCAGCATGGCCAGCTGCCCATGATCGGCGCCCAGCGCGATGTCGAAGTCATGTGCGGCGTCGGCACGGCCGGCGGCCCCGTCACTCCACATCCGCAGGTACATGACGGCGCCAGCCTCGATCGGGGTCAGATCGGCCAGCCGTCCGACCGGGGCGCCGCCCCGGGTCGATGCGCCGCTCATTTTGTCAGGATCAATTTACCCGCGCGGGTGATGCGCAGGGTATACAGCTGGTCGCCCAGTTCGATATGGGCCAGGTTGCCGCCCTGCGTCAGGTCCTCGGCCTTGTGGGCCGGCAGCATCGAAACGGCATAGGCTTGGGTCGGATTCGGGTTCTGCGCGTTCATCGGGTCATCTCCGGTTGTGTTCAGGCAAAGCGCCTTTTCCGTTCAACTTTCATGGATCTGGCTGGCCCGGAACCGGGTTGGCTGCGTGTCTTCATGCTTAATCTGATAAAAATACTAAGGTATGTCAAGTGCCGGTTTCCTGCTATTCGCACACCGAACCATTGCGCCCTTGCGGCAGGCCCGTTAGGCCGGGTCTCGGCACTTAGAGACGGGAGCGGAGATGACGGCGGCAATCGTGTTTGATCTGGATGGCACGCTGGTGGACAGCCTGGCTGACATTGCGGCAGCAGCGAACCGGATGCTGGCCGATCAGGGCTATGCGCCCCTGCCCGAAGAAACGATCCGGGGATT
Source organism: Ruegeria sp. BB9 (assembly GCF_056539345.1). Classification (NCBI taxonomy): domain Bacteria; kingdom Pseudomonadati; phylum Pseudomonadota; class Alphaproteobacteria; order Rhodobacterales; family Roseobacteraceae; genus Ruegeria; species Ruegeria sp. BB9. The sequence goes on along the minus strand of NZ_JBQFUU010000001.1, from coordinate 32,896 downwards.
CGTCGGCAATGGTCTGCCAAAACTGGTTGAGCGCGTGATACTCCACTGCGGACTGAGCATTGAGCGCCATTCCGAACTGACACAGGTCACGCTGAACCATTACAGCCAGGCATCAAGTGCGATCACCAGGCCTTATCCAGGTGTCAAAGACGCTCTGCGACGACTGCGGGCTGCAAATATCGCGCTAGGGGTCTGCACCAACAAACCGGAAGCGCCCGCGCAGCATATCCTTGAGGTTCTGGATCTGGCGCAGTTCTTCGACGTGGTGATCGGCGGAGATACAGTGAAATCCCGCAAACCCGACCCCGCCCACCTGACCGCCACGTTCGAGGCACTGGGCACAAACGACGCGCGGGTCTTTGTGGGCGACAGCGAAGTGGACGCAGAAACCGCCCAACGTGCCCAAGTCCCATTTATTCTGTATTCGGAAGGGTATCGAAAGTCGCCGGTCTCGGAACTTCCCCATTTGGCCAGCTTCGACGACTTTGCGCTCCTCCCTGACCTGGCAATGCGCATCACGGGCTTATCTGGTACCGGGCTCTAAGGCTTTGGCTGTCAAGGGATTCAACTTTTTTGGGGGTTTTTGAGGGGCCGGCTGAGGGGGTAGGTAGCCAGCCCCTCTTCGGGGAAAGTGGTAGGCCAAGTTTGACCTTGGTTAATCAGACAATAGCCCAGCCCACCTATGCCCGAAATTGGGGGTTTCCCGTAGAGAGCCATTTTTTCGAAAATTCGCCGAAAATCCTTCGCTGACGTCCAGCGCCTGATCACTCAGGCCCCGAACCATCGGCCGGGGGCGGCGAGGCTGGGCTCGCTTTGTCCAATAGCGTCTCGTACATGTGCGGATAGACGAAGCGAGCAGCCGCACGGGCGATCACCAGTTCCTCGTTGGTGGGGATGACCATGACCTGAACCCGGGACAGCGGTGTCGAGATAATCCGGGCGTGGTCCGTATTGGCATCATGGTCCAGTTCAATCCCCAACCACCCCATATTGACGCAAATCCTTTCGCGCACCAGCGCAGAATTCTCGCCGATCCCACCCGTGAACACCACCGCATCCAGCCCGCCCAGCACAGCCGCAAGGGCACCGAGTTCACGCCGCGCACGGAAATTGAAATAGCTGATGGCCCGGCGCGCGCTGCCGCTGTCGGACTTTTCCAGAGTTCGCATGTCGCTGGACAGACCGGACAGACCCAGCAGACCGGATTTGCGATACAGAAGTTCGGTGATCTCATCCACGCTCATGCCCTTCTGGTCCATGAGGTAGAGGACGACACCGGGGTCCAACTGGCCGCATCGGGTTCCCATAGGCAGACCGTCTATGGCCGAGAACCCCATGCTGGACCCGACCGAGCGGCCGTGGATCATACCGCACATCGACGCGCCGTTGCCCAGATGCGCCACGATGACCCGGCCGCCATGCAGCAGCGGCGCGGTCTTGGCCAGATGGCCCGAGATGTATTCGTAGCTGAGGCCGTGAAACCCATAACGGCGAACGCCCTTGTCATAATACTCGGTCGGCAAGGCAAACGTATCGTTGACCCAAGGGTGACTGCGATGAAAGGCGGTGTCGAAACAGGCAACCTGCACCGCATCGGGGAACCGCTCGACCGAGGCACGAACGCCGCTGAGGTTGTAGGGCTGGTGCAACGGCGCGAACGGCGAGAGTTCGTCAAGCGCTGCAAGGCTTTCAGGTGTCAGCAAGATCGGTTGATCGTGGTCAGGACCACCGTGAACGATGCGGTGGCCGACGGCTGCAATATTGGCCGCGGGAAATTGCTGGACGATCAGGTCCAGAACATGGTTCAGGGCCTCGTTATGATCGGCAATCCCGTCTGCCACATCACCGCCCAACGTGCGGCCATCCGACGTTTTGGCGCGGATGGTCGCGCCAGCGGCGCTGATGCGGTCCACGATTCCGGTGCAGATTGCAACCGGGTCATCGGATGGCAACGAAAACAGCCCGAACTTCAGAGACGACGAGCCTGCGTTCAGCGTGATGACATGGCTCATGACCGCCCCCCGGCAATGCGGGCGGCGTGCAGGGCAGCCACGGCGCAGGATGCCAAACGCGCCTTGTCGTCATCCGCGCGGCTGTTCAGGATGATCGGCACCTTCGCCCCCAGAACCACCCCTGCCGCTTCGGCGTTGGCGATATATGTCAGCTGTTTGGCCAGCATGTTGCCCGCATCCAGGTTCGGAACCACAAGTATGTCGGCCTGTCCGGCCACTGGCGAGACGATCCCCTTGATCCGTGCTGCGGCCATGCTGACCGCATTGTCCATGGCCAGCGGACCGTCGACCAAGCCTCCTATGATCTGGCCCCGTTCAGCCATTTTGGACAGCAACGCCGCGTCGATCGAGGACCGAATGGCCGGGTTCACTGTCTCGACCGCCGACAGAACGCCGACCTTGGGCGTTTCCATCCCGATCGAGATCGCCAGATCAATCGCGTTCTGGGTAATGTCGATCTTGGTTTGCAGATCGGGCTCGATATTGATCGCGGCGTCGGTCACCAGCAGCGGGTGCGGTTGCCCGGGCACGTCCATGACGAAAACATGGGTAAAGCGCCGGCCCGCGCGCAATCCCTGATCCTTCCGCAATGCGGCCCTCAGCAGATCATCGGTGTGCAGATGCCCCTTCATCAGCGCCCCGGCCCGGCCTTCGACCACAAGGTCGACGGCGATGCGGGCGGCTTCGCTGTGCTCTTCCGCGGCGACAATCTCGAAACCATCCAGCTTTTCGCCCAGTTCCTGCGCCGCCTGCCCGATCAGGTCCGGGCGACCGACAAGTATCGGCTCAATGATCGTTTCCCGCGCAGCCAGGATCGCGCCGCCCAGCGAGTTCGGGTCCTCCGGCGCGACGACGGCGGTCGGGATGGGGTCCATCGGCCGGGATTTCTCCAGCAACGCGTCGAAGTGACGGTGCCGCTGAACGATCAGGCCGGGAACCTCGACTTCACGGAACGACAGGGCGCGGTCCGGCGCGATTACCACGGCCTTGCCGCTGACGATGACCGCGTCATCCCTGCATCGGGTGACGGTGGTATCCAGGACCACCTCGCGGTTGGCGCGCTTTTCGGTGACGACCACACGCGCCAAAAGCTCGTCCCCGGCCATGGCACGGCCCACGAAGTCGAACTGTTGCGATTTGTAAAGCGTCCCGGCCCCGGGAAGGATGTTTCCCAGAACCGCCGAGATCAGCGCGCCCACGAACAGCGATGGCGCTACCGCCTCGGGCCGGTCGTCTCCGTCCCCGTCTTCATGGGCCAGGTGCAGCGGGTTGTGATTGCCCGAATTCGCGGCAAAGGCATAAAAATCATCCTCGGTGCACAAACGTTTCAGTTCGGCCGTGTCCCCGATGTTGAGCTGATCATAGGGTTTGTTGTGATACTGCATCTGGTTCAACCTGCGAATGCTGCGCGCCGAACGCGGCCATGCAAGGGCCGAGCGACCGGAGCTGTGTTGCCCGGAACCTGATGGATTACACGCGAAATGTCCAACTCATACCCCGGCACGTCACGTCATATTGGCGTGCAGGAAGACCTTTCACGAAAGATGGAACAAGACGTTGACAGCCAGCCGGTTTTTTGGGCGCGCGGGCCATCTGGCTTCGGAAAAGGCGATGGAACGCGGCACAACCAAGCGCCAGAGTTGAACGGGATACCGCTGATTGGTAAATCTGAGCGACCTTGGATGCCGGTACACATACCATGATCGCCTCTTCAGCGATTGCCCCCCACCAGCGGCGTCCCGAAGAGCACTAGCGAGGCAGAACCCTTCCCTTGACGACCGAGTTGCAGAATACGCTGATCCTGTCCGCGGTCGTGGTGGTCTTGGCCATTCTGGTTTGGCCGGGTGTCGCCAATTCCCGGATGTGGCGAGCTTCGATCACCCCGTTGGCGTCGATCATCGGCAGCGGGTTCCTTGTTCTTGGTCCGATCCTGGACGTCAGTTTTGGCGATCTGGCCCCGCTTGCCATGCTGGGCCTCTGCGCCGCGGCCTGGGGGTTCGGAAGCGCAATTCGATACAACATCCGCGACATGGCGCACAGATCCGACCGCGGCGCCGGTATCGAGCGGGCCGAAAGAGTCGCGTCGGCAAGCCTGGCTTTTGCCTACTTCATATCGGTCGCCTACTACCTGAACCTGTTCGGCTCGTTTGGCGTGAGCCTGACCCAAGTGGACGACGCGTTCCATGCCCGCCTTGTGACCTCTGGCGTACTTGTGCTGATCCTTTTCGTCGGCTGCACCCGGGGGTTTTCCGCGCTGGAACGGTTGGAGCAGATTTCAGTCGGCCTGAAACTGGCAATCATCGCCGGGCTGCTTGTCGGACTTGCCACGTATTTTGCCGAGCAATACAGCCATGATGCACTTGTCTTTGACCCGCCGGCCGAGCGTGGCTCGCACGCGTTCATGTTATTGGCCGGGCTGATCGTCACCGTGCAGGGATTTGAGACCTCGCGCTACCTCGGCCACGCCTATGATGCGGAAACGCGAATTCGCTCCATGCGGTGGGCCCAGTTGATCGCAAGCGCAGTTTACCTGATCTATATCGGCCTGTTGACCTATTCGGTCGAACCGGGCGGCTTGGTTCTGGACGAAACGGCAATCATTGACCTGATGCAAGTCGTCGCCCCGATACTGCCCGTTCTTCTGGTTATTGCGGCCCTGTCGGCCCAGTTCAGCGCCGCCGTCGCGGATACAAGCGGGTCCGGTGGATTGCTGTCCGAGATTTCAGGCGGGCGCGTCTCTGAACGGACCGCCTATACCGTTCTGGTCGGCGTCGGGTTGATACTGACCTGGACATCGAATGTCTTTGAAATCATCAGCTATGCGTCGCGCGCCTTTGCAGCCTATTACGCGCTGCAGGCCGGCATCGCGGCCCGGTCGGCGTCTCAGCAGAACCTGCGCCTCCGCGCGTTGATGTTTGCTTTGTTCTGCATTCTTGGCGCAGCAATCGCGGTATTCGGATTGCCGGTCGAATGACGCTCTGACCTTACCGAGCCAAAAACCGACCCCCAAACACGGCGTCAGCCGCGTCCCGCGATCAGATCGCTGGCCTTCTCACCGATCATGATGGCGGGCGCATTGGTGTTTCCGCTGACGATTTCCGGCATGATCGAGCAATCCGCAACGCGCAACCCCTCGATCCCTTTCACCTTCAAGTCAGGACCGACAACGGCGGCGTCGGTCGTGCCCATCGCACAGGTTCCGGTCGGATGATAGATCGACACCGAATTCGAGCGCGCCCAGTCCAACGTACCTTCATAGTCATCACAGGACAGATCGGCCGTCGGTCGGAACTCCTCGGAGATTTTTGAGGCCAACGGATTGTGGCGCGCAATGTTGCGAGCGATGTTGACGCCAGCGACGATCGTTCGGCAATCGGTCTCTGTCGACAGATAATTCGGGATGATTTTGACATAGCTGGCGGGGTCCGGTCCATCCAACCGCAACTCTCCACGACTTTCCGGCCTGAGTTGGCAGACCGACATCGTGAAGGCCGAAAACGGGTGCACGCCTTCGCCCGGGCTGTCCGCCGACCAGGGCTGGACGTGAAATTGGATGTCCGGGGTTTGAACATCGGGACGGGTCTTCATGAAACCGGTTGCCAGACTGGCCGCCATGGTCATGGGACCGGCCCGGAACAACGCGTATTTCAGCGCAATGCGGGCCTGGTTGAACAGGCTTCGCACCTCATCGTTCAGGGTCGGCTCGTTGCACTTGAATACCAGACGCGCCTGGAGGTGGTCCTGCAGCCCCTTGCCGACGTTCGGCAAGGCGTGAACGGGTTCGATTCCGTTTGCCTTCAGATGATCGGGGTCACCAATGCCTGACAGCATCAGGATCTGCGGAGAGTTGATTGCCCCCCCGGACAGGATGACCTCGCGCCGTGCTTTCACCGTTTTGGTTTCGCCCGACCGATCGCGGTAGACAACGCCTGTTGCGCGCTTGCCGTCCATGGCAACCCGCGTCACCAGCGCGCGCGTGACGATCGTCAGATTCTGACGGTTGCGGATGGGCTTGAGATAGGCGACGGCTGCACTGCAACGTCGCCCGTTGCGCGTGGTCAGCTGAAAATACCCGACACCCTCCTGGTTGGCGCCGTTGTAGTCGGGATTGAACGGATAGCCTGCGGCCTGTGCCGCAGCGACCCAAGCATCGCAGATCGGGCGCTGTATGCGCATATTGGAGACGGACAATGGCCCACCTACGCCATGATACTCATCCTCTCCACGCTCTTGATCTTCGCTGCGTTTGAACAGGGGCAAAACATCGTCCCAGCCCCACCCGACGTTTCCCATCTGGCGCCAGCGGTCATAGTCCTCTTTTTGTCCGCGAACGTACAGAAGCCCGTTCAACGACGACGACCCACCCAACACTTTTCCGCGCGGCCAATCAATGGAACGCCCATTCAGGCCCGGGTCAGGCTCGGTGCGATAACACCAATCGACCGAGGGGTTGTGCATGGTCTTGAAGTACCCGACCGGGATGTGAATCCACGGGTTGGTGTCTGGTCCGCCCGCCTCGATCAATGCAACTTTGGTTTGGGGATCAGCACTAAGCCGATTGGCGATGACACATCCCGCAGAACCGGCACCGACAATCACATAGTCCACTTCCATGATCGGCTCCTCCCGAAGTTGCTAAAAAAACCCTATGCAAGATGCATGAATTAAGCTAGCATTTTTTGATACAAAACGTCTCATTAATTGCGAAACGGGAGGATAGCAATGGAGATCGGACGAAAGTTAAGTGGCATTTCACGGCGGGACTTTTTCCGCGTTGCCGGACGCTATGGCATGAGTTCCACTCTGCTGGCAGCAGGGGGTTTCGGTGGGGCCATGAGCCTTGCCAATCTCGCGCAGGCGGCTGAATCCACGTATGAAAAACGGTTCTCGAAAGAGCCTAAGCATACGCTGAAATTCGGTGCGGCAGGCTTCAACACGCGCAACCTTCTCATCGAACGGGCCGGCGCCATCGAATTCGCCCGCGACCTCGAGGAACGCACGGACGGTGAGATTCGCATCGAGTTCATCGGCGACAACCAGATCTGCGGTCAGCTGAGCTGTGTCGAGAAAACCCAGCAGGGCATCGTGGACATTTACGCGGCCTCGACCCAGAACTCGGCCGGTGGCGCACCCTATCTGAACGTGTTGGACTATGCCTACATGTTCCCAAGCCGCGCAGCGCAGTATCATTTCTTCTACAGCCCCGCCAGCCAGCGGATCCTGCGCGAGCCGCTCGAGAAGCGCCACGGATTGAAGTTCCTTTTCACCCACTGCGAATTGCGCGGGCTTCAGATGGGGTCGACCTTTGCGGACAAGCCCACCGTCACCAAACTGGAAGAGCTGTTTGGCACCAAGAACCGCGTGACCGGCACTCAGCTGGGTCGAATCGCGATGCAACTGCTGAACCTGAACCCTGTTCCGGTGGCCTGGGAAGAGACGCTGGATGCGCTGAAGACCGGTCTGATCGATGGGGCCGAAACCTGGGCATCGGCGGTGGCTTATGCGAACATGGCGCCAGTCGTTTCCCAGTCGGTCAACCTCAAGTTCTTCTGCGGTACCGAACACACGTCGATGTCGGCCAAGGTCTTCGACAGCCTGGGCGGCGAGTTGCAGGATGCGGTCATGGAATCGTCCTACTTCACGCAGGCGCTGATCCAGGGTGCAAACGAAGCCGCGTTGCTGAACACGGTCGGCTTCTCGGATCCGCAGCTGCCCAACACGATCTTTGCCGAGAACGGTGTGCGTGCGGCCTTCCTGCCGGACGACCAGATCAAGCTGGCCGAGGAAATGTGTGCCCCGAACTTCAACCCGGAACCCTGGGCGGAATGGCGCGAGCGCCTGAACAAGTGGGCCGGCGGCATCGACACCTATCAGGAGATCTACGACATCGCGCGCGAGATCCCGGCAGACACCCTGCCGGAAAATGTCGAGCCCCGCCGTTGGTGGATGGGCCAAGCCTGATAAACTGATTTGAACCGGCCCCGCGTGGGCCGATTCATCCGAAGACCGACTGGGAGGACGGGGTTCATGTCATTTTGGGCAGACATTGGCGCGATATTCAGCGCCTTTCTCAGCCAGGATTCCTTTGAAATTCAATCAGCGTTGGAGCCCGACGCAGCGTGGGTTGTCGGCGCCGTCGTCGCTGCGCTGGGCGGGCTTCTGGTCATGCTGATCTATCGCAAGGTTCCCTTCATCGAGCGCCATCTGGAACGATCCGTGATGGTGTATTCCTATCTCGCCATCGCGCTGATTATCTTCTGGGGCGTGATCGACAGATTCGTCTTCAATGACCAGGAACCCTGGTCCACAACGATTCCACCCTTGCTGTTCATGGTGATGGCGTGGTTCGGGGCCTCCTACAACGTGCGCCTCAGAACGCATCTGAGCTTCAGCGAATTCCGGACCGCGATGCCACGCGGCGGGCAGTTGGCCTGCCTGATCCTGGACGCGGTGCTGTGGTTCATCTTCGCGGTCATCGTCATCGTGACCACGTCGCGGCTGGTGGCCTTGTCAGCGTCCAACTTCCAGATCGTTCTGGGCACGGACAACGTCATGCAGTGGTGGTTCCTGCTGGCGGCACCGTTGTCATTCTTTCTTATGGTCGGCCGAGTATTCCAGAACCTGGCGGACGATCTGCGCAACTTCAAAACAGGCGAGCCGCTGATCAAGCAGGCCGTGATCGGGGCAGACTGATGGCAGACGGAACTTGGGTTACTTTGATTTCGCTCGGCGTGACATTCCTGTTCATGTTGGGCGTGCCGGTCCTTCTGGTCATCGGCTACTGGGTGATCGGCTGCTCGTTTGTTCTGGGCCTGACGCTCGACAACATGGGCGCCGAGCTTTTGAACGTGTTCAACAAGGGCTTCGCGCTGCTGGCCATGCCCCTGTTCATCCTGACCGGAGACCTGATCAACAAGTCGGGTATCGCCCGAAGGCTCAGCGATTTCGCCTATGCCTGTCTCGGCTGGATACGCGGCGGTCTGGCGATGGCTTCGCTTGGGGCCTGCGGGTTGTTCGCGGCGATCTCGGGGTCGAACTCGGCCACGACAGCCACGATCGGATCGATGCTGCACCCCGAGATGGTCAAGGGCGGATATGACGAACGCTTCAGCGCTGCGACCGCCGCGGCGGGCGGCACAGTCGGGATCATCATCCCACCATCAATCATCTTCATCGTTTATGGCTTCCTGATGAACCTGCCGATTTCCGAGCTGTTCGTGGCCGGCATCCTGCCCGGCGCGCTGATGGTCATCGGGATGCAGTTTGCCTGCTGGATCATCTGCCGCATGAACGGCTGGGGTCACCTGATCCCGCTGCAGCTGAACCGCGTTCTGAAAACCGCCTTCGGCGCGTGGCTGGGCTTTTTTGCCATCGGGCTCGTGCTGTGGGGCATCTACACCGGCAAGTTCTCTCCGACCGAGGCCGCCGGGGTCACCGTTGGCTTCTGCGTCATCGCCGGGCTGGTGAGTTATCCGATCAACCGGATCATGGGCGCCCGCGACGATGTTTCCCCAACGGACAAGAGCTTTGCCGAAATGCTGGTGGTCGAGGGCTTCACGATCCCCGAGATCCCGTCAATCGTCATCCGTTCGGCACAGATCACCGGGATCCTGGCGCCTCTGATTGCCATCTCGGTGGTGATGCAGCAGATCCTTTCCCTGCTGGGTGCCCAGGAAACGATCGGCAATTTCGTGACCTCGATGGGGGGCTACCATGCTGTTCTGTTCACCTCGATGGTGATCGTGTTTTTCTCGGGCATGGTTCTGGAAAGCCTGCCGGTGACCATCATTCTGGCTCCGATTCTGGCTCCGATCGCAGCTTCGGTCGGGATTGATCCGATCCACTTCTCGGTGATCTTCCTTGTCGGAGCATCCATTGGCTTCATCACGCCGCCATACGGGCTGAACCTGTATGTCGCCTCGGGAGTTACAGGCGTGCCGTATTTCCGGCTTCTGCGGTATACGGTGCCTTATCTGGTGGCGTTGCTCTCGGTCTGGATTCTGGTGTCACTGGTGCCTGATCTGGCCTTGATACTGCTGCCGAAAAACTAGACTGTAGCCGGATGACCGCGACGGACACACAAGACAAGGACACCCAGATTCCAACGAACCTGCGCCTGTTGCTGATCTTGGAAGAGGTCGCGCGGCGCGGGGTCGCGGTCAAACCGGCAGACCTGATTGAAGCGTTGGGTCTGGCAAAGCCGACGGTCCACCGGCTGCTGCAGACGGCCGAGGCCGAAGGGTTCCTTCAACGTGATCTGGACGGCCGGTCCTATGGGCCCGGCCCCCGGTTGCGGCAGATGTCCGTGAACACTGTTTCGTCCGAACATCTGCGCACGGCCCGGCTGGCAATCCTGCGCGGAGTAGCCGACGAAATTGGCGAAACCTGCAACCTTGCCATCCCCGACCGCGAGGGCATGATCTATCTCGATCGGGTCGAGACCAAATGGCCGCTGAGAATCCAGCTGCCGATCGGGACCCAGGTGCCATTCCACTGCACCGCCAGCGGAAAGATGTACCTCTCGACCCTGCGCCGAAACACCTTGGATGGGTTTCTCTCGGCGCGCGGACTGACCGCAAACACCGAGAAAACCATTACTGACCCCAAGGCCATGCGTGCCGAGATCGCCAAAATCGCCCAAAACGGTTACTCGACCGACGACGAGGAGTTCATGCCCGGCATGGCCGCCGTCGCGGTTCCGGTCTTTGACGAGAATGACCGGCTTGCGGCCACTCTGTCCGTGCACGCACCCACACAACGTCACGATCTGACAAGCCTGAAGCAATTCCTGCCACTGCTGCAGTCCGGGGCACTCAAACTGTCGGGTCTGCTTGCCTCGTAGGGTGGGCCGGCACGGGACCCAGCCGTGCGGAGGCGAGCAGTGATCTCGCCCCACCGACTTGGGCAGACACAGAATTGACGCGCCCACCCCGGCCAATAGTCAGTTGCCTGCCTGATGTTCCGCCTCGGTGCGTTGGCGTTGAATCGCGCGTTCGCCTTCGGGCCAGCTGTTCTTGATGAACGCGAGAATGTCCCAGATATCCTGATCGGACAGGCTGTCGGCAAATCCCGGCATTCCGCTTTTGACCCCCGAGACTCCCATTCGCTTGAGCATCTCCTCGCCGCCCAACTTGGTATAGTCGAACAATAGGCCATCGCCATGATGCCAGGTGTGCCCGGTTCGATCATGCGGCGGGGCTGGAAGGACGCCGTCCGCATCAGGCGTTTGCCAATCGGGCTGACCCTCCAGGTTGGCCCCGTGACACGATGCACAGTTCTCGGCATAAAGCGCCGCCCCACGTAGCGGATCGCCGGATGCTCCGTCAGGCACCCCTTTCGACATCCACCATTGAGCGCTGGCCAAGACGATGATCACAACGGCCACCGGTGTACCCCATTTCATCATTGGCGAGATCGTTCCGCGCAGCACCTCCACCTTTTCACCCTCCGTCATGGTCATCGAGCAGATAAGTTGACATGGCGCGGCGGTCTTCGTCCGTCAGGAAGCTGGTGCCGTAGGTCACGACCTCGCCCATTGCGCCGCCGAATACGTCACCGTCGGGCATGATGCCGGTGCGCAGGGCATAGGCCAGGCTGTCGACGGTCCAGCCCCGCATCTGCAGGGTTTCAGAGTCGATGGCCGGCGCCTTGTCGCCGCCCGGCAGTGCATCACTGCCCTTGAAGTGCTCGGTATCCGACTTGCGGGCGCCCAGCAGATTGCGCCCGGTGTGGCAGGCGGCACAGTGGGTGACGCCTTCGACCAGCAGCCGGCCGCGGTTCCAAACATCACCTTTGCCGGGGACCGGATCGGTGTGCGGCGGCTCAAGGAACGCCGCGCGCCACAGTTTCAGCCCCCAGCGCTGGTTGAAGGGAAAGGCCATCTCCTGCACGCGGGACGGCGTGGCCACCGGCGGCACGGTCTGGAAAGCCGCCCACAGGTCGGCGATGTCCTGATCGGTGAAATCGGCGTAGAACGGGTACGGGAAGGCCGGGTAATAAGGCTGCCCGTCCGGCGCCACGCCTTGACGCACAGCCTTGGCAAATTCCTCGATCGTCCAGCCGCCAATGCCGTGGTCCGGGTCGGTGGTCAGGTTCGGGGAATACAGCGTGCCAAAGGGCGTCTCGAGCTTGACGCCGCCGGCCAGAGGCGCGCCGCCCTCGGCGAAGTTGGTGTGGCAGGCGATGCAGCCGCCCGCCCGCGCTAGGTAGGCCCCGCGGTCAACCTCGCTTGTCAGGTCGGGCAGTTGCGGCGTCAGGCCGATCGGCCACGCGATCACGGCGGCCAGCCCCGCCGCTGCCAGAACGGCAGAGGCAAGGCCCAGACGATAGATGCGTTTCATCGTGGCACCCTATTCCGACCGAAACCGCGTGTGACAGGCCGAGCAGGTCTGGCCCAGCATCATGAACACGTCATCGGCGGGCATCTCGGACAGCTCCTCGCGCTTGGGGGTTCCGCCCATCATGGCCCCGCCCCCCATCATCGAGGCGCCACCCATCATGCCCGATCCGCTCATCATGCCGGACCCCTGCCCGGCACCGGCCATCATCAGCCCGTTGTCGGCCGCCAAAGCCAGCCCCTCGGCATTGGTCTGCAGCTGTTCGGCCAGTTCGGCGAAAGCGTCCCAGTCCTGCCAGATCGCGGGTTTGGCCTCGGAGGGCATGCCGTTGCTGCCTTCGGGGAACAGCCGGGTCATGCTGTCGCCGGCATGGCGGCCGATCGCCTCGGCTGCGCGCCGGACGGTGGCGGCGTCATAGGGCGTCTTGCCCTGCATCATCGGCGTCAGGGTCTTCATGGCGTCCTTCATGGCGGACATGCCGTCCATCCGTTCCTTCACGATCCCGGTGGCGCCACCATGCGCCAGGGCGGTCACGGCAATCATCGACGCCAGCACGGCGCCCGTCGTCAGCTTGAAAAGGGTCATCGTCTTGTCCTGTATGTCTGCTTCAACTCGCCCACCGAAAGGGGCCTTTCATGACTCAGGACACGGCGCGTGGCGGGGGCGGATCGAACAGGGCCACCGGCAGCATCCGGTACCGGCCCGGCGGGATGGCACGACGGCTGATCCTTGATACCAGCGCGGAAAGGACTGGCGCGGCCACGGTCATTGCGACGCCGTTGCAGAAGGCCCCGCCGTGGCAATGGCCCGGGTGGCCCTGTTCGACGTGGTCGGGGTCGGGTGCTCCCAGATCGACGACGGCATGTGTGCCCCCATCGCCCCCATGCGCAAAGGCGGGTTCCGAGAACACCAGAATACCGGCCAGAACCAGGCCCAAGGCCAGAATCCACCGTCCGATCATCCTGTCCGCCCAGCTGTGCAAGGTTCAGTTTATCCCGTTCTCGCGCTGCAGTTCCCTGACATAGGCAACGATGCCCTGCACGTCTGCACGGGTCAAGCCAGCGACCGGCGGCATGTCGCCAAAGCGCCAGTGGTGGGCCTGAACACCATATTGAACCGCCCGCTGAAAGGCCTCGTCCCCGTGGTGGCTGGGCTCGTAGATCTTATGCACCAGCGGCGGCGCCAGGCCTTCCAACCCCGTGGCATTCGCCCCATGGCAGACAGCGCATTTGACGTCAAAGGCAACCTTGCCCATCTGCGCCTGCGCACTCAACGTCGCTGGCACCCGGACCTGCGCGATTGGTTCCCCTTGCGACAGCGACGACGTGTCGGGCACCACCATCGAATGGCCCGCAGGCTGCTGGTTGTAGTTGTAGACAAATACGGCAGCGCCTGCGATCAGAACGCCGCCTACCAATAGCGTCAGTTTGTTCATCGGCTCGTTTCACTCGGTTGTTTTTTGGCTTGGCGCAGGCGACACCGAAACGGTCTGACACTGATCAAACCTGCTTGACCTGCCGGTTTTGCCGCCTTGCGCACAGTTTCGGGGGGACTGTCTGCCCCATTCCCGCGCTGGAAGGTCAAGAGAAGTTTGCTGCAAATTCGCCCAAAGCCGACGAAGGACTGCAGCACCGTACCGAAAGGTCATCGCCGAGCTAAGCCGCCCGAGGATTCCAATCGTGAGAAACGGCCGAATCCCCCATCGCTGTGGTCGAAGTGTAAGCCGGATCCGGGATGCACAGCGCAAATCTCCCGGACCGTTCATGACGCCGTCAGTTGAAACTTGAAGACTTCTGAATGGCGCCGGCTGCGACGGGCTTGTCAGTACTTCGCCAGAGATTCGAGTATCTTCTTCCACATATCGGCATCACCCGGAAAAATCCTTTGCACCAGAAATTCGGACGGAAAATCCGGCCACGTGGTGTCCAACTCGTCAACAAGTCTTTGTGCTTCGTCAAAATTGCCCAGCCGATCATGAGCGACGGCCTGGAATAAAAGTGATGGCCCGCTTACGGGCGCTCCAGCAGCCGGTGCGCCCTGAAAGGCTTCGACAACGTTTTCGTAGTTCCCGAGCACAAGCTGGGATACCCCCCAGATATTTCTCGCCCCAAATCGGCCGGATCCGGATCTGACCCGCGTCGGATTACTGACCTCGGCCGCAAGTTCAGGCTCGTTCGCAATCAGGGCGGCAATCCCGACAAGGTCCAGAACATGGCCATCTTCAGGCGCTAGTTCAGCAGACAGGCGCGCATATTTCAAAGCCTCATCCGCGTCGCCCGACACCGCCAATCGCCAACCGTTCGAGGCGTTGGCCCAAGCACCCGACGGGGACAACTCAAGCGCCGTTCCTGACATCTGGGATGCTTGCCGCAACAGATCCTCTCGTGTGTCCTCGTCTTGAGACAGCAGAGCCAGTGTGGCCAAGACCTGAGCCATTCCCGCATAGCCATCGGGCAAGGCCGGGTCGAGCTCGGTGGAATGCTGGAACATTCCCAGGGCGATCTGCTGGCGTTTGACATCGAAGACCGGAAAGAACATCCCCCGCGCCTGATCCGCCAGGTTGGCCGCCTGCAATCTGGCAAGCGATTGCTGACCAAGCGCAGCCCGTTCGGCCTGCCGGGTGGTGTTGGTGGGTTGCCCGGCCTCGTCGTTGCCGGGTCTCAGCCACATGCCCAGCATGACGATCATGGCCACAACGCACAGCCCGACCAACAGAAGTCCACGCAGGTGGCTGGGTCCGCCGGACGGGCCGTGGCTTGCCAAGTCCGACTTGGGATCATCCAGGGAAGCTTGGTGTGAAAACCGCGGTTTGTATCCGCCTGGATCGACGAAGATCCGAACGCCCTGACCGTCCCAATGGTCTTCGTAAAACTCACGCAGCAAACGCCGTAGTCGCCTGGCCTCTACCCGAACCAGATTTCGACCGCCGCTGCCATCAATGCTGCGACCGTACACTTCGACGGCAATGGCCTTGCCGCGGATCTGGGAACCGCGACCGGCGAGGGTTTCCTCGACGACATAGGTGAGGAACTGCTGAAGCCGGGGCGACGTTTGGAACTCGGCGCTGGCAACAACGTCACGCAGCGCCTGCCGAACCAGGTCAGGTGATGGCAGCCCAACATCTTGATCTATCGATAAATCATTGGCTTGGTTCACTGCAAACTCACCCCCAACTCACGGTGACTCACTTGGCCGCCCCGGTCAACCGCACGCATCTTGATGCGAGAATAGATAGTGGGAATCGGGCTTTATCCAGTGACGGACGACCTCAAAGACGAGCTACCCGAGCTTTCGACTGCGCTTTCCAGCCAGTTCAAACCGGACGCATTTCTGAGCGAGGCCATCGAGGACTTCGGCAAAGTCTGCGCAAAGCTTAAGGATACGTCGATCACCGCGTCCGAGCGCGAGGAATGGGCCCACATCAAATCTGAACTTGTGAACGAGCTTCGTCGTCTGGCGAAGCGCAATCTTAGAAACGCATCCGACTGAGGGTATCGCAATGACCGACAAAGACCAAAGCAACGATCACGAAAACGAGCAAAACCAGCCAGCGGATGAGATCGAAAACCCTTCGCGCCGGCATGTCATGCAGGGGCTGGCGGCAGGTGCGGTGGCAACGGGGGCTGTCAGCTACGGCTCCGGCGCAGCACAGGCGCATGAGGGGGACGGCCCTCTGGGTGAAAGCCTGAAGAACCCCTATGGCGGCCGGCCTGCCGGCGGCATCACTCTGCCAGAGTACTTCCGGCCGACGAAATACATGACCGGGTCGAACGCAAACTATTTCCCGCTTTCCGAGGAATTGGGGCCCGACGAGATGCGCATCTCCTTCTGCGGGTCAACGCCGTTTCCTCCGCGTGAGGATCAGGCAGGCACCTGTGTGATGGTCGAGCTGGGCAATGGAAAACGGTTCTTCTTCGATTTCGGGTCGGGCTGTGTGCGCAACATCATCGGGATGCAGGTGCCTGCGCAATTGATCAACGATATCTTCATCACGCATCTGCATGTCGATCACTACGCCGACATCCCCTATATCTATCCGTTCAGAGCTTGGTCGGGAGGCTACACGCCGCTGCGGATCCACGGCCCGTCCGGTCGGACCCCCGAGCTTGGGACGGCGGGCATGGTGGACGGCATGAAGCAAATGCTGAAATGGCATTTAGAGGCCTTCGACGTATTCCCGATTGGAGACGGTTACGAAATCGAGGTCAACGAGTTCGATTTCCGTCAGGAAGGCGGCATCGTCTATGACGAAGATGGCGTCACCGTGCGCTCTTGGCCACGCAGCCATGCCAAGGACGGCGCCGTCGGGTATCGCCTGGATTGGAACGGCCTGAGCTTCGTTTGGACCGGGGACGGCCGACCGGATGAATTGAGCCTTGAATACGGCAAAGGCGTTGATGTGTTCGTCACCGAAATGTCCGGTCAGGATATCGGCCAGTTGATGACCTACAAATACGGCCTGCCGCAGGAGCTGTTCAACTACACGATCGATACCCATCACACCTCGCATTATGCGGTTGGCAAGATGATGGCTGAGGCACGCCCCCGGCTTGCGATGGTGACCCATTACACGCAGGACGAGGACATTGATGCCGAGATGCTGGCGGGTATCCGGGCCCATTATGATGGGCTGTTCGCCTGGGGTCTGGACGTGGCCGTGGTCAACGTCACAAAAGATGCGATCTGGTATCGGAAGGCGACACTGCCCGGCAAGTCAGGCTCGGTCGCACCGTTCCGTGAATTGGGCAAGATGGAAGCCGAAGGCAAGATCACCTTGCCCGATGAAATCAAGCCACCTGCCCCGCGGTCATCGCGCGCCGAACAGCAGGACCAAAAGTACCGCGACATGGAGATCGACCCCAAGGAATACTACCCCTCCGACGTGTTCCGTGCGCCCAATCCCGAATGGCCCAGCGACTTCGTGATCAAAACCGACGACGTCATTCCAAACCGCAAGAAGAAGACGGAGTGACACTATGATCGAGTTTGGTTCGACTTCGGCAATTCCGGTCACAATTCTGACCGGCTTTCTCGGGGCGGGGAAAACTACCCTTCTGAACCGCATCCTGACCGGCAATCATGGTCTGCGGGTTGCAGTTCTGGTCAACGATTTCGGCTCGATCAATGTGGATGCTGATCTTGTGGTTGGCCTGGAAGATGATGTGATGAGCCTGGCGAATGGGTGTGTGTGCTGCTCGATCCGGGATGACCTGATCGAAACGGTCGAGGCCGTTCTCGCCCGGCCGGAAAAACCGGAATACATCGTCCTCGAGGCCAGTGGCGTATCTGATCCGTCTTCAATTGCGATGACGTTCACGGACCAGAAGTTCCGGGACATGATCCGCCTCGACAGCCTCATGTGCCTTGTCGACGCCGAGCAGCTGTTCGCCGCACCAGAGCAGATGGAGTTGAAACTCAGGCAAATCGCGTTTTCCGACATGGTCATCTTGAACAAGGTGGACCTGGTCAGCAGAGAAACAGTTCAGAAAGTGCACGACTGGCTCGGCTCGCGTTTCCGCAGGTATCGCCTGGTCGAAGCGGTCAATGCGGATGTCCCGCTGGACATATTGCTGTCGGTCGGCCGGTTTGCTGCCGAACAGCTTGAGACAGAAGTGCCGGAGCATCATGAGCATGGGCCTGACTGCGGGTGCCAACACGCTGACCATTCTGACGGATTCTCAACCACGATGATGAAGGCCGAGCAACCCATCAGCCTGTCATCGCTGAGAGGCGCAATTCGAAAGCTACCGGGCGACGTCTATCGCCTCAAAGGATTTGTTTTCAGCGAGGAGGACCCGGATCATCGCATTCTTGTGCAGGTCGTCGGAAAGCGCATGGACATTTCACGGGATGGCGCATGGGGTGATCGAAAACCCGAGACGCGGCTTGTGGCGATCGGCGCGCCCGGTGCGCTTTCGGAACACCTGCTCACCGACGCCCTGTTCGAAACAGCCTAGCGATCACGCCGGTGGTTTGCCCCCAAACGGGGCGACCGGCCCTCGTGCCACCGCCCCTGAATTTGATTTAGAGGCCGAAATAATTAGACTTGTCGCAATCGCAACCTTCCTACAGCGGGGAACCCTTTATGTTCACAAGACTTTTTTGTTTGGCGCCGGCCATCTCGATCCTGTTGTCTTCCCCGCTTTTTGCGCAGGACACGCCGATCATCCATGACGCACAGTACTATATTCTGGAAGCGCAGAATGGCGAGCAGTGGATTGAAGACAACGCTGCCGTCGATGCGTTACTGGTCGAGTTTCGGGAAGGCAATGCTGGCAACCATCCCAACATCGTGTCCATTCTGATCGACGATCTGGGTTTCGGCGACATGGGCATTCCCGAACTGAATGCGGTACGCGGAATTGAAACCCCCAACATCAATGCGTTCTCGGACGAAGCCATGCGCATGGTTCGAATGTATACCGAGCCGTCCTGCACGCCGACGCGCGTGGCCCAGATGACCGGGCGGCTGCCGGTGCGCATGGGTATGGGCGACACTACGGTCGACATTGCCGGCTTTGGCCTTCCCGGAGATGAGGTCACACTGGCAGAGGTTCTGAAAGAGGCCGGCTATGCCACCAGTCATGTCGGCAAATGGCATATGGGTGATATCGCCGAAAGCTGGGCGATGAATCAGGGTTTCGACTATGCGCAGCATGCCATCCATCAACAGGGTCAACTGACAATCTTCAACGATGATGCGATCCGCGAGCAGGTCTCGGTCGGCATCCAGGACTTTGAAGAGGACTATATCGTAGACGATTGGTTCCGCCCGGATCCTGCCGCCATGGCCACCGTCATCGAAGGTGAGGCTGGCGGTCCAATCCGCGAAATCCGCATGCAGCCCGGCGAGCGTTGGGACGCAGAAAAATACGATGAGATGAACGAACAGTTCCAGCTCAAGGCGCTGTCTGAACTGCAGCGGCTGGCAGGCGGTGACACCCCCTTCTTTCTGCAATACTGGCCGATGATCCCGCTCGACAACACGCGCGCCGGACGCGACGGCCCTGAAAGCGTGAATGGCGGCCTTTATGCGGACAAGTTGCAACTGCTGGACGAATATCTGGGCGTGCTGTTTGACGAGATGGAGACGCTTGGCGTAGCCGAAAACACCATTGTGGTGCTGATGGGCGACAACGGGCACTTCACGAAATATTCCCCACAGTCAGGTTTCACGCCGATGATTTTCCGTGGCGGCAAGGGAGATACGACAGAAGGCGGCGTACGTGTGGATGCCTTTATCCGTTGGCCCGGAATGATCGAGGCGGACTCGATCGTGAACAACATCATCCATGTGTCGGATCTGTATACGACCCTGTCCCGCCTGGCTGGTGCCGACGCGTTCATCCCACGGGACAGGCTTGTGGATGGGGTGGACCAATCCGCGTCAATCCTGTTCGGCGACGAGTCGAAAACGCGTCGCGATCATGTGATCATCTATTCGGTGGCATCCCCGAAGGCGATCGTGAAGGATCAGTTGAAACTGAACCTTCCGGGTGCCGGAGAAAGTGCAATTCTGGCGAATTTCTTCGATATTTATCGGGATACGCATGAAAAGTACCCGGTTTCGACCGAAGTTGGCGCGTGGGGCGGCCAGGAATTCCAGCGCATTCTGGGACGGCATCTTGCCCGAAAAAAGCTGTATCCTGATACCGAACCTGCGCGCGGCGTGCCGTATGAAGGCATCGAAAACCTGCGCCCAGAAACCGTTGCCGCGGTCGAAGCCTTTCTGACCAAACAGACTGCGGTCGAACGCTAACTGCAGTCCGACCTCACCTCGGCCCGCCACGTTCAAGAGGCACCTCCATGCTTGCCAATCTGATCTTCTATACTGGCCTCGCTATCTCGCTCGGGATTGGCTTTGTCTATTTCCGCGACCTCGGTGACGTTTCCCAGATGTTGCTGAAGGTAAAGCGAGAAAACATGATCCGCTTCATTCGCAACGAATATCGGTTGATCGGGCTTGGCCTTGCGGCTTTTGCGGTTGCGACCATAGCCCACTTTGCGTTCGGTGCCGGCATCGGCGCGATCTGGTGGTTGGGCGCGGCTCTGGCATTGGTTCTGTATGGCTTTCCCTATGTGTGGGTCCATTTAGGGTTGAGAAACCAGCTCAACACAGCCCGGTATTACAGCATTGCCGAAGCCGAACGGTTCGTCGGACCGACCGCGCCCGTGATCGTGATAACAAACGGCGATCTCGCCCGGGCACATCCTGACGCCCAGATCATGCGGCCGCATCTGGCCGGCGACGCCAAGGGGCTTGGGGGCGAAGACGTGGTCATGACCTATTGCGCAATGGCCAATCTTGGTCAGGGTTACAGGCCATCCATCGAAGGAAAACGGCTTAACCTTCAAGTTCTAGCGCAACATGGCAACAACTTGATCCTGCGGGACAACGACTCCGGGGAGCCAATCCAACACATCTATGGGTTCCGAGAAGCGGATCGGGACACCGCGTCGGACGGGCCCGCCTGCCCATTGCGTCCGGAAGCTCAAATGGAGCCATGGCCAACGTTCCGCATGACATTCCGTGGCTTCAAGAAAGCCTACCCGGACGGTGAGGTCTTTCTGAACAAGCCGTCGAGCAACCCGTTCCTGAGACTGCTGGACATGGTGCTGGAGATCGTTTTCGGATGGGGGATCGCCAGGCAGCATCAGGAGGCTGACCCCGTCATGGACAACATGGAGCGCGCGCCTGACACGCGCCTGCCCAACAAGACACCTGTTTGGGGCGTGACCATCGGGTCGGATGCCGTGTGTTGGACCGACGACTTCGTGGTTGACCAGAACTGGCTGGTGAACACACAAGTCGGAGGGCGTGATCTTGTGGTTCAAATAGACCCACATTTCGAAAGCCTCGGGGTCTGGTACAACGACAGCGGCAAACCAGTAAAGCGTTGTGACTTTTGGGGAAATAGCGATCAGGGGCAACTCACGCGGGTTGAAACCTTGCGTGCCGGTTTGTTCTGGCACGTCTGGGCAGAGTTCTTTCCCAACACAGATGTCAATCGCATCGACGGTAGCGCGAACGTAAGTTAGGCGGATTGGCTCATCGGGCGTGAAGGTGCGTCGTTACAGTGGACCACTTTCGCTGAAACACTCCCAAAGCGCTTCTGCTTGGCGCCCCAAGGCATTGCCTTATCGGAATAGGGCCGACCTTTGCCCACAGCTTGGTTTTTTGGGCGCTAGTTTGATTTTTTGAGTTTGGTTGCGGGAGGGCGCAACCACCGTTTCCGAACGCAATTGAGATGTCAGGTTTATTCGCCAAGCGGACGTCAGTGTTGCCACTCTTAGAATTACGTTGTGCGGACAAAGCCGTCATCGAAGGCTGAACAATCAAGGAATGTTCGCAACCCAAGGGAGACAATATGAACCGAGTTTTTTGCTAACCAAATGCCGGAGGTAACCGCGCTTTGCAGTTGCAGTTGATGCCGGTGTTGATCGACCTTCAACGCGATTAAGCACATGTGGCCCGGCCGCGATCAGACTAGCGACTGAGCTGACGCAGCGCGAGTTTCCGGCCCAGTTCGTTTCTTATGAAATTCACCTTACGCCCGCTCGCTAGAAAAAGTACTTGATACCAATGTATGGACCATGCTGATCGACGTCATAGGCAAATTCACCGGAACTCAGTGTGTCGCTATAGTCGACGCTAAAGTAACGATACCCGAATGTCAGTGAGGTTTTCTCCCAGGGCTGATAGTCAAAGCCAATACTTGTGCCAATCTGGAGATCATTTCCACCGGCACCAAAACCGCCAAGTTCCACAGACGCAATCCCAGTCCATTTCTGGTTTAGCCGCCACATTCCGCGTATGCCGACGACTGGTTCTATCCAACCCTGATCTCCGTCCAATGTTGGTGGGTTTCCCAGACCTGGGGTCGCTATGTCGATTTCCTAACGGATGGAATTGTACCTCAGGCCGCCCTGGAGATCGATTGTACATCTCTGGCCGCTGCTGCCGTATTCGCCATCTGAAATACAGTAAGGCCACAGTTCACCAAACCATCTTTGACGAACGTCAACGTTAACCCCGGCTCCCAGGGGGCCAGGCAAAGTGGTATACTGTTCGATCACCACTTAATTCGCATCTACGATTATCCCAAAACCCCCGTTCCATGCCTCGTACTGGCCAGCTGCCGCGAAATCGAGCACATCCAGAACGTCACCAAGGTCCAGATCCAAATCCGCGGATTGTCCAGCCACGGTTGACTTACCCGTGATTCGCAGGGGTGTGAACAGATAGAATGAGGCTCCATGCCGACAGCCTGTTTCGTTTTGACCTGGCGCAGGTAGAGTCTGAGCGCGGGAAAGCCCGGGCATAGAAAATACGCCGGTCAGAACTACGAGGGCGCTAATTCATCTGAGGTGGAGCATCAAAGCTTCCTTGCATATTGGCGGTGCTTAGTAGTTGGACCTGAGACCTATCCCGGCACCTTGGTCGTAGGGTCTGTTAGCACCAATACCGACCAACACATCGGTGTAGAGAGCAGTTCCAGGGTTGAGGTTTTTACCGATCTGGAACTCGGCGGTCGCGGGCCACGCGTCATTTTCCCAATC
This sequence comes from Ruegeria sp. BB9, assembly GCF_056539345.1. Classification (NCBI taxonomy): domain Bacteria; kingdom Pseudomonadati; phylum Pseudomonadota; class Alphaproteobacteria; order Rhodobacterales; family Roseobacteraceae; genus Ruegeria; species Ruegeria sp. BB9. The sequence continues at coordinate 9,987 of NZ_JBQFUU010000001.1, read as the reverse complement.
GTATGGCGCTTTGATATCTGCTTTTGCCCAATACCCGTCACCAAATGGCTGAAGCGCAATCAGGCGCAGCGCAATTTGGCTGATATCAAGTAGAAGCGTTATGCGAAGCAAAGTGCTGGACCAGAGGGATCAGAGTCAGCCCAGTATTCGTGTTTGCAAAAGCGAACCCACCAAATGGGGCGATCTGATCCGTACCGATGCCGATGCCTTCGTCGGGGTCAACAAAATCGAGGATCCACTCCAAACCAAGTGCGGATTTTTTGCTCCAGGTGTCAGACAAGGGTTTCTGTGAGGGAAAGTAGATCAGCTTGAAGCTGGTCTTTTCGAACCCGTTGAACCTTTCGCCAGTCGCATTCGTTGAATTTTAGTGGAGCTCGTATTTTAGTTTTAGATCAGGGCGCAGCATGTATGCACCATCGACAAAGGAATCCTGAAGGTCTGTACCCCCTCCCAAATCAAAATACTGATATCGAATGTCGGTGTTGTTCACCACAGCCAATGGAATTGACGCGTTTCCTCAGCTTCGGCTGCATAGCCCACCACGAGCAGCGCAGAGATCAGGGGAACAAAACACAGGAAGATGCGTGGCATCATATGCCTGAGAGAAATTGAATGGTCTGGTTAGACGGCGACGGGTTTGCGCCGCCGTCTACATTCATCATTGCCAACTGGAGAAGACTTCTCGGGTCAGTTCGCTTTCAGGACGAAGGTTCTCGATCCCCTCATACGGAACGCCCTTTCCCAGTGGCAGATGCGGGTGCTTTGCTATAGTTTTCTGATGGCGCTTCACCATGTCTTGGAAAGATGCACCGGACCATAGTGAGTACCCGACAAGCGGATGTTCTTCACGTGGGTCTCGATAGACATTGAAAACGGGGGCCGCAGCGCCGGGCTGGCCGGGGGCCGGCAAATGCATCTTGAACTCTTGCTTCACAACTGAGCGCAGAACAGGCCCTTCGTACACGTAGACGTAGTCACGGCGCGAATTGCCTTCTCCCTCAAGCAACAATGCCGTCTGGTCGATGCCATCAATCACACGGTCCCGTGGAATACGGTCAGTCGCACCTGCTATACGGGCGAAGGTGGTGAACAGGTCAGATACGTGCACGATGTCACCTGCCGCGCTGCCCGCCTCAATGGCGCCGGGCCAGCGGATAAAGGCATCGGTTCGCACTCCGCCTTCAAGGTGCTGTGTCTTTCCGCCGCGATATATCAGCTGGTTCAGGCCGGATGTACCTTCGTAGTGGTACATCAAACCATTGTCGGCCATGATCATGACGACGGTATTGTCTGCCTTGCCGGTTTCATCCAGCTTGGCCAAAACCTCGCCGATCCAACCGTCTAGAACCTGCAATTTGTCCGCATGGAAGCCGCCGTTGCGAGATACGGCCTGCTCAGGATAAGCAAAGTTCAGCGGATAGAGTGGCCAGTATTGCATAAAGAATGGCGCGTCCTGCGAAGCCAGCCGCTCCAGCTGCTCCAATGCTTGAAGCTGATAGCGCAAGTTCATTTCCTCGTATTTCGCTTGGGTCCATTCTTCGCCGGGCTCCATTTCGACTTCGCGAGCCAGACCACCCGCTTCACCTTCTACGCCGGTCACAAGGCCATAGGGTTTGAACCGCTCGTCCAATTGAAATTGGTTGGACTGCCCTGACCAATGGTAACCAAGCATATTGTTGGCGACCATCGCATCACGTGTCATCAAGCTCAGCTGAACCTGCTGATGCAAGGGAAAAGCCGCCCAGTCGAAGCCCTGATTGTGCGGATAGGCCTGTTCAATATCGCCTTGGTGCCATTTCCCGACGTGCGCGGTGTTGTACCCTACTTCCTTGAGGATTTCGGCGATGGTGACTTCCTCGGACGCAAGACCTTCGCCGACCAGGGCGACCTTGACCTCTTCCACGCCCGCGCGCACCGGATGTCGACCGGTCAACATCGCCGTTCGAGTCGGTGTGCAGGATGGCTCCGTGTACATTCGCATCAAAGACATGCCTTCTGTGGCAAAGTCATTGATGTTGGGCGTATCGAAACCGGTGACATAGTTCATCGTCCGGTTGCCCATTTGACCGAAACTCACATCGTCAATCAGAATGTAGAGAATGTTGGGTGGTTGTCCTCCATTCGCGCCACGGATCTCGGCAAGCTTAACTTCTACCTCCGCATCCTGAGCATCCCATTGCTCGCCAAACTGCGCGCGGAGAAACTCGAACTCGCCGTCGTGTATGATAGGCGCTTCTTGGGCAAAACCCGCGCCAGAAATCAGCACCATGGCTGTGGCATGTTTCAATATTGATCTCATCGGTTTCCCTTCCCCTATTTGAATTATATCTTCCCTGCACGCCGCAGCGATTCAGCAATTTCATCCCGAAGACCATCCAAAGACTCGCGGATGTCGCGGGCAATCGTGTACGACCGACTTCTCGGCTCAGTGTTCACGGAGAGGTACTCGTCACTTAGAAGCTGATAGTCTCGGCAGATTTCATCGAAAACGGTGTCCGCCCGCCTTAGGTCCGCAATCGCGGCCCGATGGTTGGGAAACAGGTTATCAAGGGCGATGCCTTTCATTTCGGAGCTCGTTCAATGGATCAACTGGTTTAGGGGAGTGTTGGACGAATTCACTTTTAACAATAGGTATATCGGGGCATAATACGGTGTAATCAGATGCGTAACTTACTGAAAATATGGGTTTAACCAAAGACACATCTTCTCCACTGAATGAGAGCGGGTCACCTGCTGCAAAAGATGTTCGGGCGGCACTTCAGCGGCTTATCAGGTCTTCGACTTTCACGGGCTCGCAGCGCTTGCAGGACTTTCTTGCGTATGTGGTCGAGGAGTCTCTCAATGGAAGGGCCGATAAAATTCGCGCCAAGACGATTGCAATGGATGTCTATGGCGGATCAATGTCCGAGATGGCTCGCCGTGAAAATGTGGTGCGAGTGGACGCTGGGCGCCTGCGACGCAAGCTTGCCGAATATTACGCTGCAGATGGGCACGGGGAAAAAACGGTGTTTGAACTGCCAAAGGGTGGTTACGCACCTCGGATTTTGAGAAGCGGCTCCGAAACGGCTCACCCCCACTTCTCCGAGCTGGACGCCAGTGCTCGTGCATTGGCACGGCCAGCTGTTAGGATTGTCGGGATCACAATTCTAGGCTGTTGTGCGATTGCTTTTTTGGTGAGCTCGACAAAGCAGGATGTTCCAACTGACTTATCGGTCGATGGGCTGAGCCGTGATGAGCGCAGCGCCATTTTTGATGCATCCCCAATGCGTCTTCAGGCTGTAAATCTGGCCCATACTGGTCGGGACCTGATCTTTCCGGCCTTGGAACCTGCGCGTCTTGACGCGGCCTTAACCATATTCCAGGGAGCAATTGAAAACGACGACAGCTATTTCGGCGGCCATGCAGGCGCTGCACAAGTCGCCGCCACAATTGCAGTGCTGACATCCGACGTCGACCTAGCTCAGGACATGTTGAACTACGCGGACACTCAGGCCAACAGGGCCATCGAATTGGCTCCGGAAGCGGGGTGGAGCCAAGCCGCAATGGCTTGGGTCAAATTTGCCAAGGGAAACTGGCTTGAAGCCATAGAATTTGCGCAAAGAGCACGGCGTTTGGCACCACACGATGTACATGTTTTGGAGTTCGTGTCGCTGGTCCTGCTCTATTCCGGTTCGTTTGAACAAGTCGTAGAAATTAGCGAGGACGCACTCTCAAAAATCGAGCTAGAGCGGGGTTATGTTTTTCAGAACGCGATGGGGTCAGCAAAGTTCCATATGAAGGACTACGAAGGCGCTGTGTCAGCCTTTGAAAGCGTAGCTGAAAAAGGCGGCCCTGTGGGACCAGTAACCGTTGCTTACCTTATGGCGTCACATCAGATGTTGGGGAATAAGGCAGAAGCTCAAACTCTATCTGAGCAACTGTCACGCGAGTGGCCTGACAGTCGCGTGGATGCGCTCTTTGAGGAGCTATTTGTAGATTCGAAATACGGCAAAGACCTCAGTTACGCCATGAGACAAGCCAATTGGAAACCACCAAGTTAGGAGTTTGAATTCAAACTTCGGCCAATAGTGTTTCTCACAATGTCATTGAGACCGAATGCTCAGCGACTGCACCATGCCCGCTTCATGTGCATTGCTGTAATTTGAGCATCGCGCAGCATGCGGCACTTTTGTCGCTGCACTGCTCCTGATGACGTCTGGCCAATCATCTATAGACACCTGGAAACCTTGATCACGTACAGCACTTTCGCGGCGCTCAGGCCCGATAAGGGCGACGCGAGACAAAGTTGGTATTCGCTGTTGGTCCAGTCCGAAATCTCTACAACGTCAGACCGCTGCCAGTTAATTTCTTTCGGAGGCTTGTTTGGCAACTTGGTCACCTGCAGTTTCAATTACTACCTGCCCTAACGGTGCTGCCACGGCGACGAAGGAAAGTTCCTTGACTCTATCGCTGCCACGAACCACAAAAGTGTATTGGTGAAAGTATCTCGTCGCCGCGATGCTGCCGGTTACGATAAACCAATGGCCTTCAGACTAACTGTAGCATGTGCCCCAGCATAGGAACGGGTTTCGCTGGGGTCTTCGCTATGAGCTCGTTCCTCGCAAGCATTTGCAACTGTCACAGGACATGCACCTGTCATCGCGTGACCAAGGAAAGAAGGCGCCGCATGAACAGCACTTGGCACATGAATTGCGTGTTTGATGCCCGATAGATCAGGTCTCTGGCTCCGTTTGGATCAGTCACTCATTGGGTTTACGCGCTGCATACTTTGTTTGATCTCGACACTTTTGGTGTCGCTCTCAGGAACGCAGCTTGCTGCCCAAGTCGCAGGCAATGCCAGTGCAACGGTTTGTGACGAAGGTTTCGAAAACAGAAACGGATCCTGCCAAAGTCCAGACGTACCCCAAAACGCATATTTAACGGGTAGCTCCTATGGCCGCGGGTGGGAATGCAATCACGGTTTTCAGAATGTCGGAGAACTCTGTGAGAAAATAAGAGTTCCTGAAAATGCCTACCTGGCATCAACCGGAGATCAGTGGGCGTGCAATCGGCTGTTCCAGCGTGCCGGAGAAGAGTGTGAAGAAGTGATTTCGCCCCAAAATGGGTACGTCGAAACTCGGTTTGGCGTGCAGGAAATACACTGCAACTGGGGATTTCGTAAAGAGAGCCAGGATTGTGTTGAAATAGATGTCCCAAAAAACGGTCGTCTGAGCGACAAAAGAAGCTCGGATGGATGGGTGTGCCTCAGAGGTTACAGGGCGGCGGAGAGCAGCTGTGAACCAGTGGCAATTCCACAGGATGCATATCTCGCCCCTGAGACTTTTTCCGGATGGAAATGCGAACGTGGTTTTCGCGCAAACCGGAACAGGTGCGATAAGATTCAAGTTCCTTCCAACGCTCATTTGAACCGAAGAGGTGACGGTTGGGAATGTAATCGTCCATTCACAAGACAGAACGATACGTGCACGGAAAATGTGCCATAACAATGCGTTGGTGGAAACCTATGCCGCATGAGAAATCAGGAAGGACAAAGCCGTGAACAATGACTCGATTGATGAAAACCTGGGCAAGAGCATCAAGGCTGAAAAGGCGCGCCGCCGGTCCAATGGGATAAAGATATCTATTGCATCGGCGGTGTTTGTCGCAGCGATAGTTGTAGTGGTGTTTCTCTGATGCGCAAAAATACCCCTCAAATTACCCTTTCCGGTTCAAAGATGTCAGCTCGAGGTCTGGAACAACGAGCATTTCAGGACCGCAGTGTTCGTAAGTCGCGGAACGCTGACGTATCAGGAGTGATTGAGGAAGAGTTTGGAAAGTACTTGATCAAGGCCGGCGTTCTGAGCGGCGATAGTGTTGCACGGGCATTTCCCAAACCGCCGGCCAAAACGCAGACAATGATTGCCGATGCAGTTGGAGAAACACCAGCATTGGCTATAGAAGCCTTGAAAGAAATTCTCGAAGCACGAGACAGGAAGCGTAGCGGTCAACGCCGTTTGGAGGGAAACTCCGGAACCCTCGTTCCCAGTGAAAGAGAATATGCCGAGGCATTGCGCCAGATCAGGCTCACCCCTGCGCAGGTCAGGTTGCTGAAAGCACTTACAATCGCAGGCAAGGACGGTCTGACCATTGGTAACTTGTCTCAGGCGGCCGGTTACAAATCGCGCGAAGCCTCTATCAAGGTCTTCAAGAAAATCGGGCTATTGATTGCGGAATATCTGGAGCTGGATCTTCCCGAAGCCGGATCGGCACAGAATGATGGAGCCGCACAGGTTCTGGCATTTTCTTACATCGAAAGTGACGACGAGCCCGCAACTTGGATTATGCATCAGGAACTGCGCGACGCTGTTCGTTCAGTTCTATGACGCACGTTCCAGCCCCCGCTTTTGAAGTGAGCTCTAAATCGGAACAAATGTACGAAAGGTTGGTCACGTAGCTTATGTTGGAGAAACGACCATATCCGCTCGACCTGATTTATGTACCTGTGAAACGGGCAAAAACGCTTGATCAACAAAAAGTTCTGACGCTGGCCGAAGATATTTTGAAAAACGGCCAGCAAACCCCGATCCAGATACGCTCGGACAACAAGAGATTCGTGCTGATTGAAGGCCTTCACCGGTTAGAGGCCATTCGTGCCTTGGGCGGTGATACAGTCGAAGCCTATCTGGTACGCGCCAGGCTACACTAAATGCCTATTGGAATTGGCGTTCGACAAAGCCTCGGAAAATGTCAGCAGGCGCTGGCTTTTTTCGTCCCAAAGATGCAATCGTGCACAGTGAAGGCTCTCATATAGAGTAATACGTTGGCAATTTTCCAACTCGGAATGGTCCCGCAAAACTTCGTTTAGCCGATAAAACGGTATGCGGCTGGCAAGGTGGTGAACATGGTGTACGCCAATATTTGCAGAGAACCAAAGCAGGATGCCTGGTAAGGCATAATGAGAACTTCCATAGAATGCGGCGTCCTGAAGGTTCCACTCTTCTTCCCGTTCCCATGTCGTGTGTTCAAACTGGTGTTGAATATAGAAAAGCCAAATACCAATCGAGGCGGCGACGATCATGGTCGGCAGGAATACATAAACCAGCACATCCAGGCCTCCGGTCCAAAAAATCAGGGCCAGGACCACCGCAATCGCGGCGTTTGTTCCCATTGCGCTTGCCCAATACAGCCAGCCTGACCGCATGAAACCAAAGGGTAAGCGATTTTGCAGAAAGAACGTGTAGACAGGCACGATACAGAACAGGAAGAAGGGGTTCCGGATTAACCTGTAAGCGGCACGCCCGACCCACTTTCGCTTCAGATATTCCTCTACAGTTAACGTAGGGATATCGCCCATCCCGCGCCGATCGAGGTTGCCGGTTGAGGCGTGGTGAATCGCGTGGCTTTGCCGCCAGACGTCATAAGGTGTGAGGACGAGAACACCCAAGACCCGGCCTGTCCAATTGCAAACGGTACGGTTTTTAAAAAATGATCCGTGACCACAATCATGCATGATGATGAAGAGACGCACCAGAAATGCAGCGTTAAGGATTGCCAGTGGAATAGCGACCCAGACACCAAGGGAAAGCGCAAACCACGCTGCGCCCCATAGCGCGAAAAAAGGGATAACAGTAATAGTCAGTTCAAAAACACTACGCTTCGTATCGGGTACGCGGTATTGAACGAGCGCCCGGGTCAATTCCTGCTGTTGCAACTGACTTGTTCTCCAACGGCTCTTGGGAACCCTCTGAGCAACCGGGCACCCCAGAAGGATGCCCGTAGCAGGCTATGCGAGTGCCAGGTTGGAAGCGCTGTCGCGTCCGTCACGGCCAGCTTCGACGTCGAAGGTAACCTTCTGGCCGTCCTTCAATTCGCTAATGCCGGAACGCTCAAGTGCGGAAATATGCACGAACACGTCGCGCTTCCCATCGTCAGGCTCGATAAAGCCAAAACCTTTGGTTGAGTTGAACCATTTTACTGTGCCATTTGCCATGGTGGAAGTCTCCTAATGCTTGTCGCCCGCATCATTGCGGCGACTCGGCGTGGTCGGTCTGAATCGAGAGACTGAACGCCGAATTGAGGAGACAGCAGGTCGAAAAAGAAAAACGTAAGCCGTGTGTATATGGACTTTGGGTACGCACGATACAAGCCCTGATGCTTTTGAAGTTCATCTTTCGGCTGAGGACACCAAAGACAAAAAAGAGCGCTGGTTTCCTCTACCCAAATTACTGGTGCAACCGATGGTGTCTTATCTGGGGATCTATCGTCCGATCCTGGTTGGACCCAAGACATCCAATGCGCTGTGGATCAGCCAATATGGAGACCCGATTACCGCCAATGGCCTGTCTCGTGAGCTGCCGAAAGCGGCAAAACGCTTGCTGGGCGTTAAGTTGCGCACACACAATTCTCGGCACATTGCGGCGACCAGCCTCGCAGAGACAGACCCGGAAAATGTCAACATCATCCGGGATATCCTCGGACATGCCACGCTGGACATGTCTCAGAAGCATTACAATCGCTCCATCGGACTGTAAGCCTGTGACGACTACCAATCTCTCCTGCAGGCAAAGATGAAGACCTTGGGTCGCAAACGGCAAGTTATCGCACCCTAAAGCCGCTCGTCGGTTCGGCCAAATACCTATGACCGAAGCATCTTTCATTGCAACGGGTTGCAATGAAAGTACAAAACACGGCCCAATCCATGCCTATAACGGGTTGGACCAACCAGCTCCTAAGGCCGAAAGGCCCGACCCATGCGCGCCGCTATCCACGCCGGCTACTCCACCGATCTTCAAAGTGACGCCTCCATTGAGGACCAGCATCGGCTGTGCCTGCGCTTGATCAATAGCAATGGTTGGCAGGAGGCCCAGACCTTTTCCGACCGAGGACTGAGCGGAGCATCTCATCTTCGCTCTGGCTATCAACGGCTTTTGGAAGACGCCCGGCTTGATAATTTCGAAGTCGTCGTAGCCGAAGGTCTCGACCGCTTAAGCCTAGATCAGGAACATATCGCGGCCTTTTTCAAGCAGATGCGGTTTCAGGGCATCCCGATTGTAACCGTGGCAGAGGGAGAAATTTCTGAACTGCATATCGGTCTCAAAGGCACTATGAGCAGCCTGATCCTGAAAGACCTGGCTCAAAAGACCCATCGCGACCTTGAAGGACGTGTGCGTAAAGGTAAATCAACCGGTGGTATCACATACCGTTACGACATTGCGCTAGATATGGACGCAGACGGGTCTATCACCACAGGGGAACGGCGGATCAATGAAAGCTAAGCCCAGATCGTTCAACGTATCTTTCAGGACTACAGCCATGGGCAAAGCCCACGCAACATCGCTGCTCAACTGAACAATGAGGGCATTCACGGCCCCCTTGGCACATGGGGATCATCGACGATCTACGGCAACTACCAGCGTGGCACCGGCATCTTGAACAACGAACTCTATATCGGGCGGTTGGTTTGGAACCGGCAGCGTTTCGTCAAAGACCCAAACACCGGCAAACGACAGGCGCAACTGAACCCGCCCGAAGACTGGGTAATAGAAGAGGTGCCCGATCTACGGATCATGTCCGATGACCTGTAGAACGTTGTGAAGGGGCGACACGAAGAAACGCGCAGCGCCGCAATCGGCCTATCCGGCGGATCGGCTGCCGATAGCGACAGATCATCAGGGTCTACTTTCACCCATCGGCTTGTGATCGGACTGTCCCGTTCCGAGGGCAGACACCGATATTTTGGTTACCGTGACGGGTGTGCCAAGAGCCGCGGAGCTGACGAGGGTTTCGAAAAATTCTAAGATTTCTTCGGCGGCGCGCTGCACTTTTCGCGCAGTGACTACGCGCATATCTTACTTACTTCCCGTTGGCCGTTTGGGTTTTCGGGCTGTAGTTTGATTTTTTGAGTTTGGTTGCGGGAGCAGGATTTGAACCTGCGACCTTCAGGTTATGAGCCTGACGAGCTACCGGGCTGCTCCATCCCGCGACACTTTGGTTTGGTCTGTTGCCTAT